>NZ_JAVFWN010000046.1 GCF_030929495.1 Nocardioides sp. LHD-245 | reverse complement strand
CTAGTGTCGCGTGTCGTTAGTTCTTGAACAGTTTGGATTCTGAAATCATGGGAGCATGGCGAATCGTCCTGCCCCTGCATTGGTGCTGCGTGATGGTGACCGGGAGAAGCTCGAAGGGTGGCTGCGGTCGCGGTCGGTGAAGGCGGGGCTGGTCAAGCGGGCGAGGATCGTGCTGCTGGCCGCCGACGGGGTGACGAACCAGGAGATCGCAGCCCGGGTGGGCGCCTCGCGTACGACGGTGATTCAGTGGCGCGAGCGCTACCAGTCGCGCGGCGTGGCGGGCCTGGAGGACCTTGATCGGTCGGGTCGGCCCCGGGAGGTCGATCACGCGGCGGTCGTGACCGCGACGCTGAGGCCGCCACCGAAGAAGTTGGCCGTGACCCACTGGTCGAGCCGGCTGCTGGCCGGCGAGCTCAAGCTCAGCCACAAGACCGTGACCCGGGCGTGGAAGGCGTACGGGATCAAGCCGTGGAAGGCCGAGTCGTTCCGGTTCTCTACCGACCCCGAGCT
>NZ_JAVFWN010000045.1 GCF_030929495.1 Nocardioides sp. LHD-245 | reverse complement strand
GTGGATCAGCCCAGGTCGACGATGGCGGCGACGGGGCCGCCACCCTCCGGGCCCTGGTGGGCGGCGGAGACCGAGACGAAGACCGCCGGGTCACCGGTCACCGCGGCCGTGACACCACCGACACACGACTTGATCTGACGGTGCCAGTGCACGTCGGAGTCGTCGAGCATCGCATTGCGACGACCACGGACCTCGCCGTTCTGCGACGCCTCGCACTTGAGGAACACATTGACCAGCTTGCCGTCCAGGTCCGCAGTGCGCGGGCGCTCGGGCAGATCGAGGCCGGCGTCCTTGATCGCGTTCCAGATACCGTCCTGGTCGAGAGCATCGTTCATCACCGAGTGACCGATCCGGTAGCGACCACCGACACCCTTCGCGTTGCCGACCACCACGATCTGGGCCACGTCGAGCTCGACGCCCGAGGAGCACGACGCGACCGACGAGTACAGGTCACGGTTGTTCATCACATCCGCGTCGGTCGGCATCTCGATCTCACCCAACGCGACCGCGAT
>NZ_JAVFWN010000044.1 GCF_030929495.1 Nocardioides sp. LHD-245 | reverse complement strand
TGCTCGATACTGAACGTGTCGGGCAGGGTTGTGTCCTTGCGAGCCCAGCCTTTGAGCGGGTCGCACAGTCCACCCTCACCGAGGATGGCAGGAGGTCGCCCGCACTACGGTTCGGAGATCCTCGGGTCATGGCCCTGCTCGGCGCCTTGTGTGTCGGCCTGAACGCCCTCGGATTCACCAACCGGAGCCTCCGCGCCCAGGTGTCCCATCTGCTCGGCGTCGCCTACACCGTCAACCAGGCCAGCTACGACCTCGCCCGCCTGCGCCTCAACGGGCTCATCGAACGCCGGCCGCACAGCAATACCTACGACCTCACTCCGGACGGCCAGCGCGTCGCGATCTTCTACACGAAAGTCCACGAACGGGTGCTCCGCCCGCTCATCGCCGCCGACCAACCGCCCGCGCCGATCGAACTGCAACGGGCACTCGCCGTCGTCGACCGTCACGTCAACGGCTATCTCGACCACGCGCGCCTGGGAACCGCCGCCTGAAACTCAAGACCGACGTCGGAGTTCTAGCGACCAAGGATCGCTAGG
>NZ_JAVFWN010000043.1 GCF_030929495.1 Nocardioides sp. LHD-245 | reverse complement strand
CCCTTGATGGCGTCGAAGGCGCCGTCGTTGAAGATGGGGCAGTTCTGGTAGATCTCGACCAGGGACGTGCCGCGGTGGGCGGCTGCGGCGGCGAGGACGGCGGTGAGGTGTTTGCGGTCGGAGTCGATGGTGCGGGCGACGAAGGTGGCCTCGGCGCCGAGGGCGAGGGAGACGGGGTTGAAGGGGTGGTCCAGGGAGCCCACGGGGGTGGACTTGGTGACCTTGCCGACCTCGCTGGTGGGGGAGTACTGGCCCTTGGTGAGGCCGTAGATGCGGTTGTTGAAGAGCAGGATGGTCATGTTGACGTTGCGGCGCAGGGCGTGGATGAGGTGGTTGCCGCCGATGGACAGGGCGTCGCCGTCGCCGGTGACGACCCAGACGGAGAGGTCTTCGCGGGCGGTGGCGAGGCCGGTGGCGATGGAGGGTGCGCGTCCGTGGATGGAGTGCATGCCGTAGGTGTCGAGGTAGTAGGGGAACCTTGACGAGCAGCCGATGCCGGAGATGAAGACGATGTTCTCGCGGCGTAGGCCGAGGTCGGGGAGGAAGGACTGGACGGCTTTGAGGACGGCGTAGTCGCCGCAGCCGGGGCACCAGCGGACCTCCTG
>NZ_JAVFWN010000042.1 GCF_030929495.1 Nocardioides sp. LHD-245 | reverse complement strand
AGCTAGTGGCGCGGATTTGAAGTTGTTGGACGGTTGGCCTTCTTGAGAATCTCGTCTGCGGTCTTGGTCCAGACGAAGGGGTGGGCGCGCTTGTTCCAGCCCTCGATGTAGGCGCGTAGCTTGCCGTTGAGGTCCTTGACGGACTTGAACACGCCGCGGCGCACGGCTTGGCGTTCGACGAGGCCGAACCAGACCTCGACCAGGTTCATCCAGGAGGCGTGGGTCGGGGTGAAGTGGACCTTGATCCGGGGGTGCGCCTCGAGCCAGTCGCGGACGTTCTTGTGCTTGTGGGCGGCGTAGTTGTCCATCACCAGGTGCAGTTCGACCGGCTCCCCGGTCTCGGGATCGACGGCGTCGCGGTAGGCCCGCTCGATCTGACGCAGGAAGGCGAGGAACTCCTGGTGGCGGTGCTTCGGCTTGAGCGCGGCGGTCACCTGACCGGTGGCGATCTCGAGTGCGGCGAACAGGGTCGTGGTGCCGTGCCGGTAGTAGTCGTGGCTGCGCCGCTCGATCTTCCCGGGCTGCATCGGCAAGACCGGGACGGTGCGGTCCAGCGCCTGGATCTGGGACTTCTCATCGACGCTCAGCACGATCGCGTTGGCCGGGATGTCGGCGTTGGTGCCCAGGTAGAGCCCGCAGATGTCGGTGACCTTCCCGAC
>NZ_JAVFWN010000041.1 GCF_030929495.1 Nocardioides sp. LHD-245 | reverse complement strand
GATGAGCGCATGACACCTCCCGGAGCGCTCGACACAGCCACCGCTGTGGTCGCGCATGCCCAGGAGCTGGCCCAGACCCCATGGGACGACCTGACCGGTGCCGAGGCGATCGAGATCGCCGCCGCGGTCGCCACCACCCGCGGACTCGTCGACGCCGCACTGGTCGGTCTCGCCGGCCGCCTCGACGGCGACAACGCCCTCCTCGACACCGGCTGGACCTCCGCCAAAGACCTCCTCACCCACCTCCTCGGCGGACACAAAGGCACCGGCGGCGGCCTGGTCCGCGCCGCCGAACGGCTCACCGGACTCCCCACAGTGCGCGAGGCCCTCGAAGACGGACGGATCACCCTGCCCCAGGCCCGCGCGATCGCCGACAAGATCACCACCCTGCCCCGAGTGCCCGAGTTCCGCGAGCAGGTCGCCGACGGGATGCTCGACCTGGCCACCACCCAGGGCCTCGACGCCACCGACCTGCAGGCCAGGTTCGGCGAGGTCGTCCGCACCCACGACCCCGACGCCCGACTGATCGACCTCGACAAAGAACGCGTCAAGGCCGAACGCGGCGCCCACCACGCCCGCCACCTCCGCTTCACCGAGGACGGCCACGGCGGAGTCAAGCTCACCGGCTACGGCACCCTCGAGGACGCCGAGAAGATCAAGACCACCCTGCACCCCCTCGCCGCCCCCGCCACCACCGAGCCCGGCGCCTGCGGCGG
>NZ_JAVFWN010000040.1 GCF_030929495.1 Nocardioides sp. LHD-245 | reverse complement strand
GGCCACATGGCTTTCGGGGTGACGCCCATGAGGTTGAACGCGTAGTGGGTGCGGCAGCGCTGCCAGGACGTGCCGGGCAGGTTCGCTGCGATCGCTTCACGTAGTCCGGCGTGCGCGTCGGACGTGACGAGTCGGACGCCGGTCAGGCCGCGGGCGACGAGGTCGGCGAAGAACTCGTTCCACGCAGCCCCGGTTTCCGCGGTCGCGACGCGCATCCCGAGGACTTCGCGGTGACCGTCGTTGTTCACACCGGTCGCGAGCAGCACGACGGCGTTGATCACGCGACCGCCTTCGCGGACCTTCATCGTGAGCGCGTCAGCGGTGACGAAGGTGAACGGCCCAGCTGCGTCGAGGGGGCGGTGCCGGAAGTCCTCGACGATGGAGTCGAGGTCCGCGGCCATCCGGGAGACCTGCGACTTCGACAGCCCGTCGATGCCGAGCGTCTTGACCAGCTTGTCCATCCGTCGGGTGCTGACGCCGGCCAGGTAGCAGTCAGCGACCACCGTGATCAGCGCGGACTCGGATCGCTTGCGGCGCTCAAGGAGCCACTCGGGGAAGTAGGTGCCCTTGCGTAGTTTGGGGATCGCGACGTCGATGGTGCCGACTCGGGTGTCGAGGTCGCGGTGCCGGTACCCGTTGCGCTGGCTGCTGCGCGACGTGGACGGGCGTCCCCACTCAGCACCGACGACGGCGTCAGCATCGGCAGACAGCAGGGCGTTGATGATCGACTGAAGCAGCGATCGCATCAGATCGGGCGACGCTTCGGCCAGCGCTTCGCCGAGCAGGCCAGCAGGGTCGACAATGTGTGGAGCGGTCATCGTGATGGTCCGTTCGAGAGAGCTGTGAGAGGTGAACTCGAAGGATCACG
>NZ_JAVFWN010000039.1 GCF_030929495.1 Nocardioides sp. LHD-245 | reverse complement strand
CAGGTCGGTGCCCTTCGTCAACCAGTGCCGCAACAACCGGTTGGTGTTCTCGTTCGTGCCGCGCTGCCACGGCGAGCGGGGGTCACAGAAGTAGACCGGCATCGACAGGCCGGTCTGGATCTTGTCGTAGGCCGCGAGCTCGGTCCCGCGGTCCCAGGTCAACGAGCGGCGTAGGTGCTCGGGCAAGTCGCTCATCTCCCGGATCATCGCCTCAGCCACCGACTCCGCGTCGTGGCGTCCGGGTAGGTGCAGCAGGATCGTGAACCGGGTCGACCGTTCGACCAGTGTCCCGACCGCGGGGCTTCCCGGGCTGCCCATGACGAGGTCGCCCTCCCAATGGCCGGGCACGGCCCGATCAGCCACCTCGGGCGGGCGTTGACTGATCTTGAACGCCTCCTTGTACGGACTGTTCGCCCGCTTGCCCCCGCCCTGCGACTTGCGGCGCGCACGCTTGGTCGACAGGTGCCGGTAGAGGTCCTTGCGCAGCCCTCCGCGGGTCTGGACGTAGAGCGCCTGGTAGATCGTCTCGTGCGACACACGGCCCATGATCATGTGTGGCGACTCCTCACGCAGCACCTGTGCGATCAGCTTTGGGGACCAACCCTCGTCCATCCACGCCTCGATCCGCCGACACAGGCCGGGCTCGGCGACCAACCGGAACTCCTTGGGCCGTCGTCGCCGTTCCCGCGCGGCAGCGTTGGCCAACGCGCCGTGATAGGACCCGTCCGGACCGCGGTTGCGGGCGACCTCGCGACAAATCACAGACGGGCTACGGTCGATCGCCTCGCCGATCTCGGCGTAGGTCCACTTCTTGCGCAGACCAGCGGCGATCACTGCCCGGTCCTCGCTGGTCAACACACGGCGCACTCCCTTCTCGCTACCGCCGCCGTCCTGAGCGTCGGTGTCGACCGCCTCGCTCGCCCCGGCCGGGACGGTGACAACCACCAGTCCGCCACGCCGCCCATGTGCAACACCGAGTTCCATGGGAGCCGACTTACGCCACTTCGCCCACGCCGACGGCGGCGCCACGCCGATCTCACGTGCTGCCGCCGAGATCGACAAGCCCGCGCACACCAGCTCGAAGAACTGGTCCCACTGCTCCCACGATCGACACGAACCCCGCCCTGACAACGGTCTCATCGCAACGCTCCTCCAAGGTCACGTTGCTTCGACCCCTTGAACCCGCC
>NZ_JAVFWN010000038.1 GCF_030929495.1 Nocardioides sp. LHD-245 | reverse complement strand
GCGGGCGTTGACGTCACGTGCCTTGGCCTGCAGTTCGTCGAGGTGCTCCAGACGGCGTAGGCACCGCAGGTCGGTGGGCGAGTTGATGACGGTCTCGACTCGTAGCGCGCGACCGTCCTTGAGGTACTGCTTGACCCGGGAGTTCTTGTAGAAGGTGTTCATCGTGACCTCGGTGTCTCGGGTGACGACCTTGGTGTTGAACACCTCTTGAGTGCGGCGCTGACGACCGCGGCGGATCTGGCGACCGAAGATCAACTCCAGGGTGTCGGGACGTCCGATGTCGAGGTTGTCGATCACCAGCGCCTCGAAGAACGCCCGAGCCCGGCGCGGCTGGTCGAAGACGATGGTGCGGGAAGTCTCGATCTGCCGCATGGACAGCTCCCACCAGTACCCCGCCGCCCGATCGGTCTGGTCCAACGGCAGCGGGAGGATGCTCATCCAGCGTTCGAAGAACACCTTGATCGTCCCAGGACCGAGGCGATCGCAGATCGCCTGCAGCGCGGTGGGGTCCTCACAGGTGGCGAAGCCGTTGGACAGCTCGGTGAACCCGATCCCGGCGTGGGTGGCTTGACGTTTGGCCCACTCGTGTCCGTTGAGCCAGACCTTGATCGGGTAGGGGAAGTAGGCGCAGACCTTGATGAACGTCGGACCGAAGTCCTCGTCCCACAGGTAGAAGTAGAAGCAGGTCACCCGCCGGTCGGCCTTGGCGAAGGAGAACCACGGGACGTTGTTGGGTGCCTGGCGCTGGTGGGCGGCGAAGACGTTCTGGAACTCCTGCGCGATCCCGATCGCCGCCACCCCGGACCGCCCGGTCTTGGCCTGAGCAGTGAGGTGACGCTTCATCACATCGAGCTTCCGGTCACCCTTCTTGAACCGCACGACCGGGATGTGATCTGCATCGGCGAACTCCTTGACCGCGCGGCGGAAACGGGTGCCGATCTTCTCCATGATCGCCGGCGACGGGATCGGGAGTCCGAGGTGCTGGGTCATGAACGAGACCACCTGACCGCCGACCTGCAAGGACGGCACGTAGCCGTTGAGATAGATCCGGTCCAGACACTCCAGATCGAGCCCCACGTGCCCGTCAAGAAGGTCGTTCACCGTCACCGTCTCAGCCATCACCCCAGCGTGCGCTCACCCGGGCGACCACGCCAACCCCAGGACTCGGCGGTCAGAGGCGAAGCCTCACTGGATGATTGA
>NZ_JAVFWN010000037.1 GCF_030929495.1 Nocardioides sp. LHD-245 | reverse complement strand
TTGAATCGCCCCGGGTCTGATGGAGGCTCTCAATCCATGGAGGATGAGAGTCATGGCAGCACCCAGGAAATACCCCGACGAGCTGCGTGAGCGGGCGACCCGGATGGCGGTCGAGCTGCGGCAGGATCCCGCGACGAAGAACGGCGCGATCCAGCGTGTGGCCGAGCAGCTCGGCATGCATCCGGAGACCCTGCGCAACTGGGTCCGGCAGGCCGAGATCGACGGCGGTGTCCGCCCGGGCACCACGACCACCGACGCGCAGCGGTTGGCTGAGCTCGAGCGCGAGGTCCGCGAACTGCGGCGGGCCAACCACATCCTGAAGACCTCGGCGGCTTTCTTCGCGGCGGAGCTCGACCGCCCCACCGGCAAGTAGTCGCCTACATCGACGCCCATCGCCACGACATCGTGGACGGGCGCGAGGTCGGGGTCGAGCCGATCTGTGCCGTGCTGAAGAAAGCCGGCGTGCAGATCGCCCCGAGCAGCTACTACGCGGCGAAGACCAGGCCCCCGTCGGCGCGCGCGATCCGTGACGCCGAACTGGTCGAGGACATCAAGGTCGCCCACAAGGCCAACCTCGGGGTCTACGGCGCCAGGAAGATCCACGCCGAGCTCAACCGTGAGGGCGTCAAGGTCGCCAAGTGCACCGTCGAGCGCCTGATGCGGCAAGAGGGCCTGTGTGGGATCCCGCGGGAGAAGACCCGCAAGACCACCATCGGCGACGGTGCGGAGACCGAGCGACCCGAGGACCTGGTGAACCGGAAGTTCGTCGCCACCGGCCCGAACCAGTTGTGGGTCGCGGACCTGACGTATGTCAGAACGCACGCTGGCTGGACCTACGTCGCGTTCGTCCTGGACGTCTTCAGCCGGATGATCGTGGGCTGGCAGGTGTCCACGTCGCTGCGGACCGACCTGGCGTTGGACGCCCTCGACATGGGCCTGTGGAACCGACAGCGCGCCGGCCAGGACGTCACCGGCCTAGTGCATCACTCGGATAGGGGCGTTCAGTATCGAGCGATTCGCTACACCGAGCGGCTCGCCGAAGCCGAGGCCGTCGCGTCCGTCGGATCGCGTGGCGATTCCTATGACAACGCGATGGCCGAGGCGCTGAACTCGCTGTTCAAGGCCGAGTGCATCCGCAACCCGGCCATGCGCCCCAAGGGCGGCTGGAAGAACGTGACCGACGTCGAGATCGCCGTCGCCGAGTACGTCGACTGGTTCAACCACCGGCGCCTTCAC
>NZ_JAVFWN010000036.1 GCF_030929495.1 Nocardioides sp. LHD-245 | reverse complement strand
GACAGAGCCCCGCGGGGTGGTGGGCTTTGAGGTGATCCTCGGTGCCTACACGTCGCTGCTCTCGATGGCGGCGACGGGGTCAGTATCGCTGGTGTCGTAGAGCTTGGCCATGGACCCTTCGGACAGGTAGCGGCGGTCGGCGGCGATCCATTCGTCGTGCATGTCGATGAGGACCGCGCCGACGAGCCTGATGACGGCGGCGGGGTTGGGGAAGATGCCCACGACGCGGCTGCGGCGCTTGATCTCCTTGTTGACCCGCTCGAGGGGGTTGGTCGACCAGATCTTGCGCCAGTGCTCACGGGGGAAGCCGCTGAAGGCGAGGACCTCGGCCTTGGCGTCGTCCATGTAGGGACCGATCTTGGGCCACCTCGCGGCGAGCTCGTCACGGGTGCGGTCCCAGGCCGCGTCGATGTCGGCGGGCTTGGCCTGGGCGAAGATCATCCGGAACGCAGCAGCGACGTAGTCGGCCTGTCCCTTGGGGACGTGGGCGAGGAGGTTGCGGGCGAAGTGGACCCGGCAGCGTTGGTGCGCCACGCCCTGGAACGCCCTCGACAGAGCGGCCACGAGGCCGGAGTGCTGGTCGGAGATGACCAGCCGGACCCCGCCCAGGCCACGCTGCTTCAGCGACAGCAGGAAGCTGCGCCAGAAGGTCTCGTCCTCGCTGTCGCCGACGTCCAGGCCGAGGATCTCCCTGTCCCCACGGGCCGTGACGCCGGTCGCGACGACCACGGCCATGGAGACGACCTGGCCGCCCTTGCCGGGCTTGTTGCGGACGTGGAGGTAGGTCGCGTCGAGGTAGACGTAGGGGAACTCGACGTGGTCCAGGGTGCGGGTGCGGAACGCGCCGATGGTCTCGTCCAGGTTGGCGCAGATCCTTGAGACCTCGGACTTCGAGACACCGCTGCCGCCCATCGCTTCGACCAGGTCGTCGACGCTGCGGGTGGAGATGCCGTGGACGTAGGCCTCCATCACGACCGCGTACAGCGCCTGGTCGATGCGGCGGCGGGGCTCGAGGATGATCGGGAAGAACGAGCCCTTGCGCAGCTTCGGGATCCGCAGCTCGACGTCGCCGGCCTTGGTGGTCAGCATCCTCGGCCGGTGGCCGTTGCGTTCGGTGACGCGGTCCTCGGTGCGCTCATAGGGCGCGGCGCCGATGCGTTCGGTGGCTTCGAGCTCGATCAGCTCCTGGAGCGCGATCCGGACCGAATCACGGATCAGATCGACGCCGTCGCCGGTGCGGAACGCCTCGAGCAGTTCGGACAGGGCAGACTGGGGCAAGGCCATCGGATGGGGCTCCTCTTCAGTGCGTGCTTGGCCGTACACACCGAAGATCCCGCCGATGGCCGCCTACGTCAGGCAGCCCCGCCGTGGTCCCTCAAACCCCACCACACCCTGGGACTCTTAC
>NZ_JAVFWN010000035.1 GCF_030929495.1 Nocardioides sp. LHD-245 | reverse complement strand
CTGATTCCCTATGGGGGATGGGCTTGTCAAGCGGTTTGTTTGTTGACGTTGCTCGACGTGGCCGTTGAGGATTGTGGGTGGGGAAGGTCGCCCCGTCGTGATTGTCCGGTTGGGACTTTCTGGGGGGCCTTCCCCGCCTTCTTGCTGCGGCGTCGGGCACGGACCTCGGGTGGCACGGTCCAGTGCTGGGCGATGAGGTGCTTTGCCTCGGCTGGATCGACAAGCCGGCCGTCGGTGTCGCGGATGACGTAGGGCATGGCGCGGTTCATCACAGTCCAGAATCGCTCGGCCAGGCTCGCCGCAACCACGCACAGCGCACCCAGGTGGTCCTTGCCGCGTTCGACCATCTGGACGTAGTAGATCCGCGCCAGCTGGGGGTCTTGCTTGCGGGCGGTGTCCGCAGCCCGGATCAAGGTGGTGCGCAGCAGGGAAGACCCGGCTTTCGACATGGGCTGGCCCTTGCGGTCGGTCTCGCCGGTCTCGGACGCCTTGGGCACCAGCCCGGTGTAGGACCGGAACGCCTTGCCGGTACGGAACCGGGTCGGGTCCCCCATCACGGCGGCCAGCGCGGGTCCGCCGATCTCGGCGACCCCGGGCAGGCTCCTAGCCAGCCCGGCGGGGTCGACCCGCTGGTAGGCGTCCTCACGGGCGCCCGCGTGGGCTGCCAGCTCGGACTGGACCGCACGCAGCAGCCTGGCCTCGGTGGCGACCTCGGCGGCCAGGTCGGTGAACGCGACCGCAGGATGACCCGCGTACAGCTCGACCGATGCTCGTGCGGCATCGAGCCACTGCTCGGCCCGCTCGCGACCTTGGTGGCCGTGGGAGGCCTTCGCGATCAACGCCGTCAACCGGTTGAGGCCGAGTCGGATCAAGGTGTTGGGGTCGGCGTAGCGCTCCAGGACCGCCAGATCCGCGATCCCCAGGTCGCCGGTCAACGGTGTCATCGGGAGCAGTTGACGGACCAGGTCCTTGATCCGGCGCTTGTGCAGGGCACCAGCCTGGGTGAGCCGGTCAGTAGCCCGCACCCGACGATCCAACGAGGCCTGCTCGGCATCTGGCAGCCGCAGGGGTTGCAGCCCGCCGGGGTCGAAGATCGGGAGCCGGGCCAACGTGTCGGCATCGATCCCGTTGGTCTTGGTGTGGCGTGACAAGAACCTGCGCAGGTCAGCGGCCTTGGCCGAGGACACCCGATGCACGACGTGCCCGCGAGCGGCGAAGAACACCGCGATCGGCAGCCACGCCGGACCGGTCGGTTCCATCACCACCTCTAGCACCGTGTCCTCGTCGGCGCCGGCCAACGCGGTCTTCTCAACATCACCCAGGCTCTGCTCGGTCGGCCAGGCCTTGCGTTTCGCGACCGTCTTGCCGGTCTCGTCCAGCACCCGCACGGTGTGCGCGCTGGCGATGCCCAGATCGATCCCGACCAGGCGTCTGGTACCCATCTCGTCTCCTTCGTTCGCGGTGCAGTGATCGACACCGGTCACGTCCGAGGTGAGCGCCTCGAAGAGCGCCCGCACGAGCGTCGTACTCGAGCCACGGTCCCAAGGAAGACACGCGCCAACCGCGGCTCCCACTCATGTGCTGCAAACGGCCCCGACCTCGACGAGCCGAGCCACTTCCCTCATCCGGGGCATCCGTGGCCAGCCGGAGATGGCAATCAGGCGAACGGGGCCGACCACACACCAGGTGACCTCCCCAGAGCCATTCTCGACGCCACTCCCCGAACCAACCGGGATGACCATGCAACCCTGGAACCTCAGCTGCGTAGTGGCTCCACGCCGCCGATGTCCCTTACATGAGCCCGC
>NZ_JAVFWN010000034.1 GCF_030929495.1 Nocardioides sp. LHD-245 | reverse complement strand
GATGGTCCGTTCGAGAGAGCTGTGAGAGGTGAACTCGAAGGATCACGCGGTGGCCGCGTCTACGTCCACGACCGGGACGAACTCGGCGACCGCGCTACACCACTATCGGGGACTCAACTCAACGTCGGCCCCTCCCGATCGCCGGCTCAGTCGCCGGCGGTGCCCTCGATCACCCATGTCGGCCGATCGCTGTCAGGGTTGCGGATGAGCAGCCACGAGAGCAGGCCGCCGCCGACGAGCAGCGCGGCGCACCACAGCATCGCGGAGCGGTAGCCGGCGTCGAAGACCTCGGGGCGTTGGTAGTCGGCGCCGGTGAGGCCCACCATCAGCGGCAGCGCGGCCACGGCCAGCAGCGACCCGGCGCGGGCGACCGCGTTGTTGACGCCCGAGGCGACGCCGGCGTGATGATCGGGCGCGGCGGCCAGGACCGCCGCGGTCAGCGGGGCGACGAGGGCGGCCAGACCCAGGCCGAACACGGTCAACGGCACGGCGACGTCCGTCCAGTAGTGCAGGTCCTCGTCGACCCGGCTGAGCAGCAGGGTGCCGACGGCACAGAGCAGCGGTCCGACCGTCATCGGCAGGCGCGGACCGATCCGCCCGGCCAGCGCGCCGCCGCGTCCGGCGAGCAGCAGCATCATGACGGTGATCGGCAACGTGGCCAGGCCGGCCTCGAGCGGCCCGAGGCCCGCGACCGTCTGCAGCTGCAGGACGAGGAAGAAGAGCACCCCACCCAGGGCGGCGTACGTCAGCAGGGTCATCGCGTTCGCCGCGCTGAACTGGCGCGAGGCGAACAGCGCCGGCGGGAGCATCGGGTGCGGCCGACGTCGTTCGTTGATCACGAACGCGACACCGGAGACGAGACCCACACCGAGGGACGCGGCGGCGACGCCTGGCTCGGCCGTCCACTGGATGAGGGCATAGGTGATCCCGCCGAGGCCGAGGGCGCCGAGCACCGCACCGATCGAGTCGAACCCGGGTACGGCTGCCGGATCGCGGGTCTCGGGGACCCGGCGGGCCACGACGAGGGTGACCACGGCGACGGGCAGGTTGATCAGGAACACCCAGCGCCAGCTCACCGCCTGCACCAGCCAGCCACCGAGGAAGGGGCCAACGGCGGTGGCGACGCCTCCGAGACCGGACCAGGTCCCGATCGCCCGGGATCGATCGGCCGGCGCGAAGGTGCCCTGGATCATCGCGAGACTGCCCGGGACCAGCAGGGCGGCCGAGACCCCCTGGGCGATCCGGGCGAGGATCAGCACGGGTGCCGTCGGCGCGAGGCCGCACGCCACCGACGTCAGGGCGAAGCCGACGACGCCGACCATGAAGATCCGCCGCCGCCCGAACCGGTCCCCCAACGACCCGCCGAGCAGGGTCAGCGACGCGAGGCTGAGGAGGTAGCCGTTGGAGACCCACTGCAGCTGCTCGAGGCTGGCATCGAGGTCCTCGCCGATCCGGTGCAGCGCGACGTTGACGACCGTGCTGTCGAGCAGCGCCAGGGACGAGCCGAGGATCGCGGCGGCGAGCACCGCCCGTCCGGTCCGCGACCCGACGGTGACCTCGGCACAGGTCGGATCCACGGTGGGAGGCTAGACGTCGCTGCGCCGGGCGGTGGCGGGCCCGGTGCCCTGCGCCATGGCGACGGCCGTCTCGATGACGTACTCCTTCACCGGCTCGTACGGGATCGCCTCGGTGCCGGGCAGGCCCGGGTCCTCGTCGCGGACGGCGACGCGCATGTGGGTCAGGTTGAGCACACCGAGCGCCTGGGCGTAGTAGAGGTTGGAGAGCATGCCGGGATCCTCGACGTGGAAGTCCCCTGCGGCGACGCCCTTCTCGAGGATCGTCGTCATCCGGCCCAGGCAGCTGGCCATGCCGATGCCCAGCTTGAGCATGGTCTCCTCGCTGATCTCCTTGAACAGCTCGTCCCCACGCCGGCGCAGCAGGACCAGGGCACAGTCGACGAAGGCCGGATGCTGCTGGCCGAAGTCGAGGAAGGCGCCGGCCAGGGCACGCAGCTGGTCGGCGGGTGACGCCGACTCGTCGAGGCGCTCGTTCATCAGGCTGTCCAGGTCGGACAGATAGCCGACCAGGGTCAGCGCGAAGAGCTCCTCCTTGCTGGAGAAGTGTCGATAGACGACCGCGCGGTTGATCCCGACGACGCGGGCGATGTCCTCGACGTGCGCCTCGCGCATGCCGCGCTCGTCGAAAAGGGCGCGGGTGGCTGCCAGGATCTTCTCGGTCCGTG
Organism: Nocardioides sp. LHD-245; assembly: GCF_030929495.1. Taxonomy (GTDB): domain Bacteria; phylum Actinomycetota; class Actinomycetes; order Propionibacteriales; family Nocardioidaceae; genus Nocardioides. Next base: position 920 of record NZ_JAVFWN010000034.1, on the reverse strand, counting down.
CAGCCCGCTGGTCCACAGCTGGCATCTCGTTGTCAGGGCCCGGCGCTGATGCGGCCCGGCCCGTCCCCCTTCCCCGTCTACAGGCTCCATGCCCCAACGAGGATGCACCCCAGGTAGTCACTCCCCCTACCTGGTCACTCGTCAAGAAAGCAGCATAGTCCGGTCCCACCCGGGCGCGGATCCTCAGACGCGCCGGGCCGCAAACCATCTAAAGAAGGCTTTCTTCTATTGGTGTTCTTTGTCAGGCCTTGTCACCACGATGCACACGTGCCTTGGGACGCGGATGCCGGACGCCTGCTCGGGAAGCGGGTGCGTCAGCTGCGCGACGAGAAGGACCTGACCCAGGAGGCCCTGGCCCACCTGGCCGGCTGCACCAAGAACCACGTGCAGGTCATCGAGGCCGCCGGACGGCTCGATGTCGGCCGCCCGATCAACCTGCGGCTGAGCACGCTCTTCGGCATCGCCGAGGCCCTCGACGTCGAGCCCTGGGACCTGATCAAGGAGTCGGCGACCGACTCCTGAGCCCCGACACTGGCCTCCCGGCACAGGACGACACGTGAGGGTCGGGACGGCGCCCACCACGAGATCACTCAGCCTCCTCCGGCCGCGTTCCTTCGTCGAGGTGGGCGAACAGACTCCAACTGCAGGCAGTGTTGCAGCGGGGCAAGTCCGCAGCGACTCTCTTGACAATGCAAGCCGGGGTCCGGTCCACGAGCTCGTCGAGCATCCAGCCGGGGATGCGGCCGATGATGTAGTCGGCGACGCGACCGGCGACTCCGTCACCAGCGATGACGCTGACGACGACTCGGTCGACGAGGCGGCTCAACATGGCGATCTCCTGGCGTCCGCGGATACGGCCGCCGGTGGCGGCGATGCAGATGGAAGCGCGACCGGCGCCACGGGAGAGTTGTGGCGCCGGT
>NZ_JAVFWN010000033.1:2500-5466 GCF_030929495.1 Nocardioides sp. LHD-245 | reverse complement strand
AATGTTTGTCCGGCGGCGTCCTACTCTCCCACATCCTCGCGGTTGCAGTACCATCGGCGCTGGCAGGCTTAACTTCCGGGTTCGGGATGGGACCGGGTGTTTCCCTGCCGCTATGGCCGCCGTAACTCTATGAACCCCTGCTGAACCCACCCCTAGTAGGGGTGGTCGGGGTTGGATCTTCATCGTGGACGCGCGCACCAACACAGTGTGTCTCGTGTGGTTGTTGAGTGTGTAGGGGGTTTGTTGTGGCAAGTCTTCGGCCTATTAGTACCGGTCGGCTGGGCATTACTGCTGTACACCTCCGGCCTATCAACCCAATAATCTGTTGGGGGCCTTAACCCACAAAGGGGTGGGAAACCTCATCTTGAAACGTGCTTCCCGCTTAGATGCGTTCAGCGGTTATCACTTCCGAACGTAGCCAACCAGCCATGCACCTGGCGGTACAACTGGCACACCAGAGGTTCGTCCATCCCGGTCCTCTCGTACTAGGGACAGCCTTTCTCAAGTTTCCTACGCGCGCGGCGGATAGGGACCGAACTGTCTCACGACGTTCTAAACCCAGCTCGCGTGCCGCTTTAATGGGCGAACAGCCCAACCCTTGGGACCTACTCCAGCCCCAGGATGCGACGAGCCGACATCGAGGTGCCAAACCATCCCGTCGATATGGACTCTTGGGGAAGATCAGCCTGTTATCCCCGGGGTACCTTTTATCCGTTGAGCGACGACCCTTCCACTCGGAGTCGCCGGATCACTAGTTCCGACTTTCGTCCCTGCTCGACATGTCTGTCTCACAGTCAAGCTCCCTTGTGCACTTACACTCAACACCTGATTGCCAACCAGGCTGAGGGAACCTTTGAGCGCCTCCGTTACATTTTGGGAGGCAACCGCCCCAGTTAAACTACCCATCAGGCACTGTCCCTGAACCAGATCATGGCCCTAGGTTAGACATCTAGTACGACCAGAGTGGTATTTCAACGATGACTCCACAACCACTGGCGTGGCCACTTCACAGTCTCCCACCTATCCTACACAAGCCGAACCAAACACCAATGCCAAACTATAGTAAAGGTCCCGGGGTCTTTCCGTCCTGCCGCGCGTAACGAGCATCTTTACTCGTAGTGCAATTTCGCCGAGTCCATGGTTGAGACAGTAGGAAAGTCGTTACTCCATTCGTGCAGGTCGGAACTTACCCGACAAGGAATTTCGCTACCTTAGGATGGTTATAGTTACCACCGCCGTTTACTGGGGCTTAAATTCTGAGCTTCGATCTTACGATCTAACCCGTCCTCTTAACCTTCCAGCACCGGGCAGGAGTCAGTCCGTATACATCGTCTTACAACTTCGCACGGACCTGTGTTTTTAGTAAACAGTCGCTTTCCCCTGGTCTCTGCGGCCTCCTGTGCATCCCCCAGCAAGTGGGTTCACACATCGGGCCCCCCTTATCCCTAAGTTACGGGGGCATTTTGCCGAGTTCCTTAACCATGGTTGTCTCGATCGCCTCGGTATTCTCTACCTGATCACCTGAGTCGGTTTCGGGTACGGGCGGCTCATGGCTCGCTAGAGGTTTTTCTCGACAGCATAGGATCACCCACTTCCCCCAAACGGGGTCGGCATCACATCTCAGACTCACCCACCAAAGGGCTGTGACCCGGATTTGCCTAAGTCACGTCCTACATGCTTACCCGCCGTCTACCATCGCGGCGGTTGGGCTACCTTCCTGTGTCACCCCATCGCTTGACTACTACCGGATCGGATCCCACGCTCCACACACACGCCTCACCCCGAAGGGATCAGTCACGCATGCTTCGGGTGGTTAGCATCACCGGGCTCGTCATGGGCGCCATTTCGCCGGTACGGGAATATCAACCCGTTGTCCATCGACTACGCCTGTCGGCCTCGCCTTAGGTCCCGACTTACCCAGGGCAGATTAGCTTGACCCTGGAACCCTTGATCAATCGGCGCACGGGTTTCTCACCCGTGATTCGCTACTCATGCCTGCATTCTCACTCGTGTCACGTCCACACCTGGATCACTCCGGCGCTTCACCCGTGACACGACGCTCCCCTACCCAGCCCCACCCCTGGACGCCCCCAAAGGAGACGCCTGGGTCTGTACTCAAACAGATGGAACTGCCATGGCTTCGGCGGATGGCTTGAGCCCCGCTACATTGTCGGCGCGGAATCACTTGACCAGTGAGCTATTACGCACTCTTTCAAGGATGGCTGCTTCCAAGCCAACCTCCTGGTTGTCACTGCGACTCCACATCCTTTTCCACTTAGCCACCTCTTAGGGGCCTTAGCCGATGGTCTGGGCTGTTTCCCTCTCGACTATGAAGCTTATCCCCCACAGTCTCACTGCCACGCTCTCACTTACCGGCATTCGGAGTTTGGCTAACGTCAGTAACCTTGTAGGGCCCATCGGCTATCCAGTGCTCTACCTCCGGCAAGAAACACGCAACGCTGCACCTAAATGCATTTCGGGGAGAACCAGCTATCACGGAGTTTGATTGGCCTTTCACCCCTATCCACAGGTCATCCCCTCCATTTTCAACTGAAGTGGGTTCGGTCCTCCACGCCGTCTTACCGGCGCTTCAACCTGCCCATGGATAGATCACTCCGCTTCGGGTCTAGAACACGCGACTCAAACGCCCTATTCGGACTCGCTTTCGCTACGGCTACCCCACACGGGTTAACCTCGCCACGTATCGCTAACTCGCAGGCTCATTCTTCAAAAGGCACGCCGTCACCCCCACAAGGAAGGCTCCGACGGATTGTAGGCACATGGTTTCAGGTACTATTTCACTCCCCGCCAGGGGTACTTTTCACCTTTCCCTCACGGTACTGGTCCGCTATCGGTCATCGAGGAGTATTTAGGCTTAACGGGTGGTCCCGCCAGATTCACACACCATTCCAGGAGTAGCGTGTTACTTGGGAAATGCTGAACACAGCTCCAACCTATCGTCTACG
>NZ_JAVFWN010000032.1 GCF_030929495.1 Nocardioides sp. LHD-245 | reverse complement strand
GATGGGGCTCCTCTTCAGTGCGTGCTTGGCCGTACACACCGAAGATCCCGCCGATGGCCGCCTACGTCAGGCAGCCCCGCCGTGGTCCCTCAAACCCCACCACACCCTGGGACTCTTACGGAGCGGGCGAGCGACGTACTCGTCGAGGGCCTCCCAGATCGATCGCGTCGTGTACACACCGCGTCGCACCACGACCCACACCCGATCCCGCAGCAGGGCACGGACAGCACTCGGGCCAACACCGAAATCGAGCGCCTGCGCCCGGCTGATGACTCCGTGGTTGGCGGCGATGGCAGCTTCCACACGAGGATCCATGTGCCCGAGGGTGTGCGCGCCCTCGCCGGCGTTCAACACTCGCCCGTCAGGCCTGTGGGCAAGGTTGCCTACTACACCCCCTGTGGACAGCAAGTGGCCTGTCGAGGGGCCAGGGTGACGAGTCCGCAGTTTGTCGTTGCCGGCGCGATCCGCGAGCTGTAACTACCTGTCCTTGCCTCTGCCATACCGGTCTACGGATCAGACAGCAGCAAGAACAGGTAGTTACAGCTCCGCCCGCCCCAGGTCACCGGAACGCCGGCAGCACCTCGTTCTTGAACTTCTCCAGCGTGGCGAGCACCTGCTCCTGACCGAGCTCGTACCACTGCATCCGCAGCACGACATGGGTCAGCCCCTGAGCCTCGAGGTCCTTGAGCGCGGCCACAGCCGAGGGCGGGTCGGTGAACAGGTACGACGCGTCGGCGACCTCCTCGGCGGCCTGGTCCGTCTGCAGGTGCTTGTAGGCCTCGCCCTGTTGCGGCGCGTTGTAGGCGGCGTACTTCTGGGTCAGGGCGCCGCGGGCGGCGACGCCGATCGCCCGGGCCCGGTCCCGGTCGTCGTCGAGCACGAGCTCGCGGCGCACCACCAGCTCGGAGGTCTGCTTGCCCAGCCGCTCGCGCTCCGCGCGGTAGTGACCGAGGACGACGGCCAGCCGCTCGGGCGTGACGTGCGGCGGCACGATCCACGCGTCGCCGAGCCGGGCCGCGCGCTCGGCGCCCTTCTTGTGGGGGCCCGCACCGATCCAGACCTGCGGACCGCCGGGCTGGACGGGGGTCAGGCTGATCTTCTCGTCCACCACCTGGAAGTGCTCGCCCTCGAAGGTCACCTGCTCGCCGCTCCAGAGCTGGCGGATGAGCCGCACGCTCTCGTCGTACCGGCCGACCCGGTCGTCCATCGGGATGCCGAAGGCGGCGAACTCGTTCTCGCGGTAGCCCATGCCGAAGCCGGCCACCGCACGACCGCCGGTGAGGTGGTCGAGCGTGGCGAACTCCTCGGCGACCTCGACCGGGTGGCGCAGCGGGAGGATGAACATGTTGGTACCGAGCGTCATCTCGCCGGCGTCCTGCGCGAGCGCCGACAGCAGCGGCACCGGCTGGAGGGTGGGCATGCTGCCCAGGTAGTGCTGCAGCACCCAGATCGAGGAGATGCCGGCATCCGCGGCGGCGCGCACCTGCTCACGCAGCATCGACACCCGCGACGCGGGCACGACCCCCGGCGGGAAGTCGTTCATGATGGCGAGACCGAACTTCAACGGCATGGTGTCCTCCAGTGAGAGATCGTCGAACGACGCAGAGTGCTCGTCGTCATGGGATTGCGGCATCGACGGTGATGCCGATCTTGCCGCGGATCCCGCGGCTGGCCAGCGCGCGGTGCGCCTCGACGATCTCGTCGAGCGCGAACCGCGCGGAGAGGTGGACGTGGAGCGCACCTTCTGCGCACCACCGGGCGAGTGTCTCCAGACCGTCGCGGTCGGGACGGACGGCGACGCGCTCCGCGCGCACCCCCGCCCGGGACGCGAGCTCATCGAGCCCGGCGTCGGCTCCGCCCGGCACGCAGACGACCACGCCGCCCCGCACGGTCGTCGCGACCGAGCCCGCCAGCTGGGCCCCACCGACGAGGTCGACGACCGCATCGACCTGCGGCAGGGGACCCTCGTCGGCGCGGTCCCGGAACTCGTCGGCCCCGAGGCCTCGGACGAAGTCTCCCTTCTCGGCGCCATCGACCGCGACGACCTCCGCACCGAGGATCTTCGCGATCTGTACGGCGAGATGGCCGACGCCGCCCGCCGCGCCGCGAATGAGCAGTCGTCGTCCAGGGCGCGCCCCGGCGAGGTCACGCACAGCCGAGAGCGCGGTCAGACCGGCCAGCGGCAACGCCCCCGCTGTCGCGACGTCGACCGCGTCCGGCAGGACGGCCAGGTGCTCCACCGGAGCGACGACGTGGGCGGCGTAGGAGGCCGCCTGCTGCGGAAAGAAGGGCATCCCGAACACCCGCTGTCCCACAGCGAGCGAGTGCACGTCCTCGCCCACCGCCTCGACGACTCCGGCGACGTCCCATCCCACGGAGATCGGGAACGAGCCCAGTGACGCCGCCGCTCCCCTCCCCTCGCGCGTCTTCACGTCGATGGGGTTGACCGACGTGGCCGCCATCCGCACCAGCACCTCGCCTGCGCGCGGTCGAGGGACCTCCACCACCGCCTGCTCGAGGACCTCCGGTCCGCCATACGCGTACTGCACCACGCGCACCGAAGGCACCGGACTCGTGAGCTTGGTCCGCACCCTCACTCCCGGGGCAGGCCGAGGCCACGGGCGATGATCCCCCGCTGGATGTCGTTGGTGCCGCCGCCGATGACGTACATCGGCGCGACCCGGATGGCGGCGTCGTACCGGCCGGCGAGCGCGGCCTCGGGACCGAGGACGTCGAGGCAGGTGCGGCCGAGCTCCTCGGCGAGGTCGCCGCTGAGGACGGCGGCCATCGGGCCCGCGATGCGGGCGTCGCCGCCGCCACTGCCGCCGCCGTCCATCGACCGCGTCGCCCGCAGCACGAGCGCCCGGGCGGCCTGGAGCCGCGCGGCGACCCAGGCGATCCGGTCCCGGTCGAGGGCGTCGACCGTGCCGCCGTCCGCGACCCGGGCCCGCAGCAACGCAAGCGTCTCGTCGAAGTGCCGGCGCAGCGTCGCGGCCACGCCGCCCATCACCACCCGCTCGGCGGTGAGCGCGTCGGTGACGACCTTCCAGCCGCCGTGCACCTCGCCGACCCGGGCGCTGTCGGGCACCCGCACGCCGTCGTAGAACACGGTGCAGGAGACCTCGCCGGACAGCGCGACGTGCTGCTGGACGGTGATCCCCGGCGTGTCCATCGGGACGAGGAAGATGGTGATCCCCGCGTGCCGGGGCGTGGCGTCGGGGTCGGTGCGGACCGCGAGCCACACGTGCGAGGCGGTCTGCCCGCGCGTGGTCCACAGCTTCTGCCCGTCGATCACCCACCCGTCGCCGTCGCGGACCGCGCGGGTGCGCAGCGAGGCGAGGTCGGAACCGGCCTCCGGCTCGGAGTAGCCGAGGCAGAACGCCAGCTGTCCGGCGTGCAGGAGCGGCAGGAACTGCGCCTTCTGCTCCGGCGTGCCTTGGCGCAGCAGCGAGTGGCCGATCAGCATCGTGGCGCTCATCGCGCGGTCGACCGGGCCGCCGGCGTACTTCATCTCCTCGTGGAGCACGACCTGCTCCTCGACGGCGGCCGCGCGACCGCCGTGCTCCGGGGGCCAGTTGAGGGCGAGCAGCGACTGGTCGTCCATCTCCTGGCACAGCGCCTCGACGTCGTACCCGTCGCCGGTCCGGTGCCGGGCGAGCAGCGCGCGGACCTCGTCGCGGAACGCCTCGGCGCGCGTCCCCAGGTGGAAGTGCGGGAGCGCCTCGCCGGCGAGCAGCCGGGCGGCCACGCCGTCATCGCGACGGTCGTCGAGACCGCCGCCGAGATGGGTGAGGTCGGTGTGGACCCGGCGGAAGAGCCAGGCGGCGTCGTGCTCCTCGAAGAAGCCGACCGCGCCGAGCGTGTGCTGGGCGCCGGCGAGCACCCGCTGCGCGGCGGTCCGCGCGTGCCGGGCGGCCAGGGCCGCGGCGAGCGGGGCGTCGTCGCGTCCGGCGAGCAGCGCGCCGACGGCCTCGTCGACCAGCGCCTCGCTCGCGGACAGGTCGATCTGGCCGGCGGCCACCCGCTGCTGGACGGCGCCGAACGCGCCGATCACCCGGCCGAACTGGCGGCGCACCTTCGCGTGCTCGACGGCGAGCTCGTGCGCCCGGCCCGCGGCGGCGACGGCGCGGGCGGCGACGCACAGGCGCAGTACGGCGACCGCCTCGGCCACGGCCGCGGGCTCGACCGTGCGCTCGGCCACGACGGCCCCCGGCGCCAGCCGGCGCCAGGCCGGGCGGGCCAGCCCCTCGAGCGGCTCGGCGACGTCGATCTCCCGCAGGGAGACCGCGCCGGTGTGGGTGTCGACAACGAGCACGTGGGAGGACGTGCCGGCGTCGTCGACGATCAGGGGGCCGGTGTCCAGGACGACGGCCGGACGGATCTCACCGGCGCCGATGGCGCCGGCCCGGTCGGGCAGGAGCCGGCTGGCGACGTACGCGTCGGCGAGGGGCAGCGGGCACGCGCGACGCCCGAGCGTGCGCACGGCGGCGACGAGGTAGTCCGCGGCACCCTCCGGTCCGAGCTGGAACCACCCCTGCTGGACGGCGGCCTCGGCGACCTTCGCGGCGTCGGCCGTCGCGACGTCGACAGCGGCGGGCCAGAGCCCGTCGAGCACACCCGCCACGGCGTCCCGGAAGTCCTCCACCTCGGCCATGCCGCCCGGTCTCCTCACTCTCGCCTTGCCACACCCGCGCTATCTATGAATACCATAGTCATGGTCGGGATCACAGAGCCGGCTTCACGCCGTAGTAGCTGCGCCCCCTGGCGGCCGGGACGTCGTCCCCGCCGTCGACGACGAGGCAGGCGCCGTTGACCCGGGCCGCAGTGGCCAGGAAGAGCGCGGCCGCCGCGACGTCGTCCGCCGTCGTCGGGATGCCGCTCGACGAGGCCTCCGCCAGCCGCCGGTACGGCGTCGCGAGGTCGTCGGCGTCGCCCATCAGGCCGGCCGACAGCGAGCTCACCGTGCCGCCCGGCGCGACCGCGTTGATCCGCAGCCCGTACGGCGCGACCTCGACCGCGACCGACTCGACGAGCCCCTTCACCGCGTGCTTCGCGGCGGTGTAGACGTGCGGGCCCAGCCCGCCCCGGACGCTGGCGACGCTCGCCGTGCACACGATCGAGCCGTGCACCTGCGGGCGCATCACACGGACCGCGTGCTTGACGGTGAGGAAGACGCTCGTCAGCAGGAGGTCCGTCGTCCGCCGGAAGTCGGCCAGACCGGTCTCCTCGATCCGGCCGGTCACACCGGCCACGCCGGCGTTGGCGAAGACCGCGTCGACCGGGCCGAGGGCCGCGGTCGTGTCGACCGCCGCGGCGACCTGCCGCTCGTCGGTCACGTCGCAGGGCACGAACCGGGCGCCTCCGCGGAGACGTCCGACGAGCGCCCGTCCCGCGCGCTCGTCGACGTCGGCGACGACGACCTGTCCACCCTGGGCGACGATCCGCTCCACGAGGGCGGCGCCGATCCCGCGCGCCCCTCCCGTGACCAGGGCGACCGACGGACTCTGCAACATGGGACTCCTCCTCGATTGACACCTCTCCGAGCCGAGATTACATTGGAATCATTATCAGAGATAGGAGTACCGTGTCTTCGACCGTGACCGAGCTCGACCGCGTGGTCATCCGCTTCGCCGGCGACTCCGGCGACGGGATGCAGCTGACCGGAGACCGCTTCACCCAGGAGGCGGCCGTCTTCGGCAACGACCTCTCCACGCTCCCGAACTTCCCGGCGGAGATCCGCGCCCCGCAGGGCACGATCCCCGGCGTCAGCAGCTTCCAGCTGCACTTCGCCAACTACGACATCCTCACGCCGGGCGACCGACCCGACGTGCTCGTGGCGATGAACCCGGCCGCGCTGAAGGCCAACCTGACCGATCTCCGGCGCGGGGCGACGATCATCGTCGACACCCACGACTTCACCGCGCGCAACCTCGCCAAGGTCGGCTACGACGTCAACCCGCTCGAAGACGACACGCTGGCCGAGTTCGCCGTGCATGCCCTCGACCTCACCGGCATGACGGTCGAGGCGGTCAAGGAGTTCGGGCTCTCCCGCAAGGACGCGGCGCGCTCCAAGAACATGTTCGCCCTCGGCCTGGTCTCCTGGCTCTACGGGCGCGACGTCGACGGGAGCGAGGCCCACCTGGCGGCCAAGTTCGCGACCAAGCCGGCCATCCGCGACGCCAACATCGCCGCACTGCGGGCGGGCTGGAGCTTCGGCGAGACCACCGAGACGTTCGCGGTGTCGTACGTCGTGAAGCCGGCGCCGGTCCGCGCCGGCCGCTATCGCAACATCACGGGCAACACCGCGCTCTCGTACGGACTCGTCGCCGCCGGCCGGCTGAGCGGGCTGCCGGTGCTGATGGGCGCCTACCCGATCACCCCGGCCTCCGACATCCTCCACGAGCTGAGCAAGCACAAGAGCTTCGGCGTCACGACCTTCCAGGCCGAGGACGAGATCGCCGCGATCGGCGCCGCGGTGGGCGCGTCGTTCGCTGGGGTGCTCGGCGTGACCGCGACGTCCGGTCCCGGAGTGGCGCTCAAGTCCGAGGCGATCGGCCTGGCCGTGATGACCGAGCTCCCCCTCGTGGTCGTCGACGTGCAGCGTGGCGGCCCGTCGACCGGACTGCCGACCAAGACCGAGCAGTCCGACCTGCTCCAGGCGATGTACGGCCGCAACGGCGAGGCGCCGATGCCCGTGGTCGCCGCCCAGTCCCCGACCGACTGCTTCGCCGCCGCGATCGAGGCCGCCCGGATCGCGGTCACCTACCGCACTCCGGTCTTCCTGCTCTCCGACGGCTATCTCGCCAACGGCTCCGAGCCGTGGGCCATCCCCGCTGTCGCCGACCTGCCCAGGATCGAGCCCGACTTCGCCACCGGGCCCAACCACGCCTCCGCCGCGAGTGCCGATGGCGCGCCGGACGAGTTCTGGCCGTACCTCCGCGACGAGAGGACGCTGGCCCGGCCCTGGGCGATCCCCGGCACCGCCGGCCTGGAGCACCGCATCGGCGGCCTCGAGAAGGCCGGCACCACCGACGAGGGTCACGGCAACATCTCCTACGACCCCGCCAACCACGACGCGATGGTCCGGATCCGCGCCGAGAAGGTCCGACGCATCGCCGACTCCCTCCCGCCGCTCGAGGTCGACGATCCCTCCGGCGAGGCCGAGGTCCTGGTGATCGGCTGGGGCTCGACGTACGGGCCGATCGGCGCCGCGTGCCGTCGGGTCCGGGCCACGGGGCGCGCCATCGCCCAGGTGCACCTACGCCATCTCAACCCGTTCCCGCATGACCTCGGCGAGATCCTGCGCCGCTACGACCGGGTCGTGTGCCCGGAGATGAACCTCGGCCAGCTCTCCCGCCTGCTGCGCGCGGAGTACCTCGTCGACGTCCGGCCGATCACCACAGTGCGCGGACTGCCCTTCGGGGCCGAGGCGCTGGCCGCCGACCTGCTCGCCCACGTCACCACCACCGCGGAGGCCACCGCATGACCGCTATCGACCTGCCCCTGACCGCACCGCCGACGCTGACCGCGAAGGACTTCTCCAGCGATCAGGAGGTCCGCTGGTGCCCCGGCTGCGGCGACTACGCCGTCCTCAAAGCCGTCCAGTCCTTCCTCCCCGACCTCGGCCTACGCCGCGAGAACATCGTCTTCATCTCCGGCATCGGCTG
>NZ_JAVFWN010000031.1 GCF_030929495.1 Nocardioides sp. LHD-245 | reverse complement strand
GCTCTGCCGCCACCACCACACACTGATCCACCACACCCCCTGGGCCGTCCACATCGACCTCGACACAGGTCAACCCGTCTGGACCCCACCACCCCGCGCCACCCTCACCTCACTCCACGACAAGATCACCTACCACCCCGCCCGACCACGCGCCGCCTGAGACCGGCCGGGACGAAACCTTGGGGTGTGACCCTGACGCCCGACGCCGGGCGGATTCCTAGCGTGGCCGCATGGTCTCCCCACGCCTGCGCCCATGCCTGCGCCGTGCCGCCGTCCTCCTCGCGACCGGGCCACTCGTCGTACCCGCGGTGCTCGCAGCGTCCCCGGCGACCGCGTTCCCGGCCCTGGCCAAGCCCGCAGCCACGGCCACTCCGGTGACCGTGGCCGAGCAGGCCGGCAAGGCGATCGTGAGGTTGAAGCTGGCGAAGAAGGCACCGCGGAACCTCACCCTGTCCTGGTCGACCGTCGCCGGCTCGGCGAAGGCGGGCAGCGACTTCAAGGCGGCCCGCGGCAGCGTCACGGTCAAGAAGGGCAGTAGGGCCGCCAAGGTCAAGGTGGCGATCCTCGACGACACGGTGGCCGAGCCGACCGAGACCTTCTCCGTCAAGGTCAAGGGAGCCGCGAAGGTGCGCCCGGCGAAGGTGCCGGTCACGATCCTCGACGACGACGGTCCCGGCGGCTCGGGCCCGGGTGGCCCCGGCGGCCCCGGCGCCACCCCCTTCCCGCAGACCATCGCGGGGACCGTTTCCGGCACCACCAAGACCGCGGTCTTCAGCGGGGGCACGGTGCCCGACACCCTGCACGTGGAGTGGAGCGGCACCATCACCTACGTGTTCGAGCCCAACGACCCGGTCCTGGGCACGCCCTGGGCGGACCAGCAGGTGCACTACGCGGTCCAGGCCGCGACCGTGAACTGGACCGCGAGCGGTTCCTGCACCGGCACGGGCACCCTGACCGGGCCCCAGCTCACCGGTGCGTTCACGGTGGACGTCACCGCCGCCGGCACCGGGTACGACGAGGACCCGGCCGCCTGGGACTACGCCCTCTACCTCGCACCGGTGAACACCAGCGCCGGCAACATGCCGGTGTCCTGCGGCGGCAGCCCGAGCAACGCCGCCGGCCGGGTCGGCCAGGGCGGCTTCGGCGGGGCCCTCGTCTACAACGGCCACGCCACGCCCGAGCAGCCGGTGAGCAACCGGGTGTCCCCGGACCGCTACGCCTACGCCGGCACGGCGAACCCGCCCACGCTGACCTACGACAACACCTGGAGCCTCAGCGGCAGCGGCGTGGCGGCGTACCCGCCCGCGGGCTGAGCCACCCGGCACCTGAGGACAGCCGACCGGCACCTCAGGCGGAGGTGGTGAGGGGTGCCCGGTTCCTAGCGTGGTCCGCATGACGATCCTCCTGTCCGATCCCCGCGTCCGTGCGGTCCCCGTCGTCGAGTGCGGGGAGCCGCTGGTCCGGCTCCCGCGGGACCTCGCGCCGGCCGGAGCCCTGGTGCGGGCCGGGCTGGCGCAGCGGCTGGTCGCGGCCGACCGGGCGCTGCCCGCCGGCATCCGGCTCTGCGTGGTCGAGGGCTTCCGGCCGGTGGAGGAGCAGCGCGCCATCGTCGCGTCGTACGGCGCCGAGCTGGCCGCGCTGCACCCCGGCATCGGCGACCGGGCGCTGGAGCGGCTGACCAGCCGGTTCGTGGCACCGGTCGACGTCGCGCCGCACGTGGCCGGGGCGGCCGTCGACCTGACCCTGGTCGACGTCTGCGGCGACGAGCTCGACCTGGGTACCCCGATCGACGCGACGCCCGAGCAGAGTGACGGCCGGTGCTGGTTCGCCGCGGCTGGGATCGGGCCCGACGCCCGGGCACACCGCACCCTGCTCGCGAGCGTGCTCGAGGCGCAGGGGCTGGTGAACTATCCGACGGAGTGGTGGCACTGGAGCCACGGTGACCGGTACTGGGCACTGATGACCGGTGCCCCGCAGGGGCTCTACGGGCCCCTCGCCTCGGCCGTGGCGGCATGAACGGCGCGGGCCGCCTCGCCGTGCGGACGCGCGACCTGGTGCCGGGGACGCCGCAGCTGAGCGTCGACCTGGCCGCCGTCGCCCGCAACACCCGGACCCTCGCGGAGCGCACCGCCGGCGAGCTGATGGCCGTCGTCAAGGCCGACGGCTTCGGCCACGGCGGGGTCGACGTCGCCCGCACGGCACTGGCCCACGGCGCCACCCGGCTCGGCGTCACCAGCCTGAGTGAGGCGTGGACGCTGCGGGACGCGGGGCTCGTCGCACCGCTCCTCAGCTGGCTCAACCCGGTCGACGCCGACTTCCCTGCGGCCGCCGTCCGGGACGTCGACGTCGCGGTCCCGAGCCTCGCGCACCTGGCGGCGGTGGCCGAGGGGGCCGGCCGCAACCGCGTCCACCTCCACGTCGACGCGGGCATGGCCCGCGACGGCGCCGAGCCGGAGGAGTGGGCGACGCTGTGCCGGGCCGCGCGCCGCGCCGAGGTCCGCGGACAGGTCGAGGTCGTCGGCGTGATGGGCCACCTCGGTTGTGCCGAGGAGCCGGCCGACGATTGCAACGCGCTCGGCCGCACCCGCTTCGCCTGGGCCGTCGAGGTGGCCCGCGGCGCCGGCCTGCGCCCCCGCGACCGCCACCTCGCCGCGACGGCCGCGACGCTCACCGACCCGCGCGCCCACCACACCATGAGCCGGGTGGGTGCCGGCCTGGTCGGCATCGACCCGTCTAGGACCACGGACCTGGAGCCGGCGATGACGCTGACCGCGCCGCTGACCCAGGTGCGCCGGGTCCGCGCCGGCACTCCCGTCGGCTACGGCCACGCCCACCGCACGACCCACGCCACCCACCTCGGCCTGCTCCCCCTGGGGTACGCCGACGGCCTGCCGCGCGCCGCGTCCGACCGGGCCGAGGTGCTGGTCCGCGGCACCCGCCGCCCAGTGGTGGGCCGGATCTCGATGGACCAGGTGGTCGTCGACCTCGGCCCGGCCGGCGCGGAGGCGGGGGAGAGCGTCACCGTCTTCGGTCCCGGTGCCGACGGCGAGCCCACGGTGGCCGAGTGGGCCGCCTGGGCGGACACCATCGAGCACGAGATCGTCACCGGCATCGGGGCCCGCGTCCCGCGGCGGACCCTGGCCGCGCCGTACCTCAGGCGGCTGGCATGAGGACCCGGGTCGCCGTCATCGGCGGCGGCGCGAACTGCGAGCACGACGTGTCGGTCGCCTCCGCCGCCTCGGTCGCGGGGGCGCTCGATCCGGCGGCCTACGACGTCGTCCCGCTCACCATCGGCCGGGACGGCACCTGGCGTGACCGCGGCCTGCGCCCGATCGGGCTCAGCGGCGCGGCGCAGGTGCTGCGCGGCTGTGACGTCGTGTTCCCCGTCGTGCACGGTCCGCGTGGCGAGGACGGCGCGCTCGCCGCGTTGTGCGAGCTCGCCGGCCTGCCGTACGTCGGCAGCGGCATCCGTCCCGGCGCGCTGGCCATGGACAAGTGGGCCACCAAGCTGGTCGCGCAGGCGGTCGGCATCGCGACCGCACCCGGCGTCCTGGTCACGTCCGCCACCGCCGCGCACCTGCGCTGGACCCACCCGGTGGTGGTGAAGCCGGTCGCGGCCGGCTCGAGCCAGGGCGTGAGCCGCGTCGACGTACCGGAGGCGCTGGCGCCGGCCCTGGACGCCGCCTTCGCCCTCGACGACCGGGTCCTGGTGGAGGACCTGGTCGTCGGCCGCGAGGTCGACGTGGCGGTGCTGCGCCGGACGGACGGCTCCCTGTTCGTCCCGCCCGCGCTGGAGATCGTGACCGACGGGATCTTCGACTACGACGCGAAGTACGGCGGGCACGCAGACTTCCGGATCCCGGCGGCGCTGACCGACACCGACGCGAAGGCGCTGCAGGACGCGGCGACGGGAGTCTTCGAGGCGCTCGGCTGTGCCGGTGTCGCCCGGGTCGACTTCTTCCTCACCGAGGCGGGCCCGGTGCTCAACGAGGTCAACACGATGCCCGGCATGACCGAGCACTCCCAGGCCCCGCGCATGTTCGCCGCCGCCGGCATGACCTACCCGGACCTGCTCGACGAGCTCGTCCGCGGCGCCCACCGGTGAGGCTGCCACGTTCGAGTGTGATTCCCTTGCGGGGACACGCGCTCACCTACCTGGCAGGAGGTCCGGCCATCGCCGCGCTGACCGGTGTGCTGATCCTCGCCTGCCGGGGCCGGGGCCGGGGCAGGTGGTCGAGGCGACCGGCCGGAGCCGAGGTGGCGGCGTGAGCCGCGCGGTGCGCTGGCTGCCGGACCTGCTCGCCGGCGTCGCGGCCTTCCTGGTCGGTCTGGTCGAGATCAATCGTTACTACTACGTGGAGGTGTGGCCCCCGCTCGTCGTGATCACGGGCGTCGCGGTCGCGGTCGGGCTGTCCCGGGCGCTGCCCGGCGCCGCGCTCGCCGTCGCCTGGTTCACCGGACTGCTCCAGATCCTCACCGGCGTCGACCCGATGGTGACCGAGGTGCTGTTCGTCGTCGTCGCGTTCGGGTGCGCGCGGTGGGGGCGGCTCCCGACGGTGTGGTTCAGCGGGTTGTCCATCCCCGCCGGCGCGGTCATCGCGGTGGCCTGGCTCTCGCCGTACACCTTCTACGAGGGGCTCGAGAGCCTGGGCGTCGGCGGCCTCGCGGAAGGGGCGTACCGGGCCGGCGGCTACGGCGTGCGGGCGACCTCGGGCATCCTCGCCATCGCCCTCCTCGCGACCCCCTGGCTGCTCGGACTGGCGCTGCGGTTCGCCTCCCGGTCGCAGGACTCGCGCCGCTCCCAGGTCGCCGCCGAGGCGCAGCGCGACCAGGCCGAGGAGATCGCGCGGCTGCGGGAGGAGCAGGCCCAGCTGGCCCGTGACGTGCACGACGTCGTCGGCCACTCCCTGGCCGTGATCCTCGCGCAGGCCGAGTCCGCGCAGTACCTCGAGGACGCCGACACCCAGGGCCTCAAGGTCACGATGGCCAATATCGCGACCTCGGCGCGCTCGTCCCTCGACGACGTCCGGCAGGTGCTCGCCTCCACCGCGCAGCAACCGGGCCGGACCGCGCCCGTCGCCCAGCACGCCGACCTCGACAGCCTGATCGAGGGCGTGCGGGCCAGCGGGCACGAGGTGGTCGCCACCGAGATCGGCACGCCCCAGCCGATGCCGCCCGAGCTCGCCGTCGTGGCGTTCCGGGTGCTCCAGGAGATGCTCACCAACGCGATCAAGCACGGTCCGCGCGACCAGCCCGTGCACGTGGAGCGGCACTGGGCCGGTGGCCAGGGGGACGGCGATCTGCGGATCGAGGTGCGCAACGCGCTGGCCGCGGTGGCCGCCGCCGAGCCCGTGCTCGACGTGACCCACCCGATCGCGGTGCCGCTGCCGCCGCCCTCGTCCCGGCCTCCTGCCGCCGGCGGCCAGGGGCTGGAGGGCATGCGCCGCCGGCTCGAGGCGGTCGGCGGTCGGCTCGACGTACGCCGGCGCAGCGACCCGCCGACGTTCACCGCGACCGCCTGGGTGCCGGTGCGGGCGCGATAATCGCGGGTGTGAGCGAGTCGATCAAGGTCCTGCTCGTCGACGACCAGGAGCTGTTCCGCGAGGGCGTGCGGGTGATCGTCGACGCCCAGGAGGGGATGGGCGTCGTCGGCACGGCGGCCGACGGCGTCGAGGCCGTGCGGCTGGTCGACGAGCTCGCGCCCGACGTGGTGCTGATGGACATCCGGATGCCCGAGATGGACGGCGTCGAGGCGACCCGCCAGATCTTCCTGCCCGACCGCACCGCCCGGCGCGAGCGCCCGGTACGCGTGATCGTGCTGACGACGTTCAACCTCGACGACCGGGCCGCGACCGCCATCCGGTACGGCGCCAGCGGGTTCCTGCTCAAGGGCACCACGCCCGTGATGCTGCGCGACGCGATCCGCACCGTCCACGCCGGCAACGCGGTGCTCGCCCCGGCCGACCTGTCCACTCTGCTCGACAGCCAGTTCACGGTGGCCGCGGCCCCGCCGCCGGCGTACCTCGGCCTCACCGACAAGGAGCGCGAGGTCTTCGCGGCCGTCGCGAAGGGCCTGTCCAACCAGGAGATCGCCGGCCTGGTGTTCCTCAGCGAGTCGACCGTGAAGACCCATGTCGGCGCCATCCTGCGCAAGCTCGGCCTGCGGGACCGGGTGCAGATCGTGGTCTTCGCCCACGCGCACGCGCTGGTGGGGTGAGCGTGCCGAGCCGCCACGACATCGTCACCTTCCACGACCCGCCCGTCCCGCCGGGTGCCTCGCCGTGGGTCGACGGCACCGGGCCCAGCCCGGACGTCGCCGTCATCGCGCCGGATCCCGCGTGGCCGCAACGGTTCGACGAGGTCGCCGCCGCCGTGCGCCGCGCCCTCGGCTGGCGCGCCCTCGTCGTCGAGCATGTCGGCTCCACCGCCGTCCCCGGCCTGCCCGCCAAGCCGGTCATCGACGTGGACCTCGTGGTCGCGGACCCGGCCGACGAGGCGTCGTACGTCCCCGCGCTGGAGGCGCTCGGCTTCGTGCTGCGGGTGCGCGAGCCCTGGTGGTTCCAGCATCGGCTGCTGCGCGGCACCGCTCCGGTCAGCCATGTGCACGTGTTCGGTCCCGAGAGCCCCGAGGTCGTCAAGCACCGGATCTTCCGGGACTGGCTGCGCGGCAACCCCGAGGAGCGCGAGCGGTACGCCGCCGCGAAGCTCGCGGCGTCGGCGGCGTCGACCGCGGCGGGTGAGCACGGCATGCAGTACAACGCCCGCAAGGAGCGGATGGTCCGGGAGATCTACGCCCGGGCGTTCGCCGCGACCGGACTGACCTGATCGTCGGCGTCGTCCGTCCCCCGGGGCCGGGCTGTCGTCGTACCCGGCATCCGGGTCGTCCGGGAGCTGGATCAGCGACCCGAATGCCGGGTACGACACCCTCATCCGTGGATCTCGGACAGCACCCGCCGATGGTCGCGCGATCGGCGTACCTACAATCGCTGCCATGCACCGGGTCGTCGCAGCAGGAGCCTTCGTGGTGCACGTCCTGTTCGTCGGCTTCACGGTCATCGGCGGGTTCCTCGCCTGGCTGATGCCGTGGGTCTTCATCCCGCACCTCGCCGCCGCGATGTGGGGCGGGCGGATGGCCGCGACCGACGCGGCCTGCCCGTTGTCCCGCCTCGAGGACTGGGGTCGGGAGGGGTCCGGCCAGCCGCGCATGGACGAGCGCGGGTTCATCGCGCACTACCTGGAGGACCGGGTCTACCCCTCGCGCCTCGCCCGCCGGGTCGAGGTCGTCGTGGCGACGGTCATCCTCGGCTCCTGGCTCGGGTTCGCGATCCGCTGACGCCGGCCTGCGGGTCGGCGGCGACGCAGTCCAGCGCCGCCAGGTAGCCGAACACCAGCGCCGGTCCGATCGTCGCCCCGGGGCCGGCGTACGTGTGGCCCATGACGGCGGCGCTGGTGTTGCCCGCGGCGTACAGCCCCTCGATCACGCTGCCGTCCGCGCGCAGCGCCCGGGCGCGCTCGTCGGTCAGGATGCCGCCCTTGGTGCCGAGGTCGGCGGGCACCATCCGGGCGGCGTAGAACGGCGCCTTGGCGAGGACCCCGAGACTCGGGTTGGGCTTGTTCGTCGTGTCGCCGTAGTAGTGGTCGTACGCCGACTCGCCCCGGTGGAAGTCCGTGTCGACGCCCGCCCGGGCGAACCCGTTGAAGCGGTCCACCGTCCCCGCCAGCGCACCCGCCGGTACGCCGATCGCCGCCGCCAGGTCGTCGAGGCTCCCGGCTCGGGTGATCGCGCCGTCCGCCAGCCAGGACTTCGGGAGCGGGCGGCCGCCGGTGACCCCGGCGAAGAGGTAGCGGTCGCGGTAGGTCTGGTCGAACACCAGCCAGCACGGGAGGTTCTCGGCCGGGCCCGCCCCGGCGCCGTACCGGCCGCCGAACATGCGGTGCGTCGCCTCGACGTACGGCAGCGACTCGTTCATGAACCGCTCGCCGCGGGCGTTGACGATGATGCTGCCGGGCAGCGAGCGCTCCGCGAGTGCGAACCACGGGCCGCGGGGGAGCGGGATCGACGGCGCCCACCAGGCGTCGTCCATGAGGGCGGTCGCGGCGCCGACCGCGACCGCGGCCCGGATGCCGTCGCCGGTGTTGGTGGCGGCGCCGAGCGAGAGCTGCGGACCGGCGGGCTCGCGCTGGTGCTCCGCGCGCATCTCCGCGGAGTGGTCGAAGCCGCCGCAGGCGAGGACCACCCCGCGCCGAGCCAGGATCCGCTCGCCCGACGTCGTCCGGACGCCGGTCACCCGGTCGCCGTCGCGGATCAGCTCGGCGAGTGCGGTGTCGAGGCGCAGCGGCACGCCGAGGTCGCGCACACCGACGAGGAGAGACGACGACAGCGCGCTGCCGAGGCCGACCAGCCGTCGGCCGCGGAGCCGGGCGAACACGGTCCGCAGGCCGACCCGCAGCATGTGCAGCGGCCCGCGCCAGTGCCGCAGGCCGGTGCTGAGCCAGCGGTAGTCGGACTGCTTGACCACCACGTTCAGCGGCGCCTTCGTGTAGAAGGGCTGCATGGTCGCGGCGTCCGTACCGAGCCGCTTGGCGTCGAAGGGCCGCGGCTCGCACGAGCGCCCCCCGGCCCGGCCGCCCGGGGCCTCGGGGAAGTAGTCGGAGTAGCCGCGCACCCACTCCAGGTCGAGCGCCGAGTGCTCGGTGAGGAAGCGCAGCGCCTCGGCGCCCCGGTCGAGGTAGGTGTCGATCCTCGTCGGGTCGACCCCGGCGTCGGGGTCGACGATCGCGTGCAGGTAGCGGCGGGCGTGGTCGAGGTCGTCGGCCGGCAGGTGCCGGCGGAGTACGTCGTTGCCGGGGATCCACACCCCGCCGCCCGACCGGGCCGTCGTACCGCCCCAGGCTGGCGCCTTCTCCAGCACCACCGTCGACAGCCCGTGCGCGGCCGCGGTGATCGCGGCCGCCATGCCCGCTCCGCCAGAGCCGACCACCACCACGTCGTACGTCTCGCCGGTCATCGTTCACTCCTTGGTAGTCACTCCGAATATGGGAGTTTCTATCAACTTGTGGGACGGTCCGCAACGGAGAGGGTCGCCGGCGGGGCCGACCATCACGACGCCCGGGACCTTCGCCCCTACTGGCGGGGCGTTCTTGGTGGATTCTTGGCATTCCTGAGACAGGTGCTGCGGCCGAACCTAGGGTCCGGTGTCACGGGTCGACGCGGAGGGCGTCAGGGGGGGAGCCCGCGACGGAGTGGGCTGCTGAGAATGTCTTTTCGCCTTGATCGCCGTGTTGGTCTTCTCGCTCGTGCGCTGTCTGCCGTGCAGCGGCTTCGCCGAGGCCGTGGTGTACGGCAGCTGATGATTCCTGTCGTTCGTCTGGTGGTGCTGGCTCTGGTCGCCGGCGCGATGCCGGTCCTCGGGTTGTTGTCGCCGGGGAGCGCGCCGAGCGCTGCGGCGGCGACGCCTCAGGCGGTCGCGGCGCCGGTGACGAAAGATGCGGCTCCCCGGACGGCGGCGGCTGCTGTGCCGCCGGGGACGGGTGGGCTATTCGTGCCGACTGCGGGGCGCATCTATGACTCTCGGGACTCCGGGGTGCAGTTCAGTGGCGGAGTGTGGTGGCCATTCCAGGCGGCAGGTCTAGTGTCGCGTGTCGTTAGTTCTTGAACAGTTTGGATTCTGAAATCATGGGAGCATGGCGAATCGTCCTGCCCCTGCATTGGTGCTGCGTGATGGTGACCGGGAGAAGCTCGAAGGGT
>NZ_JAVFWN010000030.1 GCF_030929495.1 Nocardioides sp. LHD-245 | reverse complement strand
GTGACCTCCCCAGAGCCATTCTCGACGCCACTCCCCGAACCAACCGGGATGACCATGCAACCCTGGAACCTCAGCTGCGTAGTGGCTCCACGCCGCCGATGTCCCTTACATGAGCCCGCTCAGACGACCAGGGTGACCACGGCGACCAGGCCGACGGTCACGATCACCGCCCGGAGGGCGAGCGGCGGGAGCTTGCGACCCACTGCGGCGCCGAGCAGGCCGCCGCACACCGCGCCCACGGCGATGAGCAGGACGAGCAGCCAGTCGACCCGTGCCTCGGCCCCGAACAGCCCGAGCTCGGCGACGAGCACGAAGACGAGCCCGGCGATCGCGTTGACCACGGCGACGAGCACGTTCTTGACGCCGTTGAGCCGCTGCAGCGCGTCGGTGACCCCGATGCCGAGCACGCCCATCAGCAGCACGCCCTGGGCGGCACCGAAGTAGCCGCCGTACACGCCGGTGCCGAGCACCGCGATCGGCACCCACCACGAGCGCTCCATCGCGGTCGGCCCACGGTCGGTCCCGTCGGCCGGCACGGGCTCACCGCGGCGGTCGGCCCGCGCCGCGACCGCGCGGGAGAGCCACGGCTGAAGCACGACCAGCGCGATCCCGAGCAGGATCAGCACGGGTACGACGGCCTCGAACGCCCCCGGCGGCAGCACGAGCAACAGCACGGCTCCGACCACGCCACCCACCGACGAGAAGGCCAGCAGGCGCAAGAGCCGGTCCCGCTGGCCCACCAGCTCGCGCCGGTACCCGAACGCGCCGGCGATGGATCCGGGCACCAGACCCAGGCTGTTGGACATGTTCGCGGTGACGGGCGGAACGCCGATCGCGAGCAGGGTCGGGAAGGTGATGAGGGTGCCGGAGCCGACGACCGCGTTGATCATGCCCGCGCCGACGCCCGCCAGGAGCACCGCCATGATCTCGAGGAGGGTCACTCCGCGGGATACTCCCCTGCCGGCGGCTCCGCGTCCGGTGCAGCCGGGGCATCCGAGGCCTGTCCCGGGCGGGCCGCGCTCTCGGCCTCGGCGATCGCTTCCTGGACGGCCTCGCTCGTCCCGGTGAGCGGCATGGCCGGCTCGGTCGGCCCCATGTCGACCCGCTTGGCGGGGCCGGGGGTCGCCTTCGGGATGCCCGCGACCTCGTGGATCGAGGAGCCGAGACCCTCGAGGGCCTTGGTGATCTCCGAGGGGATCACCCACACCTTGTTGGCGTCGCCCTCGGCGATCTTCGGCATCATCTGGAGGTACTGATAGGCGAGCAGCGACTGGTCCGGCCGGCCGTCGTGGATCGCCTGGAAGACCGTCTGGATGGCCTGCCCCTCACCCTGGGCCCGCAGGATCTGCGCCTCGCGGTCGGCCTGGGCGCGCAGGATCTGCGACTCCCGCTCGCCCTCCGCGTTGAGGATGGCGGACTGCTTGTTGCCCTCCGCGGTGAGGATGGCGGACTGGCGCTGACCTTCGGCGGTGAGGATGAAGGCGCGCTTGTCGCGCTCGGCGCGCATCTGCTTCTCCATCGCGTCCTTGATCGACGGCGGCGGGTCGATGCCCTTGATCTCGACCCGCTTGACCTTGATGCCCCAGCGTCCGGTGGTCTCGTCGAGCACGGCCGAGAGCCCGCTGTTGATCGACTCGCGGCTGGTCAGGGTCTGCTCGAGGTCCATGCCACCGACCACGTTGCGCAGCGTGGTCATGGTGAGCTGCTCGATGGCCTGGATGTAGTTGGAGATCTCGTAGGTCGCCGCGATCGGGTCGGTGACCTGGAAGTAGATGACCGTGTCGATGTCGACGGTCAGGTTGTCCTCGGTGATCGCGGCCTGCGGCGGGAAGCTCACGACCTGCTCGCGCAGGTCGATGGTGTAGCGCACCTTGTCGATGAACGGCACCACGAAGTTGAGGCCCGCCGGGAGGGTCTCCTTGTACTTGCCGAACCGCTCGACGATGCCGGTGTAGGCCTGCGGCACGATCCGGATCGCCTTCGCGACCACGGTGATGACCAGCAGGAGCAGGAGGGCGAGCAGGATCAGGACGGTCATCGAGGCTCCTCGAGTTCGGGGGCGGACGCGGGACGGACGTGTGCCGTGGCGCCGACGATGGAGACGATCTCGACCGTCTCGCCGACGGCGATGGCGGAGCCCGGCGGCTCCGCGACGGCGAGCCACGACTCGCCGCCGATCTTCACCCGGCCCGGGCGGTGCTCCGCGACGGGCTCGGTCACGATGCCCCGGCTGCCCACCATGCTCGCCGGCCCGAGCACCAGGTCCGGGCCGCCGTGGAGGCGCCGGATGAGCGGCGGGCGGACGGCGGCGAGTAACAGGACGGAGACAGCGGAGGCCGCGAGCACCTGGAGGACGATGTTGTCGGTGACGAACGCCGTCAGGACGCCGGCGACCGCGCCGCCGGCCAGCATGAGCAGGAAGAGGTCGAGGCTCAGCAGCTCGGCCAGGGCGAGCACGAACGCGACGCCCAGCCAGGCCTCCCACAGGTGGTCCCGGAGCCAGTCCATGACCGAACTGTAGTTGAGAAGGCTTCCCGCTAGCCGCGGTGGTGCTGCTTGCGGCGAGCGGCGTAGCGCCCGTCGTGGTGCTCGAGGACGAGCGGCATCCCGAACGTCGCCGACAGCGCCTCGGCGGTCAGTGTCTCCTCGAGCTGGCCCTGGGCGACGACCTTGCCTCCGCGCAGCATCATCACGTGGGTGAAGCCGGGCGGGATCTCCTCGACGTGGTGCGAGACCAGCACGGTCGCCGGCGACAGCGGATCGTGGGCGAGCACGGACAGGGTGGAGACCAGATCCTCGCGGCCGCCCAGGTCGAGCCCGGCAGCGGGCTCGTCGAGCAGCAGCAGTTCGGGATCGGTCATCAGTGCGCGCGCGATCTGGACCCGCTTGCGCTCGCCCTCGCTGAGGGTGCCGTACGTGCGGTCGGCGAGCGGCGCGACGCCCACCTCGCGCAACAGCGCATCGGCGCGGTCGTGATCGACGGCGTCGTACTCCTCACGCCACCGGCCGAGCACGGCGTAGGACGCGGTCAGCACCAGGTCACGCACGGTCTCGTCGCGCGGGATCTGCTCGGCGACCGCGGCGCTGGACACACCGATCCGGGGTCGCAGCTCGAAGATGTCGACCGTGCCGAGCAGCTCGCCGAGCAGACCGACGGCACCGGAGGTGGGATGCAGCTGGGCACCGGCGATCTGCATCAGCGTCGTCTTGCCGGCTCCGTTGGCCCCGAGCAGGATCCACCGCTCGCCCTCACGGACCACCCAGCTGACGCGGTCGAGCAAGAGGGACTGCCCTCGTCGTACGGTCACCTCGGCGAGCTCGAGCACGGCGGACATGGTGGCCACCCTATCCAGGCGAGGCCAGTAAGGTCGGCGGGTGAGCGTCCTTCCCGTTTCCGCCCGCCTGGCCTGGTGGGGGACGGCCTGGCTGCGCGGGACACTGGGCCCCGACGAGGTCCTCGACGCCGTCCACGGCGACGACGTCACCCATGTCGTCGCCGCGCCCGACGGGCCGTCGTCGCTGCTGCTCGAGCTCGCCGCCGCACGCGGCCACGGCGGCGACGGCGTCGCCGCCGCCTTCCCCGCGCCCGGCGATCCGGCCGGTCTGCGCGGCCCTCGGGCGCTGACGACCGCGGCGATCGAGGCCGGCGAGGTGGTCCTGCTGCCGGGCGCCGCACTGGTCCCCCGGCAGGTCGGCCGCGCGGTCGAATGGCGGGTGCTTCCCGCCGAGCGCAGGCCGCCGCCGGACCTCGGCGAGGCGGACCGACAGCTCCGCGCCGCCCTGCTGGCCACGGCCAACGCCCTCGCGGACCTCGATGTGGCGCGCTGGCAGCCCCGGGTCGCCGACGAGCTGCACGATCTGCGCGCCGGCGTACCCCTCGTCGCTCCCCCGGGCACCCCCGCTCGGTGCGTCGACCTCGCCGGGCGGGCGCTCCATCTCGAAGCGGTCGTCGAGCTCGCTCTGCGCGACGACGGCGGAGCCCTGTCCGCGAGCGATGCCGCGGCCCGGCGGGCGGTGCTGGAGCCGCTGGAGCGTGCCGCGCGTCACGCTCTCACCGCGGCCTGCTCGCCCGACGGCTGGCCGCCGCCCTCCGACGACGCCGGGCAGCGATAGCCTGCACCCGCCATGACCTTGACCTCTCACGATGCAGCGGACGACACGCTCCTGATCACCGTCACCGGCGCCGACCGGCCCGGCGTCACCTCGGCGGTCCTGGAGAGTCTCGCCGGATCCGGGGTCAGCGTCGTCGACCTCGAGCAGATCCTGATGCGGGGGCGTCTGGTGCTCGGCGTCCTGGTGACGGCGCCGCGCGACCGCAAGCGGCTGCGACGGCAGCTCACGTCGAGCATGGAGGCGCTCGGCATGACCGTCGACATCGAGAAGGGGTCGGGCGACAACCGGTCCCGGCACCGCGACCGCGCCCACGTCACCGTGATCGGCGCGCCGCTGAAGGCGTCGGCGATGGCGGCCATCGCGGGCCGGATCGCCGACTGCGGCGGCAACATCGACCGGATCGAGCGGATGGCGCGCTACCCGGTGACCGCCATCGAGCTCGACGTGTCGGGCGCCCGACCGGACCGCCTGCGCCAGCTCCTCGCCGGCGACGCGGCCGTCCACGGCATCGACGTCGCCGTCCAGCCCGCCGACCTCCTGCGCCACGGGGTCCGGCTGATCGTGATGGACGTCGACTCGACGCTGATCCAGGGCGAGGTCATCGAGATGCTCGCCGCGCACGCCGGCTTCGGGCGCGAGGTCGGCGACATCACCGAGCGGGCGATGCGCGGCGAGCTCGACTTCGAGCAGTCGCTGCGCGCCCGGGTGAAGCTGCTCGCCGGCCTCGACGCCTCCGTCCTCGACCAGGTGTACGACGCGATCGTGGTCAACCCGGGCGCCCGCACGATGGTGCGCACCCTGCGCCGCCTCGGCTACCGGTTCGCGATCGTCTCCGGTGGCTTCAGC
Organism: Nocardioides sp. LHD-245; assembly: GCF_030929495.1. Taxonomy (GTDB): domain Bacteria; phylum Actinomycetota; class Actinomycetes; order Propionibacteriales; family Nocardioidaceae; genus Nocardioides. The sequence goes on along the minus strand of NZ_JAVFWN010000030.1, from coordinate 4,897 downwards.
CAGATCACCGACCGGCTGGCCGTCGATCTCGGCATCCACCGGTCCCGGGCCAACACCCTGGAGATCGTCGACGGACGGCTCACCGGTGAGGTGGTCGGCGCGGTCGTCGACCGGGCCGGGAAGGCACAGGCGCTGCGGGAGTTCGCCGCCGACCTCGGCGTACCGGAGGACGCGACCATCGCCATCGGCGACGGCGCCAACGACCTCGACATGCTCGCCGCCGCGGGCCTCGGCATCGCCTACAACGCCCGGGCGGTTGTGCGCGAGGCCGCCGACACGGCGCTGAACGTGCCCTACCTCGACGCGATCATGTATCTGCTGGGCATCACCCGCGAGGAGATCGAGGCGGCCGACGCCGCGGTCGGGATCGTGACGCCGGCGCCGCCGCTCGGCTGACTGTGCAGGAATCGCCGGTCGACCGGCGATTCCGTCAGGCCCGGCCCACCTCGAAGGCGACCAGCCGCCCCGCCATGGCCGCGACGTCTTCCCACGGGCCGGCGATCTCGAACACCGCCGCGGCGCTCGTCGGGAAGGCGCCGAGCTCGATCGCGCCCGATGCCTCGCCCTCGCCGTCGTCGAGCAGCTGCACGAGCATCGCCATGGTGGGGTTGTGGCCGACCACGACCACGGTCCCCGCCTCGGCCGGCGTGGTGTGGACGAGCTCGAGGACGCCGTCCTCGTCGGTGCCGTAGAGGCTCCCGTCGACGGTCGGCGCGAGATCCCAGCCGGCACCCGCGGAGACGACGTCCCAGGTCTCGCGGGTCCGGGCGGCGTACGAGACGTAGGCGGCGTCCGGGACGATGCCCTGGGCGGCGAACCACTGCCCGAGGGCGCGCCCGTCGGCCCGACCCCGGTCGCTCAGCACCCGCTCGACGTCGGTGGGGGCGTGCTGCTCGGCCTTGGCGTGTCGGACGACGACGAGCAGCCGTTGCTTCTCCACCCGTGCATGGTAGTGCTGTGACGCAGTACGGGCTCACCCACGTGATCCCGCTCGCGGTGTTCGCCGTCGGGCTGGTGGTCGTCGTGCTGCTCGGGCGCCGGCACGCGTCGTACGACGGCCCGACCCGGTTCAGCCGCGCGTGGGCCGTGCTCATCCCGCTGGCGACCGTGCCGTTCCAGCTGGTCGACCTCGCGTTCAACTTCGACCTCGGCGTCACCCTGCCGCTGCACCTGTGCGACCTGGCCTGGATCGCCGCGACCTGGGCGCTGTGGACGCACCGGCCGCTGCCGGTGACGCTGACCTTCTTCTGGGGACTGACCCTGACCGTCCAGGGTGTGGTCACACCCTCGCTCAACGAGGACCTGCCGCACCCGCGCTACTTCGCGTTCTGGGCGCTGCACCTGCTGATCGTGCTCGCGGCCGTCTACCTCGTGGTCGGGCTGCGCCTGGTGCCGCGCTGGCGCGACTACCGCTCGGCGGTCGCCGTGACGCTGGTGTGGGCGGCCGGGGCCTACGCCTTCAACCTGGCCGCCGACACCAACTACGGCTACCTGATGCGCAAGCCGGGGCGGTCGCTCCTCGACCTGCTCGGGCCGTGGCCCTGGTATGTGGTCGAGGAGATAGCGATCGTCCTGACGGTGTGGGCGTTGATGACGCTCGGCGCCCGGCGGTGGCTGCGGCGTACCGGGTGAGCCGTCAGGCGCCCATCGCGTGGAAACCGCCGTCGACGTGGACGATCTCGCCCGTGGTCGCCGGGAACAGGTCCGAGAGCAGGGCGCAGACCGCCTTGGCGGTGGGCTCCTGGTCGGTGTTGTCCCAACCGAGGGGCGACTTGGTGGACCACATCGACTCGAGGTCCCCGAAGCCGGGGATCGCCTTGGCGGCCAGCGTGCGCAGTGGGCCGGCGGAGACCAGGTTGACCCGGATCCCGTCGCCGCCCAGGTCGCGGGCGAGGTAGCGGGCGCAGGACTCGAGGCCGGCCTTCGCGACGCCCATCCAGTCGTAGACGGGCCAGGCGACACTGGCGTCGAAGGTGAGACCGACCACCGAGCCGCCGCTCGTCATCAGCGGGCGGCAGGCGACGGCGAGGGACTTCAGCGAGTACGCCGAGACCTGCACCGCCTGGGCGACGTCCTCCCAGGGACCGTCGAGGAACTTGCCGCCCAGCAGCGTCTCCGGGTTGCCGTAGGCGATCGAGTGCACGACGCCGTCGAGCGTCGCGTCCGGGCCGAGGGCCTCGCGGACCGCGTCGGGGAGCGCCGCGAGGTGGTCGGCGTCGGTGACGTCGAGCTCGATCACCGCGGGCAGCTCGGGGAGCCGCTTGACGATGCGCCGGGTGATCCGCAGCGCCTGGCCGAAGTTGGAGACGAGGACCGTGGCGCCCTGCTCCTGGGCGAACTTCGCGACCGCGAAGCCGATCGAGGTGTCGAGGGTGACGCCCGCGACCAGGATGTTCTTGCCGTCGAGGATTCCGCTCATGATCAGTGCCCCATTCCGAGTCCGCCGTCGACGGGGATCACCGCGCCGGTCACATAGCCCGCCTCCGGGCTGGCCAGCCACAGGACCGCGCCGGCGATCTCGGCCGGGTCGGCGTACCGGCCCAGCGGGACCTGGCTGCGGATCCCCTCCTTCTGCTCGTCGGACAGCACCGCGGTCATGTCGGTGTCGACGTACCCGGGCGCCACCACGTTGGCCGTGATCGAGCGCGGCCCGAGCTCGCGCGCCAGCGAGCGCGCCATGCCGACCAGGCCCGCCTTCGACGCGGCGTAGTTGACCTGGCCCGGCGAGCCGAGCAGACCCACCACGCTGGAGATGAAGATGATCCGGCCCTTCCGCTGCCGCAGCATGCCCTTGGCGGCACGCTTGGCCAGGCGGAAGGAGGCCGTGAGGTTCGTGTCGATGACCGAGGACCAGTCGTCCTCGGACATGCGCAGGAGCAGGGTGTCCTTGGTGATGCCGGCGTTGGCGACGAGCACCTCGACCGGACCGTGCGCCTCCTCGGCCGCGGCGAACGCCGCCTCGACGGCCACCGGGTCGGTGATGTCGGCCTTGAGCTCGAGCGCACCCTCGGGCGCGCCCCCGCTCCGGGTCGTGACGGCGACCTTGTCGCCCGCGGCGATGAAGGCCTCGGCGATCGCGCGGCCGATGCCGCGGTTGCCTCCGGTGACGAGGACGGAGCGTGGTGGGTTCACGCTTCGTGACGCTAGTGGTGCAGGTGCGTCGGCCTCACGGGCGGCAGGCACCAAGATCGCGCTCCTGTGTTGTAGGACCCCGACAAACGGGTCGGAATCGGGCGGGTTGGCATTGTTGCGGTTTGGTCCCAAACCGCAACAGTTCCGGTGCTTCAGCTGCGGTTTGGGACCAAACCGCACGCTCAGAGCTCCAGGCCCGTGGGCAGACCCACCAAATCGGGGCCCGCGAAACGAGCTCGACTTACTCGTCGTCCTCGAGGCGGAAGCCGACCTTCATGGTGACCTGGAAGTGCTCGACGGCGCCGTCCTTGATCTGGCCGCGCACCTGGGTCACCTCGAACCAATCGAGATGGCGAAGGGTCTGGCCCGCGCGCTCGACGCCGTTGCGGACGGCCTGGTCGATGCCCTCCGGGGAGGTGCCGACGATCTCACTGACGCGGTAGGTGCGATTCGACATACCAGCAGCCTACTCAGGGACGCACCGGCGTAGGCTGAGGGCATGGACGCCATCCGCATCACCACGGCCGGCTCCAGCCCCCAGGACGACCTGGCGCGACGGCAGAAGAAGTACGTCATCGCGATGACGATCCGCACCCTGTGCTTCATCGGCGCGGCCATCAGCGGCGCGGCCGGCATCCACTGGCTGTGGCCGATCCTGATCGCGGGCGCGATCATCCTGCCGTACGTCGCCGTGGTGATGGCCAACGCCGGCGACAGCCGCGCCACGTCGCTCCCCCTCACCGGCGGTGGCGACGCCCAGCGCCAGCTCGGGCAGGGCGGGCACGAGCCTCAGGGCGAGCAGGGCGGGCATGGAGCCTGACGTCTGCTCGGCCAAGGGCTGTCGTGAGCCGGCCGAGTGGCAGCTGCTGTGGAACAACCCGAAGATCCACACCCCCGACCGCCGCAAGACCTGGCTGGCCTGCGCGGGCCATCGGGAGTCGCTCGAGACCTTCCTCGGCGCGCGCGGCTTCTTGAAGGAGACCGTCCCGCACCGTTGAGTCGTCGGTTCTGACCCCTTGACTCGTCAGTCATGACCCTGTGACTCGTCACTCCCGTCCTCGGGAGGTCCTTCGCTCCTCCACAGGTACGACGCCATCACCTCCTGTCCACGGGCCCCAGCTCCTCGCCGCCGCCGAACGGCCGATCCGCTCCATCGTCGTGGGATGGAAATCGACGACTTCCCGACCGGTCCGTTCCACGTGCGCGACGCCGACTCCCACGGCCTGACCCGCTCACGCATCCGGCACGCCGTGGCGGCCGGGCTGCTGATCCGGATCGGCAGCGGCACCTACCGTCGTACCGACGAGCCTGACTCGATCGCTCTGCGTGTGCTGGCCGTCCGCTGCTCGGTTGCGGCGGACCAGATCGTCGTCGACCGGACTGCCGCCTGGGTCCACGGCGTGGATCTGTACCCGGCCGGCGGAAACGACGTCAGGCCGCCGATCGAAACCTGCTCGTTACGCGGTCGCCGCGCGACCCGCCGTGGTGAGCTCGACGGACGCGAACGCGATCTCCGGCCCGGCGACATCGTCGAGCTCGACGGGCTTCGCGTGACCTCGCCTCTCCGCACCTCCCTCGATCTAGGCTGCCACCTACGACGCCGCGAGGCCTTCGCCGCGATGTGTCTCCTCGCTCGACTCCACGGAGGTCAAGTCCCGCGTAGTGGTGTAGCGCTGCGTGCTCCTCGATGAGGTGTCAGGCGGTCAGCGCGGGCAGGTCATCAGCTCCGATCTCGGGTTCGGTGGTGGGCACGATGTTGACGCGG
>NZ_JAVFWN010000029.1 GCF_030929495.1 Nocardioides sp. LHD-245 | reverse complement strand
GTGCCCTTGGTGCCGGTGGCGCCGGCGAGCTTGGTGGCCTCGTTGACCAGGGTGTGGAGCTGGGGGTAGGCCTCGAAGTGCGGGGGCTTGAAGTAGTCGGTCCACAGCACCCAGAGGTGGTGCTTGACGAGCTCGGAGCGCTGTTCCTTGATGAGGATGGCGCGGGTGCGGAAGTCGGGGTCGTCGCTGTCGAGGGCCTTGGCGATGACGGCCTTGACGGACTCGGCCTCGATCCGGGCCTGGGCGGGGTCGTAGACGCCGCAGGGCAGGTCGCAGTGGGCGGAGACCTCGACGGTCGGGGCGACGAAGCGCGTCGTGAGACGGGAGAACATGTGGGTCCTCTCTGTTGTTTCGGCGGATGGTCCAGCAGATGGGCACGTACTGCCTGCGAGACTACTCGTCATGGCCGACGCGGTGGCGGGAGGGCGGCGTCCCGGCGGGACGCGCCGCAGGCTCGGCGTCGCCGTCGTGCGCGGCGACTCCATGCGCCCCACCCTGCGTCCCGCCGACCGGCTCCTCGTCGTGTACGGCGCCCGGGTGCGACCCGGTCAGGTCGTCGTGGCCCGCTTCGCCGACGGCACGCTCGTGGTCAAGCGGGCGACCGAGCGCCGGGGGAGCGGCTGGTGGCTGCGCGGCGACAACCCGGCGGTCGGCGTGGACTCGCGGCACCGCGGGCCGGTCCCGGACGAGGCCGTGCTGGGCGTCGTACGGGCCCGGGTCTGGCCGCGGCCCCGGACACTGGGCCGGTTCGAGGATGTGAAAGGATGAATGACCGTGGCTGACGTTCCTTCCCCCCACCCGCGCGCGGGTGAGCCGGTCTTCGATCTGCACCTCGGCGGGAAGATGGCGACCGTACCCACGGCCGACGTCGGCAGCCGGGAGCAGCTCTCCTTGGCCTACACCCCCGGCGTGGCAGAGGTCTGCGAGGCGATCGCGGCCGATCCCGGGCTGACCCGGCACTACACCTGGGTCCCCAACACCGTCGCGATCGTCACCGACGGCACCGCCGTCCTCGGTCTCGGCGACATCGGTCCCGCCGCCGCGATGCCGGTCATGGAGGGCAAGGCCGTCCTCTTCAAGCAGTTCGGCGGCGTCGACGGCATCCCCATCTGCCTGGCGACCACCGACGTCGAGGAGATCATCGAGACCGTCGTCCGGCTGGCCCCGAGCTTCGGCGGCATCAACCTCGAGGACATCTCCGCGCCGCGCTGCTTCGAGATCGAGGACCGGCTCAAGGAGGCCCTCGACATCCCGGTCTTCCACGACGACCAGCACGGCACCGCCGTGGTGACCCTCGCCGCGCTCGTCAACGCCCTGAAGCTCACCGGCCGCACCGCCGAGGCGACCCGGGTGGTCATCTCCGGGGCCGGCGCGGCCGGCGTGGCGATCGCGAAGATCCTGCTCGCCGCCGGCGTCAAGGACATCGCGGTCACCGACCGCAAGGGCGTGGTCAGCTCCGACCGCACCGACCTGACGGCGTCGAAGAAGGCGCTGGCCGAGCTCACCGCCGACCAGTGCGGCCGCCGCGGCACGCTCGCCGAGGCCTTCGACGGCGCCGATGTCTACATCGGCGTCTCCGGCGGCACCGTGCCGGAGGAGGTCGTCGCCACGATGGCCGACGACGCGATCATCTTCGCGATGGCCAACCCGAATCCCGAGGTGCACCCCGACGTGGCGCACCGCCACGCCCGGGTCGTCGCGACCGGTCGCTCGGACTTCCCCAACCAGATCAACAACGTGCTGGCGTTCCCGGGCATCTTCCGAGGCGCCTTCGACGTGCACGCCAGCGCCATCACGGAGGGCATGAAGGTCGCCGCCGCCGACGCGCTCGCCGCGCTGGTCGGCGACGACCTGTCCGAGGACCTGGTCATCCCGTCGCCCTTCGACCCACGGGTCGGTCCGGCGGTCGCCGCCGCCGTGGCCGAGGCCGCCCGCCGCGACGGCGTCGCCCGCAGCTGACCCACCCTCCGGACGGGGGACCCGGCATCCCGCGACGACCACTAGGGTCGGATCGTGCTTGCCGTCTATGCCGACTCCTTCGCCAGCTCCTCCGACGACCCGCTGACCGGCCTCGTGGTCGGGGAGCGCCCCGACCCCGTCGCCCCCGAGGGGTGGACCACGGTCACCGTGAAGGCGGCCGCGCTCAACCACCACGACCTGTGGTCGTTGCGCGGTGTCGGGCTCAAGGCCGAGGCGCTGCCGATGATCCTCGGCTGCGACGCCGCCGGCTACGACGAGGACGGCAACGAGGTCGTCGTCCACGCCGTGATCTCCGATCCCGACTGGACCGGTGACGAGACCCTGGACCCCCGGCGGTCGCTGTTGTCCGAGCGCTACCAGGGCACCCTGGCCGAGCGGGTCGTCGTCCCGCGGCGCAATGTGGTGCCCAAGCCGGCCTCGCTGTCCTTCGAGGAGGCCGCCTGCCTCCCGACGGCCTGGCTGACGGCGTACCGGATGCTCTTCACCCAGGGCGAGCTCACGGCCGGCGACACGGTGCTGGTGCAGGGGGCCGGTGGAGGCGTCGCCACGGCGCTCATCGCACTGGCCCGCGCCGGCGGGCTGCGGGTGCTCGCCACCAGCCGTGACGAGACGAAGCGCGCGAAGGCCCTCGAGCTCGGTGCGCACGAGGTCTTCGAGTCCGGCGCCCGGCTGCCGGTGAAGGTCGACGCGGTGATGGAGACCGTCGGTCGCGCGACCTGGTCGCACTCGATCCGCGCCCTGCGTCCCGGCGGCCGGATCGTCATCTCCGGCACCACCTCGGGGCCGAACCTCGACGACGCCGAGCTGACCCGGATCTTCTTCCTGCAGCTGCGCGTCGTCGGCTCCACGATGGGCACCCGGGGCGAGCTGGCCGCGCTGGTCAACCTGCTCCACAGCACCGGCGTACGTCCGGTGATCGACCGGGTGCTCCCTCTGGCGGACGCCCGGGAGGGGTTCGCCGCCATGGCGGCCGGTGACGTCTTCGGCAAGGTCGTCTTCGGCGCCTGACGCGCTCGGCCCTCCTGCGGTCGGGAGCGGCGATTCCGCCGATTAACCATTGGCGGGAATGACTGTCGGTGCTGGACGATTGACTCCTGTCAGCGCCCCGACGGGCGAGCCGATGAATTTCTCTGGCTCGCCATGTCGATTCGGTGACGGCTGGTTCGTCGTACCTGTGAAGCGACGGCCTGCCCGAGCCCCTGCGGCGTCACGGGTCCGGCCACCGTCAGACCCTGCCACCCAACCGATAGGACCTGTCATGACTGCGCCCAACGCAGCCGGACCCGCTCAGACCGGCGAAACGCCTGCGTTCGAGCAGGAGTTCCCGAGCGCCCCGGCGACCCCGGGCCGGACTCCCCTCGTCATCAAGCTGCTGGTCGCGGCGACCTTCGTCGTCATCTTGAACGAGACGATCATGGTCAACGCCATCCCGCGGCTGATGACCGAGTTCGAGATCACCTCGACCACCGCCCAGTGGGCGCTGACCGTGTTCATGCTGACGATGGCCGCCGTCATCCCGGTGACCGGCTGGTTCCTCCAGCGGGTGAGCACCCGGACGGCGTACGCCACGGCGATGACGACCTTCAGCATCGGCACCCTGATCGCCGCCGTGGCCCCGTCGTTCGAGATCCTCCTCGTCGGCCGGGTGGTCCAGGCCGGAGGCACGGCCGTGATGATGCCGCTGCTCATGACGACCCTGATGACGGTCGTCTCGGCCGAGGACCGCGGCCGGGTGATGGGCCAGGTCACGCTGGCCATGTCCTGCGCCCCGGCGCTGGGCCCGGCGGTGTCCGGCATCCTGCTCGACCTCGGCTCGTGGCGGATGATCTTCGTCGCGGTCCTCCCGATCGCGGTCCTCGTCGGCTTCTTCGGGTTCCGGCAGCTCGAGAACGTCGGTGAGACGACCCGCAGTCCGATCAGCTGGCTGAGCGTCGTGCTCGCGGCCGGTGGCTTCAGCCTCTTCGTCTACGGCCTCAGCAAGGTCGGCAACGCCGCCTGGACCGAGCCGACGCTGCTCATCGGCTCCGGTGTCATCCTGATCGCGCTGTTCGCGGCGCTGCAGGTCCGCCTCCAGCGCGCCGAGCGCCCGCTCCTCGACCTGCGCACCCTGCTGCACCGCAACTACGCGGTGTCGCTGGTCCTCATGGCGGCCGGCTTCATGGCCTTCCTCGGCTCGATGATCCTGCTGCCGCTCTATCTGCAGGACCTGCGCGGGCTGAGCGAGCTGCAGACCGGGCTGCTGGTCATGCCCGGCGGCCTCGCGATGGGCCTGCTCGGTCCGCAGGTCGGCAAGGCCTACGACCGGATCGGTGCCCGTCCGCTGGTGATCCCCGGCTCGGTCGCGATGGTGGCGCTGCTGTTCGGTCTGAGCCGGATCGGCGCGGAGACGCCGTACGCCGTCATCCTGGGGCTGCACATCGCGCTGATGGTCAGCCTGGCGATGGTCTTCACGCCGGTCTTCACGATCGGACTGGGCGACCTCCCGCCGCAGCTCTACTCGCACGGCAGCTCGCTGCTCGGCACGCTCCAGCAGGTGGCCGGCGCCGTCGGCACCGCGCTGCTGGTGGTCATCATGACCAACCGCACCGAGCACCTCGCCGCGGACGGCAGGCACCCGGTCGACGCGTTCATGGGTGGTCTGCAGTGGGCGTTCGCCGCGGGTGCCGTGATCGGCGTCGTGGTGGTCGCGATGGCGCTGCTGCTGCCGTCGAAGGTCGATGCTCCCGAGGGCGTGCACGCCGGTCACTGATCGCTGGCGGAGGCGCAGGAATCGCCGCTGAAGAGGCGATTCCTGCGCTTCCTGGCCTTTGCAAAGATCAGGAAGCGAGGGAAGCGGTCAAGAAGCCGGGGCGGCGGCCTGGTCCAAGAAGGCGTCGAGCAGCGGCCAGCTGACCTCGGCGGCGCGCGGCCCGGCGACCAGGCCGAGATGGCTGAGTCCGTCCGCGGCGGCGTACCGGGCGCCGGGGACCACGTCCACGCCGGCCCGCACGCCCGGCCCGTCGGCGATGTGGTCGCTCGCACTGCCGACGAACAGCACCCGGGTGCGCACGTCCGTGAGCCGGATCGCCCGCTTCCGGCTGAGCCGCACCGTGCCGGACGCCAGCTCGTTGCGCACCATCAGCCGGGTGTGGATCTGGTGGTACGCGCGGCCGGGGTAGCCGGGCATCTCCCCGATGAACCCGTCGATGGCGCTGGTCCGGGCCAGTGTCTCGGCGTCCAGGATGTTCTTCGCCAGATGGACGGCCTTGGTCAGCTCGCGGCGGGGCGCCATCGCGCGGTAGCTGGCCCGCACCAGGTGGCGGGGCACGCCGCCGAGCGCGGCGGTCGGAGCGGTGACGGCCCGGGTGCCGAGCACCCGGTCGGCGACCACGAGGGGCTGGATCGCCGGGATCTGCGTGTAGTCGATCGGCGTGCCGAACGCCGTCAGCGACGCGATCGGCAGGTCGGGGTGGGCGGCGGCGGTGAGGAGGCTCATGGTCCCGCCGAGCGACCAGCTCACCAGGTCGACGCCGTCGGCCTGGTCGCCTCCGGCGGCATGGTCGGCGAGGACCGCGCGGATCGCGGTCGGGAGGATGTCGTCGACCCACGCCTCGAAGCCCATGCCGCGGTCGGCGAAGGTGATCCGCCCGTAGTCGACGAGGTACGTCGCCCGGCCGGTCTCGAGCAGGTGGGCGGCCAGGCTCTGGCCGGGGCGCAGGTCGAAGCAGCGCGCCGACACCGCGAGCGGGGGGACGAGGAGGACCGGCCGCAGCGTGCGCGCCGACGTGGCCCGGTCGTAGCGGACGAGTCGCCGGTGCGGGGCGTCGGTGAGGACGGTGGCCGGCAGGCCGTCGTACTGCTCGATGCCGTCGCCGAGGGGCGAGATCGCCCAGGCGTTGCGGGCGGCGGTGCTCAGGAGGTCTGCTGCGGTCGGCACCGCGACATGGTCGCCGTCGCGACGGCCGGTCGTCCACCGAACGTGACGAGGCCGACGTTCACGGGGTGCGCGAGCGCCAGTTGCGTGCCCCGACCAGCAGCATCCGGATCTGGGTCCGGGCGTCGTCGGCGACGCGCTGCTCGGCGGGGGAGCCGGGAGAGGTGCCGAGGAGCCGCTCGGCGGTGATCACCATGGCGCCGACGATGAGAGCGGAGAGCACCTCGAGGTCGCGCTCGGTCCAGGCGGTGGTGCCGGGGAGGTGGGCGAGATCCGTCGCCAGCTCGCGCTCGGCGAGCTCGATCCCGCGGGCGATCGCGTCACGCACCGCGGCCGGGCCGGCGAACCGCTCGCGGGCGATGAAGCCGTAGTGGGCGTGGTCCTGGCGCACCTGCTCGACGAGCACGGTGACCGAGCCGTCGATCATGGTGGCGGCGTCCTCGCCGGCGGCGCGCCGCAGCTCGCGGAGCAGCGCCCGCAAGGTGTCGAGGGACTCCTCGACGAGCGCGAGCCCGAGGTCCTCGATCGAGGGGAAGTGCCGGTAGAACGCGGTCGGCACGATGCCGACCTGCTTGGCGACCTGCCGCAGCGACAGCGCGACCAGGGCGGAGTCCTCGGACAGGGTGAGGGCCGCGTCGAGGATGGCGCGGCGGGTCCGCTCCTTCTGCTCGACACGGGTCTGGGACATGGACCCCATCCTACGTGGGTGAACATGTGTGCACTGTCACGCGGTCGGGTCGTTGACCGACAGCAAGCCTGCGGGTGAGAGTTTGGGAGTACGGTCGTGCACTGAATCTCGCTCATCGAAGGAGACGTGATGTCTGCGCTCATCTCGCCGCCGGCGCCCGGCGGCTCCGGCCCCGGCCCCGTGGTCGGGCGGCTCCTGCGCTCGCGGCTCGCCGCGGCGCTGGCCACCCCGCACGGCGTCGACCGGTACCTCGAGCGGTTCAACCCGATGTGGGCCGCCCACGAGGTGCGGGCCCGCGTCGTGTCCGTCCACCGCGAGACGTCCGGCGATGCGGCGACCGGCTCGGCGCCCGTCGCCACCCTGACCCTCCAGCCCACCAGCACCTGGCGCGGGCACCGCGCCGGCCAGCACGTGCTCGTCGGTGTCGAGCTGCCCGGCACGGCCAAGCGGCACACCCGGGCCTTCTCGATCTCCTCGGCCGCGTCGGCGCCGGGGGAGCGGTTCACCCTCACCATCCGCGCCCACGACGAGGGCCAGGTGTCGTCGTACCTGGTCCGCGAGGCGCGGCCCGGCCAGCTCCTGCATCTCTCCCAGGCGCAGGGCGCGTTCACCCTCATCGAGAGCCCGGCGACGCCGACGATCAGCCGGCTGCTGTTCATCACCGGCGGCTCCGGGATCACCCCGGCGATGTCGATGGTCCGCACCCTGCTCCGGGACGGGTACGACGGCCATGCCGGTCGCAAGGTGACCTTCCTGCACTTCGCCCGTGGCCCCGAGGACCAGATCTTCGCCGACGAGCTCGCCGCGATCGCCGAGGCGGACAACGGCGTCGACGTCCACCTTCGGTACGGCGACCAGCGCTTCAGCGAGTTCGAGCTGCGCCGTCTGGTGCCGGACTACCGCGACACCGACACCTGGCTGTGCGGTCCGGCGGGCCTCGTCGAGCTGGTCAAGGACGCCTACGCCGGACCGGAGTCGTCGGGCGGAGCGCTCTCGCCGCGGCTGCGGATGGAGTTCTTCAAGCCTGCCGTCGCCCGCGCCGCGCAGCCCGCCGACGGCGAGGAGCTGACCGGCGAGGTGACCTTCGCCCGCTCCGGTGCCAGCGCCCCCGCCTCCGGGACGAGCCTGCTCCAGCAGGCCGAGGAGCTCGGCCTGAAGCCGGACTTCGGCTGCCGGATGGGCATCTGCTTCTCCTGCACCCGCACCAAGACCGCCGGTGCCGTCCGCAACGTCCTCACCGGCGAGGAGTCCTCCCTGCCGGACGAGGAGATCCGCATCTGCGTCACCGCCGCTGCCGGCGACTGCCACATCGACCTCTGAGGAGACCCCCATGAGCATCGACACCCTGAGCGACCCGGCCGCCCCGGCCGACGAGAAGTACCACGGCCTCACCGCCGAGCAGATCGACCGGCTCGGTGCGGAGCTCGACACCCTGCGCCAGCGGGTCCTCGCCGACCTCGGCGAGGAGGACGCGGCGTACCTGCGCAAGGTCGTCACCACCCAACGCAAGATGGAGATCGCCGGCCGGGCGCTGTTCTACCTGCCGGTCGTCGGCTGGCTGCCGGCCGTCGCCTGCCTGAGCGTGTCGAAGATCCTCGACAACATGGAGATCGGGCACAACGTCATGCACGGCCAGTACGACTTCCTGGGCGACCCGGCGTTCAACTCCCGGATGTTCGACTGGGACACCGTGTGCCCGGGAGAGCAGTGGAAGTACTCCCACAACTACATCCACCACACGTTCACGAACATCGTGGGCAAGGACCGCGACGTGGGCTACGGCATCCTGCGGATGGATCCCGAGCAGAAGTGGCACCCCTACTACCTCGGCAACCCGCTCTACGCGTTCTTGCTGATGACCTTCTTCGAGTGGGGCGTGGCCCTGCACGACCTCGAGGTCGAGAACATCGTCTCCGGCAAGCGGAAGCTCGCCGACAACAAGCCGCTCTACCCCGGCCTGATGAGGAAGATCCGGCGCCAGGCGGTCAAGGACTACCTGCTCTTCCCGGCGCTGACCGGTCCGCTGTTCCCGCTCACCTTCGCGGGCAACGCGGTCGCGAACCTGGTCCGCAACGTGTGGGCGTTCAACATCATCTTCTGCGGCCACTTCCCGGCCGGCGTCGCGTCCTTCTCCGAGGAGGAGACGGCCGACGAGACCCGCGGGCAGTGGTACCTGCGCCAGATGCTCGGCTCCGCCAACATCACGGGCAGCAGGCTCATGCACCTGATGAGCGGCAACCTCTCGCACCAGATCGAGCATCACCTCTTCCCCGACCTGCCGGCCCGCCGCTACCCGGAGCTGGCCGTCGAGGTCCGCGAGATCTGCCAGCGCTACGGCCTGCCCTACAACACCGGCCGCCTGCACCAGCAGCTGTGGAGCGTCTTCAAGAAGATCTGCCGCTACTCGCTGCCCGGCGGTGAAGCTAAGGTCGCGCCGGTCGGCGGCCCCGGGGCCGTGACCGAGGACTCGTTGGCAGCCTGACGGCGCTCGGGGGAGACTGGCCGACATGACCGACGGACGGGACCACCTCACCAGGGGCGAGATCACCAAGGACGCGCTCCAGGCGGGCGCCGAGGCCGCGGCGCAGACCGTCGGCGAGGTCGCGACCATCGTGACCCGCGCCGTCGGCGAGGTCGCCGCGGCCGTCGGCGGGTTCGCCACGGAGATCTTCGAGATCAAGGAAGCCTCGCGGCGCGCGCTCGACGAGCACGGTGGCGACGTACCGACGCTGCCGGAGGGTGACGTCGCCGAGTAGGGGCGTGATCCCCAGGCTGTGCACAACTGGTCTGACCACCTGCGGTTTGGTCCCAAACCGCGTGTCTGGGGGCCGAAATGTTGCGGTTTGGTCCCAAACCGCAACGTCGGGCGTTCCACTCAGTCGAACGCGAGCCGGAAGCCGGCCATCCGGAACGACCCGAGCTGCCGCGCCTCCCGCATGAACCCGAGCGGGCCATCGGCGGCGAAGCTCCACCGGCCGCGGCACGGCAGCGCCTTGGCGTTGCCCTTCATCAGCACGTGAGCCGTCTCGGGATGCTCGGGGATGCCGGGCTGCTCCACCCGGCCGGTGAACGGCACCCGGATCGCGGCCCGGGACACGTCGGTGAAGCTGGCCTCGACGATCGGGCGCCGCTCGACGGTCGCCGTCCAGTCGGTCGAGGTCACCGGCCCGCGGAAGGAGCTGTCGAGGTCGAAGTCGCACAGCTCCTTGGGGATCGCCCACAGAGCGCGACCACCGGCCTGCGACGCCGGGGAGTCGACCCAGATGTCGGTGATCGTCACCGCGCCCTTGCCGGTGCTGTCCTTGGTCGTCCGGGCGAGCAGGAGCTCCTGGTAGGTCAGCGGGCTCGGCTCCTCGTAGGAGACCAGCGCCACGCCGTACGTCCCGGCGGGGTGGTGGGCGTCGACATCGCGACCGAGGCGGAAGACGGACAGCCACAGCGACCCGCGCATGTGCCAGGGGGCCGGGGGATAGGGGTTCACCTGTCGTCCTCCAGGAACAGTTGGGCGGTGTGCTCGATCTCGGCCTCCATCGCGGCCGGTAGGGCGTCGGTGAGCTCGGCGGCCATCGGGCTCGCCTCCCGCGGGCCGAGTCCGGCGGCGGCCTTCTCGACGGCCGCGCCCACGTCGATGACCGTCGCCTGACGGACGTAGGGCTTCTCGAGCTCCTTGGCGACGTACTTCGCCACGAAGCGGCGCAGCTCGCCCTCGACGTTGGCGGCCTTGCTGGTCAGCGAGGCGCGCAGGCCCCGGGCCTTGAGGCGGACGACGACCTGGGCCGAGCGCGGGGGTGTCACGTCGAGCGCGATCGCGAGGTCGGCGCGGCCGTGGGCGGTGATCGTCAGGGGCACGGTGATGTCGGCGTCGAAGTTCTGCTTGTCCATGCCGAGGTCGATGCTGAACCTCAAGGTGACCGGCAGGTCGACGTGGAAGGTCACCGGATCGGCGCCGGTCCGCTCGCCGGTGGCGGTGCCGATGGTGCCGGTCGCGGTGACCTTGGCGATCCGGCCGGGGCCCACGCCCAGCGGGCCGACGTCGATGGGTCGGCCGGCGAGGACGTTGACGCCGCTCAGCACCCGTTCGGCGGTCACGGCGGTCGCGAAGAAGCGCTCGCCCCAGGCCGCGTAGTCGATCAGCTCGTCGCTCACGCGGGTGAGACTAGCGTCCGGCGCGCCCTTGCGGGCCGGTCGCCAGTCCGCGGGTCACCAGCTCGAGCGTGCGGGCGATGGCCGTCTCCCGCTCGGCCTCGCCCAGGCCGGACAGGGGTCCGTCGGTGAGCAGCATCGCGAGCCCGTGCACCGCTGCCCAGGGGCCGGCCTCGGCGTCGGGCCGGTCGCCGGGGGCGAGGTAGCCGACCGCGACCAGGTCGTCGAGCATCTCGGCCAGCAGTACGTAGGGCGCCGGCTGGCCCATGCCCGTCTCGCCGTCGGCGTCGTCGCTGCGAAGACCACCGGTGAAGCAGGTGCGGAACACCCCCGGCTCCTCGATCGCGAACCGGATGTAGCCGCGGCCGGTCGACCGGAGCCGCTCCAGGGCGCGCTCGATCGGGTCGCCCTCCGCCGGGACCTGGGCGAGATAGCCGGCCATCGCCTCGACCATCCCGTCCATCGCGAGCGAACGGGCGGCCTCGAGCAGGTCGGCCTGGTTCTCGAAGTGCCGGTACGCCGCGGTGGGGGTGACGCCCACCGCGCGGGCGGCGCCCCGGATGGTGACCGCGTCCGGGCCGCCCGTCGCGGCGAGGTCCGCGGCCGCTCGGGCGAGGGCGTTGCGCAGGTCGCCGTGGTGGTAGCTCCGCCGGCCGCCGGTGGCCGGGTGGTCCGTCGAGGTGCTCACGGAGAACATGTTGACACCCGTACACATCCATGCCAAGTTAACACTCGTAAAGTTTACGGGCGCACACATTGGAGGAGCGCGATGTTCAGCTGGATCGGTGGACTGGTGACGAGGCGGGCCCGCACGGTGCTCGTGCTCGGCCTGCTGGCGGTGGTCGTCGCCGCGGTCGTCGGCGTCGGCGCCTTCGGCAAGCTGCAGGCGGCCGGCTTCGACGACCCGGCCTCGGAGAGCAGTCGCGCCGCGGCGCTGCTCGAGGACCGGTTCGCCGGTGGGGCCGACTACGTGTTCGTGGTCGAGGCCGCCGACGGCGACGTCGACTCGACCGCCTCGGCCGGTGCGGGCGCTGCCCTCACCGAGCGGCTGCGCGCGGACCCGGACCTGGCCGACGTGGTGTCGTACTTCGACACCCGAGCGGGTCCGATGCGCTCGACCGACGGCCGCTACGCCCTGGTCACCGCGTCGGTCGCCGCCGGGGAGGAGGCCGATCCCGGCGCCGTGCTCGACGAGTACGCCGGCGTGGACGGCCCGCTCACGGTCGACGTCGGCGGGGGCGAGGTCGTCGGCGAGGAGATCGGCGCCCAGATCGGGAAGGACCTCGGCCTGGCCGAGAGCATCGCCATCCCGCTGATCCTGGTGCTGCTGGTGCTGGCCTTCGGCAATGTCGTGGGCGCGCTGGTGACCCTCGGTGTCGGGGTCGCGGCGATCTTCGGCACGTTCGCGGAGCTCTCGATCCTCGGCTCGGCCACCGATGTGTCGATCTACGCCGTCAATCTCACCACCGGCCTCGGGCTCGGCCTCGCCGTCGACTACGGACTGCTCATGGTGGCCCGGGTCCGCGAGGAGCGGGCCGCGGGACGTGCTCATCAAGACGCCGTGCGCCGTGCGGTCGAGACCGCAGGACGGACGATCGCCTTCAGCGCGACCACGGTCGCGGTGGCGCTCGCCGCGCTCCTGGTGTTCCCCATGTACTTCCTGCGCTCGTTCGCCTACGCCGGCATCGGCGTCATGCTGATCACCGCCTTCGCCGCCGTGGTGGTCCTCCCGGCCGGACTCAGCCTGCTCGGCGACCGGGTCGACGCGTGGCGGGTGCCGCGGGTGCGGGGGATCCGCGGCGAGGAGGCGCCCGCGTGGGCCCGGCTGGCCCGGTTCGTGGCGCGGCGTCCGCTGCTCAGCGCGCTGCCGGTACTGGCGGGCCTGCTCGTGGTGGCGATCCCGCTCGCCGGCATCGAGCTCGGTACGCCGGACGACCGGGTGCTCCCCACCAGCGCGTCGAGCCGGCAGGCCGGCGACGCGCTGCGCTCGGCCTTCGGCGGCGACGGCACCCACCCGATCCAGGTCGTCACCACCTCCACCGTGTCCGAGGCCGACCTCGCGTCGTACGCCGCCCGGCTGGGGGAGCTGCCCGGGGTGGTCCGGGTCGACACCCGGGCCGGCCGTGATGCGGACCTGGTCTCCGTGGTGAGCGACCTCGACCCGATGTCCGCCGACGCCCGCGGGCTGGTCGACGACGTCCGGGCGGTGTCCGCACCGGGCGGGACCGATGCGCTGGTGGGCGGCGCGAGCGCGGAGCTGCACGACCAGATGACCGGCATCGGCGACCGGCTGCCGCTCGTGGCGGGCTGGCTGGTGCTGACCACGCTGGTGATCCTGTTCCTGTTCACCGGCAGTGTGGTCCAGCCGCTGCGCGCCCTCGTGCTCAACGCGGTCGGTCTCGGTGCCACCCTCGGCGCGATGGTCTGGGTGTTCCAGGACGGCCACCTGTCCGGGCTGCTCGGCTTCACGCCGCAGCCGATGGACAGCTCGATGATGGTGCTGTTGTTCTGCGTCGCCTTCGGCCTGTCGATGGACTACGAGGTGTTCGTGATGAGCCGGATCAAGGAGATGCGCGACCGCGGGATGTCCAACGACGAGGCGCTGGTCCACGGCCTGGCCCACACCGGCCGGATCGTCAGCACGGCGGCGGCGCTGATCGCGATCAGCTTCTTCGCCTTCCTGGTGAGCTCGGTCAGCTTCATCCAGTTCTTCGGGCTCGGCACCGGGTTGGCGATCCTCATCGACGCCACCCTGATCCGGGGCGTGCTGCTGCCCGCCAGCATCCGGCTGCTGGGGGAGCGCTCCTGGTGGGCGCCGCGGCCGCTCCGGGCGCTGCACCGCCGGATCGGGCTCTCCGAGACGGTCCCGGCCTGACCGACCCGGCGCATCTGTACGTCCCAGAGCCGTCGACCCGGCCCAGATCGATGTCCGAACGACGCCGACCCGGCCCAGATTGATGTCCGAACGACGCCGACCCGGCCCAGATTGAACTCAAGACTTCAATCTGCGCCGGGTCGGCATCATTCGGGGTTTGATCTGCGCCGGGTCGGCAGTGCTCAGGGGTTCAGATGCGACGGGTCAGTCGTCGGGGTCGTCGAGGCGGGCCAGCCAGGTGGCGAACCGCTCGACGGCGACCTCGAACTCCGGGTGAGTGTCGACGAACTCCTGCAGCCGCTCGCCGAGCCACGCCAGGGTGACCTCCTCGTCGCCCCGGCGCTGCTCGAGCTCCTCGATCCCGCGGTCGGTGAAGTACATCCGTCCTCCAAGCTCAGGCGAAGGCCTCGCCGATGAGGACCTTGGCCTCCTCGAGGTGGCGCTTGGCGGTGCCGACCGCGGTGGTCGAGGACGCGGGCCGGGTCACGGGCTGGATGGCCCGGCCCAGGTGCGGGACGACGTTGAGGTAGAACGACGGCCACGGGCCCTGGTTGTAGGGCTCGTCCTGGACCCACCTGACTGTGGCGTTCGGGTACTTGTCGAGCTCGGTCCGCACCGCGTCCGTCGGCCACGGATAGAGCTGCTCGACCCGCAGGATCGCGACGTCGTCGCGCTCGGACTTCTGCCGCTCGACCATGAGGTCCCAGGTGAGCCGGCCGGAGACCAGCAGCACGGTCGTCACCTTGGCCGGGTCGGCCGTCGCGTCGCCGATCACCGGGCGGAACTCGCCGGAGGTGAAGTCGGCCGGCTGGGAGGCGGCGTCCTTGCGCCTGAGCATCTGCTTGGGCGTGAAGACGATCAGCGGCTTGTGCTCGTCACCCAGGGAGTGCTGGCGCAGCAGGTGGAAGTACGAGGCCGGCGTGGACGGCTGCGCGACGACCATCGAGTCCTCGGCGCACAGGGTGAGGAACCGCTCGATGCGGGCCGAGGAGTGGTCGGCACCCTGGCCCTCGTAGCCGTGCGGCAGCAGCAGCACGACGCCGGAGTCCTGGCCCCACTTGGTCTTGCCGGCCGAGATGTACTCGTCGATGACCGACTGGGCGCCGTTGACGAAGTCGCCGAACTGGGCCTCCCAGAGCACCAGGGCCTCGGGACGCGCGACCGAGTAGCCGTACTCGAAGCCGAGCGCGGCGTACTCCGAGAGCAGGCTGTCGTAGACGAAGAACTTGGCCTGGTCCTCGGTCAGGTTGGCCAGCGGCGTCCACTCGTCGGCGTTGACCCGGTCGATCATCGTCGCGAACCGCTGCACGAAGGTGCCGCGGCGCGAGTCC
The DNA here is from genome assembly GCF_030929495.1 of Nocardioides sp. LHD-245. Lineage (GTDB taxonomy): Bacteria > Actinomycetota > Actinomycetes > Propionibacteriales > Nocardioidaceae > Nocardioides. The sequence continues at coordinate 8,752 of NZ_JAVFWN010000029.1, read as the reverse complement.
TGGCCGGCCAGGCGGACCGGACGCCCGTCCATGAGCAGCGAGCCCAGCGCGAGCATCTCGCCGGTGGCCCAGTCGATCGGGCCGTCGGTGATCGCGGCGGCGCGCCGCTGGAGCTGGGGCATCACCTTCGGGTGGACGGTGAAGCCGGTCGGCGGGCTGACGTACGCGTCGGCGATCCGCTTGAGGACCTCCGGCGTCACCGACGTCTGGGTCTCGCCGAGGGGCTTGTCCGGGTAGTCGGGGACGGTGGTCCACTCCTTGGGAGCCGACGTCGCCTCCCGCACCTCGGTGAAGACCCGCTCCAGCTGCTGCTGGTAGTCGCGCAGGACCTGCTCGGCCTCCTCGATCGTGATGTCGCCACGACCGATGAGGGACTCGGTGTAGAGCTTGCGCACCGACCGCTTCTGCTCGATGAGGTCGTACATGAGCGGCTGGGTGTACGACGGGTCGTCGCCCTCGTTGTGACCGCGACGGCGGTAGCAGACCAGGTCGATCACGACGTCGCTGTTGAACGCCTGGCGGTACTCGAACGCGAGCCGGGCGACCCGGATGCAGGCCTCCGGGTCGTCGCCGTTGACGTGGAAGATCGGCGCCTGGATCATCCGGGCCACGTCGGTGGCGTACAGCGTGGAGCGCGACGAGCCGGGGGAGGTGGTGAACCCGACCTGGTTGTTGATGACGACGTGGATCGTGCCGCCGGTGCGGTAGCCGCGAAGCTGCGAGAGGTTGAGCGTCTCGGCCACGACGCCCTGGCCGGCGAACGCCGCGTCGCCGTGGATGAGCATCGGCAGCACCGGGAACTCCGTGCCCCGGTCGAGGACGTCCTGCTTCGCGCGGGCGATGCCCTCCAGGACCGGGTCGACCGTCTCGAGGTGCGACGGGTTCGCGGCGACGGAGACCGCGATGGTCTCGCCGGTGCCGGCCACGAACTCGCCCTCGGCGCCCAGGTGGTACTTCACGTCGCCCGAGCCCTGGACCGTGCGCGGGTCGATATTGCCCTCGAACTCGCGGAAGATCTGGTTGTAGGACTTGCCGACGATATTGGCCAGCACGTTGAGGCGGCCGCGGTGCGCCATGCCGATCGCGACCTCGACCAGCCCGGCCTGGGCCGCGGCCTCCGCGATCTCGTCGACCACGGGAACGGTGGTCTCGCCGCCCTCGAGCGAGAACCGCTTCTGGCCGACGAACTTGGTCTGCAGGAAGGTCTCGAACGCCTCGGCCTGGTTGAGCTTGAGCAGGATCCGCAGCTGCTCCTCGCGGGGCGGCTTGGTGTGCGGCTGCTCGACGCGCTCCTGGATCCAGCGGCGCTGCTCCGGGTCCATGATGTGCATGTACTCGATGCCGGTCGTGCGGCAGTACGAGTCGCGCAGGATCCCGAGGATGTGACGCAGCTTCAGGAAGCGCCGGTCGCCGCCGCCGAACGAGCCGGTCGGGAACTCCCGGTCCAGGTCCCACAGGGTGAGGCCGTGCGACTCGATCCGCAGATCGGGGTGGCTGCGCTGCTTGTACTCGAGCGGGTCGGTGTCGGCCATCAGGTGGCCGCGCACGCGGTAGGCGTGGATCAGCTCGAGGATCCGGGCCTGCTTGTCGATCTCGTCGTCGTGCGAGGTCGCGACGTCGGCGTTCCAGCGGATCGGCTCGTAGGGGATCCGCAGGGCGCGGAAGATCTCGTCGTAGAAGCCGTCCTGGCCGAGCAGGTACTTGTGGACCTGGCCGAGGAACTCGCCCGACTGCGCGCCCTGGATGACCCGGTGGTCGTAGGTCGACGTCATGGTCATGATCCGGGAGATCGCGTTGCGGGCGATGGTCTCCTCGGAGGCGCCCTGGAACTCCGGCGGGTAGTCCATCGAGCCGACGCCGATGATCGCCGCCTGGCCCTTCATCAGCCGAGGCACGGAGTTGTTGGTGCCGAGCCCGCCGACGTTGGTGAGGCTGACCGTCGTACCGGAGTAGTCCTCCATGGTCAGCTTGTTGTCCTTGGCCTTGCGCACGATCTCCTCGTACGCCGTCCAGAACTGCGCGAAGTCCATCGACTCGCACGCCTTGATGCTGGGCGCGACCAGTTGGCGGGTGCCGTCCTTCTTCTGCTGGTCGATCGCCAGGCCCAGGTTGATGTGCGCGGGCGCCACCATCGTCGGCTTGCCGTCGATCTCGTCGTAGGTGTTGTTCATCGCCGGCAGCGCCTTGATCGCCTTGACGATGGCGTAGCCGATGATGTGGGTGAAGGACACCTTGCCGCCGCGGGCGCGCTTGAGGTGGCTGTTGATGACGATGCGGTTGTCCCACAGCAGCTTGACCGGCATGTTGCGCACCGACGTCGCCGTCGGGACCGCCAGCGAGATGTCCATGTTCTTCGCGGTCGCGGCGGGGATGCCGCGCAGCACGGTCAGGGTGGGCTCGTCGCTCGCCGTGACGGGAGCCGGACGCGGCGCGTCCTTCGGGGTCGGCGCCGGGGAGTCGGCCTTCGGCGGCGTCGGTGTGGTGGAGGAGGCGGGGCTCACCTGCGGCGCGGGGGTGGCCTTCGGCGTCGGGGTGGCGGCGGCCGGAGCGGGCGGAGCGGCGGCGGGCGCGGGCGTGGCCGGCGCAGAGGCCGCCGGCGCGGCGGCAGGGGCCGCGGCCGTCGTACCGTTGTCCCTCTGGAAGTACGTCGCCCAGGCGGGATCGACGCTGGTGGGGTCGGTCTCGAACCGCTCCTTCATCTCCTCCACGAGCCACTCGTTGGCTCCGAAGTCCGCAGGAACGGGAGATCCGGTGGACTGGTCTGACGACTGCGTCACGACGTGCTTCGCCTCTTCCGATGAGCTGGACGCACTCGCCGCCGATAGCGAGTGGCTGTCGACCGCCAAGGCTAGTCCCATGCCGAAGCAAATACCGACCCGTGGGCACCGTTTGCGGCAGGGTGTTGCGCAACAGACATCCGGGCGCGGTTTCGGAGTGCCGGAGAACGGGGGCAGCAGACGTGCGGACACGACCAGGACGGGGCCGGCAGAGGGCGCGGCAGGGGGTCGTCGCGACGGCTCTCGTGGTGGCCGCCGGGCTCACCCTCGCCGGTTGCTCGGATGACGGCGACGGCACCGACGCAGGACCCGGCAGCGGCGACGGGTCGGGTGGTGAGCATGCGGTCGAGACCGACGCGACGCTCGGCAAGGTCCGCGGTGAGCTCGACGACGCGCGGGCGGCCGAGGCGCTCGCGGCGGTCACCGAGGTGGTCGACGGCTGGATCGACGGCGGGTACGCCGGCGACTACCCCCGCGGCACCTTCGACGAGGCGTTCGGGGCGTTCACCGACGACGCCCGGGAGCTGGCGCTCGCCCAACCCGCTGTGATGAGCAACGCAGAGGTCGGCGACCGGCTCGAGGGGGCCGAGGTCACCCAGCGGTCGGTGAGCGTCGACGTGCTGGGCGTGCGGGGCAAGCCCGCGGGCGCGACCGCGCACGTCGTCCTCACCGTCGAGCTGGAGGGCGGCCCCGACGGCACGCAGCGGTCCGACCAGGTCACCGGGCGGCTGCTGCTGACGCCGGGCAAGGACGGATGGCGGGTCTTCGGGTTCGACGTGAGCCGTGGCGAGGAAGGAGCCTGATATGCGAGCGATCCTCCGACTCCTCGTGCTCGGCCTGGTGCTGGGCCTGACCGCACTGCTCGTGCCCGACAGCGCCCCGGCGCCGACCCGCTTCACCCTGGTGAAGGTCGATCGCGCCGCCGGCGTCGATGTCGACCCCGACGTCTTGTGGATCCTCGGCGTCGGGTCCGACGCCCGCCCGGGGGAGGACCCGGAGCGCACCCGCGGCGACGCCCTCCAGATGGTCGGCATCGACACCCGCACCGGCGCGGCGACCGCCGTCGGCATCCCGCGCGACAGTTGGGTGCCGATCCCGGGTGTCGGGTCCAACCGGGTCAACGCCGCGCTCTACTACGGCGGTCCGCAGCTGCTCGGCGAGACCGTCGGCAACCTGCTGGGTGTCCAGCCCGACTACGTCATGCTCGCCCCGTTCAGCGCCCTGGCCAACCTGATCAGCGGCATCGGGGGCATCACTGTCGACAACCCTCGCGCCTTCGCCGACCAGTACCTCCACCCCGAGGGCTGGCCCGCCGGCAAGGTCCGGATCAACGGCATGAAGGCCGTCGAGTTCGCCCGGGTCCGCAAGGCGCTGCCGCGCGGCGACTTCGACCGCTCTGCCAACCAGCAGCTCGTGCTGCGGGGCATCCAGGAGAAGATCGCCCGCAAGGCCGACCAGGCGGGTTGGATCGAGAAGCAGGTGCTCTCGGTCCTCAAGCACCTCAAGACGCACGACGTCTCGCCGAAGGACCTGTTCCGCATCGCCCAGGCGATCGCCCAGGTCGACTCCGCCAAGATCACCACCTGCGTGCTCCAGGGCAGCATCGGCAACGTGGGCGGCGCCAGCGTCGTCCTGCCCAACACCGCCGACGCGAAGCGGTACGGCGACGCCGCCCGCGACGACGCCACGATCGAGAGGTGCTGATCGTCGGCGCGAGCGTGTCGCAGACCGGGCTCGCCGCACGGACCTCGCTTCGCTCGGCCCGCGGGCGTCGCCCGGTGCGGCTTCGCCGCCGTGCGCCACGCTGCCGCGCACGCGGTCGAGACCGGTAGCTGGTCGCGTCCGCGTGGCGGCAAGACCGTCGGCATGCAGGGCGCGAGCGTGTCGCAGACCGGGCTCGCCGCACGGACCTCGCTTCGCTCGGCCCGCGGGCGTCCCCCGGTGCGGCTGCGCCGCCGTGCGCCATGCTGCCGCGCACGCGGTCGCGGTGGGCCCCCTTCCGCCTGGCGGCAGGCCTCGACGGCCGAGGGTCGCTAGGCCGGCAGGTCGCCGCGGGCCTCGCGGGCGCCTTTCCCGGCGAGGGCGTCCGCACGCTCGTTGCCAGGGTCCCCGGCGTGGCCCTTCACCCAGTGCCAGGTGACGTCGTGGACCGCCGCGGCGGCGTCGAGGCGGCGCCAGAGGTCGTCGTTCTTGACCGGGGCCTTGGCGGAGGTACGCCAGCCGTTGGCCTTCCACTTCGCGACCCACGACATGATCCCGTTGCGGACGTAGCTGCTGTCGGTGTGCAGGTCCACGGCGGAGGGCCGGCTGAGCGTCTCGAGCGCCCGGATGGCCGCCATCAGCTCCATCCGGTTGTTGGTCGTGGCCGGGTCGCCGCCGTACAGCTCCAGCTCGTGCTCGCCGTAGCGCAGCACCGCGCCCCATCCGCCGGGCCCCGGGTTGCCCAGGCAGGCGCCGTCGGTGTGGATGGTGACGCGGGAGGTGGATTCGCTCGGCACAGGGGGAGAGCGTACGGCCCCGGAACGACGAGAACCGCAGGCCGTCGGCCTGCGGTTCTGGTGCGCCTCCGGCAGGATTCGAACCTGCGACACCTGGTACCGGAAACCAGTGCTCTATCCCCTGAGCTACGGAGGCATGCGCCCCGGGAGGCACGGTGAGGAACCTTACCGGTCGATATCCGTGCAATGGAAACCGGTGTCCCTCGATACGCTGGGCCGGTGACTCCAGCCCAGCTCTCCACCACGATCGTCGACGCCCTCTCGACGCTCGTCGACCAGGGTGACCTCGCCCTGACCGACGGCGTTCCGACCGAGGTGACGGTGGAGCGACCCCGGCAGAAGGGGCACGGGGACTACGCGACCAACGTCGCGCTGCAGCTGGCCAAACGGAGTCTGGTCCAGGGCCAGGGGACCAACCCCCGGGCGCTCGGTGAGCTGCTGGCCGCTCGGCTCCGGGAGGCCGACGGCATCGCCGACGTCGAGCTGGCCGGTCCGGGCTTCCTCAACATCACCGTCGAGGCGGGCGCTCAGGGGCAGGTGGCGGCCGATGTCGTCGCGGCCGGGGCGTCGTACGGCCGGACGGCGACGCTCGAGGGGCACAAGGTCAACGTCGAGTTCATCTCGGCCAACCCGACCGGCCCATTGCACCTGGGCCACACCCGCTGGGCGGTGCTCGGCGACGCGATCGGCCGGGTGCTGGCGGCGGCGGGCGCCGAGGTGACCCGCGAGTTCTACATCAACGACCGTGGCGTGCAGATGAACCACTTCGCCGACTCGATCATCGCCTCGGCGCTGGGCGAGCCCAAGCCCGAGGACGGGTACGCCGGCGCCTACATCGACGACCTGGCCAAGGCTGTCGAGGCGGCCAGCCCCGGCATCTTCCAACTGGAGGGCGAGGAGCGGCGGACCGCCGTCCGGGCCAAGGGCTACGAGATCCAGCTCGCCGAGCAGCAGGCGCAGCTCGACTCCTTCAACACCCACTTCGACGTCTGGTTCTCCGAGCTCTCCCTGCACGACTCGGGCTCCGTTCCGGAGACCCTGCAGCGGCTCAAGGATCTCGGCCACGTCTTCGAGGACGGTGGCGCGCTGTGGATGCGCACCACCGACTTCGGTGACGACAAGGACCGGGTCCTCATCAAGTCCGACGGCGAGCTCACCTACTTCGCGAGTGACACCGCCTACTACCTCGACAAGAGGCGACGGGGCTTCGATCACTGCATCTACCTGCTCGGCGCCGACCACCACGGGTACGTCGGCCGGCTGCGGGCGATGGCGGCCTGCGTCGGCGACGATCCCGACCAGACCCTCGACGTGATGATCGGCCAGCTGGTCAAGATCCTGCGTGACGGCCAGGAGCTCAAGCTCTCCAAGCGGGCCGGCACGATCGTGACGCTCAACGAGCTCGCGGAGGAGATCGGCGTCGACGCGCTGCGCTACTCCTTGGCGCGCTACCCGGCCGACTCGCCGCTGACCCTCGACGTCGCGGAGATCACCAGGGCGTCCAACGACAACCCGGTCTACTACGTCCAGTACGCCCACGCGCGGACCTGTCGGATGCTCGCCAACGCCGCCGACCTCGGCATGGCGCTGCCCGATCTCGGGACGGAGTTCGACCCGAGCCTGCTCGCCCATGAGCGCGACGGCGAGCTGCTGCGGGCGCTGGCGGAGTACCCACGGGTCGTCGCCAGTGCCGCCGAGCTGCGCGAGCCGCACCGGATCGCCCGCTACCTCGAGGACACCGCGTCGGTCTTCAACAAGTGGTACGACACCAAGGAGTGCCGGATGCTGCCGCAGGGCGACGAGCCGGTCGGCCCGGCCAACCTGGCCCGCCTGGTGCTCGTCGTGGCCACGCAGACGGTGATCGCCAACGGTCTCGACCTGCTGGGCGTCTCCGCGCCGGAGCGCATGTGAGCGCCCACGTCTCGCCCGGGGGGTTCACCGGTACGTCGCCGGTCTGGCTCCGCGAGCCGGCCGACGTGAACGCGCTGGTCCCGGCCCTGTGGTCGGCGTCGGCCCGCAAGGCCGACGGGGTGCTGCACATCGGCGGGCTCGCGGTCCCGGACCTGGTGGCCGACGTCAACACGCCGGCGTACGTCCTCGACGAGGACGACTTCAGGGCCCGGGCCCGGGCGTTCCGTGACGGGTTCGCGGGCTACGACGTCTACTACGCCGGCAAGGCCTTCCTGTGCACGTCCGTGGCCCGGTGGGTCGCGGAGGAGGGTCTCTGCCTCGACGTGTGCAGCGACGGCGAGCTGACGGTGGCACTGCGGGCCGGGGTCGACCCGGTGCGGATCGGCTACCACGGCAACAACAAGACGGCGATGGAGCTGCGCCGCGCGGTCGATGCCGGGGTGGGCCGGATCATCGTGGACTCGTTCCACGAGATCGAGCGGCTCGCCGACGTCGCCCGTCAGCTCGGTGTCACCCAGGGCGTGATGGTGCGGGTGACCGCCGGCGTCGAGGCGCACACCCACGAGTTCATCGCGACCGCCCACGAGGACCAGAAGTTCGGCTTCTCGATCGCGTCGGGCGACGCCTTCGAGGCGGCCTCGCGCGTCCTCGCCGAGGACGGTCTGGACCTGAGCGGGCTGCACAGCCACATCGGCTCGCAGATCTTCGACACCTCGGGCTGGGAGGTCGCTGCCCGCCGCGTGCTCGCGCTCCACGCCCGGATCGGCACCGAGCTCGGCCGGGTCCTGCCCGAGCTCGACCTGGGCGGCGGCTTCGGCATCGCCTACACGACGCAGGACGACCCCTCCGACCCGGCGGTGCTCGCCGAGCAGCTCACGAAGATCGTGACGGGGGAGTGTGCCGTGCTGGGCATCGCCGTCCCGCACCTGTCGATCGAGCCCGGCCGCGCCATCGTCGGCCCGGCGATGTGCACGGTCTACACCGTCGGCACCGTCAAGGAGGTCGCCCTCGACGGCGGTGCGACCCGCACCTATGTCTCGGTCGACGGCGGCATGAGCGACAACATCCGCACCGCGCTGTACGACGCCGACTACTCCTGCACGCTCGCCTCGCGGGTCTCCTCGGCCGCGCCGGTGCTGGCCCGCGTCGTCGGCAAGCACTGCGAGTCCGGCGACATCGTCGTCAAGGACGAGTTCCTGCCTGGTGACATCGCGCCCGGCGATCTGGTCGCGGTGCCCGGCACGGGGGCGTACGGCCGATCGATGGCCTCCAACTACAACCACGCCCTCCGCCCGCCGGTGGTCGCGGTCAAGGACGGCCGGGCGCGGGTGATCGTGCGTCGCGAGACGGTCGACGACCTGCTCGCCACCGACGTCGGCTGAGGCAGGGGTGTGCTCTCGGGGCTGGTCGGGCTGAGCGTTCAACTACCGGATTCGTCGTCCGGGGACCGGCAAGGTCAAGCGGTCTAAGCAACTCCTAGGCTGCTGCCGGTTTGGTCAGCAGCCGGTCCAGCGCTTGGGCTGGGGTCTGCATGTCAAGAGTAGGGCGTGGCCGGGCGTTGAGGCT
>NZ_JAVFWN010000028.1 GCF_030929495.1 Nocardioides sp. LHD-245 | reverse complement strand
CCGTCAAGAAGGTCGTTCACCGTCACCGTCTCAGCCATCACCCCAGCGTGCGCTCACCCGGGCGACCACGCCAACCCCAGGACTCGGCGGTCAGAGGCGAAGCCTCACTGGATGATTGATTCCAAGGGATCGTGCAAGCGAGCGGCGCTCAGCGCGTGCGATGACAAGGCGCCGGCGTGAGGGCATACCGGGTGTACGTCGAGCGTCGGCAACGCCGTCAGCGTGCGTGCTGAGCGTCGCGGAGCGTGCGATCCCTTGGAATCAATCGTCTAGACCCGCACAACCTCGAGCGCGGGATGGGCCCGCGCCAGGGCGTCGAAGTCGGCATCCTGGGTGACGACGGGAAGTCCGTGCTCGACCGCCGTCGCCGCAATCAGGGAGTCAGTCAGCTTGACCGCTCGATGCACCCCCGCCTTGCGACAGTCGGCCACGATCCGTGCCCACGTCGTCATGACCGCCTCGGTGACAGGAACAGGGTCGGCTGTGCGCGCCAGGGCGAGAGTCTCGGCGCGGCGTGCTCTCGTGAGCGGGTCTGGCGCATTGAGCACCCCGAGCTGGAGCTCGCCGACCGTCACCACCGAGAGTGACACCCGCTCCGGAAGGTCACCCAGCCGGCGGCCGGTCTCGCTGGCGATGAAGACCGAGGTGTCGAGCAGACCGAGGTGTCGAGCAGACCGAGGTGTCGAGCAGACCGACCTGAGGGGTGTCGCTCATTGCTCTCCCAGGGTCTGTCCGGCGAGCTCGGCGAGCTCACCGGTCAGCCCCTCGTCGGCCGATCGGCCCTCGAGCTCGCTACGCAGCACGGCACCTGAGAGCCATCGGGAGCGGTGACCATGCGGGACGATGTCGGCGACGCGCTCACCGTGCACCGTGAGAACGACGCGCTCACCTGCGCGCACGGCGTCGATGACCTGGCTGGTCCGATTGCGCAGGTCGCGGACACCGATCTCCATGTGCGACAGCGTAGCACTCACGCGAGATACTCGCTCCTGCTCCGAACGGCCTCATCCGCGAGATGCCTGGCGCCGGGCGAAGAAGGAACGACGGAGATCCGGCTCATCACGGAGCGATCCCGATATCCACGCATGTCATGGCGGGACCGTAGGCCTCACGTCGATCTCACCGCTCCGACGCGGTCGACACCTGTGAAGACAGAACGGACGGCTCGCGCCTGTGGAGAAGCCGCGGCACGCCGCGAGAGCGATGGGACCGGCTGCCGATCAGTCGTAGGCCGCCTCCAGCTCCCAGAGGGCAGGAGCGGACCAGCGCAGCAGCCAGGCCCGACCGTCCACGCCGACCACCTGGAACCGGGCGGCCCGGCCCTGAGCCTGGCCCGACGCCTGGCCCGACGTGCCGGGCGACGCGAGCCACCACCCCTCGTCGACCGGCCACGGCCCGGCCCAGGAGGCGATCGGGCACCAGCGCCGCTCGATCCGGATCCGCCACGGCTCTCCCGTCACCATCCCGCGTGCGGTGACCGCCACCGGGACCGAGGCCTCGTCGACGACCTCCGCCTCGAGGGGCGTGGCGAAGACCCGGCTCGGGGCGGGCCCCGGGATCCGGCCCGGCCACGGACGGTCGACGGGACGCAGCCCGACCGGCCGCTCGCCCCACGGCACCAACACCTGGCGGTCGGCGGCGCCCCGCCCGCCCTGGAGCACGGGGACCCGGACGGCGTCGTACCCGACCATCGCCTGGACCCGGGCGACCCCGCGCACCACCTGCTCCTCGGCGCCGCCGCCCCACAGCCCGTCGGCGTGGTCGCCGGCCGGCTCGACGACGTCGGGCAGGAAGCGGACGACGGTGACCGCGGAGGAGATCGTCTCGCCGGTGGACTTGCGACTGCGCAGCCCGGACGACGCCATCCCGGCCTGGAGCTGCCAGTGCGCCCGGTCGACGAGGTCGCGCGAGGTGAAGCAGCGCGGGTGCAGCCAGGTCCGGGTGGAGACCCCCTCCTCGAACTCCGCCTCGATCCGGACCGACGTCGCCACCAGCTGCCGGTCGGCGAGACCGGCGACGAACCGCTCGGCGGTGGTGCGGACGCTGAAGGTGACAGCCTCGGCGGAGTCGAGGGGCGGCTCGAAGGAGATCTCACAGGCCAGCTCCGGCGGCGGGGTGCGAGAGGCGAGCCGGGTCGGCTCCCGGCCCTGCACCCGCCGCCACACGTCGGCGCCGTAGCCCCCGAACCGGTTGGCGACCTCGCCCGCCCCGAGCCGGGCGAAGTCGGCGAGCAGCATCAGCCCGAGCCGGCGCAGCAGAGCGGCGAGCTCGGCGCCCTCCGGTCCGTCGTCGGCGAGGACGGTGACCGGCAGGCCGCGCAGGAACTCCGCCGAACCGCCCGGGGCGATCGACAGGCAGGCCTGTGACGCCGCCTGCCGGGCGGCCCGCTCGGCGGTGTAGAGGTCGTCGGCCGCACCGAACCGGCTGTCCCACACCCCCTCCTGCACGAGGCGCTCGGCCAGCACCGCCGCCGCGGCCTCCTCGCCGTCGAGCCCGCCGCGGGCGAAGTAGCGCCCCGGAGCAGGGACGGCGAGCAGGCCGGGCCGCAGCGGCGCCACACCCGGCCGCACCGCCTCCACCGCCGCCAGCACCGGCTCGAACCACCGGGCGTCCCGGTCGGGGCTGGCCGCGATCAGCATCACCTCGGGACAGCGCGCCTGAGCGTCGCGGCGCCGTTGCCCGCGGCATACCCCCTCGGACCGGGCGGCGGCATTGCACACCACCACCACGTTGTTGGCGAGGACGACGGCCGGGGCCGCCGCGTCGACACCCACCTCCGAGCCTGCCCACGCACCCGAGTCGACCAGCTCCAACATGCCCGCCGTGACCGCCCAGTCCGGGCACCAGAGGACCATCGTCCGCCCCGCCATCACGCGACCGCCATCAGTCGAGCACCGCCTCGGCCCGGGCGGGCACCCGCCCGGCACCGCGTACGACCAGGGTCGCCCGCCGCTCACGCAGCCGGCCGCGGCCCTGCTCGAGCCCGGCCCAGACGACCTGCTCGGCGCTGAGCCGCGCCTCGCAGCGCGGCCACTCCCCCTGCACCACGAGCACCGCCGAGCGGGCCCGTAGTCGCGCCTCGAGGAGCGAGGCCGACGTGGGGTCGACGCCGCCGGGCGGACGCAGCACCACGACCTTGAGAACGTCGACGAGAGCCGCGGTGACCTCGAGCCAGTGCTCCCCGGGCGAGGGCACCAGGACCGTGCGCCCGAGCACGATCCCCCGCTGCTGCGCGGCCTCGGCGCCGAAGTCGTCCCAGCCGGCGAAGCCGACCCACTCCCCGGCCTGCGAGGCACCGGCGGCCAGCATCATGCCGAGGGTCGCGGAGTCGACGCCGTAGACCCCGCCGGTGCGCAGCCGGACCAACCCGGCGAGCGCCGGCAGGACCGGCACGAACAGTCGGGTCGGGCCGCCCTCGAGCGCGGCGATCCGACCGCGCAGTTGCTCGATCTGCGCGAGCGTGTCGCTGCGCGCCACGCTGCCGCGCTGGTCGATGACGGCGGGTTGGCTCACCCCTCCATCTTCGAACACATGTTCGAATCAGGCAAGATCAGCGACGCGCGCGCTTCTCCCGCGGCTGCACCTTGATCTCGATCGGCGTGCCGACGAACCCGAACTCCTCACGCAGCCTGCGCTCGACGAACCGCTCGTAGCCCTGGTCGAGCTTGCCGGTGGTGAACAGCTTGAACACCGGGGGCGCGCTCTGCACCTGGCTGCCGAACAGGATCCGCGGCTGCTTGCCGCCGCGCACCGGGTGCGGGTGCTCGGCGACGACCCGACCGAGGAAGGCGTTGAGGGTGCCGGTGGAGATCCGGGTCTCCCAGCCCTCGATGGCGCGGTCCAGCGCGGGTACCAGCCGGTCGACGTGCCAGCCGGTCTTCGCGGTGATGTTGATCCGCGGCGCCCACTGCACCTGCACCAGGTCGCGGTCGATCTCGCGGTCGAGGTAGAAGCGGCGCTCGGCGTCCACGAGGTCCCACTTGTTGAAGGCGATGACGAGCGCCTTGCCGGCCTCGCGCACCTCCTGGAGGATCCGCACGTCCTGCTCCGCGATGGACTCGTTGCCGGCCAGCACGAGGACACACACCTCGGCGCGCTCGATCGCGGTCGAGGTCCGCAGCCACGCGTAGTACTCGTGGCCCGAGGCCTCCTTGACCCGCTTGCGGATGCCGGCGGTGTCGATGAACCGCCAGTCGCGGCCGCCCAGGGAGACCAGCTCGTCGACCGGGTCGACCGTGGTGCCGGCGACGTTGTCGACGACGACGCGCTCCTCATCGGCGAGCTTGTTGAGCAGCGAGGACTTGCCGACGTTGGGCCGGCCGACGATGGCGATCCGGCGGGGTCCGCCGAGCTCCTCCCCCACCCGGTCCGGCGCCTCGGGCAGCACGGCCAGCAGGGCGTCGAGCAGGTCGCCGGAGCCGCGGCCGTGCAGTGCCGAGACCGGCCACGGCTCGCCGAGGCCGAGGTTCCACAGGCCGTAGGCCTCCGCCTCGGCCCGCTCGTCGTCGACCTTGTTGGCGGCGAGCACGACCGGCTTGCCGGACTTGCGCAGCACCCGGACCACCGCCTCGTCGGCGTCGGTGATGCCGACGGACGCGTCGACGACGAAGAGGACGGCGTCGGCCAGGGTCACGGCGACCTCGGCCTGTGCCTTGATCCGCTCGGCCATGCCGCGGGCGTCGGGGTCCCAGCCGCCGGTGTCGACGAGCGTGAAGGCGCGGCCGGCCCACTCGGCGTCGTACGAGACCCGGTCGCGGGTCACACCGGGAATGTCCTCGACGACAGCCTCGCGGCGGCCGAGGATCCGGTTCACCAGGGTCGACTTGCCGACGTTCGGGCGGCCGACGACGGCCAGCACCGGGACCACCCCGGTCGGGGTGTCTTCACTCATCACGTTCTCCTTGCGGGAGCGGGCCGGGTAGGCTCCGCCCCGTCTCGTCCAGGGCTCCGGCCAGCTGCTGCTGCATGTGATCGCGCAGCGCGGCCGAGGTCAGACGGACATTCTCCCGTGTCCGGGGCCAGGGCACCGCATCGACGGCGTACGGCTCTCCCACGACGATGTCGATCCGGGCTCCCCTGTGCGGCAGCGAGCCGCTCGATCCGCCCGGGTCGCGGGACCCCAGGAAGGTCAGCGGTACGACGGGTGCCCCCGTCACCAGCGCCAGGTACGCCGCCCCGCCGCGGAACCTCTCCAGGTCGCCCGGCCCCCGGGTGCCCTCCGGGAACACGCCGACCGCGTGCCCCTCGCGGAGCACCCGCAGCGCGATCCGCACCGCGGCGGGGTCGGTGTGGTCGCGGTCCAGCGGGATCTGCCCGGACGCCCGCAGGAACGGCCCGAGCGGGCCTCGGAACATCTCGACCTTGGTCAGCGCGTGCACCGGCCGCGGCGCGAAGATCGCCATCAGCGGCCCGTCGACGAACCCGATGTGGTTGCCCGCGACCACCGCCGGCCCGGTCGCCGGGAACCTCTCGGCGTGATGGACGCGGACGTCCCAGCGACGCCGGATCAACCACCGCGAGGTCGGCCGTCCCCCGCGGAGGAGCCAGCGCGCGGGTCGTGGAGCCCGGTGCGCGCTCACCGGCGCTCCATCACCAGGCCCACCACCACGTCGACGACCTCGTCCAGGGTCAGCTCGGTGGAGTCGACGTGGACCGCGCCGTCGGCCATGGTCAGCGGGGCGACCGCCCGGCCGGAGTCGATCCGGTCCCGGGCGAGCAGGGACTCCTGGGTCGCGGTGACGTCGGCGCCACCGTTCTCCAGCGCCCGCCGCGCCGCCCGGGCCGCCGGGTCGGCGGTGAGGTAGACCTTGAGCTCGGCCTGCGGCCAGACGACGGAGCCGATGTCACGGCCCTCGACGACGATGCCGCCCTGGAGCCCCTCGGCAGGGGCGATGATCGCGCGCTGGAGGGCGACCAGCCGCGAGCGGACCTCCGGCACCGCGCTGACGGGCGAGACGGCGGCGTTGACCTCGTCGCTGCGGATCTCCACGGAGACGTCGCGACCGTCCACCGTGATGGCCGGCGCGAGCGGGTCGGTGCCGGACTCCAGCACCGGCTCCCCCGCGCGTACGGCGACGGCAGCCGCGTCGTGCACGTCGACCCCCTGGGCGAGCATCCACCAGGTGATCGCGCGGTACTGCGCGCCCGTGTCGAGGTAGCGCAGCCCGAGCCGGTCGGCGACCGCGCGGCAGGTGCTGGACTTGCCCGAGCCGGAGGTTCCGTCCACTGCTACGACTACGTTCACCGGCACGTCCACGGGCGGAACCTTACCGGTGGGTCACCCACCCTCTCGACTCCAGAGCAGCCCGCAGCTCCTCGGCCCGGCCCTCCACCACGTCGAGCTCGACGAGGCCGACCGGCCGGCCGGGGTCGTGGTCGATCCGCACGTCCTCGATGTTGACGCCACTGTCGCCGGCGTCGGCGAACAGGCGCGCCAGCCCGCCCGGCTGGTCGGGCAGGGCCACCCGGACCGCCTCCATCGGCTGCGGGGCGGCGCCGTGCTTGCCGGGGATGGCGCGGGTGCCGGCCTGGCCGTAGGCCAGCAGCGACTCCAGACCGACCCGGTCGCCGCCGGCGACCGCCTCCAGCGCGAGGTCGAGCCGGTCACGGACCTCGGCGAGCAGCGCGGCGACGGCGGTCGCGTTGCCGCCGATGATCTGGCTGTAGAGCCGCGGGTCACCGCCGGCCACCCGGGTGACGTCGCGCACGCCGGTGCCCGACAGGGCGAGATGCTCGGCCGAGGCGCCCGCGAGCGTCCCCGCGACGAGCGAGGCCATCAGGTGCGGTACGTGCGAGGTACGCGCGACGGCCCGGTCGTGCTCGAAGGGGCTCAGGTGCACCGGCACCGCACCGCAGACCCCGGCCAGCGCCTCCACGACGCGGGTCGCGTCGGGCGCCGCCTCCGGCCCGGGGGTGATCGCCCAGGGCCGGCCGTCGAAGAGCTCGGCGTTGGCCGCCAGCGGCCCCGAGTGCTCGGTGCCCGCCATCGGGTGGCTGCCGACGTACCGGCTCGCGGCCGGGTGCCCCGCCACCGCGGCCAGCGGACCTGCCTTGACACTGCCGACGTCGGTCACCACGGTCTCGGGGCCGGCGGCGTCGAGAACCTCACCGATGACGGCTCCCAGCGCGTCCGGGGGTACGGCCACCACGACCAGCTGAGGCACGTCCTGCGTCGTGCGTGCCCGGCCGGCGCCGAGGCCGGTCGCGGTACGCACGTGGTCCGGGGTGGTGTCGGTGAGCAGCACGTCGAGGCCCGCGCGACGGCAGGCCAGCGCGATCGAGGTGCCGATCAGCCCGGTCCCGACGATCTCGACCGGGCCCGCGAGCCCTCTCGTCTCCGCCACGCAGGCAAGGTTAGGGGATCAGTCGCGACCGTCCGCGCCGGGCTGGTAGGAGCCGAACGACCAGTGGTTGCCCTCGGGATCGCGGACGCTGCCGCCGCGCCCGCCGTAGTCCTGGTCCACCATCGCCCGCTCCACGCTCGCGCCCGCGGCGACGGCGGCCTCGAAGACGAGGTCGGGGTCGTCGGTCACCAGGTAGACCGCGCCGGATCCCGCGGGCTGGAGCGGGCTCTCCGGTCGCACCGCGCCGAACATCAGGCCGCCCCCTCCCGGCCACAGCCACTCGGCGTGGACCACGGTGCCCTGCTCGTCGCGGTGCGTGGCGTGCTCGGTGAAGCCGATGGCCCGCAGCCAGGCGGCCATGGCGTCGGTGTCGCGGAACTGCATCGCCGGCCAGAGCCGGACGGTCGCTGCGGAGGTCGCTGTCTCAGTCATGCTCCGATCCTGCGTCCCCGTCGTCCCCGTGGTCTTGAACGAACGGGAACTCGTCGCGCAGCCAGGTCGTCGGCGTACACCCCGCCAGCGCGCTCCACTCCCGGGTCAGGTGCGCCTGGTCGCTGTAGCCGCACCGTGCCGCCACCTCGGCCAGCGGTCGCCGCCCCAGCAGCTGCCGGGCCGCTGCCAGGCGCGCGACCCGCTGGAACGCCTTCGGCACCAGCCCGCACTCGGCCCGCACCAGCGTGGACAGCCGGCGCCGGCTGTAGCCCACCTCCTCGGCCACGCCGGTCACCGGGGTCCCGGACGTCAGGAGCGCGAGCGCCCGGGCCACCTCCGCGCGCGGTGCGGGATCGCCCGACGACGCGGCCAGCACCGCGAGGGTGCGGTCGACGAGCGCCACTCGCGCGGGCCAGGAGGGGAGGTCGTGCAGACGCTCGGGAAGCTCGCGCAGCGCGGATGGTACGGCGGCCTCGTCGAGGTCGGTCAGCGCGCCGGCCAGGTCCGCGGCGGGACGCCGGAGCAGGGCCCGGGCGCCCTCGACGGTGAGCGCGAGCTGGATGCCGCGCTGCGCGCCGTCGTGGTGCACCGCGGCGGGGGCCGTGTGCAGACCCGACAGCGAGCCCCAGGCCGCATGCGGCGAGCCCGCCTCGCCCGGCCACGAGACCCGGAGCGGCTCGTCCAGCGGCAGCACCAGGGTCAGCGTCGTGGACGGCAGGCCGCGGTGGACGCCCGGCGCACCGAAGTCGACGTCGTAGGGGACCCGCGCGGCGACGTACGGTCGCAGCGCCGCGGGCACCGCGGGGGCGGAGGTCACCCCACCACCGTAGGTCTAGAGACCGACCAGCTCCAGCAGCTGGCCGAGCTCGTCGTCGGACAGCTCCCGCAGCGCGCCGCCGCGCAGCGTGCCGAGCTCGATCGGGCCGAACCTCGTGCGGCTCAGCTGGCGCACCGGGTGACCCACCTGGTCGAGCAGCCGCCGCACGATCCGGTTGCGGCCCTCGTGGATGACCAGCTCGACGATCGACTTGTCGGCCGCGGTGGCGATGACCCGCGCTCGGCGCACCTCCACCGGGCCGTCCTCCAACGTCACGCCGGCGAGCAGGTCCGCGACGGTGCCCTTGGCGAGCCGGCCGGCGACCTCGGCGACATAGGTCTTCTCGACCTCGAACGACGGGTGCGCCATCCGATGCGCGAAGTCGCCGTCGTTGGTGAGCAGCAGCAGGCCCGAGGTGTCGGTGTCGAGCCGGCCCACGTGGAAAAGCCGTTCCTTGCGGTCGGAGACCAGGTCGGAGAGGGTACGACGGCCCTGCGGGTCGGACATCGTGGACACGACGCCGCGCGGCTTGTTGAGAACGAGGTAGACGTGATCGGAGATCGGGGGCAGCCGCCGGCCGGACACCTTGATGACCGCCCTGCGCGGGTCGACCTTCGTGCCGAGCCGGGTGACGATCTCGCCGTCCACCTCGACCTCGCCCTCGAGCATCAGCTCCTCGCAGCGCCGCCGCGAGGCCACCCCCGACTGGGCCAGCAGCTTCTGCAGCCGGAGCTGGCCGTCGTCGTCGACGGCGATGTCACGCGTCATCGGCAGGCACCTCCGTAGCGGCGGCCTCGGGCTCGGGCAGGCTCTCGCGCATCTCCTCCTCCATCTCGGCGAGCTCGGGCAGGTGCGGCGCCAGGTCGGGCAGCTCGTCCAGGGACACGATGCCGATCCGCTCCAGGAAGTACGCCGTCGTCCGGTACAGCGTCGCCCCGTGCTCGCCGTCGCGGCCGGCCTCCTCGACCAGGCCGCGGCTGATCAGCGTCCGCATCACGCCGTCGACGTTGACCCCGCGCACCGCGGACACCCGGGCCCGCGACACCGGCTGCTGGTAGGCCACGACGGCGAGGGTCTCCAGCGCGGCCTGGGTGAGCCGGGCCTGCTGGCCCTCCAGCACGAAGGCCTCGACGACGGGCGCGAGCTCCTCGCGTGTGTAGTAGCGCCACCCGCCCGCGACATTGCGCAGCTCGAAGCCGCGCCCCTGCTCGTCGTACTCGGCGGCCAGCGCGGCCAGCGCGTCGCTCACCTGGGGCTGCGGGTAGCCGACCGCGGTGGCCAGCGAGACCGCGTCGAGCGGCTGGTCGGCGACCATGAGCACCGCCTCCAACGCGGGCCGCAGCTCGGCGACGGGCACGGGCAGCGCCTCCTCGGCGGGCGCGTCGGGTTGTTCAGTCATCGCTCGGACTCTCCTCCGGGGGCGGGTCGCCGGCCGGCGCCACCCCGTCGAACTCGTCGGTGATCAGGTCCTCCACGTCGACCGCCCCGTCGCCGGTCCAGCGGACCGTGAGCTCGCCCAGCGGGGTGACCTGGTCGAAGGCCACCGCGCCCTCGCGGAACAGCTCCAGCAGCGACAGGAACCGCGCGACCGTGGTGAGCGTGTCGGGCGAGTCGCCGCACAGCGCGCGGAAGGTGAGGGTGCCGCTGCGCCGCAGCCGGTCGACGACGATCGCGGCCTGCTCGCGCACGCTCACGGTCGGGGCGTGGATGTGATGCAGGGTCAACTGCAGCTCGGGGCGCGGCGTCATCGCCTTGGCCGCCAGCGCCGCGAACTGCTCGAGCCCGATGCCGATCAGCACCTCGGGCAGCAGCCCGGCGTACCGCTCCTCCAAGCCGACCGCGCGCGGGAAGCGCCGCGCCTCGGCCTGCAGCCGGGTGTCGAACACGGCCGCCACCTGCTTGTAGGCCTTGTACTGCAGCAGCCGCGCGAACAGCAGGTCCCGCGCCTCCAACAGCGCGAGGTCCTCCTCGTCCTCCACGTCGCCGGCCGGCAGCAGCCGGGCGGCCTTCAGGTCGAGGAGGGTCGCCGCGACCAGCAGGAAGGAGGTGGTCTCCTCCAGCGAGTCGTCGGGCAGCTGCTTGATGTGGGCGATGAACTCGTCGGTGACCTGCGAGAGCGCGATCTCGGTGACGTCCAGCTTGTGCTTGGAGATCAGGCTCAACAACAGGTCGAACGGGCCCTCGAAGTTCGCCAGGCGGACGGCGAAGCCGCCGTGGACCTCCTCCGCCCCGTCTTCGCTCACCGCTGCATCATGACTCACGCAGGCGCCTGACCAGCGCGGAGCCCTCCCCCTCGGCCTCGAGCTCGCCCAGGACCAGGTGCAGCGCCTCGCGGACCAGACGACCGCGATCGACCGCCATGCCGTGCTCCCCGCGCAGCGTCAGCCGGGCCTTCTCCAGCTCCATCAGCTCCGCCGAGGTGACGTAGACGGTGATCTTCTCGTCGTGCCGGACCCGCCCGCTCGGGACCTTGGCCGCCTCGGTCGGCAGCTCCTCCGGCGGGTCGGGAACGGCCCGGACGGCCGGTCCCGACGACTCGGCGGTCGGCCGGAAGAGGTCGTCCGCGGCCGGCATGCTCACACGTCGAGACACCGCGCCGCCACCTCCTTCGCGAGCTGGCGGTACGCCTCCGCTCCGCTCGAGCCGGAGGCGTAGGACGTGATCGGCTCGCCCGCGACGGTCGAGTCGGAGAACTTCACGGTGCGGCGGATGACGGTGTGGAAGACCTGGTCGCCCCAGGCCTGCACCAGGCGCTCGAGCACCTCGCGGCCGTGGAGGGTGCGCCCGTCGTACATGGTGCCGAGGACGCCGTCGACCTCCAGGCCGGGGTTGAGGCGCTGCTTGACCTTGTCGATCGTCGCCTTGAGCAGCGCGACCCCGCGCAGGGCGAAGTACTCGCACTCCAGCGGCACGATGACGCCGTCGGAGGCGGTGAGCGCGTTGACGGTCAGCAGGCCGAGGGAGGGCTGGCAGTCAATGAGGATGACGTCGTACTCGGCGATCGCCGGGGCGAGCACCCGCTGCAGGGTCTGCTCACGGGCGACCTCGTGCACCAGCTGCACCTCGGCGGCGGACAGGTCGATGTTGGAGGGCAGCAGATCCATGCCGGGCACGCCGGAGGGCACGACGACCTCGTCGAGCGTCGCCTCCGGGTCCATCAGCAGGTTGTAGATCGTGCTCTCCATCTCGTGCGGGTTGAGCCCGAGGCCCACCGAGAGCGAGCCCTGCGGGTCGAAGTCGACGAGCAGCACCCTGCGGCCGAACTCGGCCAGCGCGGCCCCCAGGTTGATGGTGGTCGTGGTCTTGCCGACACCACCCTTCTGGTTGCACATCGAGATCACGCGCGCCTTGCCGTGGGCGGTCACCGGCCGGGGGTCCGGCAGGATCGGCATCGGGCGCCCGGTCGGGCCGATCTCGCCGGTCACCGTCTGCACGGCGCGCTCGACCGCGCCGTCCGGGGTGCCACGGTCCGGAAGCGGGAACTGCAGCGTCATCGCGTCCTCGCGCGCAGGCGTCTCACCCGTCACGGCTGCGTCCTCCGTGCCGAGCGGTACGTCGCTGCCGGGCGCCGGGATCGGCATCCGCGGCGGCATGTCGGGTGCACTGGATCCTCCGTAGAAGCCGGCCATCGCCCTCACCTTTGTCTGGACCATTTCTGGAGTGGTTGCGGGCTCCTTCCCCAGAGCCCGGGACCTCTCCATCCAACAATGTCGACACGGCGACATTCGGGAGGCGCGCCGACGGCCGGTCAGGAGGGGCCGGTGAGGCTCGCCATCTCCAGGGTCCGGACGACGGCCTCGCCGGCCTCGTCACTCGCCGCGAGGTCGACCTCGGCACGGATCACCCAGTCGTGGTTGCCGTCCGGGTCGTGCAGGGTCTGGGTCGCGACCCACCGGTCGGCGGACCTCTCGACCGTCAGCAGCACCGGCCCCCGCGCGTCGGCGTCGGTGAGCAGCCGGTCGTGCTCGGCGTAGTAGTCCTCGATCGCCCGGTCCCAGTCCGCCTCGCCCCACGCACCGCCCTCGTCGAGCGCGGCCAGCGCCGGGACGTCGTCGCGGGCGACCAGCTCGACCCGGCGCCACAGCGCGTTGCGGACCATCACCTCGAACACCCGGCCCTGCTGGCTGAGCGGTCGCGGCGGAGGCGGCGGCTCGTGGTGGCTGACCTGGCGGGTGGCGTGGTCGGGGTCGTTGAGGGCCTCCCACTC
Source organism: Nocardioides sp. LHD-245 (assembly GCF_030929495.1). Lineage (GTDB taxonomy): Bacteria > Actinomycetota > Actinomycetes > Propionibacteriales > Nocardioidaceae > Nocardioides. Next base: position 13,147 of record NZ_JAVFWN010000028.1, on the reverse strand, counting down.
GTCGAGCAGCGACGAGTCGACCTGGCGGACCGTCTCGCCCAGCCACTCGACGAGGAGCTCCAGCTCCTCGGTCCGGTACGACGCCGGCACGGTCTGACGCAGCGCCCGGTAGGCGTCGGTCAGGTAGCGCAGCACCAGCCCCTCGGAACGCGCCACCTGGTAGCGGGAGACGAGGTCGGTGAACCCCATGCCCTGCTCCCACATCTGGCGCACGACCGACTTGGGCGCGAGGGCGTCGGGCGCGAGCCACGGATGCCGCTCGCGGTAGGTCTCGAAGAGCGGTTCCAGCAGGTCGCTCAGGGGCTCGGGCCAGGTGATGTCCTCGATGAGCGCCATCCGCTCGTCGTACTCGACGCCGTCGGCCTTGAGCGCCGCGATCGCCTCGCCGCGAGCGGCGTGCCGCTGGGCCATGAGCAGCGGGCGCGGTGCCTCGAGCGTGGCCTCGACGACCGACACGACATCGAGCATGAACGTGTCGCCGTCGGGGTCGAGCACGTCGAGCACCGCCAGGGCGAAGTGCGAGAGCGGCTGGTTGAGCGCGAAGTCCTCCGGCAGCGCCTCGGTCAGCACGTAGCGCCGCCCGAACCTGTCCACCTCGTCGAGCCGGGTCAGCACCTCGGAGGTCACCAGGCTGCGGGCCAGCCGGACCGCGCGCTTGGCCAGCCGGAGCTGGGTACGACGCTCCTCGTGGTTGTCCATCAGCAGTCGCCGCAGGACCGGGAACGCGTCCTCCTCGCGGGAGAGCACGTTGACCAGCATCGCGTTGTCGACCTTCATCTGCGACTTCAGCGGCTCGGGCCTCCCCTCGACGAGCTTGTCGAAGGTCTGCTCGGTCCACACCACGGTGCCCGCCGGCGGCTTCTTGAGCTGGGCCTTCGAGCCCCGCTTCGCCTGCTTCTCGGCGCTCATCGCGGCGTTCTTGGCGGCCGCCTTGGCCTTCGCCTTCTCGTTCTCGATGACGTGCTCGGGCGCCTGGACGACGACATATCCGGCCGTGTCGAAGCCCGCACGCCCCGCCCGGCCGGCGATCTGCAGGAACTCCCGGGTCCGCAGCACCCGTTGCCGGCTCCCGTCGAACTTGGCGAGCCCGGTGAAGAGAACCGTGCGGATCGGGACGTTGATGCCGACGCCGAGGGTGTCGGTGCCGCAGATCACGGTGAGCAGGCCGGCCTGGGCGAGCTGCTCGACCAGGCGGCGGTAGCGCGGCAGCATGCCGGCGTGGTGGACACCGATCCCCTGCCGCAGCAGCTTGCTGAGCGTCTTGCCGAAACCGGCCGCGAAGCGCACGCCGGCGATCCGCTCGGCGATCTGATCCTTGCGGTCCGCGGGGAGGACGTTGTCGAGGCGGCCCGGTCCGGCGAGCAGGGAGACCGCGTGCTCGACGGCGGCGGCCTGGGTGAAGTGGACCACGTAGACCGGCCCCTGCCCGGTGGTGATCAACTCCTGGAGCCTCTCCCCCATCGGCTCCAGCGACCAGGTGAAGTCGAGCGGGACCGGGCGCTCGGCATCGTCGACGATCGCCGTCTCGCGGCCGTTGCGGCGGGTCAGGTCCACGGCCAGCCCGGTCGTGTCGCCGAGGGTGGCCGACATGAGCAGGAACTGCGCCTGCGGCAGCTCGATGAGCGGCACCTGCCACGCCCAGCCGCGGCCGGCCTCGCCGTAGAAGTGGAACTCGTCCATCACGACCATGCCGACGTCGGCGGCCGTGCCCTCGCGCAGCGCGATGTTGGCGAGCACCTCGGCCGTGCAGCAGATGATCGGGGCGTCGGCGTTGACCGCGACGTCGCCGGTGAGCATGCCGACGTCCGCCGCCCCGAAGACCTCGACCAGGTCGAAGAACTTCTCGCTCACCAGCGCCTTGATCGGCGCGGTGTAGAAGGTCACCCTGTCGTCGGCCAGCGCCCCCATCGCGGCGGCCATCGCCACGAGCGACTTGCCCGACCCGGTCGGCGTCGCCAGCACGACGTTCTCGCCGGCGAGCAGCGCCAGGATCGCGTCCTCCTGGTGGGGGTAGAGCGTGAGCCCCTGGCTCTCGGCGTGCTCCAGGATGCGGTCGTAGGCGTCAGCCATGGCGGGCCCTCGGGTGCGCGGTCGCGAAGACCTCACGCAGGTTGTCGACGGTGACGAGCGTGTAGACCTGCGTCGTGGTCACCGACGCATGGCCGAGCAGCTCCTGGACCACGCGCACGTCGGCGCCGCCGTCGAGCAGGTGCGTCGCGAACGAGTGGCGCAGCGTGTGGGGCGAGACGTCGCGGGTGACCCCCGCCCGCTCGGCGGCCTTGACCAGCGCCGCCCAGGCGGACTGCCGGCTGAGCCGGCCACCGCGGGAGTTGAGGAAGAGCCCCGGCGTGGCGGCGGCGACGAGCGCGGGCCGCCCGCGCACGAGGTACGCCGTCAGGGCGGCCCGGGCGTAGGAGCCGACCGGCACCAGCCGCTCCTTGCCGCCCTTGCCGCGCAGCAGCAGCGTCGCGTCGGCCTGGTCGAGCTCGGGGACGGCGAGGTGGCTGACGTCGTCGACGTCGAGCCCGACCGCCTCGGAGATGCGGGCGCCGGTGCCGTAGAGGAGCTCCAGCAGCGCCCGATCGCGCAGCGCGAGCGGGGTGTCGGCGGCCCCGGCCGCCTCGAGGATCGCCTCGACGTCGGCCAGGGGCAGCGCCTTGGGCAGCCGCTTGGCCGGGGTCGGCGGCTTGACCGCCGCGGCGGGGTCCGCCGCGGCGAGCCCGTCGGCGAGCGCGAACCTGTGGAAGCCGCGGACCGCGACCACCGTGCGTGCCGCGCTCGACGCGCTCAGCGGCGGGTGGTCGGCGTCGCCCTCCCGCAGCCGGATGAGGAACCCGGTGACCGTGGCCTCGGTGACGCCGTCGAGCGTGTCGATGCTCTCGGCCGCGAGGTGCGCGCGGTAGCGCCGCAGGTCGCGGCGGTAGGAGGTCAGCGTGTTGGTCGCGAGCCCCTTCTCGACGGCCAGGTGGTCGAGATAGGTGCGGACCGCCCGATCCACCGCACCCGTCCCACTCACCCGGTCAGGCTAGCGCCTCCGCGGTCGGCACCGACGCGATCCCCGTGGCCTCGCCCACCGGGGCATTGGTCAGCAGTCCCGCGTGGGCGTTGAGTCCCAGCGCCAGGCTGGCGTCCACGCGGCAGGCCTCGCGCCAGCCCTTGTCGGCCAGCGCGACGGCGTACGGCAGTGTGGCGTTGGTCAGCGCGTAGGTCGACGTGTTCGGCACCGCCCCCGGCATGTTCGCCACGCAGTAGAAGGTCGAGTCGTGCACCTGGTACGTCGGGTCGGCATGGGTCGTCGGATGCGTGTCCTCGAAGCAGCCACCCTGGTCGACCGCGATGTCCACGAGCACCGAGCCCGGCTTCATCCGCGCCACCAGGTCGTTGGACACCAGCTTCGGCGCTGCGGCACCCGGGATCAGCACCGCGCCGATGACCAGGTCCGCCTCCAGCACCTGCTGCTCGATCGCCAGCCTCGACGAGGCCAGGCCGTGGACCCGGTTGTCGTAGCGCCAGAACGACATCCGCAGCTTGTCCAGGTCGGTGTCCAGGAGCGTCACGTCCGCGCCCATGCCGAGCGCGATGTTCGCGGCGTTCTGGCCCGCGACGCCGGCGCCGAGCACGACGACCTTGGCGTTGGCCACCCCGCCGACCCCGCCCATCAGCACGCCACGACCGCCCTGGGCCTTCATCAGCGAGTACGCGCCGACCTGCGGCGCGAGACAGCCCGCGACTTCCGACATCGGGTAGAGCAGCGGCAGCGCGCCGGAGGGCAGCTGCACGGTCTCGTAGGCGATCGCGGTGACGCCGCGCGCGAGCAGCTCCTCGGTCAGTGTCTTGTCCGCCGCGAGGTGGAGGTAGGTGAACAGCACCTGTCCCTCCCGCATCCGGTGGTACTCCTCGGCGACCGGCTCCTTGACCTTCAGCACCATCTCGGCCGTGCCCCACACCGCGTCGGCGTCCGGCAGGATCGACGCACCGGCCGCCGCGTAGTCGGCGTCGCCGATCGAGGATCCGTCGCCCGCGCCGCTCTGGACGACGACCTCGTGGCCGTGGGCGACCAGCTCGTGGACGCCGATCGGGGTGATGGCCACCCGGTACTCGTGGTTCTTGACTTCCTTCGGCACGCCGATGCGCATACCGGGAATCTACGCCTGCCGGGCGCGCTCTCGCAGCACTTGGCAGGCCAGGACCGCCTGGACGACCGGCCCGTCGGTGACGTCGCCGGCCAGGATGGCGTCGACGAGCTCGGCGAAGGGCACCCAGAAGACCTCGAGGTCCGCCTCCTCGTGCCGGAGGACGAAGTCTCCCCGGTCGGCCGGCGAGAGACCCTCCGCGAGGTAGTAGTGGATCCGCTCGGCCGAGTACCCCGGCGAGCTCAGCGTCGACAGGAGGTGGGTCCATCGCTCCGCCGCCAACGCCGCCTCCTCGCGCAGCTCCCGGCGGGCGACCTGCTCCGGCTCCTCCCCGGGGTGGTCGATCACGCCGGCCGGCAGCTCGACCAGCCGGTACTGCGCGGGGTGCCGGTACTGCCGCAGGCAGAGCACCCGGTCGTCCTCGTCGACGGCCAGGATCACCGCCGCGCCGGGATGCTCGACGACGAGCCGCCGGAACGGCTCCTCACCGTCGGCGCCCGGCCGCCGGATCCGGTCCGAGCGGAAGGCGACCACCCAGTCGTCGCGGTGCAGATCCGTGCTGTCCTCGACCGGCCACGACTCGGGGACGTCGCGCAGCAGGCTCACTCGTCGGCGGCGACGTCGGCCGGCTCGGCGTGCAGGTTCGAGTCGTCAATCTCGAGCCGGGTCTCGCGCTGCCGCTTGATGGCCGCGCCGACGAGGCCGGCGAACAGCGGGTGCGGGCGGGTCGGTCGCGAGCGCAGCTCCGGGTGGGCCTGGGTGCCGATGTAGTAGGGGTGCACGTCGCGCGGGAGCTCGACGAACTCGACCAGGTCGAGCTCGGTGTTGAGTCCGGAGAAGACGAGACCGGCCTCCTCCAGCTGCGCGCGGTAGGCGTTGTTGACCTCGTAGCGGTGCCGGTGGCGCTCCTCGATCACCTCGGCGCCGTAGACCTCGCGCGCGATGGTGCCGGCCTCGAGCTGGGCCGGGTAGAGGCCGAGCCGCATGGTGCCCCCCAGGTCGCCGGCTCCCTCGACGATGGACTTCTGCTCCTCCATCGTGGCGATGACCGGCTCGGGGGTGTCCGGGTCGAACTCGGTCGAGCCGGCCTTGGTGAGCCCGAGCTCGGTGCGGGCGTACTCGATCACCATCGACTGCAGGCCCAGGCACAGCCCCAGCGTCGGGATGCCGTGGGTGCGGGCGTAGGTGAGGGCGCCGAGCTTGCCCTCGAGCCCACGGATGCCGAAGCCGCCCGGCACGCAGATCGCGTCGACGTCGGAGAGGTGCTTCGTGGCACCGGCCGGGGTCTCGCACTCGTCGGAGGCGACCCACCGGATGTGGACCTTCGCCTCGTGCGCGAAGCCACCGGCCCGCAGGGCCTCGGTCACCGACAGGTAGGCGTCGTGCAGGTCGATGTACTTGCCCACCAGCGCGACGGTGACGTCCTCCTTCGGGTGGTGCACCCGGCGGAGCAGGTCGTCCCACACCGTCCAGTCGACGTCGCGGAAGGGCAGGTTGAGCCGGCGGACGACGTACGCGTCGAGCCCCTGCCGATGCAGCACCTTGGGGATGTCGTAGATGGACGGCGCGTCGGCGGCGGTGACCACGGCCTCCTGGTCGACGTCGCACATCAGGGAGATCTTGCGCTTGATCCCCTCGGGCAGCTCGCGGTCGGCGCGGCAGACCACGGCGTCGGGCTGGATGCCGACCTGGCGCAGCGCCGCGACGGAGTGCTGGGTGGGCTTGGTCTTCAGCTCGCCGGACGGGCCGATGAAGGGCACCAGCGAGACGTGGAGGAAGAAGCAGTTGTCGCGACCGATGTCATGACGGACCTGGCGGGCGGCCTCGAGGAACGGCAGCGACTCGATGTCGCCGACCGTGCCACCGATCTCGGTGATCACGACATCGACCGGATCGCCGTACCCCATCGCGAGGATCCGGTCCTTGATCTCGTTGGTGATGTGCGGGATCACCTGCACCGTGTCGCCGAGATACTCGCCCTTGCGCTCCTTGGCGATCACCGAGGAGTAGACCTGCCCGGTCGTCACATTGGCGATCTGGTTGAGATCGGTGTCGAGGAAGCGCTCGTAGTGGCCGATGTCGAGGTCGGTCTCCGCGCCGTCGTTGGTGACGAACACCTCGCCGTGCTGGAACGGGTTCATCGTCCCGGGGTCGACATTGAGGTAGGGGTCGAGCTTCTGCATGGTGACCCGCAGCCCACGGGAACGCAGCAGCCGACCGAGGCTGGAGGCGGTCAGGCCCTTGCCCAGCGAGGAGGCGACGCCTCCGGTGACGAAGACGTGCTTTGCCTGCTTACCCGGCGCCATGTTCACGGGATTCCATCTTACGTCATCCCCGGGCGTTTCACGGTGCCCGCGGGGCGTTTCGCGCGAGCTCGAGCAGCTCGCGGGCGTGGGCCAGGGCGGTGTCGGACTCGGCGAGGCCGGCCAGCATGCGCGAGAGCTCACGCTCTCGGCCGGAATCGTCGAGCGTGACCAGGCCCGAGCTGGTCACCGAGCCGTCGCTGGACTTCTCGACCAGGACGTGGCGGTCCGCGAAGGCGGCGACCTGCGGCAGGTGGGTGACCACGAGCACCTGGGCCTGGCCGGCCAGCGTCGCGAGTCGCCGGCCGATCTCGACCGCGGCGGCGCCGCCGACGCCCGAGTCGACCTCGTCGAAGACGAACGTAGGCACCGGACTCGTGCCCGCCAGGCAGACCTCGACCGCGAGCATCACCCGTGAGAGCTCACCCCCGGAGGCGCCCTTATGCAGCGGGCGCGGCTCGGAGCCGGTGTTGGCCGCCAGCAGGAACTCGACCTCGTCGAGGCCACTGCGACCGAACCGCACCCAGCGCTCCCCCACCCGCAGCACGTCCGGCGGCGGATGCTCCGGGTCGCTCGGCGCCTCGGCGACCCGCGGCGTGACCCGGATGGTCACCACGGCGTGTGGCATCGCCAGCAGGGTCAGCTCGCCGGTGACCGCCGTGCCCAGCCGGCGCGCGGCCTTCACCCGCGCCTCGCTGAGCTTGGTGCCCGCGGCCGCGAGGTCGGTGCGGAGCCGGGCGGCCTCGGCGGCGAGCTCCTTGATCCGGTCGTCGGTGGAGTCGAGGTCGAGCAGCCGCATCGCCGACTGCTCGGACCAGGCCAGCACCTCATCGACGGTGTCGCCGTACTTGCGGGTCAGCCCGATCAGCGCCGCGCGCCGCTCGGACACGGCCGCCAGGCGGGTCGGGTCGGTGTCGATCCGGGAGGCGTACGACGCGACGTCGGCCGCGACGTCGGAGAGCAGGTAGCTCACCTCGGCCACCCGGTCGGCCAAGGCACCCGCCTCGGTGTCGTGGTCGCGGACTCCCTCGAGCAGGCCGCGGGCGGCGGCGACGGCCGCGAGGGCGTCGGGCGAGCCGTGCTCACTGGAGAGCGCCTCGCGGGCCTGCTCGGCCGCGCCGCGCAGGGTGTCGGCGTGCCCGAGGCGGGCCTCCTCCGCCGCCAGCTCGGTGTCCTCACCGGGCCGAGGAGCGACGGCGGCGACCTCGTCGACACCGAACCGCAGCAGGTCGGCCTCCCGTGCCCGCTCGCGCGCGGTCGCCGTCACCTCCGTGAGCTCGCGCTCGGTGGCGATCAGCCGGTCGTGGACCGCAGCGTAGGCCGCGTGCAGCTTCTCCAGCGCACCGAACCGGTCGAGGGCGTGGCGCTGCGTCTGCGCCTTCAGCAGCCGATGCTGATCCGACTGGCCGTGGACTGCGACCAGGGGCTCGGCGAGCCCGGCCAGCGTGGCGACCGGCACCGCCGCCCCTCCGGCGAACGCCCGGGACCGTCCCTCCGCGCTCACGTTGCGGGCCAGCACGATCCCGTCGTCCTCGGCCTCTCCGCCGGCCTCCTCGACCGCGGTGAGCAGACCGGGCAGCGCGGTCGCGGTGACCAGCCCCTCCACGCGCGCCTGCTTGGCGCCGGCCCGGACCACGCCACTGTCGGCGCGACCGCCCAGCAGCAGGCCGAGGGCCGTGACCACCATGGTCTTGCCGGCTCCGGTCTCACCGGTGATCACGGTCAGCCCGGGGCCGAGCTCGAGGGTCGAGGAGTCGATGACCCCGAGCGAGCTGATCCGGATCTCCTCGATCACTGCGCCTCTCCCGTTGCCGCGCTCGCAGCCTGTCGCAGCTGGCGCCGCTCGGCCGCGGCACCCCGCCAGCCCTCGACGGACAGCCCGAACTTCGCGACCAGCCGGTCGGTGAACGGCGCCTGGTGCAACCGCACCAGGCGCACCGGACGCTGCCCGCGGCTCACCTCGATCCGGGCGCCGGGGGGCAGGTCGACGCTGCGTCGTCCGTCGCACCAGAGCACGCCGGAGCCCTGGTTGCCCTCGAGGACCTCGATCGCGATGACCGACGACGGCGCGACCACCATCGGCCGGGCGAACAGTGCGTGCGCGCTCAGCGGGACGATGCACAGCGCCTCGACCTGGGGCCACACGATCGGCCCGCCGGCGCTGAAGTTGTAGGCCGTCGAGCCGGTGGGCGTCGCGCACACCACCCCGTCGCAGCCCCAGCGGGACAACGGCCGGTCGTCGATCTCGACGACGACCTCCAGCATCCGCTCCCGGGCGGCCTTCTCGACGCTGGCCTCGTTGACCGCGAACGTCGCGTAGACCAGCCGGCCGGCGAGGTACGCCTTGACGTCGAGCGTGAGCCGGTCCTCGATGGTGTAGCGCTGGTGGACGATCGCGTCGATCGTCGCCGCCACATCCTCGTGCTCAGCCTCGGCGAGGAAGCCGACGTGACCGAGGTTGACGCCCAGCACGGGCGTCGAGCGCTGGTGGGTCACCTCCGCGGCGCGCAGGATGCTGCCGTCGCCGCCGATGACGACCGTCAGCTCGCAGCCGTGGCTCGCGTCGGACTCCGAGTCGGTCAGCTCGACCGACGGCTGGTAGTCCTCCGGAACCAGGTCGAGGTCGTCGGCCTCGTGCCGCAGCAGCCGCACGACGATGCCGTGCCCGGTCAGCTCCTTGACGAAGGCACGCGCGACGTCGCGCGCCTCGCTGCGGCCGGTGTGGGCGAGCACGAGCACCCGGCGCGCGGTCTCGGTCGCGGAGGTCATGGGCTCACCCTCTCATCCGGGGCCGACGTACCGCGCCGGACGACCACGGCGAGCGCATCGTCGGTCACGGTCGCCGGCCCGTGTCGCAGCCAGAGGAAGAACTCAACATTGCCCGAGGGGCCGGGCAGCGGGCTCACGGTCACCGCGCGGGCGCCCCAGCCGCGCTCCGCGGCCGCGTGGGCCACGCCCAGGACGGTCTCGACCCACAGCTCGGGGTCACGGACCACGCCGCCCTTGCCGAGCCGGTCCTTGCCGACCTCGAACTGGGGCTTCACCATCAGGGCGAGGTCCCCGTCGGGACGGGTGACGCCGAGGAGCGCGTCGAGCACGAGGGTGAGGGAGATGAAGGACAGGTCCCCGACCACGAGGTCGACCGCCCCGCCGATCTCGTCGGTGGTGAGGGACCGGACGTTGGTCCGGTCGTGCACGACCACCCGCTCGTGCTGCTGCAGCGACCAGTGCAGCTGGCCGTAGCCCACGTCGACGGCGACCACCTCGGCCGCCCCCGCGCGGAGCAGGACGTCGGTGAAGCCACCGGTCGAGGCACCAGCGTCCAGACACCGCCGGCCACTCACCACGAGACCGAGCGGCGTGAAGGCAGCCAGCGCTCCGGCCAGCTTGTGGGCACCGCGGGAGACGTAGTCGGGGCCGTGCTCACCCTCACGTACGACGATGGCGACGTCGGTCGTGACCCCCGTCGCGGGCTTGGCCGCGACAGCACCGGCCACCTTCACCCGGCCCTCGGCGATCAGCTGGGCGGCGCGCTCCCGGGACGGCGCCAGCCCGCGGCGGACCAGCTCCGCGTCGAGGCGCAGTCGGCGCGGTGGCACTACGGTGCGGCAGGTGCGCCGGCTGCGGCCGGCGGGTTGTCGAGGGTGTGCCGGAGCGCGCCGTGCGCCTCCTCCAGCACGCCCGCGTGCTCCTCGATCGGACGCTCGGCGAGCCCCGCCACGAGGTCGAGCACTCGGTCGACGGCATCGATCCCGGTCGGCGTGGGCGCCGGAACACCTACCTCGGTCATGCCCCGAGGCTACCGCGCCGGCGGGCCGGGTTCGGGGACCCCTGCCGTCGCGACGTCCGGCACCTCTCCGGTCCGGTCCCGATGGTCCCAACCCGTCACCGCGGCCACCCGCCACCAGTCGGCGGCGGACGCATGCTCCCCGGTGCACTCCACCTCCAACCGGCCCGCGACGACCTGTCCCGTCCAGCCACCCAGCCGCCAGCGCCCGCTGCCGACGCCCTGCGGCGCCCCGTGCGGCGTCGTGAGCCCGCCGAGGTCCGGCGCGAGATAGGTGGGCCGCTCCACCGGTGTCGCGGCGACCAGCTCCGCGAGCCCGGTCACCCCCGTCAGCACGAGCAGCGAGTCGACGCCCGCGTTGCGGGCGCCCTCGATGTCGGTGTCCAGACGGTCGCCGACCATCAACGGCCGTCGGCCGCCCGTCCTGCGCACGGTCTCGTCGAGCAGCGGCCGCTGCGGCTTGCCCGCCACCTGCGGCGCCACGCCGGTGAATCGCCGCATCATGTCCACGAGCACCCCGTGCCCCGGTGCCACGCCGTAGGCCGTCGGGATCGTGTGGTCCGTGTTGCTCGCCAGCCACGGCAGCCCGTCCCTGATCCGCACCGCCGCCTGCATGATGTCGCGCCACAGCAGATCGGGCCCGTACCCGCTGACGGCCGCCACCGCCTCGGCGTCCACCCCGACGGGGATCAGCTCGACCTCCTCGAGTGCGCTCCGCAGCCCCGCGCCGCCCAGGCACAGCACCCGGGCCCCGGGCCCGAACCGCTCCACGAGCAACCGCGCCGCCGCCTGGGCACTCGTCACCACGTCACCCGCCTCGGCAGGCACGCCCAGCTCCCGCAGGTGCTCGGCGACCACGGCGGCGGGACGCGACGCGTTGTTGGTGATGAAGGCGACCGTCAGGCCCGCGGCCCGTGCCCGGGCGAGGTGACCGGCCGCGCCCGCGACCGCGCGCTGGCCGATGTAGACGACCCCGTCCAGATCGAGCATCGCCACGTCGTAGGCACCGGCGAGGGGTTCGGTGGATGTGAGCAACACGGGGACCACCTTGCCAGCAGCCACCACCACGGCCTCCGTACGATGCCCTGATGGACGCGACAGCCCTGGTGACGCCGCCGTACGTGGCCGGGCCCCTGCGTCTCGAGCCGTTCCCGGCGCTGATGCTGACCCCCGCCCGCGTGGGCAACCCGAGCACCGGCCGAGCCTTCGCCCGCCCGTACAAGGACGTCTCCGCCCGCCTCCAGCGCTGGCAGTCCCGCGGGCTGGTGGCCGCCGACCCGGAACCGGCGCTCTACCTGCACGAGTACAGCGCCAACGGGATGACGGTCCGCGGCCTGGTCGGAGCCCTCGACGTCTCTCGGCGCGCGGCGCGCCCCGAGGATCGGGCCGTGCTGCCGCACGAGGGCATCCATCCCGCCCAGGCCGACGAGCTGGCCGACCGCATGGACGAGATGCAGCTCAACCCCGCGCCCATCCTGTTGGTCCACCAGGGCAGTCAGCCGCTGCGTGACCTCCTCTCCGAGGTCACTCGCCGCGAGCCGGACCACGCGTTCACCGACCGTGGCGGCCAGGGCCACCGGATCTGGGCCGAGCGCTCCCCCGCCACACTCGCCGCCATCGCCGCCGAGCTCGCCGAGAGCCGCGCCCTCATCGCTGACGGACACCACCGCTACGCGGCCTATCTCCGACTCCAGCGGCGCCGTGTCGGTGGCCCCGCCGGCCCCCGGCCCACCGACCTCGGTCTGGCCATGCTCGTCGACCAGAGCGACACGCCGCTCTTCCTCGGCCCCATCCACCGCACCCTGAGCGGCACATCGCTGCACGACCTCCGCGACGCCGCGGAGACGCTCGGCCTGGAGTATCGCGAGCAGACCCAGGCCGACGCCGTCCAGGCGCTCTCGTCGGAGCGCCTCGCCGCCACCGACGGCGAACGCTGGGCTGTGGTCGGACTCGGGAACGGACCGGACGAGGCGGCCGTCGAGGCCCTCCACCGTCGCATCCTTCCGGCGCTCCCGCACGGCCCCACGGCGATCTCCTACCACCACACCGTCGACGACGCGCTCGGGGGCGCCCGCTCCGACGCCATCGCGGTCCTGATGCCGGCGCCGTCGGTCGAGCTGGTGCTCCGCGTCGCCGAGGCGGACCGGCTCCTTCCCGAGAAGGCCACCTCCTTCCAGCCCAAGCCCAGCCTGGGGGTGCTCATCCGCTCACTGCGCGACGCAGCACTCGGGCCGTCGTGACCTCGACCTCGACCCGCGAGGCCGTCTGTCCGCCGGCCCGGTAGAACCTGCGTCGCAGCGCGCCCTCGACCCCCACCACGTCACCCGCGTGCCAGCCGCGCATCGAGCGCCGCACCCGCGCCGACCAGCCGGCGAGGTCGACCACGTCGACCGAGGCGCCCTTGCGGCCCGACGCGAGCACCCGCACGTCCGGACGCGGCACGATCACCCGACACGTCCACAGGCGGTCGCCGCTCGGCAGCACGCGCTCCTGCGGTTCGGCGGCCACCCGACCACTCAGCACCACCGTGTTGGCACCGAGCTCCTGCACCGCAGCTGTCGCCCGATCGACCGTCATGGCCAGGCACCTCCCGAGCATCTCGTCACAGCGAGCACCGCGCCCGCCTGTCACGAACCATCCTGCGCGAGACAGCCGTCAGCGGCCGATCAGCCGACCGTGACCTGTGGACCGCGCATCTCCGAACCCCGCCTGGGGAGAATCGAGGGCACGCCGCGGAACTCCTGAGCCGACAAACGAGTCGAAAAAGCACTCAGGGCCAGCACACGAGTGTGCTGGCCCTGAGCCAATGTTTGTCCGGCGGCGTCCTACTCTCCCACATCCTCGCGGTTGCAGTACCATCGGCGCTGGCAGGCTTAACTTCCGGGTTCGGGATGGGACCGGGTGTTTCCCTGCCGCTATGGCCG
>NZ_JAVFWN010000027.1 GCF_030929495.1 Nocardioides sp. LHD-245 | reverse complement strand
CACACCAGCTCGAAGAACTGGTCCCACTGCTCCCACGATCGACACGAACCCCGCCCTGACAACGGTCTCATCGCAACGCTCCTCCAAGGTCACGTTGCTTCGACCCCTTGAACCCGCCACCGGATCCACGACAAGACCGGTAGTTGAAACGGGCTCACGCCGTCGACTCCCGCGATACGGTCAGCGCCGCTTCGTCGGCTTGCGCAGGTTGTGCTTGAGGCCGGACACCACGACGTCGTCGATGATCCAGCGGACGTACGCGCAGTAGAGGACCTTGCGGGTGCTGCCGCTCTTGTAGGGGAGCACCTTCGTGAACGCGCCGCCCTCGCCGAGGGGGAGGCCGCTGTAGAGGTGCGCGGTCTGGTCGCCGTTGGCGATGAAGATGCTCCGCATCTCGTCGAAGGCGACCGGGCAGGCCTTCACCACCGAGCGGGCCGCGACGAACAGCTCGAGGTCGTAGGAGTAGGTGAGGGAGCTGCCCGGTGAGATCGGACCGGACCTGTTGGTGCCCCAGACCTTCAGGCGCACCCGGTCCTTCGCGTGCGGGCGGCGCTTCACGTCCAGGTAGAGCTGGCTCTCGGGGAAGTTCGGCGCCGCGGCGTACTCCGACTTCCAACCGCGCGCCGCGGGGTCGTCAGGTCGTTGCTCGGCCGCGTGGGCGAGCGTGCCGGGCGCCCAGACGAGGAGCGCGGTCAGGAGGAGCAGGACGCCGAGTCGGTTGCTCATGCGGCCACACCAACATGACACTCGTCGGCGGCGCAACCCCGGGCCCGGACGGATCGGCCTCCGTACGCCGGCTCCGGCGCTCAGCCGGACCGCCCGACGAGCCGGACCGGCCCGTCGCCGTACTCCTGGAGGACATCGCCGGGGTTGGCCAGCGAGCACGACCGCAGCGACAGGCAGCCGCAGCCGATGCAGTCGTCGAGGGTGTCGCGCAGCCGCTCCAGCCGGGCGATCCGCTCGTCGAGGCTGCTGCGCCAGGTGCGCGACAGCCGCGCCCAGTCGGCCTTCGTGGGGGTGCGGCCCTCGGGCAGGGTGGCCAGCGCCTCCCGGATCTCCGCGAGTGAGACGCCGACGCCCTGGGAGACGCGGATGAACGCGACCCGACGCAGCATGTCGCGGTGGTAGCGGCGCTGGTTGCCGGCGGTCCGGAGGCTGGTGATCAGGCCCTCCCGCTCGTAGTAGTGCAGTGCCGAGACGGCGACGCCCGAGCGATGGGCCAGTTCGCCGGGCGTGAGGTCGTGGCTGCGGAGGGCGCGGTTGATGTCCGTCATTGACCTCAACCCTAGTTCAGGTTGTCGACTGACGTCATGCACGCGATCCGCCACCACGCCTTCGGGCCCGCCGATGTCCTGCGTCTCGAGCAGCTCCCCGACCCCGACCCGGGCCCCGGCCAGGTCCGGGTCGCGGTCGAGGCGGCCGGCGTCCATCTGCTCGACACCTCGATCCGGGCAGGCCTGGCGTTCCCCTCGACACCGCTGCCCGAGCTGCCGATGGTGCCCGGGCGCGAGGTCGCCGGTGTCGTCGACGGCGTCGGGGCGGGGGTCGACGACGACTGGCTCGGCCGCCGGGTGGTCGCCCACCTCGGGCCGGGCGCGCGGGGCGGCTACGCCGAGCTGACCCTCGTCGACGCCGGGCGCGTCTACGCCATCCCCGACGGGCTGGACGCGCCGACGGCGGTGGCCGCCATCGGCACCGGCCGCACCGCCGCCGGCATCCTCCACCACGCGGCGATCGGCGCCGACGACGTCGTGGTCGTCACCTCCGCGGCCGGCGGACTCGGTGTCCTCCTGATCCAGGGCGCCCGCCATGCCGGCGCCCGCACCGTCGGGCTGGCCGGCGGCACCAAGCTCGACGTCGTCCGTGGCTTCGGTGCCGACACGGTCCTCGACTACCGTGCCCCGGGCTGGGTCGAGGCGCTGCGGGCCGCCGAGCCCCGGTTGACGGTGCTCCTCGACGGCGTCGGCGGCGAGGTGCCGCGCACCCTCCACGGGCTCCTGGAGCCGGGTGGGCGGATGGTGCGCTTCTCCGGCGACACCGAGGGGTACGACGGCCCGGACCGTCCTGTCGTCGACATCCTCGGCCCGGCCCTGCTGCCCCGGCTGGCCGAGTTCGAGCAACAGGCCCTGGCCGCCGCGGCGGACGGCAGCCGGGTGCCTCATGTCGGCTCGCGATTCCCCCTCGCCGACGCCGCCGCCGCGCACCGCGCCCTCGAGTCGCGGACCTCGGTCGGCAAGGTCGTCCTCCTGGTCGACCGGACCGGCGGGTGACCGCCCTCGTCCCCGCCCCCGTCGCCTCGCCGTGGCGGGGCCGGCACGGCCGGACCACGGTCGGCGTCTTCTCCCTCGCCTTCCTCTTCGCGTTCGAGGCGCTCGCGGTCGCCACGGTGATGCCGGACGTTGCCGCCGCCCTCGACGGCCTGCGCTGGTACGCCGTGGCGTTCGCCGCGCCCCTGGCCGCCGCCGTCGTGGCCCTGCCGGTCACTGGCGCCGCGGTCGAGCGGCTCGGTCCCGGCCCGGTGCTGCGCCGTGGCCTGGTGGTCTTCTGCTTCGGCGTACTGGTCGCCGGGCTCGCGCCGAGCATGCCGGTCTTCCTGCTCGGCCGGCTCGTCCATGGGTACGGGGGCGGCGTGCTCGGCGTCGGCCTCTACGTGCTGATCGCCCAGGCCTATCCGGAGCAGTTGCGGCCGCGGGTGTTCGCCGTCCTCACCATGGGCTGGGTGCTGCCCGCGCTGGTCGGCCCGGTGGCCGCCGCGTGGGTGGCGGCCGCGGTGGGCTGGCGCTGGGTCTTCCTCGGCGTCCCGGTGCTCGCCGTCGCGGCCTGGTTGCTCGTCGCCGACGCGCCCTCACGCGTCGCGCGGGCGCGCCCGCAGCCGGCCCGGCTGCCGTACGCGCTGCTCGCCGCCGGCGGGGTGCTCCTGGTCAGCGTCGCCGGGCAGCGCGCGCTCCCGCTCTGGCCGCTGCTCGTGGTGGCCGGACTCGCGGCGATCGTCGCCGGTGGAAATCGGCTGCTGCCGCCGCGGGTCTGGACCCTGCGGGCCGGGCTGCCCGCGGTCCTCGGCACCCGGGCCGCGGTCGGGACCGCCTTCGCCACCGCCGAGGTCTACCTGCCGCTCCTGCTCACCCTCGAACGCGATCTGACCCTCACCCAGGCCGGCTGGGTGCTCACCGTCGGCG
This sequence comes from Nocardioides sp. LHD-245, assembly GCF_030929495.1. GTDB lineage: Bacteria > Actinomycetota > Actinomycetes > Propionibacteriales > Nocardioidaceae > Nocardioides. The sequence continues at coordinate 37,568 of NZ_JAVFWN010000027.1, read as the reverse complement.
CCGTCGCCTGGTCCGGCGGCGCGATGCTCGCCGCACGGTGGTCGCTGCTCGCGGACCAGGCCGGGCGGGTCCGGCTCGGCGCAGCGCTGCTCGCACTGGGGATCGGCGGGTTCGTCCTCGTGGCGGTCCCGGCAGTCCCGCTCGTCGTACCGGTGCTGGCCTGGGGGTGCGCCGGGCTCGGCATCGGCATGGCGTTCCCGACGCTGGCGGTGCTCGCGCTCGCGACGGCCACCGCGGGCGAGGAGGGCCGGACGTCGTCGGCGCTCCAGCTCAGCGACTACCTGGCCAACAGTGCCGGCGTCGCGCTCGGCGGGGTGCTCTTCGCGGGCTTCGCCGAGACCGCGCCGGTCCCGGCCGCGACCGCACTGGTCGTCGCGGGCGCCGTCCTGGGTCTGCTCGCCCTCCTTCCGGCCCGCAGGCTGCACGGCTGACCTACTGCTGTGCGGCCTGCTCGAGCTTCTGGATGGCCTGCTTGCCGAACTTCTCGAGGTCGGCTCCGTCTGCGCCGGTGAGACCGCCGTTGAGCAGAGTGATGCCGTTGTGACCGATCTGGATCATCAGCACGTTCATCGTGGCCGAGAAACCTTCGGAGTCGACGGTCATGGCGATGGCGAGGGAGGCATCGCCGAGGTTGGCATCGAGAGCGGGGACACCTTGAAGTCCGAATTCACGCCGTCTTCGTCGACGGTCGAGAAGGATGAGCAGTCGCTCAGCGCGTCGGCGACCTGCTGGAGCCTGTCCTCGTCGATCTCGTCGGGGAAGGACGAGATCGACTGGCTGAGGAACGTGCCGAATGCGCCGCCCTTGTTGAGGTTGATCTCCTCCTCGGCCGAAGGCTCGGAGGTGTCGTCGTCGAGCGCATCCAGGACTTTGTCGCATTCGGCAGGAGTGACCTGGTCATCGGAGTCGTCCTCCCCGTCGTCCTCCTCGCCGAGGGTCCAGCCAGAGGGCATGTCCGGTACGGCGAGCAGAGGTGCCTTCGCCGGCGCCTGGGTGAGCTCTCGTCCGGCGGCGGCGTTCGACGGGACTCCTTCGTCGGGTCATGTCGCCGGGAGCCTAGGAGCCCTGGCCCCTGGCTGAGGGAAACGCCGGAATCGACTCCGAACGGTCGACGATCGCACCGCAAGGTGTCCGCGATCTGCCGTCCCTGACCGGACGGACCACAACCGCCGATACCCTTGCGGTGTGAACAGTCCTCTCAAGGTTGCCGTGCTCGGCTGCGGTTCCGTGGGGTCGCAGGTGGTGCGCCTCCTCGCTGAGCAGGCCGACGACCTGGCCGCCCGCATCGGGGCGCCCGTGGAGTTGGTCGGGGTCGCCGTACGACGCCTCGACGCGCCCCGCGAGGTCGACGTGCCGGCCACGCTGCTCACCACCGACGCCGCGGCGCTCGTCGCCCGCGACGACGTCGACGTCGTGATCGAGGTGATCGGCGGCATCGAGCCGGCCCGGTCCCTCATCCTGTCCGCGCTCGAGCACGGCGCGTCGGTCGTCACCGCCAACAAGGCGCTGCTCGCCGAGGACGGCGCGACGCTCTTCGAGGCGGCCGAGAAGGCCGGACGCGACCTCTACTACGAGGCGGCCGTCGCGGGTGCCATCCCGATCCTGCGCCCGCTGCGCGAGTCGCTGGCCGGCGACAAGGTGACCCGGGTGCTCGGCATCGTCAACGGCACCACCAACTTCATCCTCGACAAGATGGACACCGCAGGCAGCGGCTTCGGCGACGCGCTCGAGGAGGCCCAGGCCCTCGGGTACGCCGAGGCCGACCCGACCGCCGACGTCGAGGGCTTCGACGCCGCCGCCAAGGCCGCGATCCTCGCGAGCCTGGCGTTCCACTCGCGGGTGACCGCCGCCGACGTGCACCGCGAGGGCATCACCGACGTCTCCGCCGGCGACGTCCGCTCCGCGCGCGAGATGGGCAGCGTCGTCAAGCTGCTGGCCATCGCCGAGCTGCGCACCGACGCCGACGGCGAGGAGGCGGTCAGCGTTCGCGTCCACCCGGCGATGATCCCCCGGTCGCACCCGCTGGCCAGTGTCCGCGAGGCCTACAACGCGGTGTTCGTCGAGTCCGAGGCCGCCGGCCAGCTGATGTTCTACGGTCCGGGCGCGGGCGGCTCGCCGACCGCGAGCGCGGTGCTCGGCGACCTCGTCACGGTGGCTCGCAACCACCGGCAGGGCACCCGGGGCGTCGGCGAGTCGGCGTACGCCGACCGTGCGGTGCTCCCGATGGGGGAGACCCGCACCCGCTACCACGTGGCCATCGACGTCGACGACCGCGCCGGCGTACTGGCCGCGGTCGCGCACGCGTTCGCCGAGCACGGTGTCTCGATCCAGACCGTCCGTCAGGAGGGCAGGGGCAACGACGCCCAGCTCGTCGTCGTCTCGCACGAGGCGACGGACGCGGCCCTGGCCGCGACCGTCGAGCGGCTGCGTGGCATGGAGATCGTCCGCGAGGTCACCTCGGTGATGCGCGTCGAGGGGGCAGAAGAGCAGTGAGCGCGCATCAGTGGCGGGGCGTCATCGAGGAGTATCGCGACCTCCTCGACATCCCGGCGGACACCCCCGCGGTCACCCTGCGCGAGGGCGGCACACCGCTGGTCTACTCCGAGTGGCTCACCGGGCTGACCGGCGCCCAGGTGTGGCTCAAGGTCGAGGGCAACAACCCGACCGGCTCGTTCAAGGACCGCGGCATGACCACCGCGCTGTCCGTCGCCGTCCACGAGGGCGCGAAGGCGGTCGTGTGCGCCTCGACCGGCAACACGTCGGCGTCGATGGCCGCGTACGCCGCCAAGGCCGATGTCACGCCGATCGTGCTGGTGCCCGAGGGCAAGATCTCCGCCGGCAAGATGGCCCAGGCCGTGCTCCACGGGTCCCAGGTCATCCAGGTGCGCGGCAACTTCGACGACTGCCTGCGGATGGCCCGCGAGATGGCGTGGAAGTACCCCGTCGCGCTGGTCAACTCGGTCAACCCGCACCGCCTCGAGGGGCAGAAGACCGCCGCGTTCGAGATCGTCGACTTCCTCGGCGACGCGCCCGACTTCCACCTGCTGCCCGTCGGCAACGCCGGCAACATCTCGGCCTACTGGCTCGGCTACACGCAGTACGCCGGCCTCGGCCGCGCCTCGAAGAGGCCGGTCATGCGCGGCTTCCAGGCCGAGGGCGCCGCCCCGCTGGTGACCGGTGAGCCGTTCCCCGACCCGGAGACCCGCGCGACGGCCATCCGGATCGGCAACCCCGCCTCCTGGAAGCTCGCCGAGGCCGCCCGCGACGAGTCCGGCGGCCGGTTCGCCGCCGTCTCCGACGCGCAGATCCTCGCCGCCCAGAAGGCACTCGCCGCCAACGACGGCGTCTTCGTCGAGCCCGCCTCGGCCGCCGGCATCGCCGGCCTGCTGGCCGAGCTCGACGCGGGGGAGTCCTACCAGGGCGCCACCGTCGCGATCACCGTCACGGGCCACGGCCTCAAGGACATCGCCACCGCGCTCGACGGTCTGGTCCTGCCCGAGACCGTGGTCGACGCCGACGTCGACGCCGCCGCGCAGGCCGCCGGACTCTAGGGCCGATGACCTTCGTGGAGGGCCCGGCCCGGGTCCGGGTGCCCGCGACGTCGGCGAACCTCGGCCCGGGCTTCGACACCCTCGGCCTCGCCCTCGACCTGCACGACCGGCTCGAGGCGGAGGTCACCGCCGGTGGGCTGGTCGTCGAGGTGCAGGGGTACGGCGAGGGTGAGGTCCCGCTCGACGAGCGGCATCTCGTCGTCCGTGCGATGCGCGCGACCTTCGAACGTCTCGGCAAGCAGCCTCCCGGCCTGCGGCTGTCGTGCACCAACGTCATCCCGCATGCTCGCGGACTCGGGTCGTCCTCGGCCGCGATCGTGGCCGGGGTGTGGCTGGCCCGCGAGCTCGTCGCCGGCGGCCGGCTGCTGCTCGACGACGCCGCGCTGCTGGACCTCGCCGCCCGGCTCGAGGGGCACCCGGACAATGTCGCCCCCGCGCTGCTGGGCGGCTTCGTCATCTCGGGCCAGGACACCGACGGCCCCTTCTGGGCGGTTCCCGGCAGCGTCGACCCGCGGGTGGGCGTGGTGGTGTTCGTGCCCACCACCCCGGTCGAGACCGAGGCCGCGCGCGGCCTCCTGCCGGCCGTCGTACCCCACGGCGACGCGGCGGCCAACGCCGGCCGTGCGGCACTCCTGGTCGCGGCGCTGTCGAGCCGTCCTGAGGAGCTGCTGCGGGCGACGGAGGACCGGCTGCACCAGGACTACCGCCGCCCGGCGATGCCCGCGAGTCTCGCCCTCGTCGAGGCGCTGCGGGCCGACGGCGTCCCCGCCGTGATCTCGGGGGCGGGGCCGACCGTGCTGGCCTTCACCGACGGCCCCGGCTCGGTCACCACCGAGGGCCTGCTCGCGCGCTGCCCCGAGGGCTGGTCCGCTCGTGCGCTCGCCGTCGTCGGTGTCGGCGCCGCGCCCGACGAGCACCGGCCGTGAGCACGGCCACCGTGGTGGTACATTGACGCTGCGCCGCAGTTCTCGGCGCCCGGCGAGCATCCCTCGCCCCTCTTCCAGGTCCACACCGGCCGTCGGCCGGACGGACCTTCGCAGAACCAGACCGATGCGCGTTCCGCCGTCCTCCGGGCCCGGGACGCGCGAGATACGTGGGAAGGACTCACGTGACCGAGACCCCCGACTCCACCGCGCCCGCCGCGGAGGCCGCCACGGCCCCCAAGAAGCGCAGCGGTGGACTCAACGCCATGCTGCTCGCCGATCTCAAGGCGATGGCCAACGGCATGGGCATCCCCGGCGCCGGCTCGATGCGGAAGGCCGCGCTCGTCGACGCGATCAAGGCCGCCCAGGCCGGCGGCGCGGGACGGCGCAGCACCCCGGCCGCCGAGCGGCCCACGACTGACACGCCCAAGGCCGACGCGCCCAAGGCCGACGCGCCGAAGTCCGAGGCGCCCAAGGCCGAGGCGCCCAAGTCCGACGCGCCCAAGGCCGACGCGCCCAAGGCCGAGCCGCCGAAGTCCGAGCGGCAGACCGCGCCGAAGACGGAGGCCAAGCCGGACCGGAAGGCCGAGCAGGCGGCCGAGTCCAAGCAGGAGCGCAGGGCCGGGCAGAAGTCCGAGCAGAAGGGGGGCCAGACCAAGGTCACCCAGCGCCAGCGGCAGCAGGACGGCCGCCAGGACGGCCCGGCCAAGCAGGACGGCCGCCAGGACGGCCCGGCCAAGCAGGACGGCCGCCAGGACGGCCCGGCCAAGCAGGACGGCCGCCAGGACGGCCCGGCCAAGCAGGACGGCCGCCAGGACGGCCCCGCCAAGCAGGACGGCCGCCAGGACGGCCCCGCCAAGCAGGACAGCCGCCAGGGCAATCAGCAGAAGCAGCAGGATCAGTCCCGCGCCGACGCCCCGAAGCCGGAGGCGGCCCGTGACCAGGACGACCTCGACGACGACGGCGAGGGTGGCAGCCGCCGCAACCGGCGGCGCCGCGGACGTGACCGCGACCGGGCCGGCCGGACCGGCCGCGAGCCCGACACCGAGGTCCGCGAGGACGACGTCCTGGTGCCGGCCGCCGGCATCCTCGACGTCCTCGACAACTACGCGTTCGTACGGACCGGCGGCTATCTCGCCGGGCCCGACGACGTCTATCTGTCGCTGTCGATGGTCCGCAAGTACGGCCTGCGTCGCGGCGACGCCATCACCGGCCAGGTGCGCCAGCCCCGTGACGGCGAGCGCCGCGAGAAGTTCAACCCGATGGTCCGCATCGAGTCGGTCAACGGCGTCGACCCGGAGCAGGCCAGGAACCGGGTCGAGTTCACCGACCTCACCCCGGTCTCGCCGACCGAGCGGTTGCGCATGGAGACCGGCTCCGACGACCTGACCGGTCGCCTCATCGACATGGCCGCCCCGGTCGGCAAGGGCCAGCGCGGCCTCATCGTCTCGCCCGCCCGGGCCGGCAAGACGACGTTGCTGCGGTCGATCGCCAACGCGATCACCGCCAACAACCCCGAGTGCCACCTGATGGTGGTCCTCGTCGACGAGCGGCCCGAGGAGGTCACCGACTTCGAGCGCTCGATCAAGGGCGAGGTCATCGCGAGCACCTTCGATCGTCCCGCGATCGACCACACCACCGTCGCCGAGCTGGCCGTCGAGCGGGCCAAGCGGCTCGTCGAGCTCGGTCACGACGTCGTCATCCTGCTCGACGGACTGACCCGCCTCGGTCGCGCCTACAACCTGGCGGCCCCCGCCAGCGGTCGGATCCTGTCGGGCGGCGTCGACTCGTCGGCGCTGTTCCCGCCGAAGCGCTTCTTCGGGGCGGCCCGCAACATCGAGAACGGCGGGTCGCTGACCATCCTCGCGACTGCGGTCGTCGACTCCGGGTCGCGGGTGGACGAGGTCTTCTTCGAGGAGCTGCGCGGCACCGAGAACCTCGAGCTGCGCCTGCGCAGCGACTTCGCCGAGAAGCGGCACTTCCCTGCGATAGACGTCGTCGCCTCGGGCACCCGTCGCGAGGAGCTGCTGCTCGGCAAGGAGGAGCTGGAGATCATCTGGAAGCTCCGCCGTGAGCTCGCCGAGGGGGATCGGGCGGAGGCGCACGCCGCGCTGCTCCAGCGGCTGCGGAACTCCCGCACCAACTACGAGTTCCTCCTCAAGGTCCAGCGCGACTGAGCGCCGGAAGGTCGTCACCCCGAGCATTTGGGCGGCATGGTCGCTGCCCGTAGAATCGACTGTTGGCTCCGGTTCACGCTGCGCACCCCGCCCGGCGACCCGGATCCGTGAGAGGACACCATGAAGAAGGACATCCACCCCGACTACGTCGCGACCCAGGTGACCTGCACCTGCGGCGCCTCGTTCACCACCCGCAGCACCGCGACCTCCGGCTCGATCCACGCCGACGTCTGCTCGCAGTGCCACCCGTTCTACACCGGCAAGCAGAAGATCCTCGACACCGGCGGCCGCGTCGCCCGCTTCGAGGCCCGCTACGCCAAGGCCGCCAAGAAGTAGCTGCCTTCCTGCGCCGGCCGTCCGCACCTGCGGACGGCCGGCGTTTCGCTTTGTCCCGGCCACTTGACGCGCATTCCTGCAGCCGCACCACCACCCCGAGGAGTCCAGGTGTTCGAAGCCGTCGAGGGAATGCTCGCCGAGCACGCCGGGCTCGAGGCGAAGCTGGCGCTTCCCGAGACCCACGCCGACGCCCGGCTGGCGCGCACCGTCAACCGCCGCTACGCCGAGCTCGACGCGGTGATCGCGACCTGGCGCGAGTGGCAGCGGTACGGCGAGGACGCGGACGCCGCGCGGGAGCTGGCCGCCGACGACCCGGCGTTCGCCGACGAGGTCGACACGCTCCTCGCCCAGCGCGACGAGGCGGCCGAGCGGCTGCAGCGGCTGCTGGTGCCGCGCGACCCTGCCGACGACAAGGACGTCCTGCTGGAGGTGAAGTCCGGCGAGGGCGGCGAGGAGAGCGCGCTCTTCGCCGGCGACCTGCTGCGGATGTACAGCCGCTACGCCGAGCGGCGCGGCTGGAAGACCGAGATCCTCGACGCCACGGAGTCGGACCTCGGCGGCTACAAGTCGGTCACCGTCGCGGTCAAGGCCGCGGGTGCCACGGACGCCGGCCAGACGCCGTACGCGCTGCTGAAGTTCGAGGGCGGCGTGCACCGGGTCCAGCGGGTGCCGGTGACCGAGTCGCAGGGCCGGATCCACACCAGTGCGGCCGGCGTGCTCGTCATGCCGGAGGCCGAGCAGGTCGACGTCGAGATCAACGACAACGACCTGCGCATCGATGTCTTCCGCTCCTCGGGACCGGGCGGCCAGAGCGTCAACACGACCGACTCGGCGGTGCGGATCACCCACCTGCCCACGGGCATCGTGGTCAGCTGCCAGAACGAGAAGTCGCAGCTGCAGAACAAGGAGCAGGCGATGCGCATTCTGCGCGCCCGGCTGCTCCAGGCCGCCCAGGAGGCCGCCGACGCCGAGGCCAGCGACGCCCGGCGCAGCCAGGTCCGCACCGTCGACCGGTCCGAGCGGATCCGCACCTACAACTTCCCGGAGAACCGGATCTCCGACCACCGCACCGGCTACAAGGCCTACAACCTCGACCAGGTCCTCGACGGCGACCTCCAGCCGATCCTCGACTCCTGCGTCGAGGCCGACCTGGCCGCCCGGCTCGCCGCGCTCGAGGACTGAGCGGAGCGATGAGCGAGCCCAGGCAGCTGCTCCGCGACGCCGCCGACCGGCTCCGGGCAGCCGGCGTCGCCAGCCCCGAGCACGACGCCGGGGAGCTGCTCGCGCACGTCCTCGGAACCACCCGCGGGCAGCTCCTCCTCGTCACCGACGTGGCGCCCGACCATGCCCGCCGGTACGACGACCTGCTGCTCCGCCGCGCCGCCCGGGAGCCGCTCCAGCACCTGCTCGGGGCGGCCTGGTTCCGCCACGTCGAGGTCGCCGTCGGGCCGGGCGTCTTCGTGCCACGACCGGAGACCGAGCTGCTGGCCGGCTGGGCGATCGAGCACGCCGCCGCGCTCGTCGCCGCGGGGGAGGCGCCGGTCGTGGTCGACCTGTGCACCGGCTCCGGCGTGATCGCGAAGAGCATCGCCGACGAGGTGCCGCAGGCGCGGGTGCACGCCGTCGAGCTCGACCCGCCGGCCCACGCGTGGGCCGAGCGCAACCTCGCCGGCACCGGCGTCGACCTGCGGCTGGGTGACCTCGCCACGGCGTTCGAGGAGCTCGCCGGACAGGTCGACGTCCTGGTCAGCAACCCGCCCTACGTCCCGCTGGAGGCCTGGGAGTCGGTGGCCGTCGAGGCGCGCGACCACGACCCCCACCTGGCGCTGTTCTCGGGTGACGACGGCCTCGACGCGATCCGGGTGATCGCCCGGCGGGGGCTGGTCCTGCTGCGGCCCGGCGGCGTCGTCGGCGTCGAGCACGCCGACGCGCAGGGCACCTCCGCGCCGGCGGTGTTCAGCGACGGTGGGCGTTGGGAGGAGGTCCGCGACCATCGCGACCTCGCCGGGCGTCCCCGGTTCACCACGGCACGCCGCCCGCGCTCGGAGCACGACGCGGTGGGAGGATGGACGGCGTGAGTGCCGAGCGGTTCCCGACCGAGACCGACGAGGAGCGCGAGGCCGCGCTCGACGCGGCCAGCCGTGCTGTCCGCCTGGGCCGCCTGGTCGTGCTTCCCACCGACACCGTCTACGGCGTCGGCGCCGACGCCTTCGACCCCGAGGCCGTCACGCGGCTGCTGGCCGCGAAGGGCCGGGGCCGCGAGATGCCGCCACCGGTGCTCGTCGGCACCAAGGGCACGCTCGAGGCGCTCGCCACCCGGGTGCCGGCGTACGTCGCCCCGCTGGTGGAACGGTTCTGGCCGGGCGCCCTGACCGTCGTGTGTCATCAGCAGCCGTCGCTGCAGTGGGACCTGGGCGAGACGCGCGGGACGGTCGCGGTCCGGATGCCCGACCACGCCGTGGCCCGCGCCCTGCTGGACCGCACCGGTCCGCTGGCGGTGAGCTCCGCGAACCTCTCCGGCCGCCCGGCGGCGCTCGACGCGGAGGCCGCGACGGAGATGCTGGGGGAGGCGGTCGCCGTCGTCGTCGACGCGGGTGCCTCGCCGGGCGGGGTGCCCTCGACCATCGTCGACGCCACCACCGACCGGCCCCGGCTGCTGCGGCTCGGCGCCATCCCGGTCGCCGACCTCGACGCAGCGCTGGCCGACCTCGGTCTCACCGTCGAGGTCGAGCCAGCGAGCGCCCCCGAGCCGACCGACTCCGAGCCGACCGACTCCGAGGGGGAGCGGGAGGAGGCCGGGCCCGCCGATGCGTGAGTACCTCGTCGTCTTCCTCGTCGCCGCGATCGTCACCCACCTGCTGACGGTCGTCGCCCGGGAGATCGCGATCCGCACCGGCGCGGTCGCCAAGGTCCGCGACCGCGACGTCCACGCCGAGCCGATCCCCTATCTCGGCGGCATCGCCATGCTGGGCGGCCTGTGGGCGGCCTACCTCGTCGCCCAGCAGCTGCCGTTCCTCAGCACCCGCAACCCGTTCGCCAGCGACGCCCTGCCGGTCCTGGTGGCCGGCACCCTGGTGTGCGCGGTCGGTGTCGTGGACGACATCCTCGACCTCGACGCGCTGACCAAGTTCGGCGGTCAGGTCCTCGCCGTCGGAGTGCTCGTCTACGCCGGCATCCAGTTCAGGTACTTCTACCAGTCGACCGGCGAGGTCTTCGCGCTCGACACCAGCCAGGGCGCCCTGCTGACCGCCTTCGTCGTCCTCGCGACCGTCAACGCGGTCAACTTCATCGACGGACTCGACGGTCTGGCGGCGGGCGTCATCGGCATCAGCGCTGCCGCCTTCTTCCTGTTCTGCTACGCCCTGGCCTATCTCAACGATCTCACCCTGGCCACGACGGGCGCGATGCTCGCCGCGGCGCTGACCGGCGCCTGCGTGGGCTTCCTGATCCACAACTTCCACCCGGCCCGCCTGTTCATGGGCGACAGCGGGTCGATGCTGATCGGCCTGGTGCTGTCGGCCACGGCGATCACGATCACCACCCAGTTCCCCCCGGGCGACCTCGTCGAGGGCGCGGACGGCGCCCGGGCCAGCCTGCTGCCGGTCTTCCTGCCGTTCGCGCTGCCGATCCTGATCCTGATCGTGCCGCTGGCCGACCTGGTCCTGGCCGTCGTACGACGCACGCGGGCCGGCCGCTCGCCCTTCGCCCCCGACAAGCAGCACCTGCACCACCGGCTGCTCGAGATCGGCCACTCGCACCGCCGCGCGGTGATCATCATGTGGATGTGGGCGGGCCTGATCGCCTTCGGCGTCGTCCTGGCCAGCGTGTTCACCGGCCCCGTGGTGTGGGTCGGCCTCGGTGTCAGCCTGCTCGTCACGGTCGGCCTGACCTTCGCGCTGCCCCACGTGCACGACCCCAACGAGGTCGCCGACGAGGCCGCGGGGGAGTCCGTACCCACCCCCGATGCGGAGCCTTCCGGGACTTTGTGATAACTTTCACGAACTCCCGGAGTACGCCTCCGGGCCCCGCCCACGCACCCGAGCAGGACGGCCGCCGACGATGACGACCGAAGCCCGAACACCCCCCGTGGTGATACGTGCGGCCTTCGTCTCCGTCCTCGGCGCGGTCGTGCTGGTCGTGGTCGGTGCCGTCGTCGGCGGCTCCGATGCTGCTGCGGGGGCCGCGGTCGGCGGGGTGCTGGCGGTCGGCGTCCTCGCCTTCGGGGCCTTCGCGGTGGACGCCGTCTCCCGGTTGATGCCGACGGCCGCGCTGCTGTTCGCGATGCTCACCTACACCTTCCAGGTCGTCGTCATGGCGCTGGTCTTCGTCGCGCTCAACGAGTCCGGTCTGCTGGACGACGCGCTCGACAGCATGTGGGTCGGCATCGCCATCATCGCCGGCGTCTTCGTGTGGATGACGGTGCAGATCGTGCTGGCCACGACGGCCCGGATCCCGGCCTTCGAGCCGCGTCCGGCGGCCCCGGCCGAGGGCGGTGCGCGATGACCCGAGCCGACTGCTATTGTCCGGGTCGCAATGAGTCAGCCCGAGGAGAAGCCCCAGGGCGACCCGTGGCATGCGTTCGGCTACGTCGTGGCCGGGGTCGCGTTCTACGGCTTCCTCGGTTGGCTCGCGGATCGCTGGCTGGGCACCACGTTCCTCGTCGCGGTCGGCATCCTCGCGGGTGCCGCGCTGGGGATCTACATGACCGCCAAGCGGTTCCGCACGATGCCATCCGGCTCACCAGATTCGCCCCACAGCCCCAAGCCCGACAGTTCCGACGAGCAGTGACCGCAGAGGAGACCTGGTGACCATCGCAGCCAGCGCCACCATCGCCGCCGAGGGTGGGGAGGGGTACCACGCCCCGGGCCCGAGCCTCTTCGAGCTCCCCGGCATCGCCGGCAGCGACGTGACCAAGCCGATGGTGCTGCTCTTCCTGGCCGCGTTCCTCGTGTTCGGCTTCTACTACATGGCCTCGCGCAAGCGGGCCCTGGTGCCGGGCAAGCTGCAGTTCGCCGGCGAGGAGGCCTACGGCTTCGTCCGCAACAGCGTGGCCCGCGACATCATCGGCGGCCACGACTTCCAGAAGTTCGTGCCCTACCTGGTCACGGTCTTCTCCTTCATCCTGGTCAACAACCTGTTCGGCACGATCCCGTTCATCCAGTTCCCGACCTTCAGCCGGGCCGGCATGGCCTATGCGCTGGCAGGACTCTCCTGGCTGGTCTACAACGGGGTCGGCGTGCACAAGCACGGCCTGGTCGGCTACCTCAAGCTGCAGAGCGTCCCGTCCGGCGTCAGCCCGGCGATGTACCCGCTGCTGGTCCCGCTGGAGTTCTTCTCCAACATCCTGGTCCGCCCGGTCACGCTGGCTCTGCGTCTGTTCTGCAACCTGTTCGCCGGTCACATCCTGCTTGCGCTGTTCTCGACCGGTGGTCTCTACCTCATCCAGCACGTCGGAGGGATCGGCTACGTCGCCGGCCCGCTGGCCTGGGTGCTCGCGATCCTGGTCGGCTTCCTGGAGATCCTCGTCCAGGTGCTGCAGGCCTACGTGTTCGTCCTGCTCAACGCCATGTACATCCAGGGCGCGCTCGCCGACGAGCACTGACGCACCTCCTTCACCTCAACCCCCACAGTTCTCACACGAGAAAACAACCCGAAAGGAAAGTAGCCATGGGTGGCTCTCTCAACATGATCGGTTACGGCCTGGCCGCCATCGGCCCGGGTATCGGCATCGGTCTCATCTTCGCCGCGTACATCAACGGCGTTGCCCGCCAGCCCGAGGCGCAGAGCCGCCTCCAGTCGATCGCGATCCTCGGCTTCGCGCTCGCCGAGGCGCTCGCCATCATCGGCATCGCCCTGGCGTTCGTCCTCAAGGCCAGCAACACCTGAGCCGTACCGGCCGCCTCCGTTCCCACGAGATCTAGGTCAGGTCCATGAAGTCACTTTTGGTGATCGCCGCCGCTGAGGGCGAGGAGCACAACCCGCTCCTCCCCGAGTGGATCGAGGTCGTGCTCGCCCTCGTGGTGTTCGCGATCCTGTTCTTCCTCATCAAGAAGTTCGTCGCCCCGAACTTCGAGAAGACGTTCGCCGAGCGTTCCGCGGCGATCGAGGGCGGCATCGCCGCGGCTGCGACCAAGCAGGCCGAGGCGGACGCCAAGCTGGCCGAGCTGGAGAAGCAGCTCGCCGACGCCCGCCACGAAGCCGCGCGCATCCGTGAGGAGGCGCGTGAGCAGGGTGCCGCGATCGTGGCCGAGCTGCGTGAGCAGGCCCAGGCCGAGTCGTCTCGCATCGTCGAGCACGGCAAGGCGCAGATCGAGGCCGAGCGCCAGCAGGCGGTCACCTCGCTGCGGGCCGAGGTCGGCACCCTCGCGACCGGCCTCGCCGGTCGGATCGTCGGAGAGTCGCTCGAGGACGACGCGCGCCAGGCGCGGGTCATCGAGCGCTTCCTCTCCGAGCTCGAGACGGTCGACGCCGCCGACGCGGGCAAGGACGCGTGATGGTGTCCTTCCGTGGCGCGTCGGCGGACGCCATGGCCGCCCTCACCGACCTGGTCGGTGGGGTGGCCGAGGCGTCGGCCTCGGTGGTGGCCGGCGACCTGTTCGCCGCCGCCGGCACGGTGCGCCGTGAGGCGTCGCTGCGCCGGGTCGTCACCGACCAGTCGGTTCCGGCCGCGGCCCGCTCGGGCCTGATCGGCGACCTCTTCACGGGCAAGGTCGACGCGGCCACGCTCGGCCTGCTGCGCGACGCGGTGGGCCGGCGCTGGACCCGCCCCCGCGACCTCGCCGACACCCTAGAGCAGCTCGGGGTCGTCGCTGCCGTCCGCTCCACGGGACTGGAGGCGGGCCGGCTGATCGACGAGCTGTTCGCCGTGCGCCAGCTGGTGACCGGCAACAGCGACCTGCGCAACGCGCTCTCCGACCCCGTGCGCTCGGCCGCCGACAAGGCCGCCCTCGTCGACACCCTGCTCAGCGGCAAGGTGCTCGCGGCGACCGGCCAGCTCGTCAAGCAGGCCCTGTCCGGCTCGTACCGGACCGTGGTCGCGGCGCTCGAGGACTACGAGCGCACCGCGGCGCGGGTGCAGGGGGAGGGTGTCGCCACCGTCCACGTCGCCCGCCCGCTGGCCGACGCCGACCAGCAGCGACTTGCCTCCGCACTGACGCGTCAGTACGGCCGTCAGGTGCATCTCAATGTCGTCGTCGATGCCGAGGTCCTGGGCGGCATCAGGATCGAGATCGGCGACGACGTCATCGACGGCACGGTCCTCAGCCGCCTGGACGACGCTCGCCGCAAGATCGCCGGCTGACCGGCACCCCACCAAGACTTCAGAGCAGCAGAGAAGAGAGAAGGCACCTGAGATGACGGAACTCTCCATCCGTCCGGACGAGATCCGCGACGCCCTCGCGAAGTACGTCGCTGACTTCCAGCCCGCGGCCGCGAGCAAGGAAGAGATCGGCACGGTCGCCTCCGCCGGCGACGGCATCGCCCGTGTGGCGGGCCTCCCGTCGGCCATGGCCAACGAGCTCCTCGAGTTCGAGGACGGCACGCTCGGCCTCGCGCTGAACCTCGAGGAGCGCGAGATCGGTGTCGTCGTCCTGGGTGACTTCGACAAGATCGAGGAGGGCCAGACGGTCCGCCGCACCGGCGAGATCCTCTCGGTCCCCGTCGGTGAGGGCTACCTCGGCCGCGTGGTCGACCCCCTCGGCAAGCCGATCGACGGCCTCGGCGACATCGCCACCGAGGGCCGCCGCGCCCTCGAGCTCCAGGCGCCCGGCGTGATGTCCCGCAAGTCGGTCCACGAGCCGCTCGCCACCGGCATCAAGGCCATCGACTCGATGACCCCGATCGGCCGCGGCCAGCGTCAGCTGATCATCGGCGACCGCTCCACGGGCAAGACCACGGTCGCGATCGACACGATCATCAACCAGAAGCAGAACTGGGAGTCGGGCGACCCGACCAAGCAGGTCCGCTGCATCTACGTCGCCATCGGCCAGAAGGGCTCGACCATCGCCGCCGTGCGGGGTGCCCTCGAGGAGGCCGGCGCGCTGGAGTACACCACCATCGTCGCCTCTCCGGCGTCCGACAGCGCGGGCTTCAAGTACCTCGCCCCCTACACCGGCTCGGCCATCGGCCAGCACTGGATGTACGCCGGCAAGCACGTCCTCATCGTGTTCGACGACCTGACCAAGCAGGCCGAGGCCTACCGCGCCGTGTCGCTGCTGCTGCGTCGCCCGCCGGGCCGTGAGGCCTACCCGGGTGACGTCTTCTACCTGCACTCCCGCCTGCTGGAGCGTTGCGCGAAGCTGTCCGACGAGCTCGGTGCCGGCTCGATGACGGGTCTGCCGATCATCGAGACCAAGGCCAACGACGTCTCGGCGTTCATCCCGACCAACGTCATCTCGATCACCGACGGCCAGATCTTCTTGCAGTCCGACCTGTTCGCGGCCAACCAGCGCCCGGCGATCGACGTCGGCATCTCGGTCTCCCGCGTCGGTGGCGCGGCGATGACCAAGGCGATGAAGGCCGTCACCGGCTCGCTCAAGGTCGACCTCGCGCAGTACCGCGCGATGGAGGCCTTCGCGATGTTCGCCTCCGACCTCGACGCCGCCTCGAAGCAGCAGCTGGCCCGCGGCCAGCGGCTGATGGCGCTCCTCAAGCAGCCGGCCTACTCGCCGTACCCGCTCGAGGAGATGGCGGTCTCGCTGTGGCTCGGCACGTCGGGTCGCCTCGACGCCGTCGCCACGGGTGACGTGCTCCGCTTCGAGAGCGAGTTCCTCGACTACCTGCGCCGCTCGCACGACGGCATCCTCGCCGCGATCCGGGAGACCCAGAAGTTCGAGGACGAGGACGGCGTCGCCGCCGCGTACGACTCCTTCCTGGACCAGTTCGAGACCTCCGACGGCGGCAGCATCAAGGTCGGGCACGAGCCCGAGGCCGAGGCGCTCGCTGACGACGAGCTCGAGCAGGAGCAGATCGTCAAGCAGAAGCGGGGCTGACACATGGCCGTATCGCTGCGTGAGTACCGCGCGCGGATCAAGTCGACGGAGTCGATGAAGAAGATCACGCGCGCCATGGAGCTCATCGCTGCGTCCCGGATCATCAAGGCGCAGCAGCGGGCCGCGGCGGCAGCGCCGTACGCCCGGGAGCTGACCCGTGCCGTGTCGGCGGTGGCGACGTTCTCCAACGTCGACCACCCGCTGACGCGGGAGGAGGAGAACCCGAAGCGGGCGGCCGTGCTGGTCATCACCAGCGACCGCGGCCTGGCCGGTGCCTACTCCTCGAGCGTCATCAAGGAGGCCGAGCGGCTCTCCGAGCGGCTGCGGGCCGAGGGCAAGGAGCTCGACTTCTACCTCGCCGGGCGCAAGGCGGAGGCCTACTTCAAGTTCCGCGGGCGTCCGTTCGTGCAGGCGTGGACGGGCTTCTCCGACCAGCCGACCTACGACAAGGCCGCCGAGATCGGCGCGGCGCTGATCGAGGCGTTCCTCAAGGAGCAGGGCGAGGAGGGCGACGTCGACGAGGTCCACGTCGTCTACACGCGGTTCCGCTCGATGCTCACCCAGGAGCCGACCGCGATCCGGCTGCTGCCGCTCGAGGTCGTCGAGGGCGAGGAGGCCCCCGAGGCCGACGAGCTGCTGCCGCTCTACGAGTTCGAGCCGTCGGCGGCCCAGGTGCTGGACGGGCTGCTGCCGCAGTACGTCCAGAGCCGGATCTTCTACGCCCTCCTGCAGGCCGCGGCCTCCGAGCTCGCCGCCCGCCAGAAGGCGATGAAGTCCGCCACCGACAACGCCGAAGAGCTGATCAAGAAGCTCACCCGGATCGCCAACCAGGCGCGTCAGGCGGGCATCACCCAGGAGATCAGCGAGATCGTCGGTGGCGTGAACGCGCTCGCCGACGCCCAGGCCGCGGCCAACGACTGAACCCACCAGAGAAAACACCAAACGGAGTAAGACATGACTGCAACGGTTGAAGAGACCACCGCCAGCGGTGCGGCCTCGGTGGGTCGGATCGCGCGGGTCATCGGCCCGGTCGTCGACATCGAGTTCCCGACCGACGCGATGCCCGAGATCTACAACAAGCTCGAGGCCGAGATCACCCTCGAGGGCGAGACCACGGTGCTGCCGCTCGAGGTGGCCCAGCACATCGGCGACGGCATGGTCCGCGCCATCTCGCTGAAGCCGACCGACGGCCTGGTCCGCGGCCAGTCGGTGACCGACACCGGCGAGCCGATCACGGTCCCCGTCGGCGACGTCACCCTCGGCAAGGTCTTCAACGCCACGGGAGACTTCCTCAACCTCGAGGCGGGCGAGACCGTCGAGGTGACCGAGCGGTGGGGCATCCACCGCAAGGCGCCGGCGTTCGACCAGCTGGAGTCGAAGACCCAGATGTTCGAGACCGGCATCAAGGTCATCGACCTGCTCGCGCCGTACGTCACCGGTGGAAAGATCGGCCTGTTCGGCGGCGCCGGCGTCGGCAAGACCGTGCTCATCCAGGAGATGATCGCGCGCGTCGCCAAGAACCACGGTGGTGTGTCGGTGTTCGCCGGTGTCGGCGAGCGCACCCGCGAGGGCAACGACCTGATCGTCGAGATGCAGGAGGCCGGCGTCTTCGACAAGGTCGCCCTGGTCTTCGGCCAGATGGACGAGCCGCCGGGCACGCGCCTGCGCGTCGCGCTGTCCGCGCTGACGATGGCGGAGTACTTCCGCGACGTCCAGGGCCAGGACGTGCTGCTGTTCATCGACAACATCTTCCGGTTCACCCAGGCCGGCTCCGAGGTGTCGACCCTGCTCGGCCGGATGCCGTCCGCGGTCGGCTACCAGCCCAACCTGGCCGACGAGATGGGCACCCTGCAGGAGCGGATCACCTCGACGCGCGGTCGCTCGATCACCTCGATGCAGGCGATCTACGTCCCCGCGGACGACTACACCGACCCGGCTCCGGCCGCGACGTTCGCGCACCTCGACGCGACGACCGAGCTCTCCCGTGAGATCGCGTCGCTGGGCATCTACCCGGCCGTCGACCCGCTGACCTCGACCTCGCGGATCCTCGACCCGCAGTACATCGGTCAGGCTCACTACGACTGCGCGATCCGCATCAAGCAGATCCTGCAGCGCAACAAGGAGCTCCAGGACATCATCGCGATCCTCGGTGTCGACGAGCTGTCCGAAGAGGACAAGATCATCGTGTCCCGCGCGCGTCGTATCCAGCGGTTCCTGTCGCAGAACACCTACGTCGCCAAGCAGTTCACCGGCATCGAGGGCTCGACGGTTCCCGTGGCCGAGACCATCGAGGCGTTCAACAAGATCGCCGACGGTGAGTACGACCACGTCGCCGAGCAGGCGTTCTTCATGTGCGGTGGTCTCGACGACGTCGAGCGCAACTGGGCCGAGATCCAGAAGAGCCTCTGATCATGGCGGACACCCAGGTCGAGCACCTGCACGTCGAGCTCGTCGCTGCCGACCGGACCGTGTGGTCCGGTGAGGCGGCGATGATCATCGCGCGCACGGTCGAGGGCGACATCGGTGTGCTGCGCGGTCACGCGCCGACACTGTCGCTGCTCTCGGCCTCGGTGGTCGAGATCCAGGTCGCGGACAAGAACCAGCTCGTGGTCGTCGCCGTGGACGGCGGCTTCCTGTCGGTGGCGGGCGACCGGGTCTCGATCCTGGCCGAGCGCGTCGAGCGTGCCGAGGACATCGAGGTGTCCCAGGCGCGCATCGACCTCGAGGAGGCCAAGCGCCTGCTCGACTCGAGCAACGAGGCCGAGCAGCGGGTCCGGCACGCCGAGGCGCGTATCCGCGCCGCGGAGATGGTCTCGTAGACGGTCACTGATGCGCAGATGACATGGTGGGAGTGGCTCCTCGACGTCTGTGGTGCGCTCCTGCTCCTGTGTGTGCTGTACGGCGTCGGACTCATCGTCCGGCGCCGTCTGCTCTCCCGGGACGGTGGCACCTTCGAGCTGAGCCACCGGCTGCGCGCCACGACGCCGGAGCGCGGCTGGGTGCTGGGTCTGGGCCGCTACTCCGGCGAGCGGTTGGAGTGGTTCCGGGTGTTCACCCTGTCGCGACGTCCGCGGCGCTCGTGGCGGCGTGACGAGCTGTCCTACGACGGCCGCCGGGCGCCGGCCGGCACCGAGCAGGCCTCGCTCTACCCCGACCACCTGGTCATCCGCTGTCAGTCGCCCGACGGGCTCGTCGAGCTCGCCATGAGCGTCTCGTCGCTCACCGGCTTCCAGGCCTGGTTGGAGGCGCAGCCCCCCGGGACCGACTGGAACCGGACGAAGGGCCTGTGAATGAACGAAGCGCGGTCGCCATCGGCGGCCGCGCTTCGTCGCGTCCGGGCCGCGGTGGCGCACGCCCCTTTCGGTGGCCCGACCCCGGGGCACCCGGAGAAAACAGAAACCGGACACCAGTTCACGTTCGAGCGCGAACCTGGCGCTCACATGACAACTTGTGGTGCCCTTTCCGGTCTCACCCCACGTGACGCTTGACACACGGCCCTGGCTGGTGTGGGGTGGGGGCGACGTGTAACAGCTTGTTACAACTGGCAGTTGCACTCGCCGTTCGAAAGGGAGAGCGAACGGCGAAGGCACGGTCCGCCCGGGGAAGCAGGAGCCCCGACGCGAGCCGTGCGCAACCCGCTCACCGGAGGGCACCTCAGTGACGACCGGAATTCCACTCACCCAGCTCGACCTCGCGGCGGCCGCCGCGGGCGCCACCACCGATGGCGACACGGCATCGGCCGCCGGGATCGCTCCCGACGCCGTCATCGCCCTCCGCGGCGTCAGCAAGTCGTTCGGCCCCATGCAGGTGCTCGACGACGTCAGCTTCGACGTGACCCGCGGGCAGATCACGTCCGTGCTGGGCCCCTCGGGCACCGGCAAGTCCGTCCTGCTCAACACGATCATCGGGATGTACCCGCCCGAGCAGGGCCAGATCTACGTCGACGGCGAGCCGATCGTCGGCATGCGCCACCGCGACCTGATGCGGGTCCGCCGCAAGTTCGGCGTCCTCTTCCAGGACGGTGCGCTGTTCGGCTCGATCAGCCTCTACGACAACATCGCCTTCCCCCTGCGCGAGCACACCGACCTCTCCGAGGAGCAGATCCGCGAGATCGTGCACACCAAGGCTGACATGGTCGGCCTGGTCAAGCACCTCGCCAAGATGCCCGGCGAGGTCTCGGGCGGCATGAAGAAGCGCGCCGGCCTGGCGCGGGCGCTGGCCCTGGACCCGGAGATCGTGTTCTTCGACGAGCCCGACTCGGGGCTGGACCCGGTCCGGGTCGCCCACCTCGACGACCTGATGAAGTCGGTCCAGGCCGTGACCGGGTGCACCTTCTTCGTGATCACCCACAACATCGACTCGGTGCGCCGCACGGCCGACCACATCGGCATGCTGTTCCGTTCCAAGCTGGTCGCGTTCGGTCCCGCCGACGAGGTCCTGGCCAGCGACCGACCGATCGTGGAGCAGTTCTTCGCCGGCCGCGCCCGCGGCCCGATCGGCATGGACGAGATGGTCGACGCCGAGGCCGAGTTCGCCGACGAGCTCTACACAGCCTGATCGCAGCACTGCGACCGGCGCTGCCCCGATCGCAGCGCGTCCTTCGATGTTCCGTCGACCCCAAGGGAGAGCCATGTCTACGAGCGTCATCACCAAGAAGCGGCTGGTCACCAGCAAGCCCGCTGCCGAGGAGGCGGTCGAGGAGACCGACGCCTCGGCCGCGCCCGCCTCCGAGAGCACGGCGTCGGACGGCGCCGACGGGAACCCACCGGTCGAGCCGCCGACGGCCTCCCGGTTCGGCCGGAGGACCCCGCTGGTGGCGGTGGTCCTGCTCGTCCTGCTGCTCGTCGCCGCCGTCGGCTACCTCTGGTTCCGGCTCGACGACAGCCGCGCCGAGGTCGACCGCCTGGCGACGGCGCAGTCGGACCGGGCTGAGGTGCTCCAGCAGGCCCAGGACCTGGCTGTCGCCCTGACGACCTACGACTACCGCGACCTCGAGGCCCAGCAGCAGCTGCTGGAGCAGGGCACCACCGACGCCTTCCAGCAGAAGTTCGCCGAGACCAACAAGACGCTCGCCCCGGTATTCACCCAGCTGGAGGCCTCCGCCACCGGCACCGTCGTCGACGCCGCGGTCCAGAAGGTCGACGGCGACCTGGCCACGGTGCTGGTGTTCGCCGACCAGTCGGCGAGCAGCAAGCAGAGCGAGGAGGCCACCAGCCAGGCGAGCCGCCTGCGCCTGCACCTGGTCCGCCACGGCGACACCTGGCTCCTCGACAGCGTGGACCTGCTGTGAGGAATGGGTCGCTCCCCGCGCTCGGTGAGAGCGCACGCAGCTTCGGCGGCATGGTCGCCATGTTCGTGGACTCGTGCACCGTCACCGTGCGCGCGCTGGTCCGCCGCCGCTTCTCCTGGTGGGAGTTCCTGCTCCAGACCCGGTTCCTCGCGTCGGTGGCACTGCTCCCCACGATCCTGATCGCGATCCCGTTCGGGCTGGTGCTGGTGCTGACCGTCGGCGGTCTGACCAGCCAGGTCGGCGCGGCGTCCCTGGTCGGTGGCGTCAACTCGGTCGGCACGGTGCGGCAGGCGGCGCCGATCATCAGCGGCATCGTGCTCGCGGGGGCCGGTGGCTCGGCGATCTGCGCCGACCTGGGCTCCCGCGCGATCCGCAGCGAGATCGCGGCGATGCGGGTGATGGCGGTCGACCCGCTGGAGCGCCTGGTCGCGCCGCGGATCCTGGCCACGATGCTGGTGAGCGTCCTGCTCAACGGCGTGGTCGCCTTCGTTGGCATCATCAGCGGGTACCTCTCGGCGGTCTATCTGCTCAACAGCACGGCGGGCGGCTTCCTGCACTCGTTCAGTGCGTTCTCCCAGCCGGCCGACCTGATCGAGTCGACCGTCAAGGCAGCCCTGTTCGGCCTGGTGGCCGCGCTCGTCGCGTCGTACCAGGGCCTCAACGCCCAGCACGGACCAGCGGGGGTCGGTGACGCGGTCAACCGGTCGGTGGTCCTCACCGGCGTCCTGCTGTTCGTCATCAACCTCGTCGTGAGCCAGATCTTCCTGCTGGCCGCGCCACCGAGAGTGGGGTGAGGGCGATGGCGACCTCCTTGCTGCCGCGCACCGGCCCACGCTGGGGCGGGATGCTCGTGCGTGCGTTCACCGGCAACCTGCGCCGCCAGGGCACCATGCTGCTCTTCTGCATCCATGCCGTCGTCACGATCCCGATGGCCCTGCGGCGCTACCGCCACGAGGTGTGGCGGCTGCTCGCCGAGATCGCCTTCGGCAAGGGCCTGCTCACGGTCGCGGCGAGCACGGTGTTCGTGTCCGCGCTGCTGTCCGCCGTGATCGGCGTCCAGCTCGGTCTGGAGGGGATGGAGGGCCTCAGCATCGTCGGTCTGGCGCCGCTCTCGGGCCTGGTCGCCGCGGTCGGCAACACGCGCGAGCTGGCCCCGCTGATCACTGCCTTCGGGCTCGCTGCCCAGATGGGCTGCCGCTTCACCGCGCAGCTCGGTGCGATGCGCATCAGCGGCGAGATCGACGCCATGGACACGATGGCGGTCTCCAGCATGGAGTACCTCGTGACCACCCGGCTGATCGCGGTCAGCATCTTCGTGGTGCCGCTCTACCTGGTCACCCTCTCCGGCGCGTACTTCGCCTCGAAGCTCACGGTCCAGCTCATCGCCGGCCAGGGCACCGGCACCTACGACCACTACTTCTTCCTGTTCCTCGATCCCGGGGACGTGTTCCTGTCCGTGCTCAAAGTCGTGGTCCTGGCCCTGATGATCACCTTCATCCACTGCTTCTACGGCTTCACCGCCGAGGGCGGCCCGGAGGGCGTGGGGGTCGCGTCGGGCCGGGCGATCCGGGCCAGCATCGTGACCATCGCGGTGGCCGACATGCTGATGACGCTGCTGTTCTGGGGCACCTCGACGGGGGTGCGGATCTAGATGTCGGACATCTATGCGCTCTACCGCAACCCCCGGGTCCTGGCCCGGCTCGGCGTCCTCTTCACGGTGGTCGTGCTGACGGTCGGTGGGCTGGTGTTCGCCCAGTTCGGCGGGGCGTTCTCGGGCGCGCCGGTGCTGCGGGTCCAGCTCCCGCCTGCCAGCTCGGTCGTGGCCGTCGACAGCCCGGTGACCTACCGCGACGTGCGCATCGGCACCGTCGTCGAGGGTGCCCGGAGCGGGTCCGGCGACGAGGCGGGGGAGATGCCCGAGGTCCGGGTCCGGATCGACCGCAAGTGGCTGGACAAGCTGCCCCGCGACGTCGTCGCGACGGTCGGGCCGATCTCCATCTTCGGCAACCAGTACGTCCAGCTGCTCGCCACCGACGACGGCGGCCCGGAGGGCCTGCCCGAAGACGCCGTCGTCCCGGCGTACGACGCCTCACGGAACCCCTCGCTCCAGGGCACCTTCGTCGCCCTCAACGACGTGCTCAAGGAGGTCAGCCCCGCCCGCCTGAACGCCGGCCTGTCCGGCCTGGCCACGGCGCTGCAGGGACAGGGCGCGGAACTCGGCAAGACCCTGGTGGCCACCAACGACTACCTCGGCATCATGCTGCCGCTGTGGCCGACGCTGGTCGAGAACCTCGGCGAGCTGGCCACCTTCGCGGGTGGCCTCAACGAGATCACTCCCGAGTTCCTCTCGCTGATCGAGAACGCGTCGACCACCGCGACGACCGTGCGTGAGAACGCCGACTCGTTCCGCTCCCTGGTGAGCAACGGCGCCAAGCTGTCCACCACGTCCGCAGCGCTGCTGCGCAGCACGATGGACGCCTACGCCGACTCCGTGGACGGCGCGGTCGCGCTGCTCGCAGCGCTCTCGCAGGGCCCCGACGTCATCACCAAGATGCTCAAAGGCATCGACAGCTGGGCCTCCACCTGGGCGCCTGCGCTGGCCGACGGGATGCCCGACATCCGGATGGCCGCGCTCTCGGTGCGCAACCCCGCCGACCTGGTGCTGGCCATGACCGCCGGTGGCGACGCCGATCAGCTCGCCCGGCTGCTCAACGAGGCGGTCCGTCCCGGCTTCGCCAACCCATCGACCTATCAGAGCTGCCCGGAGCCGCTCTGCTCGTTCAGCCGTCGTTCCGGCGGCTCGACCGACGGGAGCACCCCATGACCAGCACCCGGCCCGTCCGTGCCGGGCGGCTGCTGGCCTCGGTGGCCGTGTTCGTCGCGGTCTCGGTGCTCCTCACCGTCTTCGTGGTGATGTCGGTGCTCGACCTGGGCCAGCGCAACGGCGAGGAGTACCATGCGCGGCTCGCCAACGCCGCCGGCCTGCGGTCGGGGGACGACGTCACCGTCGCCGGCCTCGAGGTCGGCAAGGTGACCGGCGTCGAGCTGCGCGGCAAGGACGTCGAGGTCTCCTTCGTGGTCAGCGGCGGTCATGCGCTGCACACCAACACCCGCACCGCGGTCCGCTACGCGAACCTGATCGGCAGCCGCTATCTCGCCCTGGTGCCGCCGGAGGGCGCGCCCGCGCAGCGGCTGCGTCCGGGCGGCACCCTCCCGGAGTCGCAGAGCCTGCCGGCGGTCGATCTCACCGCGGTCTTCGACGGCTTCCAGCCGCTCTTCGACGCGCTGGACCCCGAGCAGGTCAACCAGCTGACCGCCTCGATCGTCGCCATCTTCCAGGGCGAGTCCGGCACGGTGGCCAACCTGGTCGAGCAGGTCGGCACGATCACCACGCACCTCGCGGGACGCAAGGAGGTGATCTCCACGGTGATCACGAGCCTCGCCGACCTGCTCACAAGCGTCAACGGGCAGGGGGAGGCGCTCGGCAGCATGATCGACGACTTCGGCTCCGTGGTCGGGACCCTGAGCGACCAGCGCGCGGTGCTCGCCTCGACCATCGACGGCCTGGCCCGGTTCGGGGAGGACGCGTCAGCACTGACCCGCGAGTCGACCGACGCGATCAACAAGGGCATCGACGGCGTCGCCGAGGCCTCCGCGGTGCTGACCAAGAGCTCCGGCGCGATCGTCGACCTGATGCGGGACATCCCGGACTTGGTCGACAACCTCAACCGGATCATGGACTCGGGCTCGTTCGTGAAGGTCTACCTCTGCAACCTCGACCTCCGGGCGACGGGTCGGCTCAACCTGTCCCTCGTCCCCGGCCTGCCGGCTCCCCAGGATCCGGTCGGCCTCGAGCTGCCCTCGGGCCAGGTCGGCGATCCCGCCCGGGCCGGAAAGGTGTGCCGATGACCCCGTCGATCCTGAAGAAGGTGCGCGACTTCGACCTCGACGACTGGCGGGTCTCGGACCGGGACCCGCTCAAGGTGGCCGCGATCGCGGCGGCGGTGCTGCTGGTGCTGGTCCTCCTCGGGCTGAACCTGACCCGGCTGCCGTTCCTCACCAGCAAGGACGACTACTCCGCCTACTTCACCAGCGCCTCCGGCCTGACCGGGGGAGAGACCGTGCAGGTCCGAGGCGTCCGGGTCGGCAAGGTGACCGGCATCGTCCTGGAGGACGACCGGGTCCGGATCGACTTCGAGGTCAACAGTGACGTCGACCTCGGCGATGACACCGCCGCCCGGGTCAAGGTGCTCAACCCGCTCGGGGCGCAGTTCGTGGAGCTCGAGCCGGCGGGATCGGGCGAGCTGAGCAAGCCGATCCCGGTCGAGCGCACCTTCGCCAGCCGGACCCTGGTCAACGAGCTGGGCCGGGTCTCGGGACAGCTCGACCAGACCGACATCCCGCAGCTGCAGCAGGCCATGGACGTGCTGACCGAGACGCTGTCGGCGTCCTCGTCCGACGCCGTGGCCAAGGCACTCACCGGCCTCAACGACTTCGCGGGCAATCTCGCTGCGGACGCCGACAAGATCTCCGAGCTGGTGTCGTCGGGCAGCGAGCTGATCGCGATCATCAACGACCGCAGCGACGTGATCGTCAACCTGGTCTCCCAGGGTGACGCGCTGGCGGCGGTGCTCAACGAGCGTCGCGACGCGATCACCCGGCTGGTGCGGGGCACTGC
This sequence comes from Nocardioides sp. LHD-245, assembly GCF_030929495.1. Lineage (GTDB taxonomy): Bacteria > Actinomycetota > Actinomycetes > Propionibacteriales > Nocardioidaceae > Nocardioides. Next base: position 11,623 of record NZ_JAVFWN010000027.1, on the reverse strand, counting down.
CGACCTCAGCAAGCAGATCGCCGGCATCCTCGAGGTCAACCGCGACAAGCTCGGCCCGATGCTGCGCAACCTGGAGCAGATCTCCCGGGCGCTGGCCACCGAGAACGAGAGCCTCGGCAAGGCGATCCCCGCGATGGAGCAGCTGAGCAGGAATATCGCGCGGGTCACCGGCACCGGACGGTTCGTCGACATCGTGGCCCCCAACGGGCTGATCCCCGACGCCGTCATCCAGCAATGCGCCGCCGCCGGCGCCTACCCAGCGCCCAACGACCCGAGAGTGGGGTGCCGTCCATGAGCCGCCGACGACTGCCGAGGCCGGCCAGGCTGCCGAAGCTGCCGGCGCTGTCGGGGCTGCCGCGCGGGAGGGCGCTCCTCCTCGTGGCCGGGGCGCTCGTCCTGCTCCTGGCCGCCGTGCTGGTCTGGCGCCAGACCTCGGGGCCGGACGACTACCGCGTGACGGCGACCTTCGCTGAGGCCCCGGGCGTCTACGAAGGCAATGCCGTCAAGATCCTGGGCGTCCCGGTGGGCCGGGTGACCCGGGTCGATCCCGGGTCGAAGGGCGTCGAGGTGGAGCTGGAGGTCAGCGGCGATCACCAGCTGCCGACCGACGTCAGCGCCTTCCTGATGGCGCCCAACGCCGTCAACGACCGCTTCATCGAGCTGGCCCCTGCCTACAGCGGTTCCGGTCCGCACCTCGACGATGGCGACCGGCTCGGACTGGACCGGACCGTGGTCCCGCAGTCGGTGGACCAGATCATCGACAACCTGGAGGAGTTCTCGCGCACCATGGGGCCCGAGGGGGCCAACGCCGACGGCTCGCTCTCCCGCGTGCTGGCCGCGGTGGCCGAGAGCATGGGCGGTCAGGGCTCGACGATCCACGAGCTGGTCGACAACCTGGGCACCACCCTCGACGCCACGGCATCGGACAGCGACGCGCTCACCGAGGGCCTGACCGACCTCGGTGAGCTGAGCACGGCCGCCGCGGGCGTCAGCTCGACGTACCGCAACCTGGCCGAGAACCTCGCGTCGGTGAGCGGGACGCTGGCGGGCGACGCGCCCCAGGTGACCGCGGTGCTGACGAACCTGCAGGACCTGCTAGCCGAGCTCAACACCTTCGTGAAGGAGAACAAGGACCAGTTGGCCGGGACGATCACCAGCCTCTCCGGTGTCGCCGGTGAGGTGGGCAAGCAGCAGAAGGCGCTGACCCGGCTGATGCGGAACCTGCCCCTCGCCGTCTCCAACGCCGGCAACACCGTCGTCGACACCCCGCAGGGCAAGGCGATCCGGGCTCGGTTCGACCCGGTCGCGGGAGCGGGCGTGCGCTCGGAGATCTGTGGCGACGGCCTGCTCCGGTTGATGGCGGCGGCGCTCGCCGCCCCGGCCGACCGCACGGTCCTCGACGTCGCCTGCGGCGCCGATCGCTGGCTCGACGAGCTGAGCAAGCCGAAGGGCACCCCCGATGCCGGGGCGTGGACCCGGCAGGCGCTCGCGGGACTGGGAGGCTGAGATGCGACGGACTGACCTGACGACGGTCCTGCGCGGCCGTCCCGCCCTGCGGGCACCGGCGCTGATCGCCGTCACCGCGATCGCACTGTCCGGCTGCTCGCTCAGCCTGCAGGACATGCCGAAGCCCGGCGGCCTCAGCGCGGAGACCTACAGCGTCACGGCGTCCTTCGACGACGTCCTCAACCTCCCGGCCAACGCCGAGGTCCGCGACGGCGCTCGCGTGGTCGGCGAGGTCGGCGCGATGAAGGTCGACGGCTACCGCGCCGAGGTCGAGCTGCGCTTCCTCTCCGAGGTGGAGATCCCGACCGGGACGACCGTCGAGGTCCGCTTCGACAACCCGCTGGGCGACCAGTTCGTCGAGATCCACCGCCCGACAGACGGCGGGGGAGGAGGAGCGCTCCTGCGCGACGGCGACAAGCTCGACGCCGAGGACACCGCTGCGGCGCCGACCGTGGAGGACACCCTGGGCGCGTTCGCGACCGTGCTGACCGGAGGCGGCGTCGGTGACCTGCACTCGATCTCCCGGGAGCTCAACGCCGTCTTCTCCGGCAACGAGGCGAAGATCAAGGAGCTGCTCGGCCGGATGGCGGAGTCGGCGGAGCTGCTCGCCGGTGGCCTGGGTCCGATCGATCGGGCGCTGGACGAGGTCGCGCGGCTCTCGAAGCAGCTCGACGACAACAGCGACGTCCTGGTCGACGGGATCGAGGCGATCTCCCCGGCGATCGGCGTACTCGCCGACCTCAACGAGGACTTCACCACGCTCCTCAAGGGGCTCGACGAGTTCGCCGTCGCGGGCAACCAGATCATCGCCCGCAGCGGGAAGCAGACCGTCCGCGCACTGAAGCGGCTGGTCCCCGTCGTCCAGCAGATCGTCGACTCCCGTGAGCTGATCACCCCGATGATCAAGAACATCCGCACGCTGGCCGACCAGGTGCCCGACGTCACCGCCTACGGGTACGCACGGACGTCGGTCGCCGCTCAGCTCGACTTCAGCTCGGCGCCCTCCACCGCGAGCGGCACCGTCTCGGGCCGGCTGCCGGGCCGTCCGCCGGCGACGTCGCTGATGACACCGCTGGGTCCGCTGGAGTCAGGGCGTCTCGACGAGGGGAGGCAGCCATGAGCCGCACGTCACTGGTCCCGCGGCTGGCCGGGATCGTGTTCGGGATGCTGATCGGTCTCTACTACATCGGCGTGCAGATCATCGGCTGGTCGCCGGTCGACGACGACTACACCGTCGCCGTGGAGGTGCCTCGCGCCGCCGGGCTGTTCGAGGACAGCGACGTGAGCTACCGGGGTGTGGGGGTCGGGAAGGTCTCCTCGATCGCGGTGAGCCCCACCGGGGTGCAACTACGGCTGAACCTCACCGACGACCAGCCGATCCCACAGCAGGTCGAGGCCCGGGTCCGCATGCTCTCAGCGTTGGGGGAGAGCTATGTGGACCTGGTCCCGACCGGCGCGGCCGAGCCCCGGCTGCGCGAGGGCAGCACCATCGCGACGGGCACGGTCCCGACCACCGTCAGCGAGGCACTTGCCAGCAGCGCAGCGCTGCTGCGCTCCCTGGACCCGGCCGACCTGGAGGTCGTGCAGACGCTGATGGCCGACGCCTTCAGCGGCCTCGCTCCCGAGCTGCGCACCCTGGTGGTCGGCGGGCAGCGGCTGATCAACGCCGTGACCGCGGCCGCACCCGGCACCCGGCAACTCATCGTGGACGGACTCACCGTGCTGCGCACCGGCAACGCCACCCAGGCCCAGCTGGCTCAGATCGTCAGCGCCTTCGACACCCTGGCCCAGCAGTTCGCCGACAACGACGCCGACTTCGAGCAGCTGCTCGTCGACGGCGGCGAGGCCGCTGACAACATCGAGGAGCTGGTCCGCACTCAGACCGGCCCGTTCCAGGAGCTGCTGAAGGGCACCGGCGCCATCGGCACGGCCCTGAGCCGCAACACCGACGCCATCCAGGTGCTCTTCGACCTCCTCCCCGGCGTCAGCAACGACCTGAGCAAGGTCGCCCGCGACGGCGTCTTCCACGGCGACCTGACCCTGAACCTCGGGCAGCCGCTGTGCAGCACCCGTTCCCTGGCGGTGCCATCGACCTCCGGCACCGCCGTACCCAAGGCCTGTGCGAAGGGTCCGCGCCTGCTCCAGCGCGGCCCGGACTGAGGACGAGGAGCGATATGGCGGAGCTCTATCCATAAATTGATATCGAATCATGGGGGTGATCGAGTGCTATTGCGGCCCAATTCTCGGTATGGATCGTGATTTAGTGGGGCGCGGCCAAAAATAGATCCAGCAGATAAGAAAAATCTAAAAAGGGTTCCACCAAGGGCTTTTCAATGCGTGTAACACGGTGTTGCAATGGGTGCGTCAAGAGATCCCTCTCGTGACGAGACAGCTGGTCGACAGGCGACCAGTTCCATCACAAGGATTGGTAAGGAGAGTTTTCAATGCGGAAGAACTTGAAGACCATGAAGACGGCCACGGCCATCGGCGGAGCTGCGGCCGCCCTCGTGCTGGTGGGTTCGTTGACCTCGCCCGCCGAGGCCGCCGGCACCAAGTGGGTGCTGGGCTACACGGACAGCACTCCGGGCACCCCGCACTACGCCACCATGGGTGACGTCATCGGCAGCACCAACCTGAACCTCCAGTTCACCGGCCAGTACCAGGGCAGCCCGGCGACGATCGACTGCGTCAATGTGGCCACCACCGGCTTCAGCTACACGGTGCCCGCGACACCGCCGAGCGGCGCGCCCAACACCTCGATCACCATCATGCTGAACACGCCGACCACGACGCTGACCGGCTGCACCAACAGCGTCGACAATGGTCCGGTGAACGTCTCGTTCGCGTCGGGCTCGCAGTGGGAGCTGGAGATCGGTCTGCCCGCAGCGCACACGGTCATCGGCACCCCGCACACCGGGACGCTGTCGGGCAAGATCACCGTCCCGAGCGGCGGGAGCGGCAACGGCACGGTGACCGCGGTCGCCACGACCCTGCCCAGCGACGTTCCTGGCCAGCCCTGCACCATCCAGGGACCGGCGTTCGGCACCGACATGGAGGTGCCCGGGACCTACGACCCGACCACCGGGATCGCGGAGGACGACGGGTCGCAGCCGGTCCTCGATATCAACAACAGCACCAGCCCGGCGAACTGCTCGGACGTCCTCGACTGGGCGACGCTGCAGGCGGCGAGCGTGGAGCTGTCCGGCCCGGCGGGCGCGATCCCGACCGCGGTCTGGCAGTAGTCCCAGGCTCCTGGGACCGCCTCGGCGGGGCCCGTGAGAGTCGGTTGTCGGCCGCCGGGAAAAGCGGCGGCCGGCAACCGGTCTGGGGAATCCGAGCGCAGGCCCTCGGGGCACACGTGCCAAGAGGGCCCGCGTTCACCCTTCGATGATTCTGGCACAGCGTCCACCGCCTCGAGCGCACCTGGCGTGCGGGGTTCAGGCGGGCGAACGGTGAGGAGAGCACCACTCATGACGATCGAACACACCGTGCGTCGCGGCCGGCGACAGGTCGGGCGCCAGTGGCTCTGGGGGACCGCGGCCGGCCTGGCCGGCGCTCTAGCGCTGGTCGGCTTCCCCGCGGCACCGGCCGCAGCGGACTCGACCGACCCGAACGCGCCCTTCGAGCTGCCGGCGCTCTACGGCAAGCCCTGGTCCGACCTGTTCAGCGGCTCCGCCGACCGGGCCGACTACCTGCGCACCGGCGGCGTCAACTGCCCCAAGCCGGCTCCGTTGGCGGCGAGCAACGCCGGCAGCGGTCACGGCTATCGCGCGCCGTTCACGATGGCGCTCACCGACGGCCGGGTGCTGGCCGGCTACTCGCCGCTGGCTCTGCAGGCGGGCCAGCTCCCGTTCGGCGTCAGCATCTATGGGGTGACCGGGTGGGTGCGTGGCTGGGTCAGCCTGCCCGCGTTGCGCGTCGAGATCCCCGAGGACGGGGTCATCCTCTGCTCGGGGTCAGGCGTCTCCTGGACCTCGGGTTTCAACGCGCAGGCGCCCGGCACCTTCACCGGCAAGAAGGTCGCGGCCGCCACCGACGCTCCCCAGAACACCGGCGTCTACGCCTGGACTGAGCTGAAGCCGGTAGGGACGCCGCAAGCCGGGATCACCGGGCTCACTCCGAGCGGTGCGTTGGAGTTCTCAGCCTCGATGAAGGTCGAGGTACATGCCATGCAGAATCGCGCGAACGACCCATCGGACAACGACTGCACGACCACGGTGGAACTGACCCTGGGCACGACTCCGGAGCCGTTGCCGACCACCTTCGCGCCGATCGAGGGCGCACTGCCGAGTGACCCGGGCCAGTGGCGTCGCCGTCAGGAGTATGACGCCTACTACCACGACCCACACGACATGAACAGCATCCCGCCGCCGCGTTACCAGATGCCGTCGCGCGCTCTCGCCGGGGCGCTGCCCGGACGGAGCGCCACGGTGGTCAATGGCACCGTGACGATGCCGGCGCTGACCGCGCCGGGCGCACCACGCACCGGCGTGTGTGGTCCGGCCAGCCCGGGTGCGGGCAGCTTCGGAAGCTTCCTTCAGGGACTCGTGGCGCCGACGGACCTCGACGGCCGGGTGCAGCCGGGGGCGGTCATGAAGGGCGGGCAGCCGGAGCTTCTCACGAACATGCTGTACCAGGCTCCGCTGTACGACATCCCGGCGGGCTCGGTCCAGACCAGCGTCGACATCACCATCGCCGACATCGGGATGCCCCGGGGCTTGCCGACCGGCTTCGGGTTCTCGTGAGGCACACCGCCCGCCATGGGCAGAAGGAGATCAGCCGGATGAGGTTTTCGAGCCAAGGTCCACGAGCGCGGCGACGGGCAGTCGGGGCGACCCTGGCGGCGTTCGCCCTGGCTGTCACCGGCGGGTGGTTCGCGCCTGCGCAGGCGGCAGGGACGAAATGGGTGCTCGGCTACACCGACAGCACGCCGAGCAACCCGCACTATGCGGCGCCGGGCGATGTGATCGGCAGCGTCGACGTGAACCTGCAGATCACCTACCAATGGCAGGGCGCTCCGATGACCTTTGACTGCGTCGGCGTGCCCACCACCGGTTTCAGCTATCCGGTGCCGAGCACCCCGCCGGGCGGTGCGCCCAGCACCTCGATCACGATCCTGCTGAGCCCGCCGACGGCGGCCCTGGCTGGCTGCACCAACTCGTGGGACGGCAGTCCGGTCGACCTCTCGTTCCCGCCGGGCTCGCCGTGGGAGTTGGAGATCGGCCTGCCCGCTGCGCACACGGTCGTCGGCACGCCGCACGCCGGGACGCTGTCGGGCAGGATCACCGTCCCGAGCGGAAGCAGCGGCGATGGCACGGTGACCCAGACCCTCCGCACGTATCCCTCTGATATCCCTGGTCAGCCGTGCACCGTTCAGTGGCCGGCATACGCCACCGACCTAGAGGTGCCCTGGACCTACGACCCGAGCATTGGTGTGCTCGAAGACGACGGCTCGCAGCCGGTCTACGACCTCAACACCACCGCCAGCCCGGCGAACTGCTCGGACATCCTCGACTGGGTCACGATCCAGGAGGCCAGCGTGACGCTGTCTGGCCCGGATGGCGCTACTCCGACCATGGTCTGGGCGCCGTGATCCGCGTGTTCCGGACACTCGCTGTCGGACGAGCCGAAGGCCGGCCACCGAGACGACGGCGACCGGCCGGTCGAGAGTGTCCTCACAGCTCCGTGGGCTGGACCCCGCGGTGAGTCAACGCACCACACCTCAACGAAGGAGATTCTGACATGTTCCGCAAACTCCGTCTGCGACGCCCCGCTGTGGGCCTGGCCTCCGTGGCTGTCGCGATCGGCGGGCTGAGCGCCGGCCTCGGCGCCGCCCCCGCGCAGGCCGATCCGCTGCCGCCGGCACTGCAGAAGTTCGCCAACTGTCCGGTGCAGAACAACGCCGTCACCGCGTGCTACGTCATGGAGACCAGCAGCGTCGGGATCAAGGCCGGCAAGTTCGACGAGGCGACCACCACCGACCCGATGGTCCTGCAGTTCGGCGGCATCGCCGACTCGGTCAAGCAGACCGTGATCTCGGTCCCGCCGGCCAACGGGGTCAGCCCTCTACAGGCTCCGCCCATCGAGTTGCCAGGCGGGATCCTCGGCATCCCCGGCTTCGAGTTCTGGCCCTTGGAGGCATACATCACCCCGGAGATCGTCGGGTTGCCGCAGCTCAACCTGGACAACCTGATGACCAACGAGCCGGTGATGAACCTCAACCTCAAGGCCAGGATCTCCAACCCGTTCACCAACGTGCTCACCATGCTGGGCGATAGGTGCACCATCGGGTCCGACTCCTCGCCGATCAAGCTGAACCTCACCGCCGGCACCACCAACCCGCCGCCGCCCAACCAGCCGATCACGGGTGTCCCGGGCACCTTCGACTACAACTACCAGGGCACCGGGGTGATCCGACTCAGCGGGCAGACCGTGGTCGACAACGCCTGGGGCCTGCCGAAAGCCAGCGGCTGCGGCCTCACCGGGGCGCTGAACGGGGTCATCGACATCGCCGACGGTCAGGCCAACGCCGGGCCGGGGCACAACTCGACCACGATGGACACCACCATCTGGTCGGTGAGTGCCAACAAGGTGCGGACCGCGATGGGCCTGCCGGTGGTCAATCCCCCGCGGCCGGGACGCCCGAGCGAGCGGGTCTCCGACGGTGGCTTCACCGACCCCGGGATGGGGCCGTGGGAGTGCACCGGTCAGTGCGGGGTCGACCACGGTCTCGGCAACGCCCGTACCGGGCCCGACAACGGCTGGGTGCGCAACAGCAACAACAAGTGGAACGACCTCCACCAGAGGACGCTGCTTGCCCCGAACACCAACTACACCCTGGCCGGGTGGGTGCGTACCTCGGCGAACAACACCGACGGCTACTTCGGAGTGCGCACGCTCGACGGCACCGTGATTGCCGAGCAGAAGTTCGGCAAGCACACCGGCTATACCCAGCTGACCGTGACCTTCAACAGCGGCAGCCACACCGGTGTGGAGGTCTTCGGAGGCCTGTGGCCGCACGGCGATACCTGGGCACAGTTCGACGACATCTCGTTGATCAACTGAGGTCGGCGAACGCCTGACCCCCGGGGGTCTCGGCTCAACGCCGAGGCCCCCGGGCCCGCAGGGGGACGTCGGCGGGCGGCCAAGCAGTGACACAGGGAGAGGAAACAGAGCATGACCGAATTGGACCGACACGTCGGGAGGCCACGGCGCATCTGGCGGCACGCGCCGCTACTGGCCGCAGCCGGCGTGGTCCTGACCATGCTGCCCGGTTCCGCGGCGCCTTCGGTCACGGTGGCACCGTTGAGGACGACTGCCGTCGCCCAGGCCGCCGTGCCGCTGCCGGCGGCCTGCAAGCCGACTTCCAACCCGCCTCCGACGGAGTACGGCTTCGTCGCCCGGGTCACCGGGGGGACGGTGCAGGGTGACGGACCGCTGAAGGTCACCGGGATCGACGTCTCCGTCTGCGGCATCGTGCGATTGGTCGCGGCGCAGTCCGGCGGCTGCACCGGCGTTCAAGGCCGACTGATCATCCCCAAGGAGGGCGTGGTTACCAACGGTCTCGAGGCCGGTCTCGTCATCGACGGCATGCCCCCGATGGGGAATGTGCCCACCGAGGTGATCGCCGAGCCGATGTCCAGCGACATCGCCTGCGACGACTCCGACGACGGTCTGACGATGGATCTCCGCCTGAAGATCAACGGCTCCGCCGGGATCTTCGGTCTGCAGTGCCGGGTTCCGTTCACCGGAGAGGTGCAGGCCACCGTCACCGGTCCGCTCTTGACCCCGCCCTTTCAAGGGACGACCACCATCACGGGCACGGTCGCTGCCGGGTCGGTGAGCAACAACGACAAGTTCTGCCCCGGGCAGCTGCCGAAGCGACTGAACGCGATCGCCGAGTTGCCGGCCATGGGATACCAGGTCAACTGGCCCACCACCGTCTCGATCTACCAGCCGTGAGAGGTGGTGCTGCCCGGAGTCCTATGTGAGGGTGCGTGTAACACGCTGTTACGAAACTGGGGACAGCAAGTCTCTACCCGAGGTGAGGAAGTGATTCACAGTGCGAGTGCGGATATCAACAGCCGTGGTGGGGGTGGTCGGCCTGGTGGCCGGAGCCTTGGCCGTGACGTCACCGTCGGCGATGGCGATGGAGCCGGTGGAGCTGGGCGGGAGCGTGGTGCAGGTCAACCGGGACGCCACGCCGGCCGTGGGCACCGTGCCCTATACCGCTGTCAGTGACGGACTCGATACCAACGTCTTCGCGGTTCGTGCCGGCGATGGCACGCTGGAGCGGGTCGTGACCGACGGCAACGCAGCCATGGACATCCCCGTGGAGGTGGCCGGTGAGCGGATCGTCGCGCTCGGCGCGCACGGGGCGACTGCCCCCGACTCCGGCATGGTCGCGGTGGTGACCGAGGACGGCCTTCCGCACCTGTGGGGGGCGGACGCTGACGCCCTCGCCGTGGATGCCGTGGCCGGTCTGACCAGTCCGGAGCTGCTCGGCGGTGCCGGGGCGCCGGCCACGGCCGAGCAGATCGCGGTCACCGGCGGGGTCCTTGGCGTGCTGCTCGCGGACGGCAGGGTGGGCGTCGTCACCTATGTCCTCGGTGCCTATGACTATCGCGTGCTCGACCTGCCGGAGCCGGTCGAGCAGATCGCTGCGCTTGACGGCGGAGGGGGCGCCCTGGTGCTGCGGCTGGCGAACGGCGGCGCGCTGATCTGGAACAGCGACGGAACCGACCAGGGGACGGTGACGGTTCCCGCGTTCCCGGAGATGGCCGGGCGGCCGACTGGTCCAGCTGACCCGCTGATCGACATCCAGTCGAGCAAGAGCCTCGCGGTCGGGGTCACCGCGGCCGGCAAGGTGTACGCCATGAGCCAGGGCGGGACCCGCGCGAACGAGGATTACCTCGCCCCCACCGCCGCTCTGGAGGACAAGCCCGTCGAGGCCACCGTCCTTTCCAGCCCGTTCGGTATGTCCACCCCGGTCTACATGGTGCGCACCGAGGGGAACCAACTCCACGTCTACGGTACGAGTGCCGGCTCACAAGCGTCGAGGGTCGCGCAGTACCGGAGCCAGGCGGACAGTCTGGATCTGTCCGGCAAGGAGATCGCCTCGCTCACCGGGGGGTACAGCTCCTTCCAGCTGATCGTCGCCGATGCCGACCTCGCGGTCGAGGATGCCCCGACGATCGCGTCGTCGGGCGATATCGCCAACCCCAAGGTGGGAGACACGCTGACGGGCACACCGGCTACGTTCACGGTGTCGGAGGGCGTGACGCTCACCAACGAGTGGCTGGCGGACGACGCGGTAGTCACCACCGGCACGGAGCTGGTGCTGACCGGCGATCACCTGGGGGAGACGATCACGTTCCGCACCACGGCCGTTCGTGGCGCTGAGAGCGTTCCGTCGGTCTCCGAGGCGGTCGGCCCGGTCGCTCTCCCCGATCTCGAGGTCGCCAATGCCCCGACGATCGCGGGCACGCCCCTGGTCGGGAGCACGCTGACCGGCACGCCGGCCACCTTCAACGCAACCGACGGCGTGACGCTCGGCAACCAATGGCTGGCCAATGGTGAGGTGATCGTCGGCGCGAATGGCACCACGCTCGCGTTGAGCAGTGCGCACGAGGGCAAGACCATCACGTTCCGGACGACAGCGGTCCGTGGCGCCGAGACGGTGCCGTCCACATCGGCAGGCGTCGGTCCCGTGACCGTTCCGAAGGTCGGTCCGACGCCAGAATGTCTGGCGGCTCAGGCTGCGGCCGGGGCAGCGCAGGCTGCTCTGGGCGGGGCGCAGGCCAAGGTGACCAAGGCCAAGGCCAAGCTGAAGAAGGCGAAGAAGGCGAAGAAGCCCGCGGCCAAGATCAAGAAGTTGAAGAAGAAGCTGAAGAAGGCCAAGAAGGCGCAGAAGGCGGCCGCATCCGCGTCGACCACGGCCAGCGCCAATGTCACGGCTAAGTGCAGCTGATCGAGGCTGCCTAGCCTGATCGGGCGGCGGCTCGGCGGCGCGGGGACCTACGGTCCCCGCGCCGCATCCGAGCCGGCGCGTCGGTCACGCCCTGTCTGCACCCCAGCGGCGGCTCAGTCCGCCGGCCCCGATCGCGCGACCGGCGCC
>NZ_JAVFWN010000026.1 GCF_030929495.1 Nocardioides sp. LHD-245 | reverse complement strand
TCAAGGCCGAGTGCATCCGCAACCCGGCCATGCGCCCCAAGGGCGGCTGGAAGAACGTGACCGACGTCGAGATCGCCGTCGCCGAGTACGTCGACTGGTTCAACCACCGGCGCCTTCACGGCGAGATCGGACTCGTCCCACCGACCGAGTTCGAGGCCAACCACTGGGCCAACGACGTCGTCACCGACTACGTTGAAACACCTGTCCCGACCGGGGCTGGTTCCAAGTAACCGAGCCTCCACGAAACCCGGGGCGATTCACAGCTCAGGTACATCGTCCGGTGGCGCGAGCCTGGCGGCGGGGCTCGCTCAAAGACCTTCACCCGCAAGACGGACGCCAACCGATTCGCGGCCACAGTGTCTGCCGACATCGTGCGCGGCCAATACTTCGATCCAGACGCCGGCAAGATCAGCTTCAAGGACTACGCCGCGGAGTGGCTGGAAGCTCAGACGTTCGACGAAGGCACACGAGAGGCCGTCGAACTGCGCCTGCGGTTGCACGCCTATCCGGGCCTCGGCTCGAAACTGCTGAGCGACGTCAAACCGTCCACCATCCAGACCTGGCTTCGTGGCCTGTCCGAGTTGGCTCCCACCTACCAGCAGGTCATCTTCGCCAATGTCTCCACCGTCTTCACCGCGGCCGTAGACGACTCGCTGATCCAGAAGAACCCCTGCAAGGCTCCCTCGGTGCGTCAGCCCAAGCCCGAGCAGCGCAAGCTCACGCCGTGGACGGCCGGACAGGTCACGAACGTCCGAAGCGCCCTCCCCGATCGCTACCAACTGGTCGCTCAACTCGGTGCCGGCCTCGGCTTGCGGCAAGGCGAGATATTCGGCCTCTCCCCCGAGGACATCGACATCGAGAAGGGCGAGATCGAGATCGTCCGCCAGGTCAAACTCCGTGCCAGCAACAAGCAGCTCTTCGGCCTGCCCAAGGGACGCAAGACACGGTGCGTGCCACTGCCCGACTCAGTGCTCGACGCGATCAACGAGCACATGACCCGCTACCCACCTCGTGAGGTGACACTTCCCTGGGACCGACTCGACGGACCGGAACGTACCTTCACCTTGCTTCTGACCACGCGGGAGCGAGGCGCACTCAACCGCAACTACTTCAACACCTACCTCTGGCGTCCGGCCCTGGAGAAGGCGGGCATCGAGGCCAAGCGCGAGAACGGCACCCACGCGCTCCGCCACTTCTACGCCAGCACGCTGCTCGACGCCGGAGAGTCGATCAAGGCCCTGAGCGAATACCTCGGCCACGCCGATCCCGGCTTCACTCTCCGCACTTACACCCACCTCATGCCTACCTCCGGCCAACGCACTCGCGACGCCATCGACGGTGTCTTGAACCAGCCGCAAAGCGCGACTCCAAACAGGTCCGGTCGCCTCTCCCCACCGACACGGACTGACCGTCTCACTCCAGCGGGATCGGCGACGAGACTCCCCGCCCATATGCCATGGCAGGCGCCCAGACTCTGAAGCTCAACGAACATAGTCGGGAAGGCACCGCGACGCGCCTTAGCGCCCCAGCAAGGTGACCTGAAGTCATTACCCTCGGTTGGATGAAGAGGCTTTCCCGGCGACCTGAACAGATCGAGACCCTCAACTTCCACGCTGCGGTCGATGTCCCCGCGCCTGGTGAGCAGCGGCGGGTGTCTGATCCCGCTCGGGTCGAGGCGACGGTCGCCCAGTTCGAAGCTGGCCTGCGTGATTCCCTGAAATCGTCGTCGCGCCTCCGGGGGTGGGTGAGCGACCAGCTGTTCGGACTTGTTGCCGCCGACCTGGGAGGTTGCATGCTGGTGAAGCAGGAAGACGCTGGCATCCTGTTCTACGAGGACGAGGTGAAACTCCCAGACTGGCGGCTAACACTCGTGTCCGGCGCGAACATCCTGGTCGAGGTCAAGGCCGAAGGTGGCAACTGCCCGCGGGTATCCAAACTGCGTCTGGTCGAGGTCGCTCGGTTGAAGAGCTACGCCGAGTTGAACGATTGTCCGCTGTACATCGCGGTCCACTGGGTCGCGATGAGCATGTGGACGTTGGTGCCGGTCGACGATTACGTCCGGGTCGGTGACCACTTCGAGATCGACCTTGAGACCGCCTTCAAGCGAAACCATATGTGCTCGCTACTTAACGACCGCATGCTTGGGCTGAAGCCTCCGCTGGAGTTCCGCCTGACGATGCAGGAGGTAGCGGACGAGGATGGTGCCACCGAGGCTGAAAGTGTGCCTGAAGAGGATGGAACGACGAAGTTGTCCCTGGTGACTACCGGTGTCCGCATGTTCGCCGGCGGCGAGGAGATGGTTGACGAGAGCGAGACGGCGCTTGTCTGGTTCCTCATCCAGCACGCGCGTTGGCCCTGCGAGGAGAAGATGCAGGACGTCGGGGACGGTGTGTGGGAGATGGTGTTCACAATGACGCCCGACGAGAGCCACGGCGCGCAGGACTTCGACATCATCGGCGGCCTAAGCGAGCTGTACACCCGGATGTTCTACTCCGGCACCACCTCCCTAGAAGACGAGACGACCAAGCTCAGCATCGACGTCGAACCCGGCACCCTTCCACGACTCGTGCCGACCAACCTCCAGTCGGACCGGCTTCCGCTCTGGCACCTCCGCATCAACCCGGCCGCTCCAGCTGCTGTCGAAGCCGCCGAAGACGGGTAGCGGTTCGGCGAGTCGTGCTCACGGAACCTAAGTCGACGTGCGGACCTTAGGCCACACAACGACGCGCCCGAACTAGAAGCTCAGCCCGAGAATGCTTTCTCCCCTTCTCACTTCTCGCTTAAGTCGCAAAGCGCCGGCTCGCAGATCCAAGGTCAAGATTTCCGGATTTATCTGCAGATTCCTGCGGCGAACTGATTCCGTCAGACTGTGGAGGTATAGAAGCATTCGGGCGCCCGCCCAAGATCTGGAGACACGAATGATGAGCACCGCAACCCTAACCATCACGTCGGCCGAAGAGCCACGCCTGCGCCAGGTCATGAAGGACATCCAGAAGGACGTCGCCGCGTACTACGCCGAAACCGCCCGAGGCGGTGACCTCGGCGTGCACGCCCGCAACTGGCTCAGCCGGGTCCAGAACCTCAACGACCTACTCACCGAACGGCTCGGCGACAAGGTCACCTATCTGGCGCTGTTCAAGCCCACGCCGACACCCGGAGCCGAGCTCATCAACGCGGTCAAGTACGCCCGCAACGTGGACCAACACCTGATGTTCGAGGTCTCACCGAGCGAGGACGTCCTCATCGGTGGCGCCCACGGCATGCGGACCTACGGCTGCTGGCGCCCCATCCCTGCCGCCACCCACACTGAGCTGCGTCCGGGAACGCAGGCTCTTCTGCCCGCGTACCAGGCGAACATGGAGGGCAAGGAGCTGACGGGCACGATGCTGGCCGTACTCCGTTTCTTCGCCGACATCGCGCCGCAGATCGTGCACCGCGACCACCGCGGTGAGTGGACCGGCTTCCCACTCAAGAGCCAGCCCGCGGTCGGTGATCCCTTGCATCCCGAGGAGCCTGTCGGCGACATCGCGGCCGCGAACGTCTGGCTCAATGGGCGCCGCCCAAACGGGGACCTACGAGTCGTCATTGGCCAGTTCACAATGCAGGAGACGCCCTACCTTGTCGGGTTCACTTTCGCCGACCAACTCTCTTTCTCCCCGTTCGTCGAAACACCTGAGCAGGTCACCTACGACATGGCCGCAGGGTTCGCCTACCTCCAGGGCGACGTAGCCGCCAACGTCGAGAACGTCACCGACAAGTTCCCCATGCCCCCAGACGGTGCCGTCCTCCGCAGCCCCAAGGACGTGACGACCTGGGCAACCCCACTCACCCAGACCAGCTACGGAACGGACTGGATGACCGGCTTTGACCCCGACAGTTGGCGGCACATCGTCTCTGTCGAGCACCCGGGTTGGCTCCCGGACTATGTTGCGTACGAGCAACGCCGGGCGTTCCGGCTGTACGCCCAGGTGCCACCGCGCTAGCCCGTGCCCGGAGCAGCAACCGCGTGGCAGCGGTTGGTCGAGGTGAGTTCAACGAGTCTGCTGTGCTGCATGAACCGATGACTTCGGTTTGACCAATCCGTGCAGCAGCTCCATGCATCATCTCGGTGGGGATCATCCCGGCCGCGCGTACCGCTCCCCGCCGACTGTTGTCGCCCATCAGGCGGGAATACAATCCTTGACTCATGCGAACGCCTCATTCATAGCGTTCGCATACGAACAGAACCGATCCGTGTCGTCCGGCTTCGGGCACGCCCTCCCGATCACGCCAAGCGGATCCGCAGTCGACGGGCCCGTTCCTCGAACGCGTGCTGGCCACCTTCGAGGATCTCGCAAACTTCGTTCCGAATTGTCGGATTCTCGAGTCCCCCAGTGGTGTAGGTAATCTCCGGTAGCGCTCCGGGCCTGTGGGCGCTGGCGTTGGCAACAATCACCTGATCGGCATCCGTGTTGACCACTAGGTTCGCGTTGTGGGTCACGATGATGATCTGCCGACGCCGTCTTGTCTCGACGAACCGGCCGACGAGCTCGTCGAAGATCGACTTCGGATCCAAGTTCTCTTCGGGCTGGTCGACGATCAGGGGGCGATCGTCCGACTGGTCGACAGCAAGGTAGAGCAGCAGTAAGACGATGCCTCGCGTGCCCGGTGATAGCTGCTCGATCTCCACGCCGTCGTACTGAACGCCGTACTTGATCGAGATGTGCGCGGTGTCGTTGAGCCACGACGCAATCCCGTCCGCCCACTTACGGAAGGCCTGCTTGTCGGCTCGCGGTGCCTTGGCTTGCTGGATGAAGTGCTGGTCGTGCTCGTCCCTGAAACGCGCCATCGCCTCGGCTACCTCGGCACTGGCGCCCGACTCCCAGGCAGGCAACAGCTTCTCGCGCACCTGGTTGAGCAGCTCACCATGACCGCGGAACTCTCCCGTCCGCAGGTCTAGCAAGGCTTCGCCCTGCTTCGCCCACGCCTCGATGTCGACCACTCGCTTGACGCTGAAAGTGAGCTTGCCGAGCGTCCCCGACTCTTCACCGAGCATCTGCCTGAGAGGCGAATACATCGCCTCCAGCTGCTCCTGTTCCTGGGCAAAGCCGTCGAAGAGTGACGCGTAGGCGTGCTTGCGCTTGAGCATCAGTGCCTTCACCCGATCGGAAGCGCCTTCCGCCTGCTTGATACTCGCGTTGAGGGAGACCAGAGCCGCCTCCGTCTTGGCGATCTTGTCGTTGAGTGTTTGCAGCTGTCGCTGCTTGTTGGCGTCTAGCCCGATCAGCTCGCTGAGTCGCCACGCCTCGGCGCGAAGAACATTCAGGGTCCCGGTCGCTAGATCAACATCGTCGGCAACATACGGTGGCAGTTCGTGAGCTGGTTTGGTGGGCTTGGGAAGCGCGGGGCCGACCAGTTCACCGGTTGCCTGACGTACCGCAGTCAGGCGCTGCTCAACGATCGACGCAGGATCGCCGGTGAAGCGAAGGTTGAAGTTCTGCCATTCGGTTGTGGTCAGACCTGCACTCGCATAGTCACGTTCCAGCTCTACGCGGATCGCGGGTAGCCGCCGATCGGTGACGTCCTTGATGGCGTCGGCCAGGTCCGAGAGCGACTTGTCGCGTCGCTTGAGGGCATCGACCTCTGCCTGTCTTGCCACGACTGCGCCGTTAACGGCTTCGAGGCGTTGGGCTCGGGCCTCGCCACCGACGACCACCAAACCTCCACGCGCTCGCTTGTCCTCCGCTAGCAAGGCAGTGAGTCGCACCTGCTCCTTCTTCAGACCTGGCAGTTCGTCACCCGCGACGCGTTCGGTCTCGATCTGCTCTGCGAGGTCCTCCATCTCGTTCTGGGCGAACCGCCGAAGGTCGCGTCCGTGACTGGCCCGCAGATCGAGAAGCTCGCGGAAGCTCGATGCCCCGAGCCGGTCCTCGTAGAGATGCGCCTCGAAGATAACCCGCTCGATTTCGGCCAGCAACTCATCGGTGATTCCTTCGGACGAGCAGAGGCGTTCAACGAATTGCTGCGATAGATACTGGACACGCGGCACGTCGTGATCGAAGGAGAAGTTGGGCGGAAGCTCGGTGTCAGAGGTCTCGCCGTCAGCCCACGTCAGCTCGACCTTGCTCCCGGCGAGATGCCTTCGAGCACGCTGCAAGAAAGTCTGGTCGGACTCGTTGGTGCTCGCGGCGCCGGCGCCGGCAGCGATGAGATCTGCCAGCGCGGTCTTGCCAGATCCCCTGGCCCCGATGATGGCGACCAGTCCGGGAGCAAGCTCAATTTCAGGCGTCGCCATCCAGTCCGCATCGGACACCACGATGCGTTCGATGACCCGGTAGTCGAGTGCGCCCTTCTGCGGCTGCTCACCAACGATCGCCCGCTCCTTCGGTTCGAGGCAGGCTTGTCGAAGGCTCTCGAAAGTCGCGTCCCCCTTGATCCACGTGTAGCGATCACCATCCGGTTTCCCCACGCGGTCGAGCTTGTGGGCGTCGCTGCCATGCAGGCACACCTTGCGCCCGTCATACCTCGTGGTCAACTCGTCGGCACTCAACACACCCTCGCCCAACCAGAACGTGCGCTGCGCCGGCGAACTCGCAAAGATCACGCGAGCCAGACGCTCGATTTCAACACGAACGGCTTCGAGCGAACCGCCGTCATCACGAACACCGGAGGTACCGTCGGTACTACCGGCTGCCACCCCGATGATGATGTTCTGTTGCGCCCAGGCGCTCTCGTCGAGCGACTGCTTGAGGTTGTCGAGCGACACCTTGAAGAGGTTGGTGCCGGCCGCCAGTGCGGCACCGTCATCCCTGATCGACGAGTCGTGAGCTTTGCCAAGGCGGATCAAGTCGGCCGGGTCACATACGTACGACTCCCGTCCCGACGAGAACTTGAGCGTCCGTAGGAAGCGCCGGGTCTCTTCGACGTGGTTGGGGTTCTCCGGTGAAACGAGGAGGTGGATGTTGACTGGATGGTCGTTCTTCGTGGCAGTCGGTAGACGCAGCTCGATGTTCGGGAAGATAAGGCCCACATCGGGAAGACGACCATCCGTCTGGAACTCGAGCACCTTCTCGTACTCGTCAATACTGCAGTAGTCCGTGACGCCGAGGGCCTCGATCTTCGGCTCTGACTGTTCAATGCGTGTGAGGTAGGCCTCCCAAGCATCCTGCCCGAACTGGTTGTTCATTGCGGTACCTGGCGTGTGGATGTGTGGGTCCCATCGACGCCACACCGCCCCTCGTGGATCTGCTTGCGACTTCACTGGATACCCAGCTCTCTGACTGAGCGGCTCGCCGGATGCTTGAACTGCCGCGCGTTGGGGTGTCTGCCTGCTCCGTCCAGGCTCAGCGGTCGCTGGCTCGCGACGCAAACCGAGTCGCCTTTCGTGGCCGACAAGTCCTCGGTTCGAGCGGCGACGCCTTGGCGGACAACACGGGCATATCCGGTCCCACTGCTGACGTTGTCGGCGTCGATGAACATCAGGCCGATGCCGGGGAAGGTCAGTCGCCTGCCGGTGGCTAGCGCGGTCTCTTCAATTACCCAGGTCGTCGAGTCATTCGTGTGTGTCACGATGAGATCCCCAATGCGGCGAGTAGCGCAGCATGCGCTTGCTTCAGCGCGAGGACGCCCTGCGAGCTCAGCAGCACCTCGTCGAGTTCGATGATGTGGTTCGCGATCTCCTGCTTGGTCGGTACCCGCCACCCCTGGCTCGTGGCCCAGGTCTCCAGCGCTGTGGCCCACGGTGCGGCCGTCGCATCAGGCAGGGTTGGTGGTTCGCCGATGGTGACGTTGAGATCGCGAAGCAGCGTGGTGAACGCGTCTCGGTAGAAGTCTGGTTCCAGGGTGTTCTCGATGCCATGGACGCCGATCGCCACGATCCGGTCCTCCGGTATGGCACGACCGATCGCCTCCGCGAGTCTCTCTCCCCCGCCGTCACCGTCGACGAGGAACGCAACCTTGGCCGCTTGAAAGTCAAGCTCCGGGTAGGAGTCCTTGGGCATCTCAGACAGTCCGGGCGCCACCTGATACGGCAGGCTGTCTACCCCGATCGCCGCGCGCATCAAGGTCGGGAGCACGATCATGTCCGTCGCGCCTTCGGCGATGACCGCACAGCGCGCGGGCGTAAACGCTGCGGCCGAGGCGCCCATAGCGAACATCAGCGAGGTGAATCCCCCGCCCCCTTGCCGCCAGAAGCTGTTCTCCACATGGCTCGTCTCGTCAGAGTCGGGCACGACGGCGCGGATACCAACACCAAGATCAGCGGGCAGACAGCCCGGCGAGTGGGTGGTGTAGATGATCTTGTCGGCTTTGTCCTGTTTGGCGAACATCTGCACGAGGTCGGCCTGAGCGTCGATGTGCAGGTGGGTCTCGGCCTCATCGATCAGGAGGATCGTCGCGCGTCCACTGTCTCGTGCAGCGAGAAAGGAGGTCAGAGCAACGAACATCCGAAGCCCGGCGCTTCGCTCGTCGAACACGGATGCGTGTACGCCATCTTCGACAAGACCGATCCGGAGGATGCTGTTCTCGACGTTGAGTTCGACCTTCAGGTCCGACTGCTGCCATGCATTCTTGAAGTAGTTGGCGAGCGTGATGTTCGCCTTGTTCTTGATGGTGTCCCTACGGGACACCTGGCCGGTCTGCACGGCCTGGACGAGTGCGTTCAAGTCGAGTCCGGCCAACCGCGTCAGGTTTGCGAGCGCTGCCGGCACGTCGCCGAGCAGACCGTCATCGAGGGTGTAGGTAGAAGCCAGCGTGCGATCTGCTTCGGTGAACATCACCACGTCGGGGGTGCGGTTCCAGAGTTCTTCCTTAGTCGTCTCGGTGGGGTCGTCACGATCGACCCACGCTCCAAGTGCGGGGAGCAGCCGCTGCAGAGAGTCGGTATCGGCGAATGCCTTCAGAGCTTCGACGTCCTCGTCGGCGCGTTGGCGCAACACATCGATCGGTTCTCGGTCATCGACCGGGGCGGCGAGGTATGCGTCGAGATCTTGCTGAAGCAACCGAAGCTCATCGAGCAACGGTCCGCCGTCAAGCGGTTCGGGTGTTTCCCCGTCCTCGGCCGCGTCAATGGGAAGTGGTTCTAGGACGGTGGTCGCTGCCAGAGAGTCACTCAAGTCGATTGCCAGTTGCTTCAGCGCTACCTCGGACTTGCGAGGTGCAGGACTAACCGTGAAGTTGGGCCCTTCACCGTCGGCACGACGGCTGACGAAGAACTCGGTTGGTGCCTCCTCGAGTTCGAGGTCCGCAAGATCCTTGCGGACCTCGTCGCTGACCCGGTAGCGCAAGCTGACGACTGGAGTGGAGTCTTCGATGCTCGTCGATGCGCGCGACCGCTGTGCTGGAGCCAGAGCGTCGGAGGCGTCCACGTAGGCAAGTGCCTTGAGGAGCGTCGTCTTACCTGCCTCGTTTGGTCCAACAATGGCGACGAGCTTCTGGTCGAGCTTGATCGTTGTATCGAGGAGCCGGCCGGCGCCCCGGACTCGTGCGGAGATGAGTCTCATACAACGTCCTCCGGTCCGTTGGGCTGGTCGGTCGCATCCTCCCGATTTGGCGTGGACGTTCAGCTCGCGATTGGGGCAGCGTCGAAGCGTTCGGCTCTGGAACCCTCCTTGCTCACTGACAACTCTACCGACGAGATCCGACGCAGCGAGGGAGTTCGGAGCAGTCGATTCAAACGTGGCGTCGGACTGGCCCGGAAGTCGACCCTTGCTCCGTAGCCCGGTGTCCACCAAACGAGGTCAAGGCCACCTGAGCTTCTATCTGACGGATAGCTGGGGCCTGAGAGTAGCCCCGCAGCCGTGCGAGATGACGTCCAGCGTCTCTACGAGTGTCTGCGCGAATCCCGATTCGCGCGAAGACGCCCCTGTCAATTGCACCGCGCCCACGACAAGCCGGTCAGGCTCCACCGGCGCCCTTATGCGCCTCCGCCTCCCACTGTCTTGCAGCGTCCGCCTTGAGACCCCAGGTGTCTCGAAGGACAAACGTTGAACGGGCCGTCATCCGTGGATGCAATCCGCCGCGTGAGGACGATCGACTCTGACAGTGGGGCGGTATGAGATCTGCGGGCCAAAGCACCGAGCTCTCGCATTGAGGGCCCGGTCGGATCCACTGTGTTGCCCATAAGTGTCGGACTCCGATGCCAAGATTGAAGACATGTCCGCTTTGGCGTCCGCGCTCGCGTATCAGCGCTTGGTCTCTGAGCACGCATCGTTGCGCTTGCTCCGGGCGGATCACGCTGCCGTTGCCGCAGCTCTGCTGGCGGCTCATCTCGGCAAGCCGGGCGCACGTCTGGCCGCAGACGATCTGTACGAGTTGATCGATGCCGATCTTGAAGTCCTTCGTGATCACTTCGAACTGCCGCAAACTGCGCGTGCCTACTGCGACGCCTGGCGGAGGGACGGCTTCATCGTCCGGCGTCCGTCAGTCGGCACTCGCGGGGAAACTCTGGAGCTCTCCCCCGAAGGGCACGTCGCTCTGCGGGTCTTCGCCCAACTCGATGAGCCACGGTCCACGGTCACTCAGTCTCGTCTGTTGAGTCTTGCCCAGGCGGTTCGGCAACTCGCCATCGACACCGATCCCGAGGCGGACCGACGGCTGGCAGCCCTGCGCGCTGAGCGCGACCGCATCGACGAGGAAATCGCCCGCATCAGGACCGGGGACTTCGAGGTCCTCGACAACCGGTCCTCGCTAGAGCGGGTCAACGAGGTTCTTCTCCAGGCTCAGGATCTACCAGCCGACTTCGCTGGTGTCCGGTCACGCTTCGAACAGCTCAATCACGAGCTTCGAGCCCGTATCCTTGAAGTTGACGACGCTCAGAGCAGCGTCCTTGACGATGTGTTCCGGGGCGTTGACCTGATCGAGTCCTCGGATGAGGGACAGACGTTCAGCGCGTTCTCGATGCTCATCCGAGATCCCGAGCGCTCGTCGGCGCTGGATAGCGATCTGTCGGCCGTGCTGGACCGGGATTTCGTTCGCACGCTGTCTCCGGAGGCGAGGCGAACGCTTCGTTCGCTGGTACACGATCTCAAGCACAACAGCCGTGAAGTGCACGGCGTACTCACCGAGTTCGCCCGCGGGCTGCGGCGCTACGTGTACTCACAGGAGTTTCAGCGCGACCGGGCGCTCCGTGACGCGCTTCAGGAAGCACTGGCGGCGGCGGTCCTCGCCAGTCGTCAGGTGCGACCGACATCCGCATTCGGTCAGGACATCGAGTTGTCTTCGCTTCGCTTGTCCAGCGTGGGCGAGATCAACGTGCACGATCCGACCGAGTACGACACCGGCACCGCCCTCGGAGACGCCGAGGCCGGCACCGTGGACCTGATCGCCCTGGCCGCCATCGCACGGGAGAGCGAAATCGACTTCACCGAGTTGATCGACAACGTGAATCTCGTAGTCGCGCAACGAAGCCCAGTGTCCGTCGGTGAGGTCCTTGGCATTCGTCCCGCCACCCAGGGGCTCGCCAGCATCGTCGGGCTGCTGTCACTCGCGACCACGTACGGCACGGTAGATCCCCTGCATACCGAGCACCTCGACTGGCTGGGCGCCGACGGCGTGGCTCGTGAAGCCGACGTAGCAGTTCACACCTTCTCTGAGGCGATCGCATGACCGAGCGCATCGTGGATTCGGTCGCTGCAGAAGCCCGACTATGGTCGGAGGATCTCGGCACCCTTGCTGAGCAGTCGCGCCGCGCGCTTCTTGAGATCGTCCGAGGTCCGTACCTCTCTGGTCAACGCCGACCGGTTCTGTGGGCAGCGCTGATAGCGGATGAACATGCGATTCGCTCTCGACTCCACGACCTATTCCTCGACCTGGTGATCGATCGAGTTGATGAGTTCGCGTTCGCCCGTAAGGTGCGGACGACCGAGATCGATGCCCCCAGCCCTATGCGAACTGAGAGCCTCAACTTCCTCGATACGGCGATGCTTCTGGTCCTTCGCCAGTTGTTGCTCGCCTCGCCCGGAGAGAGCCGGGTCATCGTCGGCCAAGACGAGGTCTACGAGCGGCTGATGGTCTACCGAACCGGTGATGAGAAGACCTTCCGGGGCAATCTCAACGGGGCGTGGGGACGCATGGCGAACCGCTTCCGCGTGATCCACGTAGTAGAGGAGGACAGGGCCGAGATCTCCCCCGTCCTCAAATTCATCCTCGACCACGACCGCGTCCGTGCTCTCACCGAGCAGTTCCAGAACCTCGCGGAGGGTGCCACATCGGCCGCCCCATCGGAAGGTGAGCAGTGAGCGGCGCCAGGACCCTCCTTGATGCCGCAGGCGCCCCGACACGGCAGTGGCGGCTGGTCGAGGTGCAGCTGGCGAACTGGGGCACCTTCGACGGCGCGATCTACCGTGTTCCCGTGTCGCGCCGGGGCCACCTGATCACCGGGCCGTCAGGGTCGGGCAAGTCGTCCCTGCTCGACGCGATCGCAGCGGTGCTCACCCCTGACAAGTGGTTGCGGCTCAACCAAGCCGCGCAGGGGCCGGGAAGCCGTGACAGCCAGCGGACGCTGCTGACGTACATTCGGGGTGCCTGGAGTCGCACCGTCGATGAGACCGAGGACCGCGTCGTTAGCGCCTACCTGCGGCCGAAGGCCACCTGGAGCGGCATCGTGTTGAGGTTCGATGACGGTGCCGGGCAGGTCGTTTCCCTGTGCCGCCTGTTCTTCCTCCGCTCCACCGCAACCGCTGCCGCCGACATCAGCGATCTGTGCATGCTTGAGCGGTCCGCGGTGGACCTCCGTGACCTAGAGCCCTTCGCAAGTTCCGGTCTGGAGACACGCAAGGCGCAGCAGAGCTGGCCGGACGCGGTCGTCACGAGCAACCACGGTCACGCTCGGTTCTATGCACGTCTGCGATCCATCTTCGGCATCGCCAACGAGACTGCTCTTCAACTACTTCACAAGACCCAGTCAGCGAAGACCCTCGACAGCTTGGACCAGCTCTTCCGCGACTACATGCTGGAGCGTCCAGCCACCTTCGATCTCGCTCAGACGGCCGTGGATCAGTTCGGGGAGCTCAGAGACGCTCACGATCGGGTGGTCCAGCTGAGACAACAACGAGACCACCTCCTGAAGTTTCGGATCCATGCCGAGCGGTACAACGCCGCGCGCGCCGCAGCCGCCGAGGCCCGGCTGCTGATCGACGCGGTGGAGCCCTACCAGCGGCGTCGGAGTCTCGACCTCGCAACAGCAGAACTGGATGAGTTGAACGAGCGTCTGGTGGTTCTGCGGATCGAGAAGGAGAAGACCGAACAGGCCTACCTCGATGCCGACACAGCCTGGGAAACGGCGAACAAGCAGGCACTTCAACTCGGCGGCGACCAGGCGAATCACCTCCGAGATCGCATTCGCGCGGCCGAGCAGAACGTCGAGGACGTGCGCAACCGCTGGACGAGGTTTGCCACCGATCTTGAGAACGCAGGCATCGAGAGCGCACCGGAGGACGCAACCACGTTCGCGGAGTTGATGCGCGCCATTGAGGAGATGCTGGGCGACGACGCGACCGTCGCTGGACCGTCGCACGAGCAACTGGAACGTCTCTCGAAAGCTCGACGAGAACACCAACGTCTCGAACGCGCGGTGGCATCGCTACGGTCAACGGGCAGCACGGTCCCCGATCACTTGCTATCCATCCGCACCATGCTCGCCGAAGAACTGTCCGTCCCCTCGACGGCGCTCCCCTTCGCAGCCGAGCTCATCGAGGTCGACCCCTTCTACTCGGCATGGACCGGCGCTATCGAACGGGTGCTTCGACCCCTCGCGCTGACCTTGCTCGTTCGTTCCGAACACCTCCGGCAGGTTCGGCGCTGGGTTGACGCCCACCGCATCCCCGGACGATTGGTATTCGAAGAAGTGGCGGCAGAGTCACCCCCGCCGCGTCCCGCCCGCAGTGACAACTCCCTCGTCAACCGGGTACGGGTCAGTTCAGGACCATTCGCTGCGTGGCTCTCCGGGCAACTCTCCGAGCGCTATGACTTCGCCTGCGTCGACTCACCCGACCTGCTCGACAGCCACGTCCGGGCCGTAACCATCAACGGACAGGTCAAAGCTTCGCGGACCCGCTACGAGAAGGACGACCGCCAGGCGATCAACGACCGCGGCCACTGGGTGCTCGGAGACCGTGAGGCGAAACTAGAAGCTCTTGTTCAGCAACTCAGCACGGCGGCGAGCGAACTCGCTGACGCGGCTCTTGTCGTCGACCGCATCGCCGAGGCGCAGGGAGAAGCCCAGAAGCGCCGAGGCATCCTCGAGACGCTCCGTGGTCGGCATTGGCACGACCTCGACTACCAGTCAGCAACCCAGGCAGTCCGCACCCTTCAGGAACAGCTCAATGACCTCACACGAGACGACAGCGATCTGACCGCAGCCATCCAGGCTGAGGAACGTGCCCGGGCCGCTCGCAAAGCTGCTGGTGACGATCGGATCCAAGCTCAGGTCAGCCTGTCGAGCTCGGAGAGCACGGCAGAGGAACTGGCAGGCCTCATAGGAAGGATCAAGGCCGACCTGGCCTCAGGCGCTGTCCCAGCGTTGGACGAGACCACTACCGCGGCACTCAACGAGCGATTCCGTTCCGTGCGCCGCAACGTGACGCGCGATGTCATCGGCGAGATCGGGCAACAGGTCACACGTCGCCTGGGCCAGGAGCGGGACGATGCCTTGCGGGATGAGAGGAAGGCGGGCGAGGAATTGGTCTCGCTGGCCACGCAGTTCAACGGGCACTGGCCGGCAGCGGCTGCGTCCGCGGAGCTCACCCCGGGAGTCGAGGATCGCGCCAACTACCTGGAGCTGCTTGACACGATCATCGCTCACGGCCTGCCCGAGCATGAGGCGAACTTTCTGCGACTGCTGCGGGAGCGGTCACGCGACATGATCGGCGAGCTCGTCAGCGACATCCTTTCTGCACCGCGGGAGATCGAAGAGCGCGTCAGGCCGGTTAACACCTCGCTGCGCCGATCTCCATTCGACGAGGGTCGATTCCTCAACCTTCGAATCAAGACCCGACGCTCCGACACCGTCACACGGTTCATCGGCGATCTGCGTGCCATCTCGGAAGGAAGCTGGACCGACGACGACTTGGAGTCGGCTGAGCGTCGTTTCGCTACCCTCGAGGAGATCATGAGGAAGCTGGGGTCCAGTGAGCATTCCGACCGCGTGTGGCGCCAGCAGTGCCTCGACACACGCCAGCATGTGACCTTCCTGGCCGAAGAGGTCGACGACAGCGGCCGTGTCGAGGCCACCTACGACTCGGGTGCTGCCATGTCAGGTGGTCAGCAGCAGAAGCTGGTCATCTTCTGCCTGGCGGCCGCACTCCGCTATCAGCTGGCCGACGCAGATGACGACTACCCCCGGTACGGCACGATCGTGCTCGATGAGGCCTTCGACAAGGCAGACACCCGATACACCAGGATGGCCTTGGACATCTTCGTCGAGTTCGGCTTCCAGATGGTTCTGGCAACCCCGCAGAAACTGCTGCAGACGATCGAGCCTTATGTAGGAGCCGCGACATCGATCGAGAACCCGACCAGACGGAAGTCCGAAATCTCCGAGATTCGCTGGGACCAACCCGGGTCGGAGCCGTCGTGATCGGAGTTGATGAGGCGCGCGGCATCGCGAGCGCAAAACTCGCCTCCAAACTCGCACAGTGGGCAACTCAGCCCACCAACACTCCTGTCCTTTCCGTCTCGCTCAAACCACCACTGGAGCGGGAGGTTCGATCCGACGAACTGGCAGCCGAAACGTGGGTCCGCAAGTGGTCGGAAGCTTCGCTTCCAGACGGTGCCGACCTCGATTGGGAGCCACGGACGTGGCGCAGCATTGGGCAACAGCAGGTGCCCGTCCGCTTGCGCTTCCGGGACGTAGACTCGGTTGCGAGTTTCGCAGGAGGCACCGCTGCCCGAGATTGGAAGGTTCTGCACTCGCGTGTAGCAAGGCTGCGTAAAACCCTTGGCTCCTCCGAAGCGCTTGACGCCGCGATCCGGCGCCATGCGGTCGAGATTCTTCGCTGGGCGCCCCCACGGTTCGAGCAAGTCGTACAAGCGGTCGATTGGCTAGCCGCCAACTCCGTTCGAGGCCTTCGCCCTCGCCAGATACCGATCCGCGGTGTCGACACCAAGTGGTTCAACTCGCATCGATCCGTCATGACGGACCTTCACCGCGCGACTACCGGCTCAGCAGGGCTGGGCATCGTCGACGCTGACCGCATGGTGCGCGTCAGGATCCTTGACCCCACCCTTGCGCCTTCGGGGATCAGCGATTTTTCCGCCCCGCCAGCACAGCTTGCTTCGCTCGATCTGCGGCCGGACGTCGTGTTCATCTTCGAGAATCTTGAATCCGTGTTGGCGATGCCCGAGTGGCCCGGGGCCATTGTTCTCCATGGCGACGGATACGCCGTCGACGTGGTTGGGAACCTTCCCTGGGTGCAAGGTGGGCGCGTCATCTACTGGGGCGACCTCGATTCACACGGCTTCGCCATCCTTCACCGGTTGCGCACCCACCTACCCACGGTCATCAGCGTCCTTATGGACGAGCAAACTCTGCTGAGCCACCGCGATCTCTGGGTTTCCGATCCCAAGCCGACTCGGGCCAAACTGGAGCTTCAGCCAACCGAGCGTAAGGCGTTGGACCGCCTCCGCGAGGAGGGCGATGCGAAACTTGAGCAGGAGCGGATTCCCTGGGAGCAGGCACTACGCGAGCTCCACAGCGCCGCTCGCGCGGCAGAGAGTCCGAGTGAGTAACACTGCTGGCCGCAGATTAGAGAGCATGCCGGCGGCGGGTCGAGATCCCCGGACGCTCAACTCATGAGCTGCCGCGGAGCAGCCCGCAGGAGGCCATGCCTGCCAGCGACTTGTAGGCGCCGACACGGTGGGGTGCATTTCTCACCGACACGAGCCGTGACCCGTCAGGTGCGACCCAATCTCATAAGTCTCTGCTAGAAACTCGCTGTCGCGATGAATCACGCTGGGTCTAGTTCCTACGCGTCCCTTAGCCCTCGATTCGGATGAGCCCGGAACCACCGTTACTGCCCCCGGGCGTGGCGCTTCTTCGGTGCGAGTAAGGTGACGCCCTCCTCGCTGAGCTTCGTCAGCTCTAGGCTGATTCTTCATCCCGCGGCGCTGGCATCGTGGCGGCACGCTCGTCAGTACCGGCGTGCGGCGGAGCTCCGCTTCAACCGGTGATGAGAGGAGGAGGAGATGGCT
The DNA here is from genome assembly GCF_030929495.1 of Nocardioides sp. LHD-245. GTDB lineage: Bacteria > Actinomycetota > Actinomycetes > Propionibacteriales > Nocardioidaceae > Nocardioides. Next base: position 23,953 of record NZ_JAVFWN010000026.1, on the reverse strand, counting down.
ACTGAGAAAGAGTCGGAGATCATCGATGGCTTCACGATCAAGTACCACGCCAACGGGAAGACGCGGTGGTCCAGGGGCAAGATCGTCGACGGCGAGCCTGACGGCTACTGGGAGTGGTATCGGCTCGACGGATCACTGAAGCGGTCGGGGCACTTCCGCGCGGGCGAAGCGATCGGCGAATGGACCACATTCGACCAGAACGGCGAGGTCTACAAGGTGACCAACCGAGGGCAGGGAAGTGATAGAGCCGGGTCGTAAGCGGTGGAATGGCGCATCGCCTGCAAGTGTTCGTGGCGGCTGGCCTGGGCTGTGGGTGTCACCGGTGCGCCCAACGTCCGCCGAGGCAGGCAGCGCTCTCGACCTATTCCGCATCGCCCCAGGCTCAGGAGTTCCGAAGGCTGAGATGGCCGGCGAGTCGTCACCCAGTTGGTGAAGCGCCCCGGTGTGCCTCTTCCGTGACCCGGGGCTGGCGTCGTGGCCCATGAGCTACCACATGCGGACTCGCCCGCCGCCGGCAAGATCAGCAGGCGGGCATCGGTGGGATGCCCGCTGTGACACATGACCGGAGGTCACCCGCTGAATCGCTAGGCCTGGTGCACCTACAAGTGCCCCGGGTATGGCGGAGTCAGGTCGAACCCCGGAGGTGTCAATCTCAGCAAGCCCATCGAGTCCGCCGCGCGAACAGTACTCGGCTCCATGTGTCACAGGTGTGTCACCAGCAGGCGCCGGAGGAAAGTTTCCGCAGGTCAGTGCGCTGAGATTCTCACTACTACGACATCTAGGATTTAGAGCTCGAACCAGGATCGAGCGTGTGACCTCGGAGGCCCCAGTTATCAAACTGGGGCCTCCGTCGTTCTACTCGCTGGCCCGCCGATCGGCTACCCAGCTACGGAATCGGTCGATCTGCGTCTGATACGCCAGCCTCGGGTAGTCGCTCCACTTCGGGTTGCCCGGCCATAGGAGTTCGACCTCTACCTCGTTGTCGCGGACCGTCAGCGAGTAGAGCTCTCTGGTGTCGCGCCGCGAGCCGACGACCATACCGTTCAGGACGTGGTCGCAGGACATGCCGTCAATGCCTTCGGCCGTCGCGCCAGGGGCGAGAACGTCGCCATCAGGAACTTGAGCCACGGCGCCATGTGGTTGGCCTTGTCTCCTCCGTCGTAGCTCAGGCAGCAACCCTGCGGACACACCGTCCAGTTGGACCAGCCGCGTGGCGCTCCGCTGACCAGCTCGCGCAGCACCTCGTCGTCCTCGTTCGCCACCCGCAGCGGCCCGCCAGCCTCCTGCAATAACGCTGAACCTGAGGTCCGATTGATGAAGGCGGGCCTCTCGCTCTCCCAGCGGCGGCTCGATCTGGAAGTAGCCGATGAAGTCTGTCTGGTAGCCCATGTCGCAAGGCTGCGCTGTCCAAGCCAGCCAAGCAACGGCCTGGGAGCCCGCTGTGGATAACACGAGGGCACGCCGCCGAAGCGCGATACAACTTAAGGCGATCGAGGAGAAGCGAGTGAGCGAAAACGAGGACCCCTGGATGGGGCCTTTGCCAGCAGCGCCGGGCTGCGGTTGTCAGATCTGCCAACCGGACGAGTCGTACGACGAGCAGGACCATCGCGTCATCGACACCGTCCTCAAGCACGGCTGGCAGGTGATCACCGTGGCCGCGGACGCCGGATGCGACGATCCCGAACACCACGATCACTCCCACGACGACACGGGTCCGGCGTTCGCGTACACCATCGGCTTGGGCCATCGCTTCGGTCACCCGGAACTGCTGATGTCGGGCCTCGACCACCGCCTGATGCATCGCTGCCTCAACGAGATCGCCGGGCGGATCAAGAACGGGCTGCGTCTCTCTCAGGGGGACGCCCTGGAGAACGTGCTGGCAGGCGTTCCGGTTGCCGTCGAATCGGTAACGGGCCACGCGCTCGCCGAGACTGTCACGTGGTCGGGATGGTTCCACCGCCGCAAGCCCGAAGCATTCGCCATCGTCTGGCCCGATCGCAACGGAGTGTTCGGATGGCAGCCTGGCGCCCCACCGATTCTCGATGAACTCCAACCACCCGGATGGCGGGCGCCCGTCGGGCACACCGGGGGCCTGGCCGCCGACCCCGAATGGGGTTTCCCCGTTCCACCCGATCACCGAGCATTCTCCTGCGCACACGTCGTCGACGAGGGCGAAGCAGTCCTTTGGGCGGCACGTCAGAAGGACGATGCACGCGGCGAGGACTGGAGCGTCACTTGCGGCGCGAACGGACATGACACCGACGAGATGCGAGTCGTGCATCTTGCTCACCTTGTCCGATCGGCTCCCAGCCTCCGAACGATCAGCGACCTCAAGCTTGAGCACGAAGCGTGGCGCGACGACGTCGACACCGAGTGGCAGATCGCACCCCTCGATCCATGAAGCGCCTCCCACGGCGAATGAAATCCAGTCGCTTGACGGAAGGACTATCTAGAACGAGCTACGTGAGCGCGAACCGCGACGAGCTGCACGACCTGATCGACGGACTCCCCGACGATCAGATCGCCGCTGTGCTCGCCGACGTCAAGCGCCGCACCGCTCCCCGGCCTCCACGAACAGCAGAACCGTTCAACTGGTTCGGAATGATCGACAACCCTGACGTGCCGAGGGACCTCTCCGAGAACCTCGACAGGTACATGGAGGGCTTTGGAGCAGCCCGCTCGTGATCATCTGCGACGCAGGTCCGATCGTGGCAGCTACGTTCGTCAACCAACTGAGGCATCACGCGAGCACCGAGTTGTTCACGGGCCTAAGACTCGCCGGTCGACGTCTCTTGCTCCCCGCCACGGTGAGCGCCGAGGTCGGCTATCTCATCGAGAAGTGCGGCAGTCCTGCTCACGAAGCCCGATGGCTGGCCGCAGTCGCACGAGGTGACTTCGAACCTGTCGACCTCACCACCACCGACTACGCACGGATGAGCGAACTCGTCGCGCAATACGACGACTTCCCGTTCGGAACAACCGACGCCTCGGTCATCGCCATCGCCGAGCGCCTGGGCGTCGCCGAGATCGCGACACTCGACCGCCGTCACTTCGCAGCCGTACGCCCGCGCCACGAAGTACCGCTTCTTCCTCGGCGACCAAGAGCGCTTCCGGTTCGGGCTGCGACAGCCAACGGCGGGCAGCCCCGTATCAGGGGGCAGGGGGCGCAAGCATCCTCACGGGCGTCGTCGACACCGGCAGGCTCAGGAATCCGGGGGCCTGATGTAGCGCTCCGGACTACCGTGAGGTCGGCACTGCACAGCACGCTCGACACGAGTGCGGACGCAGCGGTCGGTCAGCGGCCCGAGGCGGTGATCACCGAGTCGAACGCCGCGGTGAGTGAGTCCGCGACCGAGGAGGCCTCGCCGAGGTAGCCGTTCACCATGGCCCCGTCGCGCAGGATCATCAGTTGCCGCGCGATGGCGGCCGCATCAGGTACGCCGGCCTCGGCGGCGATGCTCGCGAGGTCGTCGAGCATCCATTGCCGGTGTTCCTCGACGACGACGCGCACCGGATCGTCGGGATCCGAGAACTCGGCCGCGGCGTTGATGAAGGCGCAGCCGCGGAACCCGGGGCTGCAGCTCGCGGCGCCGATGCCCTCGGCGATGGCGCGCAGCGATGCGGCTGGGTCGCCCGGCAGGCGCAGGGTGGCGAACCATCCGCGCTCTCCCGCCGCCTGCTGGATGAGGTAGGCGACGACGAGGTCGCTCTTGGTGGGGAAGTGGCGGTAGAAGGTGACCTTCGTGATGCCGACCTGCGTGATGATCCGGTCCGCGCTGGTCGCGCGGATCCCGTCCGCGTAGAACAGCTCGGCCGCGGCCTGCAGGATCCGCTCCCGGGTGGCGGGACCGGACCTGGTCCGGGTGACTGGGGTTGCCTCGTGCTGCATGTGCCCTCTCCGACCTGGGTGTCTCTTCTTGCGTTGGTGTACCAACTAGTCTACCTTCGAGATGTAGACGTACTAGTAACCCTACTTAGCGAACCCGATGCCAAAGGAGAACGACATGTCCGCAACGCTGTACCGCACCTCCGCCACCTCGACCGGCGAGGGCCGCGCCGGGGGCCGCGCCGTCACCGACGACGGTCTGCTCGAGGTCGCCCTCGCCATCCCGGCCTCGATGGGCGGTCCCGGCGGCGCGACCAACCCCGAGCAGCTCTTCGCGGCCGGCTGGGCGTCGTGCTTCCACTCGGCGCTGAAGATGATCGCCGCGCAGCACAAGGCGCCGCTGGCCGATTCCACGGTGACGGCCGAGGTGGCGCTCGTGAAGACCGAGACCGGCGGACTCGCGTTGAACGCGGCCCTGCGCGTGTACGTCGGCGACGGCCGCGGCCAGGAGGCGGCCGAGGCGCTCGTCGCCGCGGCACACGAGGTGTGCCCCTACTCCGTCGCGACCCGCGGCAACGTCCCCGTCACCCTCACCACCGTGACCGACGACGACGCCGTCGCCTGAGCGGCCGACCGAACCCGCGAGAAGGAATCATGACCACCACCGGAATCACCGCACCCAACAGCTCCCCGACCGCCGAGCCGGCGTACGGCCGCTCACTGCGCTCGCTGTACGCCGTCCGCTTCTTCTTCGCCATCGTCTGGGTGGGGATCGTGTTCGCGGGCTACGCGGACGCGACCGAGCCCAGCGCGGCCCTGACCGCGCTACTCGTCATCTACCCGATCTTCGACGCAGGCGCCGTGCTGTGGCAACTGCGCGCCGATCCGGACCAGCAGCGCTCGAGGGCCGCGGAGTGGGCCAATGTCGTCGCCAGCCTCGCGGTCGCCGTCGCCCTCGGCGTCTCGTCGGCGTCGTCGATCTCGGCGGCGCTGGCGGTCTGGGGCGGATGGGCGATCGTCGCCGGCGTACCGCAGCTCATCGTCGCGATCCGCAACCGCCGCAACGGCGGCCAGGTCGCGCAGATGCTCTCGGGCGGCATCTCGGTGCTCGCCGGCCTCGGCTTCCTGGCCCAGGGCGTCCAGGGCGACGGCAAGATCTCGGGCGCGGCCGGCTACGCGGCGCTCGGCGCGGTCTTCTTCCTCGTCTCGGCGATCCGGCTGAGCACGATGTCGAAGAGGCAGCAGGCATGAGCCCCGAGCAGACGGGCGCCGCCGAACTACGACCTGATCGTGGTCGGCGGCGGCGCGGTGGGTGAGAACGTCGCCGACTATCCCGTCTGTCAGGGCATCCGGGTCGCGATCGTCGAGTCCGGCCTGGTGGCGCCGAGGTGATCGCAAACGCCTGCAGCACGAGCCCCGGCTGTCCTCGTCGAGCTGGCGCCGGAGGTCAGCCTGAACGCGCTCCGCGCGGCGACGGAGGTCCTGGTCGGTACAGCGCTGTCACCGCGGTGATGATCGCGTCGATCAACTCGTCGCGGAGCTCGTCGGAGCCGACCAGCCGCCGATAGAGGAAGGGGCCCGAGACGAGGTCGCCGACGATCGCGGCATCCGTGTCGGGCCGCAGCTCGCCCCGCTCGATCGCCCGCTGCACGACCCGCTCCAGCGACTCCCGGCGCGGCTCGACGTAGTTTCGGTTGAACAGCTCGCGTGCCGCGGGATCGCTGGCCATCGCGTAGTAGACGTCGGCGAAGAGGTCCCGCTCGGAGCGGTCGTACATCCCGCGCATCGACTCCAGGCCAGCGCGTAGGTCGCCGGCCAGCGAACCGCTGTCCGGGAAGACGTCCGGCGAGTCAGCGGTCCAGACCATCGCCGCGACCACGAGCGCGGCCTTCGAGGGCCACCGGCGATACACGCTCTGCCGACCCACGCCGGCGCGCCGGGCGACCTCGTCCATCGAGAACCCGGCATAGCCGTGCTTGGACATCAGCTCCCGGCTGGCCTCGAGGATCGCCTCGTCCGCGCCGACCCGCCGGGGCCGGCCGCGCTCGGGCGGCTCCGCCCACGAGGTCTGCGCCATCGGGTCCTCATTCCGTCGCAGCTTCCGGTCCGCACAGACACTACCGCCGCGGAACGGCGCCCCGCCGCACGGCCGGCGGCAAGGCCTCCGTTCTCAGTCGAGGAACAGGTCTGTCTCGACCTCGTCGCCGCAGACGGCGTACGCCGCGAAGTCGGTGACGCCGGCCTCCCGGAGCACCCCCTCGTCGAGCAGGGTCTGGCCGGTCCGCCGGATGCCCGGCCCGGTGATCACCTCGTACGCGGCGTCGGCCATGATCGCCGGCTGCCGTGACCGCCGGATCGCCCCGTCACCGCCGATCACGTTCGCCACCGCGTCCGTGGCGATCAGGGTCTGCGGCCATAGGCAGTTCGCGGCGATCCCGTCGGCGGCGTTCTCCGCGGCGAGGGCGAGCGTGGTCAGCGTCATCGCGTACTTCGCCACGGTGTATGCCGGGTGGGCTGCAAGCCAGCGCCGGCTCAGGTTCAGCGGCGGGCTCAGCGAGAGGATGTGCGGATTGGCCGCGCGGCACAGGTACGGCAGGCAGGCGCGGCTGAGCATGAAGGTCCCGCGCACGTTCACGTCCTGCATCAGGTCGTAGGACTTGGGGCGCACCTCGTCGGTCGGGCTCAGGTCGAGCACGCTCGCGCTGTTGATGCAGACGTCGATGCCGCCGAAGGTAGCGACCGCCGCCGCCACCGCCGCCTCGATCGTCGCGTCGGAGCGGATGTCGCCGACCACAGGCAGCACCGTGCCGCCGGCGGCGCGGATCGCCTCGGCCGCGGTGTGGATCGTGCCCTGCAGCCGGGGATGCGGGGAGTCGGTCCTGGCGATCAGCACCACCTGCGCGCCATCGGCCGCCGCCCGCAGCGCGATGGCCAGGCCGATGCCCCGGCTGCCGCCCGACATCACCACCGTCTTGCCGGCGAGTCCGGGGCGCTGCCGCGCGCTCACCGGGCCACCTCCTCGTGCCGGTAGGCGGCGAGCAGCGCGGCACTCCGCTCACGATAGCGCTCGACGTTGGCGAGCTTGACGTGCTCGTAGCCGCGCACGTGGTCCGGCAGGTCGGTGATCGCGACGGCCGCGGCCATGTTGGTGTCGTCGAGCCCGGCCAGCACCGTGGTCACGGTCTGCGTGTACTCCTCGATCAGACTCCGTTCCACTCGCCGCACCTCGGCGTAGCCGAAAGGGTCCAGCCGGGTGCCGCGCAGGAACCGGAGCGCCGCCAGCAGAGCGAAGGCCGGGCGGAACCAGCGGCCCAGGCGGATCTTGCGCTTCATCCCGAGTGCCCGCAGGGTCGGCGGGTGCAGCCGGTAGGCGTAGCGGGCGCCGGGCCCGAACTCCTCCTCGATCGCGGCATCGAGCTCCGGCAGCAACGCCAGCCGGGCGACCTCGTACTCGTCCTTGTAGGCCATCAGCTTGTGGAGGTGGCGCGCGACCGAGAGCGTCAGCACGGTCGATCCCGGCGCGACCTCCTGCTCTCGCTCCCGGACCCGGGCGACCTGGTCGGCGTAGCGCTGCGCGTGCCGTTCGCCCTGGTAGGCGACCAGCTCGCGGATCCGGTCGGTGGCCAGCGCCGCGACCTCGGTCCCCTCCGGGCAGCCGATCGTCCCGGCGATCCGCGTGACCGCCGCGGACGGGCCAGCGGGAGCCGGAGCCGGAGCGGGCAGCGCCCGGTCGAACGCGGCCCGGTCGGCGACGTACTGGCGCCCACGCCGGAATGCCTGGGTGTTCTCCTCGACGCGGACCCCGTTGAACCCGATCGCCTGCTCGAGCGCGGCCGCCGGGATCGGCAGCTCACCGAGCTGGAAGGCGATCCCGGTCAGGAAGAGGTTGGCGAGCTGGTCGTCCCCGAAGAGGGCGCTGCTGATCGCGCGGGCATCGGTGAAGACGGCGTCCGGTCCGCGGGTCGAGCGGCGGATGTCGGCGATCAGCGGCTCGGGATCGGGGTAGGCCGCGGTCACGTCGGTCGCCATCCGCCCGGTCGGGATCCGGGTCGTGGAGACCACCGCACGGGTGCGGGTCCGGTGCACGGCGCTCAGATTGCGCGGGTCGGCGGCGACGAGGAGGTCGGCGCCGAGGTACAGGTCCACCTCCTCGGCCGCGGCCTTCGGCGCCACCGACCCGGCGGGCTGCCCGATCTTGACGTCGGAGACCACGGCACCGCCCTTCTGCGCCAGGCCGGTCTGGTCGAGGGTCGCGACCGTCCGGCCGGCCAGGCCCGCCGCGGTGGCCAGGATCTGCGAGAGCGTCACCACACCCGAGCCGCCGATGCCGAGGATCCGGGTGGTGTGGTGCCCGGTGAGCGGTCCCCAGGACGGTTCGGGCAGGTCGGTCGCTGCCAGCCCGGCCGGCTGACGACGCGTCTTCGGGCCGCCCGGCGTCACCGTGACGAACGCCGGGCAGTCGCCGTCCAGGCAGGAGTAGTCCTTGTTGCACGAGGACTGGTCGATCCGCGTCTTCCGGCCGTGGTCGGTCTCGACCGGGTGCACGGACAGGCAGTTCGACACCCGGCCGCAGTCGCCGCAGCCCTCGCAGATCCGCTCGTTGATGAAGACCCGTTCGCGCGGGTCCGGCGCGAGACCGCGCTTCCGCTTCCGGCGGAGCTCGGTGGCGCACTCCTGGTCGTGGATCAGGACCGTGACCCCGGGGACCGCGGCGAGCCGCTCCTGCGCCTCGATGATCCGGTCACGGCTCCACACGGTCACCCCGCGCGGGAGCCGCGCGCGCCGGTAGGACCGGGGGTCGTCGGTGGTGACGATGATCCGGGCGACACCTTCGGCCAGCAGGCTGCGAGTGATCGCCGGGACGCTCATCGCGCCCTGGGCCTGCTGCCCGCCGGTCATCGCCACCGCGGAGTTGTGCAGCAGCTTGTAGGTGATGTTGACGCCGCCGGCAACGGCCGCCCTGATCGCGAGGCTGCCGGAATGGTGGAACGTGCCGTCGCCCAGGTTCTGGAAGAGGTGATCGCGGGCGATGAAGGGCGCCATCCCGAGCCATTGGGTGCCCTCGCCGCCCATCTGGGTCAGTCCGGTGACCTCGCCGACCTGCTCGGGCGCCATCCCCAGAACGAGACCGTGACAGCCGATCCCGCCGCCCACCAGTGCGCCGTCCGGCGTCCGGGTGGAGGAGTTGTGCGGGCAGCCGGAGCAGAAGTACGGCGTGCGCTGGGCCAGCGGGAGCAGCCGCAGCTGTTGGCGGGGACGCTTCTCGGCCGCCCAGCGCTCGACCGTGGGGAAGTCGCCGTGCTCCAGCAGCCTGGCGGCGAGCACCTCGGCAATCCGGTCCGGGTCGAGTTCGCCGCCGCTGCCGAACGCCGTGCCGCCGTCGGGCCGGGTCTTGCCGGTGATCGCGGGAGCGTCCGGGCGACCGTAGAGCAGGTCCTTGATCGCTCCCTCCAGGAACGACCGCTTCTCCTCCACCACGACGATCTCGCGCAGTCCGGAAGCGAAGGCCGCGACGATCCGCGGCTCCAGTGGATGGATCATCCGCAGCTCCAGCAGCCGGACGCCCCGGTGGGCGAGCTCGGCCTCGTCCAGGCCGAGCGTGCCGAGCGCCTGCCGGAGGTCCTGGAAGGTCTTGCCGGCCGCGACGACGCCGATCCGGTCGCCGGGATGGCCCAATAGACGGTTGATCTCGTTGGCGGCGGCGTAACGGCGGGCGATCTCGAGCCGGACCCCGTTGCGGGACTCCTCGAGGCCGGTCAGCGCCGGCTGCAGGAGCTGGGCGGTGACCTCGTGGCGGTACGGGCGCCCGTCCACCTCGACCTCCGGGCGCACCGGGGCGAACCCGTCGGTCAGCAGCGGCACCTGGCCGCTGCCGTCGGCGACGTTGGTGGCGATCTTGAGCGCCACCCACAGACCGCTCGCCCGGGAGAGCTCGACGGCGTGCAGGCCGAGGTGGAGCGCGTTGGCGGGGTCGGCGGGATAGAGGATCGGCAGCCCCAGGTCGGCGAGCAGCGCCTCGGATGACCCGGGCACCGTCGACGACTTGGCGGCCGGGTCGTCGCCGACCAGGGCGACCGCGCCGCCGAGTGGATGGGTGCCGCCGAGGTTGCTGTGCCGCAACGAGTCCGCGGCGCGGTCGAGTCCCGGCGACTTGCCGTACCACAGGCCCGCCACCCCGTCGACACGCTTCTCGGGGCGGGCCGAGGCCAGCTGGGTGCCCTGGACCGCCGTCGCCGCCAGTTCCTCGTTGACGCCGGGCTGGAAGACGATGCCCAGCTCGTCGAGCAGCGGGCGCTGCCGGGCGAGCTCCAGGTCGTAGCCGCCGAGCGGCGATCCTTCGTAGCCGGAGACGTAGACCGCGGTCGACCGCCCGCGGGCGAGGTCGGCGCGGCGGATGTCCATCGGCAGCCGGGCCAGCGCCTGGACGCCGGTCAGCTCGACGGTGCCGGTAAGGCGCCGGTAGCGGTCGGTCGGCGGCGACGCAGCTGTTTGAGTCACGAGATCCTGCCTTGCTCTGGGGATTTCCCGAAGTCTGGCCGCAGATCCACACGTAAGATAGCCACAGAACCCTGAAATTCCCAAGCAGGATTGGTGATTATCACGAACAGCAAAGGCACGTCGAGCAGCACTATGTCCGCGCTCGGGCCGGTGCTCACCGACGTTCGCTCCCGGCTCGCGCCGTTCGCCCGCGAGGTCGCCACGGAGATCCGCCGGGAGGTCCCCGGCTACGCGGGGATGACCCCCGACGAGCACCTGGCCGGCGTCGAGAGCCAGCTGCGCGCGATCCTCGGCGGGCTCCTCTCCCATCGTCTCCCCACAGCCGCGCAGGTGGCGCAGGCCCGCGAGCTCGGCGCGCGCCGCGCCGAGCTGGGCGTTCCGCTGCAGGACGTCGTCACCGCCTACCACCTCGCCTATCCGGCGATCTGGCGCGAGCTGCGGGCACGGGCCGGGACCCCCGTCGAGCAGCGGGCACTGCTCGCGGAGGTCGAGTTCGTGTGGAGCTGGCTGCACCTGCTCAGCGCGGCGGTGGCCGAAGGACACGTCGAGGAGAGCACCGAGCGGGCGACCGAGCGGGCCGCGCTGATGCGACGGCTCGTCACATCGCTGGCGGCGGACGGCGATCAGGAGCCCGAGAACGCCGCGCGGCTTCTCGGCCAGCTCGGCTTCGAGGCGACGGACGCGTTCGTCGCCCTCTGCGCCCGCGGGCTGTCGGTCATCGAGACCGAGGCCCTCGAGTCGCTCCTCGCCGGACCGGACCGGGTGGTCCGCGCGGTGCGGCTGGAGGACTGCTCGGTGGTCCTCACCCAGGGCTGGACCGCGACCGCGCTCGCGGAGGCGGTCAGCGCCGGCGCGACGACCAAGACCGCCGGCGTCGGCCGGAGCCGACTCGGTCCGGCCGGCGCGGCGGAGACGCTCCGCGACGCCCGGGACGCGCTCGGACGCGCCGGACTCACCGGTGCGGTGACGACCTTCGACGAGGACTGGGCGGGCTGCGCGCTGGAGGGCGCGCGCGCACGACTGGAGCCGTACGCCACGATCGCCGCGGAGATCGTGGCGCAGAGCCCGCACCTCGCCGAAACGGTGCGGGCCTACGCCGCGTCGGGCTTCTCGATCAGCCAGTGCGCCCGGGCCCTCCAGATCCACCCGAACAGCGCCAAGTACCGGCTGGATCGCTGGCACCGGGTCACCGGCTGGGATCCCGCGACCTACGCCGGGCTGCAGCGGTCGATGGTCGCGCTGGACTGCTGCGGCTTCGCGCCGTAGAGCAGCAGCACGGCCTCGACGATCGCGTCGAGCAGGACGTCGCGGAGGTCGTCGGCCGCGATCAGTCGCCGGTAGAGGAACGGGCCCGAGACCAGGTCGGTCACCGTCGAGACGTCGGTCTCCCGGGCCAGCTCGCCGCGCTCGATCGCCCGCTCGACGGCCCGCGCCAGCGAGCGGCGGCGCGGTCTCACGTGGTTCTCGTTGAACAGGTCCCGGGCAGCTAGATCGCTGGCCATCGCGAAGTACACGTCGGCGAAGAGTGCCGCGCTCGATCGGTGGTAGAGCGCGCGCATCGCCTCCAGACCCGAGCGCAGGTCGCCCTCGAAGGAGCCCGTGTCCGCGAAGACGTCGACGTCGGCGCCCACCGAGGTCATCGCCGCGACAACGAGCACCGGCTTCGACGGCCAGCGCCGGTAGACACTCTGCCGACCGACGCCGGCACGGCGGGCGACCTCGTCCATCGAGAACCCGGCGTAGCCGTGCTCGGTCATCAGCTCGCGCCCGGCGCGGAGGATCGCCTCGTCCGCGCCGGAGCTCCGTGGCCGGCCGACGGCTGGGTTCACCAGTCCTCGCGCGGCGCCGTCAGGTACTCGAGTCGGCCGTTGCGGAAGATGCCGGTGTCGCCGAGGATGCCGAACCGGTTGGTCGGCCGGTGCACAAGGGTCGGGTGGATGACCACGGCCATCCCGTCCTCGACGGTCTTCGGGTTGTTCGGCATGAACTGCAGCGTCGTGTCCTGGAACTGCCCGTCACGCTGGTCGCCGAGGTCCTTGCCCAGGTCGCCCGCGGACCAGTAGCCGATCCAGTGCCCGGACCGGGCGATCGGCTCGAAGTCGAAGCGCTCACAGGCGTCCAGCGTGATCTTCCACATGGCGTCGCCGGTGATCCCCTCGCGGAGGTTCTCGTGCATCACCTCCTGGACCGAGCGCAGGCCGTCGAGCAGGTGGCGCTGCGAGGCCGTCGGCTGGTCCCCCACGACCCACGTCCGGCAGAACTGAACGTGCCACCCGCGGTGCGAGACGGGCAGCTCCCCGCCGATCAGGTCACCGGCCCGGATCCGGGCGTCGGGCAGCGTGTACCGGTCGTCGAAGGGCCACCAGGGCGTGCCCTCGCCGGACATCACCGAGAACAGCGGATAGGCGTTGCACTCCAGGTCGAGCAGTTGATGCCACATGGCGGCGAAGACCTCGGAGTAGAGGACGCCGGGCTGGGCGGTCTCCATCAGGGTGCGCATCGTCGACTCGGCGGCGCGCTGGCAGTAGGCCAGCTGCGTCTCCTCGTAGGCCGAGTTGATGGTGAGGGCGACGTCCTTGAGGACCGCGTCGGCGACCTCGAACCTCGCCTGGGGCAGGGCCTCCCGGGTCGCCTCGATTCCCGGCCAGGCGCCGATGGTGCCGATCCGGCCGCGCTCGAGGCCGGACTGCCGCAGTGCGGCGACGACGTCCTCGTCGTACGCGGCGCCGAGCAGGCCGAAGAAGGTCCGGGCCTTCTCCTCCGCGGTGGTGGCGACGGTGCTGACGATGTTGGTGATCCAGGTGCGCTCGGCCGCCTTGGCCGCGACGCCGCCACCAGGGCCAGGCGAGACCACCAGGGTCACCTGTCCCTCGACCGGTACGACGACGATGCTGTGGTACAGCGGCCACTTGAGGCCGAACCCACTGAGGTAGGCGCTGTAGCGGAAGCCGTCCTCGAGCCCGTAGGGGTGGTCGCCGACGACGACGGCGTCGAGTCCACGCTGGCGCATGTTGGCGCGGACGGCCTCGATCCGCGCCTCGTACTCGGCCACGTCCTCGGGGGTCATCGCGTGCGACGCCTTGATCAGTTCGCTGGACATTCGTGCTGTTCCTCTCTTGATGAAACGATACGAGACTTGCGTATTGCAATTCGAGCGACAGATGCCCCCGGACACGGCCGCCCCCGGCTCAGCCGGCGGCGAAGATGCCGCCCGGCCCGAAGGCCAGGCCGGCGAAGCGCTCGCCCATCGAGCGCTGGGTCACGGCGGAAGGATGGACGGCGTCCGGCAACGGCTGCGCCTCCGCGTCCGCCTCGCCGTACAGCTCGCGCCCGTCGAGGTAGCCGATCCGCGGATCGGCCCCGGCGCGGAGCTCGACGATCCGGGCGAGCTCCTCGCGGATCACCGACAGGGTCAGCTTGCCCGCGGCCACCTCGGCCGGATCGCCCGAGGCGAGGAAGCTGATCCGTCCCTCGGCCATACCGGCCAGGTCCGGCATCAGCGGGCCCGGTGTCTCCTCGTGGATCGGGCAGAGCACGGGCGAGACGACGAGGAGCGGCGTCTCCGGGTGGCCGTCCCGGATCAGGTCGAGGAAGCCGTGCACCGCCGGGGCGAGGGCGCGTCGCCGCATCAGGTCGGTGTTGACCAGGTTGATGCCGAGCTTCACGCTGATCAAGTCGGCCGACGTGTCCCGCATGGCGCGGGCGGTGAACGGATCGAGCAGGGCGCTGCCGCTGAAGCCGAGGTTCACCGGGTCGACGCCGGCGCGGATCGCGGCGGTCGCCACCCAGGTCGAGGCTGGACCGTCGGAGACCGAGCCGTGGCTCACCGAGCTCCCGTGATGGAGCCAGACCCGCCGGCCGGAGTCCGGCACCGGGGTAACGGGGGCGTCGGTGCGGAGCGCGACCAGCTCTGTGGCCTCGTTCCAGGGAAGCCAGATCTCGATCTCCTTCGGCTCCGGCGCCAGGCCCCTGAACCGGACCGTGCCGGTAGGCCCCTCCTCGACCATGGCCGCTCCGGTCATCATGTCCGTCGTCACCGTGCGGCCGCCCAGGACGGTGCCGGACGCGACCGGGCTCCGGTCGATGAGCAGGTCATAGACCCCGGGCGGGCGAGGCGGCGCGCCGACATAGGCGAGCCGGGTCGGCAGCGTCTCCAGCTCGATGACCGTTGCCGCGGACGTGAAGACGATCCGGACGCCGGAGGTCTGGCTCTCCGCCGTCGCGAGCTGCCCGTCAGCCAGCGCGCGGGCGGCAGCCGGCAGCCGGTGCGGAACGATGCCGCCGTCCGGCCGGGGCTCCGTGTCGAGGACGCCCCTGACCAGGTCGGGGGTGACGGGGGTGGTGAGCAGTCGGGTCACGTTCTCTTCTCTTCGTCGTCGGTGGGACAGGTCGGCGGTCAGGACCGGCTGGTCGCCAGGTAGGCGCCGGCGAGCTGGTCGACATCGGTCTCGGAGGCGTCGCCGAGCCAGACCACCCGACCCCGGGCCAGGCACGCGATCCGGTCGGCGATGCGCAGGGCGTTGTGCGCGTGCTCCTCGACGAGGAGCACCGCGGTGCCGCGGCCGCTGAGCTCGACGATCGCGTCCAGCACCAGCTGGCCGACCAGCGGCGAGAGCCCGAGGGTCGGCTCGTCGGCGATCAGCACCCGCGGCGGCTCGACGAGGGCCGGCGCGAGACTCAGCATCTGCTGCTCACCGCCGGACAGGAGCCCCGCCGGCTGCTTGCGTCGCTCGCCGAGGATCGGGAACCGCTCGTACGCCGCGTCCAGGTGATCGGGGTCGGCGAGCATCACCAGGAGATTTTCCTCGATGGAGAGCCCCGGGAAGACGCCCCGCGCCTCCGGCACGAGCGTCAGGCCCCGCCGGGCGCGGAGGTAGGCCGGCACAGTGTCGAGGCCGACACCGTCGAGCAGTACCCGGCCGGCCGTCGGCACCACCAACCCGGCGGCGACCGCGCAGAGTGTCGACTTGCCGGCGCCGTTCGGTCCGAGGAGGGCGGTCACGGTGCCCGGGTCGAGCCGCAGGCCCACACCGTGGAGCACCTCCACCTCCCCGTAGCCGGCGCGGATGCCGTCCAGGCTCAGTGCCGGGCGGCGACCGTCTCCGCCGGCCACCACGAGCCCGCTGACCTGGAGGCCGGTCGCCAGCGGCCGCTCGGCCGGCGTCGCGGGGACGGTGGCCACAGCCGCACGAGCCCGCCGCTTCGCCCGCTTGTCGTTCCCGACCAGGGCCAAGATCCCGTCCGGCTCCTGGGCGAGCTGGATCGCGCCGAGACCGGCCAGGATCGGCAACAGGTAGGGAGAGTCGAGGAGCTCGTTGATCGCGCTGCCGGAGGAGCCGATGCCGGCGAGGGCATGGAAGACCGCGCCGCCGCCCGCGAACGCCAGGCCCGCGAGCAGCGCGCCGCCGGGCCGGCGTACGCCGAAGAGGACGACCAGCGCCAGCCAGAACAGGCTCGCCATCGGCGGGGCGGTGGCGTTGCTGACCTCGAAGCTGAACATCCCGAGGAGCACGCCGCCGAGGCCCGCGATGCCGGCGCCGAGCCCGAAGACCAGCACCTTGATCCGGTTGACCCGGATGCCCGCGGCCGCCGCGGCCACCTCGGAGCTGCGCACCGCGAGCACCGCGCGCCCGGAGGCCGAGCGCCGGAAGCCGTGGAGACCGAGCGCGATCAGCCCGAAGACGGCGAGGAAGAGCAGGATCTGCTCGACCAGCTGCGAGCCGTCGAAGAACGGCTGTGGCCCGGGCGCGATCAGGTCGTTGATCTGGTTGAGCACCGGGACGTCCCAGGTCGGCTGGGCGATGGGCCAGCCGGCGTCGCCGTTGCCGATCCGGGGCAGCGGGAAGATCACCAGCGACGCGACCAGGGCGGCGGCGAGGGAGCCGAGAGCCAGGCCGATCCCGCCGAGCCGGGTGAGCGGGTACGCCACCAGCAGCCCTGCCAGGAGCGCGACCCCGACCGCGAGCAGGGTCGCGCCGAGGAAGCTCCATTGCTGGGAGAGCGCCCAGCCCGCGGCGAAGCCGCCGATCGTCACGAAGGCGGCCTGCGCCAGGCTGACCATCCCGCCGAGACCGGTGATCACCACGAACGAGAGGAAGATGACGGCCATCGCGAGACCCTGCGCGATCCAGGTCTGGGTGTAGACGCTCGCCTGCAGTGCCCCGAAGGGAAGCCAGTGCATCGTGTAGGCGAGCAGGACCAGCGTCCAGACCGCCCAGGGGAGCCGGCGGCGTAGCGGCGAGAGCCCCGCGCGGTGGTCCGCGGGCGGCGCCCCCTCCGCGACCGACCCGCCCCGCCGCGAGCGGTCCCGGCCGAAGAAGAGCAGCAGGATCAGGGTCAGCAGGAACGGGACCGCGGCCTTGACACCGCTCAGGCTGCTGAGAGTCTCGGGCAGCAGCCGGTCGCTGTAGCCGGCGATCCAGTTCTGGAGTACGCCCATCGCGAGGCCGCCGGCGAAGCCGATCGGGATCGACCGGAACCCGCCCAGTACGACCGCGGCGAGGGAGCCGAGGACAACCAGGGTGAAGACGCCCTCCTGAAGGGCGAAGAGCGGTGCCAGCAGGACGCCACCGAGCCCGGCGAGCACCATCGTCAGGATCCAGGCGATCGCCGAGGTGCGGCCGGCGTTCACCCCGCGCAGCCCGGCGAGGCTCTCGCGGTCGACGACGGCACGCATCTGCAGCCCGAGCCGGGTGCGGCGGATGATCACCCACAGCACCAGTGCGGAGACGGCGGCGGCGGCGAAGACCGCGAGCTGGTCGGAGCTGAGGACGATGCCGGGGATCGGCTCGTAGAGCTTCGCCGGGACCGGGCCGACGCCCGGGACCGGGGTGCCCTCGCGCACGGCGGAGTTGTCGGCCAGGCCGAGGCCGAGCACGTCGCGCCCGACCGTCTCACCGAGCCACATCACCAGGTTCGGCAGGGCGATCAGCAGCCCGATCGTGCCGACCAGCCGTGCGTAGAGGGGCGCGCTGGCCAGCCGCCGGAGCAGGATCCGGTCGAGCAGCAGGCCCAGCAGCGGCGCGAAGACGAAGACGCTGATCGCCGCGGCCAGCAGCGGGTGCATGCCGAGACCGGTGTCCAACTGAAAGTAGACGTACGCGGTCGCGAAGGCGATGGCGCCATGAGCGAGATTGAAGATCCCCGAGGTCGTATAGGTGAGGATCAGGCCGGCGGCCATGATCGAGTAGATCGAGCCGGTGACCAGACCGGAGAGGGTGAGGTTGAGGAGCTCGCTCATGCCGACCGCGCTCCGTCCCGGTCCGGTGCGCCCCCGAGATAGGCCGCGCGCACGGACGGTTCGGCCTGGATCCGGGCGGGTGTCCCTTCGGCGAGGACCGACCCCTGATGGAGGACGACGATCCGGTCGCTGTGCCGCATCACGAAGTCGGTGTCGTGCTCGACGAGCAGCACCGAGCAGCCGCTGGTCGCGCGCAGGTCGGCGAGGAGCGCCGCGAGTACGGTGGCCTCGCCATCGTCCAGGCCGGAGGCGGGCTCGTCCAGGAGGAGCAGCCGCGGCGGCTCGGCGATCGCCCGGGCGAGCTCGACCATCCGGGCGATGCCGATCGGCAGGGAGGAGGCCTGCTCGCCGGCGTACGCCGCGAGACCGCAGCGCTCGAGGACCTCGGCGACGAGCGCTCGGCGCTGCTGCTCCCGCTTGCGTCGGCCGGGTAGCGAGAGCACGTCGCCGGCGAAGCCTCCGCCGCCACGACGGCCGTCCAGCGGAACGAGCACATTGTCCTCGACGCTCAGCCAGCCGAACGTCTGCACGCGCTGGAAGGTGCGCCGGACGCCGCGGCGGGCGCGCGCGGTCTCCGAGAGCCGGGTGACGTCACCGCCGTCCAGCAGGACCGTGCCACCGTTCGGCCGCCGGACGCCGGAGATGACATCGAAGAGCGTCGTCTTGCCGGCGCCGTTCGGGCCGATCAGGCCGACGGTCTCGCCATGGCCGACGGTGAGGCCGACCTGGTCGAGCGCCTGGATGCCGCCGAAGCGGACGGTGATCTCGCGCAGGTCGAGAAGGGGGCTGGTGCTGTCCAACGGGCTGGGCCTCACGGTGAGTGGTGGACGGGAAGGGGGACCTCGTCGCCGGGCGCGGTGCCGCCCGGCGACGAGCGGTCTCCTACTTGCTGGGGAAGGTGTCGTCGAGACAGGTGAACTCCTCGACCGTCTGCCATCGGGTGCCGTCGGACTCCAGGACCGATCGACAGCCGGTGGCGACCGCGGAGGCGTCCGGGTAGCGGGTCGGCCCGACCAGACCCTCGATCTCGAAGGTCATCGTGGACGCGGCGTCGCGGACCGCCTCCGGGGTGATCTCGTCCTTGCCGTCCGCGGCGACCTTCTTGAGCGCGTCGATGAACATCGCAGCGCTGAAGTAGCCGGAGATGACGCCGATGTCGATCGCCTGGTCGGCCTCGACCGCCTTGATGTCGGCCCGCATCTGGTCCGCCGCCGGGGTGGAGTCGTTCGGGTTGGCCCAGGCGATCGGGGTGACGCTGCCGGCCAGCGGCTCGACCAGTGCGTCGGACCAGAGACTGTGCGCGTAGATGCCCTGGAAACCAGTGGCCTGGAGCAGCGCGTAGATCTGCACGCAGTCGGGGCCGAGGTAACACTGGATCACGTCGGGCGCGTCGCCACCGTCCGCCTTGAGCAGCTGCTGGATGTACGGCGTGTAGTCCGAGACGGGCGGTGGGGGAACCATCGCCTTGGAGAACACGACGTCGAATCCAGCGCCGGCCAGCTCGGTCTCGCCGTACTGGGTGGTGATCCGCCCGGACTCGACGTCGTAGCTGAACAGCGCGATCGTCGGTGACTCCTTGCCGGTCTTCTCCGCCGCGTACTTCCGCAGCAGGCCGAACGCGTCGGGGAGCTTCTCCGGGTCGAGCGGGGTCAGGCAGCCGGAGTAGCCAAAGCCCCAGAGGTCGGTGGACGGCTTGTCCGCGCAGTAGCTCGGCTCGAGGCCGATGCCGAAGTACGGCACCTTCTGCTGGGCGAAGTACTGCGCGGGGTTGGTCTGCGAGACGTCGCCGACGATCGCGAAGACCTGTTCGGAGGTCACCAGGCGGCGTGCCTCCGCCAGCGAGGTCGCGGGGTTGGCCTGGTCGTCGACGAACTCGGTGTAGTCGATGGTGATCCCGGGAATCTCCTGGTCCGCGTTGAACCGCTCGATGCGGGCCCTGGCGCCGATCTCCGCGCTGCCCATGTTTGCCTTCGCGCCCATGCCGGCCACGGTGATCGTCGTGCCGTCGTACCCGCGGGCGGAGCTGGCGGAGCCGTCCACGGAGGAGCCGCATCCGGCGACAAGGGCGGCGGCGACCACGGATGCCACCGCGATCGGCCAGCTGGCCTTGGTCGAACTGATGATCTTCACGTCTTGCCTTCCTCTAGGGGTGACTCGCGCCACAGCGCCTCACCGCCGAGAAGGTGAGTGTGATCACAGAATTTATGATACGGTAGTCTCGTATCGTAAATACGTCAATGCCCGAGCTTCTCCGGAAAATCGCTCCCTCTCGAGACGGGTCCTGTCGAAAGGAATCGCATGAACGCGCTGGAGGGCCGTCGCGCCCTGATCACGGGAGGCGCCTCCGGCATCGGCCTCGCCACCGTCCGACTCCTGGCCGCCGAGGGCGCGCGCGTCACCATCGCGGACATCGACGAGAGCGCGGGCCTCACGGCCGCCGCCGAGGTCGGCGGATCGTTCGTGCGGATCGACGTCGCCGACGCCGACCAGGTACGCGCCGGGTTCGACCAGGCCGCCTCCGCGATGGACGGTCTCGACATCGTCTACCTCAACGCGGGCGCCGGCACCGGCGAGACCGACATCGCCGCGGTGACCGACGAGCGGTACCGCCGCGCGCTGGGCGTCAACGTCGACCAGTTCGTCTACGGGATCCGGGAGGCCGTGCGGCTGATGGAGCCCGACCGCGGCGGCTCGATCCTCGCCACGTCCGGGCTGGCCGGCCTGTTCCCCTATGTGCAGGACCCCGTCTACTGCATGGCCAAGCACGCAGTCATCGGCCTGGTCCGCGGCCTCGGGCCGACCCTGGCCGCCCGCGGCATCACCGTCAACGCGATCTGCCCGGGCATGGTCGAGACGCCGCTGATGAGCGCCGAGGCCACCGCCTTCCTCTCCGCGCGGGGCTTTCCGCTGCTCAAGCCGGCCGAGATCGCCGAAGCGGCCCTGGCCGCGATCACCTCCGGCGGGAGCGGCGAGTGCTGGCTCTGCCAGCCCGGCATGCCCGCCGGCGTGCTCGGCGACGGCCTGACCCTCGCCGACGTCGAGGAGCACGTCAACCGGATGATGGCCGTCCTGGCCAGTCCGGAGTTCCCCTACCCGAAGAGCTGAGCTGCATGGACCCGGTCACCGAGCGCGAGATCCGCGCCTCGTTCGTCAACGGCACCCGAGGCGACGTCAAGCGCCTCAACGTCCCGGTGGATCTGGCCGAGCGGCCCTGGGAGAGCCTGGACTTCCTCGGCTGGATCGATCCGCGCGCGCCGCTGCAGGCCTACGTGCTGGCGCCGGTCGAGGGCGGGTTGGCCGGGGTCCAGCTGCGGCGGAACACGACCAACGCCGGTACCAAGCGTGCCCGGATGTGCTCCCTCTGCCTGACCACGCATCCGGGCTCCGGGGTGTCGCTGATGGTGGCGCCGCGGGCCGGGCAGCGCGGCCGGGCCGGCAACACCGTCGGCGTCGACGTCTGCGCCGACCTGGCCTGTTCCCTCTACGTACGCGGCAGGCTGGCCGCGCCGGCGATGACGGCTGCGCAGGAGACGCTGCCGGTCGAGGACCGGATCGTCCGGTTGCAGCGGAACCTGCGCGCCTTCCTCGGCCGGGTCACCGCAGCCTGATCGGACCGGTGCCGGCGATCGTCGCCGCGGCTTAAGAGAGGTTCTCCTATGTGCTCGAAGTCGTAGGTCACGACGCAGAGCAAGACCCGCAGTTCACCGCTGAACCGGCGTGCGACCGGTCTACGGCTCTCGCGACGGGAACCACCTTTCCAGGCAGCAGCGAAGGCGGCGCTCATGGCTGACGCGCGTGGGCGACATGGACCTCCCTGACGCACACTTCCGCTGGTAGGGAGCATGCCCATTCGACCGTAGCGGCGACGGCGTCGGGATCGAGGGCGACGTCGACCTGCGCCCGGTAGTCCGATCGCAGGGCACCGTCGCTGGTGCTCGCGATGAGATCGGTCGCGACATAGCCGGGAGCCACCTCGACCACACGTACGCCGGCTGGAGCCGCTTCCAACCGCGTGGCGTCGGCGAGCGCGTGGGTGGCCGCCTTGCTGGCGCAGTAGGCCGCGTGGTGGCCGAACACCTGACGCGCTGCGATCGAGCTGACGAAGACGACCGTCCCGCAACCCCGGCCGAGCATCGACGAGAGGACCAAGCGAGTCAGCGCTACGGATGCCAGCAGGTTGACGTCGAAGGTCGTTCGCCACTCATCGAGATCCTGGGTCGCCACGTTGCCGAGAGACATCACGCCCGCGTTGTTGACCAGTATCTGCACGGGCCCGTACCTCTCGACCGCCTCCTCGACGGCTGCACGGACCGCGTCGTGCTCGCGCACGTCGACTCCGGCGACGACGACATCGTCGAGGCCGAGCTCGGCAAGCGCCCTGGACCTCCGTGCCATCACCAGCACCGGGTGCCCCACAGCACTCAGTCGTCGGGCGACTGCGGCTCCGATGCCGCCGCTGGCTCCCGTGACGACGGCGAGACCCGGTCCGCCGCTCATGACCACACTGTCTCGGGGTTCGTCGGCGAGTACAGCTTCGTCGCATTGGCCTCCTCGTACTCCCGTGCCCGGCCATGCGGGAAGCTGATCAGCTCCAGGGGCTGCCCCCACGGCGTCAGGAAGAAGCAGAACTCCGCGTCCTGACCCGCCTCGGGGCCGGGAAGCGACAAGGGTCCGCCGAGGACGCGCACACCCCGGTCACGGAGGTTCTGTACGGCGAGTGCCATGTCGTCGACATAGAAGGCCGCGTGAGCGCTGCCCCAGTCGCTGGTCTTCGGCACCTCGCGGACCTGGTCGGGCGCGTTGAGCTGGAGCAGCTCGAGGTTCAGGTTGGCCGTACGCAACATCCGGATCTCCACGCACTCACTGCGCGGGTGACGGTCGAAGTAGACCTGCTGGCTGTCCCCCTCCTCGTCCACGTACGGTCCGTGGGAATAGAACTCCTCGAAGCCCAGCACTTCGACGAAGAACGCAGATGCCTCGGGCACGCTGGGCACCGTGAGACCGAGGTGATCGATCCCTCGCACTCCAGGCACGGCCGGGGTCGGTGACGGGAGCGACATAGGGAGATCTCCTCGGCTGGTCAGAGGACGAGGCGAGCGACGACTCGCCCCATTTGCACGGACATCATGATTGCATTGTGGATAAGATGCTCGCTATGAAGCCATCCGTCAAGCGAGGCAACGTGCGGGTGGGGCTCGCCGGGGCGGGACGGATCGGCGAGGTGCACTTCGCCTCCCTGTTGCGCGATCCCCGATGCGGCACCGTCAAGGTTCACGACCTGGACGTCTCGCGGGCCACCGAGCTCACGGTCACTGCACCCGACGCCCGGGCGAGCGTCGCTCGAAGCACTGTCGAGTTGTTCGACGACATCGACGCGCTCGTCATCGCTTCGCCCACGCCCACGCACCTCCCGCTGCTGCGTGAGGCGATCAGCCGAGGGGTGCCGACCTTCTGCGAGAAGCCGGTGGCCATGGCCAGCGCCGACGTAGAGCGGGTCGCGGCAGAGGCCGCTGCGGGTGGTGTCGCAGTCCAGGTCGGCTTCCACTATCGCTTCGACCCCGCGCTCCAGGAGCTCGCAGCGGAAGGGTGGGCCGGGGGCAGGAAGATGCTGCGGATCCTGTCCACCACGGCGTTCGCACCGACCGCCGAGTACCTGGCCGGTGCCGGCGGACTCATCGCCGACAAGCTCATCCACGAGCTCGATCTCGTCCGCTGGATGACGGGCTCGCAGCCACGCTCCGTGTGTGCCCTGACCGCGGACGAGGAGGCCATGACCGCGGCGCTCGTCGTCACCTTCGAGGACGGCGGCATCGCGACGATCTGGGGCGGCTACGAGTCGGTGGCGGGCTTCGACCTGACGGTGGAGAAGGAGGACGCCAGCGGTGCCCGCGTGATCGGCAACCGGCGCCCCTTGTCGAACAAGCCGCTCGAGGTGCCCGTCAGCACCGTGACCGATTTCCGCGAGCGTTTCATGGACGCGTACGCCATCGAGATCGCTGCGTTCCTCGACGTCGTGGCGGGCGAGCGTGAGAACCCGTGCTCGCTCGACGAAGCCGTCGCTACCCAGCGCCTGGTCGACGCCTGCGCTGAGTCCCTCATCACCGCGCAGGTCGTGCCAGTGCCCAACCGCTGACGGCTGAGACACGGAGCCGCCGCGACGTTCTCGAACCGCGCACAGCAGACCACCGAGACCGAAAACGCCGCAACGTCATACGTTCCGCGGGCTCGAGCCCACGGAACGTATGACGTTGTCTACCGGAAACGACCGGCGTGGATCAGCCCAGGTCGACGATGGCGGCGACGGGGCCGCCACCCTCCGGGCCCTGGTGGGCGGCGGAGACCGAGACGAAGACCGCCGGGTCACCGGTCACCGCGGCCGTGACACCACC
>NZ_JAVFWN010000025.1 GCF_030929495.1 Nocardioides sp. LHD-245 | reverse complement strand
ATCGGGCGACGCTTCGGCCAGCGCTTCGCCGAGCAGGCCAGCAGGGTCGACAATGTGTGGAGCGGTCATCGTGATGGTCCGTTCGAGAGAGCTGTGAGAGGTGAACTCGAAGGATCACGCGGTGGCCGCGTCTACGTCCACGACCGGGACGAACTCGGCGACCGCGCTACACCACTATCGGGGACTCAACTTCCACGGACTTACCCGCGGGCATCTGCTGCGCGAGGTGGCCCGCTTCCGGCGCCGTCGGGGAGTGGTCCAGTGTCGTCAGCTCGCTGCGCTCGTCGATCCGCGCGTCGAGTCGCACCGCGAGGCCTGGGTCCTACTGGAGCTCCACGATCAAGGGTTCCCGCGACCGGAGCCGCAATGGTGGATCAAGGTCGCCGGAGTGCCGACCTATCGACTCGACTTCGCCTACCCATCCGCCAAGGTATGCGTGGAGTACGACGGGGAGGACTTCCACGACCTGACCGACCAGCAGCGGCGCAACGACCGGGAACGGCGACGCTGGCTGCGGGAGAACGGCTGGACGGTGATCGTCGTCAAGCGCGGCGACTTCACCAGCCCGGCCACGGACCGATGGATCCGAGCTGTCGACCAAGCCCTTGCGGCGACGTACACGAACCGCCGCTGGCCGAAGTGGTGACAGGTCTGATCAGGATCGCCGGCTCAAGGGGTCAGAAGTGACGACTCAAGGGGTCAGAACCGACGACTCAACCACCGATGGCGGACATGGGGCGGTCGGGCTGCAGGAAGGTCGGGTCGTCGATGCCGTGACCGGGGAGCTTGCCCCACATGGCGGCCCGCCAGCGCTCGGCGAGCTCCTCGTCGTCGGCGCCGGCGCGCATCGCGAGTCGCAGGTCGGACTCGGAGCGGGCGAAGAGGCAGTTGCGGACCTGGCCGTCGGCGGTCAGCCGGACCCGGTCACAGTCGCCGCAGAAGGGTCGGGTGACCGACGCGATCACGCCGACCGTGGCGGGGCCGCCGTCGACGAGGAAGAGCTCGGCGGGGGCGCTCCCCCGGGGCTCGGACGCGGGCGCGAGCCGGAACACGGCGGAGAGCGACGCCAGGATCTCGTCTGCGGTCACCATCGCGTCGCGGTCCCAGCCGTGCTGGGCGTCGAGCGGCATCTGCTCGATGAAGCGCAGGTGGTAGCCCCGCTCCAGGCACCACGCCAGCAGCTCGGGCGCCTGGTCGTCGTTGACGCCGCGCAGCAGCACCGCGTTGACCTTGACCGGCCCCAGGCCGGCGGCCTCCGCCGCGGCGAGCCCCTCGACCACGTCGGCGAAGCGGTCGCGTCGGGTGATCTGGTGGAAGGTCTCGCTGCGGATGGTGTCGAGGCTGACGTTGGCGCGGCTCAGGCCCGCCTCGGCGAGCGCGTGGGCGGTCCGGGCCAGGCCGAGGGCGTTGGTCGTGATCGACATCTCGACGTCGGGGTCGAGAGCGCGCACGCGGCGCACGATGTCGACCAGGCCGCGGCGTACGAGCGGCTCACCGCCGGTGAACCGCACCTCGTCGACGCCGAGCCGCTGGACCGCGACCCCGATCAGCCGGACCACCTCGTCGTCGGTGAGCTGTTCGTCGGACGGCAGCCAGTCGAGGCCCTCGGGTGGCATGCAGTAGGTGCACCGCAGGTTGCAGCGGTCGGTCAGCGACACCCGCAGGTCCGTGGCGGTCCGCCCGTGCTGGTCGAGGAGAGGCTGCACCCCATCAGTCTAGGCCCGCCGTGGTCGTGGCTACCGTGGTGCCGTGTTCTCCTGGCTGTCCTCGTGGCGCTTCCTGCTCAGTCGCCGCTGGGTTCTCTTCTTCGTGGCGATCATCGTCGTCGGCTGGGCGACCTGGTGGCTCGGCGAGTGGCAGTTCGGCCGCCTCGAGGACCGCAAGGACCGCAACGCCGTCGTCCGGGCCAACGAGGACCGCGCCCCCGCCGACGTGAGCGAGGTGCTCGCCCCGGGGCGGAAGGTCCGCGAGGACGACGAGTGGCGGGTCGTCACGGCCACCGGAGAGTACGACCGCGACGACACGGTCGTGGTCCGCTACCGCACCCGCAACGGCTATCCGGGGGTCGAGGTCGTCGTCCCCCTCGACACCGCGTACGGTACGACGCTCCTGGTCGACCGGGGCTGGTTCGGCACCGACGATCCTCTGATCAAGGGCGCCGCGCTCCCCGCTCCCCCGCCGGGGCAGGTGACCATCACCGGCTGGGTCCGGGCCGACGGCACCGGGCGGAGCACCGACGTCGACGACCACTCGACCCGGGCGATCGCCAGCGGACCGATCGGCGAGGCGATCGACCGGGAGGTCTACACGGGCTTCGTCGCCCTGAAGTCCGAGGACCCGCCGTCCGCCGAGGAGCTCGCTGCGGTCCAGCTGCCCGAGCTCGACGAGGGCCCGCACTTCTTCTACGGCCTGCAGTGGTGGTTCTTCGGCGTCCTCGCGTTCGGCGGCTTCCTCTACCTCGCGTGGGACGAGCGCAGGCTCGGGCCGCGCGGCCAGCGGACGGGCGGCCAGCGCCGGTCCGGGGGGCCGTTCTCGCGTCAGAGCGGCCGGAGCGCCCCGCCGTCGACGGGCAACATCACCCCGGAGAGGTACGACGCCGCGGGCGAGAGCACGAACGCGGCCACCCGGCCGAACTCCTCCGGCACGCCGTAGCGCCGCAGCGGGATCTGCGCGGACGCCCTCTCCCGAGCGGCCTCGGGGTCGCCCTGGGCGGAGTCGAGCTCGACGATCCGCTCGGTGCCGATCCGGCCCGGCAGCAGGCCGTTGACACGGATCCCGCGCGGACCGAGCTCGTCGGCGAGGGTCTTGGCCGCCATCGCCAGGCCGGGGCGCAGACCGTTGGAGATCGCCAGGTCGACGATCGGCTCGCGCACGCTGGTGGACAGCACGAACGCGATCGAGCCGCCCTCCCCCAGCACCGCCCCGACCTCGCGGGCCAACCGGACCGCCCCCAGGAAGACCGAGCCGAACGCGGCCGTCCACTGCTCGTCGGTCATCGCGGTGATCCGCCCCGGGGGCGGCCCGCCGACGCTGATCAGGACGCCGTCCACCCGCCCCCAGGCGTCCCGCGCGGCGGCGAGCAGTGCGGCCGGCGTACCGGGGTCGGCGTTGTCGGCGACCACGCCGCGGGCGCGATCGGGGCCGCCGAGTCCGGCCGCGGCCGCCGCGACCGACGCCGCGTCGCGTCCCGACACGACGACGCGCGCGCCGTCGGCGACCAGGGCCTCCGCGGTCGCGCGGCCCAGGCCGCGGGTGGCACCCGTGAGCAGGTAGACCCGGTCCTTCAGTTGCAGATCCATCAGGAGCCCTCCATCGACTCGATCGCCTCGGCGATCCGCGACACCGGTACGACGTCGGGCGCGCCCTTGCGCGCGGCGTCGGCCGTGTGGTCGTCCGGCTGCCGCTGGCTCTCGCGCTCGGCCTCGACGCGCTTGAGGTAGTGGTCCACCTCGCGCTCGGTCTGGTCGGCGTCCCAGCGCAGATGGCCGCGGACCAGGTCGGCGACGTGGGGCGCCGCGCCGGCCCCCCGGTCGAAGGTCTCGAACGAGACCCGCAGCCGCCGGGTGAGGATGTCGTCGAGGTGCCGCGCCCCTTCGTGGGTGACGGCGTAGACCGCCTCGGCGCGGAGATAGTCCTCCGCACCGGGCAGCGGCTCTCCGAGCTCCGGCTCGGCGGCGATCAGGTCGAGCACCTCCAGCACCAGCGACCCGTAACGCTCCAGCAGGTGCTCGACGCGGTTGATGGCCAGCCCGGACTGGGCGGCGAGCGCCCGGCGCTGGTTCCACAGCGCCTGGTAGCCGTCGGCGCCGACCAGCGGCACCCGCTCGGTCACGCACTCCCCCGCCTTGCGGCCCAGCACGGTCTCCAGGCCGTGGACCGCCTCGTCGACGGCGTCGGCGGCCATCACGCGGTAGGTCGTGTACTTGCCGCCCGCGACGACGACCAGGCCGGGCACGCTGTGTGCCACGGCGTGCTCGCGGGAGAGCTTCGAGGTCGCCTCGGACTCGCCGGCGAGGAGTGGGCGGAGGCCGGCGTACACGCCCTCGACGTCGTCGCGGGTCAGCGGTACCTCGAGCACCCGGTTGACGTGCTCGAGGAGGTAGTCGATGTCACTGCTGCTCGCCGCCGGGTGGTCCTTGGAGAGCTCCCAGTCGGTGTCGGTGGTGCCGATGATCCAGTGCCGCTTCCACGGGATCACGAAGAGCACCGACTTCTCGGTGCGCAGGATCAGACCGGTCTCGCCGCGGATCCGGTCGCGCGGCACGACCAGGTGGATGCCCTTGCTGGCCCGCACCTTGAACTGCCCGCGCTCGCGCGCCATGGCCTGCGTCTCGTCGGTCCACACCCCGGTCGCGTTGATCACCTGGGAGGCGCGGATCTCGAAGCGGTGGCCGGTCTCGAGGTCGACGACCTCGGCGCCGACGACGCGCTCACTCTCCTTGATCAGCCCGAGCACCCGGGTGCGCGAGGCCACCGCCGCGCCGTACGTCGCCGCGGTGCGCGCCAGGAACATCGTGTGCCGGGCGTCGTCGACCTGCGCGTCGTAGTAGCGGATCGCGCCGACGAGCGCGTCCTTGCGCAGCGACGGGAAAGCCTTGCGGGCGCCACGGCGGGTGAGGTGCTTGTGCAGGGGCAGTCCGTCGCCGTAGCCGCTCGCCTTCGACAGGGCGTCGTACATCGCGACGCCGGTGCCGGCGTACCAGCGCTCCCACGCGAGGCCCGTGAGCGGGTAGAGGAAGGGCACCGGGCGCACCAGGTGGGGAGCCAGCCGCTGCATGAGCAGGCCGCGCTCCTTGAGCGCCTCGGCGACGAGCCGGAAGTCGAGCATCTCCAGATAGCGCAGGCCGCCGTGGATCAGCTTGGAGCTGCGGCTCGAGGTGCCGGAGGCGAAGTCGCGGGCCTCCACGAGCCCGACGGTCAGGCCCCGGGTGGCGGCGTCGAGCGCGGCGCCGGAGCCGACCACGCCGCCACCGATGACGAGCACGTCGAGGTGCTGCGTCTCGAGCCGCTTGAGCGCGGCGCCGCGGGCGCGCGGAGAGAGCGCTGCGGGGTTCATCGGCCCACCTCCACCCAGTCGAGGGTGCGTTGCACGGCCTTCTGCCATTGGGCGTACCCGGCGGCGCGGCGGTCCTCGTCCCACCGCGGCTCCCAGCGGACGTCCTCGCGCCAGTTGCGGCGCAGCTCGTCGGTGTCGCGCCAGTAGCCGACCGCCAGCCCCGCCGCGTACGCCGCGCCCAGCGCCGTCGTCTCCGGCACCATCGGCCGGGACACGGGTACGCCGAGGACGTCGGCCTGGATCTGCATGCACAGGGCGTTGAGGGTCACCCCGCCGTCCACCTTGAGCACCTCGAGCTCGACCCCGGAGTCGGCCGACATCGCCTCGATCACGTCTCGGGACTGGTAGCAGATCGCCTCGAGCGTCGCCCGGGCCACGTGGGCGTTGGTGTTGAACCGCGACAGCCCGACGATCGCGCCGCGCGCGTCGGAGCGCCAGTAGGGTGCGAAGAGCCCGGAGAAGGCGGGCACGAAGTAGACGCCGCCGTTGTCGTCGACCTGGCGGGCCAGCGACTCCGACTCCGCCGCGCCGCTGATGATGCCGAGCTGGTCACGCAGCCACTGCACCGCCGAGCCGGTGACCGCGATGGACCCCTCGAGGGCGTAGACGCACGGTGCGTCGCCGAACCGGTAGGCCGGCGTGGTCAGCAGCCCCGCTCGGGACCGGACGATCTCGGTGCCGGTGTTGAGCAGCATGAAGTTGCCGGTGCCGTAGGTGTTCTTCGCCTCGCCCGGCGCGAAGCAGACCTGGCCGACCGTCGCGGCCTGCTGGTCGCCGAGGATGCCGGTGATGGGCACCTCGCCGCCGAACGGGCCGCGGGCGCGCGTGACGCCGTACGGCGTGGTCGCCGACGACTCGCGGATCTCGGGCAGCATCGCCCGGGGCACTCCGAAGAAGCCCAGCAGCTCGTCGTCCCAGTCGAGGGTCTCGAGGTCCATCAGCATGGTCCGGCCGGCGTTGGTGACATCGGTGACGTGCACGCCGCCGTCGGGTCCGCCCGTCAGGTTCCACAGCACCCAGGTGTCGGGCGTGCCGAAGATCACGTCGCCTCGCTCGGCGCCCTCGCGCGCCCCGGTCACGTTCTCGAGGATCCACTGCAGCTTGCCGCCGGAGAAGTACGTCGCCGGGGGCAGGCCGGCGCGATGGCGGATCACGTCGCCGCGGCCGTCCCGGTCGAGGACGGCGGCGATCACGTCGGTGCGGGTGTCCTGCCAGACGATCGCGTTGTGCAGCGGACGGCCGGTGCGGCGGTCCCACACGATGGTGGTCTCGCGCTGGTTGGTGATCCCGATCGCGGCGAGGTCCTCGGGGCCCAGACGTGCCTTGCCGAGCGCGGTCTGCACGACCGCGGAGGTGCGCTCCCAGATCTCGACGGGGTTGTGCTCGACCCAGCCGGCCCGGGGCAGGATCTGCTGGTGCTCGAGCTGGTGCCGGGCGATCTCGGAGCCGTCGTGGTCGAACACCATGAAGCGGGTGCTCGTCGTACCTTGGTCGATCGCCCCCACGAAGCGTGCCTCAGCCATGGCCACCACCCTAGAGATCCCGCCTACAGGTGTCGCCTGCTGCATGCCGCGACGCCGCCGCCTGTGGGCGGGATCTCCTAGGGTGAGAGGCATGCCAGCAGTCGCCGCCCGCGCCATCGACCTCCAGAAGCGCTACGGCGCGGGTGACTCCGAGGTCCGCGCCCTCGACGGGGTCTCCCTCGACATCGCCGCCCGTGAGTTCACGGCGATCATGGGGCCGTCCGGGTCGGGCAAGTCGACCCTCATGCACTGCCTCGCCGCCCTCGACACGCCGACGTCGGGCGACGTCCGGATCGGCGACGTGACCCTGTCCGGGCTGCGCGACAAGGCGCTCACGACCCTGCGGCGCGAGGAGGTCGGCTTCGTGTTCCAGGCGTTCAACCTGGTCCCGACGCTGACCGCGCGCGAGAACATCCTGCTCCCCCTGAGCCTCGCCGGACGCAAGCCCGACCGGGAGTGGTTCGACACGGTCGTCGACACGGTCGGGCTGCGGGACCGACTCACGCACCGGCCCTCCCAGATGTCGGGCGGCCAGCAGCAGCGCGTCGCCTGCGCCCGAGCCCTGGTGAGCAAGCCCTCGATCGTGTTCGCCGACGAGCCGACCGGCAACCTCGACAGCACGTCGGGTGCGGAGGTCCTCGGCTTCCTGCGGCGCAGCGTCGACGAGTTCGACCAGACCATCGTGATGGTCACCCACGACCCCGTCGCGGCGTCGTACTGCGACCGGGTGGTGTTCCTGGCCGACGGCCGGATCGTCGACGAGATCCGCTCCCCCGACCGGGAGCAGATCCTCGAGCACATGACCGCGCTGCAGGCCGCGGCCGTGCGCGGGCAGGTCTGACGTGCTGCGACTGACCCTGCGCACGCTCCTGGCGCGCAAGGTGCGGCTGCTCATGAGCGGCCTGGCGATCGTCCTCGGCGTCGCGTTCCTCGCCGGCGTGCTCGTGTTCAGCAACGCGCTGTCGGCGACCTTCGACAGCATCATCAACGGCTCCACTCCCGACGGCGTCGTCCGGGCCCAGGACACCGACGAGTTCAGCGGCGGCGTCGGCGGGCAGTCGGCGCAGGCGATGACACCGGAGGTGGTGGCGAGCCTGGCCGCCCTGCCGGAGGTGGCCCGGGCCGACGGCGACGTGGCCGGCGCCGGCCTCAACCTGCTCGCCAGCGACGGAACCCTCGTCGGCGGCACCGGCGCCCCGACGCTGTCCTTCAACTACCACGACGGCCCCAACATGCGGGGCGAGCAGGCCCTCCTCCTGAAGAGCGGCAGCTGGCCCACCGCCGACGGCGACGTCGTCCTCGACCAGCGGGCGGCCGAGTCGGGCGGCTACGACCTCGGCGACGACGTCAAGCTGCTCGCGCCGTTCGGGGACCTGGATCGCACCGCGCGGCTCGTCGGCATCGCGGAGTTCAACGGCGGCGGCACGGCCGGCGCCACGCTGCTGATCTTCTCCACCCACCAGGCGCAGGAGATCTTCTACCAGGGCCGGGACGTCTTCAACCGGATCAGCCTGACCGCGGCCGACGGCATCACCCAGAAGGAACTGGTCGCGGCCGCCGACCGGGTCCTGCCGCCGGGGTTCGAGGCGGTGCCCGGGACCCAGGTGGCGAAGGACTCGCAGGACGCCGTGGGCGGCTTCCTCGACGTCATCACGATCTTCCTCACCGTGTTCGCGATCATCGCCGTCCTCGTCGGCGGCTTCATCATCGTCAACACCTTCTCCATCCTCGTGGCCCAGCGCAGCCGCGAGCTGGCGCTGCTCCGCGCGCTCGGCGCCTCGCGCGGCCAGGTGACCCGTTCGGTGCTGGTCGAGGCCTTCGTGCTGTCGCTGGTGTCCTCGACCCTGGCGATCGGCCTCGGGCTGCTGCTGGCACGGGGGCTGGCCGCGATGTTCCGTTCCTTCGGCCTGGACATCGCCGGGCGGGCGCTCGACCTGACCGGCGACACCGTCCTCACCAGCTATGTCGTCGGCGTCGGCGTGACCATGATCGCGGCGTACCTGCCGGCCCGCCGGGCCGGACGGGTCGCCCCGGTCGCCGCCATGCGCGCCGACGCCACCTCGGAGGGCTCGTCGCTGCGACGCCGGACGGTCATCGGCGGCCTGGTCCTGGCCGCCGGGGCCGGTTTCGCGACGTACGGCGTCGTGGACTCCGACGCCCTGTGGATCGGCGTCGGTGCGGTCCTCTGGCTCCTGACCGTGGCCGCGCTGAGCCCCGTCATCGGCAGGCCGGTGCTCGCCGGGTGTCGTACCCTCTTCGCCGGCCTCTTCGGGGCGACCGGGCGCCTGGCCGGCGAGAATGCGCTGCGCGACCCGCGGCGTACCGGCGCGACGGCGTCCGCACTGATGATCGGCCTGGCCCTCGTGTCGACCATCGGCGTCCTGGCGGCGTCCCTCAACGCGTCCATCGACGACGTGGTCGACGACCAGTTCACCGCCGACCTGCTCGTGCAGAGCCCGGCCTTCCTGCCGTTCTCGACCGAGATCGGCGACCGGATCGCGACGATCGACGGGGTCGGCGTGATGACCCGGCAGCAGTTCACGTCCGCCCGGTACGACGACGAGTCGGTCTTCGTGACCGGCGTCGACGACCGCTTCGCCGACGTCTTCGACCTCGACGTCGTGACCGGCACCGACCATCCCTCCGGCGACGGGGCCGTCGTGACGACGGGCTTCGCCGCGGACCACGACCTCACGGTCGGCGACCCTCTCGACCTGTCCTTCCCGGGCGCCCAGCGGCTGCGGGGCGAGGTCGCCGGCATCGTGGAGGAGAGCGAGGTGACCTCCGAGGTCGCCGTGCCGCTCGACGCTCTGACCGGGGCCGGCGTACTGCGCCAGGACACCTCGCTCGGGATCCTGCTGGCCCCCGGCGCCGATCCGCGGGTCGTCCACGACCAGGTCGACGCGGCAGCCACCCCGGCGCCGATCGTCGGCGTCTACGACAAGACGGAGTTCGCCGACCAGATCCGCGGCCAGGTCAACCAGCTGCTCTACATCATCTACGGGCTGCTCGCCCTCGCGATCGTGATCGCCGTGATCGGCATCGTCAACACGCTCGGCCTCAGCGTCATCGAGCGCACCCGCGAGATCGGCCTGCTGCGCGCGGTCGGGATGAGCCGCACCAAGGTCCGCCGGATGGTGACCCTCGAGTCGGTGACGATCGCCGTGCTCGGCGCGGTTCTGGGCATGGCGCTGGGCCTCGTCGTCGGCACCCTCCTGCAGCGCGCCCTCGCCGAGGACCTGACCAGCCTCGGGCTGCCCGTCGCTCAGCTCGTGGCGTTCCTGGTCGTGTCCATCGTGGTCGGCGTCCTGGCCGCCGTCATCCCGGCGATCCGGGCCGCGCGGCTCGACGTACTGGACGCGATCGCGAACGAGTGAACTCCGACGGGTGGACCCGTCCGCGTCGTACCCGGCTCAGGCGAGGGCGACCAGGTCGGCGTAGTCGGGGCTCCACAGGTCCTCGACGCCGTCGGGGAGGATGAGCACCCGGTCCGGCTCGAGCGCGTGCACAGCGCCCTCGTCGTGGGTGACCAGCACGATCGCGCCCTCGTAGCGACGGATCGCGTTGAGGACCTCTTCGCGCGAGGCCGGGTCGAGGTTGTTGGTCGGCTCGTCGAGGAGCAGCACATTGGCCGCCGACACGACCAGGGACGCCAGCGCGAGCCGGGTCTTCTCACCGCCGGAGAGGACCCCGGCGGGCTTGTGGACGTCGTCCCCGGAGAAGAGGAAGGAGCCGAGCACGGAACGCGCCTCGGTGTCGGTGAGCTCGGGCGCGCTGGACTGCATGTTCTCCAGCACCGTGCGGCCGACGTCGAGGGTCTCGTGCTCCTGGGCGTAGTAGCCGACCTTGAGGCCGTGTCCGGCGACGACCTCGCCCGTGTCGGCCTTGTCGACGCCGGCCAGGATGCGCAGCATCGTGGTCTTGCCGGCACCGTTGAGGCCGAGGATGACCACCCGGGAGCCCTTGTCGATGGCCAGGTCCACGGCGGTGAAGATCTCCAGCGCGCCGTACGACTTCGAGAGGTCGTGGGCGGACAAGGGGGTCTTGCCGCAGGCGGCCGGGGTCGGGAACTTGATCGCCGCGACCTTGTCCGTCTGCCGCTCCCCCTCGACGCCCTCGAGCAGGCGCTCGGCGCGCTTGAGCATCTGCTGGGCGGCGCTGGCCTTGGTGGCCTTGGCGCGCATCTTGTTGGCCTGGTCGGTGAGCGTCTTGGCCTTGTTCTGGGCGTTCATCAGCTCACGCTTGCGGCGAGCCTCGTCGGTCTCGCGTTGGGTGAGGTAGTTCTTCCAGCCCATGTTGTAGACGTCGATCACCGAGCGGTTGGCGTCGAGGTGGAAGACCTTGTTGACCGTCTCGCCCAGCAGGTCGTTGTCGTGGCTGATCACGATGAAGCCGCCCTTGTAGGACTTCATCCAGTCCCGCAGCCAGGTGATCGAGTCGGCGTCGAGATGGTTGGTCGGCTCGTCGAGGATGAGGACCTCGGCGCTGGAGAAGAGGATCCGCGCCAGCTCGACCCGGCGCCGCTGGCCACCCGACAGGGTGCCGAGCGGCTGATCCATGAGCCGGTCGGGGATGCCGAGGCTCTGCGCGATCTGCAGCGCCTCGGTCTCGGCGGCGTACCCGCCGCCGGCGTCGAGCTCGTCCTGCGCCCGCTGGAAGCGCCGGAACGCCTTGTCCCGCTCGGTGGGGTCGTCGGAGGCCATCGCGATCTCGGCCGCGCGCATCCGGCGGACGGCGTCGTCGAGCCCGCGCGCGGACAGGATCCGGTCGCGGACGATGACCTCGGGGTCGCCCACGCGGGGATCCTGGGGCAGGTAGCCCAGCTCGCCGCTGTTGGCGACCGACCCGCCGGCCGGCAGTACGTCACCGGCGAGGACCTTCGTCAGGGTCGTCTTTCCGGCGCCGTTGCGGCCCACCAGGCCGACCTTGTCGCCGGGGCCGACGCGGAAGCTGACGTTCTCCATGAGGAGTCGCGCACCGACGCGAACCTCGAGCTGGTGCACGGTGATCATGACGCGACGATCCTCCCACGGCGGATCGACACCCCGAAAACGCCGCCGCCTGCAATAGGGTGCATCCGTGGTGCGATTCAATCCGAAGGCACGCCTCGACCAGTCCCGGGTCCGCGACGCCGGCAGCGGGGGCGGCGGGGGCGGCGGGGGCGCCGGCGGCGGACTCGGGGGTGGCGGCATGCGGTTGCCCATCCCCACCGGCAAGGGTGGGATCGGCGGCCTCATCGGCGTGGTCCTGGTCGTCGTCGTGACCCTGCTGCTCGGCGGCAACCCGCTCAGCGGGGGCGGCGGGGGTGGCGGACTCGGCAGCGTCTACTCGCCGTCGCGCCTCAGCGACCAGCAGGAGGGCAGCGACCGGTACGCCGGCTGCACCACCGGTGAGGACGCCAACAACAGCCAGGACTGCGCCCGGGTCGCGATCGAGAACTCGCTGACCGACTACTGGGACGCCGAGCTCGGCGGGAAGTTCCGTCCGGAACAGGCGATGGTGACCTTCACCGGCTCGGTCAACACGGGCTGCGGCGCCGCCTCGTCGGCGGTCGGGCCGTTCTACTGCCCGAGCGACGAGACGATCTACCTCGACACGACCTTCTTCGACGACGTCCTCGAGGGCCAGCTCGGCGGCCCCGACGGCAGCTTCGTCGAGTTCTACGTGCTGGCCCACGAGTACGGCCACCACATCTCCAACCTGCTCGGCTACATGGGCCAGGTGCGCAGCCAGGACACCGGCCCGCAGAGCGACGGCGTCCGCCTCGAGCTCCAGGCCGACTGCTACGCGGGCCTGTGGGCCAACCACGCCACCACCACCGAGGACGCGTCCGGCAACAAGCTGATCCTCGACCTGACCCAGGACGACATCACCGAGGCCATCGACGCGGCGAAGGCGGTCGGCGACGACTACATCCAGAAGCGCAGCGGCGGCCGGGTCAACGAGGAGGCCTGGACGCACGGCTCCTCGGAGCAGCGCCGGAAGTGGTTCATGGTCGGCTACCAGCAGGGCAGCCTGCAGGCCTGCGACACCTTCGCCGCCGACCGGGTCTGAGCCTGATCCGGGCTGAGTCCGGGCTCAGAGGTCGAGCAGGGCCTCCATGTGCGCGAAGGTCCGCTGCAGCGCCCGCAGGTGGGGCGCCACCGCCGGGTGGCGGTACTTGCCCGCCAGCGCACCTTCCCCGCCGGCGACCCGGGACAGCGCCCACTCGGCCCGGCTGAGCGCGGTGTAGACGGCGACGACCTGGGCACCGCGGACGACCTCGTCGCGGCCGGCGACGCCCTCGGGCAGGCCGAGCACGTAGGCGTCGAGCAGCGGCTCGAACTCCTCGCGGGAGGAGAGCGACAGGTAGCCGAGATCGCCGCCCACCGGGCCGTACCCGAGAGTCCCCCAGTCGATCGCCACCGCGTCGTCGTCCTCGCGGCCGGGCAGGTTGAGCGGCGTCGGGTCGCCGTGCTGGGGCACCTGGGGCAGGCCGTCCAGCAGGGTGAGCATCCGCTCGCGGTGGGTCCACAGGTGCTCGGCGACGTCGGCGACCGTGGTCCGCGCGAGCGTCGGCCAGCCCCCGCGGCGGGCGACCCGGGCGAGCCGGTCACGGAGCAGGCCGGTGGCGAGGAAGGTCGGGTGGCCGATGTCCGCGCCGGCGAAGCGGCCGAGCGAGAGGGCCAGGAAGAGCCCGCTGGACGCGGCGTCCTCGACCCAGTCGCGGACGATGGTGACGCCGGCGTCGTCCTCCTCGACCGACGCGCCGGCGGAGCGCAGGCCCGGCGTCGTGGTCGTCAGGCCGGTCAGCAGGACGTCCGCCTCACGCCGCCAGTACCCGGCGTGGGCGCGCTCCGCGAGCGCGGCCGGGTCACCCGGCGTCGGCGCGCCGAGCCTCTTCACCACGACGGGCCGCCCACCGAGTGCGGTCCGCCAGACGCCCACGGTGGAGGTCCCGGTGCCACCGGGAAGCGCCACCCAGTCGGGCTCGGGCTGCCACATGCGGCTGAAACTAGCCGATATCAGGCTCGCGGGACCGTCACCACGCTGATGTCAGCGGCGCTGAGGCGCGCCGATCCGGCCGCGGGCGTCGCCGCCCGGACCTCGGCGAGCGGGTCCCGCCCACGCCAGGTTCCGTGCGCGGCGACCGGGCGGAACCGGACGAAGAACGGATGGTCGATCCGATCCTCCTCGTCGAAGCGGCGGCGCACCGGGGCGTGGGCGCCGGTGCCGTACGCGAACCGGCCCATCGCCGCCCGGGAGCGCCACAGCGTGAAGGTGCCGAACCCGAGCGGACCGTCCATGAGGCCGAGCCGGAACGTCTCGTCGGGGTTGTCGTCGAGGTCGCGCAGCACCCGCCGGTTGCCCTGGACGAAGGCCGGCACGCTGCGAGGACGCAGGAAGCCGAGGGTGAGCACGGCGAGCGGCTCGTCGCCCTGGAGGCGTTCGGCACCGTCGCGCTCGGGCCGCCAGCCATGCCAGTCGCCCCGCGTCACCCGGACGCTGTCGAGCGCGACCGCCCACGACTCGCCGGCGTCCTGCGTGTACGACGCCGGCCAGGTCGGGTCGGCGAACCAGGCATCGCGGGCCGCGCGGTGATCCCACCCGACCAGCAACGCGGCGCAGCGTGGCCGGGGCAGGCCGCCTGTACTGGCCCGGAGGTCGACGTTGGGCATCAGCCGGGCGACGGCGACCCCGGGCGTGCGCTCGACCTCGGCCTGCAGGCAGCGGCGGTGCCGCCAGCGGTGCGGCACGTCCCGGACCCGGTGCTCGACCAGGTGCAGCGACATGGTCATGACGCACGCCGCTGCAGGAGGTAGAGCCCGTGACCGACCGGTCCGGCCAGCCAGGTGAGCAACAGCGCGAGCCGCGCGGTCCGGCCACGGTCCAGCGCGTCCTGCCAGATCCACTGCCCGACCAGAAGGTCGAAGGTGAGGTAGTGCGACCACGCCGCGAGGAACACGTCGCCGTCGGTGAGCTGGCCCCGCAAAGCGTCGGGGTCGCCGAAGTCCAGCATCCGCCGGCTGCGGAGGACGCCGCGGCCGAGCAGGCCGGCGTAGCCGACCGAGAAGCCGGCATGGAGCGGCACCGCGCGTCGTACGAGCGTCCTGGTGAGGCGGGAGCGCGGCACCACGATCATGGCGAGCCAGAGCGGGACGACGCCGGCGTTCATCGCGCCGTAGACGCTGCGACGGGTGCTGTCGAGCGGGGTCGGGGACATGCGGTTCTCCTCGGTGCCTAGGTGGTGTCCGGCGGTGCCAGCCAGCCTTCGATCACGGCCCACGCCGCCGCGGCGGGATCGGCCTCGGCCGGAAGCTGTCCGGCTGTCATCAGCGCCGCGAGCCCGTGTACCTGGGCCCACAGCGAGGCCACGACGGTGGCCTCGTCCGCGGGGCGGAAGGCGCCGCTCGCCAAGGCCCGGCGCACGGCGTCGGACACGCCGCCGATCGCCTGGCGCCGCGCCCGGTCGAGATCCGGTGACGACGCGAGGCCGGCGGCGCTGTCGGCGAACATCGCCTCGTAGAGGCGTGGGTGGTCCAGCGCCCACTGGACGTAGCGGGCACCGAGGCCCGCGAGGTCGGTGACCGGATCCTCGCTCGTCTCCTGGGCCGCCTGCTCGGCGCCGAAGTCGGCGAACGCGCTGATCAGGACGGCACGATGCAGCGCCTCCTTGCTGCCGAACAGGGCGTAGACGGCCGCCGTCGACGTGCCGGCGCGCTCCGCGACGTCGCGCAGTGCCAGCGCCGCCAGCCCGTGCTCCGCCACGGTGTCGAGCGCGCAGGCCATGATCCGCTCACGCAGCTCGGCGGTGTGGGTCCGGGGTCGGGCCATGGCCGAAGGCTAATCCGAACAGCGTTATATAACAAGGTTCGAATTGGCTGCGGTCAGCCGATGTCACGCTCGCGGAATCGCCACCAGGCCACCGCGAGCAGGGCGGCCGCCACGGCGCTCAGGCCGCCGGCGCTCCCCCAGCTCCAGACGTCGGCGGGCACGGAGGGCACGTGGGAGTACGGCGACAGGCCGCTCACCCAGCCCGGCAGTCCCACCAGGTCACCGGCCAGGCCGAGGGTGAGGAAGGCGGCCGGCCACGCCCAGACCAGGACCGACCAGCGCAACCCGGCGGCGAGGGACAGCACCGCCAGCGCACCGACCACCCAGGCCGCCGGCACCCACGCCAGCGCGGCGACGAGGAGGTTCCCGATGCCGGGCCCGTCCGCGGCGACGTACCCGATCCAGAGGCCGACGCCCGTCACGGCGAGCAGCCACCCCGTTCCGGCCAGCGCCAGCGTCGCGGATGCGGCGAACCAGCGGCCGCGGCTCGTGGCGGTCGCGAGGACCAGCTCGGCCCGGCCGTCCTCCTCGTCGCGGCCGGCATGGCTGACGACCGTGACGGCGAAGTAGGTGAGCAGGACCGCGACGATCGAGAGGATCGCGGCCACCAGCGCGCCGCCGAGCTCGTCGATGATCGACTGCGCGACCTCGGAGTCGAGGAGGTCGCCGATGCCGGGAGCGATCATCCCGAAGACCACGCCCAGAGCCCCGGCGGCGACCGTCCAGAGCGCCAGCGTGGTGCCGTGCACCTTGACCGCCAGGGCGAACGCGTCGGCCAGCCGGGGCGATCCGGTCCGCGGACCGGGCCGGGTCGGCACGAGACCGGAGCCGAGGTCGCGACGCGACCGGAGCCGGAAGGCGACGCCGACCAGCCCGGCGGCCACCAGGCCGTAGCAGGGCAGCAGCCACCACCGCACCTCGCCGTACGCGCGGAGCTGGGTGTTCCAGCCCAGCGGCGACAGCCAGCTCACCCACGCGGGGCCGGTGTCGCCGACCGCGCGCAGCACGAACAGCAGGCCAACGAGGCCGGCGGCGTACGCCGCGCAGGTGCGCGCGCTCGCCGACAGCTGAGCCGTGACCGCGCCGATGCCCGCCGCGACGAGCGCCGTGCCGGCCCAGAGCGCACCGAAGGCGAGCGAGCCGACGAGGTCGAGACCCGCGACGGTGTTGCCGAGCCCTGTCAGCAGGCCCAGGGCGACGGCCAGCAGGAGCGCCTCGGCCGCGGTCGCGACGAGGGGCGCATGACGGCCGAGGGCGGTGCCCCCGAGCAGCTCGGTGCGGCCGGTCTCCTCCTCGACCCGGGTGTGCCGACGCACCACCGCGATGAAGAGCACGGCGACGAAGACGGCATACAGGACGGTCATCTTGGTCATCGCCAGCTCGCCCTCGCTGGCGACGTCGAGGACTGGGCCGTAGAGCGCGACGATCGCCGGACTGGCGTTGATGGACTCGGCCGCGCGGACCCGGTCGGCCTGGTCGGCGTACAGGCCCGGGGTCGCGGCCGCCGAGGCGATGCTCATCAGGACCAGCACCGCGAGGCCCACCGGCGCGAGGATCCGGTCCTGCCGCAGACCGAGGCGCAGGAGCAGCGGCCAGCCCGCGGTCGAGGCGGTCACCGCGCCGCCCCCACCCGGTCCCGGTAGGCGTCGAGGAAGAGCTCCTCCAGGCTCGGCGGCGTGCTGGTGAGCGCCGTGACGCCGGCCGCCGTCAGCGCGGTCAGGACGGCGGGCAGACCGTCGGGGTCCACGGTGCAGCTGAGCTGGGCACCGTCGACCCCGAGGTCGTGGACACCGGGCGTGCCGGCGAGGTCGGGGACGGCGCCGCTCAGGGTCGCCACGATCCGGCTACGGCTGAGATGGCGCAGGTCGCTGAGGCGGCCGCTCTCGACGACCGCGCCCTCGCGGATGATCGTGACCCGGTCGGCGAGTCGGTCCACCTCGCTGAGGATGTGGCTCGACAGCAGCACCGTCGCGCCGCGCGCGGTCTGCTCGGCGACGCAGTCGTTGAAGACCTGCTCCATCAGCGGGTCGAGGCCCGACGTCGGCTCGTCGAGGATGAGCAGGTCGGGGTCGGTGGCGAACGCCGCGACCAGGGCGACCTTCTGCCGGTTGCCCTTGGAGTACGCCCGGCCGCGCTTGGTCGGGTCGAGCGAGAAGCGCTCGATCAGCTCCTCACGCCGCGACCTGGCGGGGTCGGCTCCGCGCATCCGGATGAGCAGGTCGACGATCTCGCCGCCGCTCAGGTTCGGCCACAGGCTGACGTCGCCGGGAACGTAGGCCAGCCGGCGGTGCAGCGTCGCGGCGTCACGCCACGGATCGCCGCCGAGGATCCGGACCTCCCCGGCGTCCTTGCGCAGCAGACCGAGGAGCACCCGGATGGTGGTCGACTTGCCTGCACCGTTGGGGCCAAGGAAGCCGTGCACCTCCCCCGCCTCGACGACCAGGTCGAGCCCGTCGAGGGCGCGGAAGGCTCCGAAGGTCTTCACGAGGCCACGAACCTCGATGAGGGGACGTGTCATGTCTCCATCATGCACCTGTTTCAGCAATTACTGAATCTTGTAGACTCTCGGCATGTCCACCGACAGCGCCCGCGACTCCTTCGTGGAGCGGATGGGGGGCGCCCTCACCAGCGCCGGTCTGGCCCGGCTCCCCTCCCGGGTGTTCGCCGCGCTCCTCGTCGACGACGACGGCCGGATGACGGCGGCCGAGATCGCCGGCGGCCTCGGGGTGAGCCCGGCCGGCGTGTCCGGCGCCGTGCGCTACCTCGACGGCGTCGGCATGATCCGCCGCGAGCGCGAGCGCGGCTCCCGGCGCGACGTGTTCGTCGTCGACGACGACGCCTGGCACGGCATGACGGTCCGGCTGGACCAGTTCTATGCACCGCTCATCGCCGCACTCGACCGTGGCCTGGCCGAGCTGCCGGCCGACGATCCCGCGCGCCGCCGGCTTCGGCTGGCGCGTGAGTTCCTCGCCTTCGTGCTCGCCGAGATGTCCGACCTCGATGAGCGCTGGGCGGTGCGGCGGGCCGAGCTCGGCCTCGACGACTGAGCGCCGGACTGGGCTCTGGGCGTTGCGGTTTGGTCCCAAACCGCAACAATTCCGGGCCTAGCCATGCAGTCTCTGCCCAATTGCGACGCGTTCTACCCGCCGCGCGCGGTCGCCTGCCCGGCGTTCTCCACCGTCACCACCAAGGACTGGGCGTCGGCCACCGCTCGGTCGAGGACTCCCCGCCGCGGGTCCGGTACGGCGAGCCAGGGGCCCACGACGCCGACCGCGCCCAGTCGCGGGTCGGCGAGCACCTCGTCCACCGCACCGCGGTCTCCGCCGGCGACCACCTCCCCCACCCCGGCCAGCACCCTCACGGCGTGGTCGGCGGCCGCCTCGTAGGCGACCCGGGCCTGGTTGGCCCGACGGCGCGCGAAGCGCTGCTGGGACTGGCCGCCGGCCTTGGTCCGTCCCTGGACGTGGCGCTGCCCGACCTTGCTCGCGACGACCGCACCGGCCTCCACGCGGGCCACCGCGAAGCCGCCCTTACGGACGAGGAGCACGCCCCAGGGCGCCGACGTCCCCGCCGCCACGGCCACCAGGAGGGCATCGACCTCGGCCGGCCCGGCGTAGGACCGGGAGAAGGGCAGGCCGGCGCTGAACCACGAGCCGTCGGGCGCCGTACCGCGCAGCACTCCCCCGTCGACGCGCAACGTGGGCTCGCCGTGCGAGGCGGCGAAGTTCGTGACCCAGCGCGGCCACCGGGCGGGCGGGACGAGGACCTCGGGCACGGCACGACCCTACCGACGAGAACCTGTTCTAGTCTGACCTGATGGCCGCCCTGCACCCCTGCGAGCGCGTCGGGATCGACTACGTCGACACGGCGCCCCACCGCTACGCCAACAGCGTCGAGCTCGCGATCACCCCGGACCAGCTGTTCGAGGTCTTCGCCGACGCCGACGCGTGGCCGCGGTGGGCATCGGTGATCCGCAACGTCGAGTGGACCTCGCCCCTTCCGCCCGGCGTCGGCAGCACCCGGGTGGTGTCGATGCTCGGTGGGTTGAAGGGAGCCGAGGAATTCCTGCTGTGGGAGCCCGGGCAGCGGATGGGCTTCCGCTTCAACGAGGCCTCGGAGAAGTCGATCCGCGCCTTCGCCGAGCGGTACGACGTCGAGCCGACTCCGCAGGGCTGCCGGCTCACCTGGACCCTGGCGCTCGACGTGGCGGGTCCCGGGCGGTACTTCATGCCCATCAGCGGCCTGGTCTGCACCATCGCCTTCCGGCGCTTCCTCAAGAACCTGCGCCGCTACACCGACCGGAGGTTCGCGCCCCTCCGCTGAATTCCCCGGAACAGCCACGGACGGACCTGCGAGAACGTACGCTCGTGGACGTGTTCGCGCTGCTCCGTCGCTTGTTCGCGCGCGCGGGGGCGGCGGTCCTGACCGCGACCGTGCTCTCCGCCGCACTACCCGCCGCGGCGGAGGCCACCGGCGAGCGGATTCCCGTCGTCGAGCTGCGGCTCCCCGGACCGGACCTGCGCGCGGCCGTCGTGGAGCACTGCGTGGTGTTCCCGGTCGTCGTCACGACCGAGGGCGAGCTGGGCGGCGGCAACTGCCGGCGTCCCGCCGCGGGCGCCGTGCCGCGGGTCACCGGCGAGGGCAGGATCCTGCTCGCCGTCGACCGCCCGGGCTGGACCTGGCAGGTGACGTACCGCGGGACCCGGTCGGCCGAGCCGGCCTGCCGGGGGACGCGGAGCGCCGTCGAGGTCGGCGAGGGCGTCTACCGGCTGCGTCCGCCGCGGCACGCCGGTACCTATCAGGTGACGCTCGTCGGCATCGGGCCGCAGGAGTCGCTCCGGGCACGGTTCGACTGGAGCTACGGCACCGGCCGCTGCTAGGACTGTGTCCTAGACGTTGAAGCCGAGGGCCCGGAGCTGGTCGCGGCCGTCGTCGGTGATCTTGTCGGGACCCCACGGCGGCATCCAGACCCAGTTGATGGCGACGTCGTTGACCAGGCCCTCCAGGGCGGACTCGGTCTGGTCGGTGATCACGTCGGTCAGCGGGCAGGCCGCGGAGGTCAGCGTCATGT
Source organism: Nocardioides sp. LHD-245 (assembly GCF_030929495.1). Lineage (GTDB taxonomy): Bacteria > Actinomycetota > Actinomycetes > Propionibacteriales > Nocardioidaceae > Nocardioides. Next base: position 38,063 of record NZ_JAVFWN010000025.1, on the reverse strand, counting down.
CGAGGACGACATTGGTGCCCTCGTCGACGTGGATGCCGTAGACGAGGCCCAGGTCGACGACGTTGATGCCGAGCTCGGGGTCGACGACGTCCTTCATCGCCTCCTCGATGTCGGCCAGCGCCACGTTGGACGAGGCGTTGGTGCCCGCCAGTCCCGCGGCTTCGGGGACCTCGGGCAGGTCGCTGTTGTCGATGGACTCGCTCATGACTTGTCTCCGTCTCCTGCGATGGCCTGCGCCGTCGCGTCCTTCCATGCCATCCACGACAACAGCGCGCACTTCACGCGGGCCGGGAACTTCGCCACGCCCGCGAACGCGATGCCGTCCTCGAGGACGTCCTCGTCCGGCTCCACCGTGCCCTTGCCCTGCATCAGGGTGAGGAACTCCTGGTGGATCTCCATCGCCTCGTCGACGCCCTTGCCGACCAGGAGGTCGTAGAGCACCGACGCCGACGCCTGCGAGATCGAGCACCCCAGCGCGTCGTACGACACGTCCGCGACGACCCGGCCGGCAGCCCCGTCCTCGAGGTGGACGCGCAGGGTCACCTCGTCACCGCAGGTCGGGTTGACGTGGTGCACCTCGGCCTCGTGGGCGTCGCGCAGGCCCTTGCCGTGGGGGTTCTTGTAGTGGTCGAGGATGATGTCCTGGTAGAGCGCGTCCAGGTCCTGACCGTTGGCCGTCGTCATCGTCAGTCCAACTTGAAGTAGGAGCGGGTGTATTCCAGCGCCTCGACGAGGGCGTCGATCTCCCGCGGCTCCGTGTAGAGGTACGACGACATCCGCGTCGAGCTCTGCACGCCGAAGCGCGCGTGGGCCGGCTTGGCGCAGTGGTGCCCGGCGCGCACGGCGATGCCGCGGCTGTCGAGCACCTGGGCGATGTCGTGCGGGTGCACGCCGTCGAGCTCGAACGAGATGGCGCCGCCACGTGAGGCGGCGTCGAGCGGGCCGAGCACGGTCAGGCCGGTCACGGTCCGCAGCCCCTCGAGGGCGTAGCCGGTGATGGCCTGCTCGTGGGCGTGGATCGCGTCCATGCCGACATGGCTGAGGTACTCCACCGCCGCGCCGAGGCCGATCGCCTCGACGATGGGTGGAGTGCCGGCCTCGAACTTGTGTGGGATCCCGGCGTAGGTCGAGCCCTCCATGCGCACGGTCTCGATCATCTCGCCGCCACCGAGGAAGGGCGGGAGCCCGTCGAGGAAGGCGCGCCGTCCCCAGAGCACGCCGATGCCGGTGGGCCCGACCACCTTGTGGCCGGTGAAGGCGACGGCGTCGGGACGATCGGTCTCGGGCATCGCCGCCAGGTCGATCGGGAGCTGCGGCGCAGCCTGGGAGGCATCGACGACGACCCGCGCGCCGACCGCGTGGGCGCGCCGGGTCAGCTCGGCGACCGGGTTGATCGTGCCGAGCATGTTGGAGACCCAGGTGAAGGCCACGACCGCGGTGCGCTCGTTGATCAGCTCGTGCGCGTTGCTGAGGTCGAGCTGGCCGTCGTCGGTGAGCCCGAACCAGCGCAGCGTCGCGCCGGTGCGCTCGGCCAGGAGCTGCCACGGCACGATGTTGGAGTGGTGCTCCATCTCGGTGATGACGATCTCGTCACCCTCGCCGACCTGGTGCTCGCCCCGCCATGCCAGGGTGTTGGCGACCAGGTTGAGCGCCTCGGAGGCGTTCTTGGTGAAGATCACCTCGTCACGCTCGGGTGCGCCGATGAACGCCGCCACCTTGTCGCGCGCGGCCTCGAACGCCTCGGTCGACTCGGCACCGAGCTGGTGCATCGCCCGGGCGATGTTGGCGTTGTGGCGCTCCAGGTGGTCGACCATCGTGTCGATGACGACCTGCGGCTTCTGCGAGGTGTTGGCGCTGTCGAGGTAGACCAGCGGCATCCCGCCCGCGAGCGCGCGCTCGAGGATCGGGAAATCCTTGCGGATCACCGTCAGCTCGGGGAGCAGACCCTCCAGGGTCATGATCAGACCCCGGACGGCACAGCGGCGAGGAAGCGCTCGTAGCCGTTGGCCTCCAGCTCCTCGGCCAGCTCGGGGCCGCCGGACTCGGCGACCCGGCCGGCCACGAAGACGTGGACGTGGTCGGGCTTGATGTAGCGCAGGATGCGCGTGTAGTGGGTGATCAGCAGGACGCCCTTGCCGTCACGCTCCCGGAACCGGTTGACGCCCTCGGAGACGACCTTGAGCGCGTCGATGTCGAGGCCCGAGTCGGTCTCGTCGAGGATCGCGACCTTCGGGTCGAGCAGCTCGAGCTGGGCGATCTCGTGGCGCTTCTTCTCGCCGCCGGAGAAGCCCTCGTTGACCGAGCGCTGCGAGAACGTCGCGTCGAGGTTCATCCGGTCCAGGGCGCCGTTGACGTCCTTGACCCAGGTGCGCAGCTTGGGGGCCTCGCCGCCGATGGCGGTCTTGGCCGTGCGCAGGAAGTTCGACACCGAGACGCCGGGGACCTCGACGGGGTACTGCATGGCGAGGAAGAGTCCGGCCCGGGCGCGCTCGTCGACCGACATGGTCAGCACGTCCACGCCGTCGAGGGTCACCGTGCCGCCGGTGATCTCATAGCGCGGGTGACCCGCGACGGAGTACGCCAGGGTGGACTTGCCCGAGCCGTTGGGGCCCATGATCGCGTGGGTCTCGCCGTCCTTGATGGTCAGCGTGACGCCCTTGAGGATCTCCTTGGGACCGTCCTCGGTCTGCACCTGGACCTTCAGGTCCTTGATCTCGAGCGTGCTCATGCGGGGGTGACTCCGTTCAATGTGGTGGCGACGTCGATGTAGACGTCGACGTCGCCCGAATCAGTGGGGCGCAGTTCGACGGGGAAGGTGGCGACCGGCTCGGTCGCCGGGAGGCCGGTGGGCTTGCCGGTGCGCAGGTCGAAGCGCGAGCCGTGCAGCCAGCACTCGACGGTGCAGTCCTCCACCTCGCCCTCGCTCAGCGCGACCGCGGCGTGCGAGCAGAGGTCCTGCAGGGCGAAGACCTCGTCGCCGCGACGGGCCACGGCGACGTCGTACCGGTCGACGGTGACGGCGAGCGCCTCGTCGGTCGGTACGTCGGCCAGCGCGCAGGCCCGCTCGAAGGTCATGCTCCCTCCACGTCGGCAGAGACCTTGAGCACGTTCTTGGCGAGCTCCGCCTCGACCGTCTCGAGCAGCTGCTCCTCGATGGAGGGGATGCCGACCTTGCGGATCAGGTCGTTGAAGAAGCCGTGCACCACCAGGCGCTGCGCCTCCTTCTCGGAGATGCCGCGCGAGCGCAGGTAGAACAACTGCTCGTCGTCGAAGCGGGCCGTCGCCGAGGCGTGCCCGGCGCCCTCGATCTCGCCGGTCTCGATCTCGAGGTTCGGGACCGAGTCGGCCTGGCAGCCGTCGGTGAGAACCAGGTTGCGGTTCTCCTCGTAGGTCTCGATGCCCTCGGCGATCTTGCGGATCAGGACGTTGCCGATCCACACCGTGTGCGCGCCCTTGCCCTGCAGCGCGCCCTTGTAGACCACGTGGCTCTTGGTCTTGGGGGCGTTGTGGTCGGCGAACAGCCGGTGCTCGAGGTGCTGGCCCTCGTCGGCGAAGTAGAGGCCGAGCAGCTCGGCCTCGCCGCCGGGACCGGCGTACTCGACGTTGGCGTGCATGCGCACCAGGTCGCCGCCGAAGGAGATCGAGGTGTGCTTGACGAAGGCGTCGCGGCCGACCCGGATCGCGTCGCGACCGAGGTGGACGGCATCGTCGGCCCAGTCCTGCAGGCTCAGCACGTTGACCTTGGCGCCGTCGCCGACGAGGAAGGTCGAGAGGGCCGAGTAGCGCACCGAGCCGGTGTGTACGAGGACGATCGTGACCTCGGCGTGGGCGCCGATGCGGTAGAGCAGCCGGCCCCAGACCAGGTCGTCGACCGACTCGCCGGTGAGCCGGATGACGATCGGCTCGGCGACGACGGCCTCGGCCGGGACGTCGAGCAGCAGCGCGCCGCCGGCGTTCGCGGCGGCCAGCGCTGCGGGGCGGTCGTTGGGCCCGAGCTCGCCGAGCGCGACGGCCTCGTCGGCGCTGATCTCGCTCAGCGTGACGCCCGCGGGCAGCGTGGTCTCGCGGGTCAGCGTCGCCGCGGACGCCTCGCCGTCGAGGAGCCCGCGCAGCCGCTTGAGCGGCGTGAACCGCCAGACCTCCTCGCGCCCGGTGGGCACGGGGTGGTCGGCCAGGTCGTACGACGCGGGCGGGTTCAGGTGGCTCTCGACGCGGTCCACTTCAAGAGCCGACCGGACGGCCGACTCGGCCGTTTCAGTCACAGTCACAAGATTTCCTTCAATGCGGGGTGCTGGTGGGAAGACGCAACCATCGAGCCTTCGACGGCGCTGGAGGCTGAGTGCCGAAGGCCTCAGCCGACAGCACCCTCCATCTGCAGCTCGATCAGTCGGTTGAGCTCGAGGGCGTACTCCATCGGCAGCTCCTTGGCGATCGGCTCGACGAAGCCGCGCACGATCATCGCCATCGCCTCGTCCTGCTCCATGCCGCGCGACATGAGGTAGAAGAGCTGGTCGTCGGAGACCTTCGAGACCGACGCCTCGTGGCCCATCGACACGTCGTCCTCGCGGATGTCGACGTAGGGGTAGGTGTCGGAGCGACTGATCTGGTCGACCAGCAGCGCGTCGCAGAGCACGTTGGACTTCGAGCCGTGCGCGCCCTCGTTGACCTGGATCAGCCCGCGGTACGACGTCCGCCCGCCGCCGCGCGCGACCGACTTGCTCAGGATCGAGCTCGAGGTGTGCGGGGCCGCGTGGACCATCTTGGCGCCGGCGTCCTGGTGCTGACCCTCGCCCGCGAAGGCGATGGACAGCGTCTCGCCCTTGGCGTGCTCGCCCATCAGGTAGACGGCCGGGTACTTCATCGTCACCTTGGAGCCGATGTTGCCGTCGACCCACTCCATCGTCGCGCCGGCCTCGCAGACCGCGCGCTTGGTGACCAGGTTGTAGACGTTGTTGGACCAGTTCTGGATGGTCGTGTAGCGGCAGCGGCCGCCCTTCTTGACGATGATCTCGACGACCGCGGAGTGCAGCGAGTCGGACGAGTAGATCGGCGCGGTGCAGCCCTCGACGTAGTGCACGTAGGCGTCCTCGTCGACGATGATCAGGGTCCGCTCGAACTGGCCCATGTTCTCGGTGTTGATCCGGAAGTAGGCCTGGAGCGGGATGTCGACGTGGACACCCTTGGGCACGTAGATGAACGACCCGCCCGACCACACCGCGGTGTTGAGCGCGGCGAACTTGTTGTCGCCGACGGGGATGACGGTGCCGAAGTACTCCTTGAAGAGCTCCGGCTGCTCCTTGAGCGCGGTGTCGGTGTCGAGGAAGAGCACGCCCTGGGCCTCGAGGTCCTCGCGGATCGAGTGGTAGACGACCTCGGACTCGTACTGCGCGGCCACGCCGGCGACGAGACGCTGCTTCTCCGCCTCGGGGATGCCGAGCTTGTCGTAGGTGTTCTTGATGTCCTCGGGCAGGTCCTCCCAGCTCTGGGCCTGCTTCTCCGAGGAGCGCACGAAGTACTTGATGTTGTCGAAGTCGATCGCCGACAGGTCGGAGCCCCAGGTCGGCATCGGCTTGCGACCGAAGAGCTTGAGCCCCTTGAGCCGCAGGTCGAGCATCCAGTCGGGCTCGCTCTTCTTGCCGGAGATGTCGCGGACGACGTCCTCGTTGAGGCCGCGTTTCGCATCGGCGCCGACGTCGTTCTTGTCGGACCAGCCGAAGTCGTAGCGACCGATGCCCTTGAGCTCGGGGTTCAACAGCTCGACCTTGGTCGAGCCATCAGATTCAGTGATCGAGGTCATGAGGTGACCTGCTCCTTCTTCTCTCGGGACGAGACCGTGGCGGAGTCGGGGATGCACGTGGTGCACACCCCGTCACCGTGGGCGATGGTGGCCAGCCGCTGGACGTGCGTGCCGAGCACGCGGCCGATGGCCTCCGTCTCGGCCTCGCACAGCTGGGGGAACTCGTGGGCGACGTGGGACACCGGGCAGTGCTGCTGGCACAGCTGCTCGCCGCCGAGCAGGTTCGTCTGACCGGGCAGCTCGCGGACGGAGGCGGCGTAGCCCTCGTCGGAGAACACCAGCGCCAGCACCTCGGCCGGCGAGGCGGCCGGGTTGGCCGCGGCGACCTCGGGGAAGCGCCTCTCGATGAACGACGCCCGTCGCTCGGCGAAGGCTCGTACGGCGTCGTCGCCGCCGGTCTCGGCCAGGAAGCGCAGGGCCTCGGTGGCGAGGTCGTCGTACTGCTGGTCGAAGGCGTCGCGACCCCGCTCGGTGAGGGCGAAGACCTTGGCCGGCCGCCCCCGGCCCCGCGCCCCGTCCGGACGGGGGTCGCGGGCGTCGACCGCGCCCTCGGCCAGCAGCTGGTCGAGGTGGCGACGCACCGCCGCCGGGGTCAGCTCCAGGCGCTCGGCGAGCGCGGCTGCCGTGGAGGGTCCGTTGACCAGGATCGACCGCGCGACGCGCTGACGCGTCGGCTGATCGGTCTCGGTCACCATTTCCACAACATCAGTGTGCCTATATTGGGAGACCCGGTTCAAGCAAGGTGATCCTTACTGAGGGTGACCTTGGCGACGTGGGTCACACACGGGCGGGGAAGCTCGCCGCGCCGCGCTCAGCGCTTCCTCTTCTTCAGGACGACCTTCATCGGCGCCGGGGCGGTGCCGACGCCCACGGAGGGCAGCCAGGTCACGGTGAGCCGGGTCCGCAGCTTGCCCTTGCGGTTCAGCGTCTTCTTGCCGGCGCGCGTCGGCTTGATCTTCACCATCGTCGCGCCGGGCCCGCCGAGCACCACGGTGAGTCCCTTGACCTTCCGACCGGTCACGACGAGCTGCCCGGCCGCGGAGGCGGTGAGGATCCAGGTGGCGGTCCCCTTCCTCTTGTTGCGCTTGAGCACGCCGGACGTGACCGCGGAGATGGCGAACTCGTCCGCGCCGATGTCCGGAGCCGACTCCTGGATGCGGGCCTGACCGTCCAGCGCGGTGGCGCTCAGGCCGCCGACAGGGGCTCCAGCGTTCCTTGTCGGAGACGTCGCCAGCTGTCGAAAGTTGCCGTCCGCCGGCGCCACGAAGGCCGGAGCCGCCGTCTGCCGCCCGCCGAGGTCGTTCAGCACCGCGTGGGTGCCCGTGGGAGCGACGGTGGCGTAGTTGCTGTGGTCGAGATTCGCGATGATGACCTTCGTCGGCTCTCCGGAGTGCACATGCAGGTCGTGGCCGCTACCACGCAGAATGGAGTTCTGCACCGCGAACGTCATCGTCGTCGACCCGGGGAGCATGTAGGAGGCACTGGTGAACAGGCCAGTGCTGTCGGGCCCGGTCGCCAGGGCGGTGACGTTGCGGATCAGTCCGCCACCGTCGCCCATCGTGATGGCGCTGCCGAACTCCGAGCGGGACCAAACGGTGCTGTCGACCAGGGCGCCGGCATTCCTGACGTCCACACCCTTGGCGCTGTTCGGACTGTCGGCCACCACCTCGAGACGTCGACCGATCCCGTTTCTGATCAGGACGGCCGCCGTGCTCGGGAACAGATTCAGGGCCTCGATCCGCAGGTCCGAGACCACGGACGCCGGCTGCCACGCCCGCAGGCGGTGGTCCCCGGTGAACTGGAGGACCGGACGCGTGCCGACGACCAGTGGCTGCACCGTGAATGCCTCCACGTCGAGATCCTGTCCGACCACGTATGTTCCCGGCGACAGCGCGACGGTGTCACCGCTGAGCGCGTTGGCGAACGCCTGGACGACCGTGCAGGGTGCCGCGGCGGTGCAGGCCATGCCGGATCCGGTCGGCGAGGCCACCCGTACGACGGCCGCGCGGGCCGGTGGCGCGGCCAGGACCGCTGCGGCCATCGCCAGCGTCGTCGCGATCACCGCCCCGCCGCGGGTCGCCCTGCTTCGAAGCGCCTGACGTGATCCACCAGCAGTCATCGAACCACCGTAGGTCTCCGGAGCCCGCCGGTCTGCGGAACGGGCCAACTCACGCCGGACTCGTGTGCCGCAGCCAGGCCAACCCGGCCAGCGGGAGGACGAGCGGCAGGAAGCCGTAGCCCTGCCCGAAGTGCGACCAGACCGTCTTGTCGGGGAACAGGTCGGTGGCGACATAGCTCAGGGTGCCGACCGAGAGAACGCCGAGCAGCTCGATGGTCACCGCGATGCCCGCCACGCGCCAGCCGGTGTTGCCGCCCAGCAGCAGGCAGGTGGTCGCGACGAGATAGAGGACGGCCGCGACGAGGGACAGGGAGTACGCCAGCGGAGCCTTGTCGGGATCCATGCCGAGCTGGACCGCGGAGCGGCCGGTCGCGGCGACGGCGAAGAGCCCGTAGGCGAAGACCAGGGCGCGCCCCCAGCCCTGGGAGAGCGCCTGGCTCGGCTGCCTGCGCTCAGGCACCACGACCGCCCCACACGTCCCACAGTCGCACCTCGAGGCCCGCGACGGTCGCGACGCCGAGCAGCAGGATCGTCGTGCCGACCCGCGACCGTTCGGCGAGCGCGAGGAACGCCGCGACGATCGGGACCAGCAGATTCGTGACGAGGTAGCTGACGAAGACCGCTCCCTCGAGGTCGCGCTCGGTGCGGGCCAGTGCGACGACGCCGCCCACGAGCTGGACGAGCATCACCACCTCCAGGACCGCCAGGCCGACGAAGTGCGAGTCCTGTGCGGCCCGGTCGCGCACGAGGTCGACCACGAGGAGTACGGCGAGCACGCCGGCGACGACCAGCGCGACGCCGTACAGCCAAGGATTCACGGCCGTCAGCGTAGACCGCGGAGCTTCGGCGAGAATGACCCGCATGCAGCTCGACCACCTCGACCGCCTGATCGTCGGTGTCCTCCTCGAGGACGGCCGGGCCACGTTCGCGCAGATCGGGCAGGTCGTCGGCCTCTCCGCGCCTGCGGTCAAGCGCCGGGTCGACCGTCTCGTCGCCTCGGGCGCGGTCGCCGGGTTCACCGTCCGCGTCGACCCGGCGGTCGTCGGCTGGTCGACGGAGGGCTACGTCTCGATCTACTGCCAGGGCTCCACCACGCCCGGCGAGATCCTCGAAGCGGTCGACCAGCACCCCGAGGTCGTCTCTGCCTCGACGGTGACCGGCGAGGCGGACGCGATCCTGCACATCCTCGCCTCCGACATCCGGCACTTCGAGCAGGTCGTCGAGCGGATCGCCGGCGAGCCGTTCGTGGCGCGGACCCGCAGCGAGCTGGTGCTCTCGCCGCTGGTGCGACGCGAGCAGGGCAGCCTCCCCGGCTGACCGAGCGCCGGAGGGCGCAACAGATCGCCACCTGATCCGAGTTCGGTGCAACAGATCGCCGTCGGTGAGCAAGCCAGAGCTCTCGATCTTGTGCCGCGACCGCCCTACCGTTGACGCGTGACCGACACCCCGCGCGCGGCCGAGCTGGTCGTGGCCGTCTGGCAGCCCGACGGCCCCCTGCTCGACGTACCCGCCGCCCTCGACGCCCTCGACGCCGCCGCGGCCGACGCCGCGGGCCGGGGCGCCCGACTGCTGGTCGGCCCCGAGCTCACCCTCACCGGCTACGACATCGCGCCACAGGCGGCCGACCTCGCCGAGCCCGCCGGCGGTCCGATGGCCCGGGCCGTCGCCGAGATCGCGCGACGACACGGCCTCGCGATCGCCTGGAGCTGGCCCGAGCGCGCCGGTGGGCGGGTCCACATCGCCGCCGAGCTCGTCGACCGCGACGGCAGCGTGCTGGCCCGCCACCGCAAGGCTCACCTCTACGGTCCCGGCGAGGCGGCGGCGTACGTCCCCGGTGACGGCGCCCCCGCGGTCGGCGAGATCGACGGGTTCCAGGTCGGTCTGCTCGTCTGCTACGACGTCGAGTTCCCCGAGCAGGTCCGGATGGTCGCCCTCGCCGGCGCCGACCTGCTCGCCTGTCCCACCGCCCTGATGGCGCCGTACGACGCCGTCAGCACGCTGCTCGTCCCGGCGCGCGCGTTCGAGAACCAGATGGCCGTCGCCTACGCGAACCGCGCCGGCTCCGAGCACGACCTGACCTATACCGGCCTGAGCTGCGTGGTCGGTCCCGACGGCGTCGACCTGGCCCGCGCCGACGACCGGCCTGGCCTCGTGGTCGGCACCCTCACCTCCGCCGCGCTCGACGCCGCGCGCAGCGCCAACACCCACCTGGCCGACCGCCGGCCCGAGCTCTACGGAGGCCTGACCCGATGACGACCGGCCAGACCACGCCCGACGAGGGCGTCACCCGGCCGGCCGCGGTCACCATGCTCGGGCCCGACTTCCCGTTCGGGTACGACGAGCACCTGGCCCATCCCGACGGGCTCGGCTCGGTCCCCGTGGAGCAGCACGGTGGTGAGGTCGCGATCGTCGGCGGCGGCCTCTCCGGCCTGGTCGCGGCCTACGAGCTGATGCGGCTGGGCCTGAAGCCGGTGGTCTACGAGGCCGACCGGATCGGCGGTCGGCTGCGCTCCCAGCCCTTCGGTGGGCCGCAGGGACCGATCGCGGAGCTGGGCGGCATGCGGTTCCCGCTGTCCTCGCGCGCGCTGTTCCACTACATCGACCGCCTCGGCCTGCGGACCTCGCCCTTCCCCAACCCGCTGTCGGAGGCGACGCCGAGCACCGTGGTCGAGCTCGGCGGCGAGTCCTTCTACGCCCGCACCTACGACGACCTGCCGCCGCTCCTCAAGGACGTCGCGGACGCCTGGCACGAGGCCCTCGGCGAGGTCGGCTTCGCCGAGGCGCAGCAGGCGATCGCGGACCGCGACGTCCCACGGCTCAAGGACCTGTGGAACCAGCTCGTCCCGACCCTGGACGAGGAGACCTTCTCCGGCTTCCTCGCCAACAGCTTGGCGTTCGGCTCGCGCAGCTTCCGGCACCGCGAGGTGTTCGGGCAGGTCGGCTTCGGCACCGGTGGCTGGGACACCGACTTCCCGAACTCGATGCTCGAGATCCTCCGGGTGATCTTCACCAACGCCGACGAGGACCACCGGCTGATCCACGGCGGCGCGGAGCAGCTGCCCGTCGGGCTCTGGAAGGACGCGCCCGCCTGCGCGCACTGGCCCGAGGGCACCTCGCTGGAGAGCCTGCACGGCGGCTCGCCGATGCCGGGCGTGGCGCGGATCATGCCCGGCACCGACCGGAGATTCGAGGTCACCGACCGCTGGGGCACCACGCGCGCGTACGACGCCGTCGTGGTCACCTGCCAGGTCTGGCTGCTCTCCGCGCGGATCGACGTCGACGAGTCGCTCTTCTCCCCCGACCTGTGGATGGCGATGGAGCGCACCCACTACATGCAGTCGTCGAAGACCTTCGTGCGGGTGGACCGGCCGTTCTGGCGGGACACCGATCCCACGACCGGGCGCGACGTGATGAGCATGACGCTCACCGACCGGCTGACCCGGGCGACGTACCTCCTCGAGGACGACGGCGCCGCCTCCATCTGCCTGTCCTACACCTGGAACGACGACGCGCTGAAGTGGCTGGCGCTGCCGGTCGAGGAGCGGGTCCGGCTGCAGCTGCACTCGCTGCGCAAGATCTATCCCGGCGTCGACATCGCCTCCCACATCGTCGGCGACCCGATCACGGTGTCGTGGGAGTCGGACCCCAACTTCATGGGCGCCTTCAAGGCCAACCTGCCCGGCCATTACCGCTACCAGCGGCGGCTGTTCTCGCACTTCGTGCAGGACGGCCTGCCCGCCCACCGGCGCGGGATCTTCCTCGCCGGCGACGACATCTCGTGGACCGCCGGCTGGGCGGAGGGGGCGGTCACGACCGCCCTCAACGCGGTGTGGGGTGTCGTGCGTCACTTCGGTGGCAGCAGCGCCCCGGGGAACCCCGGCCCGGGCGACCGGTTCGCCGACCTGGCACCGCTGGCCCTGCCCGACGAGGCGTGAAGGGGCGTTCCTAGACTGTCGCCGTGCCTCACGCCGCGGATCTTGCTGTCGAGGTCGACGGACTGGTGATGAGGTACGGCGACACCGTGGCCGTCGACGCGCTCTCCCTGACCGTCGAGCGGGGCACCATCACGGCCGTGCTCGGCCCCAACGGTGCCGGGAAGACCACCACGCTGGAGACCTGCGAGGGCTACCGCCGTGCCCAGGGCGGGTCGGTGCGCGTGCTCGGGCTGGACCCGGTCCGGCAGCGGCACGAGCTGCTCCCCCGCGTCGGCGTCATGCTGCAGTCGGGCGGTGCCTGGAGCGGTGCCCGGGCCGAGGAGATGCTGCGGCACTTCGCCCGCCTGCACGCCCAGCCGCAGGACGTCGCCCTGCTGATGGAGCGGCTCGCGCTGCACGAGTGCGGGCGCACGCCGTACCGACGACTGTCGGGTGGGCAGCAGCAGCGCCTCGGCCTCGCGCTCGCGCTGATCGGCCGCCCGGAGCTGGTGTTCGTCGACGAGCCGACCGCCGGCATGGACCCCCAGATCCGTCGAGCCGTGTGGGAGCTGCTCGAGGAGCTGCGCACCGACGGCGTCACCGTCGTCCTGACCACGCACTATCTCGAGGAGGCCGAGCGGCTGGCCGACCGGGTCCACATCCTCGACCGCGGCCGCCTGGTCGCCAGCGGTACGCCGCTCGAGCTCACCCGCGGCGGCACCGTCGCCACCATCCGGATCGTCGTCACCCAGCCCTTCCCCGACGGCGCGCCCGAGGCGCTGGTGCGTGAGCTCGGCGACGGGACCGAGCTCACGGTGCTCGACCCGCTCAGCCTCCAGCTGTCCGGCCCTGCCGACAGCACCACGCTCGCCACCGTCGCCGCCTGGTGCGCGACCCACGACGTGCTCCCCGAGTCACTGTCCCTGGGCCAGCGCAACCTCGAGGACGTCTTCCTCGAGCTCACCGGCCGGGAGGAGTTCGCATGAGCACCAGCACCTTCGCGCCAGCGCCCGGCGCCGCACCGGTCACCCGCCAGCTGCTGACCCAGGCGAGCATGGAGGCGCGGCTGATGCTGCGCAACGGCGAGCAGCTGCTGCTGGCCGTGGTGATCCCGGTCATCGTGCTCATCGGTGCGGTCCGTGGCGCCGAGAAGGTCGGGCTCGACCTCGACGGCCGCCCCATCGACGTCCTGACGCCCGGAGTGCTGGCGCTGGCCGTCATGTCGACGGCCTTCACCTCGCTGGCCATCGCCACCGGCTTCGAGCGGCGCTACGGCGTCCTCAAGCGGCTCGGCACCGCTCCCCTGTCCCGCGCGACCCTGCTCGGCGGCAAGGTGCTCGCGCTGTTGCTCGTCGAGGTCTTCCAGTTCCTCGTGATCGGCGGCGTCGGCCTCGCGCTCGGCTGGTCCGGGCCCGACGGCGTCGGCGGCGTCCTCGCGCTGCTCCTGGCCGCCCTGTGCGGTACCGCCGCCTTCGCCTCCCTCGGGATGCTGCTCGCCGGCTCCCTGCGGGCCGAGGCCACGCTCGCCGCCGCCAACCTCGTCTACCTGCTGCTGCTCGCCGGCGGTGCCGTCATCCTTCCGGCCACCATGTACGGCGGCCTGGGCGATGTCGTGCGCTGGCTGCCCTCCGGGGCGCTCGGCGAGGCCGTGCGCGCCGCCTGCGAGGGCACCGTCGCCGCCCGGGACCTCCTCGTGCTGGTCGTCTGGACCGGCCTCGGCTCCGTCCTGACGGCCCGAACCTTCAAGTGGGAGTGATCGTGACCGCCGTGACAAGGCGCTGGCTCGTGCTGTTCGCCTGGGCCAATCTGGTCGCCAACATCGGGATCGTCGTCACCGGCGGCGCTGTGCGGCTCACCGGCTCGGGCCTCGGCTGCCCGACCTGGCCGCGCTGCAGCGACGAGTCGTACGTGCCGCACGGCGAGCTCGGCATCAACGGCGCCATCGAGTTCGGCAACCGGATGCTCACCTTCGCGGTGGGCGCGATCGCGATCGCCGCCTTCGCGGCGGCCTGGCGCAGCGGGGACAAGCGTGCGCGGCTGCTTGCCCTGCTGATCGGCCTCTACATCCCGGCGCAGGCGGTGATCGGCGGGATCACCGTGCTCACCGACCTCAACCCGTGGGTCGTCTCCTTCCACTTCCTGTCGTCGATGGTCATCATCGGCCTGTGCGTCGTGCTGCTCGACCACCTGCTCGCCGGGCCCCGCTCGGAGGCCGGGCCCCGCACCCGCGTCCTCACCTGGACGGTTTTCGCGCTGGGCTGGGTCGTGCTCTACCTCGGCACGGTCGTGACCGGCTCCGGCCCGCACTCCGGCGACCTGGACTCCAAGCGCACCGGCCTCGACCCCCAGGTCATGTCGCACGTGCACGCCTGGGCGGTCTACGTCCTGGTGGCCGTCACGGTGGCCACCCTCGCCGTCGCGTGGCGGACCGGCCGCCCGCTGCTGCGGACGGCCGGCGTCGCGCTCCTCGCGCTCGAGCTGGCCCAGGGCGTCGTCGGGTTCTGGCAGTACTTCGCCGACCTGCCCGAGCTCCTGGTCGCCACTCACATGCTCGGCGCGGCACTCACCTCGGCGGCGATCACCTGGGTGGTGCTCGCCGCGAGGGCCCGGGCGGATGCGGCCTGACCGGCGGTCCCAACCCGCCGTCGGCGGCGCCACGTCGACACCGGCAGGGTCGCGTCGAGCCCCGGGACGTCGTACGCCATCAGACGCACACCGCTGGCCGAGTCGAGCAGGCCGAACACGATCCGGTCCGCGCCGGGGCTGCCGACGGGCTGGCCGAGGTCGGCGTAGGTGGTGGTGACGACCTCACCGCCGAAGACGTCGCGGTAGTGCGCCAGAGCCGCGCGCGCCGTACCGGGGAGGTTGACGTGGGTCGTGGTGGTGAGGGTCATCGTCTCGTTCCTGGATGTCGGATGCGTCGCGGGCGGTCGCCCGCCGGATGAGCCTCACCCCGATAGCGGACGATGAGTGTCCTCCACCTGGACCAGAATGGCGCCATGACCGGAGCCTCCGCCCGTGCCCTCACGCTCCTGTCGCTGTTGCAGGCCCGCCGGGACTGGCCCGGCCGGGTCCTCGCCGATCGGCTCGGCGTGACGACGCGGACCGTCCGCCGCGATGCCGGCGGACCTTCCGGCTGGACCGGATGACCCCACGCACGCCCTCCGGCCCTCGGTTCACCCCACGCGTCATCCCCACCGGCGACGCCGCCACCTTCGTCGAGGCCCGCGCCCGCGGCACCGAGGCCGGCGGCTGGCCCTGCACCGGGCAGCTCGTGCTGGCGCTGCCCGCCACAGGACGGCGAAGTCGGTCCTCGCGGGAAGCGACGGCGACGGAGCGAAGAGAGCGACGAAGGAGCGACCGGAGCCGGAGGAGCCGAGTCTTGCCGCGAGCCGACGGTGTGACCGCCAGGCGGACCGGGCGCCTACGTGCCTCGACCGCGTGCGCGGCAGCGCGGCGCGAGGAACGAGCGACGCGCTCGCGCTATCCAGCTCAGTGCAGCAGCGGGTCGATGGCCACCGCGACGAACAGCAGCGACAGGTAGAGGTTCGACGAGTGGAACAGCCGCATCGGCTGGAGCACGCTCAGCTCGTCGGAGGTCCGGGCCCGGCGATGCAGACCGTGGGCCTGGACCAGGAAGACCGCGCCGAGGACCCCGGCCGCGATCGGATAGAGCGGGCCGGTGTCGGCGACGGGCCACAGGACCAGGGAGGTCGCGACCATCACCCAGCTGTAGACCACGATCTGCAGCGCGACCGAACGCGCCGGCTTGACCACGGGCAGCATCGGGACGTCGACCTGGGCGTAGTCCTCGCGGTAGCGCAGGGCAAGCGCCCAGGTGTGCGGCGGCGTCCAGAAGAAGACCACGGCGAAGAGCACGATCGGCACCCAGGAGAGCTCGCCGGTGACGGCGGTCCAGCCGATGAGGGCGGGGAAGCAGCCGGCGATGCCGCCCCACACGATGTTCTGGGT
Organism: Nocardioides sp. LHD-245; assembly: GCF_030929495.1. Classification (GTDB taxonomy): domain Bacteria; phylum Actinomycetota; class Actinomycetes; order Propionibacteriales; family Nocardioidaceae; genus Nocardioides. The sequence goes on along the minus strand of NZ_JAVFWN010000025.1, from coordinate 22,261 downwards.
GGTGCGTCGCTTGAGGAGCATCGTGTAGACGAACACGTAGAACGCGTTGGCGCTGACCGACAGCACCGCCGAGAGCGGGTTGACCCAGACCGCGAGGATCACGGTCGAGAGGATGCCGAGCACGGCGCCGAAGACGAGCGCCGCGGCCGGCGTGACGATGTGGCGCGGCAGCGCCCGGCGCCGGGTACGCCGCATCTGCTCGTCGATGTCGCGGTCGTAGACGCAGTTGAAGACCGAGGCGGACCCGGCGGACAGCGTGCCGCCGGCGACGGTCGCCAGCACCAGGCCGAGCGGGGGCACACCACGCGCCGCGAAGAACATCACAGGGACCGTGGTGAGGAGCAGCAGCTCGATGACGCGCGGCTTGGTGAGGCCGACGTACGCCATGACCACGTCGCGGAAGGTCGCCTCCTGCGGTCCGTCGCCGTCAGCCAGCAGATCGCGGCTGGTGGGATCGACGTAGGTCACGGCAATGGTCCTCGGCTGGCCTCACGAACAGGGGTAGAAGCGGTCCGAGTGTAGCCCGAGCACGTCGTGGAGCAGAAAGCGGATGGGCCCGAGATGACCACCGGCGACGGCGGGTCGTGGCGCGCGGCCGGCCGCGCGGCGGACCGGCACCACGCGAGTATCCGTCTCCCCGCACCGCTCGGTAGGCTCGGAGCCATGATCCCGGAGCTCGAGTGGACCGACCTCGACCGCAAGGCTGTTGACACCGCCCGCGTCCTCGCGATGGACGCCGTCCAGAAGGTCGGCAACGGCCACCCGGGCACCGCGATGAGCCTGGCGCCGGCGGCGTACCTGCTGTTCCAGAAGGTCATGCGGCACGACCCCGCCGACCCGGCCTGGATCGCCCGCGACCGGTTCGTGCTCTCGTGCGGTCACTCCTCGATCACTCTCTACACCCAGCTCTTCCTCGGCGGCTTCGGCCTCGAGCTCGGCGACCTCGAGGCGCTGCGCACCTGGGGCAGCAAGACCCCGGGCCACCCGGAGGTCGGTCACACGGTCGGCGTCGAGGTCACCACCGGCCCGCTCGGCCAGGGCCTGGCCAACGCGGTCGGCATGGCGATGGCCGCACGCCGCGAGAAGGGCCTGCTCGACCCCGACGCCGGCGACGGCCCCTCGCTGTTCGACCACCACGTCTACGTGCTCGCCTCCGACGGCGACCTCGAGGAGGGCGTGACCAGCGAGGCGTCCTCGATCGCGGGCACCCAGGAGCTCGGCAACCTCACGGTCATCTACGACGCCAACCGGATCTCCATCGAGGGCGACACCCACATCGCGTTCAACGAGGACGTCGCGAAGCGCTACGAGGCCTACGGCTGGCACGTCCAGACCGTCGACTGGACCGGCAACGACCACTCCGACCTCGCCCACTACGAGGAGGACGTGCCGGCGCTGTACGCCGCGCTCAAGGCTGCCGACGAGGTCACCGACAAGCCCTCGATCATCGTCCTCAAGACCGTCATCGCCTGGCCCGCGCCCAACGCCCAGAACACCGAGGCGGCCCACGGCTCGGCGCTCGGCGCCGACGAGGTCGCCGCCACGAAGACGGTGCTGGGCTTCGACCCGGAGAAGAGCTTCGAGGTCCCGGCCGACGTCCTGGCCCACACCCGCAGCCTGGTCGATCGTGGCAAGGCGTGGGGCGCGGAGTGGGACGTGGCGTACGACGCCTGGGCCGCGGCCCACCCCGACCGCGCGGCGCTGCTCCACCGCCTCAAGGACCGCCGCCTCCCCGACGGCGTCGAGGAGGCGCTGCCGGTGTTCGAGGCCGACGCCAAGGGCGTCGCGACCCGGGCCGCCTCCGGCAAGGTCATCAACGCGCTCGCGCCGATCATGCCGGAGCTGTGGGGCGGCTCGGCCGACCTCGCCGGCTCCAACAACACCACGATCAAGGACGCCCCGTCGTTCCTGCCTCTCGACCGCTCCGTGGAGGAGTGGACGGCCGATCCCTACCAGGGTCGCGTCATCCACTTCGGCATCCGCGAGCACGGCATGGGCGCGATCATGAACGGCATCGCCGTCCACGGCGGCACCCGCATCTTCGGCGGCACCTTCCTGACCTTCTCCGACTACATGCGCGGAGCGGTCCGGATCGCGGCGCTGACGAAGGCTCCGGTGGTCTACGTCTGGACCCACGACTCGATCGGGCTCGGCGAGGACGGGCCCACCCACCAGCCGATCGAGCACCTCGCCGCCCTGCGCGCCATGCCGGGCCTCGACGTCGTCCGCCCGGCCGACGCCAACGAGACCGCCGCCGCCTGGCTGCAGGTGCTGCGCAACACCGACCGCCCGGCCGGCCTCATCCTCAGCCGCCAGAACGTCCCGACGTTCCCGCGCGGCACCGACGGCTACGCGACCACCGACGACGTCGCCAAGGGCGGCTACGTCCTGGTCGACGCCGAGGGCGGCGAGCCCGACGTGGTCCTGATCGGCACCGGCTCGGAGGTCCAGTACGCCGTCGCCGCCCGCGAGCAGCTCGCCGCCGAGGGCATCCGGGCCCGCGTGGTGTCGATGCCGTGCCTGGAGTGGTTCGACGCGCAGACCCAGGCCTACCGCGACGCCGTCATCCCCCCGACCGTCAAGGCGCGCGTCTCGGTCGAGGCCGGGGTCAGGCAGGGCTGGCGCGAGTACGTCGGCGACGCCGGCCGGATCGTCAGCATCGACCACTACGGTGCGAGCGCCGACGCGGCGACGCTGTTCCGCGAGTTCGGGTTCACGCCCGAGGCGGTCGTCCAGGCGGCCCGCGAGAGCCTGGCGGCAGCAGCGCGCGACTGAACCACCGCACCCACCGCAACAGGAGGAACTGATGACCGATCGACTCAAGGCCCTCGCTGACGCGGGGGTGTCCATCTGGCTCGACGACCTGTCCCGCGAGCGGATCGAGACCGGCAACCTCGCCGAGCTCGTCCGCGACCAGTCGGTCGTGGGTGTCACGACCAACCCGACCATCTTCGCCGGCGCCATCGCCGACGGCGAGCGGTACGACGCACAGGTGCGCCGCCTCGTCCAGGACGGCGCCGACGTCGACCAGGTGATCTTCGCGCTCACCACCGACGACGTCCGCAACGCCTGCGACATCCTGGCGCCGGTGGCCGCCGAGACGTCGGCCGACGGGCGGGTCTCGATCGAGGTCGAGCCGACCCTGGCCAACGACACCGACGGCACCGTCGCCTCCGCCAAGGCGCTGTGGGCGGCCGTCGACCGTCCCAACGCGCTGATCAAGATCCCGGCGACGCTGGAGGGGCTGCCCGCGATCACGGCCGCCATCGCTGCCGGCATCAGCGTCAACGTCACGCTGATCTTCTCGGTCGAGCGCTACCGCGCCGTGATGGACGCCTACCTGACCGGTCTGGAGCAGGCCCGCGATGCCGGCGTCGACCTCGCCACGATCCGGTCGGTCGCGTCGTTCTTCGTCTCACGCGTCGACACCGAGATCGACGCCCGCCTGGAGAAGATCGGCTCCGACGAGGCACTCGCCCTGCGCGGCCGGGCAGCGGTCGCCAACGCCCGGCTCGCCTACGCGGCCTTCGAGGACGTCACTGCCTCGGCGCGCTGGCAGGCCCTCGCCGACGCTGGCGCGCACCCCCAGCGGCCGCTGTGGGCGTCGACGGGCGTGAAGAACCCGGCGTACCCCGACACGCTCTACGTCACCGACCTCGTCGTCTCCGACACCGTCAACACGATGCCGGAGAAGACGCTGCAGGCCTTCGCCGACCACGGCGACGTCACCGGCGACCAGGTCACCGGCAAGGGCGCCGAGGCCCAGGCGGTGTTCGACCAGCTGGCCGCCGCCGGCGTCGACCTGGACGACGTGTTCGTGGTGCTCGAGACCGAGGGTGTCGACAAGTTCAAGGTCTCCTGGACCGAGCTGGTCGCCACCGTCCAGGCGCAGATGGACAAGGCCAAGGACTGACCGTGGCGGCGGCTCCCGTCGACCCGACCACGACCCCGGCCTGGGGCCGGCTCACCGAGCTCGCCGCCGGCTTCCGGCCGGACCTGCGCCGTACCCTCGCCGACGCCGACTGGGTGGCCCGCTCGACGATCCGGGCGGGCGACCTGCGGGTCGACCTGTCCAAGAACCTGGTCACCCCGGAGATCTGGAAGGCGCTGCGCGCGCTGGCCGAGGAGGTCGGACTCGCGGCTCGCCGCGACGCGATGTTCCGCGGCGAGCACATCAACGCCACCGAGGACCGCGCCGTCCTGCACACCGCGCTGCGGCGAGCCGTGGGGAGCCGCCTCGACGTCGGCGGGGCCGACGTGGTCGAGGAGGTGCGGGCGGTCCTCCGCCGGGTCTACGCCTTCGCCGATGACGTCCGCTCGGGTGCGTGGCTCGGCTTCACCGGGCTCCCGATCCGCACGGTCGTCAACATCGGCATCGGCGGCTCCGACCTCGGCCCCGTGATGGCCTACGAGGCGCTCCGGCCCTACGTGCAGGCCGGCCTGGAGTGTCGCTTCGTCAGCAATATCGACCCGACCGACGCCGCGCAGAAGCTCGCCGGGCTCGACCCCGCCACGACCCTCTTCATCGTCTCGAGCAAGACCTTCGGGACGCTGGAGACGCTCACCAACGCCCGGCTGTGCCGGTCGTGGCTGCTCGACGGGCTGGGCGCGGGTGAGGCGGCGGTGTCCCGCCACTTCGTCGCGGTGTCGACGGCCCTCGACAAGGTCGAGGAGTTCGGGATCGACCCGGCCAACGCGTTCGGGTTCTGGGACTGGGTCGGCGGCCGCTACTCCGTCGACTCCGCGATCGGGACCTCGCTCGCGGTGGCGATCGGACCCGAGCGGTTCGAGGAGTTCCTCGGCGGCTTCCGGACCGTCGACGACCACTTCCTGAGCGCGCCGCCGGAGCGCAACGTGCCGGCCCTGATGGGTCTGCTCAACGTCTGGTACGCCAACTTCCTCGGCGCCCAGTCACACGCGGTGCTGCCCTATGCGCAGTCGCTGCACCGCTTCCCGGCGTACCTCCAGCAGCTCACCATGGAGTCCAACGGCAAGAGCGTGCGCTGGGACGGGTCCCCGGTCACGACCGACACCGGCGAGGTGTTCTGGGGCGAGCCCGGCACCAACGGCCAGCACGCCTTCTACCAGCTCATCCACCAGGGCACCCGGCTGATCCCGGCGGACTTCATCGGCTTCGCGACGCCGGCGTACCCGTTGACCGACGGCGACACGGACGTGCACGAATTGCTGCTCGCGAACTTCCTCGCCCAGACCAAGGCGCTGGCGTTCGGCAAGACCGCCGACGAGGTCCGCGCCGAGGGCACGCCGGAGGCGATCGTGCCCGCCCGCGTGTTCCCCGGCAACCGGCCGACCACCTCCATCCTGGCGCCCGCGCTGACGCCGTCCGTGCTCGGCCAGCTGATCGCGCTCTACGAGCACATCACCTTCACCCAGGGCGTCGTGTGGGGCATCGACAGCTTCGATCAGTGGGGCGTCGAGCTCGGCAAGCAGCTGGCCGTGCAGATCACGCCCGCCCTCGCCGGCGACCCCGCCGTGCTGGCCGAGCAGGACCCGTCGACCCGCGCGATGATCGACTACTACCGGGAGCAGCGCGCACGATGACCGAGACCCCCCAGCCCCTCATCGAGGTCCATGCCGACGCCGGTGTCCTCGCGACCGCCGTCGCCGGCGAGCTCCTCAACCGGGTCGCGGACGCCCAGGCCGCCGGCCACGTCCCCCAGATCGGGCTCACCGGCGGCACGATCGCCGATGCCATCCACCGCGAGATCGCCCGTCTGGCCCCCGCCTCCGGCGTCGACTGGGGGGCCGTGGTGCTGTGGTTCGGCGACGAGCGCTTCGTCCCGGCCGACTCCCCCGACCGCAACGTCAACCAGGCCCGGACCGCCTTCCTCGACGAGGTCGCCGCGTCCCGGGTCCACACCGCTCCCTCCTCGTCCGAGGCCGGGTCGGTCGAGGAGTCCGCGGCGTCGTACGCCGACACGATCCGGGCCCAGGGCAGCGGTGAGTTCGACGTCCTCATGCTCGGGGTGGGGCCCGACGGCCACATCGCGTCACTGTTCCCGGGGCACGCCGGCCTGGCCGCGGTGGACGCCGTCACCGTCGCCGTCCACGACTCCCCCAAACCACCGCCGGAGCGCGTCAGCCTCACCTTCGAGGCACTCAACCGCGCCCAGTCCGTGTGGTTCCTGGTCAGCGGCGAGTCGAAGGCGGACGCCGTACGCCGCGCCCTCGCCGAGGTCGCCCCGGCCGACGCCGACACCGGCGCCGCGCTCCGCGAGACGCCCGCCCGCGGGGTCTCCGGCCGGGCCGAGACAATCTGGTTCCTCGACGCCGCCGCAGCCTCTCTCATCTAGCGCGACCCGGCGCAGATTGAACTCGCGCCGGCGCTGACCCGGCGCAGATTGAACTCGCACCGGCGCTGACCCGGCGCAGATTGAACTCGCGCCGGCGCTGACCCGGCGCAGATTGAACTCGCACCGGCGCTGACCCGGCGCGATCCGGCCGTGACTCACGCACTCATCCACAGGGCGAGTCACCCGATGATTGCTCCACAGGCTGCCATGGGCACGCCGTCGTCATGAGAAGAACTGAGCTCGAGGGACTGCCCTACCTCCCGGATGGCTTTCCCCTCCCCCTGAATGTCCCCTTCACCACGGCCATGGCCCGCAGCGAGGCCGGCCTCTGGCCCACCGATCTGACCTGGCTGGTCGAGCAGGGGTTCCTGCGGCGGCTCGTCGAGGGCGTGTACGTCGCGAACCCGGTGCCAGACAGTCTCGAACTGCGCTGCGCCGCGCTGCGGCTCGTCGTACCCCCGGACGCCGTAATCTGCGACCGCCACGCCGGCTGGCTCCACGGAGCCGAGATGGTGCTCGCGCCGAACGAGCACATCCACATCGCGCCGGTCCGCGTGTTCCTGCCCTCACCGGGCCGGCGACTGCGCAACGGCCTCGCCGACAGCGGCGAGCGAGCGTTCACCCGAGGCGACGTGGTCGACGTGAACGGGCTGCGGGTCACCTCCCCGCTCCGCACGACCTGGGACCTCGGCCGCCACCGGTACGTCGAGCGGTCCCTGGCCGCGATGGACCAGATGCTCCGCCTCGGCGTCTTCTCGAAGGACGAGCTGGTCGCCGGCGTACCCCGCTTCCGGGGCATGCGCTGGGTCCGGACACTGCGCGTGATGTCCGGCTACGTCGACGGCCGTGCCGAGTCACCGCCCGAGTCGATCCTGCGGCTGCGCTGGATGCAGGCGCACCTGCCGACCCCGGTCCCGCAGCTCGAGGTGTACGACGACCTCGGCGAGTTCCTCGCCCGGCTCGACGTGGGCAATGCCGAGCTCTGCTTCGCCGCGGAGTACGACGGCGACGAATGGCACACGAGCCCTGAGCAGCTGGAGCACGACCGACGCCGCCGGGCCGCGGTGGAGTCGGCGACGCCGTTCGTCGTCAAGGCGCTGCGCAAGGACAACCTGTTCGGACCGCGAAGCGACGTGGAGGCCATCCTCCGTCGCGGCGTCGTGGAGGCGCGACGGCGGTCGGGGCGAGCGTGGTGACCACGATGCCGTTCAATCTGCGCCGGGTCGACGGCTCCTCGAACTCAATCTGCGCCGGGTCGACGGAGATCAGAGTTCAATCTGCGACGGCTCGGCGCGAAATCAGGTTCAATCTGCGCCGGGTCGGTCAGAAGATGATCTCGCCGGACTTGCGGCGGGAGCGGAGCAGCTGGATCGCCTCGTCGAGGATGACCTCGGCCTCCTTGTCGGAGCGGCGCTCCTTCACGTAGGCGAGGTGGGTCTTGTAGGGCTCGATCTTCGGCGCCGGGGGCGCGTTCTCGGAGTCGAGGCCGGCAGGCAGCCCGCACTTGGGGCAGTCCCACGAGTCCGGGACGGACGCCTCGACGGAGAAGGTGATCACCGAGCGGTGGTCGTTCGCACAGAAGTACGTGACCGCCTGACGAGGGGCGGCCTCGCCACGCTCGGCCTCGCCCATCGGACCCGCACCGACGCGACTACCGCGGATCGCGCTTCCACCACCAGCCAACGGATTCTCTCCTCAAGCCCTCGGACGCCCCCGGCCTCGCCGGGTGCGGGTTGCTAGACGGTCTGTGCTGTCAGTTCTGATAGGCGAGCAGGAGGCCCAGCGCGATCACGCAGGCGAACCAGATCACGCCCACCCCGACCGTGAAGCGGTCGAGGTTGCGCTCCGCGACCGAGGAGCCACCCAACGAGCTCGACACGCCGCCGCCGAACATGTCCGAGAGGCCGCCGCCGCGACCCTTGTGCAGCAGCACCAGCAGGATCATGATCAGGCTCGTCAGAATGAGCAGCACAGTCAGAAGCGTCGACACGCGAGGAATCCTACGTCAGACCTGGTGCTAGGACAGCACCGGCATGTCGTAGAACCGGCAGATTCCGCCGAACTCGTCGACCTCGAGGCTGGCACCGCCGACCAGCGCGCCGTCGACGTCCGCCTTGGCCATGATCCCGGCGACGTTCGCGGCCTTCACCGAGCCGCCGTAGAGCACGCGGACGGCGTCGGCCGCCTCGTCGCCGAACGACTCGCGGACCTGACCGCGGATGGCGGCGCAGACCTCCTGGGCGTCGTCCGGGGTGGCGACCTCGCCGGTGCCGATCGCCCACACCGGCTCGTAGGCGATGACGAGCCCCGCGACCTGCTTCTTGGAGAGCCCGGCGAGCGAGCCCTCGACCTGCGCCATGGTGAACGGCACGTGCTCGCCGGCCTGCCGGACCTCCAGGCCCTCGCCCACACAGACGATGGGCGTGATCTTCTCGCCCAGGGCGGCCTTCGCCTTGGCGTTGACGACCGCGTCGGTCTCGGCGTGGTACTGCCGCCGCTCGGAGTGGCCGACCACGACGTACGTGCAGCCGAGCTTGGCGAGCATCGCGGCCGAGATCTCGCCGGTATAGGCGCCGGCGCCGTGCTGCGACACGTCCTGGGCGCCGTACCTGATGGAGAGCCGGTCGCCGTCGATCAGGGTCTGGACGGAGCGGATGTCGGTGAACGGCGGGATCACCGCGACCTCGACCTTGCCGTAGTCGTGGCGCTTGTCGGACAGCGTCCACGCCAGCTTCTGCACGAGGACGACGGCCTCGGCATGGTTGAGGTTCATCTTCCAGTTGCCCGCCATCAGCGGGGTACGTCCAGCAGCGGCCATGTCAGGCGCCTTCCTCTTCGAGAACCGGTCCGTCGAGGACCGTCAGACCGGGGAGCTCCTTGCCCTCGAGATACTCCAGGCTGGCGCCGCCCCCGGTCGAGATGTGACCGAACGCGGCCTCGTCGAACCCGAGCGTGCGTACGGCGGCCGCGGAGTCGCCACCGCCCACGACCGAGAGGCCGTCGACCTTGGTCAGCGCGTCGGCGACGGCACGGGTCCCCTCGGCGAAGGCGGCCTGCTCGAAGACACCCATCGGGCCGTTCCAGAAGACCGTCCGCGCGTCGGACAATGCCGCGGCGAAGGCGGCCGCGGAGTCCGGGCCGATGTCGAGGCCGAGGCTGTCGGCGGGGATCTCCGACGCGGGTACGACGCGGGCGGAGGCCTCGTCGCCGAAGCTGTCGGCGACCACGATGTCGGTGGGCAGCACGATCTCGACGCCGAGCTCCTTCGCCCGGGCCTGATAGGCGCGCACCGTGTCGAGCTGGTCCTCCTCGAGCAGGCTCCGGCCGACCTCGAGCCCGTCGGCCTTGAGGAAGGTGAAGACCATGCCGCCGCCGATGAGCAGCTTGTCGGCCTTGCCGAGCAGGTTGTCGATCACGCCGAGCTTGTCGGACACCTTGGAGCCGCCGAGCACGACGACGTACGGCCGCTCGGGCGCGACGGTCAGGCGGCGCAGCACCGCGACCTCGGCGGCGACGAGGCCACCCGCGGCGTGCGGGAGCCGCTGCGCGACGTCGTACACGCTGGCCTGCTTGCGATGCACGACGCCGAAGCCGTCGGAGACGAAGGCGTCGGCGAGGCCCGCGAGCCGGTCGGCGAAAGCGCCGCGCTCGGCATCGTCCTTGCTGGTCTCGCCGGCGTTGAACCGGACGTTCTCGAGGAGCGCGACCTGGCCGTCGGCGAGCCCGGCGACGGTCTCCTGCGCCGACGCGCCGACGGTGTCGGTCGCGAAGGCGACCGGCGCGCCGAGCAGCTCGCCGAGACGGGCGGCGACGGGCGCCAGGGAGTACGCCGGGTCCGGCTCGCCCTTCGGCCGGCCGAGGTGCGCGGCGACGACGACCCGGGCGCCCGCCTCGGCCAGCGACCGGATGGTCGGGACGCTGGCGCGGATCCGGCCGTCGTCGGTGATCCGGCAGGTGCCGTCCTCTTCGCGGTCCAGCGGGACGTTGAGGTCGGAGCGGACGAGGACGCGCTTGCCGCGGACGCTCTGCAGGAACTCCGGGGCAAGGCCGTTGAAGTCGGTCACAAGCGTCAGAGCCTAGCCGTGGCGCTCAGAGGCTCGCGCCCACGTGCAGGATGAGGTCGGCGAGCCGGTTGGAGTAGCCCCATTCGTTGTCGTACCAACCGGCGACCTTGACCTGGTTGCCGATCACCTTGGTGAGCGGTGCGTCGAAGACGCACGAGGCCGGGTTGGTGACGATGTCCGAGGACACGATGGGGTCGGTCGAGTAGACGAGATAGCGGCCGTCGGCGGCCGCCTTGACGATGGCGTTGACCTCCTCGACGCTGGTGTCACGCGGCGCCTCGAAGGAGAGGTCGGTCAGCGAGCCGGTGGGCGTCGGGACCCGCAGGGCGTAGCCGTCGAGCTTGCCCTTCATCTCCGGCAGCACCAGGCCGATCGCCTTGGCGGCGCCGGTGGAGGTCGGCACGATGTTGATGGCGGCGGCCCGGGCCCGGCGCAGGTCCTTGTGGATGTTGTCCTGCAGGTTCTGGTCGGCGGTGTAGGCGTGCACCGTGGTCATCAGGCCCTTGACGATGCCGAGGCCGTCGTTGAGCGCCTTCGCCATGGGGGCCAGGCAGTTGGTCGTGCACGACGCGTTGGAGATCACGGTGTGCGCCGCCGGGTCGTAGCTGTCCTGGTTGACGCCCATCACGACGGTGACGTCCTCGTTCGAGGCCGGTGCCGAGATGATGACCTTCCGGGCACCGCCGCCGTCGACGTGCGCCCGCGCCTTGGTGGCGTCGGTGAAGAAGCCGGTGGACTCGACGACGACGTCGACGCCGAGATCGCCCCAGCCCAGGGCCGCGGGGTCGCGCTCGGCGAAGGCCCGGATCTCCGTGCCGCCGACGATGATCGCGGTGTCGGTGGACTCGACCGCGGCGTCGAGCGGCCCGAGGATCGAGTCGTACTTCAGCAGGTGGGCCAGGGTCGCGTTGTCCGTGAGGTCATTGACTCCGACGATCTCGATGTCGGCGCCGCTCGCGCGCACCGCGCGGAAGAAGTTGCGGCCGATGCGACCGAATCCGTTGATTCCTACACGAACAGTCACTGCGAACCTCCTGGGAGAGCGGGACCTACATCGGTCCTCCGACCCTATCCCGCACCGCCGCACGGCCGGAGGGCGGATGTGATCCGCGCCACAGGCCGGATCAGGACAGCGGCCGCCGAGGTCAGCCCGGCGCCGAGGTCAGCCGTCGCCGGCGAGCATCTCGGGCGTCAGCGACGCCTCCGTGTCCGGGACGCCGAGGTCCTCGGCCCGCTTGTCGGCCATGGCGAGCAGCCGCCGGATCCGGCCGGCGATGGCGTCCTTGGTGAGCACCGGCTCGTGCAGCTGGCCCAGCTCCTCCAGGGAGGCCTGCTTGTGCTCCAGCCGGAGCTCACCGGCCATCCGCAGGTGGTCGGGCACCTCGTCGCCGAGGATCTCCATCGCCCGCTGCACCCGCGCGCCGGCGGTCACCGCGGCGCGGGCCGAGCGTCGCAGGTTGGCGTCGTCGAAGTTGGCGAGCCGGTTGGCGGTCGCTCGCACCTCGCGGCGCATCCGCCGCTCCTCCCAGGCCATCAGGGTCTCGTGGGCGCCGAGCCGGGCCAGCAGCTGGCCGATGGCGTCGCCGTCGCGGATGACCACCCGGTCGATGCCGCGCACCTCGCGAGCCTTGGCCTGGATGCCGAGGCGGCGGGCCACGCCGACGAGGGCGAGGGCGGCCTCGGAGCCGGGGCAGGTCACCTCGAGGGAGGACGACCGGCCGGGCTCGGTGAGGGAGCCGTGGGCGAGGAAGGCCCCGCGCCAGGCGGCGACCGCGTCGCAGGCACCGCCGGAGACCACCGCGGGCGGCAGACCCCGGACCGGGCGGCCGCGCTGGTCGAGCAGGCCGGTCTGGCGCGCCAACGCCTCGCCGTCCTTGACGACGCGCACGATGTAGCGACTGCCCTTGCGCAGCCCGCTGCCCTGCACCATGACGACCTCGGAGCCCTGGCCGTAGATCTCGGAGATGTCCTTGCGCAGCCGGCGCGCGGCGGCACCGGTGTCGAGCTCGGCCTCGACCACGATCCGGCCGCCGACGATATGGAGCCCACCCGCGAACCTCAGCATGGACGCGACCTCGGCCTTGCGACAGCAGACCTTGGTCACCGGGATGTTGGCGAGCTCCGCCTTGACCTGTGCCGTCATCGCCATAGGGGCGATCCTCCCACGTGGGTCAACAATCCGACGCCTCGAAGATCCGTGCGTACGCCGCCGCGAGCTTCACCGGGTCGTGCCGAGGGGCGCCGTCGCCGGCCGCGACGTCGTCGACGACCAGCCGGGCGCCGAGTGCGGCCACCGTGTCCTCGAGCTCACCCAGCCCGTCCGCCACCGAGCGGCGGTCGGCGACCACCACGTCGATGCCGAGATCGGGAGCGTGCTCGGCCAGGACGGCGAGGTGGTCTGCCGGCCCGAAGCCGCCGGTCTCCCCCGCCTGCTCCTCGAGGTTGAGGACCACCACGAGGCGGGCGGCCGTGGTGACCAGCGCCTCACGCAGTCGGGGCACGAGCAGGTGCGGCAGCACGCTCGTGAACCACGATCCGGGACCGAGGACGACCCAGTCGGCCTGCGCGATCGCGTCCACGACGGCCGGGCTGACCTCGGGGTCCGGGGGGACGAGCGCGATGGAGGTGATCACACCGCCGGTGGTCGCCACCTCGACCTGGCCGTGCACGGACGTCAGCCGGTCGGGCCGGTCGGGCCTCAGGCCGCGCACCTCGGCGGTGATGTCCATCGGAGTCATCGCCATCGGCAGCACCCGTCCCTTGGCGCCGAGCAGCCGCCCGACCCAGTCGAGGGCGTCGACGTGGTCACCGAGCAGCTCCCACAGTCCGACGATCAGCAGGTTGCCCACCACGTGGCCGCGCATCTCGCCGTCGCCGGCGAACCGGTGCTGCAGCACCCGGGCCCAGGTGGCACCCCACTCGTCGTCGCCGCACAACGCGGCCAGCGCCATGCGCAGGTCGCCGGGCGGAAGCACCCCGAACTCGCCGCGCAGCCGGCCGGACGAGCCACCGTTGTCGGCGACCGTGACGACGGCCGTCAGCTCGTCCACGGTGAGGTCGTCGACCAGGTGCCGCAGGGCGCTCAGCGAGGCGTGCAGACCGTGGCCGCCGCCCAGCGCGACGACCGCCTGCGCCCGCTGGTCGGCCCCGAGGTGGCCGGAGCTCACTCGCGCCCCAGGTCGCGGTGGATGGCGCGGGTGACGTGCCCCAGCGCCCCCAGCCGACGGGCGACCTCCTCGGCCGTCGCGACGCTGCGGTGCTTGCCGCCGGTGCAGCCGATCGCGACCCGCATGAACCGCTTGCCCTCGCGCACGTAGCCCTCGGCGACCCCCGACAGCAGCGGCACGTAGGCGTCGACGAACTCCTCGGCACCCGGACGGCCCAGGACGTAAGCCGCCACCTCGGGATCCTGCCCGGTGCGGGGCCTGAGCTCGGGGACCCAGTGCGGGTTGGGCAGGAAGCGCATGTCGGCGACGTAGTCGGCGTCGACCGGGATGCCGTACTTGAACCCGAAGCTGATCACCGAGACGCGCAGCCGGGTCGCCTCCGACGTACCGAACGACTCGGCGATGCGGTCGGTGAGCTGGTGCACGTTGAGGCTGGTCGTGTCGATGACGAGGTCGGCCTCGGAGCGCAGGTCGGCGAGGACGACGCGCTCCCGCTGCAGGCCGTCGAGCAGGCGACCGCCCTGCTGGAGCGGGTGGGGGCGGCGGGCCGCCTCCTGACGGCGGACCAGCACCTCCTCGGTCGCGTCGAGGAACACCAGCGTGGTGACCCGACCGGCGACGCCGTGGGCCAGCGCGCTGCGCAGGCCCTGGAAGAAGGAGCCGGAGCGGACGTCGACCACGACGGCGACCGGCTGGGCCGGGCCGTGGCTCTCGTCGACCAGGCGCACCACCTCGGGCAGCAGGCTGGGTGGGAGGTTGTCGACGACGAAGAAGCCGAGGTCCTCGAGCTCCTTCGCCGCGGTGCTGCGGCCCGCGCCGGTCATGCCGGTGACGACCACGAGCTGCCCGTGCGTCTCATCCATGGGCGTCATTGTGCCCAGTGCCCCCGCCCAGGGCCTCCTTGATGGCACCTGCCGTGCGGGGGCCGACGCCGGGCACCGCCGCGATCTCCTCGACCGTGGCCGCGCGCAGCTTGCGCAGCGAGCCGAAATGGCGCAGCAGCGTCCGGCGGCGCACCTCGCCGAGCCCGGGGACGTCGTCCAGCAGGCTCTCGACCATCGACTTCGAACGGCGGTTGCGGTGGTGGGTGATCGCGAAGCGGTGCGCCTCGTCGCGGACCCGCTGGAGGAGGTAGAGGCCCTCCGAGGTGCGCGGCAGGATCACCGGATCCTCCTCGCCCGGCACCCAGACCTCCTCGAGCCGCTTGGCCAGGCCACAGATCGGGATGTCGTCGATGCCGAGCTCGTCGAGGGCCCGTTGAGCGGCCGCGACCTGGGGCGCACCGCCGTCAACCACGACCAGCCCGGGCGCGTAGGCGAACTTCCGCGGTCGGCCGGTGTCGGGGTCCACGAGCATCGGGCCGGTGCCGGCCCCCGGGTCGCCCGGCCGCAGCTCGGAGCGCGCCTGCTCGTCGAGCAGGCGGCGGAACCGGCGGGTGATCACCTCGTGCATCGCCTTGACGTCGTCGGAGCCGTCCTGATCCTTGATCACGAAACGGCGGTACTCGCCCTTGCGCGCGAGCCCGTCCTCGAAGACGACCATCGACGCGACGATCTCGGTGCCCTGGATGTGGGAGACGTCGTAGCACTCGATGCGCAGTGGCGCCTCGTCGAGGTCGAGCGCCTCGGCGATCTCGGTGAGCGCCCGGTTGCGGGTGGTGAGGTCGCTGGCGCGCTTGGTCTTGTGGAGCGCGAGCGACTCGGTGGCGTTGCGCGCGACCGTCTCCTGAAGGGTCCTCTTGTCGCCGCGCTGCGGCACCCGGATCTCCACCTTCGACCCGCGCAGGTCGGACAGCAGCTGCTCGAAGGTCTCGTGCTCGGCCGGCAGCGCGGGCACCAGGATCTCGCGCGGTACGGCGTCGCGGACGTCCTCCGGCGCGACTCCGGCGTACAGCTGGAGCAGGAAGTCCTCGACCAGCGCCGCCGCGTCGCCGTCGTCGGTGCGGTCGGCGACCCAGCCGCGCTGGCCACGGATCCGGCCGCCGCGGACGTAGAACACCTGGACCGCGACCTCGAGCGGGTCCTCGGCGAGCGCGATCACGTCGGCGTCCGAGCCGTCGCCGAAGACGACGGCCTGCTTCTCCAGTGCCTTGTTCATCGCGCCGAGGTCGTCGCGCAGCCGCGCCGCCTTCTCGAAGTCGAGCGCGTCGGAGGCGGCGTACATCTCCTGCTCGATGCGCTTCATGAACGGCCGGGTGCGGCCGGCCATGAACTCGCAGAAGTCGTCGACGATCGCGCGGTGATCCTCGGGCGACACGTTGCCGACGCACGGCGCCGAGCACTTGTCGATGTAGCCGAGCAGGCACGGACGCCCGATCTGGCTGGAGCGCTTGAACACACCGTTGCTGCACGAGCGCATGGGGAAGACGCGCAGCAGGATGTCGACGGTCTCACGGATCGCCCAGGCATGGCCGTAGGGGCCGAAGTAGCGGGTGCCCTTGCGCTTCGCGCCGCGCCCCACCATGACCCGCGGGAACTCCTCGGACACGGTGACCGCGAGCCACGGGTAGGACTTGTCGTCGCGGTACTTCACATTGAAGCGCGGGTCGAACTCCTTGATCCAGGAGTACTCCAGCTGCAGCGCCTCGACCTCGGTGCCGACGACGGTCCACTCCACCGAGGTCGCCGTCGTGACCATGCTCGCGGTGCGCGGGTGGAGGTTGCCGATGTCCTGGAAGTACGAGGACAGGCGGGCCCGGAGGTTCTTGGCCTTGCCGACGTAGATGACCCGCTGGGTGCGGTCGCGGAACCGGTAGACCCCCGGCTGAGTGGGGATCGAGCCGGGCTTGGGCCGGTACGACAGCGCGGGTGACACGACGCCAACCCTACGGACCACCACCGACACGGACCGGACACGGACCGGCCGTCCTTCCATAGCATCTTTAGTCGCGTGCTTTACTAGACATATGCGATGTCGGGACGCCTACGGCTACGAGCTCACCACCGGGCCCCTGGCCGCCGACGCCTACGTCGGCGGCATCCGTGACCTGCTCCGGCTGCGCACCGGCGCCGCCGACCGGATCGCCACGGCGATCGCCCTCGACCCGACCTTCGCCGTGGGTCATGCGGCCCTCGCCCTGCTCGGGCACGAGATGTGCGTGGAGGTCGACCTCACGGCCCGTCTTGCCGACGCCCGGCTGCACGCCGCCCGGGCGACCGAGCGGGAGCGCAGCCACGTGCACGCGATCGAGCGGCACCTGCAGGGCGACCCCGCTCCCCTGGTGGCCCACCTGGCGTCGTACCCACGGGACGCGCTGCTGCTCTCCGTCGCGATGCCGACCATCGCCTTCGCCGGTGTGACCGACGTCCCGGAGACGGCCTGGCGGATCGTCGAGGACGCGGCGCCGGCGTACGGCGACGATCCGTGGATCACCGGGCTGATGGCGTTCGTGCGCCAGGAGCAGCGGCGCTTCGACGAGGCGATGGACCTGTCGTGCCGCTCCCTGAGCGCCGAACCGTCCGGCGGGCACGCCGCCCATGCCCGGGCGCACGCCCACTACGAGACGGGCGACCACGTGGCCGGGCTGACCTGGATGGACGCCTGGATCGACGGCGACGGAGCCGCGACGGACAGCCTCACCCACTTCTCGTGGCACGCCGCCCTCCACGAGCTCTCGGTCGGTGACCTGGCCGCCGTGCGGGCGCGGTACGACGCGCAGCTCCAGCCTCGCCACGCCGTCGGCTGCCGAGCGCTCGTCGACAGCGGCTCGCTGCTGTTCCGATGGGCGATCACCCCCGATGCGACCGACGTGCCCTCGCTCGACGAGGTGGTCGCCAGCACCGGCCGCGGGGTCCTCGAGCGGCCGGGCACGGCCTTCCTCGGCCTGCACGCCGCGGTCGCCCTGCTGGCCGTCGACGACCGGCCCGGCCTCCAGCGCCTCGCCACCTGGTGCGCCGGGCACTCCAACCCCACGCACCGCGAGGTCGTCGCGCCCCTCGCCGCAGCCCTCGGGCTGCTGGCGGCGGGCAGCTGCTCGGCAGCCGCCGACCGTCTCGCCGCGCTGAGCGGGTCGACCTGGCGCCTCGGCGGCTCCGACGCCCAGCGCGAGATCGTCGAGGAGGCCCGGATCGCCGCGCTGCTCCGGGCCGGCCGGTACGACGATGCCCGACTGGTCCTCGACGCCCGGCTGGACCGGCGGGCCGCTCCGCGGGACCAGCGCTGGCGAGCGGCGGCGGCACCGGCCGCCGCCGGGCGATGAACCGAGCGACACCCACCGCAGGTTCCTCGACTCCAGAACCTGCGGCTCGTGTCATTCGACGCCGCCGCTGCCCAGCCAGGCTGGCTCAGGCGGCGAGGATCCGGTCGTCCTCGACCGTGATCTCCACGGTGGCCAGTGGCCCGCCGGCCGGTCCCCCCTCGACCTCGCCGGTGGTCGCCGAGTAGGACGAACCGTGGTTGGCGCAGCGGATCGTGCCGTCCTCGACCGAGGTGACGAGCAGGCTCTGGTGGGTGCAGACGGCCGTGAACGCGAGGAACGTGCCTGCCGTCGGCTGGGTGAGGACGATCTTCTCGTCGGTGAGGACGATGCCGCCGCCGACGGGCACCTCCGCCGTGGTCGCGAGCTCGGCGCCCGCCGCGACCTGCGGACCGGACGACCCACCGTCTCCGCCGTCACCGGCGCAACCGGCCAGCGCGGCGGCCACGCCGAGCGCCCCGAGGCCGGAGAAGACGATGCGGCGGCTGGCGCGGATCTCGCCGATCCCCGTCATGCGCGGCGGACCTCGCCGTCGGCGACCGTGATCGCGACCTCGTCGAGCGGCCCGTTGGCCGGGCCGCCCTCGACCGATCCGTCCGCGGCCGAGAAGGAGCTGTCGTGGCAGGGGCAGTGGATGGAGCCGTCCGACACCGAGCCCACCAGACAACCCTGGTGGGTGCAGATGGCGGCGAACGCCTTGAACTCGCCGGCGGCGGGCTGGGTGACGACGATCTCCTCGTCCTTCAGCACCACGCCACCGCCGACGGGCACGGCGTCGGTGGCGATCAGTCCACGCGCCGCGGCGTCCGCGGTCGTGGTCGCACCCGCCGGGTCGGAAGGTGCGGCAGAGGTCGGCGTCGACGAGGACGCGGTGGTCACCGGGTCCTCGGCAGCCGCGCTGTCGTCGCCACAGGCCGCCAGGAGAGGGGCGCCGACGCCGAAGGTCGCCGCCCCGGTCAGCGCACGTCTCCGGCTCACGGAGGAAGTCATGGCGCCAGGCTACGGGCCCCTCTTGAGAACCGGCTGAGGACCGCGAGCACCCTCCGGGGCGACGTCGATCCAGCGGTCGGACCGGAGACGTTCCTCACCCCGGGAGAGCGGTCATGCCGACGTCCGCGATCCGGAGAGCGCCATTGCTCGCTCGCCGGAGTCTCATTCCTTCAATACCGCCCCGGCGTGGCTCGCCACGATGGGATGCATGAACCTTCGGTTGAACGACTCGCTGCTCGACACCATCGACCTGCGCACCACCCCGCTCCATCTCGGCCTCGGCTGCCGATCACGGCCCGTCGAGGGATTCGCGTTCGAGCCCGCGGCGCTCGAGGCGTACGCCGATGCGGTCGCTGACGACGGTCGCGAAGGACGCCTGGTCGTTCTCATCGACGAGCAGGGCCGGGGCAGCCACTGGGAGAGGCATCCGGGCGGCGAGGAGGTGATCGTCTGTGTCAGCGGAGCGATCACCGTCGTCCGGGAGATCGACGGAGAGGTCCAGGAGGTGACGCTCCAGGCGGGTGAGGCCACCGTCAACCCCGCCGGCGTGTGGCATGCCGTCGACACCGCGGGCGAAGCACGGATTCTGACCATCACCCCGGGGCCCGGTACCGAGCACCGCGCTCGGTGACCCGGTCAGAGCATCTAGTGGGCGAGCGTCTCGCCGCGCCGCCACTGCGTGGGCGTACAGCCGGTGAAGTCGCGCCAGTCCCGCACGAGATGCGCCTGATCCGCGAAACCGGCCGCGGTCGCGATGTGCGACCACGCGAGCTCGTCGTCGCTCGTGGCCAGGGCGTGCGCGTGCTCGAACCGCAGCACCCGCGCAGTCTCCTTGGGCGTCAGGCCGATCTCGTCCCGGAACCGTCTGCCGAGGTGGCGACGACTCCAACCGAGCTCGTCCGCCAAGTGCCCGATCTGGATCGCTCCGCGGGAGCTCAGCAGCCGCCGCCAGGCCTCGGCGACCTCCGGCTGCAGGTGCAGGTCGCGAGCTCGGCCAGCAGAGCGGTCCTGTGCGGCCATGACGAGGACGTCGTCCAGCACGGTGAACCGTTCGTCCCACGAGCGGGCGGCGCGCATCCGCTCGGTGAGTTCCACTGCCCGACGGCCGAGGACGGCGTCGAGATGAAGGACCTCTCCTGCCAGCCCGGCCGACGGCATCCCGAAGAGCGCCCGCGCACCGAGTGGGGTCAGGGAGATGCGGACACCGTGCTGATTGCCGTCGTGACGGATGGCGACCGCCGTCGACGACAGGCCGCCCACGACCGCCTCGAACCGGCCCTGCCGAGCGGTGCACCCCGCGACCTCGACGATGTCCAGCGGCTCGGAGAGCGGAACCACCAGTGTCAGCGACCGCCCCGGCGCACCGCGGTGGATGCCGGGAGCGAATCCGTGCTGCCGGAATCCGACGTACGAGACGACATAGCGTCGCAACGCGGGGCACGGCTGCCCAAGCACCCTCGTCGCAGCACCCACGACCATCTCGCCAATCTACGGGCAAGCCCAAGTCCTTCGTCGCAGGGAGGAACTGAATGATCCGCCTGGCCTGCATCGGTGACAGCCTCACCCGCGCCCAGCTCAGCGCCGACTACGTCGGCCCCCTCGTCGACCTCACGCGTGGACGGATCTCGGCACGCCGCTTCGGCGTCAACGGTGATTTCGCGTGGAACCTGCTCCAACGGCTCGACGACGTCGTGTCGGCGCCTGCCGACGTCGTCACCGTCATGATCGGGACCAACGACGCGAGAGCGAGCCTGCCCGGATTCGACCTCGACCGATGGCGAGCACGCAAGGGCCTGCCCACCGACCCGTCGCCCGGATGGTTCCACGACTGCCTCGGGACGGTGGTGGCGCGACTCAGGTCGGAGACCGACGCACAGGTCGCGCTGGCGTCGATCCCCGTGCTCGGCCAGGACCCGAACGCAGCGCCCGCCGTCGCGTCGACCCGGTACAGCCGGATGATCGCCGAGCTCGCCGCGAGCGAGGACGTCATCTACCTGCCGGTCCACGAGCGACAGGTCGCGGAGCTGGCGAGCCAGCGACCCGCCACCGTGCCGTTCCGGGAGCCCACCGCGGCGGGGCACCTCGCCACCGTTCTCCGGCGCGGGGTGCTACGCCGCGGTCTCGACTCGATCGCCCGCGAGCGGGGCCTGCTCCTGACCGTCGATCACATCCACCAGAACACGCACGGCGCGGCCCTGATCGCCGAGGTGATGCACGCCGGACTCACGCAGGAGGGCTGAGGCGCCGGACGCCGTGACGAGCCTCCGTCGGTCGCGGATCGGTCGCACCGGTCAGTTCGCGGCCGAGGCCCCCGGCTGCAGCTCATCGAGCGAGGTGCAGTCCTGCACTCTCGCCGGCGATGCGAACCAACCACCATCCGCCACCGGGGTGACGATGTAGTCGGACCGACCTACCGAGACCCAGACCGAGCATCAATCCCGGGTCTGGCCGTCACCAAGGCCGCCTGCCCGTCGCAGCTCATCGAGGGAGTTGCAGCCCTCCAATCTCGCCGGCGAAGCGAACCAACCACCACCCTCCACCGGGGTGACGATGTAGTCGGACCGACCTACCGTGGCCCAGACCGGAACGTCACCGCCGGTGGCGAACGGGGCGAAAATCGCCTCGTCGACCGCGAACCTCACCGCGACAGCGTCCACCGCGTCCGCCACCGAGTCAGCGCCGACGGTGTCGGCGGTCGGGAAGCGATCGATGTCGAGCATCGGGACACTGCCCTCGGGGCAGAGCTGCGCGATGACGTCCCCCGCCGCCTTCTTCGACACCGATGGGGAGGCGCTCGAATTCCCCTCATCAGCGTGGGCGACGGTTCCGACGACCCATCCGGATCCAACAACGGCCGACAATGCGGCCACCGACAGTGCAACGGCTGTTTTGTGCCCCGCGTGCTTCTTCAACATCTCACTCTTCCTCTAATTTCTCAGCAACTGCTCAAAGGGCCGATTATGTAGAGCTTCGAACCTGGACTGTAACCCGACTTGTTCCGCGTGACGTTCTTCGTCCACCACCAGGTGGTGCTACCGCCGTTGCTCTCGCCCGTCACTGTGTGGAAGAGACACACATTCTCATTCTTGTATCCCCGCGCCACCAGGGTCGTACTACTGGATGGACCGGTTCGGATCTGCACGCTGTCTTTGGTATATCCGCCCTGATAGACAAGAGCGGTCGCGCCCGCCGCCAGTGAGGCGATCATCAACATCGCTCCCACGCCAGCAAGAACGACCTTGCGATATGACGAAGCTTTCAGACTCATGATCCACAAACTACGGTCGGCGACGGCCGCATTGAAGGTCCACTGGAATACGTCGGCAAATCGAACGGAAACTTGTCACCAATCTGACAACCGAACGGAGATCTCCGCACCCGCTCGCTCTTTTCAGCCCGTTGCCCACGAAGGAGCTAGTGGCGCGGATTTGAAGTTGTTGGACGGTTGGCCTTCTTGAGAATCTCGTCTGCGGTCTTGGTCCAGACGAAGGGGTGGGCGCGCTTGTTCCAGCCCTCGATGTAGGCGCGTAG
>NZ_JAVFWN010000024.1 GCF_030929495.1 Nocardioides sp. LHD-245 | reverse complement strand
GGATCAAGACCCACGCCGGTTGGCAGGCCCGACATCCGTTCCCCGGGATCGTGATCTGGCGCGATCCCCACGGGGCCCACTACCTGGTCGACCCGACCGGCACGAGACGCATCACCGCCACCACCGGTGCGGATACTCCGACCCGCGCGGAGTGGAGTGTGATGCAGCTGCTGCTGGACTACACCGCCGCCTGATCGCCGCCGGAGATGAGGGCACGGAGCGTCTCGGCCTGGCGCACCAGGAAGGCACGCTCGTCCAGCTTCTTGCGGCGCATCCAGGTCACCACCTCGAGATTGCACTTGCTGGCGTTGCACGAGCGACAGGCGGGCACGACGTTGGCGAGCGTGTAGCGGCCACCGCGCGAGATCGGCAGGATGCAGTCCTTCTGCAGCGCCGCGCCGTCGGCGCCACAGTAGGCGCATCCAGCCCACGCCTCGAGGATCGCGGCCCACTGGGCATCGGTCAGGTCGTGCTCGACCTTGGCCATCCGCCGCTTGCGGCGGCGGGCGTACGTCGCGGCGCGGCTCCGGTTCACGCGGACGAGTATCGCGTCTCCCGCGTCGCTAGGGTCGGAGCGTGGCCGTGACTATCGACGAGATCCTCGTCGCCGACCCTCCGCACGCCTGGCGCGCCGCCGGCTTCACGGTCGATGACGACACCTGCCGGGTCGGCACCGTCCGGATCCGCCTGGTGGGCCGCGCGCGCGGCACCGGGATCGTGGGCTGGTCGCTGCGCGGTCTGGCGGGAGGCCCGGTCGCACCCGACCTCGACGGGATCGCGACCACCTCCTCGACGGCGCCGCCGCCCGCGCCCGCGACCCACGCCAACGGGGTCACGCACCTCGATCACGTGGTGGTGCTCTCGCCCGCCGTCGCCCGGACGAGGGCCGCGCTGGAGGCGATCGGGCTCGACGTACGCCGGGAGCGGGAGGGCGTGCTCGCCGGGACGCCGGTACGGCAGCTGTTCCTCCGCCTCGGCGAGGTGATCCTCGAGGTCGTGGGCTCACCCGACGACGAGGGGGAGGGCCCGTCGAGTCTGTGGGGCCTCACCCACACCGTGGCGGACATCGACGCCGCGGCGGCGTCTCTCGGAGAGCGGACCTCGCCGGTGAAGAACGCGGTGCAGCCCGGGCGGCGGATCACCACGCTGCGGCACCGCGACCTCGGCATGTCGGTGCGCACCGCGCTCATCTCGCCCCACGTGCGGCGCGGCTGATCGGTGCCGTCAGCGCCGTCAGTGCCGACGCTGCAGGACGACCCAGCCGAGGGCGACGCCGAAGCCGGCGATGATCGGGCCGATGACCGAGAACGTCTCGGACTTCGTGTCGCCGATGACGCCCCACGACAGCAGCGTCCAGTAGCCGCCGACCAGCAGCAGGAGGATCGCCGGCGGCAGCCCGAACAGCAGCTTCTGCCAGCGCGGGCGTGCGCCGTAGCGATCCTGGTCCACGCCCGCAGGCTACTCGGCGGCTCCACCGCGGCTCCACTCAGGCCGGGCGGACCAACCTTCGGCCAATCTCCTGCTGGTCTCCTGGGGTGACCGTCATCTCATCTCGGGAGAAGTCAGTCATGGGGAAGTCACTCGGGCCTGTCGGCGCGCCCGCACTACCGAACGCCGTACCACCGCCGGCCGGGATCGGCCGTCGCTCCTTCGTGGGCTATGTGATGGGCGGGACCGGCCTCGTCGTCGCCGCCGACCTCGCGCTCGGCGCCGCACCGGCCCGGGCCGCGGGCCTGCCGATCCCGTCGGTGCCGCAGATCCCGGAGCTCTACGACCTCAACGACTTCCTCACCCACTGCGCGCTGCCGACGTCGGCCCTGATCGCGATCCACATCGACGAGCAGGGCGACGCGCATTTCGCCCTGCCGCGGATGGAGGTCGGACAGGGCATCACGACCTCGACGGCGATGATCATCGCCGACGAGCTCGATCTGCCGCTCGAGCGCGTGCACGTGACGCTGGCGCCTGCGCGCAGAGAGCTGCTGTTCAACCAGCTGACCGGCGGCTCCAACACGACCATCTCGACGTACACCCCGATCCGGGTGGCAGCCGCCGTGGCCCGCAAGGCGCTGCTCGACGCGGCCGCGATCCAGCTCGGCGCGCTGGTCGAGACCCTGACCGTGAAGGGCGGCGTCATCTTCGACCTGCTCGGCAACGCGCTGCCGTACGGCGAGGCGGCGGCCCTCGCGGCGCCGGAGACCACGCGGCAGGTGGAGGTCGAGCTCAAGGCGGAGGCCGCGCACACGATCGTCGGTACGCCGCGGCGACGGGTCGACGCGCTCGACGCGGTCACCGGCCGCAAGCGGTTCGCCATGGACCTGACCGAGAGGGACGTCCCCGGCGCACTGCCGACCATGGTCTGCCGCGCCCCCGACCTCAACGGCACGGCGAAGGAGGTCCGCAACCAGGCGGCGGTCGCGGCGATGCCGGGTGTCACCCACGTCGCGATCATCCCGACCGGCGTCGCCGTCCGCGCCCGCACCTTCGGACAGTGCATCGACGCCGTCCGGGCTCTCGATGTCGTGTGGAACGCCGGCACCGTGGCCGGCAGGTCGTCGGCCGACATCCTCAAGGAGCTGCGCCGGGCCGAGCTGCCGCTCGCGGTGCCCAAGCTCGGCGCGACGACGGTCGAGGGCGAGTTCGTCTTCCACTTCCGCAGCGGCTCGGCCCTCGAGCCCAACTGCGCGGTCGCCGACGTCCGTGCCGACTCCGCCACCATCTGGGGTGGGCTGAAGTCGCCGATCGACGCGCAGTCCAAGGTGGCCCGCGCCCTGAGGCTGCCGCAGGGCAAGGTGACGGTCAACGTCGTCCAGGGGGGCGGCTCCTTCGGCCGCAAGCTGTTCAGCGACGCCGCGATCGAGGCGGCGCACGCGTCGAAGGCGTTCGGCGCGCCGGTCAAGCTGATGTGGCACCGGGCCGACGAGCCGCGCCAGGGCAGGGTGCACCCGATGGCCACGTCGCGGATCCGGGCCACCGTCCTGCTCGGCAGCGTGATCAGCTTCGAGCAGCGCCACACGTCGGTGTCCACGGACTTCACCCACGGGCTGGGGGAGCGGCTGACCGCCGAGGTCGCGGCGCTGCCGACGGGCCTGGCGAATCTCGGCTTCTCCGAGACGATCTTCCTGCTCAGCCAGGAGCTGCCCTATGACTTCGGGGTCGTCACCCAGCTGCTCAACGAGTCGAACCTCGACGTCGACAGGTTCAACACCAGCTCGGTGCGCAACATCTACTCGCCCGACGTACGGTGCGCCAACGAACTCATCGTCGACCGGTTGGCCGCGAAGCTGAGGCTGGACCCGGTGGCGTTCCGGTTGCGGTACGCGAAGAGCGGCATCGTGAAGCGGGTGCTGCGGCGCGCGGCCGAGCTGGGCGAGTGGGGCCGCGCGATGCCCGCGGGCACCGCGCAGGGCATCGCGATCCACAAGGAGTACAAGGGCGCGACCGCGGTCCTCGTCGAGATCGACTGCCGGCCCGAGACGGTCAACCGGAAGGTGCGCGACGCCGTCACCGGGCCGCGGGTCACGAAAGCCACCGTCGTCGTCGACTGCGGCCTCGCCATCAACCCGCTCGGCATCCAGGCCCAGATGATGGGCGGCTTCTCCGACGGCATGGCCCAGGCGCTGAGCTACGGCAACCACCTGGTCGACGGACGCTTCCTGGAGGCCAGCTGGGACAACTCGGCCTACACCCGGCAGTGGAACACCCCGTTCGAGTTCCGCTGCGAGGTGCTCGACTCCGACCGCAAGGAGCCGGGCGGCATCGGCGAGGCCGGCGTCGCCGCCTCGATGGCGGCGGTGGCCTGCGCCTACGCGCGCGCTACCGGGACGATGCCGACGGAGTTCCCGATCAACTTCCACGACCCCCTCCACTTCGAGCCGAAGCCGTTCGTCCCGCCCGTCCCCGAGTCGCCGGTCAACGGCCTCGACCACGTCTCCTGAGGTGACCGTCATGCCCACGCACACCTTCCAGCTCAACGGCGAGACCGTGACGGTCGACGTCGAGGACGACGTCCGCATCCTCTGGGTCCTGCGCGACGTCCTCGGCGTGACCGGACCCAAGTACGGCTGCGGGATCAACGTCTGCAAGGCCTGCACCTCCCACATCAACGGCAAGGCGTTCAACCCGTGTGCGGTACCGGTCGGCGCGCTCGGACCGGACGACGAGATCACCACCATCGAGGGACTCGCCGACACCGTCCCCGGCGACGGTCTGCATCCGATGCAGGAGGCCTGGCTGGAGCATGACGTCGCGCAGTGCGGCTACTGCCAGCCGGGCCAGATCATGGCGGCCGTCGCGCTGGTCCAGCGGGTCCGCGCCGAGCGCCGGGCGATCACGGAGGACGACCTCGACTCGATCCGCAACGTCTGCCGCTGCGGCACCTACCCGAGGATCAGGGAGGCGATCAGGGCCGGAGCCGACCAGATGTAGCGCTCAGCCCAGAGCGAGCTTCGCCGCGACCAGCACCATCGTCGCCGCGATGCACAGCTCCACCACCTGCCATGCGCGCGGACGGGCGAGGAGCGGGGCCAGCAGCCGGGCCCCGAACCCGAGCCCGCAGAACCACAGCACGCTCGCCACCGCCGCCCCGGCCCCGAACCACCAGCGACCGGCGGGCTCGCCGCCGTCGTGGGCGGTGGCGACGGAGCCGATGAGGAGCAGCGTGTCGAGGTAGACGTGCGGGTTGAGCCAGGTCAGCAGGACCGTGCGGGTGACGACGCCGCGCCGGGTCTCGGTGCCGCCGTCACCGGCAGCGGCCGCGAGCGACTCCGGATGCGCGGCGCGACGCAGCGAGGCCGCGGCGTACCAGAGCAGGAAGGCGACGCCCAGCCACCGCACGAGCACGAGGGCCCAGCCCGCCCGGTCCACGAGCGTGCCGACGCCGGCGATGCCGGCCGCGATCAGGAGCGCGTCGGACGCCGCACAGATGAGGACCACGACGCCGACGTGGGAGCGGAGCAGGCCCTGGCGCAGGACGTAGGCGTTCTGGGCGCCGATCGCGACGATGAGGGACGCCGTGGTCAGCAGGCCGGCGAGGGCGGGGGCGAGCACGGCACGAACCTAGGATCGTCCGGGGGTGAAGACCAGCGAATGTTTCTGCAGGAACCTAAGCATTGCTTAACATGAGATCCATGCGCTTCGACCCGGCCCAGCTGGAGACGCTCGTGGCGATCACCGAGGAGGGCACCTTCGAGGCCGCGGCCCGGCGCCTCCACGTCACGGCCAGTGCGGTGAGCCAGCGGGTCCGGGCGCTGGAGCAGGCGGCCGGCCAGGTTCTCGTCCGTCGTACGACGCCGGCGACCGTGACGCCCGCGGGGGAGCCGCTCGTGCGGCTCGGGCGTCAGCTGCGGCTGCTCGGGACCGAGGCGGCCGCGAGTCTCGGTGGCGACGAGGTCGTCGACCTGGCCGTCGCGGTGAACGCCGACTCGCTGGCCACCTGGTTCCGCCCGGTGCTGGCCGCGGTCGCGCGGCGACCGGGGACGGCGCTGCGGCTGCACGTCGAGGATCAGGCCTACTCCGACGACCTCCTGCGTCGCGGTGAGGTGCTGGCCGCCGTGACGGGGGAGCCGCGGCCGGTCCAGGGCTGCGTGGTCGAGCGGCTCGGCGGCATCCGCTACACGGCTGCCGCCGCGCCCTGGCTCGTCGAGCGGCATCGCCGCGGGCGCGGCATCGACTGGGCGGCGATGCCGCTGGTCGTCTACAACGAGAAGGACCACCTGCAGGACGACCTGCTCGCCGCCCACGGCGCGGGACGCCCGCCCGTCGTACACCGCGTGCCCAGCACGCCCGACTTCCACGAGGCGATCCGCGCGGGTCTCGGCTGGGGGATGCTCCTCGACCCGCAGTTGGCCCCGAGCCTCGTCGCGGGCGAGGTGGTCCGGCTGCCCGGTGCCCGCCCGGTCGTCGTCCCCCTCTTCTGGCAGCGCTGGCGCCTCGACAGCCCGGCCCTCGCCGCGCTGACCGACGACGTACGGCGCGCGGCGCGCCAGGGGCTCCGCTGAGCCGGTCAGGCCTCCGCGGTGGCCTTGATCCCCGTCAGCGTCTGGCGCATGCCCTCGCGCAGCGCCGTGGTGAAGACGTCCATGCCGCCGAGGAAGCCCTCGGTGAGCTCGCGGGAGAGGTCGGAGATCCCGTCGGGCGTGGTGCGGCGCTGGGTGAGCAGGGTGCCGTCGCCCTCGGGGCGGAGGTGGAAGGACCAGACGGCCCAGTTCTCCTCGACCCGGAACGCGATCTCCTCCTCGGGCTCGAACCTGACGATGCGGGCGTGGGTGGTCCACTCCAGCTCGCCGTGCTGGTTGCGGTTCGTGAACGCCGCGCCCTCGCCGAGCTCGGCGCCCTCGGCGAGCCGGGTCGAGGTGACCTGGGGGCTCCACTCGGCCATCCGGCGTACGTCGCTGACGAGTGCCCACACCGCGGCGGGGGGCGCGTCGATCCCGATCGAGTCCTCGAGCTGGTCGTCCATGGTTCCTCCCGGCAGATCTGTGCGACCGGTCGGTCGCATTTCTCGGCACGGTAGCCGGGAAGGATCTTTACGTCCAATCGGTCGTATAGGCTGCGGCCATGGCACAGGACTCCGGCCCGCTGGACGGGCGCCGGGCGCGTGGCGACGCGACCCGGCGGCGCGCGGCCCGGCACGCGGCGGACCTGGCCACCACGCACGGACTCGACTCGATCTCGGTCGGCGCCCTGGCGACCGCCACCGGGCTCAGCAAGAGCGGCATCCTGACGGTCTTCGGCACCCGCGAGGCCATCCAGGTGGCCGCGGTCGCCGAGGCCCGTCGGGTGTATGTCGCCACGGTGATCGAGCCCGCCTGGGGCGCCGAGCCCGGGCGGGCGCGGCTGCGGGCGCTGCTCGACTCCTGGGTCGCCTACCAGCGGGCCGGGGTCTTCCCGGGCGGCTGCTTCGTCTCCGCGACGTCGGTCGAGTTCGGTCACCGCGCCGGCCCGGTCGCCGAGGCGGTGCGCCGGCTCAAGCGGGAGTGGCTCGACCTGCTGGAGGCCGAGCTCCGCACGGCGGGCTCGGCGGATCCCGTCGACGACGCCTTCCGGATCGACGCCTATCTCGCCGCCGCCGACACCCGGCGCCAGCTCTTCGACGACGACGCCGCTCTCGACCGGGCGCGTGCCCTCGCGCTGGCGGTGATCGGCTGACCGCTCCGGCCGCGCGGGGCGGAATCGCCCTGCCCGCGACCGTGAGTCACTAACCTGGAGTCGATGAGCACCGAACCGGCCGCCCGGCCGGGCGTCGCCGTCACGGTCAACGGAGCCGCCCGGGCGCTGGTCGGCGCCCAGCCGCCGGTGACCGCGCTCGACTGGCTGCGCGGCCTGGGGCTCACGGGCGCCAAGGAGGGCTGCGCCGAGGGGGAGTGCGGCGCGTGCGCGATCCTGCTCGCCCGGCCCGCGCCGGACGCCTCGCCGGCCGCGCCGACGGCCTGGACCGCCATCAACGCCTGCCTGGTGCCCGCCGCCGCCCTCGCCGGCCAGGAGGTCGTCACCGCCGAGGGCCTGGGCGCCCCCGACGCGCTGCACCCGGTCCAGCGCGAGCTGGCCGTCCGGGGCGGCTCGCAGTGCGGCTACTGCACGCCCGGCTTCGTGTGCAGCATGGCTGCCGAGTTCTACCGCCCCGGCCGGGGGGCCTTCGACCACCACGCGCTGTCCGGCAACCTGTGCCGCTGCACCGGCTACCGCCCGATCATCGAGGCCGCCGAGGCGCTGGTCGCCCCCGCGGCCGACGACCCCCTCGCCGCCCGTACGACGGCCCCGCCGCCGTCCGCGCCCGCCCATGCCCTGCCCGGTTGGGTGCGGCCGGGGAGTCTCACGGAGGCGCTGGCCCGCCTCGGCGAGCCGGGTGCGGTCGCCGTCGCCGGGTCGACCGACCTCGGCGTCGAGGCCAACCTGCGCGGTGCCCGCCCCGATCTCCTCGTGGCCATCGACCGGCTCGACGAGCTGCGCGTCCTCACCGTCGCCGACGAGGTGGTCGAGATCGGTGCCGCGCTCACGCTGAGCGAGGTCGAGGCCCGGCTCGCGGGCCGGATCCCCCTGCTGGACGCGGTCTTCCCGCAGTTCGCGTCCCGGCTGATCCGCAACGGCGCGACCTTCGGCGGCAATCTCGGCACCGGCTCGCCGA
Source organism: Nocardioides sp. LHD-245 (assembly GCF_030929495.1). GTDB lineage: Bacteria > Actinomycetota > Actinomycetes > Propionibacteriales > Nocardioidaceae > Nocardioides. The sequence goes on along the minus strand of NZ_JAVFWN010000024.1, from coordinate 63,902 downwards.
TCGGCGACCTGCTGCCCGCGCTGCTCGCCCTCGACGCCGACGTCGTGCTCGTCGGACCCGCCGGCGAGCGCACCGTCCCGCTCACCGCCTTCTTCACCGGCTACCGCCGGTCGGTACGGCAGCCCGGCGAGCTGATCGCCCGGGTCCGGATCCCGCTGCCGCTCGCCACCACCACGGCCTTCCACAAGATCGCGAAGCGCCGCTTCGACGACATCTCCTCGGTGGCGGTCGCCTTCGCGCTCGACATCGTCGACGGTGTCGTCCGCGGCGCGGCCATCGGGCTCGGTGGCGTCGCTGCCACACCGATCCGAGCGACCGCTGCCGAGCACGCTCTGGCCGGCGCCGCCTGGACGCCTGCGGGCATCGCCCCGGCCGCCGCCGCGCTGGCCGCCGCGGGCACGCCGCTCGACGACCACCGCGCGAGCGCGTCCTACCGCCGGGCCATGCTCGGACAGGCTCTCCCGCGCCTCCTCGCCGAGCAGCCGGGAGGGAGGGCGTCATGAGCGTCGGCGAGGCCCGTCCGCACGAGGCGGCGGCGCTGCACGTCACGGGCCATGCGCTCTACACCGACGACCTCGCCCTGCGTGCGTCCGGCGTCCTGCACGCCCACCCGGTCCCGGCACCCCACGCGCACGCCCGCGTGACCCGGCTCGAGCCCGCGCCGGCGTACGAGATCGCCGGTGTGGTGCGGGTGCTGACCGCCGCCGACGTGCCCGGCGTCAACGACTCGGGCACCAAGCACGACGAACCGCTGTTCCCCGACGAGGTGATGTTCCACGGCCAGGCGGTGGCGTGGGTGCTGGGCGAGACGCTGGAGGCCGCACGGATCGGCGCGGCGGCCGTCGACGTGGCGTACGAGGCCCTGCCCTCCCTCGTCACCGTCGCCGACGCGATCGCCGCCGACTCCTTCCAGGGCGCCCGGCCGACCATGGCCCGCGGCGACGTCGCGGCCGGATTCGCCGCCAGCACGCGGGTGTTCGAGGGGGTGACCGAGCTCGCGGGTCAGGAGCACTTCTATCTCGAGACCCACGCCTCCTTCGCGCAGGTCGACGACGACGGCCAGGTGTTCGTGCAGTGCAGCACGCAGCACCCGACCGAGACCCAGGAGATCGTCGCCCACGTCCTCGGCCTGGCCAGCCACCAGGTGACCGTGCAGTGCCTGCGGATGGGCGGCGGTTTCGGCGGCAAGGAGATGCAGCCCCACGGGTACGCCGCGATCGCGGCCCTCGGCGCCACGCTGACCGGCCGCCCGGTGCGGGTCCGGCTCACCCGCCAGCAGGACCTGACGATGAGCGGCAAGCGGCACGGCTTCCACGCGACCTGGCGGGTCGGCTTCGACGCCGACGGTCGGCTGCAGGCGCTGGATGCGACGCTCACCTCCGACGGCGGCTGGAGCCTCGACCTCTCCGAGCCGGTGCTGTCGAGGGCGCTGTGCCACATCGACAACGCCTACTGGATCCCGCACGTCCGGGTCGCCGGCCGGATCGCCCGCACCCACACCACCTCCCAGACCGCGTTCCGCGGCTTCGGCGGCCCGCAGGGGATGCTCGTCATCGAGGACGTCCTCGGTCGCTGCGCACCCGCGCTCGACCTGGCGCCGGAGGAGCTGCGGCGCCGGAACTTCTACGTCGAGGGTCAGGCGACGCCGTACGGCCAGCCGGTGCGGCACGCCGAGCGACTCGACCGCGCCTGGCAGCAGGTGCTCGACACCGGTGAGTTCACCCTCCGACGCAAGGAGATCGACCGGCACAACGCCGGCGACCCCCATCGCAAGCGGGGACTGGCGATCACGCCGGTCAAGTTCGGCATCTCGTTCAACTTCACGTCGTTCAACCAGGCCGGGGCGCTGGTGCACGTCTACAAGGACGGCTCGGTGCTCATCAACCACGGTGGCACCGAGATGGGCCAGGGCCTGCACACCAAGATGCTGCAGGTCGCGGCGACCGCGCTGGGCCTGCCGATCGAGCGGGTCCGGCTCGCCCCGACCCGCACCGACAAGGTGCCCAACACCTCCGCCACCGCGGCCAGCTCCGGCGCCGACCTCAACGGTGCCGCGGTCAAGGACGCCTGCGACCAGATCCTCGCCTGGCTCGGTCCGGTCCGCGACCGTCTCGGGGACGGGGCCGCCTGGGAGGAGGCGGTCCGCGCGGCGTACCTCGACCGGATCCAGCTGTGGGCCGCCGGCTTCTACCGCACCGAGGGCCTGTCCTGGGACGCGACGACGATGACCGGCACCCCCTTCAAGTACTTCGCCTACGGCGTCGCCGCCGCCGAGGTCGAGGTCGACGGCTTCAGCGGCGCGTACGACGTGCGCCGGGTCGACATCGTCCACGACGTCGGCGACAGCCTCTCCCCGCTCGTCGACCTCGGCCAGGTCGAGGGCGGCTTCCTCCAGGGCGTCGGCTGGCTGACCCTCGAGGACCTGCGCTGGGACAGCTCGGACGGCCCCGGGCGCGGGCGGCTCGCGACGCAGTCCGCGTCGACGTACAAGCTGCCGAGCCTGTCGGAGCTGCCCGCCGACCTGCGGGTCGCGCTGCTCGAGCGGGCGACCGAGGACGGTGTCGTCTACGGCTCCAAGGCGGTCGGCGAGCCGCCGCTGATGCTGGCCTTCTCGGTACGCGAGGCGCTGCGCGACGCGGTCGCCGCCTTCGGGCCGCCCGGGGTGAGCGTCGAGCTGGCCTCGCCCGCCACGCCCGAGGCGGTCTGGTGGGCCATCGAGAGCGTGCGGGGGTGAGCGGCGGATGAGCCGGGACTGGCTGAGCGCGCTCCAGCAGCTCCGCGCGACGCGGACGCCGGGCGTGCTCGTCACGATCACCGAGGTGCGCGGCCACGCCCCGCGCGCGGCCGGCGCCAAGCTCGTCGTCGCCCCGGGGGAGACCTGGGGCTCGATCGGGGGCGGCAACCTCGAGGAGACCGCCGTCCGCCGGGCGCGGGCGCTCCTCGGCGACCCGGACGCCGCCCCCGTCATCGAGCGCCACGACCTGTCCGACCGGGCGCCCGGCGAGCACGGCGTGCAGTGCTGCGGCGGCCGGGTGAGCCTGCTCTACGAGCCGGTGCCAGTCCGGCGGTCGGTCGCGATCTTCGGCATGGGCCACGTCGGCCTCGAGCTGGCCCTGCTGCTGAGCCGCCACGACCTCGAGCTCCACCTCGTCGACTCGCGGGCCGACCAGCTCGCCGACGCCCGGCTCGCGCCGCTGCTGACCGGCCCGGCCGACGTACGGGTGCACCGGGTGCCCGTGCTGCCCGAGCTCGTGGTCGCCGAGCTGCCCGCCGGCACCGACGTCCTCGTCCTCACCCACGACCACGCCGAGGACCTCGCCCTCCTCGATGCCCTGCTCCGCTCCACCGCACCGGCCTCGATCGGATTGATCGGCTCCAGCGCGAAATGGACCCGTTTCCGGGTCCGGCTCGCCGAGCTCGGACACGACGAGGCCGTGCTCGCGCGGGTACGGACACCGATCGGGGCGCCCGGCATCGCCGGCAAGGAGCCGGCCACCATCGCCCTGGCGGTGGCCGTCGCGCTCGTGGGCCGCTCGTCACACCAGGTGTGAAGCGCCCGATTCGTGGTAAAGGTTCCCGGGCCAGCCTGCTCTGGCTCCAACGCCTGTGAGTGCGCCCCGGCGCAGATGAGGACCCGCCCGATGAACCAACCCCACCCCGGTACGCCTCCGTTCGGTCAGGGAGGCCACCCGCCGCCCCCGCCCGGCCAGCCTCCGTACCAGCAGGGCTGGCCGCCGCCCCCGGCCGGCCAGCCTCCTAGGGGATCGGGGTCGAGGGGATCGGGGACGGGGCGCACGCTCGTCTGGCTGGCGGCCGGTCTGGTGCTGGTCCTGGTCGTGATCGGCGTCGTCGCCCTCGTGGTCCGCGGTGGCGACTCCGCCGACTCGGACGACAAGGCGTCCGGTGGCGCCCTGCAGGCGTCGTGCGAGGCCTATGCCGACGTGGTGTTGAACAGCGAGATCTGGGCGGCCACCGACTTCGATCCGGACAAGCTGCAGGAGATGTACGACGCCGCGCTCGCCGAGATCACCGACGTCGAGATCGAGGAGCTGGTCTCGGCGGAGGCCACCGTCGTCGTGTCGTACTACCGGGCGGTCGGCGAGTGGAAGCAGGCCATGATGGACGCGCTGGGTCGCGGGGAGACGCCGGAGACGACGCTGCCCGCCGAGCTCACGGCGCAGCAGGGCGAGGTCGGTCGCCAGCAGCGCGCCGTCATCGCGGCATGCGTAGACGTGCTGCCCCAGCGGGACGACGACGCGCCCGTCCCGCAGGTCACCGCCCCGACCCTGGAGCGCCCGAGCTGGATGGACGAGGACTGATGGCGGGACAGTACCCGTACCCCCCGCACCCGCCGGCGGGTGGCGGGCGGCGCGGATTCCCCTGGTTGGCGGTGCTCGGCTCCCTCGCCCTGGTCCTGGTGCTCGTCGTCGGCGTCACCGTGGTCCTGGTGCTGGGCAAGGACGACGCGTCGAAGGACCGGCCGAGCACGTCGGAGGCGCTGCGCGAGCGGCTCCTGGAGGGCGAGCGCGCGGAGCTGCCGACCACCGCCGAGGCCGAGGAGGCGGTCCCGGGCTACGACTACACCGCGCCGATCAGCGGCGTCGGTGTCGACGACGACCTGATCATCCCCGCGACCTACGACGCGGACGCCGAGGATCCGTGGCAGGGCGACCCCGGCAAGATCGAGGTGTACGCCGACCAGGCGCTGACCCGGCCGGTGCCGATCCTCATCCTGCCGGACCCGGCCTCCTCCGCCGCGGAACCGCACCTGGCGATCACGCCGCTGGGTCTCAAGCGGTCGCACATCACCCGGCGCGACGGCCAGGTCAAGGGCACGCTCGCCGACCTCGGCACGTACTGGAACCTCAACCCCCACGTGTACGTCGTGCAGTACCTCGAGCCCGACGGCAGCAAGCGGGCCCGGCCGCTGGTGACCCAGGTCGACTTCACCGCCGAGACGCCGGCCCCGGCGCAGATCACGTCGTCGGTGACCCCCCAGGGCGACGCCTTCCTCCAGTGGTCGCGGGTCCCGGACGCGACGGAATACCTCGTCGTCCTGCAGCAGCGCAAGGACAGCAGCCTCGACGACACGGTCCAGGTCGTCGGGCGCACGACGGACACGAACTGGTCCTCGGCCGTGACGAAGAAGTGCTTGCACTCCTGCACGCAGAACGACCTCCTGAAGCTGACCACCGTCGACGCGTCGACGATGGTCACCTCGCCCCAGCTGGTCCCCGAGAAGGTCGACGCCCGGCTCGGCGTCATCGCCGTCGTGGACCGGCAGCCGTCGGTCATGACCCCGATCGACTTCACCGGCCTGGCCGCACTGCCGGTCCGCTCCGACCGCAAGTGGGACCAGGGCGCCGACCTCGCGAACCGGGGCCTGGCGGCCCTGCCGAGCCGCTTCCTGTACGTCTCCATCGAGGGCTCGACCCGGGCGACCGGCGCCTTCGTCGACCGCGCGGAGGTACGCCGCAAGGGCAGCGACTGGGAGGTTCCGCTGCGTGGCCAGGGGACCCGGCTGGTGGACCCGGTCCTCATCCCCGCCGCCGCAGTCGACGACATCGACGCCGCGGTCGCGGCGTTCAACGAGCGAGCGCAGGGCGACTACCCGCCGGCCGGCCTGAGCGCGACGACCATCGTCGTACGCACCGACCTCCCGCAGCAGCCCAGTCCCGAGCTGCCTCCGCCCGACTACCCGGTCTTCGGCAGCAACGAGCTGACCAGGTTCATCGCCGGGCAGCTGATCGCGGGCTCCACGGCCATCGACGTCTCAGAGCTCGCCGGTCAGCCGGGACTTCCCGAACTCCAGGACGCGCTGACCGAGGCCGTCTACCAGAACCCGTACGCCCTCTCGTACTTCGACAAGTTCTCCTTCGACGGCAGCGTCGTCCACGTCGAGTCGGCGTTCACGCAGGCCGAGAAGCAGGCGCACCAGAAGGACATCGAGAATGCTGCGAAGGCGACCGTGAAGGACGTGATCAAGGACGGGATGACCGTGTCCGAGAAGGTGAGCGCCCTCAACCGCTACCTGGTGGACCAGGCCGACTACGACCACACCGCGCTCGCCTCGTCGCCGGGGAAGTACCGCTCCGACATCCCGGCGCAGTTCCGCTACGCCTGGGAGACGCACGGCATCCTCGTGGACCACAGCGGGGTGTGCATGAGCTACGCGTACGCCTTCCATGCGCTCGCGGAGGAGGCCGGGGTGGAGTCGGTCGTCGTCACGGGCGAGCTCGCCGACGGTGGCGGTCACGCCTGGAACAAGGTCAAGGTCGGCGGGAACTGGCGTGCGGTGGACGTCACCTGGAACGACCCGCGTGGTCCGTGGACCCCCTCGACGGGCACCAGATACCTGATGATCCGGGACGCTGAGTTCACCGGGAGCGCCCTGCGCTCGGAGGACGACGACTGGATGGCCGACGCGTACCTCAGCCAGTATCCCGCCCGCTGACGCCCGAGGAGGAGCCGATGAGCCACCCGACCGCCTGGCAACCGCAGCCGCGTGGTGCCTTCCAGGGCTACTGGATGGCGCCGGGCGCCGGCGGTGGGGTGCCGGTCTGGCTGGTCGTCGACGACGGCTGGCTTGCGCTGCTGGCTCCCGGCCAGAGTCCGTCCGGCTATGTGGACGTGTTCCGGGTGCCGGTTCGCCAGGCGCAGGTGTCCTCGGCGGCACAGCGGATCACCGTGACGGTCGGCGGTACGGCGTACCCGGTGCTGGCCCGTCCGCTGGGCCCGGTCGTCGGGTCGGTGCTCGGTGTCGCCGGCGCCGCGGCGGGCCTGGCCGGTGCCGATCTGGTCCGCGGCGGCAGCACCGTCGCCCGCGGCGGCAATGTCGCCGCCGACGCGGCCGCGTTCTCCCGGCAGGGCGGACCCGCCTTCCTCGCCGCGGCGCGCCGGTCGGGGGTGCGGGTGCGTCGGGTCGGCTACGGCGTGCTGCTGACGGTGGGCTTCGGCGTGGGCCTGCTGGTCGCGCTGCTGGTCACCGTCATCACCTTCGCCATCGTCCTCTGAGACCCGTGCCCACTCGACGCGGCTAGTAGGCGGTGCGGTCCTCGTGGGCCAGCCAGGCGTCGAACGGCGCCGCCGCGTCGGCGGTCGCGACCTGGGCCACCGTCATCGACCACTCCGAGCGGGGCCGGTCGAAGAGCTCGTAGAACGCCCGGTCGTCGAAGCCGCCGCGAGCGGCGTCGTCGCGGTCCGCGGCGTACACGACCCGGTCCAGCCGGGCCCACAGGGAGGCCGAGAGGCACAGCGGGCAGGGCTCGCACGACGTGTAGAGGACGCAGCCGGACAGCTCGAAGGTCGCCAGCGTCGTGCAGGCCGCGCGGATCGCCGTCACCTCGGCGTGGGCGGTCGGGTCGAGGTCGCGGGTGACGTGGTTGCGGCCCTCGGCCACGAGGACGCCGTCGCGCACGATCACCGCGCCGAACGGTCCGCCGCCGTCGGCGACGTTCGCGGTCGCCAGCTCGACCGCGCGTGCCAGCCAGGTCTCCTCGCTCATGGCGCCATTCAACAGGGCGGGGGTCAACCCTGCGAGGCCACCAGCCGGTCCATGACCCGGCGCAGCGCCTGGACGACGTGCTGCGCGGAGCGGCGGCGCAGGGTCTCCGGACGAGCGAGTACGTCGATGGTGCGGCTGGTGCTGAGCCCGTGCAGCGGGCGGAGGACGACGTCGTCGTACGGGTGGGGGGAGGTGTAGCGGGGCAGCAGGCCGACACCGGAGCCGGCCGCGACGAGGGCGGCGACGGCGCCGTAGTCGTTGACCCGGTGGATGACGTCGGCACTGCGCCGGGTGAGCGTGGCCACGGCGGTGAGGACGTCGTCGGGGGAGTAGCCGACCCGGCTGGTCACCCAGCGCTCGCCGACGACGTCGCGGGGACGCAGCCGCTCGCGGGAGGCGAGCGGGTGGCCGGCGGGCAGGGCGACGTCGAGCGGCTCGCGGGCGAGGGTGACGACGTGAAGGTCGTCGGTCGGCCAGGGCGGGCTGTGCTCCATCCGGTGGGCGAGGACGAGGTCGTACTGCGCCGTGAGCGCCGGGAAGTCACGCTGGGCGACGTCCTCGTCGGTCAGCCGGAGGTCGGGGGAGCCGGGCTGCCCCGCGCCGAGCTCGCGCAGCAGGGGCCCGAACAGCGCCTGCCCGGCGCTGTGGAAGCTGCTCAGCGTGACCGTGCCGCCCGGCGCGTCCTCGAACTGCTCGACCGCCGTGCGGGCCGCCGCCATCGCGTCGATGACGCCGGCGCCGGCCCCGGCCAGCACCCGGCCGGCGTCGGTGAGGGTGAGCACCCGCCCGTCGCGCCGGGTCAGCGGCGTCGCGAACTGTCGTTGGAGCGCGGCCAGGTGCTGGGACACCGCGGACGGGGAGACGTGCAGCGCCTCGGCGACCGCGGTGACGCTGCCGAGGGCGCCGAGCTCGCGCAGGATGGTGAGCTGGTGGACCTCCACGCCGGTCAGGTTACCGTGAAGTGATCACTTAACCGACCATGCAGGAAGTGCCCGTTGCTCTGCACGGTCATGGGGCGCTGCAATGGACCTGTGAAGGCGCTCTTCAAGGCCGAGGCGGGCCCCGGGCTCGCGCTCGTCGACCGCCCGGACCCGGTCTGCGGTCCGGCCGACGTGGTCATTCGCGTGCTCCGCACCGGCATCTGCGGCACCGACCTCCACATCCTGCGCTGGGACGACTGGGCGGCGGGCGCGGTCAGGGCGCCCCTCACACCGGGGCACGAGTTCTACGGCGAGGTGGTCGAGGTCGGCCCGCTCGTCACCGACGTCTCGGTCGGGGACCGGGTCTCCGGCGAGGGCCACATCGTGTGCGGCACCTGCCGCAACTGCCGTGCCGGACGCCGGCAGATGTGCATCCGCACCGTCGGCCTCGGCGTGCAGCGTAACGGTGCCTTCGCGCAGTACCTCAGCCTCCCGGCCAGCAACGTCTGGGTGCACCACCCCGACGTCGACCCCGACCTCGGCGCGATCTTCGACCCGCTCGGCAACGCCGTGCACACGGCACTCGCGTTCCCGCTCGTCGGCGAGGACGTGCTCGTCACCGGCTGCGGCCCGATCGGGCTGATGGCGATCGCGATCGCCCGCCACGTCGGCGCCCGGTACGTCGTCGGCACCGACGTCAGCCCCGCCCGGCTCGAGCTGGCCGAGGCGATGGGCGCGGACGCCGTCGTCGACGTCTCGACCGGGTCCGTGGCCGACGTCCAGCAGGCCCTGCACATGCGCGAGGGCTTCGACATCGGCTTCGAGATGAGTGGCGCCCCGTCGGCGCTGCCGCAGATGATCGACAACATGAACCACGGCGGCCGGATCGCCATGCTCGGCCTGCCCAGCGCGCCGTTCGCGATCGACTGGGGCAAGGTCGTCACCCACATGCTCACCCTCAAGGGGATCTACGGTCGCGAGATGTTCGAGACCTGGAACGCCATGGGCGCGATGCTGCAGTCGAGCAGCACGTTGCGTACGGCGATCGGATCGGTCATCTCCGACCGGCTGCCCGCCCGCGAGTGGCAGCGGGGATTCGAGATCGCGGCGTCCGCCGGGGTCGGCAAGGTCGTGCTGGACTGGACGGAGCTGTGATGTACGGGAACTTCAGGGACCACCTCGCCGCCGAGCTCGACGGCATCGAGCAGGCCGGGCTCACCAAGCGCGAGCGCGGCATCCGCGGCCCGCAGAAGGCCGAGATCGTCGCCGACGGCGCGGAGGTGCTCAACTTCTGCGCCAACAACTACCTCGGCCTCGCCGACGACCCGCGGCTGCTGGAGGCGGCCCGCGGCGCGCTCGACGAGTGGGGCTACGGCATGGCCAGCGTGCGCTTCATCTGCGGCACCCAGGAGCAGCACCTCGAGCTCGAGCGGCGGCTCTCCGAGTTTCTCGGCACCGAGGACACGATCCTCTACTCGTCGTGCTTCGACGCCAACGGCGGCGTCTTCGAGACGCTCTTCGGGCCGGAGGACGCGATCATCTCCGATGCTCTCAACCACGCCTCGATCATCGACGGCATCCGGCTCTCCAAGGCCCGCCGGCTGCGCTACGCCAACCGCGATCTGGCCGATCTCGAGGAGCAGCTGAAGGCCGCCGCCGACGCGCGCTTCCGGGTCGTGGTCACCGACGGCGTCTTCTCGATGGACGGCTACCTCGCGCCGCTGCGCGAGATCTGCGACCTCGCCGAGAGGTACGACGCCCTCGTGTTCGTCGACGACTCGCACGCGGTCGGGTTCATCGGAGCCGGTGGCCGCGGGACGCCCGAGCTGTGCGGCGTCGCCGACCGGGTCGACATCTACACCGGCACCTTCGGCAAGGCCCTCGGCGGCGCGTCCGGCGGGTACGTCTCCTCGCACCGCGAGATCGTCGCCCTGCTGCGGCAGCGCTCGCGCCCGTACCTCTTCTCCAACACCCTGGCCCCCTCGATCGTCGCGGGCACACTGCGGGCGCTCGACCTGGTGGAGGGCTCGGGCGAGCTGCGCGAGCGGCTGCGCGCCAACGCCGCGCTGTTCCGCGAGCTGATGGAGGCCGAGGGCTTCGAGCTGCTGCCCGGCGAGCACCCGATCGTCCCGGTGATGTTCGGCGACGCCGCGCTCACCGCCCGGGTCGCCGACGTGATGCAGGAGCACGGCGTCTACGTGACCGCGTTCAGCTTCCCGGTCGTCCCACGGGGCGCGGCCCGGATCCGGGTCCAGCTCTCCGCCGCTCACACCGAGGACCAGGTACGTCGATGCGTGGCCGCGTTCGTCGCGGGACGTCAGGCGGCTCAGGCCTGAAATCGGGCCAGGAATCGCCCTCTCCGCTTGGATCGGCAGGAAGATCTCCTGTCTAATGGGATCATGACGGACATTCTTTCTCTTGCTGACCGCAATGACCCCCGCGGCGTCGCTGTCATGGCGCAGCCGGCCTGGCGGAGTCTGAAGGATGCCATCGAGGAGATCCGCACCTGGCAGCGCGCCGACGGCTCCCTCGACCTCGAGGCCCCCGGAGCGCCCTCGCGCGCGACGGCGGTCAACGCGGTGGCCGCCGTCACGGCCGCCGTCGAGGAGCTCTCCCCGCTCCTGCCGCACGACGCGGCCTACCACCGCGCGCTGGTCGGCGACCTCCGCCGTTGGGCCGACACCGGGTTCGGCGTACCGGACTTCCTCGACTCGCTGCTGGCCTTCGAGCCGGCGCGCGAGCGCACCGACGGCCGCCAGCACCTCGTGGTGTTCCCGATGTACACCCAGAACGGCAACCCCGACCGCAACCTGGAGGCCGTGGTGCTCCGGATGGTCTGGCCCGACTGGCTCGCCGAGATCGAGGCGAGCCGCTACGACAACCCGCTGTTCTGCGGCATCACGTTCGAGGACTTCACCAGCGGCTACGACACCAACTCCGCGGTCCTCTTCCCCGAGACGGTCGCCGTGCGCGAGGTGCCCGAGCGGTTCAGCTGGGGCGCGATCTTCTGTGACCGCGAGGCGGCCCGCTTCCGCCGGGTCAGCCGGGCCGCCGTCGACCTGCTCGGCGTCGACCTGCCCGACGAGGTCCGCGGGCTGATGGACGACCAGCAGCGCAGCCAGGACGCGTTCGTGCTCTGGGACATGATCCACGACCGGACGCACAGCCACGGCGACCTGCCCTTCGACCCGTTCATGATCAAGCAGCGTCAGCCCTTCTGGATGTACGGCCTCGAGGAGCTGCGCTGCGACCTCACCGCCTTCAAGGCCGCGGTCGAGCTCCAGGCCGAGGGCGTCGCGCAGGCGACCGACGTGCAGCACGCGATCCTGCTCGACCGGATGTTCCGCTTCCCGGTAACCGGCGAGCGCAACCGCAACTACGACGGGCTCGGCGGCCAGCTGCTCTTCGCCTACCTCCACCAGCACGACGCGATCCGCTGGACCGACAACACGCTGCGGATCGACTGGGAGCGCGCCCGGGAGGCGACCGGCGCGCTCTGCACGGAGATCGAGCAGCTCTACCGCGACGGGATCGACCGGCCCAAGCTGGTGCACTGGCAGGCCGGGTACGCCCTGGTCAGCCGCTACCTCGCCCCGCACCCCGCCTCGACCTGGGCGCGCGGCGCCGAGGCACTGGACCTCACCAGGCCGCCCCGCGAGCTCGTCGACCACGTGCTCCCCGACGAGTTCCCGTTGAGTATGTTCTTCGAGGCGCTGGCGAAGAAGCTCAAGAACGTCATCGCGGAGACCCGCGGCATCCGTGCCGCAGCCTGACTGCCTGACCGAACGGAGCACATCACCCGTGGCCGATACCGCAGCACAGCGCCGGCACGACCCCGGCGCCCGCCAGTTCGCCAGTGACAACTACGCGGGCGTGCACCCCGAGGTGATGGCGGCGTTGGCGCTCGCCAACGGCGGTCACCAGGTGTCGTACGGCGAGGACGCGTACACCGAGCACCTCCAGGACCTGATGGCCGGACTCTTCGGCGCCGGCGTCGAGGCCTACCCGGTCTTCAACGGCACCGGCGCCAACGTGATCGGGCTGCAGGCGCTCACCGACCGTTGGGGCGCCGTGATCTGCGCCGAGGGCGCACACATCAACGTCGACGAGGGCGGCGCCCCGGAGCGGATGGGCGGACTCAAGCTGCACACCGTCGCGACGCCCGACGGCAAGCTCACCCCCGCGCTGGTCGACAAGCACGCGTGGGGATTCGAGGACGAGCACCGCGCCATGCCGCAGGTCGTCTCGATCACGCAGTCGACCGAGGTGGGCACGCGCTACACCCCCGACGAGGTCCGCGCCCTCGCCGAGCACGCCCACGGCCTCGGCATGCGCCTGCACATGGACGGTGCCCGGCTGGCCAACGCGGCCGCCGCGCTCGGCGTACCCGTGCGGGAGTTCACCTCCGACGCTGGTGTCGACGTGCTCTCGTTCGGCGCGACCAAGAACGGCGCCCTCGGCGGTGAGGCGGTCGTGGTCCTCGATCCCGACCGGGTCAGCCACCTCAAGCACCTGCGCAAGCTCTCGATGCAGCTCGCCAGCAAGATGCGCTTCGTCTCCGTGCAGTTCGAGGCGCTGCTCGCCGACGGACTGTGGCTGCGGCTCGCGGACCACGCCAACGCGATGGCGCAGCGGCTCGCCGCGGGCGTCCGCGAGATCGACGGCGTCGAGATCCTGTACCCCGTCGAGGCCAACGGCGTCTTCGCCCGGCTGCCCCACGACGTCAGCCGGCGGCTGATGAAGCGACACCGCTTCTACTTCTGGGACGAGGCCGCCGGCGACGTGCGCTGGATGTGCGCGTTCGACACCACGGAGGAGGACGTCGACGCGTTCCTCGCCGCGCTGCGCGAGGAGATGGGGCTCTAGCCGGGCTCAGCCCGGGAGGTCCTCGCGGCGCATCGCGAACACCCAGCGCCGGTGCGGGTGCTCGCTGACCGACCACAGGCAGCCGGTCTCGGGCCACCAGACCAGGTCCTCGGGGCCCGGCGGCGTCGCCCAGCGGTGCTCGCGGAACGCACCCGGCAGGCCGACGTACACCGAGCCCGGCCGGTGCTTGCTGCGGGAGCGTGTGAGGTAGTAGGTGCCGTCGATAGCAGCCACCCCCTGCGTCCGCGGGACGCCGCGGTCGTCGATCTCAGGGACCGACCGGCCGTCGGGGGCGCTGCGGGGCAGGCCGCCGTCCGGGTCGATCGCGAACCGCGCCATCCGGCGGGTCTGGGCGGCGGATCCGTACTCGCCGACGAGCAGGGCGGGATGCTCCTGGCTGCGGTCGAGGGTGAGGAAGGAGTAGCGCAGCCGCTCGACGCCCTCGTCGTGCCCGCCCTGCTGGCTGAACCGGATCGGGAGCACGTAGCGGTGCCCGAAGGTGCGGTACGTCGACCCGGCCGGCACCCGCAGCACGTCACCGACGTGGGCGCTGTGGATCCCGGCGCCGGTCGCCGCGACGTGCAGGAAGTCGCCGTGCCACACGATGCCGCCGGCGTGCACCTTGAGCGGGGTGAAGCCCGGCCGGCCGTCGTCGAGCGTCGGGCGCACCAGCAGCACGTGGCCGTAGCGGCGGCGGGCGAGGTCGACGGCGCTGATCCGGGAGCCGCCGGCGGTCCGGGCGTACCACGACGTCACGAGCACGTCGTGGCCGTGCTGCTCGCGGAACCCGGTCTGCGCGGAGGTGGTGATGCCCTGGGGATACCAGTTCGAGTCGCGGCGGTCGGGCGCCTCCCACGTCCACGCCTGGCTCACCTTGAGGCCCAGCAGCCGGGGGAGCGGTGCGAACGTCGGCCGCAGCCGGCGCGGCAGATCCTGCGCCATGGCCGCCATCCCGACCCGGCCGCCGCCGTCGGCGGTCAGGGCCGCGACCAGCGCGTCGATCTCGTCGCCGTTCTCGGCGGTGCGGGTCAGGTGCAGTCCGGACACGGCCGTCACGGTAGCCGAGGGAGGCAGCGGGCCTCGGTAGTCGAGGCGGAAGGTCGTGGCCGCGCGGGCCGGTTCCCCCCGGGGGAGCCATTGGTTGTCCCCACCCCGGTGTTCGGGTTTCTCTTGTCCACAGGCGGGTTTGCGACGCTTTGAAGTGTCGTGGGTGGGTGGGAGGATCCGGTCATGGATCTCGGAACCCGACCCCGTTCGACAGCCTCGCTGCTGTCGCGGCTGGGTGCTGGGATCGAGGCCCGCGACCGGCTCCTCGTGGAGGAGTGGGCCGGCATCGTCGAGTGGGCGAGCGACCACGTGATCGCCGGTCCTGAGGGGGTCGCGACGATCACCGAGGGCTATCTCGATACCGGGGTCCCGATCGCCGGGCCGGTGCGCCGTTGGTGTCGGAGTTCGGGTTGATGGAGCTGGTCGCGGTGCTGGGCCGGTCTCCGGATGGTGGGAAGGCGTATGTCGGGCGGGTCATCGAGTGCGCATGGCGGCTCCCCCACGTCTACGCCGCCGTCACCGCGGGTCGGTTGGCGCCGTGGCGGGCCGAGCGGATCGCCGACCTCACCCACGCTCTCAATGCGGAGGCGGCGGGGTTCGTGGACCGACAGCTCTGGGACGCCTCCGGGGTCGGGTGGGCCCAACTCGAACGACTCGTGACGGAGGCGGTGCTCCGGTTCGACCCGGAGAAGGCGGAAGCAGAGCGTCAGGCCGCCGCAGACGGTCGTCGGTTCGACATCGGGGAGGTCGACGAGCACGGGCTGGTCCACCTCGACGCGCTCCTGGATGCCGCCGACGGCCACGACCTCGACCTCGCGGTCGCCCGCCGCGCGGAGGTCCTGGGCCGGCTCGGTGACGACTCCTCCCTGGACGTGCGACGGTCGAAGGCCGCGGCCGAGCTGGCCCGCGACGACCTCGCCCTGGACCTGCTGATCCCCGACCCCGACACCGGAGAGATCGTCGCCACCAGCCCGGGCCGCAAGGTCGTCCTCAACGTGCACATCACCGACACCACGCTGACCGGGGACAACCCGTTCGGGAACCCGGTGGGTCGGTGGGAGGAGGGCCGCTGCCCGGTCTCGTCGGCGCAGATCCGTGAGTGGCTGCGGACCAAGGACACGACCGTGATCGTGCGGCCGGTGATCGATCTGGCCGAGCATGTCCCGGTCGGGTCGTACGAGATCCCCGACCGGCACCGCGCCCGGGTGGTCCTGCGGGACCAGACCTGTCGGTTCCCGCACTGCACCCGCCCCGCCACGCGTTGCGATGTCGACCATGCCCGCCCTTACGGCGAGGGCGGGCCGACGTGTCCGTGCAACGAGGTCGCGTTGTGTAGGCGGCACCATCGTGCGAAGACCCACTCCACCTGGCGCTACGACATCGTGATGCCGGCGACCTATGTGTGGACCAGCCCGACCGGCCACCGGTTCCGGGTCGACCACCGCGGCACCCACCCCATCCGGACCTCCTCGCCGCCCGACGAGTAGCCACCCCGCCCCGCACCCCGCCAGAGAACAGGTCCTGGTGGGGCGATCGGCGCGTCCGGATCTGGGAGGATGGGCGCCATGCGGGGCATCTTCTTCGACGAGGACGACGCGCGGGCGGCCGCGCTGGTGCTGGTGCGCGGCGGCTTCTCGGCCGAGGTGCTCCGCGAGCGTCTCGCGGGGGAGGACGACGACGAGGACCACCCGTGGGCGGTCGTCACCGACGCCCCCGAGATCCAGCTCGAGATGCTCGTCGAGACCTACGACGGGTGGCTGGACCACGACGACGACGACCCCGCGGCGTCCGAGCCGCCCACCAAGGCCGGGTTCGCGCTGCCGCTCCCGGACGCGCCGAAGCGGATCAAGCGCCCGGAGTGACGCTCAGCGGGGGCAGGCGGTCGGGCCGCCGGCTCCGAGGTAGCTCTTCGTCGCGGTGATCCGGTCGGCGAAGGGCACGTCGACATGAACAGCCGCATCCTCCACCCCGATGGTCACGGGGTGGCCGGAGAGCTCCTCCTCGAGCTGCGAGGCATCCGCCTGCGCGCTCTCCGCGGACTCGAAGAGACGCAGTGTCCGGGCCGGTTGGTCGGAGCGGAGGAACAGCCCGGCGGACCGACCCTCCGGGACGCGGCCGGCGCGGGTGCATGGGCCGGCCACACCGAAGAGCGCGTACTCGAGTCCGGCCGGTTCGGTATGGGCGAGCAGCTCGTCGAAGGTGCCCGCGCTCGCGAGCGAGTCGGCCTTGCCGTCGATGACGTCGAGCACCGCGTCGGCCTCGAGCCCGATCAGGATGAGATGCTCGTCGGGAACCAGCGTGAGGTGGCCCAGTTCCATGGGATAGCGGCCCCCGTAGGTGTTCTGGTCGTCCACCGCGCCGAAGTCGGGCTCGAACACCGGTCGCTCGTCCGGGCCGGACCGCTTCAGTCCAGCGTCCTCGAGGTCGTCGGCCACGGCGTCGAGATCGAGATCCTCGGACATCCGCCAGATGTGGGCGTCCCTGGCCGAGAGGCCTATCCCGCCTCCGTCGGGGCCGCCGAGCGCCTCCCATTCGACGTCGAGCTCACTGAAGGCGGCCTGGCGCATGGCGGTCGACCGCACACCCACCGCCAGGCGGTATCCCTCGGCCCAGAAGGCGTCGGCCCAGCGCGTGGTGTCGGCCTCGGACGCGCCGGTCTCGATGTCTCCCAGGTCGAGACGGTCGGCGACGGCTGCCCGGTCGGTGAAGACCACGGCCCGGCTGTCGGCCGGCAGGTAGCTCAGCGCATGTTCGATGCGAGGTCCCGGGGGTCCGTCGGGGCGTGCCTGCTCCGCACCGTCGTCGCCGGAGCAGCCGGTCAGGGTGAGAGCCAGGAGGGCGGCCGCGGTGGCAGCCATCCGTCCGAGAGAGGGAGCCATGGAACGCGATCATGCCCCGCTCGGAGTCCCCGCGCAGCCGAACGGACCCTCGCGATGAGCGACGACCTGGCCGTGGGCCAGGTGCCTGCGGATCCGCGTGGGCCCCCTCATTACGCTCGTCCTCATGACCGCAACTGCCGCCCACCGGCTGCTCCTCGTGCACGCCCACCCCGACGACGAGTCGATCGGCCAGGGCGCCACGATGGCGAAGTACGTCGCGGAGGGCCGGGGGGTCACGCTCGTCACCTGCACGGCGGGGGAGATGGGCGAGGTCCTGGTGCCCGAGCTGGAGCACCTCGCCGCCGACAAGGAGGACCGGCTCGGGGAGCACCGCCGCGGCGAGCTGGACGCCGCGATGAAGGCGCTCGGCGTCACGGACCACCGGTTCCTCGGCGGCTTCGGCACCTACCGCGACTCCGGCATGAAGTGGCACGAGGACGGCCACGCGATCGCGGGCGACACCATCCACGAGAACGCCTTCTGGCACGCCGACCTGACCGAGGCCGCCACGCACCTGGTCGCGGTCATCCGCGAGGTGCGTCCGCAGGTGCTCGTGACCTACGACGAGTTCGGCGGCTACGGCCACCCGGACCACATCCAGGCCCACCGGGTCGCGATGTACGCCGCCCAGCTGGCCGCGGCGCCGTCGTACCGGCGCGACCTGGGGGAGGCCTGGGAGATCGCCAAGATCTACTGGGGCGCCATCTCCGAGAGCCGGATCCGCGAGGGCCTGCGCCGCATCCGCGAGGCGGGCGACACCACGACCTTCGAGGGGATGGACCCCGACGGCGACCTGCCGCCGATGTTCCGCCCCGACGCCGACATCTCCTGCGAGGTCGACGCGAGCGCCCACGTCGAGCAGAAGCTGGACGCGCTGCGCGCGCACGCCACCCAGATCACGACCGACGGCCCGTTCTTCGCGCTCTCGAACAACCAGGGCGCGCAGGCGTTCGGGCGTGAGCAGTACCGGCTGGTCAAGGGCGCCTCGGGCCCGCTCGACCCCGAGACCGGCTGGGAGACCGACCTCTTCGCCGGCGTACCGGAGCGGTGAGCGCGGGTCCGGTGCGCGCGCTGGTCGCGTTCGCCTGCCTGCTCCTCGGCGCCGGCGTCGGGCTGGCGACGGTCCTGCTCCACGGCTACGGCTGGGGGCTCGGCCTCGGGATCGCCGCGACGGCCGCCACCCTGGTGGCCCTGCCGGGCGGCTGGTGGCGGCGGCTCGCGTTCGCGCTGGGGTGGACGGCGGTGCTCGGCGTGGCGACGGTCCAGCGCCCGGAGGGCGACTACCTGGTGTCCAGCGACGCCTCGGGCTACCTGCTGCTGGCGACCGGCGTCGTCGTCCTCGCCGCGGGCTTCGTGGGGCTGGTGCCGCGCTCCGGCTCCGCCGCGCGCGCGGCTGCGAATGCGGACGGGTGAGCGACCCCTCCTTAGGATGGCGCGTGTGACCTTCTGGGAGTCTGACACGGGTGGGGACCCGGGCGGCAAGGCCGAGCGCCCCGGCGGCAGGATCGTCGTCGTCGTCATCGTGCTGCTCGTGCTGCTCGCCGGAGGCGGGTACGTCGCCGCCCACGCCGTCGCGGGCGACAAGGTGCCGACCGGCACGACCATCTCCGGGGTGAAGGTCGGCGGGCTCACCCGCGACGCCGCGGTCGAGAAGCTCGAGCGGGCCTTCGGGCCCCGGGCCGAGACCCCGATCACCGTCAGCGTCGGCCACCAGGGACAGACCGGCAAGGCCAACGACGCGAAGGTCGAGCCGGGCGACATCGGCCTCGCCATCGACTACGCCGCGTCGGTCGACGCGGCCGGCGCGGGCGACTCGTGGAGCCCGGCACGCCAGTGGGACTACTTCACCGGTGGCGAGGACGTCGACGCCGTCGTGGACGTCGACGAGCAGCTGCTCGACGAGAAGCTCGCCGAGCTCTCCGAGGGCCTCGGCACCCCGCCCCAGGACGGCACGGTTACCTTCACCGCCGACGGCGTGCAGACCACCCAGCCGCAGGCCGGGCAGGCGGTCGACCGCGAGCAGGCCCGCGCCGCCATCACCGAGGCCTTCCTCTCGGGCGAGACCGCCGTCGAGCTCGAGGTCGCGCCGGCCCAGCCGGAGATCGACGCCGCCGACGTCGCGGAGGCGCTCGACGCCTTCGCGAACCCGGCGATGGCGAACGCCGTGAGCCTCCAGTTCGGCGAGAACGACATCAAGCTGGCGCCGCGCAGGTTCGCGCCGGTGCTCTCGATGAAGCCCGAGAACGGCGAGCTCGTCCCGGTCGTCGACGAGGCAGCGCTCGCGGAGCTCGTGAAGGGCGCGACCGCCAGCGGGCAGCCGGTCGACGCGACGGTGAAGCTGAACAAGAAGGGCAAGCCGAAGGTCGTCCCGGCCAAGCCGGGGGTCAGCTTCGACCCCGGCGAGGCCGCCCAGGTCTTCCTCGGGCTGCTGACCGCCCCCGAGGGCTCGCGCAGCGGTCCGGTCACCGCGCAGGTCGTCGATGCGGAGTTCACGACCCAGGACGCCGAGAACCTCAAGGTCGTCGAGAAGGTGTCGGAGTTCTCGACCTACTACCCGCACGCCGACTACCGCAATATCAACATCGGCCGGGCCGCCGAGCTGATCGACGGCACGCTGCTCAAGCCCGGCGAGGAGTTCTCGCTCAACGGCATCGTCGGCGAGCGCACCGCCGCGAACGGCTTCACCGAGGGCTACATCATCAGCAACGGCATCCTGCGCAAGGACCTCGGCGGCGGCGTCTCGCAGATGGCCACCACCGCCTTCAACGCGATGTTCTTCGCGGGCCTCAAGGACATCCAGCACAAGCCGCACTCGTTCTACATCGACCGCTACCCGGTCGGTCGCGAGGCCACGGTCGCCTGGCCGACGGTCGACCTGCGCTTCCAGAACGACACGGAGTACGGCGTGCTCGTGCGGGCCTGGGTGGTCCCGAGCACCTGGTCGCGCCAGGGCAAGGTGACCGTGCAGATGTGGTCCACCAAGATCTGGGACATCGACTCGACGACGTCCAACCGTTACGCGCAGGTGCCACCGGCCACCCGCACGCTGACCACCCCCGACTGCGAGCCGCACACGGGCTGGTCCGGGTTCCAGGTGGACGTCACCCGGATCTTCCGCAAGAAGGGCGAGTCGGCCGTCGACCACACGGAGAAGTTCCACACCGTCTACACCCCGTCGGACACCGTGAAGTGCGAGCAGCCGAAGCCGCCGCCCGCGGGGAACCCCGACCCGGGCGACGGCTGATCGGAGGCGCTCCGGCCGCTCGACGTACCAAGCACTTGCTTGGTAGTGTCCGAGCCATGACCCCCGTGATCGAAGGCTGGTTCACCACGGGAGCCGAGCCCCGCCTGCTCGCCTCCCGGTGCACCCGGTGCAGCAACGTGGTGTTCCCGCCGGTGCCGTCGGCCGCCGGCGCCGCCGCCTTCTACTGCAGCAACCCCGCCTGCGACGGCCAGGAGCACGACAGCGTCGAGCTGTCGCGGCGTGGCCGGGTGTGGTCCTACACGGACGCGCAGTACCAGCCGCCGGCGCCGTACCTCCCGGCCTCCGACCCGTTCCAGCCCTTCGCGCTGGCGGCGGTCGAGCTGCCCGAGGGGCTCGTCGTGCTCGGCCAGGTCGCCGACGGCTTCGGGGTGGGCGACCTGAGGGTCGGCGCCGAGGTCGAGCTGGTCGTCGAGACGCTCAACGTGGACGAGACCGGGGAGCGCACCATCTACCGCTGGAAGCCGGTCGCCGCACAGGAGGCGACGGCATGAGCGTCGTGATCGCGGGTGCGGGCATGCACCCCTGGGGCAAGTGGGGCCGCGATTTCCGGGAGTACGGCGTGCATGCCGCCCGCGAGGCCCTCGCGGACTCCGGGATCGCCTGGGCCGACGTCGACCTCGTCGTCGGCGGCGAGACGGTCCGCAACGGGTACGCCGGCTATGTGGCCGGCTCCACCTTCGCCCAGGCCCTGGGCTGGAACGGCGCCCGGATCGCGACGTCGTACGCCGCCTGCGCCACCGGCGCCCAGGCCATCGACACCGCCCGGGCCCGGATCCTCGCCGGCATGAGCGAGGTCGCGCTGGTGGTCGGCGCCGACACCACGCCCAAGGGCTTCCTCGCCCCGAACGCCGGCGAGCGCTGGAACGACCCCGACTGGCTGCGGTTCCGGCTGCTCGGCATGACCAACCCGGCCTACTTCGCGCTCTACGCCCGCCGCCGGATGGACCTCTACGGCGCGACCTCGGAGGACTTCGCGCAGGTCAAGGTCAAGAACGCCCGCCACGGCCTGGCGAACCCCTACGCGCGCTTCCGCAAGGAGTCGTCCGTCGCGGAGGTGCTGGCGTCGCCGATGGTCTCCGACCCGCTGCACCTGCTCGACATCTGCGCCACCTCCGACGGTGCGGCCGCGGTCGTGCTGACCAGCGCCGACTACGCGAAGCGGCACGGCATCGCCGCGCCCGTGACGGTAGCCGCGGTCTCGACGATCACGCCGACCTTCCCCAATACCGTCATCGACATGCCGCTGCTGTCCACCGACTCGTCGGCGGTGACCGGCGTGCCCGAGCGGACGTTCAAGGAGGCGATCGGCCAGGCGGCGTACGAGGAGGCGGGCATCGACCCCGCCGACGTCGACGTCGCCGAGGTCTACGACCTCTCGACCGCCCTCGAGCTGGACTGGATCGAGGACCTGCAGCTGTGCAAGCGCGGCGAGGCCGAGGCCCTGCTCCGCGCCGGGGACACCAGCCTCGGCGGCCGGATCCCGGTCAACCCGTCCGGCGGGCTGGCCTGCTTCGGCGAGGCCGTGCCCGCCCAGGCGATCGCCCAGGTCTGCGAGCTCACCTGGCAGCTCCAGGGCCGGGCCGAGGGCCGCCAGGTCGAGGGCGCGAAGGTCGGCATCACCGCCAACCAGGGCCTGTTCGGCCACGGGTCGTCGGTGATCCTGTCGGTCTGAGCTCGGTCCTCAGGCCGGCGGAAGGATCTCCCAGACCACGTGCTCGCCGGAGAGGCCCTTCAGCTCCACGGCGTCGCGTTCGACGAGGGTCAGGGCGGCGTCGTCGCCGAGGGCCTCGCGGACGGCGTCGCTGACGAGGATCTCGCCCCCGTGGGCCAGACTCGCGACCCGGGCGGCCATGGCGACATTGCGACCGAAGTAGTCGCCGTCGCGGGCGACGACCTGGCCGGTGTGGACGCCGATCCGGACCAGGATCGGGCCGTAGCGGCGCAGCGTCACGTCGCGCCGCAGGTCGCGCTGGATGCCGAGCGCGGCCCGGCAGGCGGCCTCCGCATCGCGGAAGGCGACCATGAAGCCGTCGCCGGCGGTCTTCACGACCTGGCCCCGGTACCTCTCGATCCGCCCACGCAGCACACGGTCGTGGGCCGCCAGCACCCGCACCCAGGTCGCGTCGCCCAGCCGGTCGTTGAGCGGCGTCGAGTCCTCGATGTCGGAGAAGAACAGCGTGACCGTACCGTCGGAGGCGGCCATGTTGAGGATGTCGGCGCGCTCGTCGTCGCTCGCCCAGCTCTGCAGGTCCTCGACCGTGCTCTGGATCAGGCCGCCGATGCCGTGGGAGCGGACCTTCGACGCCGTCCGGATCACCCGGCGTACGGCGCGCTCGGCCGAGTTGGCCGGCGGCGGGGGACGCAGCGCGGCGTCGAGGTCCGACTCGAGCTGGGCGACGTGCGCCTGGGTGTCGGCGAGCTGCCGCTGCAGCCGGCCCCGGTCGCGGGCGAAGGCCAGGACCAGGCCGAGCAGGACGGCCAGCAGCACGCACAGGATCCCGACGACGATCGCCACGATCGAAGACTAGGGCCCGCGGGGGTCTTGCGGGTCGCAGTAGCGTGAGACGGTGACCACCCCGGCTCCGACGACTCCGACGACCGCACCGACGCCCGCACCCGCGATCAGCACTCTCGGCGAGCTGCGCGCCTCCGGCCACCAGCACCGGCACCTGCGGACCGAGCTGCGCGACAACCTGCTCGCCCGGCTGGCCGCGGGCGAGGACCCGTGGCCCGGCCTGCACGGCTTCGAGGACACCGTCATCCCGCAGCTGGAGCGGGCGATCATCGCCGGGCACGACGTCGTCCTGCTCGGCGAGCGCGGCCAGGGCAAGACCCGCCTCCTGCGCACCCTGGTCGGCCTGCTCGACGAGTGGACGCCGGTGATCTCCGGCTCCGAGCTCGGCGAGCACCCCTTCGACCCGGTCACCGTGACGTCGAAGGCGGCCGTGGCGTCGTACGGCGACGACCTGCGGATCTCCTGGCGCCACCGCGAGGAGCGGTACGCCGAGAAGCTGGCCACGCCCGACACCAGCGTCGCCGACCTGATCGGCGACGTCGACCCGATGAAGGTGGCCGAGGGTCGCTCGCTAGGCGACCCGGAGACCATCCACTTCGGCCTGATCCCCCGCTCGCACCGAGGGATCGTCGCGATCAACGAGCTGCCCGACCTCGCCGAGCGGATCCAGGTCGCGATGCTCAACGTGATGGAGGAGCGCGACATCCAGATCCGCGGCTACGTCCTGCGGCTGCCGCTCGACGTGTTCGTCGTGGCGTCGGCCAACCCGGAGGACTACACCAACCGCGGCCGGATCATCACCCCGCTCAAGGACCGCTTCGGCGCCGAGATCCGGACCCACTATCCGAAGGCCCTCGAGGCCGAGATCGCCGTCGTCCGGCAGGAGGCGGACCTGCTGCCCGACCGGGTCGACGTCCCCGACTTCCTCGTCGAGATCCTGGCCCGCTTCACCCGCAACCTGCGCGACTCCAGTGCCGTCGACCAGCGCTCCGGAGTCTCGGCCCGCTTCGCCATCGCCGGTGCCGAGACCATCGCCGCCGCGGCCCTGCGCCGCGCCACGATCCAGGGGGAGGACCGCGCGGTCGCCCGGGTCGTCGACCTGGAGACGGCCGTCGACGTGCTGGGCGGCAAGATCGAGTTCGAGTCCGGGGAGGAGGGGCGCGAGGACGAGATCCTCACCCACCTGCTGCGCACCGCGACCGCCGAGACGGTCCGTGAGCGCTTCCGCGGCCTCGACTTCGCGCTGCTCGTCGACGCGATCGAGGGGGGCGCGTCCGTCGTCACCGGCGGCCAGGTGACCGCGCGCGACGTGCTGTCCGGCCTGCCGGTGCTCGGCGAGTCCGACCTCTACGACCAGGTCTGCGAGCGGGTCTGTCCCTCGATTCCGGGGGTGGCCGGCGGCGGCCGCACCGACGGCGAGCGGGCCGCCGCGATCGAGCTCGCGCTCGAGGGGCTGTTCCTGGCCCGCAAGATCGGCAAGGACTCCGACGGCGTGGAGACCGTCTATGGCTGATCCCTCCCCGTTCGGCGCGTGGGCCACGTCCGGCACCCTTCGCAGAGAGGAGGGCGAGGGTGTCGTGCTCCCGCACGCCTGGACGGAGGAGGGCGTGCTCGCCGGACCCGCGACGAACGGCGCGCAGGTGCTCCACCTCGCGGTGGCGCTGTGCGTGCTCAACGACACCTACCGCGAGGCCCGGCGCCTCGACGTACCCGTGCACGGGGTCGCGGTCACCGCCGACGGCGGCTTCGACGACGTGTGGACCTCGACCGGGATCAGCTACGACATCGTGCTCGACACGACGGCACCCTCGGAGAGCGTGCAGCTGCTGCTCGAGGTGGTCGACGAGGTCGCCGAGATCCCGCGCGTGCTGCGCGCCGGCGCCGATGTACGAAGGAGTGAGTCATGAGCCGCTACCGCCGGTACGACGGCGGCGACCCGCTCGCCCCGCCGGTCGACATCGCCGAGGCTCTCGACGCCATCGGCGAGGACGTGATGGCCGGCTACAGCCCCGAGCGCGCGATGCAGGAGTTCCTGCGTCGCGGCGGGCAGGACCAGGCCGGCCTCGACGACCTCGCCCGCCGGGTGGCCGAGCGCCGCCGCGAGCTGCTGCAGCGGCACCATCTCGACGGCACCCTCCAGGAGGTCCGCGAGCTGCTGGAGAAGGCGGTCCTCGAGGAGCGCAAGCAGCTGGCCCGTGACGCGATGATGGACGACGGCGACCGCGCGTTCCGTGAGATGCGGCTGCAGAACCTTCCGGACTCGCCGGCGGCGGCGGTCACCGAGCTCGGCGACTACGACTGGCAGTCCCGCGAGGCGCAGGAGGCCTTCGAGCAGATCAAGGACCTGCTCGGCCGCGAGCTCCTTGACCAGCGCTTCGCCGGGATGAAGCAGGCCCTGGAGAACGCCACCGACGAGGATCGCCAGGCGATCTCGGAGATGCTCGCGGACCTCAACGACCTGCTGGAGAAGCACGCGGCCGCCGCGGACACCCCGCAGGACTTCGAGGAGTTCATGGCCAAGCACGGCCAGCACTTCCCCGAGAACCCCCAGAACGTGGACGAGCTCATCGACGCGATGGCGCAGCGATCCGCGGCCGCGCAGCGGATGCTCAACTCGATGAGCCCCGAGCAGCGCCGCGAGCTGATGGAGCTCTCCGCCCAGGCCTTCGGCTCGCCCCAGCTGATGGAGCAGCTCGGCCGTCTCGACGAGAACCTGATGTCCCTGCGCCCCGGCGAGGACTGGGACGGCGCGGAGCAGTTCGGCGGAGGAGAGGGGCAGGCCACGGGGTTGGGCCTGGGCGACGGCACCGGCGTCCTCCAGGACCTCGCCGACCTCGACGCGCTGGCCGACCAGCTCGCGCAGTCCTACGGCGGCGCCAGACTGGATGATGTCGACCTCGACAAGCTCGCCCGCCAGCTCGGCAACGAGGCCGCCGTCGACGCCCGCAAGCTGCAGGAGCTGGAGAAGGCGCTGCGCGAGTCCGGCGCGATGGAGCGCGGCTTCGACGGCGAGCTGCGGCTCACCCCCAAGGCGATGCGCCAGCTCGGCAAGGCGCTGCTGCGCGACGTCGCCCAGCGGATGTCGGGTCGCCAGGGCCAGCGCGACCTGCGCCAGGCCGGCGCCGCCGGCGACCTGTCCGGCGCGACCCGGCCGTGGGAGTTCGGCGACACCGAGCCGTGGGACCTGCCGCGGACCATGCTCAACGGCGTACTCCGCCGCGCGGGGGAGCCCGGCGGGCCGCTGTTGTCGATCGACGACGTCGAGGTCGCCGAGACGGAGGCGCGGACCCAGGCGGCCGTCGCGCTCTGCGTCGACACGTCCTTCTCGATGGCGATGGACGGTCGCTGGGTGCCGATGAAGCAGACCGCGCTGGCGCTGCACACTCTCATCGGCTCCCGGTTCCGCGGCGACAGCCTGGAGCTGATCGGCTTCGGCCGGCATGCCCAGACCATGCGGATCGAGGAGCTGACGGCGCTCGACGCCCGCTGGGCCAAGGGCACCAACCTCCACCACGCGCTGCTGCTCGCCAACCGCCACTTCCGCAAGCACCCCAACGCCCAGCCGGTGCTGCTCATCGTGACCGACGGCGAGCCGACCTCCCACCTGGAGTCCAGCGGCGAGGTCGCCTTCTCCTACCCGCCGCACCCGATGACGATCGCCCTCGCCGTCCGCGAGCTCGACAACGCCCGGCGCCTCGGGGCGCAGACGACCTTCTTCCGGCTCGGTGAGGACCCCGGGCTGGCACGGTTCGTCGAGTCGATGGCGCGCCGGGTGGACGGGTCGGTCATCGCCCCCGAGGCCGGTGACCTCGGTGCGGCCGTGGTCGGGTCCTATCTCGGGTCCCGCGGAGGCGGGGCCGGCGGGCCGGGCGGGTCCGGGCCGGGGACGTACGGCGACTGGTTCGGTTCGCGCGGCTTCTGGGTCGGCTGAGAGGCCCTTCCTGAGCGGGGATCCGGGGTCCCCTGTGGACAACCGGAACCGCTCGTTTCCCGCCGGGAACCCTCGGGCAGCCGTGGGTGCATGAATCCCCACCTCGCCCCACCGGTGCCGTCATGGCCGTGATCCTCGACGTCCCGTACGCCGTCCTCCGCGCGGCTCGCGAGAGCTGGGATCTCGCGAGCGACGAGCTCGACGGCGCCTGGCGCCGGCTCGCCCGGCTCTCGACCGCCGGCCTCTCCGCGACGGTCGCCGCCGCCGTCCGCGGCTTCGCCGAGCCGTGGGCCGACGAGCTCAAGGCGGCGGCCGGTCTCGCCGCGGGCCATGCCGAGGAGTTCGTCTTCTTCCACCGACGGCTGGTGATCGTCGACCGCGCGCAGGCCGAGGGACTGCGTGCGCTGCTGCCGTGGGCCGACCGGGACGCCGCCGTGCGGGAGGTGAGCGGGCCGTGACGATCGTCCACGTCCCCGCGCACGTCCCGGCCTGCCCGCTCCTCGACTCACAGCCCGCCGGCGCCCAGGACCTCGCCACCGACCTGCGGGCCGCCGCGGTCGCGGTCAAGAACGTGCAGGGTCGAGCCGCCGCGGTCGCGGCGCCGGCCTGGGTGGGCGACACCGCCGACGCCCACGCCCATGCCGCCACCGGGTTCGCCCACCGGCTCGACGCGGGCGAGGCCGCCCTCGACCGGGCGGTGACGGCGGCGGACCGCTTCGGCGAGCGGCTCGCCGGGCTGCTCGGCCGGCGCGACGACCTGACCGTGCGCCGCACCGGGCTCAACGCCGAGATCGACGCGCTCGCCGCCGAGGTCGTCGCCACGGTCGGCGACGACCGGCTCGCGGAGTTCCGGCAGCGGGCGGCCCAACTCACCGCCCGGGCCGACGACCTGCGGGTCCGGATCGCCGCCTGGGGGCACGACGAGGCGGACGCGGAGGCCGACCTGGTCGCCGCGCTCCGCTCGGTCGACACCGCCGCCGAGGGGGCCACCGCGGCGGTGGCCCCGGGTCGGCCGGAGACCGCCGACCTCGCCCGCCGGCTCCGCGCCCTGCGGGGCGACCCGGTCGCCCTGGCCACCTGGTGGCGCGGGCTCCGGCGGGCCGAGCAGGAGGCGCTCACCACCGAGCATCCCGAGCTGGTCGGCAACGCCGACGGGGTGCCGGTCGCCGATCGCGACGAGGCCAACCGCGGTGGGCTCGGCCGCGACCTCGACCTCTACACCCGGCGCGAGGAGGACGGGCAGCTCACCCACCGGGAGGAGCGGATCCTCGCGAACGCGACCCACGTCGCCGACGGTCTGGCGGACTACCGCGACCTCCGCGACACGGCCACCGGCACCCATCTCACCGAGCTGATCGCCTACACCCCGGGGCTGCACTCCGGTGACGGTGGCGTCGCGGTCTCCTTCGGCGATCCCGACACCGCCGACCACGTCTCGGTCAACGTGCCCGGGCTGAGCACGGAGTCCGCGAGCCTGTCGGGCAACCTCGACAAGACCCTCGCGCTCCACCAGGCCGCGGTCGCCGACGACCGGGGCAGCGTCGCGTCGGTCCACTGGGCCGACTACGACGCCCCGAGCGGCAACCCTCTCGACCCGTCGGACCCGTTCGGGCAGCTCGACTTCGGTGCCGTCGCCCTGCCCGGCAAGGCGGAGGCCGGGGGCGAGCGGCTCTCCGACTTCGTCGACGGCCTCCGCGCCTCCGACGAGGGCGCACCGGCCCACCTGACCGCGATCGGCCACAGCTACGGCTCCACCACCCTCGGCCACGCGCTCGCCGCCGGCCTCCCGGTCGACGACGCGGTCCTCCTCGGCAGCCCGGGCGTCCCTGCCGCGACGGCGGGGGAGCTGACGGCGGCCGGCGTGTGGGTCGGCAGCAAGGACCGCGACCCGGTCACCCTGCTCGGCGGCGGGCCGCTCGGCCACGACCCGGCCACCGCGGGCTTCGGCGGCACCCGCTTCGAGACGGGCGACGGCGAGCTGCGGGCCGGGGAGCTGCTCGCCAACCACACGTCGTACTTCGAGGGGTCCTCACTCGCCAACGTGGCGCACGTCGTCGCGGGCGCTGACGATGAGGTGACCGCGCAGCCCCCGCGCGGAGCCGACGACGGCTCGCACCTCACCCTGCCCGAGCTGCTGGTCGCGTCGAGCGGGGCGAGCGCCGCCCACGGGCTGGCGGAGGCCGGGGTCTGGCTCTGGGAGCAGGCCCCGTTCGGCGGGCTCCGATGAGACCGCGTCGTCGGATGCCGGCGGTCGCCGTCCTCCTCCTGCTGGCCGCGGCGCCGTCCGGGTGCGGCGACCCCGGCCGATCCTCCCGACCCACGGGCGCTCGGGCGGTCGAGGCCGTCGTCGCGGAGGCCGACCGGGCTCTCGACGGAGTGCTCCGCGACCTGGCGCGGACCCTCCGGCTCGGTGGGGCGCAGGGCAGCCGCTCGTTCGCGGTCTGCGGTGACACCGGCGCGCCGCGCGGGGTCGTCAGCAACGTCTTCGTGCACTTCACCTCCGCCTCCGAGCTCACCCACCAGGAGGCGACCACAGCGGCCGCCGAGCTCCTCGCGGCCGACGGTTGGGCGGTCGTGGACCCCCACAACCAGGCGCTGCTCACTGCGACCAGGAGCCGCCTGACGCTGCATCTCCGGATCGGGCCGAGCCTGGTGCAGGTCGACCTCGGGTCGGAGTGCGTCGAGACGTCCGCCGCGCTCGCCGGCGCGTACGACGACCGGCCGGTCGCCGAGCTGGGCCGGTCGTCCCGGGCGCGGCCGGACTCGTAGAGTCGGCGGCGTGGGGGACCTCAGTCTGACCGTCGTCGTGCTCCTCGCCCTGGCGGCCCTGACCGCCGGATTCGTGGATGCCGTGGTCGGCGGCGGCGGCCTGGTCCAGCTGCCCGCCCTGCTGCTCGGCCTGCCGGGCGCGAGCCCGGTCCAGGTGCTCGCGACCAACAAGATCGCCTCCGTGTGCGGCACGGCGGTCAGCTCGCTCACCTACTACCGGCGGATCGGCCCCGACCCGCGCACCTTCCTCCCGCTGATGGCGCTCGCGCTCGGGGGCGCGTTCTCGGGCGCCCTGCTGGCGTCGCGCATCCCGCGCGACGCCTTCGAGCCGATCGTGCTGCTGGCCCTGGTCGCCGTGGGCGGATACGTCCTGATGCGTCCGGCGCTGGGGGAGCGGACCGCGCTGCGGTTCGCGGGCCACCGGCACCTCGCGGCCGCGATGGGCGTCGGGTTCGTGATCGGCTTCTACGACGGCATCCTCGGCCCGGGGACCGGCAGCTTCTTCGTCTTCGCCCTCGTCGGCCTCCTGGGCTACGACTTCCTCCAGGCCTCGGCCAAGGCGAAGCTCGCGAACTTCGCGACCAACCTCGGGGCGCTCCTCCTCTTCATCCCGAGCGGAGCGGTGCTGTGGGACGTCGGGCTGATGATGGGCGCCTGCAACCTGGTCGGCGGCTACCTCGGCGCGCGGACCGCCGTCGCCCGCGGCTCCCGGTTCGTCCGGGTGTTCTTCATCGCCGTGGTGGGCGCCTTCGTCGTCCGGATCGGCGGCGGTGTCGTCGGCCTGTGGTGAGCGCCCGGGACACGTCCTAACCTGGAGCCATGAGCATCCCGGTGGACCCCGCGGACCTGCGCCAGGCCCTCGCCGACTTCGACAGCGGCTACCTGCTGACCACGTCCTCGCCCCAGGTGAAGGTCGTGACCGTCGACCCGGTGGCCGGCGACGACGGCACCCTGCGGATCGCCGGCCCGGGGCGGGGGACCCTGCGCAACCTCGCCGAGAACCCCGCGGTGACGGTGGTGTTCCCGCCGCGGGAGCGTCACGGCTACACCCTCCTCGTCGACGGCACCGCCACCACCGACGGCGAGGACGGCGGCGACGTCGTGGTCACCGCGACCACCGGGGTGCTGCACCGCCCCGCCGCCCATGCCGACGGCCCGCTGCCGCCCGACGGCTGCGGGCACGACTGCGCTCCGGTCGGATGACCCCGTTCTGGGTCACCGCCTTCCTCGACAACGCCGCCGCGCACCACCAGGAGAGCGTCGGGTTCTGGCAGGAGGCGACCGGGTACGCCGTCTCCTCCCCGCGCGGCGACCACGACGAGTTCGCGTCGCTGCTGCCGCCCGACGGCGACCCCTATCTCAAGGTCCAGCGCCGCCAGGCCGGAGCGGACCGGATCCATCTCGACCTCCATGTCGCCGACCCGCTGGCGGCGGCCGACGCCGCGCGGGTCGCCGGCGCGACGATCGTCGCCGACCGCGGGTACGTCGTCATGGCCTCGCCCGCCGGCCTCGTCTTCTGCTTCGTCGACCATCCCGCGTCGCGGCGCCCGGCCGCGACGACCTACGGACCGGGATCCGCGGTGCGGGTGCGCCAGGTCGCGATCGACGTGCCGCGGGCGTCGTACGAGAGAGAGCTCGGGTTCTGGTCGGCCGTCACCGGCTGGGAGCAGCGGGCCTCGACGCTCGTCGAGGACTTCCGCTTCCTCGTGGCGCCGTCCGGCCAGCCGCTCCGGCTGCTGCTGCAGCGGCTCGGCGCCGACGACACCGGCGAGGTGCGCGCCCACCTCGACTGGGGCACCACCGACCGGGCCGCGGAGACCGAGCGGCACCTCGGACTCGGCGCGCGCGTGCTCGCCCAGCATCGGCACTGGACCGTGCTCGCCGACCCGGTCGGCCGCGTCTACTGCCTCACCGACGGCGACCCGGGTTAGCCGGGCTAGCCGGGCTAACCGGCGGGCGTGAAGCCCGGCAGGAACTCCTGCATGATCGCCCGGAACGGTGCCTCGGCCTCGAGCTGGCTGAGCACGCCGACGCCGCCGAGCCAGGTGCGGTGGATGAGGACGTACGACGGCGGCAGGTTGAGCTTGATGCTCACGGTGTATGCCGGGTCCTTCGGGTCGTTGATCCGCTGGAACTGCTCGCGCATCCACACCCGGCTGAACCGGAAGCGCTCGACCAGGGTCGGGTCGACGAAGGGGGACAGGTAGTCCATGAGGAGCTGGGGCTCGATCCGGATCCGGTCCTTGAGGAAGCCCTCGTCGCGCAGCCCCGCGATCAGCGCATCCCCGTCGCCGGCCGCGCACAGCGTGATCAGCCGTCCCATCGGCTCGGGCAGTCCGCGCTGGGGGAGCCGGGCCACGGCCCCGAAGTCGAGGACGCCGAGCCGGCCCGGGGAGCCGTCGGCATCCGGGATCACCCGGAAGTTGCCGGGATGCGGGTCGGCGTGGAGCAGGCCGGTGCGCGCCGGCCCGGAGAAGAGGAACCGGGTGAAGAGCTCGCCGTAGTGGTCGCGCTCCTCGGGCGTGCCGCCGGTGATGATCGCGGCCAGTGAGCTCGTCGAGTCGAGCCACTCGGTGACCAGGACCCGTCGCCCGACCGCGACGACGTCGGGAACGACGATGTGCGGGTCGTCGCGGAACTCCCGGGCGAACTCCCGCTGCGCCTCGGCCTCGAGGTCGTAGTCGAGCTCCTCGCGAGCCCGGGCCTGGACCTCCTCGACGAGTGGCTTCATGTCGACGCCCGGGATGAGCGGGCCGATCGCCCGCGCGGCCCGGGCCAGGGTGCGCAGGTCGGCCATCAGGGCGGCACCTGCGTCGGGATACTGGACCTTCACGGCGACCCGCCGCCCGTCGTACCAGCGGCCCTCGTGGACCTGGCCGATGCTCGCGGCGGCCGTCGGAGCCCCGTCGAGCCAGACCAGACGCTCCTTCCAGTCCTCACCCAGGTCCTCGGCGAGGAGGTCGCGCACCGTCTGGGTCGGCATCGGGGGAGCGGAGTCCTGGAGGCGGGTCAGCTGCTCGCGGTACGGCGCCGCCATCTCCTCGGGCAGCGCCGACTCGAGCACCGAGAGCGCCTGGCCGAACTTCATCGCCCCACCCTTGAGCTCGCCCAGGGTCCGGAACAGCTGCTCCGCCGTGCGCTGCTGGATCTCGCTCATCACCGCCTCGGCGGGCGCGCCGCCGAGGCGCTTGCCGAACCCGACGGCCGTGCGGCCGGCGTACCCGAGGGGGAGCGCCGCGAGCCGCGCCGTGCGCGCTGCGGCCTTCCGAGGGAGGTCAGCCATACCCCCAGTCTGTCAGGTGACCTGGTGGAGGGAGCCGCGCCTCGTCAGCGCCCGTGCCCGGGATCTGCTCCACGAAACGGCTCAGGTGCGCGGCGTGCTCGCCGATGTGGTCGATGGCGCCTGGTCCGGACGGATCCTCAACCTCCGGCGGCGCGCACGGGAACGGCCCTGCCTACTCCTCGTCCCGGGGGTGAGGCGAGATCCTGCGTTCTCAGATATCGAATGGTCCCGGGTGAAGCGGTGTCGCACGACACATCCGCGCGCGCAAACTGGGCGGGCAATCGACCGGACACCGCTCAGGAAAGCACCTAGCGTGATCTCCGATCAATGGGACACGCCCGTCTCGATCCGTGGGAGGGAAGAGCGGGCACAAGGCTGGAGGGGCCTTTCATCATGGGCGTAATTGCCGACCGTTTTTCCGGCGTGCCGTCACGGCGACCGGGCGCGATCCGTCGTACGGGCATCAGGCTCGTCACCCTGGCCCTGCTTGCCGGTGGCATCAACATCGGTGTCGGGCTCTCGCCGGCCACGCTGCCCGCCGCCCAGGCCGCCACGATCACCATCGGCCAGGTGACCGCGCAGATGAGCGATCACGCCCCGACCAGTGGCAACTGCATCAGGTACGCACCGGTCAACACGTCCACGAGCTCGGCCTACGTGAACTCGTCGGGTGAGGCGCGCACCGCCCACGGCTACGGCAACAACTGTCCGACGAACCTCAGCACCAGCACGCAGAGCGCCGTCGGGGTGGTGCCGACCGCCGCCACCACCGCCCAGGACGGGACACCGTTCCTGCTGGGCAAGGTGACGCACTACAACAACCCGGTCACCACGAGCGACGACCGCTTCACCGGCAAGATGAGCTTCCAGCTCGCCGGCGTCACCGGCGCCAACACCTTCACCTGGGACTGGACGCTGTGGGAGACCTCGAACAGCAGCTTCTCCTGCCCCTCCGGCTGGTGGAAGGGCAACGGCAACTGCCTCGACCAGATCAAGTTCACCAGCGCCATCAGCCAGCAGACCGTCACCATCGGCGGCGCCAGCTACCGCCTCGCCGTCGACGGCTTCCGCGCCCCCGCGTCGAACGGCACCTGCCCGGCCGCGCCCAGCGGTGGCACCAACAACGAGTTCCTGACCGACGAGAGCGCCCAGACCTCCGCCTGCATCTACGTCAGCCTGGTGCAGGTCCGCAGCCTGAAGATCGTGAAGAAGGTCGTCGGCCCGGCCGGTGTCACGGTGCCGAGCACGACCTTTGGGTTCGGCTCGACGTCCAACCGGCCCGGCTCGCCCTGGGACGCCGGCTCGTTCAACCTCTCCTCGAGCTCGAGCACGT
Source organism: Nocardioides sp. LHD-245 (assembly GCF_030929495.1). Lineage (GTDB taxonomy): Bacteria > Actinomycetota > Actinomycetes > Propionibacteriales > Nocardioidaceae > Nocardioides. Next base: position 29,590 of record NZ_JAVFWN010000024.1, on the reverse strand, counting down.
CCGGCTCCACGACCAAGGAGCTGCTGCAGACCGAGTCGGTCTCCGTCACCGAGGCCGCGCCCAGCGGCGCGGGCAGCGACCGCTGGGCACTGACCGGCATCGCGTGTGTCGACGGCACCGGCGCGACGGTGCCGCAGGCGAGCTACAACCTCGCGGCCCGCAAGCTGGACCTCGCCAACGTCCCGGCGCCGGCCACGACCGCCGCCGGCCCGATCACCTGCACCTTCACGAACACCTACACCCCCAAGGGCACCCTGACTCTGGTCAAGACCGTCCAGAACACCGGTGGCGGCAGCGCCACCGCGGCGAGCTTCACGCTCACCGGGACGGGCCCCACGACGATCTCGGGCCCCGGCGGCTCGGCGGCGGTCACCTCGCAGCGGGTCGGCACCGGCAGCTACGACCTCACGGAGACCGGCCCGGTCGGCTACGTCAGCCAGGGCTGGTCGTGCAGCGGCGGCACCGGCAACGGCGCGAACGGCTCGGTCACCGTCGGTGACGGACAGAACGTGACCTGCACCGTGGTCAACCGCTACCAGACCGGCACCTTCAAGATCGCCAAGATGATCGCCGACCCGGCCAACGGCTTCACCGGTACGGCGAGCACGCCGTTCACCGGCACCTACAACTGTGGCAGCGGCAACGTCGCCTTCTCGGTCTCGACCGGCACCGGGTTCACCTCGCCCGCCATCCCTGTGGGCCGCACCTGCACGGTGACCGAGACCCAGCCGACCGGCAACCTGAAGAACGCGTCGTACTCCTGGTCGGCGCCGTCCTACGCCGACAACGGCGTCACCATCGCCGACGGCACCAGCCCGACGGTGACCATCACCAACACGATCACCCAGGCCACCGGCTCGATCCGCGTCACCAAGATCGTCGCCCCCCGCGCCGGCACGCCCGCCGGCGGCTACACCGGAGGCGACGCCCGCGCGTTCCCGGTGACCTACAGCTGCTCGCTGCCGGCCGACACGGTCGTCGCCTCCGGGACGGTCGACGTCACGCCGGGCACCCCGGCTGTCGTCCCCGGCATCGCCGCCGGCGCCACCTGCACCTTCACCGAGACGCTGAGCGCCAAGCCGGGCGACTTCGCCGACGGCTCCTACGGCTGGGACGGCAACGGCTTCGCGCCGGCGAGCGTCACTGTCGCGGCCGGTCAGACGACGTCGACCACGGTCACCAACCACTTCAAGCGCAACCTCGCGGACCTGGTCCTCAAGAAGGTCGTCCAGGGCGGCGGGTACGTCGGCAGCGGCACGCCGTTCGCGGTCACCTACGACTGCGGCAACAACCCGGTCACCGTGAACCTCGCGGCGAGCGGTGCCCAGAGCCAGCAGACGGTGTCCGTCCCGGCCAACGTGAACTGCACCGTCGTCGAGACCGCGCCCGCGGGCAACCTGCTCGCCGCGTCCCACGAGTGGGGCACGCCGTCCTACGCCGGCCTGACCAACGGCACCGTCGCCGTGCCGACCGGTGGCTCCAAGACCGTCACGGTCACCAACCCGACGGTGCCGGTCTACGCCAAGCTCTCCGTCACCAAGGCGATCGCGCCGACAGCCCTCGCCTCGGGCGTCGCCTCGGGTACCACCTTCCCCGTCACCGTCGCGTGTGACCAGCCGGCCAGCGGCGGCGGCGCGAACTACCAGCACACCTTCGACCTCGCCGTCGGCGGCACCGCGACCACGCCGGACCTCCCGGTCGGGACGTCGTGCACCGTCACGGAGAACGCACCGAGCGGCTCGGCCGGCCTGGTCGACGACTCCTACGTCTGGGACGGCGCGCCCGCCCCGGTCACGAAGACGCTGAGCACGAAGAACACCACCGTCAGCGTCACGGTCACCAACAAGATCAAGCGCGCCTACGGCGACCTGGCTGTCACGAAGGCGGTCGACGGGCTGAACGGCGTCAACGGCGCCGGCACCACGTTCTCCGGAACCTGGTCGTGCGTCTACGGCGGCGACGCGCCCGTCACCGGCACCTGGCAGCGCACCGGCGCGGGCGCCGCGACGGTCAACGGCCCCACCGGCACGATCCTGCTCGGCTCGACCTGCACGATCACCGAGAACGCCCCGTCCCCGGCCGCGCCGAGCGCCACCGACGCCTCCTACGTGTGGGGCGCGGAGACGATCACGCCGGCGAGCGTCAAGGTCACCAAGGCGAACCCGACGGCCACGTTCGACGTGACCAACCCGGTGCGCCGGGTCACCGGGTCCTTCGCGGTGGGCAAGGTCGTCGACGGCGGCACCGCCGGCACGGCGTACGCCGACCAGCCGTTCACGTTCAGCTACTCCTGCACCCCGGCCGGTGGCGGCACCGCGCTGACCGGCTCCCTGCAGGCCCGGGCCGGTCAGACGACCAGCCTGCCCGCCGGAGTCGACATCCCGGCCGGCAGCTCCTGCACGATCACCGAGGGAGCCAACCCGGCGCCGACCGACCCCTACCGCTGGGACGACGGCGTCAGCTTCAGCGTCACCGGTGCGACCGGCACCGCCTCGGGCCGCAGCGTCGACTTCACGACGCCGGCCGACGGCGGGCCCGTGACGGTGCAGGCCACCAACACGATCAGTCCTCGCGAGGTCGACGTCGCCGTGACCAAGCGGGTCGTCGACCCCGACGGCGGGTTCACCGGCGCGGCCAGCACCACCTTCCAGGTGTCGCTGACCTGTGCGGGCACCACCTACGGCCCGAGCGGCGTCAAGGCCGGCGCCACGGTGAGCTTCACCGTGCCGCTCGGCGTGAGCTGCTCGGCGAGCGAGGCTCCGGTCCCGGCCGGGGCCGGCCTCGCCGACGCGTCCTTCGCCTGGTCCGCCGGACCGGACATCGCGCCGGCGTCGGTCAAGGCCGCCGAAGGCTCCTCGCCCACGATCACGGTGACCAACACCGTGGAGCGGGTGCGCGGCCCGATCGGCCTGACCAAGATCGTCGACGAGGCCGGACACTCCGGCGTCCTCGCCGCGGACCGCACCTACTCCGGCACCTGGTCCTGCACCTACGGCGGGCAGTCGGTCGGCGGCGCCTGGACGGTCGACGGCGCGGGCGCGGCCACGCTCACCGGTCCGGCCGGCAGCGTGCTGCTCACCTCGCAGTGCACCGCAACGGAGAACGACCGTGGCGCCGCGAGCGGCGACCCGTCGTACGTGTGGGAGACCCCCACGCTCACCGGTGTCACGGTGAGCGCCGCGGGCCCGAACACGATGAAGGTCACCAACAAGATCAAGCGCCTCACGGGCGGCCTCCTCGTGACCAAGAAGGTCACCGGCGAGACCGACGGCTACACCCGCACGGGCGCGGACTTCACCGTGGCCTACCACTGCTACCTCGCCGACCCGGCCACCGGGCCCTTCTTCGAGGGCGAGGTCCAGGTCGTCGCCGGTGCCGCTGCGGTGCCGCTGGCCGGTGGGATCCCGCGCGGCTGGACCTGCGAGGTCCGCGAGACCGCGCCCACGGCGAACCTGCTGCGCGACGCCTCCTATGCCTGGGGCGGACCCACGATCGAGATCGACGGTGACGAGACCGACACGGTCGAGATCGACGCCGACGGCGCCACCGTCGCGGTCGCCAACCCGATCACCCGGGTGACGGGCGACCTCGAGATCCGCAAGGCCTACGGCCCCGGCGTGACCTCGGGCGTCATCGCCTCCGGCACCGCGTTCACCGGCGCCTGGTCGTGCGTCTACGACCAGGGCGAGGCGACGGAGGAGACCTTCTCCGGCACCTGGCGCGTCACGGGCACCGGCGACGCCGCGCTCACTCCCGACCCGGACCTGCCGCTCGGCACGGTCTGCTCGGTGACGGAGGACGCGCTCGACGACGGCGACCTGGCCGACACCTCCTGGACGTGGACCGCGCCCCAGGTCTCCGGACCGGTCACCGTCGGCACCACGACGCCGGCGCTGGTCGTCACCAACGACGTGAAGCGGGTCTACTCCGACCTCACCGTGGTCAAGGAGTACGACGGCCCCGCGGCCGCCCTGCCCGGTGGCAGCACCGTCCAGGGCGCCTGGAGCTGCAGCTACGACACCACGGTCGTCGGCCAGGGTCGCTGGGAGCTGCCCGCGACCGGTGGCTCGGTGCGGGTCGCCGGTCCGGCCGAGCGGATCCCCGCAGAGTCGGTCTGCACCGTCACCGAGGACACCCTCGACGACGGCGACCTCGCCGACGGCTCGTACACGTGGCTCGCCCCGGTCATCGCGCCGGACGGCGGCGTCGTGACGCTCACCGCGGCCGGCGGCCAGAAGGTGACGATCACCAACGACGTCGCCCGCGTCTACGGGACCCTGGCGATCACCAAGGAGATCGCCGGCGGCCAGTCGATCGACGACGACCTGGCGTTCACCGGCGGCTACCGCTGCACCTACGGCAGCGACGACCCGGTCACCGGCACCTGGACGGTCACCGACGAGGGCACCTTCACCGTCGGCGGCGTCCTGGTCGGCTCGACCTGCACCGCCACCGAGGACACCGGACTCCGGCCCGCGCCGGTCGCCGGTGACCCCTCGTTCGTGTGGCAGGCACCGGTCATCTCGCCGGACTCGGTCACCGTCGGCGCCGGGACGACGGTCACCCTGACCGTCACCAACACCGCGTCGCGGACCACGGGCGCGTTCGCCATCACCAAGGCGCTGACCGGAGCGACGGCCGGCGAGCCGGCGGGCCAGACCTACACCTTCGACTACTCCTGCGTGGCCAAGAACGGCGACAAGGTCCAGGGCACCTCCGCGGCGATCGCGGCGGGTGGGCTCTGGAACGCACCCGACGTCCCGGTCGGCAGCTCCTGCACGGTGAGCGAGAACGCGCTCCCCGCGCTCGGCGACCCGTCGTACTCCTGGAAGGCCGCGGCGTACGGCGTCGCCGGCGTGGACGAGAACGGCGTCAGCACCGGGCCCGCGGGCGTCACCTTCACGCTGCCCGCCGGCCAGGCGGCGGTCGTCGTCACGGTCACCAACGAGCTCCAGCGGCACACCCGCGCCGTGGAGGTCGTCAAGACGGTCTCCGGGACGAGGGCCGGCTACGTCGCCGGCGACTTCGCCGTGGACGTGAAGTGCACCCCGGTCAGCGGCGCCGCCATCACGCGGACCCTGACGGTCTCGCCGACCGCGTCGGGCACCGTGAGCGACGTGCCGATCGGCTCCACCTGCACGGTCCAGGAGCAGGCGACCCGGCCGGCACTCGCCGACCCGTCGTACCGCTGGGGCACGCCGACCTACAGCCCGTCCGGCCCGGTGACCGTCACCGCCGGCCAGGACCCGGTCAAGGTCACCGTCGACAACCCGATCAGCCGGGTCTTCGGCACGTTCACCGTCAAGAAGCTGCTGACCGGGACGGGCGTCCCGGCAGGAGCGCCGCAGCCGGCGACGACGTACCCGTTCGGCTACGTGTGCGCCGTGCCCGGTGCCGACGACCCGGTGACCGGCCGGATCGACGTCGCGCGCGACACCGTCGCCGCGTACGACGGCCCGCGGCTGCCGCAGGGCAGCACCTGCCGGCTCACCGAGCCGAGCGACGAGATGCCCGCCCCGGACCGCGGCTTCGCGTGGGGCGACGTCAGCTACACCGTCGACGGCGACGCCGCCGGTTCGGGCCGCGACGTCGACCTGACCATCGGCGCCGGCACGACGGTCGCGGTGGTCGCCACCAACACGCTGCACCGCACCCCCGGTGGCTACCGGGTCGCGAAGACCTCGGACCCCGGGTCCGGCGCGGTCGTGGCCCCGGGTGACGTGATCACCTACACGGTGACGATCACGCCCGACGGCACCAACCCGGTCGACGACGTCGTGGTCGTCGACGACCTCGCCGAGATCGCGCCGTACGCCACCGCCGTCGGCGACCCCGTCGCCAGCCAGGGCACGGCGATCGTCGATGGACAGAAGATCCGGTGGACCGCCGGCACCGTCGACGGCAGCCAGCCGCTGACGCTGACCTACCGGTACAAGGTGGACGCCGCAGCCGTCGGTGTGGAGCTGCGCAATGTGGCTTCCGCGACGGGCGAGGTCCCGCCGACGACGTGCGAGCCGTGCCAGACCACGCACGAGACCAAGGCGGAGTGGGACCTGACGAAGACGGCCGACCCGGCCTCGGGCTCGCGGGTCGCGCCGGGCGGCTCGATCACCTACACGCTCACGGCCACCAGCCGGTCCAAGAAGACCGCGGTCGTCGGGATCGTGGTGGAGGACGACCTCACCGCCGTGCTGGGCAACGCCCAGCTCCAGCCGCTCGGCACGCCGAGCGCCGGAAGCGTCACCCGCACCGACAACCGCCTGGTGTGGCAGATCCCGACGCTGGCGCCGGGAGCGGTCGCCACGCTGAGCTACACGGTCGTCGTCAACACCGGGGCGTGGGGCGTGACCCTGCGCAACGTGGTCAGCGGCAGCGCGGAGGACACCCCGCCGTCGTCCTGCCCGAAGGTCGGCAGCCCGGCCCGGGTGGCGAGCCTGTGCACCACCGAGCACACCACCCCGCCCAGCCCGGGCGACGTGGGCGGCGTCGACGACGGCGGCGGCAAGGGCGGCAAGGGCGGCGACGAGGGTGAGGTCGGCGGCGTGGCGCTGCCGGACACCGGCAGCCCGGCCAGCCTCCCGTGGTTCCTGGTCACCGGTGTGCTGATGCTGCTGTGCGGTGGCTACCTGGTCGGCCGGACCCGGAAGGGCACCCACCGGGCCTGAGCGCCTCCTCGCCCACGGGCGTGCTCTTCTCAGACAGGGAAGGGCACGCCCGTGTTGGCGTGGCAGCGATAGCCGTGCGGGACCTTGTGCAGGTACTGCTGGTGGTGCGGCTCGGCGTAGTAGTACGCCGGCGCGGGCGCGATCTCGGTGGTGATCTCTCCGTAGCCGCGACCCGCGATCTCGTCGCCGTACACCCGCGTCAGCTCCCGTGCGGTCTGCTCCTGCTCGGGGGTCGTGTAGTAGATCGCCGAGCGGTACTGGCTGCCGACGTCGTTGCCCTGGCGCATGCCCTGGGTCGGGTCGTGGACCTCGAAGAACTGCTTGACGAGGTCGGCGTAGGTGACCTGCGTGGGGTCGAAGACGATCCGGACGGCCTCGGTGTGGCCGGTGCGGCCGCTGCAGACCTCCTCGTACGTCGGGTTCGGCGTGTGCCCGCCGGCGTACCCGACCGAGGTCGACCACACGCCGGGGATCTGCCAGTAGATCTCCTCGGCGCCCCAGAAGCAGCCGAGGCCGAAGATGGCGACCTCGAGGCCGTCGGGGACCTCGCCGGCGTCGGGGCCGGTCACCAGCGGGGTGTGCAGCACCTCGTGCAGCGTCGGAAGGGCGAACGCCGGGGCCGGGCGGCCGGGCAGCGCCTCGGCGGGGGCGATCAGGTCGGGCGTGCGGCGGGAGAACATGACTCCATTGTCTCCCCGCCGGCAAGGGCCCGCCGCGGGCCTCAGTCGAAGCGGAGCTCGCGGCTGAACCGCAGCTGGAGCAGGGCGCTGCCGCCGTCGACGGGCAGCTGGACACCGTTGACGTAGCCGGCGTCGTCACCGGCGAGGTAGAGCACCGCGGCGGCCACCTCCTCCGGCTGCGCCCACCGTCGCGACGGGACGGTGCCGAGCGCGTGCTCGCGGACGTCGTCGGGGGCATCGGCGAGCCGGGGTACGTCGATGACGCCCGGCAGCACGCAGTTGCTGGTGATCCCGTGGGGCCCGTACTCCAGTGCGACGGTGTTGGACAGGCCGATCAGGGCGGCCTTCGAGGCGGCGTAGTGGGCCTGGCGGTAGCCGCCCTGCACCGAGCTGATGCTGGCCACGTTGACGATGCGTCCGTAGCCGGCGGCGAGCATGTCGGGGAGGACCTCGCGGATGAGCAGGAACGGACCGCGGACGTTGACCTGCATGAACCGGTCCCAGGTCTCGAGCGCGATCCGGTGGGTGGCGCGGTAGTCGCCGAACAATGCCGCGCAGTTGACCAGGACGTCGAACCGCAGGCCGTCGCGACGCAGTTCGTCGAGCGCGGCGCCCGCCTGGGCGTCGTCGGCCAGATCGACCTCGACATGGGTGACGCCGGGGAGGGCGTCGGTGGGCGTGGTCAGGTCGAGACCGACCACGCGGTCGCCGAGCGCGGCGAACCGCTCGGCGACGATCCGCCCCACGACGCCGTTGGCGCCGGTCACGAGGACGGTGCGGGCGGGCCGGCTCACCGGGCCTCCTCGGCGAGCAGCAGCGTGGCGCGCTCGCGCAGTGCGACGCGCTGCACCTTCGAGGACAGGGTGCGGGGGAAGTCGTCCATGACCAGCACCCGCTTGGGCACCTTGTAGTCGGCGAGGCCGGCTCGCGCCGCGGTGGTCACCGCCGCGGGGTCGACGACGCGGCCCGGCTCCGGGAGCACGCAGGCCACGACCTCCTCGCCCCAGCGCACGCTCGGTACGCCGACCACGGACGACTCGGCGACCCCGGGGACCTGGTCCAGCACCCGCTCCACCTCCGCCGGGTAGACGTTCAGGCCGCCGGTCACGATCATCTCCTTCTTGCGCCCGGCGATGAAGTAGTAGCCGTCGTCGTCACGATGGGCCAGGTCGCCGGTGCGGAGCCAGCCGTCGGCCAGCACCTCCGCGGTGAGGTCGGGGCGCCCCCAGTAGCCGGCGAAGACCTGGGGGCCGCGCAGGGCGATCTCGCCGATCTCGCCCACACCGACGTCGTCGCCCGTGTCGTCGAGCAACCGGATCTCGAAGCCGAGCGCAGCACGACCGACCGAGCCGACCTTGACCCGGATCATCGCGTCGTCCATCCACATCGACGGCCCGCCGGTCGCCTCGGAGAGGCCGTAGGCCTGGCTGACGTCGACCCCGCGGGCGCCGTACGCCTCGACGAGCTCGGGTGGGACCACGGCGCCGCCCGACTGGATGCCGCGCAGCGAGGTGAGATCGGTGGACGTCCAGGTCTCCGCGGTGCGCATCCGATCCAGGATCGTCGGGACGGAGGTGATCCAGGTGACCCCGTGCCGCTCGATGAGGCGCAGGGCCTGGAGCGGCTCGAACTCGCGGACCAGCACGATGGTCCCTCCGGCGGCGATCGCATGCTTGGACGAGGCGATGAAGCCGCCGGAGAAGCACAGCGGCATCACCACCAGGTGCACGTCGCGGTGGGTCAGGGCGTACTCCGACATCCACAGCGTCCGGGACGCCTCCAGGTTGCCCAGCGTGAGTGTCACTCCCTTGGGGCGCCCGGTCGTGCCCGAGGTGTGGATGATCGTGGCCGGCTCGTCCGTGTCGCGGCCGATCAGCGGCGCCCGGTCCGGCTCGACCTCCTCCGCGGCATCGACGTCGACCGCGGTGCCTCCGGTCCAGGTCTGCGCCAGGTACGCCGCCAGGGCGGGCAGCGCTCGCTCGTAGACGGCCACGGTCGGGGTCGCGTCCTGGAGCACCTCGGCGAGCTCGCGCGGCGCCAGGCGGGTGTTGACCGGGATGACGACGGCGCCGATGCGGTGCGCGGCGAACTCGACGTACAAGAACTCCGGCCGGTTCAGCAGGCAGATCGCCACCCGGTCCCCGGGCCGCACGCCTCGCGCGGTGAGACGGGCCCGCCAGCGGGCGACCTCCTCGTCGAACCGGCTCCAGGTCACGACCTCGTCGCCGAAGTGGATCGCCGGACGGTCGCCGAAGAGGGCGGCCCAGTGGCCGATCCAGGTGGGCAGCGTGCTGAGCATGACGACTAGATCTCCTGCGGGACGGGGCGGTTGTTGCGACGGGCCCCCTCCACGAGGCCGTGCTCGATGAACTCGACGACGGCACCGTCGGGATCCTCGAAGAAGACCGCGTCCAGGAGCCCGACGCCTGCGCCGATGTCGATCTTCGCGACTCGGGGAGGTTCCGGCAACAGGTCCGCCAGATGCTCCAGACTCGCGGCGAAGTCCTCGGTGACCAGTGCCATCCGGTAGAGACCGGGGTGGTTGCCCGGGCTGAGGGCGCGGGGGAGGAGCACCTCGGGGCCGGGTTCGCACAGCTCGATGCCGAAGGTGTCGCGGTTGCCCTCGTAGCGCAGCATCCGGCGGCGCACGGCCTGCCCGTCGATGGTCGTGCGGCGGTCGACGGCGATGCGCATCCGCAGCACCCGCTGGTAGAAGCCGGTGCTGCGCTCCAGCGAGCTGCAGTTGAGCCGGACGCCGCGGAAGCGCAGTGGCCGGTCGGCGTCGAAGCGGACCTCGAGGTGGGTGCCGTCGGGGTCGCGCAGATGCAGGGCCGGGACGGCCTCGCCGTCCTCGTCGAGGATCTCGACCTCGCGCACCTCCTGGGGCCACGCGGTGGCGCGGGCCGCGACCTCGTCGAGGTCCGCAGCGGTGAAGAGAAGCCGGTTGAGCCCCCACCGGTGCCCGGTGTCGGGTTGCCCGATCAGCTCGTCCTCGACCGCGGGGTGCCACTGCAAGACGTCCAGCACGGGGCCTCGCACACCCCGGTCGTCGCTCATCAGCACGCCGCTCCAGCGGACCAGGTCGTTGATGGCGAAGGCGTCTCCGGCCTGGTCGACGTCCGGTGCCATCCGCACGATCGGGCGCAGCCCGAGCACGTCGGCGTAGTACTGCTCGGACCGGGTGATGTCACGGACGTTGAGGTTCACATGACCGAACCACTTGGGAATGCCGTTCACGGTGATCCTTTCCAAAAGGTGACGCCACCTTAACAAAATGAAGCCTTCCACGGTCAAGATGGACGTTGACGGAGTCTGATCTGGTCTCTAAAGTGATGCGAGTTTCACAAACTCGGTGACGGCGATCACAGCCGGCCCCTGGCCGGCCCTCGAAAGGAAGACCATGAACCGAACGCTTCGATCCGTTGCCGCGGGCGCTGTCGCGCTGACGCTGCTCCTGACGGCGGCCTGCGGCAGCGACGACGGGGGCAGTGGCGGCGACTCCGGCGACCCGCTCCGGGCCACGATCGGGCTGATCGGACCGAAGTCCGGTGCGGCGCAGTTCTACTGGACCGAGCTCGAGCGCGGCATCGAGCTCGCGGAGCCGGAGATCAAGGAGAGGTTCGGGGTCACCTTCGAGAAGGTCGAGGGCGACGACCAGGGCTCGCCCGACGTCGCCTCGCGGGTGATCCAGACGATGCTCAACCAGGACAACGTGGACGCGGTCTTCGGGCCGTCACAGTCCGGCCCGAGCCTCCAGGTGGCCGAGACGATCCAGCGCACCGGCCGGCCGTGGCTGGTCTCGATCGCGGCCGCCGACGAGATCCTCGACCCGAACGCGAGCCCGAACTGGGGCTTCCGCACCAACAACAACAACTCCGACGCGATCGCGGTCAGCGGCTCCTACCTGTGGGCGGAGCCGGACGCGAAGGTCGGCATCTTCTACGGCGCCGACGCCTACGGCCAGTCCAACCGCGACATGCTCGCGGCGTACGCCGACGACAACGGCAAGACCGTCGTCCACGAGGAGGTGATCCAGCCCGGCGCGACCGACGTCTCCTCGCAGGTGCGCAAGATGAAGGACGCCGGGGTCGACTCGATCCTGGTCGCCGTCACCACCGGCGCCGACACCGCCGCGGTCAGCAAGGCGATGGACCAGCTCGGCTTCGCGCCCGACCGATTCCTGGTCACGGCGACCGTGCTCGCCGGCTACACCGACCTGGCGCAGCCGCGCGAGTGGGAGAACCTCGCCTTCATCGAGCCGCGCGACCTGGCCGGCGACTCCTTCGCCGGCATCGCCCAGCGCTACGAGGAGGAGTACGGCGAGAAGCCGACCAGCGCCGTGGCCGTGTACACCACCTACACCTCGGCGATCCTCTACGCCCAGGCGGTGGCCGCGGCGAAGGACGCCCACGACTGGAAGGCCGTGCGCCAGGCCATGGAGGACACCCCCAGCCTCGACGTCAACGGCCGGGTCTGGGAGCAGCCGTTCGGTGCGGACGACCACGACCTCTACGAGGACGACCCCTCGTCCTGGTACGTCATCGGCTTCGACCCCGAGGGCAACCTCCGCACGATCGGGTCGGCTGGTTCCTGATGCTCGACCAGATCCTCGTGGGTGCTGCGATCGGCTGCCTGTACGCCCTGATCGCCCAGGGCTTCGCGCTGACCTTCCGCACCACCCACACGATGAACTTCGCGACCGGCGAGATCGGTGCCATCGGCGCCTTCGTCGCCGTGGGCCTGGCCGGGGTCGGCTGGCTGCCGGCGCCCGCGAAGCTCGCCGTCGGAGCGGTCATCGTGGCCCTGATCGGGGCGGTGGTCTTCGCCGTCCTGATCAGGCCGTTCGTCACCAACGACGGTCACGACGCGCGGTGGCTGCTGGTCACCGTCGCGCTGTCGCTGGTCGCGGTCGACCTGCTGCGCAACAGCCAGGGGACCCAGCACCGGCCGTTGGGCTTCGCCAGGCTCGACGGCGTGCTGTCCCTCGGTTTCGCGCGGATCCCCCGGCAGCTCGCGCTGCTGGCCGTCGTCTGCCTCGCACTCGGGATCGCGATCGCACTCCTCGTCACCCGGACCGGTCTCGGCGTGCGGATGCGCGCCGTGGCCGAGGACGCCGAGACCGCGGGGCTGGTCGGCATCGACGCCCGCCGGATGGGGATGCTCAGCTATGCGATCGGGTCGGCCGCCGTCGCGGTCGGCGCCACGCTGTGGACCGGGTACGTCGGGGTGTTCCCCGACATCGGGCCGTTGCTGCTCGTGCCGGCGTTCGCCGGTGCCGTCATCGGCGGGCTGATCTCCGTCTGGGGCGCGCTCGCCGGCGGCGTGCTCTACGGCGTCGCCGAGCAGTTGTTCGCGCACTGGTTCGGTGCCACTGCCGGCGGCGTCATCGGCCTGGTCGCCGTGGTCGGCGTGCTGGTGCTCCGCCCCGAGGGCCTGTTCGCCCGGCGTGTGGAGGTGAAGGTCTGATGGCCACCGTCTCCGCCGCACCCTCCACGGCCTCCGCCGTGCTCGACCGCCTGCGGCCGTGGGCGTTCCCCGTGGTGGTCGCCCTCGTCGCCCTGGCGGCCATCGTCTACACGACGGACGGCTCCGGCATACGTCTCTCGAACAGCCAGCAGATCGGCCAGATCTGCGCCTTCCTGGTGGCCACCGTCGGTCTCAACCTTCTGGTCGGGCGCACCGGCATGCACTCCTTCGCCCAGGGCGCCTTCCTCGCCATCGGCGCCTACACCTTCGTGTGGACGCAGCTGACCTGGGACGCGCCGTTCCTGCTCGGCCTGCTGCTCGCGGCCCTGGTGCCGGCCCTGGCCGGCGTGCTGATCGCCGTCGCGACGACGCGGATGCGTGGTCCGCAGCTGGCGATGGTCACCCTGATCACGGCCGTGGTGGTCTACAAGGTGCTGGCGGAGTGGAAGCCCTTCGGCCAGTTCGGCGGCTATCCCAACACGGCCGCGCACGGGTCGAGTCTGATCGAGCCGCCGTCGCTGTTCGGTTGGGAACTGCAGCCGCCGCTCTTCGGCGGCACGCCGGCGACGGCATTGGTCCCGGTCATCGTCATCGCCGCGCTGACCCTGCTCCTCTACCGGCGCGTGGTCGGCACGGGATGGGGCCTGTCGCTCTCGGTCATCAAGCAGAGCGAGCTGCTCGCCGCGCACCTCGGGGTGAACGTCTACCTGCGCAAGATCGCGGTGGTCTCCTTCGCCGCCGGGCTCGCCGGCATCGGCGGTGCCTGCTACGCGCTGGTGTTCGCCCACCTGCAGCCGGAGAGCTTCGCGCTGATGCTGGGCGTCAACCTGATCGTGATGGTGATCCTCGGCGGCGCCGGCACGGTGCTCGGACCGGTCGTCGGCACCGCGGTGATCGTCTACCTCCAGACGGCGCCCTCGGTGGCGGCGTTCGTCCGGTGGGAGAACGACACGATCAGCGACCGCTGGTACCTGTCCGCGCAGGGCCTGATCGCCTTCTTGATGATCGCGGTGCTCTTCGCCATGCCGGCCGGCATCGTCGGCAGCGCCCGCCGTCTGGTCCGCCGGCTCTGGCCGCGGCGCGCGGCGATCGCGCCGTGGCGCGGCGGGGATCCGGCGGCGCACCTGCTCGCCGGGTCGGCCGGGGGGACCGAGCTGGTCGTCGCCGACGTCGGTCTCGCGTTCGGCGGCGTCCGTGCCGTCGACGGGGTGTCGCTCGCCGTCGCCTCGGGGAGCATCGTTGCGATCATCGGCCCCAACGGCGCCGGCAAGTCCAGCGTCGTGAACCTGATCTCCGGCGTCTACGCCGGCCAGGGCGGGAGCATGCATCTCGGTGGGACGCCGCTGCGCGGCCTGCCGGCGTACCGGCGGGCCCGGCTGGGCATCGCCCGGACCTTCCAGACGCCGATCCTCTCGCCGGAGCTGACCGTCGTCGACAACGTCCTGGTCGGGTCCGACCAGACCGCGTCGATGTCCTGCGCCGGCGCGGTCGGTGCGACCCGGGCCGCGCGGCGCGCGCGGGAGCGTCACCTGAGCGACGTGGCCGCCGCGCTCGAGCTCGTCGGGCTCGCCGAGGAGGCCGGCCGGACCGCGGACGAGCTGTCCTACGGCCAGCAGCGGTTGGTCGAGATCGCCCGGGCGTTGGTGTCGCGACCGTGCCTGCTCGTCCTCGACGAGCCGGCCGCCGGCCTCAACCCGACGGAGATCGCCGCCCTGGCGGTGATCCTCGAGCGCCTACGGGACCAGGGGCTGTCCATCCTGCTCGTCGAGCACCACATGGACCTGGTCCGCCGGATCGCCGACCACGTCGTGTGCATGATCGACGGCCGGGTCGCGACCGCGGCCGACGCCGACGCCGTCCTGTCCGATCCGCTGGTCGTGTCCGCCTATCTGGGGCAAGGACACGTCGCCGCCACAGGAGGCCGGCATGCTTGAGCTCACCGGGGTGTCGTCCGGGTACGGCGCGGTGCCCGTCCTGCGCGACATCGACCTGACGATCACGCCAGGCGAGGTCGTCACGGTGCTCGGGGCCAACGGCGCCGGGAAGACGACGCTCGCCCGGACGGTCAGCGGCCTGCTCCCGGCCAAGGCGGGCTCGATCCGGCTGGACGGCGCGGACCTGACCCGGAGGCGGTCCCACCAACGGGCCGGCCGGGGCGTGATCCTGGTCCCCGAGGGAAGGCGGCTCTTCGGCGGGCTCACGGTGGCGCAGAACGTCGAGCTCGGTCGTCTCGCGGCGCGTGGGCGCCGCGGCGACGCGGACCCGGTCGAGCACCTCCTCGACGCCTTCCCGAAGGTGCGGACCCTGTGGCAGCGGCAGGCCGGACTGCTCTCCGGCGGTGAGCAGCAGATGGTCGCCCTCGCCCGGGCCGCGGCCGGGCGACCGCGGGTGCTGCTCCTCGACGAGCCGTCGCTCGGGCTGAGCCCGATCCTGGTGGACGAGGTCTTCGCTATGGTCACCTTCATGGCGCGCGAGACCGGGAGCGCAGTGCTGCTCGTCGAGCAGGTCGTCGACGGGGCGCTCGGGGTCGCCGACCGGGGGGTGGTGATGTCGCACGGACGGATCGTCGCGACCGGCAGCGCCGCCGAGCTCCGCGCGTCGCCGGTGGTCCGCGAGGCCTACCTGGGCGTGACGGGGATCGAGGAGTCGGCCTCGTGAGCGAGGCCGAGGAGCCCGCGGCGACCTGGCTGCCGAAGGACGCCGTGCGTGACGCGGTCGAGCACGGTGGCACGGAGACCTCGCTGATCGCCGCGGACGCGGTGCCGCGGCCGCGCACGGCGAAGGGCCGGGCCACGCTGGTCCAGCTCAAGGAGGCCGGGCGGGTGGTGTTCCAGCGTGACGGCTACGTGCATGCGCGGGTCGCGGACATCGCCGCGGAGGCGGGCCTGTCGAACGGCGCGTTCTATCGGTACTTCACCGACAAGGAGCACCTGATGCTGGTGATCCTCGACGACTTCCTGCGGCAGTACCGCGACTACATCCGGGTGCCGTTCAACCCGGACCGGCCGCTCGCCTCGATCCAGGCCAGCTACGAGCGCTACCTGGAGTTCTACCGCGAGCACGTCGATCTGATGACACTGCTCATCCAGGCCAGCCAGGTGGTCGACGAGGTGCGCAGGCTGTGGCTGAGCTCCGCCGCGGAGGTGTACGCGCGGATGGCCCGCCTGCTGAAGCGCTGCCAGGACCTCGGCCTGCTCCGCGAGGGTGTCCAGATCGAGCTGATCGCGCCGCTGCTGGGCGGGATGATCGAGCAGTACGCCAACCTGACGTACGTCCACGGCGCCCACGAGGTGAGCGACCCGGCGCTCGTCGCCGAGCAGATCACGGCCATGTGGGTCTCGGGGGTCCTCAAGAACGTGGAGCGCTGAGCGGGACCCGCTGCGTGCGTCCGGGGGTCGCCCTACGATGACCGGGACAGCCCCATGGGGACGGACGGCGGAGACGAGCGCGGCGTGACGGTGGAGCGGGCCGACCAGGCAGCGGACCCGCTGACCCTCAAGATCCTCGAGGCCGTCGTCGCGCTGATGCGCGAGGGAGGGATCAGCGCGGTCACCACGGGCTCGGTCGCCGCGGCCGCGTCGGTCAGCAAGGCGACGATCTACCGGCGCTGGCCCTCGATGAGCAAGCTGGTCGCCGAGGCTGCCGCGCATGCCTTCCCCGAGGTGACGGTGCCCGACCTCGGTGACGTCGTCGCCGAGCTGCGCTGGTTCCTGACCGAGCGCGTCCGGCAGTACGCCGAGCCCGGGTCGGCCCGGCTGGTCGCCAGCCTGATCGGCGCTTCGGTCAGCGACGACCACGTCCAGGCCTTCTTCCGGTCCTGGGTCGCCGCCCAGTCGCAGAGCAGCCGCGCGGTGTTCGAGCGTGCCGTGGCCCGCGGGGAGTTCCCCGCGGACCTCGACATCGACGACCTGCGCACGGTGATGTCGGCGCCGGTGATGTTCCGGGCGGTGGCCGAGGACGGCGTACCGGACGAGGCGCTGGTGGAGACGGTCCTGGCGATGGTCCGCGCGGTGCGGCGCTCCGGCTGAGCGGTCCGGTCCCTGGGAGGGCTCAGTCGGTCAGCAGGATCGCCCGCACCGGGCAGGCCGCGGCGGCGGTGCGGACGGCCGTCTCGGCCTCCGGCGCCGGGTCCGGATCGAGGAGCAGGACGGTGCCGTCCTCGTCGTCCTGGTCGAAGTGGTCGGGTGCCATGCCCACGCACACCCCGGCCGCGATGCAGCTCGCGGCCTCGACGGCGATCCTCATCGCTGCTCCCCGTGGACGTCGACCAGCACCTCGAGCGCGGTGTGGATGGTGGTGCGGTTGAACCGGAGGTCCGCGGGCCGGGTGACCAGCCGCATGGCGGGGAATCGCGCGAAGAGCCGGCCGAGCACGACCTCCAGCTCCAGGCGGGCCAGCGCCTGGCCCAGGCACTGGTGGACGCCGTACCCGAAGGCGACGTGCCGGCCGGGCGGCCGGGTGACGTCGAGGACCTCCGGGTCCGGGAAGACGGCGGGGTCCCAGTTCGCCGCGAGCAGAGAGGCGAACACGCCGTCGCCGGCGCTCATGGCCGTCTCGTTGACGCTCACGTCGTCGAGTGCGGTGCGGGAGCCGATGAACTGCGCGATGGTGAGATAGCGCAGCAGCTCCTCGACCGCCTGCGGCCACAGGCCGGGGTCGTCGGCGAGCAGGGCGACCTGCTCGGGATTCTCCAGGAGCAGTACGGTGCCGAGCGCGATCATCGAGCTCGTCGTGTCCAGGCCGCCGATCAGCAGGTCGAGCAGCATCCGCCGGGTGCCCTCGCGGCTCAGGTGCCCGGGAAGCAGCTGCCCCTGCACCAGGCGCGAGGCGAGGTCGTCGCGCTCCTCCCGCTCCCGGTCGGCGATCACCGCGTCGAAGTAGTCGAGGAGGGCCGTCATCGCGGCCGCGGACTGCTCCGGCGTGCTGGCCTGGCTCATGAAGGTGGCGAGGTGCGCACGGAGGAGGGCGCCGTCGTCGGCGGGCAGTCCCATCAGCTCGCAGGTCATCAACGCGGGTACGACGTCGCCGAGCATGGTCACGAGGTCGACCGGCTGCGGGGCTGCGGCGAGGGTGTCCAGGAGGGCGTCGGTGGTGCGCTCGAGGAACGGGCGGTGGCCGCGGACCCGCTTGACCAGGAACTCGGTCTGCACCATCCGGCGCTCGCGGTCGTGCTCGGGCGGGTCGGTCTTGTCGAAGGTGCCCTTGACCTTCCAGAACTGCAGGGCGGCCGCGCTCGGCGAGGGCATCACGCCGGGCCGGTGCGGGTCGGAGCTGAACCGCGGGTCGCCGAGCACGCCGAGGACGTCGGCGTGGCTGGTCGCCAGCCAGGCGGTCTCGCCGCTCCATAGCGCGACCCGGGCCATCGGACAGCCGTCGCGGCGCAGCGCGGCGTACTCGCCGGGCGGGGTGAGTGCGGTGGCACGGTCGAAGGGCCACGCTGGGATGACGTCGTCGACGGTCACAGGACCTCCTGAACTAGGGTACGGTACCGTACAGTACCGTTGAATCTAGGAGGTCCGATCGCGTGACGTCAAGTAGCCAGGGGACGCCGACGGCGGCGATGGTGCGAGAGATCCCGGCGCACGAGGAGCGCCGGGTGCGCAGTCACTGGGTGGACGTCAACGGACACCTCAACGTCCAGCACTACTTCACCCTCGCGGTGACGACGGTGGGCTACTGGTACGAGGACATCGGTCTCGACCAGCGCTATCGCGTCGAGCGGCGGCACTCGCTCTTCACCCAGGCCCATCACCTGGCCTACCACGCGGAGGTCGCGTTGGACGACCGGATCTCCGTGCGTCCCCGGCTGCTGGCGCGCAGCGCGCGGGCGGTCCACGCCCGCTCCTATCTCGTCAACGAGACCAGGGACCGGCTCGCCTGCACCCTCGAGGTGGTCTTCGTGCACGTGGGACTGGACGACCGCGCGACGGCGGCGTTCCCGCCCGATGTCGCGGGTCGGATCGACGCCACGGCGGGTGCGCAGCCGGCGCTGAGCTGGGACCCGTCGGCCGGATCCGTGCTGTGGCGCCCGCGCGGCGTCCCGGCCTGACCGGACTCAGCCGTGGTCGGCGCACCAGGCGTCGCGCTCGGCCGGCCTCGCCTGGAACACCGCGCGGATCAGCTGGGCCTGGAGCGCCGAGTAGAGCTCGATCTCCTTCTCCACGAGCCGCCGGGCGGCGGGCTTCCTCGCGAGCACGAGCGCCTCGGCGTGGCGCCAGACCATCTCCCGCCAGCCGCGCATGATCACGCCGGCGACCGCCTCCTCGGCCGTGCCCGCGTCGATGTCGTCGAAGGTCGGGTCGAAGCGGGCCGCCTCTTCCGCGAACACGGGGGCGTAGAGGCCGTCGAGGCGGTTGTTGTAGCGGTTGTGGTCCGCCTTGTGGCTGCCGTCCGGACCGGTGAGGCCGACGGTCGCCAGCACGCGCGGGAAGTCACTGTTGATGTGGGCGTTCATGGCCAGCAGGAAGTTGCCCAGGCCGCTCATCGCCCGGTCGTCCTCGGCCTGCAGCGCGATCCGCCACGCCGTGGGGATGCCGGCGCGCTGACCGGCCTCCCAGCGGCCGGTGGTGTCGAAGTACATCTCGGCGAACACCGCGTCGACCCGGTTCAGCCAGGCCCGGTCGTCGAAGTAGTCGCTGCGCACCGCGTCGCGGACGTTCTCGGTCACCCGGAGGTAGGCCAGGGAGAAGACCGCGCTGTGCGAGCAGCTGCCGGCCAGCCCGGCGAGCCGGGTCTGCATCCGCGCGACCACGTCGTCGATGCAGGCGTCCGCGCCGTCGAGGCACACGTCGCCGGTGTACGGCGTCGCCGGCACCGGGATCGGCGCCAGCAGGGCGACCACGGCATCGAGCGGGGGGAGGAGCAGGCCGCGCAGGGGATCCGGATCGTCGTCGTACCCGGCCGCGGAGGCGGGTGGCGCGACCAGTGCGCCGAGCGCGAGCAGGCAGGGCAGGACGACGGCGGCCAGGAGCCGGGTGAGGGCGGTCACAGGTGAGAAACGAGCGTCCGCTCGCCTGGGTCACGACGGACGCTGTGGAAAGCCGTTCGACACCGCAGCCCGGTATGCGCACGATGGTGGTATCGCACCGATACCGAGAGGACTATCATGAGTGTCGTGGCCTTCACCCTGCGGACCGACGCCGAGCTCGACGCCGCTCTGGCGACGCTGGCCGAGGAGTTCGGGCTGTCGAAGCAGGAGGTCGTTCGTCGACTTGTGCTCGCAGAGGCCGCGAAGACGAAGAAGAGGCATGACCTCGACGCGGTGCTGGACAGCGAGCTCCCGCGCTGGGCCGCCGTCCTCGACCGGCTCGGGCAGTAGTGGTCCGCTACCTCGATCTCGACGATGTCCTCCACATCGCTCGTCGAGCGATTGGCGCCGTCGAGATCCGAGACATCGGACTCCTGGAGGCTGCGGTGGCCCGGCCCGCCACGACTGTCTTCGGCGATGAGGCCTATCCGCGTACGCACGACAAGGCGGCCGCGCTGGTCCACTCCGTGGCGCGCAACCACGCGCTCGTCGACGGCAACAAGCGGCTGGCCTTCGCCTCGCTCTTCGCCTTCCTGGCTCTGAGCGGAGAACGGATCACCCTGAGCGATGACGCGGCCTACGACCTCGTGATCGACATCGCCTCCGGTGTGCTCGACGATGTGGCGGAGATCGCCGACCGGATCGATGCCGGCACCGCGCCCGCAACCTTCGGCCGTTCACCTGAGTAGGCTCGAACGGTGAGCGCCAACGACATCAACGGTGACATCAGCGGGCACATCGACGAGCACCTGGCGGAGGCCGGCTTCGAGACCCGGGCCATCCACGCGGGCTACCGGCCCGACCCGACCACCGGTGCGGTGATCCCGCCCATCTACGCGACCTCGACCTATGCCCAGGACGGCGTGGGCGGGTTGCGGGGCGGCTACGAGTACAGCCGCTCGGCCAACCCGACCCGGACCGCCCTGGAGTCGACGCTGGCGGCGTTGGAGGGCGCGGCGCACGGGTTCGCCTTCGCGTCCGGCCTGGCCGCCGAGGACACGCTGATCCGCGCGCTGTGCAAGCCCGGCGACCACGTGGTGCTGCCCAACGACGCCTACGGCGGCACCTTCCGCCTCTTCGACAAGGTGGCCACCGCCTGGGGCGTCGAGCACAGCCCGGCGCCGGTGACCGACGTCGACGCGGTCCGCGCCGCGATCCGTCCGGGCACGACCCGGCTGGTCTGGGTCGAGACACCCACCAACCCGCTGTTGTCGATCGGCGACATCGAGGCGCTGGCCGCCGTGGCGCACGACGCCGGCGCACTGCTCGTCGTGGACAACACCTTCGCGTCGTCGTACCTCCAGCAGCCGCTGGCCCTCGGCGCCGACCTCGTCGTCCACTCGACCACGAAGTACGCCGGCGGCCACTCCGACGTCGTCGGGGGAGCGCTCGTCGTGGACGATGCCGAGCTCGCCGAGCGGATCGGTTTCCATCAGAACTCCATCGGCGGGGTGGCCGGCCCGTTCGACGCGTGGCTGGTGCTGCGCGGGCTGAAGACGCTCGCGTTGCGCATGGAACGACACAGCGACAACGCCGAGAAGGTCGCCGACTTCCTCGCCGGTCACCCGGCGGTGAGCCAGGTGATCTACCCGGGCCTGGCCGACCACCCCGGACACGCGGTCGCCTCGCGCCAGATGCGGCGCTACGGCGGCATGGTCTCCTTCCGGGTGAAGGGCGGCGAGGAGCAGGCGCTCGCGATCTGCGCGGCAACCTCCGTCTTCACGCTCGGCGAGTCGCTGGGCGGCGTCGAGTCGCTCATCGAGCACCCCGGCCGGATGACTCACGCCAGCGTCGCGGGCACCGACCTCGAGGTGCCGGCCGACCTGGTCCGGCTCAGCGTCGGCATCGAGACGTCCGAGGACCAGATCGCCGACCTCGAGCGCGCGCTGGCCGCGACCGCGTGAGTGACGGTCTAGCCTGACGGGGTGACCAGCGAGGACCCGACCGAGCCCGACTCGTCGACCGAGCCCGAGCAGGACCACGCGATCGAGGAGGCCCGGGAGGACGAGCCACCCCTGGGGCCCGACGAGGGGGAGCGGGAGGAACGGCTGTTCCGCCGCTTCGCCCACCAGTGGGCGCTGGCCCGCGAGGAGCGGGGGGAGCGGCGGCACGAGCAGCCGGGCTTCGCGACCGGTCCGTCCAACCTGCGCCGGGCGGAGGTGCCCTACGGCCTCGACCTGGCCGCGGGCTGGGCCTGGCGGCTGCTGCTCATCGCGGGCGCGGGCTACCTGCTCCTGTGGCTGGTCGGCTACTTCGCGGTCGTGACCGTGCCGCTCGCGGTGGCCCTGCTCATCAGCGCCCTCGCGGCGCCGTTCGTGCACGTGGTCACCCGCATCGGCGTCCCCCGCGGGCTGTCGGCACTGCTCGTCGTCATCACCGGCTTCGCGGTGGTCGGCGCCCTGCTGACCTTCGCCGGCCAGCAGGTCGCGGCGGGGGCCCAGGACCTGGCCGACTCCACGGTCAAGGGTCTCGAGGAGATCCGCGGCTGGCTCAAGGACGGCCCGCTCAACGCCAGCGACTCGCAGATCAACGACTGGATCAAGAGCGCCCAGGACATGATCCGGGACCGTTCGCAGGACGGCGAGGTGGTCAGCCAGGTCACCGAGGTCGGCGCGGCTCTCGGTCACGTGGTCGCCGGCTTCTTCATCGCCCTGTTCGCGACCTACTTCTTCCTCGCCGACGGCGACCGGATCTGGTCCTGGATCGTCCGCCTGGCGCCGCGGGCCGCGCGTGAGCGGGTCGACAGCTCCGGCCGGGTGGCCTGGCTGTCGCTGGTGCAGTTCGTGCGGGCGACCGTGATGGTCGCCCTCGTCGACGCGGTCGGCATCGCGCTCGGTGCCGCCATCTTGAAGGTCCCGTTCGTGCTCGCGATCGGCGTGCTGGTGTTCCTCGGCGCCTTCGTGCCGATGATCGGCGCGACGATCGCAGGAAGCGTGGCGATCCTGGTCGCGCTCGTCGACCAGGGCCCGGTCACCGCGCTGCTGATGCTGGCCGTCGTGATCGGCGTGCAGCAGCTCGAGGGCCACGTGCTGCAGCCGTTCCTGCTCGGGCGCTGGGTGTCCCTGCACCCGCTGGGCGTGATCCTGGCGATCGCCTGCGGCGTGCTCGTCGCGGGGGTCGCGGGCGCGCTGGTCGCCGTACCGCTGGCGGCCGCTGCGAACGCGGTGGTCCTGCACCTGGCCGAAATGGCCGAGCCGCCGGCCCCGGAGGAGGCCGGCGGCCCGGAAGCCGCGGAGGCTCAGGCCACGTAGTCGCTCAGCCGGTGAAGGGGCGGGCGTCCAAGATCACCACGGTCTGCTGCTTGCCGTTGACCTCGTAGGAGACGGTCTCGCCCTTGCTCCGGCCGTTGATGGCCTGGCCGAGCGGCGACTGCGGCGAGTAGACGGTCAGGCCCTCGGGCTCGATCTCGCGCGCGCCGAGGAGGAAGGACTCCGCCTCGTCGTCGTCATCTCCCTCGAACTTGTAGGTCACGACCATGCCCGGCTCGACGACACCGTCGTCGGGCGGCGTCTCGCCGACCTCGGCGCGGCGCAGCATGTCCTTGAGCTGGAGGATGCGGGCCTCGTTCTTGCCCTGCTCCTCGCGGGCGGCGTGGTAGCCGCCGTTCTCCTTCAGGTCACCCTCGTCGCGCGCGGCACTGATCTCGGCCACGATCTCGGCGCGCCGAGGCCCCTGGAGATGCTCCAGCTCGGCCTGCAGCTTGTCGTAGGCGTCCTGGGTCAGCCAGATGATGTTCTGACCGCTCTGGTCGGTCTGCGTCATGGGTGCTCCTGTACCGCTCGTCGCGTACCCGTGCGGGTACATGAACGATCGAGTCTACCGGTAGCGCGGCTGTCCGGCCGCCTTGCAGCCGAGCCACTCGACGGTCGTGGCGCGCCTCTCGGTGCGCACCGTGAACTCCTGCACGGCGCCGTCCTGTCGGCTCGGTGTCACGCTCACCTGGCCCATCACGGCCTTGTCATGGGAGATCGCGCGGGCCACGCAGGTCGCCTCGACCGGACCGTCGCCGTAGGACACGCGCACCTTGATCGTCGCCGTGTGGTCGTCGACGATCTTGAAGCCGATCTCCTCCGAGGAGACCGCCGGATTGGCGTGGAAGAGCATCGCCCACAGCAGCCAGCCGAGGAAGGCGACCACGACCACGCCGGCGCCGGCGATCACGGCCGTACGCCGCGCGCGCGAGGGCGCGCCGTAGCGCTGGGCCAGGGACGGCGGCACGGGTCCGGTGCGCGAGCTCACCGATCCATGGTCCCATGCGCCCTCTCCCTACGATGGGGGGCATGCCCACCACGCACGCGCCCGCCGTCGACCGCTCCGGGCTGCGGTTGATGCATGTCCACGCCCACCCCGACGACGAGTCGAGCAAGGGCGCCGCGTCGACGGCGATGTACGCCGCGCAGGGCGCCGAGGTGCGGGTCGTGACCTGCACCGGCGGCGAGCGCGGCTCGATCCTGAATCCGAAGATGGACCGGCCCGAGATCCTCGACAACATCACCGAGGTGCGCCGCCAGGAGATGGAGCGGGCCCGCGACATCCTCGGGATCTCCCAGTCCTGGCTGGGCTTCGTCGACTCGGGCTGGCCCGACGGCGACCCGAAGCCGCCGCTGCCGGAGGGCTGTTTCGGGCTGGTGCCGTTGGCGGAGGCGACCGAGCGGCTGGTGCGGCAGATCCGCGAGTTCCGGCCGCACGTCGTCACGACGTACGACGAGCGCGGGGGCTACCCGCACCCCGACCACATCCGCTGCCACGAGGTGAGCGTGGCCGCCTTCGACGCGGCCGGCGACCCGGACCGCTTCCCCGAGGCGGGCGCGCCCTGGCAGCCGCTGAAGCTCTACTACCACCACTCCTTCAACCGGCCGCGGATGCAGGCGCTGCACGACGCGATGCTCGAGCACGGCCTGGACTCGCCGTGGGCCGAGCGGCTCCAGGAGTGGAAGGCGGAGCCGGAGTGGGACGCCCGGATCACCACCCGGGTGCCGTGCGCCGACTACTTCGGCGTCCGGGACCAGGCGCTGCTGGCGCACGCCACCCAGATCGACCCGGACGGTCACTGGTTCGCCATCCCGCGGGAGATCCAGCAGGACGTGTGGCCGACCGAGGACTACGAGCTGGTGGCGAGCCACGTCACCGCGCCGACCCCGGAGGACGACCTCTTCGCCGGCATCACCCCGGGTGCCTGAGCGGCGCGCCGCCTGACACACTGAGGACATGCACGCCGTCGTCGCCACCGCCGTCCACGCCGCCTCCCAGGGGCTGGTGTTCGCGAAGGACGAGCCGGTCGACCAGGACACGAACATCGTGGCCGGCTGGACGGCGCTGTGGATCTTCGTCGCGCTGATCGTGGCGGTCGGTCTGATCGGCTGGGCGCTGACCCGGAGCCTGCGCACCGCGGAGCGGGCCAAGGCCGCCGGCGTGTACGGCGACGAGCCGGTCACCCACGACGACGCCGGCCAGGACGGCCCGGAAGGCCAGGACGGACCGGAAGGCCCGGAAGGTCACGCCAGCAGGTAGCCGCCGACCAGCGCGAGCATCTCGTCGAGCAGCTCCTCGCGGCTGACGAAGGCGGGCTGGTCGAGCACCCACCGCATGGCGAGGCCCTCGACCGCGAGGACCACGACCCAGGCCGCGACCCCGGCCTGGGGCCGATGGCTGGTGGCGGGCCGGGCGGCGAGATAGGTCGCGACCAGCTCGCGGACCCGTCGCTCGAGGGCCGCCCGGCGCTCCCGGCTGCGCTGGACGGGCAGCTCCTCCGCGACGACCCGGAGCAGCTCGCGATCGGCCTCCAGCGCGGTGAGCAGCGCGTCGGCGGTGTCGCGGACCATGGCGGGCCCGAACTCGCCGATCCGGTCGGCGAGGGAGGCGGCGACCCGCTCCGCGACCTCTTCCCAGTACCTGTCGATGACGACGTCGAGGATCGCGGCCTTGTCGGGGAAGTACTGGTAGAGGGACCCGGGGCTGACGCCCGCGACGGTCGCGACCCGGTTGGTGCTGAAGGCGTCGTAGCCGTCGGCGATCAGGACGGCGCGGCCCGCGGTGACGATGCGTTCGACCATCTCGCGGGAGCGGGCCTGTCGGGGGGTCTTGCGCATCGAAGGGTCCTGCCGTGTCGACGTGTTGAAAGCGAGCAATCGCTCGCGGCGTGATGATGGCACGACCACCGAGCCGGCGCCATGCCGGCACGTCCGCCACGCCGAGTGCCGGCGAGGAGTACGGTGAGCCACTGGCAATTGCCAAGGTCTCGCCGCACTCCGGCTCGGCCTCGTTCGCTCCCGCGCCAGTCTGTGCTCCCCAGGATGGTCAACGATGAACCTTCGCACGCTCACGGCAGCCGGTGCGCTCGCGTCCGCTGCACTTCTTGTCGGTCCCCTCGTCGGGATGTCACCAGCGCACGCCGATCCGGCATACGGCTATCTCGACGTGAACGTCGTCGACCAGTACGGACGACCCGTGATCGGCATCCTGGAGACTCATGACGCCAACGGTGTGGAGTTCTTCGACGGGCCCGACGAGCAGCACGCGGCGACAGCCACCCACAGTTACTCACTCCCCACGGGCGGCTATGCCTTCCGGAGCATCGCCCCGTGGAGCGGCCTGGATTGTCGGGGGGTGCTTCCGTGCACACTGCAGCCGTCGGAGCGCACCTACGATCCGGTCGTCGAGATCGAGACGGGAGTGACCACGACCTACACCCTGCACGTCGAAGTGCCCGCGATCGTCGGCGGGACGTCCAATGGATCGACCCTGTCCATGCATCCCTCACCGGGTTACGCGGCGCTGATGGCGATGTTCGCGACCCAGCCCTTCACCGGCGTTCCCGCCTACCAGTGGCAGCGTGACGGTGTCGCCATACCGGGGGCGACCGCGGCGTCGTACACCACCGGTCCGGCGGACGGAGGTGCGTCGTTGAGCCTGCGGATGATGCCATCGCTGGGTCAGCAGGGGATGCTGCTCAACGCGGGAGCTCAGGCGCCACCGCTGGTGACCAACGCGATCGCGGTGCAGAAGGTCGTGCCGGCGAGCACCACCACGAAGGTGAAGGTCCCGAAGCGCTTCTCCGCTCGTGATCGCGTCAGTGTCAAGGTGAACGTGAAGTCTCCGGGGGGTGTCCCGGACGGCTTCGTCAAACTCAAGATCGGCAAGTTGAAGGTGGAGAAGGCGCTGCGCGCGGGTGCCGTTCTCCTCACGCTGCCTCGGCTGGGTTCCGGCACCTACAAGGTGAAGGTCACGTACCTCGGCTCGACCTACTTCATCGCGTCCAAGGCCAAGGCGGTCAAGGTCACCGTCCGCCGGTAGCCGCGCAACCGGCGGCGCTTGGCGCACCAGGTCTCCGCGCGAGAAGCGAGTTGAATGCGAGTGATTGCTCGCGTCAAGATGGAGGCATGAGCACCGACACGGCCCCCGTCGCCGGCGAGTCCCGCGAGCGTCCCTATCCGACCCGGTTCCGCGCCGGTGGCGAGCGCAACCGCCGCCTCGGCCGCCCGCTCAAGCTGGCCGGGCGCGTCCGCGGCGTCGACGAGGCGCTGCTGGACCGGATCGGCCGCGCCATGTTCGAGCGCGACGAGCTCGGCGCACGCCTCGCGGACGCGATCCGGTTGCGAGGGGACACCCCGGAGCGGGTGCGGATGGACCAGTTCCGCCGGGCGCTCGAAGGCGGGCTCGCCGCCGTACCGGACGCCCCGCCGGCGTTGCGTGCCTTCCTCGAAGAACTCGAGACCGACCCGGCCTGGCTCGACCGCGACCTCGTCGAGGAGGGGGCCCGGGTCTTCCGGCGCCTCGGGCAGAACGCGCAGGACGTGCTGCTCCAGCTGTCCCTCGTCGGCGGGTACCGCTTCGGCGGTCCCACCGACCTGCTCGTCGCGACCGGCGGTCTCACGGGGAGCCAGACCCTGCGCCGCCTCGCCGAGACCCAGAAGTGGGGCGCCAGCCTCACCGACCCGCTCTCCCTGCTCCCGCCGCGCGACGGGAGGGCACCGGGCGAGGGTTGGCGGCTGACCGTCCACGTGCGGCTCATGCACGCTCTGGTCAACCACTCCTTCGAGGACACCTGGGACACCCCGGCCTGGGGCCTGCCGATCAACCAGGCCGACCAGGCCTCGACCCTGGGCCTCTTCGACGGCGTCCTCATCATCGGCTCACGCGCCCTCGGCGTCCCTGTCTCACGGTCCGAGTCACAGGCGCTGATGCACCTGTGGAAGTACGTCGGGTGGCTGATGGGGGTGGCTCCCGAGTTCCTCGTCGACGACGAGTGGGAGCGGCATCGCATCGACTACCACGTGCTCCTCGCCCAGGGGCCGATCACCGAGGCCGGGCCGCAGCTCGCCCGGGCCGTGGTCGATGCCCAGGCGCTGCGACGCTACCCGGGGTGGCCGTCGGCGCTGCAGCCGTTGCGGGCGCGCTACGAGCGCGAGCGCCTGCTCTCGATGCTGACCGTCTTCCTCGGCCCCGAGAGCATGCGCGAGTTCGGGCTGCCGATGCGCCCGCCGTGGGCGCACGGCTACCTGGTCGGCCTCAACACGCTGCGCTACCGCGTCCTCAAGCACCTCCCCGGCGGCCGCGACCGGCTGGCGCGCTGGGGCGCCCGGCGGGCGCAATGGTTGCTCGACAGCTACTTCCAGGGCGACCAGGAGGACGTCGGCGAGCTCAGGGCCTGAGCCCCAGCTCGGCCATCGAGCCGTCGAACGCGCCGGGGTAGGTGCTGCCCCCGACCGTCGGCTCGGCTCCACGAGGCAGGACGGGCTGGGTGCGCGAAAGGTTGTCGGAGACCCTTCGAAGAGGTTCACCGTCACCGAGCGGGTGAGGCTGAAGGTGCGGGCTCGCCGGTGTCGCGGACGAGGTAGACCCACGGGAAGGCCCGGCAGCCGACCTGCCAGCCGGCCCGCTCGTACCGGCTCAGGCCACCGGTCCACACGACCCGCTTGTGCTCCCACCGGGTGGCGGTGCGGACCATCCGATGGCGCAGCAGGCCCGCGCCGATGGTGTGCCAGCCGAGTCGACCGGCGAGCTCGAGCTCCTGCATCTCGTCGAAGGCGGTCACCGGGCCGAGCCAGCGCTCCTCGGGTCCGTCGGGTCCGTCGGGATCACCGGTGGCCGACTCGCGCCCGAAGCGCTGCTGCGCGGCCTGGCGGGTCAGGCCCAGGACGCCGCCGATCGCCGACCAGCTGTGCCCGCCGGCGCGGGCGGCGTGCACCGCCTGCTGGAGGAGCTCGCCGGTCACCGCGTCCGCATCCGCCGTACGACGGACGAGGGCGAGCGGGTCGCCGGCGTCGCCGCCCGCCAGGATCGCGCGCCCGATCGTGTCGGCCAGCTCGCTCACTGGTCGTCGTCCCGGCTCGGCAGCCACATGCCGGCGTCGCCCCCACTCTCGCCGCGGCGATCGCGCCGACCCCGGACGTGGGCGGACAGCACTGCGACGCCCACCAGGATCACGGCCATACCGGCCCCCTGGCACAGTCCGCGTACGAACCCGTCGAGGGACCTGCCGGTCATGGTGAGGCCGATGCCGATCACCACCAGGGCGAGGGCCGAGGCCGGGATGGGGGAGACGGGCTTCTCGGGCATGCGTCAACGATGCCTTGACGTCGCCCTCGGCGTCAAGAACTCGTTGACGCTAGGTGCGGTGCTGATCAGGCGGCGGCGTGGTCGAGGACGAAGTTGGTGACCATGATGTCGACGTGCGTGGGCGTCTCGTCACCGCTCGCGGCGGTGATGCGTCTCGTGCCGGTCGGGTCGACCAGGTAGTGGGCCCCGTGGGG
>NZ_JAVFWN010000023.1 GCF_030929495.1 Nocardioides sp. LHD-245 | reverse complement strand
CAGCCGATGCCGGAGATGA
Organism: Nocardioides sp. LHD-245; assembly: GCF_030929495.1. Classification (GTDB taxonomy): domain Bacteria; phylum Actinomycetota; class Actinomycetes; order Propionibacteriales; family Nocardioidaceae; genus Nocardioides. Next base: position 91,059 of record NZ_JAVFWN010000023.1, on the reverse strand, counting down.
AGACGATGTTCTCGCGGCGTAGGCCGAGGTCGGGGAGGAAGGACTGGACGGCTTTGAGGACGGCGTAGTCGCCGCAGCCGGGGCACCAGCGGACCTCCTGGTCGGAGGTGAACTCCTTGGCGCTCTGGGTCACGCCCTCCTCGACGGCGGGTACCAGCTCGGTGCCGGTGCGGGCACCGGGGAGCGGAAGATCGATGGTCGTCATTTGACGGGTGCCTCCTCGTGGTCGGCAGGGGGGTTGAGTCCGTGCTCGCCGAGATCGACATCCCTGCCCTCGGCCTGGCCGACGAGTGCGCCGACGGCCTCGGCGAGCTCGGCGGCCTTGAGGGGCAGACCGTAGACGTGGTTGTAGCCGATCGCGTCGACGAGGTATTCGGCGCGGAGCATCTTGGAGAGCTGGCCGAGGTTCATCTCGGGGACCAGCACCTTGTCGTAGGACTTCAGGATCGTCCCGAGGTCCTTGGGGAACGGGTTGAGGTGGCGCAGGTGGACCTGCGCCACGTTGTGGCCCGCGCGGCGCACGCGGCGGCACGCGGCGCCGATCGGGCCGTACGTCGAGCCCCAGCCGATCACGAGGACCTTCGCCTTGCCCGAGGGGTCGTCGATCTCGAGCGGGGGGAGGCTGTCGGCGATCCGGTCGACCTTCTCCTGGCGGATCCGGACCATCCGGTCGTGGTTGGCTGAGTCGTAGGAGATGTTGCCGTGGCCCTCTCCCTTCTCGAGGCCGCCGATGCGGTGCTCGAGACCGGGGGTGCCGGGGATCGCCCAGGGGCGGGCGAGGGTGTCCTCGTCGCGCAGGTAGGGCCAGAACTCGTCAGGTTGGCCGTCGGTGCTCTTCGCCGAGGCGTGGTTGGTCTCGGTGGCGAAGTTCGCGTCGATGAGCGGGAGGTCCGCGACGTCCGGGATCTCCCAGGGCTCGGAGCCGTTGGCGAGGTAGCCGTCGGAGAGCAGGAAGACCGGGGTGCGGTAGGTGATCGCGATCCGGGCGGCCTCGACGGCCGCGGCGAAGCAGTCGCCGGGCGACTGGGGGGCCACGATCGGGACCGGTGCCTCGCCGTTGCGGCCGTACATGGCCTGGAGCAGGTCGGCCTGCTCGGTCTTGGTGGGCAGGCCGGTGGACGGCCCGCCGCGTTGGACGTTGATCACGACCAGGGGGAGCTCGGTCATCACGGCCAGGCCGATCGCCTCGGACTTCAACGCGATGCCGGGCCCGGAGGTGGTGGTCACACCGAGGGAACCCGCGAACGCGGCGCCGATGGCGGCGCCGATGCCGGCGATCTCGTCCTCGGCCTGCAGCGTGGTCACGCCGAAGCCCTTGTGCTTGGACAGCTCGTGGAGGATGTCGGAGGCCGGGGTGATCGGGTAGGACCCCAGGAACACGGGGAGCTTCGACCGGACGCCGGCGGCGACCAGGCCGTAGGACAGCGCCAGGTTGCCGGTGATGTTGCGGTAGGTCCCGGACCGCATCTTCGCGGGCTTGATCTCGTACTGGACGACGAACGTCTCGGTCGTCTCGCCGTAGTTCCAGCCGGCCTTGAACGCGGCGATGTTGGCGCCGAGGATGTCGGCGACCTTCGAGAACTTGCGCTCCAGGAAGGCGATGGTCGGCTCGGTCGGGCGGCCGTACATCCACGACAGCAGGCCCAGGGCGAACATGTTCTTGGCCCGGGCGGCGTCCTTGCGGGACAGGCCGAACTCGGCCACGGCAGCGACCGTGATGCCGGTGAGGTCGACGGGCTGGACCTGGAAGCCGGCCAGCGGGTCGTCGACCTCGCCGAGCTTGTCGAGCGGGTTGGTGGCGTAGCCGGCCTTGTCGAGGTTGCGCTTGGTGAAGTCGTGGGAGTCCACGATGATCGTCGCGCCCTTGGGCAGGTCGGCCAGGTTGGCCTTCAACGCCGCCGGGTTCATCGCGACCAGCACGTCGGGCCGGTCGCCCGCGGTCAGGATGTCGTGGTCGGCGAAGTGGATCTGGAACGAGCTGACCCCGGGGATCGTGCCCTGCGGGGCGCGGATCTCGGCGGGGAAGTTGGGCAGGGTCACCAGGTCGTTGCCGAACACGGCCGACTCCTGGGTGAACCGGTCACCGGTCAACTGCATGCCATCGCCGGAGTCCCCGGCGAACCGGATGATCACCCGGTCCAGCTGCTTGACCTGCTTGGTCTGGCTCACACCTGCTCCACTTCTCTCGACATCGACGGAAGCCTCGCGCGCGATGACAGCTTCAGGTGGGCCGATTCTAGAGCCAATCTAGAACACGTTCCACTTTTCGGGTGGACACCTGTCCTGCTCGCGCCGGCCGCCTTGATCGACGCGGCTCGACGAACGCTCACCACGATAGTCCGCCGCCCCGGCGTACCGGTCGCCGTGCCGCCTGATGGGCGCTGTCGGGAGCGCTGCCGGCCTGTGATGTCGGCCATGGCGACTCGTCGATTTGTCTAAGAGTGAGTCGCGTAACTCGCTAATATGTATTATTCCAGTCTAGTTTGATGGAACTGGCCCCCGAGAGGCCGGCCCGAACAGCAAGGAATGAGTGCGATGAAGCGAGTCATCAAGGCCGCGGCCCTGGCGGTCACCGGAGCGTTGGCGCTGACCGCCTGCGCGAGCGCCGACGGCGGCAGCGGGAGCGGCAGCGACGACGGGGAGCGGGTCAACATCGTCGGCTTCGCGGTGCCGGAGGCAGGCAACAAGGCCGCCGCCGCGGAGTTCGCCAAGACCGAAGCGGGCAAGGACGTGACCTTCTCCGGCTCGTACGGCGCCTCGGGCGACCAGAGCCGCAAGGTCGTGGACACCAAGGGCAAGGACGTCGACTACGTCGTCTTCTCCCTCGAGCCCGATCTGACCCGGCTGGTCGACGCCGGTCTCGTCGCCGACGACTGGAACGCCGGTCCGACCCAGGGCATCGTCTCCAGCTCGGTCGCCGTGATCGCGACCGAGGCGGGCAACCCGCTCGGCATCGAGGACTGGGACGACCTCACCCGCGACGACGTCAAGATCGTCACCCCGGACCCGGCCAGCTCCGGCTCGGCGAAGTGGAACATCCTCGCGCTCTACACCTACGCCAAGCAGAACGGCGCGACCGAGGAGGAGGCGGACGCCTTCTTGAAGAAGGTCTTCGCCAACGTCACCACCTGGGCCGCCAGCGGACGCGAGGCGACCGAGGCCTTCAAGAAGGGTGTCGGCAATGTGCTGCTCACCTATGAGAACGAGGCCATCCTCGCCAAGCAGAACGGCGAGGACCTGGACTACATCGTCCCGGATCACACCTTCCTCATCGAGAACCCGGGCGCGGTCCTGAAGGACGCCAGCCCGGTCGCGCGGGACTGGCTGGACTTCATCCTCAGCGACGCGGGCCAGACCGCCTTCGTGTCGAAGGGCTTCCGGCCCGTCGGGGACCTGGACATCTCCGGCATCGAGGTCGAGGGGGCCAACGACCCGGCCGACCCGTTCCCGACGCCGACGTCGCTGAGCACGGCCGCCGATCTGGGCGGGTGGAGCGCCATCAACGCCGAGTGGTTCGGCAAGGACGGCGAGAAGCTCCGCTTCGACCAGCTGTACGCCGAGGCGACCAAGCAGTGACGGACACCCTCGTCGCTCCGTCCGGGCCGGCTCGCACCACGAGCCGGCCCGGCGGGCTGTTCCGCCTCACGCCTACCTCCGGGGTGGGGCTGGGGGTCGCGCTGGTCTGGTTCAGCGTCCTCGTCCTGCTGCCGCTCGCCGCGGTCGTGGGGGCCGCTGCCGACGGTGGCTTCGACCGCTTCTGGAGCACCCTGGCCGACGCCCAGACCTTCGCGGCCCTGCGGCTGACCGTGGTCGAGGCACTGCTGGTGACGGCGGTGAACGCCGTGATCGGCACCATCGTCGCCTGGGTGCTGGTCCGCGACCAGTTCCCGGGCAAGCGGATCCTCGACGTCGTCATCGACATCCCGTTCGCGCTCCCGACCATCGTCGCCGGCCTGGTCCTGCTCAGTCTCTGGGGACCCGAGAGCCCGATGGGCATCAACATCGTGAACACCCGGCAGGGCATCTTCCTGGCGTTGCTGTTCGTGACCCTGCCCTTCGTCGTCCGCACCGTCCAACCGGTGCTCATCGAGCTCGACGCCGACGTCGAGGAGGCGGCGGCGTCCCTCGGCGCGTCGCGGGTCACCACCTTCCGGCGGATCATCCTGCCCAGCCTGGTGCCGGCGATCGCGGCCGGCTCGTCGCTCGGTTTCGCGCGGGCGATCAGCGAGTTCGGCTCCCTCGTCCTCATCTCCGGCAACACGCCCTACGAGACCGAGGTCGCGTCGCTGAAGATCCTCAAGTTCCTCGAGGGCGACAACCAGGCCGGGGCCGCGGCCGTCGCCGTCCTGCTGCTGGTCGTCGCCATCGTCACGATCGTGATCCTCGACCTGATCTCGAGGCGGGTGGCCCGCCGTGGCTGACACCCGACAGATCCGGGCCCGCAAGGGGCCCGTGACCTACCTGCTGCGGGCGTTCGTGATCGCCTATCTCGCCGTGCTGGTGATCTGGCCCCTCTTCGAGGTCGCCCAGCAGACCTTCGCTCCGGCGGACGTCGGCGACGAGGGCGGCGTCGGGGCTTTCTGGGAGCGACTCAGCGACCCGTCGGTGACCTACGCGTTCAACCTGACCGTCACCGTGGCGTTCTGGGCCGTGCTCATCAACACGCTCTTCGGCGTGGGGATCTCGCTGCTCCTCGTCCGCTACCAGTTCCCGGGCCGGCGCATCCTCTCGGTGCTCGTCGACCTGCCGATGTCGGTCTCCCCGGTCGTCGTCGGCCTGGCCCTGGTGCTCGCCTACAGCACCGGAAAGGGCTGGTTCGGCGAGGCGCTGGCGTCGGTCGGCTTCTACGTCATCGGGACCACGCCGGGACTGATCATGGCCACGGCCTTCGTCAGCCTCCCGCTGGTGATCCGCGAGATCGTGCCGGTGCTCGAGGAGATCGGCGCCGACGCCGAGATGGCCGCCCACAGCCTCGGGGCCAACGGCTGGCAGACCTTCCGCCGGATCACCCTGCCCAGCATCAAGTGGGCGGTGGTGTACGGCGTCGTGCTGAGCATGGCCCGCTCGCTCGGCGAGTTCGGAGCGGTCAAGATCGTCAGCCCCGGCGCCGAGTTCCGTGGCGAGACCGCCACCCTCCTCATCCAGAACCGCTACACCAACTACGAGGAGCCCACGGCGTACGCCGCTGCCTTCGTGCTCGTGCTGGCCTCCGTGCTGGCCCTCGTGGTCGTCTCCCTGATCCGCAAGGAGGATCATTCATGAGTATCGAAGTACGGGGTGTCGGCAAGCGCTACGGCGACTTCATCGCCCTCGACGACATCAACGTGTCCCTGCCCACGGGCCAGCTGACGGCCCTGCTCGGTCCCAGCGGTGGCGGCAAGTCGACCCTGCTGCGGATCATCGCGGGCCTGGAGTCCACCGACGGCGGCTCCGTGGAGATCGAGGGCGTGGACGCCACGAAGCTGCCGCCGCAGAAGCGCAACGTCGGCTTCGTGTTCCAGCACTACGCCGTGTTCAAGCACATGACGGTGGCCAAGAACGTCGCCTTCGGCCTGGAGATCCGCAAGCGGCCCAAGGCCGAGGTGAAGGCCAAGGTGGCCGAGCTGCTCGAGCTCGTGCACCTCTCGCAGTTCGCGCACCGGCTGCCGTCGCAGCTCTCCGGCGGCCAGCGCCAGCGGCTCGCGCTGGCGCGGGCCCTCGCCGTCGAGCCCTCGGTGCTCCTGCTGGACGAGCCGTTCGGCGCGCTCGACGCGAAGGTCCGCAAGGAGCTGCGCGACTGGCTGCGGCGGCTGCACGACGAAGTGCACGTGACCACGGTCTTCGTGACCCACGACCAGGAGGAGGCCCTGGAGGTCGCCGACGAGATCGTGGTGATCAACGAGGGGCGGATCGAGCAGATCGGCAGCCCCGACGAGCTCTACGACGAGCCCGCGAACGACTTCGTGATGGGCTTCCTCGGCGCGGTGACCCGGCTCGGGCCGCTGCGGCTGCGCCCCCACGACATCGAGGTCGCGGTCACGCCCGGCGTACCCGGGTCGTCGGCCGGTGTCGTCCTCCGCGCGCTGCGGGTCGGCTTCGAGGTGCGGCTCACGGTCGACGTCGAGGGGCAGGAGGAGCCGGTCCTGGTCGTCCTCTCCCGCACCCACGCCCGGGCGCTCGACCTGGAGCTCGGCAGCAGGGTCTGGCTGAGTCCGACCACCGGCGCGACGGCCGTACCCGTCCTCGGAGTCGCCTCGGCCTGAGGCCATGCCCCCTTGTAACTAAGTGTTACGTCATCTACCCGGGCGCTGTGGTGCCGAAAACGGAGCCACAGCACCCGGGTGGATGACGTAACACTTAGTTACAAGTGCGGTGTCGCCCGGTGCCGTCTCCTAGTCTGGACCGGTGAGCTATCTGCGGGCGACACGCGTGCTGTGCTGGCTGCTCGGGATCGCGGTGCTGGTGTCGGTCGTGCACTACGTCGACAACTACGTCAACTACGACGACTATCCGGTGCCCGATCCCGACGCGGCGGTGCCCGCGCCGTCCGCGACGCTGGTGGCGGTCGGCTGGTTCGTCTTCACCGCGTTCGGTGCGGTGGGCCTGCTGCTGTGGTTCCGCCGACACATCACGACCGCCGCGGTCGCGCTGACCGGGTACTCCCTGTCCGGCCTGATCGGCGTCGCGCACTACACCGTGCCGGGCGCCACGGACATGGTCTGGTGGCGCCAGACGCACGTCGTGGTCGACATCGTCTGCGGCGCGGCGGTGTTCGGGTTCGCGCTGTGGGCGGCGAAGAACGCCTCCGAGCTCATCCCTCCCGCGGCGAAGCAGCCGCCCGCTCCGCCTCCGCTCTGAGGCCCTCGGCGTGGCGGCGGAAGCCGTCGGCCACGCGCCCCGGCCCGGCGAGGCGGACGAGCGGGCCGCGGAACTCCTCGACGGTCTCGTACGTCGTGGGCCCGCCCGGCCGCTGCGTGAGGCGCTGGTGGCGCACGCCCCTGACCAGGCCCAGCCGCGCGGGCAGGCCCTCGTAGACGTAGGACATCAGCGCGGTCGTCGTACCGGTGGCCGGGTCGGTGACCGGGGCGTCGAGCGCGGTGATCCGCTCGGGCGAGCGGGTGCGGCCGCCGTTCGCCCAGACCACGTGCAGCACGATCGGGTTCCCGACGGCGGGCGGCTGCGCCGTCTCGGCGCGTTCGACGAAGGGATTCCACTCGGCGTACCGCTCGGTGTCGGTCATGACCGCCCAGACGACGTCCAGCGGCGCGTCGATGTCGATCCGCGCGGAGGGGTTCATGGGCCCATCATGGCCGAGCGGCGCGTCGGGGAGGATGGTTCCGTGGGCACGGGCACGATCGGGATCGTCGGCGGCGGGATCCTCGGCCTCGCCGTGGGCCGGGAGCTGGTCCGGCGGCGGCCGGGCGTGACGGTGGTGGTCCTGGAGAAGGAGGCGCGGCTCGCCGCGCACCAGACGGGCCACAACTCCGGGGTCGTGCACGCCGGCATCTACTACCGGCCCGGGAGCCTCAAGGCGGAGCTGTGCACGCGTGGCCGGGCGCTGATGCGTGAGTACTGCGCGGAGCATGCCATCGCGTACGACGAGTGCGGCAAGCTGGTCGTCGCGGTCGACGAGACCGAGCTGCCGCGGTTCGAGGCGCTGGCGCGGACGGCGCGCGAGAACGGCGTGCCGGGGCTGCGCCGTCTCGACGCCGCGGCGATCCACGAGATCGAGCCGCACGCGGCCGGCCTCGCCGCGCTGCACTCGCCGCACACCGCGATCACCGACTACGTGGCCGTCGCCGAGGCGCTGGCCACCGAGATCGTCGCGGCCGGGGGAGCGGTGCACCTGGGCGCCCAGGTCACCGCCGTCGACCGGGTGCCTGGCGCCCTCGAGGTCGGTACGGCGACCGGGCGGCACCGGGTGGACGAGCTGGTGCTGTGCGGCGGACTCCAGTCCGACCGGCTCGGCCGGCTGGTCGGTGGGCCCGCTACGCCGCGGATCGTGCCCTTCCGGGGCGAGTACATGGCGGTCGCGCCGGCCAAGCAGGACCTCGTGCGGGGCATGGTCTATCCGGTGCCCGATCCGGCGTACCCGTTCCTCGGCGTGCACTTCACCCGCCGGGTCGGCGGCGGCCTGGAGGTGGGGCCGAACGCCTTCCTCGCGCTCAGCCGCGACCGCTACGGCCGCGCCTCGGTCTCGGCCCGCGATCTCGCCGCCACGCTGGCGTACGGCGGCTTCTGGCGGTTCGCGCGCCGGCACTGGCGCACCGGCGCAGGTGAGCTGCGGGGCGTGCTGTCGGGCGCGGCGTACATGCGCACGGCCCAGCGCTATGTGCCCGCCATCGGGGCCGCGGACGTCACCCGCGCCGGGCTCGGGCTGCGCGCCCAGGCCGTCGAGGCGGACGGCTCGCTCGTCGACGACTTCGTGATCCACCGCGCCGACGGCGTGACCGCGATCCGCAACGCGCCGTCGCCGGCGGCGACCTCCAGCCTGGCGATCGCGGAGTACGTCGTGGATCAGCTGGACGCGGCGCGGGACGCGTAGACGTTCGCCAGGTCGGCGATGTCGGCGACATAGGCGTCGGAGTGGTTGAAGCTGAAGATCGCGCGCCGCCAGGCGTCGGGGTCGGCGATGTCGCCGGCATGGCACAGGTAGCGCGCGGCCGCCAGCGCCGCGTCGTCGATCTGGTGGGGATCGGCCACGCCGTCGCCGTTGCCGTCGGCGCCCCAGCGCTGCCACGTGGACGGGATGAACTGCAGCGGCCCGAGGGCCCGGTCCCAGGTGTCGTCGCCGTCGAGGGCCCCGTCGTCGGTGTCGCGGACCGCTCCGAACGCGCCGCCGTCGAGCACCGGACCGAGGATCGCCGGCCGGGCCATGCCGTCCTCACCGAGGACCGAGCCGTGCACGCTGCCGTGGGTGGACTCGATGCCGCCGATCGCGGCCAGGCTGTTCCACGCCACCCGGCAGCCCGGCTGCTCGGCGGCGGCGCGCAGATGGGCCCGTGCGTACGCCGTGAGCGCCCGCACCGGGATCGCGGTGCGCCCCGCCACCTGGGCCAGCCAGGCGTCGTCGGGACGGTACGGGTCGGGTGCGGTCGCCGGCAGGGTGGGCGCGGCCGGCCGGGCCGGGGCGGCCCCCGTGACGGCGGGGGCCACGCCGGTCGCCTCGGCCAGCGGGGTGCGCCGCGCGGAGCCGGCGTCGTACGCGAACGCCACGCCGACGCCGATCACCAGCGCGACCATCAGGATCGCGAGGGTGATCGCGCCGACCAGGTAGCGGTCGGGACGGGGCATGGGGCGGTCGGCGTCAGCGGTAGTTGGTGAACTGGACCGCGAAGTCGTAGTCCTGCGCCTTGACCAGGGCCTGGACGGCCTGGAGGTCGTCGCGCTTCTTCGACGAGACGCGCAGCTCGTCGCCCTGGATCTGCGCCTTGACGCCCTTGGGGCCCTCGTCGCGGATCAGCTTGGAGACCTTCTTGGCGTCCTCGGAGCTGATCCCCTCCTTGAGGGTGATCCCGATCTTCGACACCTGGCCGGACGGGCGCGGCTCGGAGGCGTCGAGGATCTTCAGCGACTGGTTGCGCTTGATCAGCTTGTCCTGGAAGACGCTGAGCACGGCGCTGGCGCGGTCGTCGGCGGACGCGCTGATCTCGATCGCGTGCTCGCCCTTCCACTCGATCGTGGCGCCCGTGCCCTTGAAGTCGAAGCGGGTCGCGATCTCGCGGGCGGTCTGCCCGAGAGCGTTGTCGACCTCCTGGCGGTCGATCTTGCTGACGATGTCGAAGGAGGAGTCGGCCATGCGTTCACCTGCGTCGTGTGGTTGGGATTTTCCGTCGGACGGGACTGCTGCGCTATTGTTTCGCGTCGTTGCCCACCATCCAACTCAGGACCTTTCCGATAGGCACGGAGCGGGGTGGGTGACAAGCCCGGCAGGTTGCCCGAGCGGCCAAAGGGAGCTGACTGTAAATCAGCCGGCAACGCCTACAGTGGTTCGAATCCACTACCTGCCACAGCGGCCCCGACCAGCGCATGCGGACGGTCGGGGCCGCTCGGTTTTTTGCGGCGCGCCGGGTGGGCCGGTGGCGTCGGCCGACCGCCGCGGCCGGGTCGGGGCGGGCCTCGCCGTATGCTGACCCGTCAGTCAATCGTGAGGAGAGACATGGCCCGCCCCAGCGCCGTCGCCGAGCGTCGCCGCGAGATCCTCGAGGCGACCTGTGAGGTGGTCTCCGAGCGGGGCTTCCGCGACCTGCGGATCGTCGACGTCGCTAAGGAGGCGGGCTACAGCACCGGCACGGTGCACTACTACTTCGACTCGAAGGAGGAGCTGCTTCGCGAGGCGTTCCGCTTCGAGTACGAGAAGTCGCGGATCCGGCGCGAGGCCGTGGTGAGCCCGGGCCTGGACCCGGTCGCCCGGCTCAGGGCGCTGGCCGACGCATACCTGCCGTCCTCGCCCGCCTCGGTGCGGTCGTGGCGGGTCTGGATGGAGCTGTGGATCTCGGCGCTGCGCGACCCGTCGATGGGGCAGGTCAACGACGTCTACTACGGCGAGTGGCGCCAGGCCGTGCTCGACGCGATGCGCGAGGGGCAGGAGAAGGGGCTGATCGAGGTGCCCGACCCCCAGCTGTTCGCCAACATGTACGTCTCGATGATGGACGGCCTGGCGATCCAGGTGCTCGCCGGCGCCGAGGGGATCAGCCTCGCCGACATGCAGGCGACCTGCCGGGCGTTCGTCGATTCCGTCGCGGTCACGTCCTAGCGATCGGGAGTGTGAAGGGCCGGTAGCCCGGCGCCGTCCGTGGCCAGGGCTGTGACCGTTCCCAGGTGGCGGCGATCCGGAGCAGCGTCCGGTCCTGCCACCGTCCGGCCAGCACCTGGAGTCCCCAGGGCAGGCCGAGGTCGTCGCGCCCCGCGGGCAGCGAGATCGCGGGATGTCCGGTGAGGTTGGCCAGCACCGTCTGGGTCAGCCCATGAGGGCTGCCGGCATCGGCGCGGCCGGGCGCGCGGCCGTCGGGTCGGTAGCCCGGTCCGTCGAGCACGCAGGTCGCGAGAAGCGTTCCCGGCGGCAGCGCGTGGTCGAGCACCGCGCGGGTGTGGGCACACCGCCGCCGGACGGCGAGGTAGTCGCCGGCGGTGACCTGCAGGCCGTGCTCCAGGGCCGCCCGGAAGGACGGGTCCCAGGCGTCGGCGTGCCGGCGGACGACGTCGGGTCCGAGCAGGTGGGCCTGCTCGGCCGAGGTGGCGGCGTACCAGTCCGGCTCCCAGCGCGGCATCAGGTCGGGGGCGGCGGCGAAGAGCTCGTCGACGGAGGTGGTGACGACCCGCACCTGCGCGCCCTGGGCGTCCGCGAGCGCGTCGGCCAGGCGTCGGGTGGCGTCGAGGAGCTCGCTGCCGAGGGTGCCGCCCAGGTCGCCACTGCCGTGCAGGCGGGGGACGGCCAGCACGGTGCGGACCGGCGCCGCCGGCGCGAGCGCGACCGGTCCCGGGGCGGTGGAGCCGGGGACCGGGCCGCCGATCACGTCGAGGAGCAGTGCCAGGTCGGCGGCGTCGGTGGCCAGCAGCGCGTCGGTGTGCAGGTCGATCCAGGCGGGGGTCGGCGCGGAGCCGATCACGCCGTTGGTCGGCTTGAGTCCCAGCAGCCCGCACAGCGAGGCCGGGATCCGGGCCGAGCCGCCACCGTCGCTGGCGGTCGCCAGCGGCACGAGCCCCGCGGCGAGCGCGGCCGCGGAGCCGCCGCTGGACCCGCCCGGCGACCACGCCGGCTGCCAGGGGTTGTGGGTGGCGCCGTGGAGCCGGTTGGCGGTGTACCCCTCGTGGGCGAACTCGCAGGTGTTGGTCCGCCCGAGCACGATCGCGCCGGCGGCCCGCAGCCGGGCGACGACGGGGGAGTCGGCGTCGGCCGGGGCGGCGTCGGCGAACGGCACGGAGCCGTACGTCGTCGGACGGCCGCCGACGTCCTCGATGTCCTTCACCAACAGGGGGAGGCCGAGCAGCGGGGTGCCGGCCGGGGTGGCGTCGATCTCCCGGGCCCGGGAGAGGGCGCCGTCGATCTCCCGGGCCCGGGCGAGGGCGCCGTCGACGTCGAGCGACGTCACCGCGCCGAGGGCCGGCTCGGCGTCCGCGATCCGCCCGGCGGCCGTGCGGACCAGCTCCTCGGCCGTGGTGCGTCCGTGCCGGACGGTGTCGGCGAGTGCTGCGAGCATCCGGTCCTCCTCTATTGACTGATCGTCCAGTTAATCATAACGTGCTCCACGTCACTCCGCTCCCGGTGACCTGTGCCACGCCGTACGGCCTCTGGCCCGACCCCTGTGACCACCCGGCCGAGGCCGGACCGATCGTGAGGACCTGATGACGTCGCTGTCCATCCAAGCCCTGGTGCATTCACCCGCCGACGGCCTGACGGTCCATGAGCTGACCCTGCGTGCGCCGCGGGGGAGCGAGGTCCGGGTCCAGGTGAAGGCCTCGGGCGTGTGCCACTCCGACCTCCACCTCATCGACGGCGACTGGCCCTCGGACGAGCGGCTGGTGCCCGGACACGAGGCCGCCGGGATCGTGGAGGCGGTCGGCGAGGATGTCACCGGACTCGTGGTCGGCGATCACGTCGTCCTGTCCTGGTTCCCGCCCTGCCACGCGTGTGCCGCCTGCCTGCGCGGCGAGCAGTGGCTCTGCACGGGCAACATGTGCAACGAGCACCGGCTGCCCGACGGCGGCACCGCGCTCAGCCAGGACGGCGCCGAGGTCTACCCGTTCATCGGCGTCGGCGCCCTCGCCGAGTACGTCGTCGTCCCCGAGGCCGCAGCGATCAAGATTCCCGACGCGCTGCCATTCGCGATCGGCGCCCTCATCGGGTGCAGCGTCGCCACCGGGGTCGGCGCGGTGCTCAACACCGCCGGGGTGCGCCCGGGCCAGGCGGCAGCCGTGCTCGGCTGCGGCGGCGTCGGCCAGGCCACCGTCGCGGGCCTGGTGCTGGCCGGTGCCGACCCCGTCGTCGCGATCGACCTGTCCGCCGACCGGCTCGCGCTGGCTCGCACGGTCGGCGCCACGCACGCCCTCCCCGGCGACGCCCCCGACCTCGCGGCCGCGATCGCGCAGGCCGCGCCCGACGGCCTCGACTACGTCTTCGAGGCGATCGGACGGGTGGAGACGATCAACCGGGCGATCGAGCTGGTCAACCCCGGCGGCGCCGTCGTCCTCGAGGGCCTGACCCCGCTCGACGCCCGGGTACCGCTCGACGCCTACGCCCTGGCCGCCGAGGGCAAGCGGCTGCTCGGCTGCAACTACGGGTCGAGCGTCGCGAGCCGGGACTTCCCCGCCCTGGCCGAGCGCTACCTGGCCGGCGAACTGCCGCTCGACGCGCTCGTCGGTCCCGCGATCACGCTGCCCGGCGCGATCGACGCCTTCGAGGACATGCGCCACGCCCGCGGCGGCCGCGCCGTCGTCGTCTTCGACTGACCCCTGCCGGCGGCCGCCACGGGCCGCTGCCTTCGTACGAGAGGAAATCACATGCCTGACCCGACCTTCGACGAGGAGCTGGAGCGCCGTCTCCGCCTCCTCGAGGACCCTGCCTCGCCCGAGCAGGTCCTCGACGACCTTCCCGCGCGCGACGTCGCCCTCGCCGCGCTCGGCCTGGCCGTGCTCGCCGTCGTCCTGCTGATCTGGGGGTACCCGCGATGACCGCCCCGGGCACGCACGCCGGCACCGACGCGGCGGCGGGGGAGAGCGACCTCCCGCTGCTGCGTGCCGAGCGGATCTGGAACCTCCGCAGGTTCTCGGGCATGAACGTGAGCCTGGCGATCGCGACCTGGGCCTTCCTCCAGGGCGGTGCCGTCGCGCTCTACGTCGGGGCCGAGGCTGCGATCGCCGCCATCGTGATCGGCTACGGGATCAGCACCCTGCTGGTCGCGCTCGCGCCGTGCGTGCCGGGGGCGAAGTACGGCGTGGAGATGTACACCGGCCTGCGCAGTGTCTTCGGCGTCGTCGGCGCCAAGGCGGTCATGCTGGTCATGACGGTGCTCGTGATGGCGGCGTGGACCGCGCTCCTCGGCATCATGTTCGGGCACGCCGTCGCCAACGTGATGGACGAGATCGCCGACACCGGCCTGGCGACGTCCAGCTTCGCGATCGCGGTCTTCGCCCTGATCGCCGTGGCCGCCGCCTGGGTGTTGCTGGTCGGCGGCCCGGAGCGCGTCGGGAAGGTCGGCAATATCGCCGCGCCGGTGATGATCGCGATCACCCTCGGCATGCTCGTGCTGATCTTCGCGCGCACCTCGTGGTCGGAGATCGCGGGCGCGGCGCCGCTCTACCCCATGGAGGACCAGCACCTCGCCTTCATGCTCGCCGTCGAGCTCAACGTCGCCGGTGGCCTGGCGTGGTACCCGATGATCGGCAACCTGGCCCGGCTGACCGACACCCCGCGCGCGTCCTTCTGGTCCAACGCCTTCGGTCTCTTCGCGGCCTCGTCGGTCGCCGCGATCGTCGGAGTCTTCGCGGCCCTGGCGCTGGGCTCGGACGACCCGACGGTGTGGATGATCCCGCTCGGCGGCGCGGTGATGGGCGTGGCCGTGCTCGCGTTCATCGCGTTCGCCAACCTGACCAGCATGGTCGCGGAGGCCTACTCCGGCATCTCGGCGATCGTCGGCGTGAGCCAGAAGGTGCGCCGGGTCGCATGGCCGGTGCTGAGCGCGGTCTTCCTGGTGCCCGTCGTGGTCATCTGCCTGTTCCCGGAGTCGGTCTACAACAACTACGGACGGTTCCTGAGCTGGGTGGCGATCGTCGTGGCGCCCATGTGCGGCGTCCAGGTCGTCGACTACTTCGTGCTGCGCCGGGCCCGGCTGAGCCTGCGCGACCTCTACCTGCCGCCGCAGCAGTCGGCGTACGGCTTCTGGGGTGGGTGGAACTGGGTCGCGTTCGCGGCCGTGGCGCTGGGTGCCCTCACCTACGTCGCGCTGCTGCACCCGGTGCACTACGAGCCCAACGGCGGCTTCGAGTACGTCGGCGCCTCGATCCCGGCGCTGGTCGTGGCCGGCGCGGTGCACTGGCTGGGCACCCAGCTCGTCGTGCGCCGCTGCGGGCGCGGCGGCTACCGGGACGAGCGGGTCGGCTGAGCCCATCGGCAACGGTCCCGCCGGGCATTGACCGGCTGGCCACTTGCTCCTAGTATTTAACTGACGAGTCAATTAACAAAGGGAGAACCGTGCAGACCCCCACCGACCGGACGCGCCTCGGCGCCCTCCGATCGTTCCGTGACCCCCGCTCGGTGGCCGTCGTCGGAGCCTCCGACGACCCCGCCAAGTGGGGCTACTGGATCGCCCAGGGCGCACTGCTGGGCACGCACCGCCGCACGGTGTGGCTGGTCAACCGGTCCGCCGGCGAGGTGCAGGGCCACCCGGCGCACGCGTCCGTCGCGGCGCTGCCGGGCACGCCCGAGCTCGTCGTCCTGTGCGTGCCGGCCGCGCACGTCGAGGCCGTCGTCGAGGAGGGCCTCGAGCGGGGGGTGCGGGCGTTCCTCGCGATCACCGCGGGCGTCGCCGCCGCCGACCGGCTCCGCGAGCGGCTCGCCGCCGCGGGCGCCCGCCTGATCGGCCCCAACAGCCTCGGGCTGTTCGACGCCGACACCGACCTGCAGCTTGCCTGGGGGCACTTCACCCCGGGCCGGATCGGGATCGTCTCCCAGAGCGGCCAGCTCGGCTCCGAGATCGCCAACCTCGCGGCCCGCGCCGGGCTGGGGGTCTCCCGGTTTGTCTCGGTCGGCAACCAGTACGACGTCCGCGCGCCCGAGCTGCTCGAGGACCTCATCGACCACGACGCCACCCGGATCGTCGCGCTCTACCTGGAGAGCTTCGCCGGAGGCGACGACCTGGTCCGGATCCTGCGACGGCTGCGCGCCGCGGGCAAGCACACCCTGGTGCTGGCCACCGGAGCCAGCGAGGGCAGCAAGCGCCTCGCGGCCAGCCACACCGGCTCGATGACGTCGGCGATCGACGTCGTCGACGCCGCGTGCCGAGCCGCCGGGGCGGTGCGGGTGACCACGCCGACCGAACTGGTCGAGGTGGCCCGCTTCCTGTCGGTGGCCGAGGCTCCGGCCGGCGCCCGGGTCGCCGTCGTCAGCGACAGCGGGGGACAGGGCGGCGTCGCCGCCGACGTCGCGGGCGCGCTCGGGCTGGACACCCCGGTCTTCTCCGCCGCGCTCCAGGCCGACCTCGCCGGCCTGCTGCCCGCGGGCGCCTCGGTCGCCAACCCGATCGACCTCGCCGGCGCCGGCGAGGCCGACCTGATGACCTATGCCGCGCTCTGCGAACGGCTGGTCGCCTCCGGCGAGGTCGATGCCGTGCTGCTCTCGGGCTATCTCGGCTGCTACGGCGAGGACACGCCCGCCCTGCTCGACCAGGAGCTCGCCGTCGTCGACCGGCTCGCCCGGATGGCCCAGGACTCCCACGTCCCGCTCGTCGTGCACACGATGAGTGCCGGCTCCGGCGCGGTCGCGCGGATGTGGGAGCACGACATCCCGACCTATCCCGCCGTCGAGTCGGCACTGCGCGCGGTGGCCCGCGCGCACCACCTCGCGGCGTACCCGGGCCGCACCCTCGACCGGCCCGCGCCGCGTGACCTCGGCGTCCGGCCCGGCTACTGGGCCGCGCGCGACCTGCTCGGCCGGATCGGCGTCCCGCTGCCGCCCGGCGTCGTCGTCGGGACGGTGGGCGAGGCCCGCGCGGCGGCCGGCGTGCTGCGCGCGCCGTACGTGCTCAAGGCCGGCTGGCTCGCCCACAAGAGCGAGCACGGCGGCGTGGTGCTGGGGCTCGGCTCGGCCGACGAGCTCGCCGACGCGTTCGCCGCCATGCACGGCCGGCTCGGCGACGGCGAGTACGTCGTCGAGGAGCAGGACCGCAGCGCGAACGTCGTCGAGCTCCTCGTCGGCGCCCGCCGCGACCGCGACTTCGGGCCGCTCGTCACCGTCGGTGCCGGCGGCACCGAGGCGGAGCTGTGGCGCGACGTCCGCACCGAGTTGGCTCCCGTCGACCGGGCCACGGCGACCGCGATGGTCGACGCCCTGCGCAGCCGCCCGCTGCTCGCCGGCTGGCGGGGCCGGCCCGCGGTCGACGTCGAGGCACTGGTCGAGGTGATCGTGGCCGCCGGCGCCGCCGTCGCCGACGACCCGGCCGTCGCGGAGCTGGAGATCAACCCGGTGCGGGTCTCGCCCGACGGGCTGCTCGCCGTGGACGGGCTCGTGACCCCCGGCGACGAGGAGGCCGGACGATGAGCGCGACCTGGTCACGCGACGACGCGCTCGTCGGCGGACACTGGATCCGCCCGGGAGCGGTGCTCGAGGTCGAGGACCCGGCCACCGGCGCGATCGTCGGCTCCGGCGCACGGTGCGGCGCGGCCGAGGTCGAGCTGGCCGTGGCCGCGGCCCGCGCCGCCCACGGCGACTGGTCCGCGCTCGCCCCGACGGCCCGCGCCGATCACCTCGACGCGCTCGTCGCCGAGCTCCGCGCCCGGCGCGACGAGCTGGTCGCGATGACCGTCGCCGAGGTCGGCGCCCCGATCACGGTCGCGGCGACCTGGCACGTCGACGTGTCTCTGGACATCCTCGCCTCGGCCGCCCGGCACGCGCGTACCCACCCGTTCGTCCAGGAGCACGGCAAGCTCGTCCTGCACCGGCGGTCGGCGGGGGTGGCCGCGCTGATCACGCCCTGGAACTACCCGCTCTACCAGCTCGCCGCCAAGGCCGGCTCGGCGCTGGCCGCCGGGTGCACGCTGGTGCACAAGCCCTCCGAGCTGACGCCGCTCTCGGCGTACGCGTTCGCGGAGGCGGCGGTCCGCGCTGGGCTGCCCGCCGGCGTCGTCAATCTGGTGCCCGGCACGGGCGCCGAGGTCGGCGCTCCGCTGGTCGCCCACGAGCAGGTCGACGTCGTCTCCTTCACCGGCTCCACCGCCGTCGGCCGGCAGGTGGCGGCCTCGGCGGTCGACCATCTGGCCCGGGTGACCCTCGAGCTCGGCGGCAAGTCCGCGAGCATCGTGTGCGACGACGCCGACCTGGACGGCGCGGTGCGCTGGTCGGTCGACGCCTGCATGCTCAACTCCGGGCAGACCTGCAGTGCCTGGACCCGCCTGCTCGTCCCGGCCGACCGGCTCGACGAGGCCGTCGCGATCGCGGCGGCGCGGGCCGACGAGATGGTCGTCGGCGACCCGACCGACCCGGCCACCGAGCTCGGCCCGCTGATCAGCGCCGACCAGCACGCGAGGGTCGCGGCGGTCGTCGCCGGCGCCGTCGCCCGCGGCGCGCGGGTCGCGACCCGGGTCACCGACGTGCCGTCCGGCGGCCACTACCTGCGCCCGGTCGTGCTCGGCGACCTGCCCGTCGACGACCCGGCCAGTCAACGGGAGATCTTCGGCCCGGTCCTCGTCGTCCACCCCTACGTCGACGACGAGGACGCGCTGCGCATCGCCAACGGCACGGCGTACGGCCTGTCCGGCGCGGTCTGGTCCGCCGACCGCGACCGGGCCCGGCGCCTGGCCGCCCGGTTCGACGCCGGCCAGGTCTTCGTCAACGACGCCGACTACGACGTCGAGGCGCCCTTCGGCGGCTGGAAGCACTCCGGCTCCGGGCGCGAGTTCGGTGTCGAGGGCCTCCTCGAGTTCACCGAGCTCACCGTCGTCCACCTCTGATCCCGCCCCACCCCCCACCAGGAGAAGCCATGCCCCAGCCCAACGTCGAGTACTGGCCGCTGACCCAGGAGCAGCGCGACATCGTCGAGCTCTGCACCACCTTCGCCGCCGAGGAGATCCGGCCCCGCGGCCGCGAGGTCGACGAGGCCGACGTGGTGTCGCCGGTCGACATCTTCGAGAAGGCCGCCAAGGTCGGCATCACCGACTTCATGCTCCCCGAGGAGTACGGCGGCGGTGGGTTCACCGACGTCTTCACCCAGTGCCTGGTCCAGGAGGTGCTGTGCTGGGGCGACCCCGGCATCGGCAACTTCGTGTGCTCCAACGGCTTCTTCGCCGACCCGCTGCTCGCGCTCGGCACCGCGGAGCAGAAGGAGCGCTGGCTGCGTCCGCTGACCGGCGAGAAGCCGCGCTACACCGCGCTCGCCACCACCGAGCCGGGCTCCGGCTCCGACGCGGCCTCGATCGTCACTCGCGCCGACAAGGTGCCGGGCGGCTACGAGATCACCGGCCAGAAGGCGTGGATCTCCAATGCCGGCCTGGCCGACCAGTACGTCGTCTTCGCCAAGACCGACCCGAGCCAGCGCTCGCGCGGCGTCACTGCCTTCCTGTTCACCAAGGACACTCCCGGCGTCACCTTCGGCGAGCCGATGAAGAAGATGGGCCAGCGCGCGATCGTGTGCCGGGAGATCTTCTTCGACAAGGCGTTCATCCCCGAGGAGAACCGGCTCGGCGACGAGGGCCAGGGGTTCATCGGCCTGATGAAGACCTTCGACGTCTCCCGCGTCGTCCTGGCCGCCGCTGCGACCGGCGCCGCGCGCGCGGCGTACGAGTTCGCGCTGGACTACGCGCGCACCCGCACCCAGTTCGGCAAGCCGATCATCGAGCACCAGGCGGTCGCCTTCCGGCTCGCCGACATGGCCACCCGGATCGAGTCGGCCTGGCTGATGACGCTCCACGCCGCCCGGCGCCTCGACGCCGGCCACGACGTGAACGGGCTGGCCGCGATGGCCAAGCTGCAGGCGTCCGAGACCGCGATGTTCGTGACCCACGCGGCCGTGCAGACCCTGGGCGGCTGGGGCTACTCGCGCGAGTACCCCGTCGAGCAGTGGATGCGCGATGTCAAGCTGGAGGAGATCGAGGAGGGGACCTCGGACATCATGCGCCTGGTCATCTCCCGCAACCTCTGACCGACCGCCCCCACGACTCCCGACGCAGAGGAGAGCCCCATGATCCGTACCCCCTTCACCGAGATGTTCGGCGTCGAGCACCCGCTCGTGTGCGGCGGCATGACCGGACTGGGCACCGCCGAGCTGATCGCCCCGGTCGCGGAGGCCGGGGCGCTGGGCTTCCTGACGGCGCTCACCCAGCCGACGCCCGAGGCGCTGGCCGCCGAGGTCGCGCGCACCCGCGAGCTGACCGACCGGCCCTTCGGCGTGAACCTCACGATCCTGCCCACTCGCGACCCGGTGCCGTACGACGAGTACCGCGCCGCCATCGTCGAGTCGGGGGTGCGGGTGGTGGAGACCGCCGGGTCGAGCCCGGAGCCGCACCTGCCGGACTTCCAGGCGGCCGGCATCAAGGTGATCCACAAGGCGACCAGCGTGCGGCACGCGCTCTCCGCGCAGCGCAAGGGCGTCGACGCGATCAGCATCGACGGCTTCGAGTGCGCCGGGCACCCGGGCGAGGACGACGTGCCCGGACTGATCCTCATCCCGGCGGCGGCCCGGGCGCTCGACATCCCGGTCATCGCCTCGGGCGGGCTGGCGACCGGGGCGGGGCTGGTCGCCGCCCTCGCGCTCGGTGCGTGCGCGGCCAGCATGGGCACCCGGTTCATGGCCACCGCCGAGGCGCCGATCCACGCCAACGTCAAGCAGCAGCTGGTCGCCAACGACGAGCGCGACACCGTGCTGGTGTTCCGCGAGTTCCGCAACACCGCGCGGGTCGCGCGCAACGCGGTCTCCGAGAAGATCCGGGAGATCGGCGCCCGGCCGGGGGCGACCTTCGCCGACGTCGCCGACCTCGCCTCCGGCGTCCGCGGCCGCGAGCGGGTGCTCGCCGAGGGCGACCTCGAGGACGGCATGTGGTGGGCCGGCCAGGCGCAGGGGCTGATCCACGAGGTCGCGCCGGTCGCCGAGGTGGTCGCCACGATCATGGCCGACGCCGAGGGGCTGCTCGGTACGACGCTGCCGGGGCTGGTCCGGTGAGCGCGCGGCGCACCGGCTGGGTCTGGCACGAGCTCTACGGCTGGCACGACACCGGCCGTGCGGCCGGCTACGTGCTGGGCGCGCCCGGTGTGCAGCCGTTCGGGCACTTCGAGTCCGCGGAGTCGAAGACCCGGTTCGCCTCGCTGGTCGAGGTGAGCGGGCTGCGCGAGCACCTGGTCGAGGTCCGGCCGCGGGCAGCCGCGGAGGAGGACCTGCTGCGCGTGCACACCGAGGCGCACGTGCGCTCCATGCAGGAACAGAGCCGGCGTCGCGAGGGCGGTGACATGGGCGACGGCACCTCGCCGTTCGGCTGGAACGGCTACGAGGTGGCCGCGCTGGCGGCGGGCGGCACGGTGCACGCCGTCCGAGCGGTGCTCGACGGCACGGTCGACAACGCCTACGCCCTCGTCCGGCCGCCGGGCCACCACGCCGTCGCCGACCGGGGGATGGGCTTCTGCATGTTCGCCAATGTCGCCGTCGCGATCGAGCACGCCCGCGCGCACGACGGGCTGCGCCGGTTCGCGGTGGTCGACTGGGACGTGCACCACGGCAACGGCACCGAGGCGATCTTCCTCGACGACCCGGACGTGCTGACGATCTCGGTGCACCAGGACGGCAACTATCCCGCCGACACCGGCGCGCTCGAGGACCGCGGCCGCGGCGACGCGCTCGGCACCGCGGTCAACGTGCCCCTGCCGCCGGGATCGGGCAACGGCGCCTACCTGGCGGCCTTCGACCAGGTCGTCGTCCCGGCGGTCGAGGCGTTCGCGCCGGAGCTGATCCTGGTGGCGTGCGGCTTCGACGCCTGCAACGCCGACCCGCTCGCGACCATGATGGTGACCTCGTCGACGTACCGCACGATGACGGCCGGCCTGGTCGCCCTGGCCGACCGGGTGTGCTCGGGGCGGCTGGTGATGAGCCACGAGGGCGGCTACTCGCCGATCTACGTGCCCTTCTGCGGCCTGGCCGTCGTCGAGGCGCTCAGCGGGCACGACACCGGGATCGCCGACCCCTTCGAGCCGGACTGGATCGACTGGCCGGGCCAGGAGGTCCAGCCGCACCAGCAGGCGGTGATCGACCGCGCCCGTGCCCTGCTCGGTCCGGGGGCGAGCAGGTGAGCGGCGCGCTGCCCGACCGGGCGTCGGTGGTCGTGGTCGGGGCGGGGTACGCCGGACTCACCGCGGCGCTCGCGCTGCGCGACGCCGGGGTCGACGTGGTCGTCGTCGAGGCGGCGGACCGGTCCGGGGGCCGGGTCTGGTCGGCGCCGCACCCGCGGGCGCACGCCGTCGACCACGGCGGGCAGTGGGTCGGCCCGACCCAGACCCGCCTGCTGGCACTGGCCGACCGCTTCGGCTGCGCGCGCTTCCCCACCCACGACGAGGGCGTGCACCTCGAGCTGTGGCACGACGGCACCCTCCACGAGGGGACGTCGGAGCGGGACTCGACGGCCCCCGGGCACGCGGAGTACGCCGCCGCCGTCGCCGGGCTCGAGGCGCTGGCCGCGCGGGTGGACCTCGACGATCCGGCCGCGACGCCGGCCGCCGAGCGGCTCGACGCCACCACTGTCGCCTCCTGGCTCGACGGCGTCGCCGAGGCCGCCCGGCCCCGGCTCGCGCTCGCCGTCCAGGGCGTCTGGGCCGTCGAGCCACGCGACCTCTCCCTGCTCCACCTGGCCTTCTACGTCGCCTCGGCCGGTGGCTGGGACCAGCTCATGCGCACCCGCGGTCACGCCCAGGACCAGCGCTTCGTGGACGGCGCGCAGGCGCCGGCGCTCGCGATGGCGGCACACCTCGGCGACCGGGTGCACCTGGGCACACCGGTGCGCGCCGTGCGCGACGGCGCCGTCGAGACCGACCGGGGCGTGATCCGTGCCGAGCGGGTGGTCGTCGCCACGACGCCGCCGGCCGCCCGGGCGATCGCCTTCGACCCGCCGCTCCCGGCGCCTCGGCGGCGCTGGCTCGAGCGCAGCGTGATGGGCGACGTCGCCAAGATCCACCTGGTCTACGACCGGCCCTTCTGGCGTGCCGACGGGCGCTCCGGCCAGGCATCCCTCTACACCGCGCACGACCTGCCCGGTGTCGTCTTCGACAACTCCCCGGCCGACGGCGCCTGCGGCGTCCTCGTCACCTTCGTGTACGGCGACCGGCTGCGCACCTGGGCAGCACTCGCGCCGGAGCAGCAGCGCGCCGCCCTGCTGGAGACGCTCGGCCGGCTCTTCGGCGTCGCGGCGACCCGGCCGACGGACCTGCTCGTGCAGGACTGGGTGGCCGACCCCTGGGCGGGCGGCGCGTACGCCGCGGTGCCCGCTCCCGGCGCGTGGATCGAGTACGGCGAGCGCGGCTGGCGTGCGCCGTCCGGCACGGTCCACTGGGCCGGCAGCGAGACGTCGAGCGTCTGGCACGGCTACATCGACGGCGCGATCCGCTCCGGGGAGCGCGCCGCGGCCGAGGTGCTCGCCGCCCTCGACCACCCCGCACGAGGACAGGAGAACAGCTGATGCGCGTCGCCGCCGTCCAGCACCCGTCGGTCTTCGGGGACCGGGCCGCCGCCGTCGAGCGCTGCGCCGCGCTGATCGCCGAGGCGGCCGCCGTCGGCGCCGAGCTGGTGGCCTTCCCCGAGACCTGGCTCGGGGGCTACCCGGCCTGGTGCTTCGGCGCGGCCGCCTGGGAGGACCCCCTGGGCCGCCGGCTCTACCGGCAGCTGCTGGACTCCAGCGTGCTGGTCGGCGGTGCCGACGACCAGCTCGGCCCGGTGCGCGACGCGGCCCGGGAGGGTTCCGTCGTGGTCGTGCTCGGGCTCAACGAGCTGGCCGGACCGGGCTCGGGCACCGTCTACAACAGCCAGGTGGTCATCGACCGCGACGGCACGCTGGTCAACCACCACCGCAAGCTGGTCCCGACGTCCACGGAGAAGAACGTGTGGTCGCCGGGCGACGCCGCCGGGCTGCGGGTGGTCGCCACCGGCGCTGGCCGGGTCGGTGGCCTGATCTGCTGGGAGCACTGGAACCCCCTGGCCCGCCAAGTGCTCCACGCGGGGCACGAGGACGTCCACGTCGCCGCCTGGCCCGACCTCGCGGAGGCGCACGAGCTCGCCAGCCGGACCTACGCGATCGAGGGCCGCTGCTTCGTCGTGGTCGCGGCCAACGTGGCCCGCGTCGAGCACGTCCCGGAGGAGATGCGCGCGGCCTTCCGGCAGGGCCTCGCGCCCGGCGACCCCGGCGACGTACTGTTCGACGGCGGGTCCGGGGTGATCGGCCCCGACGGCGCCTGGCTGGTCGGCCCGGAGCGTGGCACGGTCGGCCTGGTGCTCGCCGACATCGAGCCGGAGACGCTCGGGGAGTGGCGGTTCACCGCCGACGTGGCGGGCCATTACCAGCGGCCGGACGTCTTCCAGCTCAGGGTCGACGCCGCGCGGCGACCCAGCGGGGCGGTGACCTACGTCGAGGACCTCAGCTCGGCGCCAGGAGCACGCTGAAGGTGATCGCGGCCGTGCCGCTGGCGTCGGCGGTGGCGGTCAGGCCGCCCTGGGGCCCGGCGGGGAGCGGGCCGCCGCTGTCGGCGAGGACCGCCGATATGTGGCCGGAGCCGTCGCCGGTGGCGTTCGAGCGCCCGACCGCCCCGGGCGGCAGGCTCCAGGAGGTGGTCGCCCCGCTCTTGTCCGCCCAGTAGCTCACCAACCAGTGCGTCCCGTCCGGGGCCACCACGGCGGGGGTGACGTGCGCGGTTCCGCTGCTGGTCTGCACCGCGAGCGCGCTGTCCGCGACCGGAGTCGTCGGATCGGTGCCGTGGTAGGCGACGACGGACAGCACGCTCTTCGCGTAGCCGCTGGACGTCACGGTGACCGGGCTGCCCGGATCCGAGGCCGTGGCGACGCGGGAGTACAGCCGGCCGACCGCCTTGGCCCCCGCGCTGGCCGTCTCGAGCTCGGTCCAGCCGGCCGGTCCGGCGTACGCCGGTGCGGTGGTGTTGGCGACGAAGAACGCCAGCAGCAGGTCGCCGGGCTGGACGGAGGCGGGCACGCTCGCCGTGTGGTTGACGCGGTTCCCGCTGGTCGAGCTCGCGGCGACGACAGCGATCGCGGCGCCGCCCTGGCTGGGCTGCGCGGTGCGCGTCGTCGTACCCGTGGCGCTCCGGTCGTCGGTGACGGTCAGGGTGACGGTGACGGCACCGCCGCCCGCGTAGGTGTGGCTGACGGTGGGACCCGTCGTCCTGGTCTGGCCGTCGCCGAAGGCCCAGGAGTAGCCGGTGACGGAGCCGTCCGGGTCGCCGGAGCCGCCGGCGTCGAACGAGCAGGTGAGACCGGTGCAGGAGACCGTGAACGCCGCGGTCGGCGGCTGGTTCACGGGCGGCGCGATCGGCGGCCCCTGGTAGAGGAAGAGCGCCCGTGAGGACCAGCCCGACCCGGACGGGTAGATCGGCGTGGCGGTGCCGGAGACGGCGCCGTGCGCGGCCCAGTCGGCCCGGCTCAGCGCCCCGTTGCTGCTCGCGAACCACAGCTTGCCGTCGGCCACGAAGGCGCCCCGCATGCTGCTGTAGCTCACGCCGGTGACCGACGGCACCGAGAAGAGCTGCTGCCCGATGACGCCGGACTCGGGCTCGAACCCGCGCCGGTAGAGCACCGACGAGCCCGACTTCGTGAAGTAGATCCAGCCGCGGTCGTAGAACAGGCTGGTGATCGTGGGGATGTCGCCGTTGTGCCAGTCGTCCTGGTAGACGAGCGCGTCCGCCGTGCTCACCGTCGTCGCCGCGCCGTACGTGGCGCCGTCGAAGGTGCGCCGGGTGAGGGTGCGGTTGGCGTACGCCGTGTAGAGGTCGCCGTTGACCATGAAGGCGCCGACGACGGTGCCCCAGCCGCTCCCGTTAGGAGCGTTGACCGGCGGTGCGGCCACGGTCCCGTCGAAGCCGCCTCGGACGAGCTGGGAGCCGCCGCTCGCGACGCGGAACACGTCGCCGGGGAGCTTGCCGTCCTGCTGCGGAGGCAACGTGGCACCGGAGGCGAGCGGGAGGAAGGCGACCCGGCGGTGGGTCTCGCCCCCGAACACGTCCGTGTCCGAGCCGACGAAGAGCCCCTCCGGTGTGGCGATCATGTCGCGGACGCCGGCGCCGAGCGTGCGCGTCGGGTTCCACGAGTACGGCATGCCGGTGCGGGTGTTGAGCGCCGCGATGCCCGGCCGGGAGACCGCGCCCTCGTCGGCGGCGTCGCCGCGCGCCGGGTTGTTCTGCCAGCGCATGTGCCCGCCGGTGTAGACGACGTCGTCGGTCACCTCGACCGTCCACGTCGTGTCGCCGCCGGTGTAGGCCGTCCAGCTGGGCCGGATGTTCGTGCCGGTGGCGCCGGTCTCGAAGCGGGCCACGACGTCGCAGCCGCTGGTCCCGGCCATGCTGCCGGAGTAGCCGCCGTACGCGCCGGTGGTCGAGACGACGAAGAAGCTGCCGTCGGGGGCGAACTCGACGTCGGTCATGTAGGTCTCGAACGAAGCGCTGCAGGCCGACTCGAACTGGGTCGTGTAGTACGGCGCGAGCGCGAGCGTCCCGCCTGAGATGTCGAACACCGCGAACTGGTGGCGGTGGACGCCGTTGACGGTGTCGAAGTTGCCGATCGCCACCAGCCTCCCGTTGGTGCGGTCGGTCGCGATCTTCTGCACGTTCGTCGTGGTGCCGCGGTGCACGCCCGCGAGCACGGCCGTGTAGTACGGGTCGCGGGCCCCGCTCGTGGCGTCGAGGGTGCCGAGCGCCCGGCTCGGCTGGCCCTGCACATGGGTGAACTTGCCGGCGACCCACAGACGGTTGCCCGTCACCGAGACGTCTCGCACCTGGCCGTTGAAGGTGCCGGGCTGGAAGGCCGCGATCCGGGTCCCGTTGGCGACATCGGCCTTGTAGAGCCGGCTGACGGAGACGGTCGCCCCCGCTGACGTCACACTGGTGAACGCTCCGCCGACGTAGACGGAGGTCCCGTCCGAGGCGGGTTCGAGGGTGTAGACGCGGTCGTTCGGGTTCGGCGTGAAGGTCGTGCTGACCTGGCCGGTGAAGGCATCGAAGGCGAACAGGTTCCGGCGCGGGATGTCGGTCGAGCTGCCGGCGTTGCGGACCCGGGTGAAGGTGCCGCCGACCACGATCGTGTTGCCGACCCGGGTCATCGTGAAGACATCCCCGTCCATGACGTGCGGGGTGAAGCCCACGGGATCGTCGTCGACGATCCGGCCGGTCTGGGGAGCCGGGTTGCCCGTGTCGGCCGCTCCGGCTGGCGGCGCCGGCACTCCGGCGGGAGCGGCGGTCACGAGGATGCCGGCGGCCAGCAGGAGTCCGATCTTTCCGCGCACGATCATCCCCACATCCGACCCGTTCCGCGGCGCTCGCGAATGACCCGTATTGGTGATTTCCCAGGCTCAGATGTGACGGACCAACGGGTCAGATGTGACGGGTCAACGGGTCAGAAGTGACGGGTCAACGGGCCTAGTACGCGCCGCGACCGCTGAAGACGGCGCCGGCGGTGCGCAGCAGGATCCGCGCGTCGAGGAGGAGCGACCAGTTGTCGACGTACTGCTGGTCGAGACGCACGGCGTCCTCCCAGGACAGGTCGGAGCGTCCGGAGACCTGCCACAGGCCGGTCATGCCGGGCCGGACGACGAGCCGATGGCGGACGTCGGGGAGATAGGCCGCCACCTCGGACGGCAGCGCCGGGCGCGGGCCCACCAGCGACATGTGGCCGAGCGCGACATTGATCAGCTGGGGCAGCTCGTCGAGCGAGGTTCGCCGCAACCAACGCCCCACGCGGGTGATCCGCGGGTCCTGATGGATCTTGAACAGGGGGCCGCCGGCCTCGTTGAGGTCGAGCAGGCCGGCTACGGCGTCGCTCGCGCCGCAGGACATCGTGCGGAGCTTCCACATCGTGAAGGGGGCGTCGCCCCGGCCGATCCGGGTCTGCCGGAAGAACGCCGGGCCCGGGGAGTCGAGGCGCACGGCCGTGGCGAGT
This sequence comes from Nocardioides sp. LHD-245, assembly GCF_030929495.1. Taxonomy (GTDB): domain Bacteria; phylum Actinomycetota; class Actinomycetes; order Propionibacteriales; family Nocardioidaceae; genus Nocardioides. The sequence continues at coordinate 63,241 of NZ_JAVFWN010000023.1, read as the reverse complement.
GCGAGCAGCACCGGTGCCAGGAGCAGGAGCGCCACCGTCGCCGCGGCCCGGTCGAGGACGTGCTTGACCAGATGGGAGGGGCCGAGGCGACGGGGAGCCCCGAGATGCAGCAGCGGGAGCCGCTCGCCGACGTCCAGACGGATGCGGCCCGCGGGGGAGCTGAGCAGGCCCGTCCAGACGAAGATCGCGACGCCGGCATCCTCCAGGCACCAGCACAGGCGCTGCAGGTCGGCGGCGGGGATCGCCGGGTCCGGGGCGAGGATCACGGCGTCGGCTCCGCTCACCCGGGCGGTCGGGACGCAGGCGGCGATCCCGGACACGACCGGGACACCGTCCAGCATCGGCTGGTCGTCGCCGGCCTCTCCGGCCGCGCCGGCGACGCAGGCGCCGACGACCGCGAAGCGGCGTGTCCCCGACTGCCGGAGGCGCTCGACCAGCGCGGGCAGGGTGTCGGCGGTTCCGGCCAGCACGACGCGATGGGTCACGCCGCTGAGGTGGACGCCACGCCGGGCTGCCACGGCGACCGCGCCGCGCGTGAGACCGCCCAGGCCGGCGCTCGCCACGCACACCGACGTGGCGACGCCGGCGGACACCGGGTAGCCGATCGCCTCGGCCGTGAGCAGGGTGGCGGTGGGCAGCACGAGGGCCGCGACCGCGAGCCGGCGGCCGCGAGCCGCCAGGTGTCCGGCCAGCCGGTAGTCACCGGTCGCGGACACGGCGGCCACCCACAGCGGCACGAACAGGAAGGCCGGCCCCGTGCGTGAGATCGCATCGGGGACCAGGATCGCCACGAGGACGACGACGGCCGCGGCGACCGCGTCGGCACAGGCCAGGACCAGGCCGGTGCGGTGCACCGTCACCGAGTCGCGCGTCTCCCTGCGCCCGGTCGTCGTCACCGCCGTCGCGCGGGCCGCGAGGAGTGTCATCGGTGGACGAGCTCGTCGGCCAGGGCCTCGAACCGGGCGAGGGTGGATGAGGCGCGGTGGGTGGTGCGGATGCCGCGCCCGGTGAGGACGGCGAGGGAGAGCCGGGCGGCGAGCTCGGGCTCGTCGTACGCCGTGACGATCAGGCCGGTCCGGGCGAGGAAGCGTGCGAAGCGCTGCTGGTGGTCGTCGACGTGCTCCCCGAGTCGCGGGTCGCGGGCGACGACGACGGGCAGGTGGCCGTGCTCGCGCGCGTCCATGATCGAGCCGGGGCCGCCGTGGGTGACGACCGCGTCCGCCCGGTCGAGCAGCTCGGCCAGGGCCGCCGGGTCCAGCAGCGGGGTGCCGGTGAGCCCCGACGGGAGCGGCGTGGCGCCGTGCTGCACCTGGAACAGGAAGGTGTCCTGCTCCTGGAGCCGGCCGGCCCAGGTGAGGAGCCGGTCGAACCGGTGGTGATCGGTGCCGAGGAAGACCGCGACCAGAGGGGGACGTCGCCGGGTCACCACAGCTCCCCGACCAGGACCGAGGAGCGGTAGAGGCGCTGCTGCTCGGGCCACTGGACCAGGAACAGGTCGGTGGCGGGCCGGCACAGCCGGCCGGTGAGCGTCCGCGTCTCCACGCGGTCGTACACCTCGAGATAGATCGACGACGTGTGCTGTCGGTGCCGTAGCCAGAAGTACGGCACGGCGACGGCGGCGCCGGTGGAGACGACGAGGTCGGGGGCGTAGCGGGCGAGCACCTTGCGCGCCTGCGCCGAGTTGCGCGCCAGGTTGACCAGGTTGCGCGTCGTCGGGTGATGCGCCCAGGTGACGTCCTCGCCCTCCAGCTTGGCGATGGCGTCGTCCGTGTCGAAGGTGACCCAGTGCCGATCGTGCTTCTCCCACCACGGCCGCAGGCACATCAGCTGCGCGAGGTGGCCCCCTGACGAGGACACGAGCAGCACCCGCATGACGCACTCCCGGAGCTTGGTGGCTGATGGGCGATCCCGACCCTAGGGAGACGACGGAGGCCTGACATGCCCCCAATGCGGTATGTCCGTCGCCGCGCCGCCACCTCCTGGGTCGCACGACCCGGAGCAGGGCTCAGCTCTGGGGCGGGTGCCAGCCGACCTTGTACGCCGCGCCGACCGCGGCGAGCTGGGAGCTCATCTCCAGCTTGGCCAGGATCGACTTCACCTGGGTCCGCACCGTCGCCTCGGACACCACGCTGGAGCGGGCGATCTCGCGGACCGGGGCGCCGCGCATCAGCGCGCCGAGCACCTCCATCTCGCGGCGGGTGAGGCGGTCCAGCCGGGCCCGGATGTCGCGGACCTCGTCGCGGTCCTGGAGGGCGAGCTCGATGAGCGAGCCGCGCTCCTGCGCGTTCATCAGCGGAAGTCCGTCCCGCGCCCGGCGGACGGTGGTGACCACCTCCTGCAGGGGACAGGTCTTCACGAGCACCGCCTTCGCGCCGCGCCGCAGGCACTCACCCCGCCGGGCGTCCTCGCTGCTCCCGGTCACGACCACCACCGCGACGCCGGCGGCGGTGAGCGGGGTGATCAGCCGCATGCCGTCGCCGACGTGTCCGAGGTCGAGGTCGAGCAGGGCCACCCGGGGTGCGCTGCGCAGGGCCGTGGCGAGCACGGTCGCGAGCGTGGTGTGCTCGTCGGTCAGGTCGATCCTGCGGACCAGGTAGCCCTCCGTCTCCAGGGTGAGCGCGACCGACTCGGCGAAGAGCGCGTGGTCGTCGATGATGGTGATCCGCATCGGCCGCGGAGGTCCCGTCGTCATCCGCGTGCGCCCGCGGTGACGGCCGGGGAGACGACCGGAGGACCGGCGGGCGGGGGTGGCGAGGCCGATGCCGGAGGAGGTGTCGTCCGCACGGCGCCGGCGTCGGCGCTGTGCAGCGTCACCACGAAGGTCGTGCCCGCGGTGGCCGCCTCCGTGCGCTCGAGCCGCAGGGAGCCGCCCAGCTCGAGCATCAGCCGATGGGCGCGTTGCAGGCCGATGCCCTGTCCGGTGGACGCGCTGCCGCGAGCGCCCCATTGGAAGAGCCGGTCCTCGAGCCCCGGCTCGATCCCAGGACCCCGGTCGGAGACCCGGAGCTCGACGACCTCGCCGACCGACCGCGAGACCACCGCGGTCGCGTGCCCGCGGGCGTGGCGATGAGCGTTGTTCAGCAGAACGTTGAGGACCTCGGTGAGGGCATCGTGGCGGCCCACCACCCGGTGCCCACCGGGCTGCCAGGCCACCGGGTGTCCGAGGGCGTCCTGCGCGACGACGAGGGGCCCGACCAGGTCGTCGACGCAGAGCACGTCGAGCTCCTCGGGGCTCTCGGCGAAGCTGCGGCCCAGGCGGGCCACTTCGGCGTCCACCATGTGACTCAGCGCCGTCCGGCGGGGCCCCGGAGGGACGGTGTCGCCGGTCAGGAGATGGACCCCGGCGACGATGCCGGCCGTGGCGGCGCGCATCTCGTGGACCACCTCACGGTCGTGCTGCACCGTCGCCTCGGCCGCTGCCGCGCGGAGCAGCAGCTTGGCCTCGCGAACGGCCGTGTCCTGGAGGGTCGTGAGCAGGAGCCCGATCACCGTCGTGGCGAGGAGGGCACTGCACAGGACGACGCCGACCATGGCCAGCGGTGGCGGCTCCGACGCCTCGAGGAGGGTCGCCCAGACCCGCGCGGCGAAGAGGGCGAACACCCCGCAGCTGACCCGCACGGCCGCCCATCGGGGCAGGGACGAGCGCATCAGGGCGACGGTGACCAGGACGATCCCGACGGTGATCGCCGCCAGCACCGCCAGGTCCGGACCCCGTCGCACCGACAGGAAGGGGGACGGGTCGAGGACCAGCAGGCTCAGCCGGACGCCGAGGACGAGGCAGCCGAGGAGGAGCCCGCCCAGCAGCGGGCTGAACCGCGGCGGGTGCTGGTCGCGGGTGCGGACGGTGAACACCAGGAGCACGACGGCCACCGTCGCGAGGTGGCCGCTGGTCAGGCGATAGCTGTGACCCCCATGGGTGGGATCGGCCACGGAGATGATCAGCAGGGGAAGGTCCTGGACGGCGACGAGGATGGCGGCGGTGGCCAGCCGGGCCCGGATCAGGCTGTGGCGCAGCCGGGCGTCGAAGGACAGCACCAGCGCGCTGCCGAGGAGGACGAGATCCGCGAGGACCATGCAGATGTGACCGGCCGTCGTCATCGGGTCGATCGAGGGGTCCTCCATGAGAAGGACCGCGTACGGGTGCAGCATCAGTCCGGCGAGCAGCAGGGCCCACCACACGGGCGCGCGCTCGGACGAGACTTCTGGACAAGGCGATGACCGTCGAGTGACCGCCCGAGAAACCCCCCACGGGTGACGGAACTGACGGCCCGATTGGGGACGCGTCATGACGCGATTATGCGTGGAACGCAGGACTCTCGTCACCAAACAGGGGAACGTACCCAATTTTTGACTGTGCAGGTCGCCCCTTGGTGGAACATCACCACCTCAGGGCGTCGCGACCACCACCTGCCGGCTGACGGTCGTGGCGGCGCCCCAGCCGTCGGTGACCGTCAGCGTCACGGTGTAGCTCCCGGCTGCCGGGAAGGTGTGCGAGGTGGACGAGGACGTCGAGTTCGGCGTCCCGTCGCCCCACACCCAGCGGTAGGTGATCGTGTCGCCGGTGTCGGGGTCGTTGGACCCGACCGCGGAGAAGTTGCAGGACAGGCCCGCACACGCCGGCGGGTTCAGTACGGCGACCGGGGGCCGGTTCGCCGGGGGCGTCGTGATGGTCACCGTCTGGCTGCTCGTGGCGGTCACGCCCCACTCGTCGCGGGCGGTGAGGGTCACGGTGTAGGTGCCCGGCGCGGTGTAGGTGCGGGACGGGACGGGGCCCGAGCCGCTGCCGTTGCCGAAGTTCCACGAGTACGTGAGCGTGGCCGGGCTCTCGTCGGTCGAGCCGCGGGCGTCGAAGGCGCAGACGTTGGCCGTGCAGGCCGCGGTGAAGCCGGCGACCGGCGGGTTGTTCGGGGGATGGACCACCGTCGCGTGGCGCTCGTAGATCGCGCTGACGAAGTCGTGCTGGTCGATCGCCCGCACCCGCACCGTGTAGGCGCCGGGCGGGATCACCGGGGTCGTGTAGGAGAAGTTGGACCCGGGCGTGCCGGGGCTGTTGAGGAAGGCCGTCCGCCAGCTGGCCGAGGTGCTGGTGAACGTCCCGGAGGAGCTCATGTACTGGCCCGCGGCGTTGACGATCGCGACCTCGACCTCTTGCATGGCCTGGTCGTCCTCGGCGCGCCCGCTCACGAAGATCTTGCCGTCGAGGAACTCGGTGCCCTCGATCGGGTTGAGCAGGGCCTCGTTCATGACCGGCGGCTGGTCACCGGGGTAGATCGGGTAGCGCGAGGTGGCGCCGTTCGTCGACGGATCCTGTTGGCCCGCGGTGTCCCAGGCATAGGCCGTCACGGCCCAGTCGCCCTGGGTCGGCAGCGCGACGTTGAGGGTCCACGTCGTGCTGGTGGCGCCGGGGTTGGCGAGGGTGGCGTCGAGGGTCGCGAGATTCGCCGACAGGGTGCCGTTCGGCTGCAGGTAGCGGCTGGTGTCGCGGTCCTGGATCGCCACCCCGACCCGGGCCACGCCCTTGTCGTCGGTCGCCGCGCCCGCGAGGTTCAGCAACAGCACCTGCTGGCCGTTGATCGTCCCGGTCGGCGTGATCGTCGCGTTGGGCGGGCTGTCGCCGGGGATGGCGGCGTTGAGCGTGAGCCGGCCCTGGTTGGCCGACGAGGTGCTCAGCCCGATGTCGTCGGAGGCGCTGACCGTGAACGAGTAGGTGCCGGGGCTGAGGGCGAACGGCGTGGTGTAGCTCCAGTTGTAGCTCGCCTGGTTGAGGTTGACCGGAGAGACCCGGTAGGAGCCGGCGATCACGCTGGTGCCCCACGAGCCGTCCGCGGCCAGGCGCTCGCCCGTGGAGTTGTTGCGCAGGGTGATCGACACCTCCGCGAGCGACTCGTCGTCGTTGGCGGAGCCGGCGAAGGTGATCGCGCTGCCGGGAGTCACCGTCACGGTCTGCACCGTGGTGGGCGGGACCATGGTCACCGGCTGGGTGATCGACACCGTCGGCGGTTGGCCGTTCTCGGTCACGATCCATCGTCGGTCGGCGGTGTCGAGGTCGGACTGTCCGGCCGTGTCGGTGGCGCGGGCCTGCGCCCACCACTCGTCCTCGTAGGGCACGGTGATCTCGTAGGACCACGTGGTGCTGGTCGCGCCGACCACGTCGGGATCGACCTGGAAGGTGTTGTAGGTCCCCGAGACCGTGCCGTCGTCCTGCAGATAGCGGTTCTGGCTGTCGCGCAGGGTGAAGCTGACGCCGTTGACGCCGAAGTCGTCGGTGGCGCTGCCGGTGATGGTGAAGGTCAGCGCCGCGATCGGGCTGCCCGGGCCGTTGACGCTGGTGTTGGGCGGCTGGTCGGCCGTGCCGAAGGTCTCGAACTTCTTGGTCGCCTTCGTGTTGTCGGCGGTGCCGTTGCCGGCGACCGCGCGGGCCCGGACCAGCAGCTCACGGTTGGCCGTCATCGTCAGCGGCAGCCGCCAGGTCCGCGTGGTCCCGGTGCCCGGGTCCAGCGTCGCGTTGAACGTGTTGGAGGTCGTCGATCCCCACGTCGTCAGGTCGTCGGCGAGATAGCGGCCCGAGCCCCGGTCCATCACCTCGAGCTCGACCCGCTGGATGCCGGAGGCCGCGGTCGCCGTACCGGTGAGCTCGAAGGCCTCGTCCACGGGCTCGATCCGGCCCTCGATGGGCGCGGTGATCACGGTCTGGGTGCCGTTCTGGGCGGCGACGTTGGCGAAGTCGAAGAACGCCACCCGACCGACGTTGTAGCTGCCCTTGGTGTTGCCGTCGCCGCCGACGAAGAGACCGCGCGGGGTGGCTTCGATGTGCTTGTCGCCCTCGTAGGAGTTGGACGGCGCGAACCACTCCAGGGCATGTCCGTCCGCCGGGTCGAGGGCGGCCAGGTGGAACCGCTTGACCACCGCGTCCCCGAGCGCGTACGCCGACAGGCCCTGTCCAGTGCCGTAGCCGACGTCGTCCAGCCCGGGCCACGGGACCGGCGCGGTCGCCGACTCCGCCCACTGGAAGTGACCGCCGATGTAGATGCCGGCCTCGGTCGCGGCGACGGAGTAGACCGAGTCGAAGTGGCGCGAGATCCACAGCGGCTGGGCGTTGCTGTCGTCGTTCAGCGCGTAGGCGATGACCGTGTCGTTGATGGGCGGACGGTCACCACCGGAGCCGCTGGTCACGACGAAGTAGGAGTCGTCGGGGCCGATGTCGCCGCCGTAGGCGCGCTGGATGCCGCCGACGAACTGCAGGTTGTCCTCCCACAGGCTGGTCTTCCACGGCGTCAGCTTGTTGGTGCGGGTGTTGATGATCGCGACGCCGTAGCGGTCCTTGCCGTTGACCTGGCGCCCGGTGTGCACGACGAGCAGGCGGCCCTCGTCGTGGGTGAGCTTGAGCCGCTGCACGGCGAGCTCACCGTTGGTGCCGATGCCGCCGGTGATGTTGTTGACGAAGTCCGTGCGGACGGCGCCCGTGACGCCGTCGAGGGCCGCGAGTGCCCCGCGGGGCACGTTGTTGACGGTGGTGAAGCGGCCGCCGGCGTACACCGTCGTGTTGGTGACGGCGAGCTCGTTGACCTTGCCGTTCGCATTCGCGGTGAAGGTGTCGATCGGGGCGCCGGTCGTCGGGCTGATCCGGGCGATCGCCTTGCGGCTGAGTCCGTTGACCGTGCCGAAGTTGCCCGAGATGTAGAGCTTCGTGCCGTCGGGCGAGGCCTCGACGGCGTCGACCTGGCCGTTGGTGAAGGTCGGCCGGAAGGTCGTGTCGACCTGCCCGGTGCTCCAGTTGTACGCCGCCAGGTAGGCCTGGTTGACCGTCGTTCCGTTGTTGGGCTGGCGGATCGACGTGAACGAGCCGGCGACGTAGACGCGGTTGCCGACCACCTCGATGTCCCAGATCTCGCCCGTGGTGATGGTCGGTTGGTTGGTGCGCGGCGTGTCCGGCACCAGCGCGGTGTGGCCGGGCGGCGGGTTGGGCGGGACCGCCGTCGCACTGCTCGTGGCCTGGTCGGTGTGGCCCTGGCCGTCGCCGACGGTGAGCGTCACGGTCCGGGTGCCCGGAGTGGCGTAGGTGTGCGTCGGGTTCACGCCGGTGCCGGTCTGGCCGTCGCCGTACTGCCAGGTGTAGGTCAGCGGGTCCTTGTCGACGTCGAAGGAGTGGGCGGCGTCGAACTCGCAGGTGAGGCCGGCGCAGCCGGTCGAGAACTCCGCGACCGGCGGCTCGTTCGTGCCGGTGGCGTCGACGCCGGGGTCGAGCACGACCGAGAACAGCGTCGAGCGCGAGGCCGTGGTGCTGGTGGTGGCGGTGCGACCGGACAGCGGGCCGACGGGCACGGCGCCGTCGGAGTCGCCGAGGATCGCGCTCACCTTGCCGGTGCCCGTCGCGGTCGCCTGGGTGCGGGTGGGAGTGCCTGCCGGCAGCGTCCAGGTGGTCGGGTCGGTGGACTTCTCGCTCCACAGGTTGACCAGCCACGAGTTGGCGTGGGTCGCCGTCGTGGCGGGCGTGGTGTGGCTGGTGGCCGGGCTGTTCGCGCCTCCGACGGCGGATGCCCCGATCACGGCGGGCCCGGTGCTGCGGTAGGCGGCGACCGTCATCACGGACTTCACATACGCGCTGCCCGTGACGGTGACCGTACGGCCCGCGTCGGCCGCGGTCGCGGCGCGGGTCCAGGCCCGGCCGCGCATCCCGTTGCCGTCGCGGGACTGCAGCAGATCCCAGCCGGGGAGGGTGTCCTCGATCGTGCTCGTCGTGGAGTTCGTGACGAGGAACAGGACCAGCCGGTCACCCGGTTCGACCGTTGTGGGGACGGTGACCGAGTGACCGGGGCGGTTGCCGGCGGTGCTGGCGGCGCCGACGTAGGTGACCTGACCGGCCGTGACGGCGACGTCCGGGCTGACCTGACGGGTCGCGGCGTCCTGATGGCTCCCGTCGCTGACGGTGAGGGCCACGGTCCGCGGACCCGCGCCGGCGTAGGTGTGCTGCGTCGTGCGGCCGGTGCCGGTCGCGCCGTCGCCGAAGGCCCAGGCGTAGGTGAGCGTGTCGCCGTCGGGGTCCTCGGAGCCGGAGGCGTCGAAGGAGCAGACCAGTCCGCTGCAGCTCGCCGTGAAGGAGGCGTCCGGCGGGTTGTCGGTCAGGTCGCCGGGAGCGATCACGACGGAGTACGTCGCCGAGCGCGAGACGGCGGTGCTCGTCGTCGCGGTCCGCGCGGCGGCGCTGCCCGTGGCGACCGGGCCCGCGGAGTCGCCCCAGACGTCGCTCACCTTGCCGCTGCCGGTGGCGGCCGTCGTACTGCGCTGGGTGACGCCGGCCGGCAGCGTCCAGGTCGTGTCGGTGGACGACTTCTCCGCCCAGCCGCTCACCAGCCAGGAGCCGGCGGCCGGGACCGCGGTCGTGGGTGCCACGTGCTCGGTGCCGGACGTGTCGGAGCCGCCGGCGACCGCCGTGACCGAGGGGGTGGCGCCCGTGCTGCGGTAGGCGGCGACCGTGAGGACCGACTTGGCCGCGGCACTCGTCGTGACCGTGACATTGGCGTTGCTGTCGTCGGCCGTGGCGGTCCGCGACCACAGACGGCTGCGGATGCCGTTGCCGTCGCGGCCGGCCACCGAGGTCCAGCCGGCCAGCGGATCCGGGATGGTGCTGGCCGTCGAGTTCGTGGTGAGCGAGAGCAGCAGCACGTCGCCGGCCCGCACCTCGGCGGGGACCCGAACCGTGTGGGCGGTCCGGTTGCCCGCCGTGCTGGTGACGGTGACGAAGGAGATCTCCCCCGGCGCCGCCTCGGCGGACGGCGCGATGGGCGCGAGTGCGGGGACGATCACGAAGGCGGTGATGATGGGGACGACCGCCCGGGTGATGCGCCTCCATCGTCGGCTTGGGACCGGTTGACGCCGACTGGTGGTGGTTGAACGCATCTGCCTCACCGTCCCCGCACTCGCATGGTCCCTCGGTCCCGAGGGCGCTGCGATCGTGTCAACCAGGACGGTCCGCGGCATGACCGATATTGGGCAGGATTCGCGCGAGCGGAGCGGCGCCGACGGTGGCGGGCGCCGCCCATCCCACAAATTGGGGGTATCCGCGCATCTGTCGTTCCGGAGCCGCCGTCCCGTCCCATAGTGGGGCGGTCGTCGTGGAGATGACCGCAGGTGGGGAGGTGCGATGGGACAGCGCCGCGCAACACGACTCGTGCTCGTCGCCGTACTGGTGGCCGGGCTCAGTGCGGCGGCCGCGGTCGCGTGGGCTCGCCACCGCCAGGGCGAGCACGTGGCCACCGCCGTGATCATGCTGCACCCGCTGGAGGGCAACGCCTACAGCCCGGGAGGCCGGGGCGACGACCTCGTCAACCTGGAGACCGAGGCGCAGGTGCTGCGCTCGGACGCCGTGGCCCGCGCGGTCCTCGACCAGCTCGGCGCGCCGGGTGAGCCGAGCGACCTGCTCGGCGCCACCTCCGTCGTGGTCCCGCCCAACACCCAGCTCCTGGAGATCACCACCCGCGGGGCCGACGATGCGACCGCGGTGGCCCGGGCGTCTGCCTTCGCGGACGTCTATCTCCGGTTCCGCAGGTCCCGCACCGAGTCGGCCGTGTACGAGCGGACCTCGCGGCTCGAGGAGCTCGTCAGTCTGCGCGAGGGTGAGCGCGATGCCGCGTTGGAGCGGCTCGACAAGCTCGCCGCCGCCGCTCCGGAGCGCGAGCTGATCGAGCAACAGGTCCAGGAGGTCGTCGTCCAGATCAGCTCGTTGCGCGCGCAGCTCGCGGCCGCCCAGGCCGTCGCCCTGGACCCCGGGCAGCTGGTGACGCCCGGCCAGGTCGTCAGCGCCGGACCGTGGGCGGACCCCGTGCGCTCGGGTCTCGTCGCCGCCTGTCTCGGCGCGCTGCTCGTGCTGTCCGTCGCGGTCGCCCGGGGCCGGCGCCCGGTGGGCCTCGGCCTGAGCGACCTCGCCGACGGCGGGGAGGGGAGCCCTGTCCCGCTCGGTGTGCTCAGGGCCCCGGTCCGGGCCGACAGCGACGTGATCGCCCACGTGCGGTCCGTGGTGCTCGCTGTCGGCTCGGACCGGCCGCCGGTCGTGACCGTCGCGGTCCCCGGCCGGAGGTACCCGCTGGCCTTCGCCGCCCTGGCCGAGTCCCTCACCCGCGCCCGGTACGAGGTGGTGACCGTCGATCTGGCCCTGCCGGCGGCGATGGCGGCGATGGCGGAGCTGGTCCTCCAGGAGGCCGTCGTCGACGACGTCCTCGTCGCGGACGGCGACTTCCACAGTCGGCTGCAGCCGCTGACCGAGGTGACCCGGCCGCCTGCGGACTTCGCCGACCTCGCGGCCTCCGCCGAGATGCGGCGCAGTCTCGCCGAGCTCGCCAAGCGCGCCGACCTCGTCCTGGTCCGCTCGCCGGGGCTCGGCACCCCCCTCGGCCGGGCGGTGCTGGCGGCCTCGACCGCCGTCGTCCTCGAGGTCGGGGCGGGTACGTCGACCCGGGCCGACCTGGACGCCGTACTGGCCGAGGCGCAACGGGTCGGGACCCATGTCGTGGGTGTCGTCGAGGTCGACCCGTGACGGCCCCTCGCACACCGTCCGCCACGGACGGAGAGCACCGCCACCTGCGTGCCGTCGCGCGGGGGAGCGCGGCCACCTTGGCCGGTGCGGTGCTCAGCACCCTCGCGGGCTTCGGGCTCGTCCTCGTGGTCACCCGCAGCGTGCCCCCCGACACCGCCGGCCGCTTCTTCGCCGCGACCGCGGTCTTCCTGGTGGCGCTCGCGACCGCGGGTCTCGGCACCGACACCGGGCTCGCGCGGTTCGTGCTGCGCGACGACCGGCCCGACGTCGTACGACACCTGGTGCGGGTGGCCGGCGCTCCGGTCCTGCTGGTCGCCTGCGGCCTGGCGCTCGCCCTCGCGGTGGGCGTCCCGGACGCCCGGCCGCTGGTGTGGGCGCTGCCGCTCGCCGCGGCGGCGGACCTGTGCCTGGCGGCGGTGCGGGCGCACGCGCTGTTCCGGTCCACCGTCGTCGTGGACCGGATCGTGCGCCCCGGCCTGCAGGTCCTGCTCGTCGTGGCGGTGCTGCTGCTCGGGCTCCCGGGCGCGTGGCTGGCGGGCGCCTGGGCGGCGGCGTACGTCGGCAGCGCGGTGCTCGCGGGCCGTGCCCTCATCGCCGTCACCGGCCGCGCCGGGCGCGGGACGGGGGATCGCGGGCAGGTCGGCCCGCGCGCGTTCTGGTCGTTCACCTGGCCGCGGGCCGTCGCCCGGATCGCCCAGGTCGCCGTGCAGCGGCTGGACATCGTGCTGGTCGCCTGGCTGCTCTCGCCGGCGCACGCGGCGGTCTACACGGTCGCCACCCGGTTCGTGGTGTTCGGCCAGCTCGCCAACCAGGCCGTCTCGACGGTCGTGCAGCCGCGGTTCACCATGATCCTGGCCGGACCCCCCGACGAGGCACCGGCTCTCGTCAACCGGGTCTTCGGCGTCACCACGGGCTGGAGCATCCTGCTGGCCTGGCCGGTCTATCTCGCGGTCGCGGCGGCGCCGGCCGCCTACCTCGGCTGGTTCGGGTCGTCGTACGTCGCGGGGGAGGCCGTCGCCGTCGCGCTCGTCATGGCCGGCGGGATGCTCGTCGCCGTCGCGTCCGGGCCCGTCGACACGCTGCTGCTGATGACAGGCCGCAGCGGCCGCAGCCTCGCCAACACGCTCGTCGCGCTGGCGCTCGACATCGGGCTGTGCCTGGTGCTCGTGCCGCGGATGGGCATCGCCGGCGCGGCCGTGGCCTGGGTGGTCGCCGTGGTGGTGCGCTGTGTGCTCGCCGTCGTCCAGCTCCGCGTCGAGATCGGGCTGGCCCCGCCGGTCGGCCCGCTGCTCCTCGCCGCGGCGCTGCCGGTCGGCTGCGTCGGCCTGCCGGTCGCCCTCGCCGGACTGACCGGCCTGTCGCCGCCGGCCTGGCTCGCGGCCTGCGCCCTCGCCGGCAGCGGGTACGCCGTCGTGGTGTGGCGGCTGCGCGCCCGGCTGGCCGTCGACGTGTTCGCCGCGGGACTGCGCCCGGCCCGGAGCCTGGCGGTGGCGGCGTGATCCGCGCCCTGGCCGGCCGGCTGCGTCCCGTGCTCCCCTCGCCGCTGCGCCGTGCCGCCAGAGCCGTGCTGCTGGCCTGGGGCTGGCTGACGGCCGGTCTGCGACAGGAGCCGGACATCGTGGTCGTCGGCGCCCAGCGGGCCGGCACCACCACCCTCTTCCGCCTGCTCAGCGAGCACCCCGAGCTGTGCCGGCCGACGGTCGACAAGGGCACCGGGTACTTCGACGACGGCTACCGGCACTCCCGGCGCTGGTACCGAGCGCACTTCCCGCTGCGCCGGACCGCCCGCGGCCGGCGGACCTTCGAGTGCAGCGGCTACTACCTCTTCCACCCTCTGGCCGCCGAGCGTCTCGCCCGTGACCTGCCGGGCTGCCAGGTCGTCGCCCTCGTGCGCGACCCCGTGGCCCGCGCCTACTCCGCCCACCGGCACGAGAGCGCCCGCGGCTACGAGAACCTGCCCTTCGCCGATGCCGTCGCGCTGGAGGCCGTGCGCACCGCCGGCCAGGCCCACCTGCTCGTCACCGACCCGGGCGCGACCAGCTTCGCTCACCGCCACCACGCCTACCTCCAGCGGGGCGAGTACGCCGGGCAGCTCGCCCGCTATGTTGCCGCGCTCGGCCGGGAGCGCGTGCACGTGGTCGACGCCGGTGCCCTGTTCGCCGATCCCGTGGGGGTCTATGTCGACCTCCAGCGCCGGCTCGGCCTGAGCGTCCACCGCCCCGACGAGGTGGGGCGGTGGAACGAGCGCCCCGGCGACCCGCTGCCCCCTGACCTGACGGCCGCCCTGCGCCGCCGCTTCGACGGTCCCGACGCCGCCCTGGCCGAGCTCCTCGGCAGGGCGCCCAGCTGGCGAGAGGAAGTCTCGTGCCGCGATCCGCGGCAGGGCGCCTGCTACGCGACACCGGAGCGGCCCGTCGGCGGCGTTGCCGACGCTCGACAGACGCCCAGTCAGCCTTCGCGCCGGCGCCTGGCCGACGCACCCCTCTGGCGCCGCTCGCGACGACGCCCCACCACGGATCGAGGCACGACATGACCGACCTGCACCCCCACCGCACCCCGTCCCGTCCCCTGCTCACGGCGGCCGGCCGGCATCGGCTCGCCCGGGTCACCCGGTGGCGGCCCCGCCTGCGCGAGGTGCCGGTGGCCAAGCTCCTGCTGGGCGGCCAGAACGGCATGAGCGCCGCCGCCTTCGCGGCCGCGCTGGAGGACCCGCTGTGGCCCTCGCGCCGGGTGGCCGACGGACCGCATGCCGGGCTGCTCGCCCTGGCCACCCGGCCGGGTGGCCTCTCCGACGCGCAGCTGCTCGCGACGCCCTACGCGCGGATGGCCCGGACCTGCATCCGGCGCACCGGACGCTACTTCGCGGCCGAGGACGCGGGCGGGATCGTCGAGCAGGCACGGGAGTTCCTGGCCAGCGGCGACGCGGGGGACGGTACGCCGCCCCCGGGCGACCTGCACTCGCCGCCGGGGCAGCCGGTGCTCGTCGTACCGATCGCCCACTCGGACTGCTACCAGGTCCTCGACGGCCACCACCGGGTGGCGCGCGCCGCCGCGGAGGGCGCGGTGACGTTGCCGGTGCGGGTACGCCGCGGCGCGGTGACCACTCCGCTCCAGGACCTGCTGGGCAGCATGTCGTGGCTCGAGGGCGGCCACCAGCTCTACCAGCCCGTCGACGCGCCCGAGCTCGCCGCGCAGTGGCCCACGGTGCGCTGCTGCGTCGACCGGTTCGAGGCGATGGACGCGCTCCTGCGCCGGGTCATCGGGCCCACGCTCTCCGGAAGCTATCTCGACGTCGCCAGCTGCTACGGATGGTTCGTCGCGCAGATGGGCGGACTGGGCTTCGAGGCGGAGGGGATGGAACGGGACCCGCTGGGGGCGACGCTCGGACGGCTCGTCTACGGCCTCGACCCGGCGCGGATCCGGACCGGTGACGCCGTCCGGCTGCTGCGGGGGACCCGGGAGACCTGGGACGTCGTGTCGTGCTTCAGCCTGCTGCACCACTTCGTGCTCGGCCGCGGCAGCTGCGACGAGGTCGAGCTGGTCCGGCTCCTCGACCGGGCGACGGGACGGGTGCTCTTCCTCGACACCGGGCAGGACCACGAGCGCTGGTTCCGGTCGTCGCTGCGTGGCTGGGACCCCGACCACATCCGTGCCTTCCTGCACGAGCACACGACCTTCGACCAGATCCTCGACCTCGGTCCCGACCGGGACGCGGTCGGCCCCTACGCCGACAACTACGGCCGTCACCTGTTCGCCTGCATCCGCACCGCGCCGGTGTCCTGAGATGGGCCCGCCCGTGGGATCCACCGATCTCCTCGACGCGGCGGCCGAGCTGTGGCCCGGCGCGGACCTGGTCCCGGCCGACACCGCCCAGGACGGTCGGCCCGTGCGCGCCAGGTACGCCGTGATCAGCCGCGGCAGCAGCCCGGTCGTGCTGGTGCCGGTCGAGTCGCCGGTCGCCGCCGGCGCCTCCCTGCGGCGGATCAGCACCGCCTCGACGTGGTGGGACACGACGGCGCGGGTCGCGGCGGGGGCGATGGTCCGTGCGGTCCCCGGGCTGTTGCGGCACCGGGTCGAGGTCCGTGGCGGCGCCGACGGTCTCGCCGAGCATCTCTCCGAGGTCCTCGGCACCCCGGTCAGCTTCAGCATCACCATCGGCACGGCCCGGGTGAACAGGAAGCCGGTGCTCCAGGTGTTCGACGCCGAGGGACGCTGTCAGGCGTTCGTCAAGGTCGGCTGGTCCGGCAACACCTGCGCCGACGTGACGGCGGAGGGCCGGGCGCTCGCCGCCGTGACGGCCCGGCCCTACCGGTACGTCATCCCGCCGGAGCTCCTCGCCCGGACCTCCTGGCAGGGGCGGCCGGTCCTGGTGGTCAGCCCCCTGGAGCCCTCGCCCTGGCGGCGGCACCGGAGCGCGTGGACGCCGCCCACGGCCGCGATGGACGAGCTCGCCGCCCGGTTCGCGTCGGCCGACGGCGAGCTCACCTCGGCCGCGTGGTGGAGCCGCCAGTGGCAGGCCACCGGCACGCTGCCGGACCCGGTGTCGCGCAGCCGGTTCGGCCGGGCGTTGGAGCGGGTCGCCGCGATCGCCGGCCACCGTGAGCTCCGCTGGGGTGCCTGGCACGGCGACTGGACGCCGTGGAACATGGCTCCCGCGGGCGATCGGGTGCTGCTGTGGGACTGGGAGCGCTTCGAGACCGGTGTCCCGCGCGGCCTCGACGCCCTGCACTACGTCGTCAACGCGCTCAACTCGGGAGCTCCGGCGTCGGCGGAGGGGGTGCTGCGGGCGCTCGCGCTGGCGTCGTACCGGGACCGGAGCCTCGGCGGCGAGCCGCACGTGCAGAGCCTGCTCTACCTGGTGGCGATCCTGACCCGCTATCTCCGGCTCGTCGACGTCCCGGGCGGCGAGCACATCTCCTCCCGGGCGATGCAGACGCTGGTCGCGCTGGAGCACCTGGCCGACGTCTAGGACGTCGGCCAGGTGCCCTCGACTACCCGGGCGCTGTTGCTACTACCCGGGTGCTGTTGCACCTGAATTCGTGCTGTAACCCTTAGTTACAAGCGATCGCCCGGGTGCTGGCGCTACTTCAGCGACGGTGACCCGGCGAGGGCGTGGGCGAAGTCGGCGCGCTTCGCCGGGGTGCCCAGCGTCCACGGAGCCACGCTGTTGAGCGCGCTGTCGAAGTAGCTGTAGGCGATGCCGCCGTAGTTCTCCATCAGCTGGACCGCGTCGGCGATCGCCGTGGGGCGCGCCTCGGCGGCCACGTCGGTCACCCCGGTCTCGCCGAGCGCCCAGTCGACGCCGACGCTGCGGGACCAGGTCGAGATCGCCCGGTAGTACTGCTCGAAGTCGGTCCACTTGCTCGTCGTGCTGCCGGACTTGGTCACGCCGTACTGCTGGTAGATGTCGAAGCCGGCCACGTCGACCTTGACACCGCGTGGCCAGATCTCGGCCAGGCGGTACTGCGCGTCGCCGTAGAACTGGTTCCAGCCGGTCATCACGACGGTGAACGCCACGTTGGGCGCGGCGGCGCGGACCAGCGGAGCGAGGTGCTCCTGCATTCGGCGCCACTCCTGGATGTCGCCGTCGCCCTCGGGCTCGTGGTGGAAGGCGACCCACACCGGGCCGCCGACCGCGGCCAGGCGCTGGGCGAGGTCGGTCGCCCACGCGTCGCCCTTGCCGTCGGCCATCTCGGTCCACGAGTAGGGCAGCTTGAAGCTCACCCACGGCAGCCGGCCGGCTGCCAGGTCCGCCTGCGCGGTGCGCACCGCAGCCGCGACGCCCGTCGAGTTGAAGTAGGTACGGCGCAGGGCCAGGCGGTCCCCGAGCTGCTGCTCCAGGGTGCTCGGGTCCGTGTTCGAGCCGTGCGCGGCGCCGACGTAGGTGCCGCACGAGGGGATCCCGCGGGCCGTGCGCCCGCAGCCGTTGGTCAGCATCCCCGCCGTGCCCTCGGACGTGCCGGCGTCACCCTTCGGGGCCAGGCTCAGGTCGTCGACGAGCACCTTCGTGCCGGCCGGCACGTGCGGGGCGCGGATGCGCAGCTTCAACGCCGAGTCGCGCTTCTTCGTCGTGACCCGCACCTTGAGCCGGGTCCAGGAGCCGGCCTTGGCGGTGACCCGTGCGGTGCGGGCCTGGACCGGCTTGCCCCGCGCGATCTCGCGCACCCGGAGCGCCACCTGACGCGCGCCCGCGGCCCGCACCCACACCCGGACGACGTACGCCGTCCCGGCGGCGTGCGCCCCGGCGAACCGGTGCTTGCTGACCGTGGTCGCCCGCCCGGCGCGCGGCGTGCGCACGACCATGGCGCGGCTGTCGTTGCGACCCGCGCCGTCGCGCGACAGCGCGACCCTGCTCCCGTCCACCCCGGCGAAGCCGTCCAGGTGGGTCTCGAAGTCTCCCGCGGGCAGGCTCTCCCGTGCCGCCGACCGGGACTGGGCCGGCGTGGTCGCCGCCATGGTCCCGATCATCACCGTCGCCAGCACCACGGCCAGCCACGTCCAACGTCTGTGGGCGTTCTGCATGACGCCACCTTCCCGAATATGGCCGTGGGGAGCCTGCGCACGGCCTTGTCGTGTCATTCCTCGATCGGCTCGATTGGACCCGGAGCGAGGAGTCGGAGCGAATCCCGTCCCCCAAATGGGGGAGAGACGAAGGGGGAGGGGAACCGTTTGCGGTGCTGCGAGGGTGTTACGACCACCCGTGACGACCGGTGGTCCGCGAGCTTCGATGGTCGACGATCAGAGTCGGGCCACGACGCTGTCCAGGTTCTGGCGGTCGTGCACGAGGGCCGCGACCTCGATGATCCTCAGATGCTCGTGCACCAGGTACCAGATCTCGTAGGGATAGATCGCCAGATGCACCCGACGGGCACCGGCGACGAGCGCCGGCGGGAGCAGCGGATGGGTGACGGCACGGTTGATGGCATGGTCGAGTTCCTTCTCGAAGAGCTCGACATGATCGGGCGCCTCGATCGCGTACCAGTCTTCGGCGCGCTCGATGTCCCGCTCGGCCGCCGGCCGCACCTGGACCGTGTAGGTCACCGACCGCGACGCTCGCGGAGGCGGTGACGAACCTCGTCCCAGGGCCGGCCGGTCAACGGGTTCGCCGTCGCGTCGGCGACGCGTTCCTCGACGAGGGCGGCGACCGAGGGAGAGACGGGGCGGGCCGCGTGGTCGATGCTGTCCCACACCCGGCCGATGAGCTCCAGACGCTCCTCGACGGAGAGGCTCATCGCCTTCTCGACCAGGACCGGGTCAACCATGATGACAGGATAGCCGGAGGCAGGACGCCGGGCCGCCGGCTGGGCGGCGAGACTCAGATCCCGCGGCCGCGCCGGTGCGCCAGGTCCAGCAGCCGCTCGGCCCGGACCACGTGCAGGGCGACCAGCGCGGCGAGATAGGCGCGCGGCTCCCGGGGAGAGGCGCGCAGGGTGCGGGCGGCGCAGCGGAGGGCGGTCCGGTCGCCGAGGGCGGCGAGGGCGAACGCCTTGCGGCCGAGGAGGCGGGCGTGGGCGCGGCGGTCCGCGCGGAAGGCGGGGTGCTTGGCGAGGCCGTAGTCGATGGCGGCCGCGATGGTCGCCCACTGGCGGGAGAACTGCGAGCCGCCCCAGCGGACCCGGACCAGTGGCGCGGGCACGACGTGGAAGCCGCCGGCCCCGGCCGCGCGGATCATCCAGTCGAAGTCCTCGCCGTAGCTGCCGGGGATGTCCTCGTCGACCAGCCCGATCGTGGAGAGCAGCTCGGGCCGCCGTACGACGACCGTCGAGGGGTGCGCCTCCATCACCCGGCGACGCACGAGGTTGCGCAGCTCGAGGTCGGCCGGCTCCGGGATCCGCACGGTCGTGGTGCCGGCGTAGTCGACCTCGATCCCGGTCACGCAGGTCGGCGGACCGCCGTCGAGGAGGGCCCGGACCTGGCGGTCGAGCTTGCCGGGGAGCCAGACGTCGTCGTCGTCGCAGAAGGCGACGAGGTCGCCCTGGCCCCGCAGCACTCCGCTGTTGCGGGCGCCGGCGAGACCGGGGCTGCGGTGGTTCTCGATCACGTCGACGGCCCGGCCGTCCCCGTTGTCGGCCCGGACCAGGCGGGCGTCGGGCGCCGAGCGGTCGAAGACGACGATGCACCGGACCCGGCCGGCGTACTCCTGGCCGACGACGGCCGCGATCGCCTCCCGGACCAGGCCCGGCCGGTCGTGGGTCGCGATCACGACGTCGACGTCCGGCAGCCCGAGGTGACGGCTCATGACGCCCCCTTCCCGCCCGGCTCCCGGGCGCGTACGACGTCGAGGGCTGCCGCGATCCGCCAGCTCCGGCGCAGGTTGACGACGGTGGCCACCAGGTAGAAGGCGAGTCCCACCAGCAGGCCGGCCACCGCGGGCCGCGGTCCGGCGAGGGGGAGCAGCCCCAGCACGAGCGTCTCGGCCTCGACCGCCCACGGCACGGGACTCATCCCGAGCCGCCGGCAGATCCGCAGCCACGGGTCCAACAGGGGCAGATCGGTCCGTTCGAGCAGGTCGGACCCGCCCTCGCCGCGGCCGGCCGAGGCGGCGAGGTGCTTGCGGTGGGCCAGGGCCCAGCCGTAGGTGCCGAGGGCGGCCAGCAGTCCCACGGCGACCGAGGCGTCGACGCGATCGGTGCGGACGGCCCACCAGGCGAGCCCCGCGTAGGCCGCCGTGACGCACACGACGTCGGTCCCGACGTCGAGCAGGGCGCCGCGCGCGGAGCTGGAGCCCTGCAGCCGGGCGATCTTGCCGTCCAGGCAGTCGGCGAAGAAGCGGAGCAGGAAGAGCAGGCCGCCGAGTCGCAGCCGGCCCGCGGCCAGGCAGGCGGCGGCCGCGACGCCGAGGGCACCCGCGAGTGCGGTCACCCGGTTCGGCGTGACGACGGAGCGCGGGGCGAGGACGCGCGCGAGCGGGTTCGCCGGCGGGTCGATGACCAACCGGGTCCACACGTCGCGGGGCCGGGGGGTCATCGCCGCCACCGCTGCCACGGCCGCCACCGCTCCCGTCGCGGCGGGCGGATACGGACCAGCGCGAGCCCGGCCAGGCCACCGACGGCCAGGCCGCTGGTGAGCGGGACCCCGCGCTGGTCACCGACGACCCGCGGGCGACCGACCCGGATCACGTTGCCCACCTCGGGGCGGTGGGTGGTGAGGTGGTCGATCGCCGCGCGCAGGTAGGTGCGGGTCGCCGCCCAGGCCGGGTCGGCCGGGTCCACCGCGGCCAGCCGCTCCCCGAGTCGCGCGACGAGATCGGTCCGCCGCGTCTCGAGGAACCGGGAGCGCTCGGCGAGGTACTCCTCGGCCACGGCGAGCGCCGCCGCGGCGGTGTCGGTCCGGCGGGTCGTGGTCACCGTGACGTCGAGGACGGTCGACAGGGGTGGCGCGGCCACCCCGATGTCCGAGCGGAGGACGGCCGGTGCGAGCCCGACCCGCTGCCCGGCGCGCTCCATCGCGCTCTCGGAGCGCAGCAGCGCCGCCTCGGTGTCGATCGTCGCGGGATCGGGTGGCCGGACCAGGGTCCCGCTGTCGGCCTCCCGCGCGACGTCGCCGACGTCGAGATAGGTGGGTGACGGGGTCAGGGCGACGGTGACGGTGCTCGCGACGTGGCGCTCCTCGCCCCGGCTCGCGCCGACACCGACCGCGGCACCGAGGACCCCGGCGGCGGCCGCGATCGCCACCGCGCGGCCCGACGGACGGCGCAGCGTCGTACCGGACCGCTCCTCGCGCCAGGCGAGTGCCACCGCCGCCATCACGATCATCGTCGGCAGTCCGAGGGTGTCGTAGACCGTCAGCTGGAGCAGGAAGATCACGAGCACGAAGGTCGCGACCGTCTGGTTCAGGGTCCGACATCGCCAGGTCCGGCGCAGCGCCAGGACGAAGAAGGTCAGGAAGAACAGCGTCCCGATCCAGCCCTGCGAGAAGAGGACCAACCACAGCTGCCCCTGGGTCCCGAGCGGTGGTACGCCGCACGCGGGGCAGCTCGGCGTGGCACCGCCGGCGATCGAGGTGAAGGTGCCCGCGACGTCGCGGGTGCTGCCGAAGCCGACGACGGGCGAGCCGCGGGTCATCGAGTCGACCGTGGTCACCAGGAGCTGGGAGCGGCGCTCGTTGCTGTGCGGGTTGTCGAGGCGGGACGAGACCGTGTCGCCGAGGGAGCTGGAGGTGACCGCGATGCCGCCGAGGACCACCACGGCCACCAGCGCGGCGAGCGCGGAGTGGTGCCGGCGCAGCGTCAGCAGCACCAGGAGTCCGAGCGCCCCGACGCCGAGGGCGAGCCACAGGCCGCGGTTGAGGCTGAGCACGATCGGCACGGCCGCGGCGACGAGGACGGGCGCCGCCAGCCAGCGTGCGCGGGACCGGCTCGTGACGACGACCGCGACGAAGTAGACCAGGGTCAGCGAGATCACGCTGCCCCAGGTGTTGGTGAAGGGGAAGGGCGCCTTGGGCCGGGGCTCCGGGTCGCCGAGCACCTTCTGGACGTCGGCGGTCTCGGCCGACACGAGCGTGTTGACGAAGCCGTTGCCGCGCAGCCCGCCGGGCAGCACACGCTCGGCGAGCGTGGTGATCGCCAGGTCGGGCACGAGCAGGCCGAGGAGGCCGCCGAGGACGGCCACGACGAACACCCACGCCAGGATCCGGTGCACCAGCCGGTCGGGCAGCCGGTGGGCCGGGGTGTTCCCGATCCAGACCAGCAGCACCGTGCAGGAGAGGTACCACGCGAACCGGTAGCCGAAGACGAGGAGCCGTCCGGTGCCGCCGTCGTCCACGGCGTCCGGGGCGGCCGCCCACAGTGTGCCGAGACCGAGCAGGACCCACAGCAGGAACAGCAGCCACCAGCCGGCGTGGGGCGGCAGGGACACCCGGCGCCGTGAGCGCAGGTCCCAGCAGAGCGGGACGATCAGGGCCAGCGGCACGAGGGAGGCGACGCCCAGGAGCCACCACACCGGCAGGCCGGCGATGCCGATGACGAAGCACCGCTCGGCGACGAGACCGCGCCCGGCGTCTCCCCGCCGGCTGCGCGAGGCGCCGCTCGCGACGGCGCCGAGGCTCCCGGGACCGCCCAGCCCGGGCCGGTCCCCCGGTGGCGTGGCGGACGTCATCTCCCTAGGAGACCCTGTGCCCAGCGGGTCGCGGCTCACCAATTTTGGGGGACTAACGCCGCGCGGGGCGCGGGCCCCGCACGACCGTCCTAGTGTCGCCTGGACCCCGGTGATCGGCCGGCGGGGAGGGAGGCGCCATGCGCAGGACTGCTGCCGCCGCACTCCTGTGCTGCCTGGCCGTCGCCTGGTCGTCGACCCTCGTGGCTCCGGCCACCGCGACGACCGAGACGGGCGGCGGTCTCGTCGGCGAGGACCCGGCCCCGGGCACGCCACACGTGCTCGACGGGGAGGTGCTCTCGCTCGCTCAGGTCGGCGGGACGATCGTCCTCGGCGGCACCTTCACGCGGGCCCGCGACGACGGGAGCACGTCGGAGGTCGTCCGTCGCGGTCTGCTCGCGTTCGACGCCGCGACCGGCCGGATCGACCCGGCCTTCCACCCCGACCCGGACGGCGTGGTCGACGTGGTGGTGGCCGGCCGCGCCGGCACCGTGTACGTCGGGGGCGAGTTCAGCAGCGTCGCCGGCCAGCCGCGCCCGCGGATCGCGCAGGTCGCCCTGGCCGACGGATCGGTCGTGGCGGGCTTCGACGCCGGCCGGGTCGACGGCCCCGTCCGCGACCTCCGGCTCCAGCGGAGCCGACTGTGGGTCGCCGGCTCGTTCTCCCGGATCGGCGGCCAACGGCTGCGGGCGCTCGCCGTGCTCGCGGCGCGCACCGGCGCCGCCCACGGCGTCGACGTGAAGGTCGCCGGCCGCGCCCGGCGCGGCCTGGGGCGCACGACGGTGGCGAAGATCGATCTCAGCCCCAACGGCCGTCGACTCGTCGCGATCGGCAACTTCCGGTCCGTGCAGGGCGAACCGCGGCACCAGCTCGCGGTGCTCGACCTCTCCCGGCACCGCGCCGCGCTGGCGCGCTTCCGCACCCGCTTCTACGCCGCCGACTGCGACGCCATGTACTACAGCTACGTGCGCGACGTGGACTTCGCGCCGGACGGGGCCTCCTTCGTCGTCGTGACCTCCGGCGGCCCCCGCGGTCCGTCCTCCCCGTGCGACAGCGTCGCTCGGTTCGAGACCCGCGGCAGCGACCGCTGGGTGAAGCCGTCCTGGATCGCGTCGACCGGGGGCGACACGGTCCAGGCCGTCGAGGTCACGTCGTCGGCGGTGTACGTCGGCGGCCACCACCGCTGGTTCAACAACCCCCTCGGGTCGAACACGCCGGGCCCGGGCGCCGTCGCCCGGGAGGGCATCGCCGCGCTCAGTCCGGTCAACGGCCTCCCGTTCACCTGGAACCCCGGTCGCAGCAAGGGAATCGGCGTCGGGGACCTGCTCGCCACGGAGGTGGGCCTGTGGGTCGGCTCCGACACCGACCGGATCGGCCACGACCAGGTGCGCTCCCGGATCGCCCTGCTGCCCGCGGGCGGCGCGTCGTACCCGGCACTCGCGACGCCGCAGCGGGCCTCGACGATCTACCTCGCGCAGGGCGGCGACCTGACCCGTCGTACCCATCGCGGGGCGCGCGCCGGGCCGCCGTCGGCGGTGCCGGCCGGTGCGGGGGGCCCGGACTGGACCACGGCGGCGGGCGCCTTCCTGCTGGGCGGGCAGCTCTACGTCGCGGGTCGCGACGGGACCTTCACGCGGCGTGCCTTCGACGGCGCCTCGTACGGACCGGCGGTGCCGGTCGACGGAGCGGACGCCGTGGTCCCGCTGGACGCCTGGCGGGCCGAGCTGAGGACGCTGACCGGGCTGTTCTACGACCGGGGCCGGCTCTACTTCACGCTGGCCGGGTCGCGTGTCCTGCACTATCGCTACTTCAACCCCGAGAGCGGCATCGTGGGGGCGGTGCGGTTGGTGGCGTCGCGACGGGGCGGCGGCTTCGACCCGCGCCGCGTGCGGGCGATGTTCGTGGCCGGGAAGCGGCTGTACTGGACCACCTCCACCGGTCGCCTGCGCCGCACCGGCTGGACCCGGACGGCGTCGGCGGCGGTGCCCTCGGGCGCCGTGGCCGACGTCGGCGGCCGGCGGGTGGACGGGGTCCGGTGGGGGCCGGGCACCGTCTTCGTCGGCCCCGCGACCGGACGGGGCGGCTGAGCCGTGCCGGCGCGGAGCGTCGCCCTGGTCCTGCTCGCGCTCGGCGTGGCCGGTGGGTGCGGGGTGAGCGACGGGGCCGTGCCGGCCCGGCCCCACGACCCGGCACGCGGCCTGCGGGGCGTCGACCTCGGCCTAGGCTTCGACCAGGTGGTCGTCCCGGGCGACCTGGTCCCGGGGGCCGTCAACGACGGCACCGCCCCGGTCGACATCACCGTGGTCACCCAGGGCGGCGGCCGGCTCACCTGGACACCCGGCCGGGGTGGCGGCGCGGCCGTACGGACGCCGGCCTACGCGGCAGAGGGCCCCGTCCCGGCCGCGGCGATCGTGGTCCGGACCGATCCCACCGTCCCCGATCCGCTGGACCCCGGGACGCGCGACCTCGTGGTGGGCGTGGACTTCCGCGCCGACCCGGCCACGGCGGGCCGGCCCGGGGACGACGGCGACAACCTCGTCCAGCGTGGCCGGTTCGGTGACGCCACCCAGCTGAAGATACAGCTCGACCACGGTGTCCCCTCGTGCCGCCTCGCCGGCACCCTGGGCGAGATCGTGGTGGCCGGCGATCAGCCGGTCACCCCCGACCGGTGGTACCGCCTGACCTGCACCCGGTCCGCAGGCGCCGTGCACCTGCGGCTGCTGGATCTCGAGGACCCGGCCGCGCCGCAGGAGTGGACGGCCGCCGGCGATCCCGGGGAGATCGCCTTCGCGCACGTCCCGCTGTCGATCGGCGCCAAGGTGACCGCCCGCGGCGGGATCGCCGGCGACTCCGCCGACCAGTTCCACGGAACGATCGACCGTGTCGTCGTCGATGTCCGCTGAGGAGCCGGTCAGGCGGATCGCGCTGGTCGCCGAGCGTCGGCTGGTCGGCCAGGCGATCGCGGCGGCGCTCCGCGGCCGGGGCCTGGCACCGGTGCTGTTCGACTGGCCCGAACGCGGCGGTCGGCTGTCGTTCCGTCGGGCTCTCGCCCGCAGCGGCGCGTCGGTCGGCGTGATCCTGTGCGACCTGCGCACTCCCGATCTCCTGCACGACGTCGAGCTGCTCGTCGCTCGGGGACCGATCCGGTGGCTGGTGCTCACCGACAGCGAGTTCGGGCCGCGCTGGGGGACCGTGCTCGGCGCGGGTGCGCTGGGCGTGCTGCCGACCACGACGACCACGGCCAGCCTCGAGAAGGCCCTCCGCGACACGATGGCCGGCAGGTCGCCGACCCCCGCCGCGCTGCGCGAGCGCGCCCTGGCCGCGTGGGAGAGCGTCGCCGAGGAGCAACGAGAGCTGATCCGGCGCATGGAGCTGCTCACCCACCGGGAGTACGAGATCCTCGGCTCCTTGTACGACGGCATGTCGGTGCGCCGGATCGCCGATGCGTCGGGCGTGGCCGAGGCGACGGTGCGCAGCCAGGTGAAGTCGCTGCGCCGCAAGCTGGACGTGGACTCGCAGCTCGCGGCCGTCGCGCTCTACCGGCGCTCGTTGGAGGTGTTCCCGCGCGCCCGCCGCTGACCGGTCGCCGTCCGGTCGTGGGTCGTCGTTGGTTGTCGTGGTCGGTCGCGGGTCAGCCGCCGTCCGCCGCGGGGGAGGGCGCCCGGGGCAGGGTGATCACGAAGACGGTCCCCCGGGCCGCCCCGGCGTCGTCGACCAGATCCAGGGTCCCGCCCTGTTCGAGGATCAGCCGGTGGGCGCGGTGCAGCCCGATGCCCTGACCCGTCGACCGGCTGCGGTGGGCGCCCCACTGGAACAGGCTGGCGCGGATGTCGGGGTCGATGCCCGGACCGTCGTCGGAGACGACGATGATCACGCGGTCGCCGATCGCCGCCGAGAGGACGGTCGTGCCCTGACCGCCGGCGTGGTCGGCGGCGTTCGTGACGAGGGTGACGAGCACCTCGACCAGCGCATCCCTGCGGGCGAGGACCCGGTGCCCGCCGGGGGTCCAGGCCACCCGGTGGCCGAGGGCCTCCTGGGCGAGGACGAGCGGCGACACGACGGCGTCCACCGCGACGACGGCGAGCGGCCCGGGCCGGGCGGCGACGGTCCGCCCCAGCCGGGCGGTCTCGCTGTCGACCATCTCCTCGAGGGCGTCGCGCCGGGGTCCCGGCGGTACCTGTCCGCTGGCGAGGAGCCGGGCGGCCGCGGCGATGCCGGCGGCCGTCGACCGCATGTCGTGCGCCACCTCGCGGTCCTGCTTGACCTCCGCCTGGGCCTCGGCGGCGATCCGCGCATAGCGGGCGACGCGGTCACTGGTCTGCTCGAGGGAGAGCCGGAGCAGCGCGGCGGCCGTGGTCGCCGTCAGCGCGCTGAACACCGCGACGCCGGCGACGGCGAGCGGAGGCGGCGAGGCCGCCGCGGTCAGCGTCGCCCACAGCCGGGCGGCGAAGATCGCCAGGATCCCGACGCCGATCCGGGTGGAGGCCCAGGCCGGCAGCGGCGAGTGACGCAGCTGGAGCCCGATCACGGCCAGGACGACGCCGACGAGGATCATCAGGGCCACGTCGAACGGCTCGCCGGTGCTGAGGAATCCCGAGCCGTGCTCCAGCGCCGCCGACAGGGCGTGCAGACCCAGGGTCATGCCGAGCGCGCCGAGGCCGAGCAGCACGCCGCCGGCGATCGGCCGCTGCGGTGCGGTCACCGTGCGACGCCCCCGGTGGAGCACGGCCAGCACGACGAGCACCGTCGTCAGATGGCCCGTGGTCAGGCGGTAGGAGTGGCTGCTCAGGGCCGGGTCGACCGTCGCCAGCACCACCAGGGGAGCGTCCTGGACGGCAACCAGGGTGGCGGCGATCGCCATACTGCCGCGGAGCGGGTCCTGGGTGAGGCGGGCGTCGACGGCCAGGGCGATTCCGGCGCCGAGCACCAGCAGGTCGGCCAGGAGGATGCTGGACCGGCCGGCGAGCGCCAGCCGGGCGTCCCCGCCGTCACCGAGGAGCGCGACCACCAGGTACGGGTGCAGCAGCAGGCCGGTGACGGCCGCGCTCCACCACCACGACGAGTGAGGACGAGCCTGCCCGCCGTGGCGAACCCGCCGCCGGGAGCGGGCCTGGGCGGGCCGCCGATCCCGACGGCCCCCCGGATGCGCCGTCACCTCATCATTGTGCGGAGCAGGCGCGCCCCCGTGGGGATTTCCGCAGGATGGGGTCTCGTCGGCCGCCACCCGCCCGCGGTTTCGTCGAGAGCCGTGACTGTGTCGACGGAAACACGGGGAGCGCGCACGAATCCGGCGAACGTCGTTTAGTATGAGCGAACACTGCGACCGGCAAGAGGTGACATGCCCCGGATTCTGCTCATCGACCCCATCGGCATCGACACTCAGGTCGAACGGGATCGCCGGATCGCACAGGATGCGGTCGGAGCCGGCATCGACGCGACCCGCGAAGCCGTCCCGGTGCTCGACCCCGTCGAGAACCTCGCGCGATACACCGCGCTGCTCGCTCGTACGGCCTCGGCGTGAGGGCGCCGACGATCCCCGGCGGTGGTGGCTCGTCCATGCCCGAGCGACCGGGCGACCAGGACGAGCTCGCCGTCGGGCCGCGGATCCGCGCGCTGCGGGAGGCCGCCGGACTGTCGCTGCGCAAGCTCGCCTCGCTCACCGGCCTGTCGGTCGGCTTCCTCTCGCAGGTCGAGAACGGGCAGAGCTCGATCGCGCTGTCGACCCTTCACAATGTCGCGGCGGCACTCGGCCAGAGCATGTCGGAGTTCTTCGGGGATGACGAGACTCCAGAGCCGTTCGACGACTCGCCGATCTTCACGCTCACCCGCTCGGTCGACCGCACCCGCCGTGTCGCATCGTCTGGCTGGCACTACGAGATGCTCTCCGCGCGCGTACCCGGACTGGTTCTGGAGCCGATGCTGGTCTACATCGAGCCGGGTGGGCGTGCCGAAGAGCCCTCGGCGCACCCGGGAGAGGAGTTCTCCTACGTGCTGCGCGGCGAGCTCGTCTACCGCGTTGGCGACGACGAGTACCACCTCGGCCCGGGCGACAGCTTCTACATGCGCTCGAGCACGCTTCACTCGATCCGCAACGACGGCACCGAGACGGCTGTCGTCGTATCAGTCGTCACGCCGCGGCACTACTAGGCGGCATCAGACCTACCGAGAGCACGCGGGCGGCATGGCAGCCGCTCGGCGTGCGGCCGCACGCCCGGCGACTGCGCCTTGCGTCGCACGCGTTGAGCGCCGCTCATCGGCACGATCTCTTCGGCTGGCTCGTCGAGGGCCCCCAGCCGCCGGGCAAGGGCGGCCTCGAGCTCGGATGTGTTGCTTCCAGGAAACACTCCTGTTTCGCAGTAGCGAGCGGAGTGTTTAGTGAGGTAGAACAGTCTTCACGTTCAAGCTCGGGCCGCCCCGACCCCGCTCCTGCGGAGATCGCCACCTGGAGGAACAGTGACAGCTACACCTCGACCCGGCCATCGCCGGCTGACCACGATCTGCGCCGCTCTGTTCGTCGCATCGCTCGCATTCGCCGGTTGCGCATCCGGCTCGAACGACGACTCCGACGGGGAGTCCAACACCGAGCTGCGCATCGCCGTCACCGCCTACCCGAGCAGCTGGGACCAGGACTTCGTCGCCTTCGACCTGGTGGCGCTCGAGCTGTACAAGAACATCTATCCCTACCTGGTCGACTACGGGACCAAGTCGGTCGATGGCGGCGAGATCCTCGACGTCGAGACCATCGTGCCCACGTACGCCGAGTCGTTCGACTCCCCGGACGGTCAGAACTGGACGCTGAAGATCAAGGACGACGCGACGTTCCCGAATGGCGACCCGATCACCGCCGAGGACGTGAAGTGGTCCAAGGACCGGGCATTCGCCGCGAACGCGAACGTCGCCGGCGTCTACCAGCTCATCGGCCTCACCGAGCCCGACCAGGTCGAGGTCGTCGACGAGAAGACCGTCGTCTTCCACCAGTCGGTGCCGAGTGCGCTGTCCGCGCAGATCCAGGCGATCAGTCTCTTCGTCTACAACTCGAAGGAGCTGCAGAAGCACGCGACCGGCGACGACCCGTGGGCCCAGGACTGGACGGCGAAGAACCCGAGCGATGGCGGCTACTTCACCGTCGAGTCGGCGACGCCGGGCCAGGAGATCGTGCTGAAGAAGAACCCGGACTACCTGGGTGACAACGCCCCGATCGTCGACGAGGTCCACATCACCGTCGCCTCCAACACGGCGGCGGCCGCAGCGATGCTCGAGGCGGGCGACATCGACATCGCCGAGGGGCTGTCCTCCTCGGAGATCGACGACCTCGAGGGGGCCGACGGCGTCAAGATCGTCTCCGCGCCGAGCAGCGAGATGGTCTACCTCCCGCTCAACACGGCCTCCGGTCCGTTCGCGGACCCCACCCTGCGCCAGGCCTTCGCCTACGCCCTGCCGTACGACCAGATCATCGACACCGTCTACGGCGGTGAGGGGCGTCGGCCGAAGAGCTTCGTCCCGATCGACATGCCGGGCTACAGCGAGACCGGGTTCCCCTACGAGCAGGACGTCGACAAGGCGAAGCAGCTCGTGGCCCAGTCCGGGGAGTCGAACGTCGCCTTCGACCTCGCCTTCCCCGCGGAGGACAGCGCGGCCAAGCAGATCGCCGTCATCATCCAGGACGCGCTCGCGGACGTCGGGATCACCGTCACCCCGCTGCCCCTCGACCCCGCGGCGATGGGCGAGCACCGTGAGGCCAAGGACCTCGACGCCCAGGTCGCGCGCGGTCAGGACTGGGTCAGCGACGTGGAGTACCTCGCCAACAACCAGCTCGTCACCGGCGGCTACCTCAACAACTCCAACTACTCCAACGCGACGGTCGACGCCCTGGTGAAGGAGGCGAGCACGATCACCGACAAGGCGCAGCGCGAGGAGCTCTGGCTCCAGCTGCAGGGCGAGCTCGCCAAGGACGTCCCGATCATCCCGCTCGTCCAGCCGAACTACGAGCTGGCGGTGCGAGAGAACGTGAGCGGTGTGGTGGTCCCGGGCGACGGGCTGCTCCGCTACAACACGATCTCGCTCGACTGACGCACCGGATGACCGGCTCCGGCCGACGCCCGAAGGCGTCGGCCGGAGCGCCACCAGGGCCCTAGCCGACCCGTGAGACCCCGCGAGGAACCATGAGAATCGTCCGCTATCTCGGGTTGCGTCTGGCGCTTCTCGTCCCGACCCTGCTCGGCGTCGTGGTGCTCTCGTTCGTCCTGGTGCGGGTGCTGCCAGGCGATCCGCTCGCTGCGTTCGTCACGCCGTCGACCACGAGCGAGGACATCGAGAAGATCCGCCAGCGTCTCGGCCTCGACGTCTCCATGTGGGAGCAGTTCACGACCTACGTCGGGGGGCTCTTCCGGGGCGACCTCGGCACCTCGATCCAGTCCGGCTCGCCGATCACGACCGAGCTCTCGACCCGGTTCGGGCCCACGATGGAGCTCGTCGTCATCTCGGTCGTCATCTCGCTCCTCCTCGCTCTCGTGCTGGGGGTGTGGTCCGCCCTGCGGGCCAATCGCCCCGAGGACCATGTGATCCGGGTCGGCTCCCTGGTGGGCACTGCACTGCCGGAGTTCTGGCTGGGTCTCATCCTCATCGCGGTCTTCTACAAGACGCTGCACTGGTTCCCGGCGCCCAGCGGCCGGGTCGACCGAGGGGTCGACCTGACGTCGATCACCGGCGCCGAGGGCTTCGACGCGCTCCTCGCCGGCAACCTCACGGCGCTCTCGTCGGCGCTCGCGCATCTCGTCCTGCCCGTCGCGACGATCGTGATCGGCATCAGTGCCTCCCTGATGCGACACGTCCGGGCCAGCGCGATCGAGATCCTCGCCTCGCCGACCTGGCGGACCGCGCAAGCCCACGGCGTCCGACGTGGCGCGCTCCTGCGGGGGTATCTCCTTCGGGGGACAGCGGCCCGGCTCCCCACCCTCGTGGCGATCGTCCTCGGCAACGTCCTCGGCGGCGTCGTCCTCGTCGAGTACGTGTTCTCCTGGCAGGGCATGGGTCAGTGGCTGCTGCGCGGGCTGCTCTACCGCGACTATCCGGTGATCCAGGCAGGCGTGCTGATCAGCGCCGTGGTCTTCGCTGTGGCCTACCTCGTCGCCGACCTCGTGCAGGCACTGCTCGACCCGAGGGTGAAGCTCTGATGTCCCTCATGACGACATGGCGCGCGTCACGCGCTTCCCGGGCGCAGGGCACCATGGCTCCCGGGGTCCTCACCTGGACCGGAGCCGTGCTCGTCGCGGCCGTCGCGATCCTGGCGCTGGCAGCCCCCCTCCTGACCAGCTGGGGGCCCGAGGACATCGACCCGACCGCGATCCGGCAAGGGCCGAGCTCGGAGCACCTGCTCGGCACGGACCTCAACGGCATGGACGTGTGGAGCCGGCTGCTCCACGCGGCGCGGATCGACCTCGGCCTCGCCATCATCTCGGTCGCCGTGGCGGTGGCCGTCGGTGCGGCGATCGGCGCACTCACGGGATACGTCGGCGGATGGCTCGACGCGCTCGTCATGCGCATCCTCGAGATCACCCAGTCGTTCCCCACCTTCATCCTCGCCCTCGCCGTGGCGGTGGTGCTCGGACCGGGCGCGGTGAACCTCGGCATCGTCGTCGCGACGGTCGCCGTGCCCTCCTATGCGCGCCTGGTGCGGACGGAGGTGCGAACCGTACGCGAGCTCGGGTACGTCGACGCGGCGAGAACCTCGGGAATCTCCAACCTCGCGGTGCTGTGGCGGCACGTGCTGCCGAACAGCCTCACCGCCGTCCGGGTGGTCGCCCCGCTCAACGTCGGGTGGGCGATGCTGGCGCTCGCCGGGCTGTCGTTCCTCGGCTTCGGCGTCCCCGTGCCGCAGCCCGAGTGGGGCGTGATGATCAGCGAGGGCACCAGCGACATCGTGGCGGGCCGTTGGTGGACCACGGTCCCGCCCGGTCTCGCCCTCGTGATCTGTGTGCTCGGCTTCAGCCTGCTCGGTGAGGGGCTGCAGGAGCGCGAGACCCGGAGGAGGAGCCGATGAGTGCCGGACCGCTGCTCGACGTCCGCGGCCTCGACGTGAGGATCCCGGTCCGCGACGGGACCGTCCACGCGCTGCGCGGTGTCGACCTCCGCGTCGAGCCGGGCGAGGTCGTCGGCCTCGTCGGCGAGAGCGGCGGTGGCAAGAGCATGCTCGCGAGCGCGGTGATCGGCATGCTCCCCGCGAACGCGGTCACGCAGGGCGAGGTGCTCTTCCGCGGTGCGGACGTCCTCACGATGACGCGCGAGGAGCTCCTCCACCACCGCGGCCACGGCGCGGCCATGTGCTTCCAGCACGCACGGGCGGCGCTCGAGCCGATGCGCCAGGTCCGCAAGCAGCTGGCCGACCGGCTACGAGCCCATCGCCACCTCGGTGGACAGGGCGTCCATGACGAGAGCCGCCGGCTCCTCACCGAGGTCGGGATCACCGACCTCGACCGGGTGCTCGCCGCGTTCCCGCACGAGCTGTCGGGCGGGATGGCGCAGCGCGTGATGATCGCGCTCGCGCTCGCCTGCGCGCCCGGCCTGTTGCTCGCCGACGAGCCCACCACCGGGCTCGACGTGACCCTCACCGCAGATGTCCTCGGCCTCCTGCGCCGGCTGGCCACCGAGGAAGGGCGCGGTGTGCTGCTCATCAGCCACGACATCGCCGCGGCCGCGCTCGTGTGCGACCGGATCGTCGTCCTGCGTGCGGGCGAAGTCGTCGAGATGGGGCCGACGCGGCAGGTCATCGACACTCCCCGCGACGACTACACCCGGGAGCTGCTCGCCGCGGTCCCGGACATCGACCGGCCGCTGCCGCCGGTCGACCACCGCTCGACGGCGGCTGCGCCGGTCGTGACGCTGCAGGACGTGCACGTGCACTACCGGGCCAGGTTCGGACGGACCGGACACCACGCCCTGCGCGGCGTCAGCTTGGAGGTCCACGCCGGAACGACGGTCGGCATCGTCGGCGAGAGCGGCTCCGGGAAGACGACACTCGCGCGGATGCTCCTCGGGCTGGTCGCGCCGAGCGCGGGACGAGCCAGCGTGGCCGGGACGGACCTGAGCCGGCTCGACCGCGCCTCCCGCCGCCGGCTCAGCCGGTCGGTCCAGATGGTCTTCCAGGACCCGCTGGGCGCGCTGGACCCCCGGCGCACGGTCCTGGACGCGATCACCGAGCCGTTGATTCCCCTCGGTCTGAGCAACGCCGAGCGCCAGGAGCGGGCGACCGCGGTGCTGCGGCGCACCGGACTCGACGACCGGTTCCTGAGCCGTTACCCCCACCAGCTGTCAGGCGGACAGGCGCAGCGGGTGGGCATCGCTCGCGCGTTGGTCGCCGATCCCGATCTGCTGGTGTTCGACGAGCCGACGTCCGCCCTCGACGTGACGGTGCAGGCGCAGATCCTCGACCTGATCCGAGACCTCGCTGCCGACACCGCGCGAGCGCAGGTGTTCGTCTCCCACGACCTGGCGACAGTCCGCTCGTTCTGTGACCGGGTGGTCGTCGTCTACCTCGGCGAGATCGTCGAGGAGGGCACCGTCGCCGAGGTCTTCGAGAGCCCGAGGCACGCGTACACGAAGTCGTTGCTCGCCGCAGCCCCCCGTCTCGGAGGGCGGCTCGTCGACAACCCCACCGCACGAGAGGAAACCACATCGTGACCGCACGCCCCTACCATCTCGCCGTCGACATCGGCGGGACCTTCGTCGACGCCATGGAGCTCGACCAGCGCACGGGAGTCGTCCGGTTCCGCAAGGCGTCGACCACACCCGCAGCACCCTGGGAGGGTGTGCTGGCCGCGGTGGAGGCACTCGGCACCGACCTCGCCGAGGCGGAGGTCTTCATCCACGGCACGACCCTCGGGCTGAACGCCGTGCTCGAGCGCCGAGGGGGCGCGACCGGGATCATCACGAACGCGGGGCTGCGTGACATCTTCCTCATCGGACGCGGCAATCTGCCCGACGAGCAGATGTACAACTTCCAGTACGAGCGGCCTCCGTCGCTCGTGCAGCGCCGGCACACCGCCGGAGTCCGTGGTCGCCTGGACCACCACGGCGAGGTGCTGGAGCCGCTCGACGAGGACGACCTGCGGGACGTCGCCCGGCAGCTCGTCGAGGAGCAGGGCGTCATCTCGGTGGCGGTGTGCTTCCTCCACTCCTACCTCAACCCCGAGTCCGAGCAACGCGCCGCCGAGCTCCTCCGCTCGTGGTACCCCGAGCTGAAGGTGTCGGTGTCGACGGATGTGGTCCGCGAGTATCGCGAGTACGAGCGGACCTCGACGACTGTCCTCGAGGCCTACATCCGGCCGATCTTCGAGCGGTACGTCGACGAGCTCGAGCGTGGCCTCGCGGACCGCGACTTCGCTGGCCGGTTCCTGATCATGCGGTCCGGTGGTGGTTCGATGACCTCCGATGCCGCCAAGCACTCACCGACGCCCACCGTGCTCTCGGGGCCGGCCGGCGGCATCGTGGGCGGCAGCTACATCGCCGAGGTGCTCGGCCGCGACAATCTGCTGACCTTCGACATCGGTGGCACCTCGCTCGACGCCTGCGTGATCGAGCAGGGAACCGCGGTCATCACTCACGAGGCAGAGCTCGAGCACTACCCGCTCCTGATGCCGACCTACGACATCCGGACGATCGGCGCCGGCGGCGGCTCGATCGCCACGATCGAGCGCGGTCTGCTCAAGGTCGGTCCGAGAAGCGCCGGTGCCCAGCCGGGCCCGGTGTGCTACGGACGCGGCGGCACCGAGCCCACGGTCACCGACGCCGCTGTCGTGCTCGGCTACGTCGACCCCGACAGCTTCCTGTCCGGGCGGATGCGGCTCCACGACAAGGAGGCGCTGACAGCGGTCACCGAGCAGATCGCCGGACCGCTCGGGTTGACGCCGCGGGAAGCAGCCGCGGGGATCTTCGACGTGATGCTCGCGAAGACGGTCGGTGCCGTCCGGCAGATCACCGTCGAGCGCGGCCACGACCCGAAGGCGTTCTCGCTGCTCGCCTTCGGCGGTGCCGGACCTCTGGTCGCGCCGCTGCTCGCTCGGGAGCTCAATGTGGGCGAGGTCATCGTGCCCTTCGCACCGTCGGGCTTCTCCGCGTGGGGGATGCTCAGCGCCGACGTCGTGACCGACCTGTCCCGCACCAGGATGGAGCTGCTGGACGAAGCGGACCTCGGCGACGTCGCCGCCGAGCTCGACGAGCTCGGCCGGGACGCCTTCCGGTCGCTAGCCGACCAGGGTGTCGATGAGTCGCACATGGCCGTCGAGCGACAGCTCGAGCTGCGCTACCTCGGCCAGGAGCACACGCTGACCCTCTCGATTCACGCCGGTCTCGACGCCAAGACGATCCGGGACGCGTTCAACGAGATGCACCGGGTCCGCTACGGCCACTCCATGGACAACCCGATCCAGATCCTCACCTCGCGGGTGCGTGGGATCGGTCGCACCGAGCGACCCGAGCTGCCCACCTCGCCGGCGGGTGACGGGAACGCTGCTCGGGCGTTGGTCACGACCCGGCGCGCGTTCGACTTCGGCATCCGCGCGGAGGCGGACTTCGCGGTCTTCGACCGCTCCAAGCTCGAGCCGGGCGACCGGTTCCGTGGGCCGGCCCTGGTCGACGAGGGCACCTCGACGACCGTCGTGCACAGCGGCCAGCAGGTGATGGTCGAGGAGCACGGCTACCTGTTGATCACTCCCGACTCGGAAGGGGCGTTCGCATGACCGAGAGGATCGACGGCGCGACAGTCGAGGTCGTCCGCTCCTACCTGCTCTCGGCGGCCGAGGAGATGCGGACGACTCTGCTCCGGACCGCGTTCAACCCGGTGATCTATGAGGTCCACGACTTCGGGATCTCGATCTACGACGAGCATCTGGAGCTGATCGCCGAGGCTCCGGGGCTCACCTCGTTCCTCGGTGCGAACGACTTCTCGATCGTCAAGACCATGGAGTACGTCGGTGCCGAGAACGTGCACCGCGGCGATGTCGTCATGGTGAACCTCCCGTACTGGAGTGCTGCCCACGCCTACGACGCGATGATGTTCTCGCCGGTCTACCTGCCCCGCGCTGAGGACCCGGAGTCCGATGGCCTGCTGCTGGGCTACGTCTCCGTTCGCGCGCACTGGATGGACCTCGGCGCCAAGGACCCCGGCTACGTCCTGGACTCGACCGACGTGCACCAGGAGGGGGTGCTCTTCCCGGGCACGAAGCTGTGGGACCGCGGCGAGCCGGTGACCGCGATGCACGAGCTGATCCGGTTCAACTCGCGGATGCCCGACCTGGTCATCGGTGACCTCCACGCTCAGGTCTCGTGCCTACGCACCGGTGAGCTCAGACTCCGGGAGATCATCCGCAAGTTCGGCAAGGACACGGTCGACGCGGCGGTCGCGACGATCCGCGATCAGAGCGAGGCCCGCACGAGGGAGGCCCTCCTGCAGCTTCCGCAGGGGACCTGGACCGCGGAGGATTGGCTCGACGACGACGGCATCACCGAGGACCCGATCCTGATGAAGGTGACGGTCACGATCGCGAACGGCGAGATGGTCGTCGACTTCGCCGGGTCGTCGCCGGCCGTGCCGGGACCGGTGAACATGCCCTTCGGCGCGACCATCGCCCTCGGCAAGGTGGTGTTGAAGAACCTCACCTCGCCGAACGAGCCGGGCGACGCCGGCTCGTCCCGCCCGCTCACGGTGCTCGCCGAGCCAGGGACCCTGTTCCACGCGGTCTACCCACAGCCGACGTTCACTCTCTGGACGGGGATCGTCGCCCTGGAGCTCATCTACAAGGCGCTGGCCCAGGGGATGCCCGACCGGCTGGCCGCGTCGTCAGGCGGGGACGTGCCGGGCTTCATGATGGTCGGTGACCATCCCGACACCGGTGAGTTCTTCGCGATCAGCAACAACGACGTCGTCGGCCGCGGCGGGTCACCGGACCACGACGGCCTCGACGCCACGATGCACATCTCCGAGTCGATCGTTCGGAACACGCCGATCGAGGTCCTCGAGGCGCGCAGCGGCATGCGGTTCGAGGCGCTCGAGATCCGCACCGACTCCGGGGGCGCCGGCAAGTTTCGCGGCGGCTGCGGCATCCGTCGCGACATCCGGTTCTTCTCGCCGGGTGAGTTCCTGTCGGTGATCAAGAAGACCAAGACGGCTCCCTGGTCGCTCGATGGTGGTCTCGAGCCGGAGCCCAACCAGGTCGTCGTCTTTCCGGGGACCGAACGCGAGCAGGTCGTGAGCACGAAGCGGACGGCGGTGGCACCGGGCGACCTCATCCGGATCATCACCGCCGGCGGCGGCGGGCACGGCGAGCCGCGGCAGCGCGACGCGGAAGCGGTGAGCCGCGATGTCGCGGAGGGCTACGTGTCGGCCGAGGCCGCCCGTGACGTCTACGGGCTCGAGCTGTGACCGTCGCCGTCGACGGCGCGACCGTGGAGGTCGTGCGCTCCTATCTCCTCGCCGTGGCGGACGAGATGCGCACGACGCTGATCCGCACCGCATTCAACCCCGTCATCTACGAGGTCCTCGACTTCGGGATCTCCCTCTACGACGAGCAGGCACGGTTGGTGGCGGAGGCCCCTGGGCTGACCCGGTTCCTGGGTGCGAACGACCACTCGCTGCGCATGGGTCTGGCCTACGTCGGAGAGCAGAACCTCCAGGCCGGCGACGTCGTGATGCTCAACTACCCGTACTGGAATGCCGCCCATACCTACGACGCCACGCTGTTCGCGCCGGTGTTCCCGCCGGACGGCGGTGAGCTGGTCGGTTACGTCTGCGTCCGCGCTCACTGGATGGACCTCGGGGCGAAGGACCGCGGCTACGTCCTGGACTCGACCGACGTGCACCAGGAGGGGTTGCTCTTCCCGGGCACGAAGCTGTGGGACCGTGGCGAGCCGGTGACCGCGATGCATGAGCTGATCCGGTTCAACTCGCGGATGCCCGAGTTGGTCATAGGCGACCTGCACGCCCAGGTCTCCTGCCTCAGGACGGGGGAGCGGCGGCTGCTCGAGGTCGTCGAGAAGTTCGGCAGGGACACCGTCCGGGCCGCCATCGATCGGTTCCTCGACGCCGACGAGCAGGCGTCGCGCGACGCGCTGGCAGCTCTCCCGCACGGCAGCTGGACCGCTGAGGACTGGATGGACGACGACGGCATCAGTGAGGACCCGATCCGGCTCCAGGCGACGGTGACGATCGACGCGGAGGGTTTCCACGTCGACTTCACGGGGTCGTCCCCGATGGTCCCCGGGCCGGTGAACCTCCCCATCGGGGCGACGATCGCCTGCGCCCGGGTCGCCTTCAAGGCGCTCACGACGACGTTCGGCCCGAGCAGCGCCGGCCACTTCCGGCCGTTGACGGTGCACGCGCCCGAGGGGTCGCTGTTCCACGCGGTCTATCCCGCGGCGACCTTCACGCAGTGGACCGGGAACCTCGCGGTCGAGCTCATCTACAAGGCGCTCGCCCTGGGAATGCCCGACCGCGTCGCAGCGTGCTCGGGCGGGGACGTGCCCGGCTTCATGATGGTCGGCGACCATCCCGACACCGGAGAGTTCTTCGCGATCAGCAACAACGACGTGATCGGCTGGGGTGCGTGCCCCGACCACGATGGCGAGAGCGCTGTCAACCACATCTGCCAGACCGTCGCCCGCACGACTCCGCTCGAGGTCCTGGAGGCGCGTAGTGGGATGCGCTTCGAGCGGCTCGAGGTGCGACCCGACTCCGGCGGTGCCGGGAAGTGGCGCGGCGGCTGTGGCATCCGCCGCGAGATCCGGTTCGTCTCCGACGGAGAGTTCCTCTCGGTCGTGAAGCGGACCCGGAGCCGGCCGTGGGCGCTCGACGGCGGTGAGGAGTCGCGGCCCACGCGGGTCGTCGCCTTTCCCGGAACCGACCGCGAGCGGCTCCTGAGCACTCGCCGGGTAGCCGTGCGCACCGGCGACCTGATCGTCCTCGAGACGGGCGGGGGAGCAGGGCACGGTGACCCCCAGTTGCGCGACCCCGGCGCGGTGCGCCGCGATGTGGTCCAGGGATATGTCTCCCCCGAGGCAGCCCGTGAGATCTATGGAGTGAACGATGTCTGACCCCGCTTCCTTCTCCCAGCTGGCCTCCGCCGCCCCTCAGCCCGGGGAGGTCCTGCTCACCGACGCGCAGGTGGTGAACGTCGAGACGGCCACCTCCGCCCCCGGCGCGGTCCTGGTGCGCGACGGAGCCATCGCCGCCGTCGGCACCCGGGACGAGGTCCTGGCCGTCGCGGACGGCGCGGCGGAGATCTCGCTCGGCGGCGCCTATCTGGCGCCCGGCCTGATGAACATGCACACCCACTTCTCGCTCGCGCTTCCCGGCGACTACGGAAAGCAGATCGCGGCCCTCGAGGATGCGGGCCTGGCGCTCTACATGGCCGACGGAGCCCGCCGGACCTTGCACGCCGGGGTGACCACGGTCCGGTGCGTCGCCGAGCGCCGCCACGCGGACTTCGCGCTGCGCAAGGCGATTCAGCGAGGCGAGGTTCTCGGGCCGGACATCTACACCGCCGGCCAGGGCCTGGTGTGCACCGGCGGCCACGGTCACGAGGGGGACGACACCCTCGAGTGCGACGGGGCGGACGGCTTCCGACGCGGCGTACGTACCCAGATCAAGGCCGGAGCGGACCTGATCAAGGTGATGATCTCCGGCGGCATCGCGGGCGAGCACGAGGGGATCGCCACTCCTCAGCTCAGCCAGGACGAGATGGCCGCCGTCATCGAGACCGCCCACGCCTGGGGGCGTAAGGTCACCGCGCACGCCGGGCCGGCCTCGGTCATCGCCCGCGCCGTCGAGCTGGGTCTCGACGGCGTCGAGCATGGCTACGAGCTGACGCCGGAGGTCGCCCGTGCCATGGCCTCTCATGGGACGGCGCTGGTCCCGACCCTCGTCGTGACTCGCTGTGGGGAGTTCTTCGACCAGCTCGGCGTGCCGACGTGGATGCAGCAGCGGTCGCTCGAGGCGGGTCCCCGGCACCTCGAGTCCTTCCGGATGGCGATCGAGGCAGGGGTCGAGATCCTCATCGGCAGCGACATGCCGCCCTTCTGGTTCTACGAGGGCACGACGGCGATCGTGCGAGAGATGGAGCACGTCAGCGAGAACGGGCTCGGTCCCGCGGCCACACTCCGGGCCGGCACCCTGGCCACCGCCGAGTGGCTGAGGGTCGACGATCGCGTGGGAAGCATCGCGGTCGGCAAGCAGGCCGACCTGATCGCCATGGACGCCGACCCTCTCGCCGACACGTCCGCACTGCGTGGCATCAGCTGGGTGATGAAGTCCGGGAAGACGGTTCGCGACGACCGGCTGACGGTCGCAGGAGCAACCCGGTGAGCGCGTCCACGAGCAGGTCTACGAGCAACGTGTCCGACGAGGTGGAGGTGATCGTCAGCGGCATCCGGGACATGTACGACGCGTACCTCGCCCAGGACCGGGTGCGCTTCGACCGCCACCTCGCCGCGGACGCCACGACGTGGGAGAGCCACCTGCCGCGACTGTTCGACCGCCACGAGCTCGACAGCTACCGCGACCGGCGCACGCCGGCTGACCTGCCCGCGATCGATGACCTGCAGGTGACCGTGCACCGGGTCGACGTCTGGGGCGGGGTCGCGGTCGCGCGCTATCTGTTGCATGCCGTGGTCGCGAACCGCACCCCCGAGACCACGAGAATCACCGACGTCCTCACCCGGGACGAGGCCGGCTGGCGCATCGCCCACCACCACGCCGAGGCCCGGCGCGTGCCCGACGAAGCCCGGCCCGACGAGGCCCCGCTGCACCAGGCCCGCAGCGAGGAGTGTCCGTGAACGCCACGTATACCGCGGTCGCGTGCGACCGGTTCGGCCCGCCCGGCGAGGTCCTGGCCACCCGGCGGCTGCCTCGCCGGGTGCTGGGGGCCGGGGAGGCACGACTATGGGTACGGGCAACCGGGCTCAACTTCCTCGACGCGACGCTGTGCCGAGGCGCCTACCCCGTGAAGCCGGCCTTCCCCGCGACGCCCGGCGTCGAGACCGCCGGGACGGTCATCGAGACCGGCGCGGAGGCCGAGTCCTGGCTCGGCCGCGAGGTCGTCGCCTGCCCGACCCTTCCCGACGGTGCCCTCGGTGAGGAGGTCGTCGTACCGGCGGCGCTCCTGGTCGATCGACCGGCGTCGATCCCACCCGAGGTCGCCGCGGCGCTGCCCGTGACCTACCAGACCGCGTGGTGGGCGCTCGAGCGCGCCCGGGTCGGCCCGGGGGACCGCGTCCTCGTGCACGGTGCCGCCGGCGGCGTCGGCTCCGCGACGATCCAGCTCGCCCGGCTGCGCGGTGCCTCGGTCATCGCGACGGCCGGCACTGCCGCCAAGGTCGCGCACTGCCTGGAGCAGGGCGCGGAGGCGGCGTTCGACTCCGGCGACGCGGGTCTTGCCCACGCGATCCTGGACGCAGGCGGGCCGGTCGACATCGTGGTCGACCCGGTCGCCGGGAGACTCTTCGACGTCTCGCTCCAGGTGATCGCCTTCGAGGGCCGCTACGTCGCCGTCGGCCAGGCGGGCGGCTCGGTGACCGTGGACCCGGTGCGGCTGACGCAGGCCAACGCCGACCTGGTCGGGTTGTCCTGGGGATCGACGTACCCGTTCGCGAAGCCGGACGCGGTCCGGGCGGTGTACGGCGAGCTGTTCGCCGACGTCGCGGCCGGCCGCCTCGCCCCGGTGGTGTCGCGGGTGGTGACGCTCGACGAGGCACCCGCCGCCCTCGACGACCTCGAGTCCGGCCGCACGCACGGAAAGATCGTCGTCAGGATGGAGGAGACTGAGTCATGAGCCCGATGCAGGACCCGGTGCAGGGTGAGCCCGAGCACCACGACGACGAGACCGACATGGAGCTCTACGACATTCGTGTGGTCGTCGACCGTATCGAGGGCCGCTCGGTGTGCGGGATGTCGGTCGGCGACTGCTTCGAGGTCGTCAACTCCGCCCATGTGCGGGTGCCGGGCGCGTTCTGCCTCTACGCGCTCTCGGCCGTCCTGCCGCTCATCCCCGCCAAGCAGCGCGCGCTGCCGCCCGGGGACTGGCTCGAGCGGGACCAGTACGTCGCCTGTCCCGACCCGGACGAGCGACTGATCATGCGGATCGAGCGGGGCGAACTGAAGGCGATGCGCTCCTCGGAGCTCACATGAGCCGCGTCGAGATCGGGCTGGGCCTTCAGTGCGACAAGCTGCCCGGCCGCTACGCGCAGCTGGCCAGGACCGCGGAAGAGTACGGGATCGACGTGATCAGCGTGTTCAGCGACCTGCTCTTCCAGCCTCCGATCGGCGCGCTGCTCGAGATCGCCGGCGCGACCGAGAGGGTCCGGCTCGGGGCGGCGTGCTGGAACCCGTTCACCCTGCACCCCTACGAGATCGCCGGTCAGTTCGCGCTCCTCGACCAGGCAAGCGGCGGCCGGGCCTATCTCGGGCTGGCCAAGGGCACCTGGCTCGGCGCGATCGGGGTCGCTCAGCCGCGAGCGGTGGCGCACCTACGTGAGGCGGTCGGCCACATCCGGGCGCTGCTCGCGGGCGACGGCCGCGGGTACGACGGTGAGCTCTACCCACTGCGGCCGGATGTGCGGCTGCGCTATCCCGTTCTGCGGCCCGAGCCACCGCTGCTCCTCGGCAGCTGGGGCCCGTTGGGCATCGCGCTCGCCGGCCGGACGGCCGACGAGCTGAAGCTGGGCGGCACGGCCAACCCCGACCTGGTGCCCGTGGTCCGGGAGCGGCTGGCGGTCGGCGAGACCGCCACGGGCCGCCCGCTCGGCACGGTCCGGCTGTGCTTCGGGGCGGTGACCGTCGTGGACACCGACGGCGCCGCGGCGCGGACGGCGGCGCGGCGCGAGGTCGCGATGTACCTCGACGCCGTCGCCGAGCTGGACCCGACCGTCGAGCTTCCTTCCGGGCTGCTCGCGGGAGTCCGCGACCGTCTGGCCGCGAACGACCACGCGGCGGCAGGGGAGCTGATCCCGGACGACATCCTGGACCGCTTCGCGTTCTCCGGCACTCCCGAGCAGGTGGCCGCCCAGGCGCAGGCGCTCATCGACGCGGGCGTCGACCGGGTCGAGTTCGGCACGCCGCACGGCCTCGCGGACGACAAGGTCGGCATCACGCTGATCGGACGCGAGGTGCTGCCCATGCTGAAGCGTGACCCGTCGTGAGCCCGAGAGTCGCGGTCGTGGTCGGTAGCCGGGCGGCGGTCGACCGGGAGCTCCTGCGTCGCGTGCTCGCCAGGGCCGCGGAGCGCGCAGGCTGGGTGCTGGTCGCCACCGACGCACCGGACACAGCATCGGACGCAGCGCCGGACGCCGTGGTCGAGATCGCCGGATCCGGAGACCCCGTCGGTCAGGTCGCCGGACGGCCGCTGCTGCGCGTCGAGCTCGATGCCTCCGCGCCCGAATTGGACGTCGCGCAGGTGCGCGGCCACGGACTCGACACCCTCTGGTTCCCGGTCTCGGACTGGC
Source organism: Nocardioides sp. LHD-245 (assembly GCF_030929495.1). GTDB lineage: Bacteria > Actinomycetota > Actinomycetes > Propionibacteriales > Nocardioidaceae > Nocardioides. Next base: position 19,132 of record NZ_JAVFWN010000023.1, on the reverse strand, counting down.
TGCGCGGGCTCGCGCGGCCCGCCGACCGCATCCGCTACGGCACCGACCGCGACCAGTGGCTCGACGTACGCCGACCGGCCGGCACGCCGGCGGCGATCGCCGTGCTGGTCCACGGCGGCTTCTACCGCTCGCTCTGGGACGCGACGCTGATGAACGGCATCGCGGCCGACCTCGCCGACCAGGGCTGGCTCGCCGTCAACCTCGAGTACGGCCGTCCCGACCGGGTCGGCTGGGAGGCGACCGTCGCCGACGTACGGGCCGGCTTCGAGGCGGCGCGGCAGCTCGACCCCACACTGCCGGTGGCGCTCTTCGGTCACTCGGCAGGCGGACAGCTCGTGCTCCAGCTCGTCGAGTCGCTCCCCGAGCCGGACCGGTCCGATCCTGCGGTGCTCGCGGTCTCCATGGCCGGGGTCGTCGACCTGCCGGTCGCGCACTCCCGCTTCATGGGGGAGGACGCCGTGCGGCTCGCCCTGGGTGGTGCACCGGACGAGGTCCCCGAGCGGTACGCCGCCGCGTCGCCGGCCGGCTACCGCGCCCGCCGCGCGAGCTGGCTGCTCGTGCAGGGCACCGACGACTCCCTCGACCTCCAGGACATGAACCTCCGACTCAGCCGGGCCGACCACCTCGGCCGGCCGGAGTTGATCGTCGCGGAGGGCGACCACTTCGCTGTCATCGACCCGGCGTCCAGGATCTGGCGCGAGACCGAGCGTCGCGCGAGCGCGCTTCTGCGCTAGCTGAGTGATTCCAAGGGATCTCGCGAGCGAGTCCTCGGGATCAATCAGCTGGGCCGCGCGGCCGCGTCACTCGACGGGAGCAGGGGCGGCTGCGGCGCGGAGTCCCGGATGCCGGCGGCCACGGCGTCGAGGCACTCAACGAAGAGGGCGGCCGTGGGGCCTTGGCTCCGCCCCTGGGCCTCGGTGAGCCCGACCGCGCTGCCCAGGGACGGCACGGGGGTGGGCAGCAGAGCGATCTGCTCGTCGTCGGCGGTGATCATCTCGGGCAAGGCCGCGATGGCGTCGGAGTGGACCATGAGGTGGCGGGTCGTGAGGTACGACATGCACTCGACGCGGTCAGCCGGCAGCCGGATCCCCTCCCGCAGGAACGCCGCCTCCAGCTCGCGCCGCAGCGCGGTCTCGGCCACCGGCACGACCCACGGGTAGGACGTGAGGGCGGACAGTGGGGGCACCGGCTCGCGTGCAGCGGGGTGGCCCTTCCGGGCGACCAGGCGGACGGGCTCCTGGTAGAGCACACGCTGCTCGAGTCGGCTGCTGTCGTCGAGCGGCGTGAGGCGACCGACGATGAGATCGAGGCCACCGGCGAGGAGCTCGGTCACCAGCACCTCCGGGTTGCTCTCGCGGACGACGACCGTGACCCGGGGACGGGAGCGCTTGAGCCGCTCGATCGCCATGGGGAGCAGCCGGTTGGAGCCGAAGAGGTAGGTGCCGACAGTGACGGTCCCGGTCGTGGCGTCGGCCAGCTCGGCCAGGTGGCTGGCGGTGAGGCGGAGCTCGGCCAGCACGGTGCGGGCATGGTCGACGAACGCCGTGCCGTACGGCGTGGGGGAGATCCCGCGCGCTCCTCGCGCGAACAGCTGCACCCCGACGATCTCCTCGAGCTCCCGCAGGGCGCGGGTCATCACGGGTTGGGTGATGTGGAGCCGCTCGGCGGCCCGGACGACGCTGCCGGCGGCGGCCAGCGTGTCGACGTAGACGAGATGCCGGATCTTCAGGCGGCCGTTGAGCAGCTCCGGGTGGCCCATGTCGACAGGATATGCCTGTTCGGGCATGGTGGTCGAGCGAAGAGGCATTGGATCGACATAGGACCACGGGCGGAGACTGGGGCTATGCAACGACCGACCGCGGCGCCCGGCGGCACGACCACCGGAGAGCCCGCATGACCTTGAACGAAGCCGACGCCCGCGCCTTCGACACGGGCGACGCGCTGCCCACCCGGCGCGCGGAGTTCTTCGTCCCGCCGTACGGCGAGGGCGAGGCGGCGTACTTCGCGGGCAACTCGCTGGGGCTCCAGCCCCGCGCGCTGCGTGACTTCGTCGGCACCGAGCTCGACGACTGGGCCCGGCTCGGCGTGGAGGGACACCTGGAGGCGACCCGGCCGTGGCTGGGATACCACAGCCTCCTGCGCGACTCGGCCGCGCGACTCGTGGGCGGGCGACCCGAGGAGGTCGTGGTGATGAACTCCCTGACCGTCAACCTCCATCTGATGATGGTCAGCTTCTACCGCCCCACCGCCGACCGGTGGCAGATCCTCATCGAGGACACGGCGTTCCCCTCCGACTCCTACGCCGTGCGCAGCCAGGCCGCCTTCCACGGCTACGACCCGGACACAGCCGTGGTCCGCCTGCGACCCCGACCGGGCGAGGCGGCGCTGCGCAGCGACGACATCGTCGCCTACCTGGCCGAGCACGGCTCGACCGTCGCGCTGGTGCTGCTGGGTGGGGTCAACTACTACAGCGGTGAGCTGCTCGACATCGCTGCCATCACCCGTGCCGCGCACGAGGCCGGCGCGATCGCCGGCTGGGACCTGGCCCACGCTGCGGGCAACGTGGAGCTGAGGCTGCACGACTGGGACGTCGACTGGGCGGCGTGGTGCTCCTACAAGTACCTCAACGCTGGTCCGGGCTCCCTCGCCGGCGCGTTCGTCCACGAGCAGCACGTCGCCGACCCGGCCCTGCCGAAGCTCCAGGGGTGGTGGTCGACGCAGGAAGCGACCCGGTTCCGGATGGAGCCGACCGTCACGCCGGTCGCCACCGCCGACTCCTGGCAGCTGTCCAATCCGCCGATCTTCGCGATGGCGCCGGTCCTGCTGAGCCTCCAGATGTTCGACGAGGTCGGGATGCCCGCGCTCCGGGCCAAGAGCCGCCGCCTCTCGTCGTTCCTCTACGACCTCTTCGACGATGTGCTCGTCGGCCACGCCGCGCGGGTGATCACGCCCCGCGACACTGCTCGCCGCGGCAGCCAGCTGTCGGTCCAGCTGGACGACACCGACGTCGGGAAGCTCACCGCGCGGTTGCGCGAGGAGCACGGGGTATACGCCGACGCGCGGCAGCCCGACGTGATCCGCTTCGCCCCGGTCCCGCTGTACGTGACCCACCACGACTGCTGGCGCGCCGCGTCCGCGCTCGCGGAGCTGCTCCGTGGCTGACCGGGGGGAGAGCGTCGCCATCGTCGGCGCCGGGCTGGCGGGGTGCCTGCTGGCGGCGCTCCTGGGGCGTCGCGGCATCGAGGTCACGCTCTACGAGCGCCGCGCCGACCCGCGCACGGCAGAGCCCGAGCGCGGCAGGTCCATCAACCTGGCGATCTCGGCCCGCGGTCTGGCCGCGCTCGACGAGGTCGGCCTCAAGGACGACGCCCTGGCGCGAGCGCTCCCGATGCACGGACGGATGGTGCACACGCCCACCGGCGAGCAGTCGTCGCGTCCCTACAGCGCCGACGGAACCCGGCCGATCCACTCCATCAGCCGCTCCGAGCTCAACCTCGCGCTTCTGGAGGAGGCGGCGAAGACCCCCGGCGTCGAGCTGAGGTTCGGCTACCGACTCCGCAGCGCGGACCTCGACAGCGGCGTGCTCGCCTTCGACACCCCGGCCGGCGCCGAGGAGGTGAGGGCGAGCATCGTGCTCGCCGCCGACGGCGCCTTCAGCGCCGCCCGGAGGGCTGTGACGTTCCGGACCGGCTTCAACTTCAGCCAGGACTACCTCGAGCACGGCTACAAGGAGCTGACGATCCCGCCCACCGCGGACGGCGAGTTCGCGATGAGTCCCGACGCCCTGCACATCTGGCCGCGCGGCGGATCGATGATGATCGCGCTGCCCAACATGGACCGGTCGTTCACCTGCACGCTGTTCTGGACCCGGGCGGAGTTCGACGCGCTCGTCAGCGACGAACAGATCGTCGACCACTTCGCCGCCCGCTACCCCGACGTGGTGGGGCTCGCGCCGGACCTGGTCGACGACTACCGGCACAACCCGATCGGCTCCCTCGCCACGATCCGCAGCTACCCGTGGGTGCATCGCGGAGAACGGGCGACGCTCGCGCTGGTCGGCGACGCCGCGCACGCGATCGTGCCGTTCTTCGGCCAGGGCGCCAACTGCGCGTTCGAGGACTGCATCGAGATCGACCGGTCCCTGGCCGAGCACGACGGGGACTGGCGGCGCGCGCTCGACGCCTACCAGCAGCGCCGCAAGGCCAACTGCGACGCCATCGCGGAGATGGCGCTCGACAACTTCGTGGAGATGCGCGACCGCGTGAACTCCCCGGTGTTCCAGGCCAAGACCCAGGCCGAGCACTGGCTCGAGCGCACGCTGCCCGGCCGGTTCGTCTCACGCTACGAGTTGGTGTCCTTCACGACCGTGCCGTACGCCGAGATCCCTGCCCGGGTCGGCAGGCAGCGGTTGGTCACCGCGGTGGCGACCGCGGGCGTGCTCGCCGCCAACGCCGCTCGCTCGCTCCTGCCCCACCGAGAGGACCACCGATGAGCGCCACCGACCTGACCTACGGCTCGTACCTGCGCCTCGACGACCTGCTCGACGCCCAGACCACGCAGACCGACGCCCACGACGAACTGCTCTTCGTGATCATCCACCAGACCTACGAGCTGTGGTTCAAGCAGATCCTGCACGAAGCGGCGCTTCTCCAGTCGCGTCTCGAGGGCGGGGAGTGCGCCGGTGCGCTGGCGCCCGCCCGCCGGATCGGCAAGATCCTCAAGACGGTCGTCGGGCAGCTCGACATCCTCGAGACGATGACGCCGGGCGGCTTCACGAGCTTCCGCTCCGAGCTCGGCTCCTCCAGCGGCTTCCAGTCCTACCAGTTCCGCTACATCGAGGCTGTCGTCGGCCGTCGCGACTTCAGCGCGGGGGCACGCGACGACAGCCTGTCCGCCATCGTCTCCCGGCGCTCGGTGTTCGACTCGTTCCTGCAGTGCCTCGCCCTCCAGGGCTGGCCGATCCCGGCCGACGTCCTGTCTCGGGATGTCACCCAGGAGTGGGAAGGGGACGAACGTGTCCAGCGGGTCCTCATCGACCTCTACCGCCGTGAGGGGTCGGTCGAGGCGGGGCTTGCCGAGGCGCTGGTCGACATCGACGAGGGGCTCCAGGAGTGGCGCTACCGCCACGTGAAGATGGTGGAGCGGATCATCGGTGCCAAGATCGGGACCGGCGGCTCGGCCGGGGCCGCCTACCTGCGGAGCACCCTGTTCCGGCCCGCGTTCCCCGACCTCTGGGAGATCAGGTCGGAACTCTGACCGTCCCGTGGGGCGCCGGGCCCGCTGCTCGGCGCCATCAGCTCGGCCGGGCTGGCCCGTTCCGCGCGACGTCGGACACTCCCTCGGGAAAGGCGATCACGTCGCCGACGACCACCACCCGCACCCGGTCGCCGGGGCGCGGGACGGAGTCGGCGGGCGTGCGGGCGGTGACCTGCTCGCCGGAGGCGAGCCGCACCCGGATGGTGGCGTCGTGGCCGAAGAAGCTCACGTCGAGGACCTCGCCTCCGACGCTCCCCGGGGCCTCGGCCGCGGCGGCGTGGACCTGCAGCTGCTCGGAGCGGACGGCCAGCCGGGCCGGTCCGGGCGGCGTAGGGGAAGCGGCGGAACGGAGGGGGAGGTCACCGAGCGCGCAGCGACCCCGGCCCTCGGCGGTCACCTCTCCGGGCAGCAGCGAGGCGTGGCCGATGAAGCCGGCGACGCGGGGGTCGGCGGGGGTCAGGTAGACCTCGGCGGGGGCGGCGACCTGGAGGAACTGTCCCCCCACCATGACGGCGACCTGGTCGGCGAGGGAGAGCGCCTCGCCCTGGTCGTGGGTCACGAGGACGGCGGCGGCGCCGGCCGCCCGCAGGGCCCGGACCACCGCGCGGCCGGTCTCCTCGCGCAGGGACGCGTCGAGGGAGGAGAAGGGCTCGTCGAGCAGCACCAGCGCCGGCCGTGGCGCGAGGGCACGGGCCAGGGCCACCCGCTGCTGCTGGCCGCCGGACAGCTCGTGCGGGTAGCGCTCGGCCAGGCCGGGGTCGATCTCGACCAGCTCGAGGGCCGTGGCGACGGCCGCCCCGGCGTCGCGACGCTGCGCGCGGGGCAGGCCGAAGGCGACATTGCGGGCCACGCTCAGGTGGGGGAAGAGCGCGCCCTCCTGGGGGACGTAGCCGATCCCGCGGCGGCGGGCCGGCACGGTGCGCGAGCCGCCCACGACCCGGGTACCGGCCACGTCGATGGTGCCGGCGGTGGGCTCGACGAAGCCCGCGACCGCCCGCAGCAGCGTGGTCTTGCCGCACCCCGACGAGCCGAGGATCGCGGTCACGCCGGACGTGACCCGGAGGTCCACGCCCTGCAGCACGGTGGTGCGGCCGTAGCCGGCCGCCAGCCCGTGGATCTCGAGTGCGGTCATCGGGTGCTCCTCGGGGCCCGGATGCTGAGCCGGGCCAGCAGCCAGGTGGACGGGACGGACAGGACGATCAGGGCGAGCGCGTAGGGCGCGGCGGCGCCGTACGCGATCGAGGAGCCGTAGGACCAGAACTTCGTCGCCAGCGTCTCGGTGCCGAGCGGCGCCAGGAGCAGCGTCGCGGTGAGCTCGGTCGAGATCGCGAGGGCGACCAGCGCCGCGCCCGACGCCAGGCCGGGTACGACGAGCGGCAGGGTCACCCGGCGCGCCACCGCGGGCCCGGCGCAGCCGAGGCTGCGGGCGACCTCCTCCAGGCCGGGCGGCACCAGCTCGAAGGTGCCGCGCACGCTGACCACCGCACGGGGGAGGAACAGGATCAGGTAGCCGGCGAGGAGCAGGGCCAGGGTCTGGTACAGGTCCGGCACGGCGCGGATCGACACGGTGACCAGGGCCAGGGCGATCACGATCCCGGGCATCGCGCTGGCGGTGTAGACGCTCCGCTCGATCGCAGTCGTCAGGAGCCCGCGATGGCGCACCGCGAGCCACACGACCGGGACCGCGGCGGCGGTGGTGAGCGCCCCGCCCAGCACGGCGAGCAGCAGGGTGTTGCCGAGAGCGCCGGCGAGCTCGCCCGTCTCCAGGCCGGCCGAGGTGCCCCGGACCAGCCAGCGGACCAGGCTGGCGAGGGGGACGCCGAGGGCCCACACGGCGAGCCCGGCCAGCCCGGCGACGACGACCGGGCGACGTCGTCCGAGCCGGACCCGGGCGAACTCCCGGCTGGTGCCCGCGCCGACCCGCGACCGGGGCCGCCGGCCGCGCAGCAGCAGCTCGAGGCCCAGCAGGAGCAGGCAGAAGGTGACCAGCACCAGGGCCAGCAGGGTGGCCTCCGGGCCGTTGAAGACGGTGGCGTACTGCTGGAGGATCGCGGTCGTCAGGGTGGGGTAGTTGAGCAGCTGCAGGGCGCCGTACTCCGCCAGCAGGTGCAGGCCCACCAGCAGCGCGCCGCCGAGCACGGCCGGGCTGATCGCCGGCAGGGTGACCCGGAGGAACACCTGCCACGGACCCTTGCCGAGCGCGGTGGCGACCTCCTCGACGGCCGGGTCGAGGCGGCGCAGCGCGGCGACGGTCGGCAGGTAGACGAGCGGGTAGTACGACAGCGTGACGACCATGACGGCGCCGGGGAAGGACTGCACGGCGTGGGTCGTCGAGACCCAGCCGAAGCCGTTGACGAACGCGGGTACGGCGAGCGGTGCGCACAGCAGGCCGTGCCACCAGCCGCGTCCCGGTACGTCGGTCCGCTCGACCACCCACGCTCCCGCCACCCCGACGACGGCGCTGGTGAGCACCCCGGCGACCAGCAGCCGGGTGGTGTTCCACAGCAGCTCCCCGATCCGCGGGCGCCACAGGAAGTCGCCGGCCTCGCCCGGGCCGAGCTCGGCCGTGGTCCACAGCACGTAGCCGAGGGGGACCAGGGCGAGCCCGGCGATGGCCAGGCCGACGAGGAGGAGGGCGGGGGTCGAGCGGGACGCCCCCGGGGCGCGGGGTGGGCTCAGAGGAAGCCGACCTCCGTCATCAGGTCGACCACGGCCTCGGCATCGAGGTCGGAGACGTTGACCTGCGGCGGTTGGAGCTCGCTGAACTGCTTGGTGACGCCGGGCAGCTGCACGGCCGGGTTGAGCGGGTACTCCAGCGCGTAGCTGTCGGCGAGGACCTGCTGGCCCTTCTCCCTCACGAGGAACTCGACGAACTCACGGGCCTCCTCCTTCATGTCGCTCGACTTCAGGACGCCGGCGCCGGAGACGCTGACGAAGGCGCCCGGGTCGCCGCCGGTGAAGTAGTGCTGGGCGCTCTGGTCGCTGACGTCGCCGTTCTCCTTGCGGTCGCGCTCCCAGTAGTAGTGGTAGACGATGCCGACCTCGACCTCACCGGAGTCGACGGCCTCGAGCACGAGGTTGTTGCCGTCGTACACGGTGCCGTTGTCCTTGATGCCCTCCAGCCAGGCCTTGGTCGCCTCCGGCCCCTCGAGCTCGAGCACCGCCGCGACGATCGCCTGGAAGTCGGCGCCGGTGGGGGAGAAGGAGATCCGCCCCTTCCACGCGGGATCGGCGAGGTCGAGGAGCGAGGCCGGCAGGTCGGCCTCCTGGATCTGCTCGGTGTTGTAGACGAGGACCGTCGAGCGGGCCACGAACCCGGTCCACAGGCCGCTGACGGGCCGGAACTGCGCGGGGATCACGTCGAGGATGTCGGCCGGCAGCTGGTCGAAGAGGCCGGCGGCCTCGACCTGCGACATGGCCGGCGAGTTCTCGGTGAGGAAGACGTCGGCGGGCGAGGCCTTGCCCTCCTGGACGAGCTGGTTGGACAGCTCGAGATCCTTGCCGTTGCGCAGCTGGACCTCGATGCCCGTCTCCTCGGTGAACTCCGGCGCCAGCTCCTTGAGCAGGGGCTCGTGCTGGGCGTTGTAGATCACCAGCTTCGGCTCGTCCTCGCCGCACGCGGCGAGGAGCGGGGAGACCAGGGTGAGGGCCGTGACGCCGAGGACCAGCTGCTTCTTCATCGGACTTCCTGTCGGAGTGGTTGGACGGGAGAGTAGTGAGGCCGGGACGGGGCCACGACGGCGCCCACACGCCGGGCCCAGACGGGTGCCCGGTTGACGAGCTGCCAGGTCAGGACGCCGACCGCCAGCGAGGCGATCAGCCCGCCGAGCGGCCAGCGGCTCTCGAACCACGGGTAGACCTGCCAGTGGGTCAGGTAGACGTAGAGCGAGGCGCCGGCGATCACCCCGATCGGCCCGACCAGCAGCCGCGGCCAGGGCACGCTCGGCACCCACACCAGGGCGAGGCAGCCGGCGGCGATGAGCAGGTCGCGGTCGGTGCTGCCGGTGAAGCCCCAGCAGCCGGCGAGCAGGACGACGGTGACCAGGACGCGGTCGCGGCGGCCGCGGGCGACGGCGGCCGCCCAGCCGCCGAGGAAGAGCCACGCGACGAAGACGGAGGAGTGGATCACGTCGCCGTCGTACGACGCCAGGTCGGCCCACGCTCGCGGCAGGAGGGCCAGGGTAGCTAGCCCCAGGGCCAGCGGGAACCGGTGGCGGCGCTCGAGGGCCATCACCCGCGGGACGGCGGTCAGCAGCCCGGCCCCGATCGCGAGCAGCAGCACGACCTCGACGAACCAGTAGTACCAGGCCGGCTCGGACCAGTCGCGGGACCCGAGCACGTCGTTGAGCAGCAGCACGCTGCGCCAGCCCGGCCGGCCGGTGAGGAGCGCGACCGCTCCGATCCAGAGCACCGCCGGCACGGCGACCCGGCCGGCGGCCCGGCCGACCCGCCGCAGCCGCTCGCGCGGGCCCTCGTCGGCGAGGTGGAAGCGCGCGAAGTTCACACCCGCGACGGCGAGCAGCACGTGGGCACCCCCGAGCACCACCCACAGGTCGGTGTGAGAGCCGACGACGAGCACGATCGCCAGCGCGCGCAGCACGATCGTGGTGTCGACCCGCGCCCAGCGCGGCCGGCGGCCCGGTGCTGGGGCGTCGGCGTCGGGCCGGGCGGCGAGCTCGGCGACGGACCAGGTCTGCCAGTCGTGGGGCAGCCGGCCGATCCGGCTCTCCAGGCGCAGCGACAGCTCGACATAGGACAGCGAGTCGCCACCGAGGCTGACGAAGGAGGCGCCCGGGTCGACCCGCTCGTGGCCCAGGATCCGGCCGTAGAGGCGGGCGATCGAGGCCTCGGCCGATCCGGCGTCCGGCGCGGGAGCCGGCGGGAGCTGGGCCAGCGCCTGCTGGTCGAGCTTGCCGTTGGGCAGCCGCGGCAGCGCCGCGACGGGTACGCCGAGCACCGCGTGCGCGGGGAGACCGGCGGCCGTCGCGGCGGCGTCGACGACCTCGCCCACCGTCGCCGGGTCGGGCGAGCCCGGGACGGCCACGACCAGACGCCGGCCGTCGGCGGACTCGGCGCACCCGGCGTCGTACCCGCTGAGGCCGAGCAGGGTCTGCACCCGGTCGAGGTCGACCCGCTGTCCGAACAGCTTCGCGAACCGCGACCGCCGCCCGACGATCTCGACCAGACCCTCCGGGCTGAGCCGGGCCAGGTCGCCGGTGCGCAGCTCGTCGGGCCCGGCGCCGTGGGCGAGGTCGGCGGGCGTCTCGGCGTACCCCATCATCACGTTCGGGCCGCGGTAGACCAGCTCCCCGACGCCGGGCTCGGCATCGGCCACCGGGTCGAGCTGGAACGCCCCGCCGGGGATCGCGACGCCGACCGAGCCGGGATGGGTGAGGGCGAGCTCGGACGGCAGGAAGGCCATCCGGGCCGTGGCCTCGGTCTGGCCGTACATCACGACCAGCTCCCACCCCTCGCGGCGGCCCTGCTCGGCGAGCGCGCGGACCCGCTCGGGCGCGAGCCGGCCGCCGGCCTGGGTGACCTGGCGCAGCGTCGGCAGCGTCGGCCAGCCGGCGGCGCCGAGCAGGTCGAAGGTGTAGGGCACCCCCGCGAAGGAGGTGACCCCCTCGGCGCGGGCCCGGTCCCACAGAACGGGGTCGGTCACCGTGCGGTCGTCGAGCACGAGGGCGGCACCGGCCAGCAGGTGGCTGTGCAGCACGGAGAGGCCGTAGCAGTAGTCGAGGGGCAGCGTCGTGAGCGCGACGTCGTCGCCGGTGAGGCCGAGGTAGTCGGCGATGGCGGCGGCGTTGGCGTCGAGGTTCGCCGCCGAGAGGCGCACCAGCTTGGGCGACCCGGTCGAGCCCGAGGTGCTCAGCAGCAGCCGCAGGTCGGGGTGGAGCTCGGGAGCCGGGCGCCCGGTCGGCCGCCAGGAGCGGCCGTCGTGGGCCACGGACACTCCGTAGGCGCGGGCCAGGCCGTCGTCGTGGGTGAGGAGGGTGGCGTGCCCGCCGGTGAGGGCGGCCAGCCAGGCCACCACGAACTCCGAGGTGGTGGCCGGGCGTAGGTGGACGAGCTGCCGGTGCCCGGCGCCGAGCAGGTCCAAATCCGCGCGGGCGGTGGCCACGCGCGCGGCGAGCTCGGCGTAGGTGACGGTGCCGGTCGTCGTCCGGAGCGCGGGGTGGGTGCCGTGCCGGGCGAGGTCGTCGGCGATGCCCGCCGCGACCTGTGCACCTGCTGTGCCCTCCCCCATGGGGGAAGGCTAAAGCAAGGCTGCCCTTGGCTCGGAGAGGCTGCCCTTACTGAGATGGCTCCTGCGGGTGGAGCAGGAAGACCGGGATCACCCGGTCGGTCCACGCGACGTACTTCGCGTAGTTCGGCCAGACCGTCAGCATGTGCCCCCAGGCCCGCTCCTTCTCCGCCCCGGTGAGCTCACGCCAGGTGCAGGTGTGGCGCCGGCGGCGGTAGTCGATCTCGACCGTCTCCGCCGCCCGCAGGTTCGCCGACCACACCGGCGGCTTCGGGGCGCCGAAGGACGAGCCGGCGATCAGCCAGCCGCCCTGCCACGGCACGCACAGCAGTGGCGTGGAGCGCGGGATCCCGGTCTTCCGGCCGGGCACCGTCAGCAGCAGGCTCGGCAGCCCGGCGAGCCCCACCAGGCTGACCCGGCGGCCGGTGAGCCGCTGCAGGTGCTGGTCGGTCCAGGTGATCTGGGGGAGCAGCCTCGGCATCCACGGCTGGGAGCCGAGCTTGATCGCGACGGGGGTGAACAGGCCCATGGCCGAACCCTAGAACGTGTTCTCGCATCCGTGGTGCGGGCGGGCCCAGATGCGCGACGGGGCGCCCTCCGCGCAGGAGGACGCCCCGTCGTACGGCGTGCGCCGCGGTCAGCCGACCTGCAGGACGCGGGTGCCGCCGGCGAACTTGTCGTGCCAGCCCTGGTGGTTGGGCTGGTCGTTGTTGAGCGTGATCGCGATGTAGATCACCGCGGCCAGCGGCACGGCCCAGCCGAGGAAGAACCAGCCGATGAACGGGATGATGCTCAAGATGCCGAGCGCGGAGTAGGCGTTGCGCTTGAGGGCCTGCTCCATGGTCGGCTTGCTCTCGCCGTCGGGGCCGTAGGTGCGCAGCTTCATCACCATCTTGCCGACGGTCTGGCCGGAGTTGGACTCCATGAAGGCGAAGTAGCCGAGATAGATGGCGGCCTGCAGGATCGCGGTGACCGTCCAGAACAGGAAGTACTCGCCGAACGAGTGCACGAAGCCGGTCAGGAAGATCCCGCTGAAGACGGCGTAGAGGATCGCGTACACGATGCCCAGCAGCACGTGGTCGATCAGGCGCGCCAGGAAGCGGTTGAGCAGCTCGCCGGGGCGCGGGACGCCGGCCGGCGCGCCGCCGAAGCCGGGCTGCGGCGCACCGCCGTAGCCACCCGGCGGGGGCGGCGGAGTCCCGCCCGGCGGGGGCGGGGGAGGCGGCTGGTTCTCGGACATGGGGTCTCCTCGCGTCATGGTGCGGGGGGCGCACCGGGATGGCAGCAATGTAGTGCCCCCGGCGGCCTCCGAGCAGGCATTGCGAGCGTTCGTGCCCCGTTGCCCGGGCGTTCAACCCCGCGACAGCGGCCCCTCCTACCGTCCGACCGTGATCGCTCGTGGAACGCTCGGCAGCCTGCTGGTGCTGCTCGGCGGAGTCGTCACGGCGACGCTGCCCGCGTCGACGCCGGTCCTCCGGCTCGGTGCGCTGGAGGCGCTGCGCGGTCACGAGATCGGCCGGATGGCCGGACTGGTGGTGGTTCTGGTGGGCCTGGGGCTCCTGGCGAACGCGTGGCTGCGGCTGTGCCGGACGGTCGCCGTCGGCGACCGCGAGACCGCCGACCCGGCCGACGGCGAGGCGCTGGTGCGGTTCGCCGCCGTGGTCTGGTCGGCCCCGCTGCTGCTCGCGCCGCCGCTGTTCTCCCGCGACGGCTGGTCGTACGCCGCCCAGGGCATGCTGGCCGAGGTGGGGCTGTCGCCGTACGTCGTCGGTCCCGGGGCGCTGGCGCCCGCCACCTTCCTCCCGTTGCCCGGCTGGGTCACCGGACCGCCCATCGTGCAGGCGGTCGACCCGATGTGGTGGGACACCGCGACGCCGTACGGGCCGGTCCCGGTGTTCCTCGGCGCTGTCGTCGCCGGCGTCACCGGCAACCCGTGGATCCTGGTCGTCGGGCATCGGGGCTTCGCGCTGGTGGGCCTGGTCCTGCTGGCCTGGGCGGTGCCGCGCCTCGCCCGTTGGGGCGGTGCGAACCCGGCCGTCGCCACCGCCCTCGTCGTGGTCTCGCCGCTGATGATGGCCAACGGCGTCGCCGGCCTCCACAACGATCTCCTCATGGTCGGGCTGATGGCGGCGGCCCTCGTCGTGGCCGTCGAGCGCGGCTGGGCGTGGGGCGCGGTGATCGCCGGCCTCGCCGCGGCGGTCAAGGTCCCCGGCGGCCTGGTCTGCGTCGGGATCGTGCTCGTCTCCCTGCCGGTGGCGGCCCCGCTGGCCGCGCGGCTGCGTCGCCTCGGCGCCGTCGCCGCGGTCTCGGTCGGCACCCTGCTCGGCCTGGGTCTCGTCACCGGCATCGGCAACGGCTGGCTGCGCGCCCTCACCGTCCCCGGCGAGGTCAACACGCCCCTCTCCGCCACCACCCTGGTCGGCGGCGTCCTCGACTGGCTGGCCGGCCACCTCGGCCTCGGCACCGGTCCCGCCTTCTTCCGCGACCTGGTCCGCGCGCTCGGCCTCCTCGCCGCCGCGGGGATCGGCGGGTGGGTCGCCCTGCGCTGGCCGACCGGCTCCCGGCGTACGGCGATCGCCGCCGTTGCTGCCACCGGAGCCGCGTTCGTGCTGCTCTCGCCGGTCGTGCACCTGTGGTACTTCCTGCTGCTGCCGCCGTTCCTCGCCACCCAGCGGCTCCCGCGCCACGCCACCGGAGCGCTCGTCGCGGTCTCGGTGCTGCTCGGCCTGGTCGCGCCCCTGGACTCCTCGCTCCACGGCGCCTACTACGCCATCGTGATCGGCTGCATGACCGTCGCCCTGCTGCTCCCGTTCCTGCTGCTCACTCCTCCTGCCCGCGAGCGGCTGGCCCGGATCGTCGCCCCGCTCGCCCCGCCCCTTGTAACTAAGGGTTACCGCGCGAAAACCGGCGCAACAACGCCCGGGTAGGTGTCACAGCACCCGGGTAGTCGCGTCGGGAAGGGGCGGACCGTCCGCCCGTCGTACGCGGCTATCCACAGGTCCACAGGTCCGATGTGTCGCGGGCGCCCGGGGCGGCAACCGTTCGTCTCATGCATCCCAGGATCCTGGCCGCGATGGCCGCCAACGGTGGCTTGATCACCCGTCACGAGCTGCACGACCTCGGCGTCGGGCCGGGCCAGATCCGCTCGATGCTGCATCGACGCCGCGACGAGGACGAACCGCGCCTGCGGGTGCTGAGACGCGGGATCTTCACCGCGACCGAGTACTGGAACGCCCTCGACGAGTACGTCGGCCGACCACTGCTCCTGGCGCGAGCCGCGGGCCTCGCCGCGAAGCGGGACTGGGTGCTGAGCCACGACTCGTCCGCGCACCTGCAGCAACTGCCGATCCTGCGCCCGAGGGATCCGCTGGTGCATCTGACGCGTCCGGGCTGGACGAACGCCTGGACGGAGTACGGCGTCAAGCACCACCTCGCCCGGTTCGATCCCGCGCAGGTGATCGTCAGGGACGGGCTTCGCGCGCTCGACCTCGCCCGGACGGCGGTCGACCTGGGCCGCGAGCACGGCTTCCGCCACGGCCTGGTGGCGTGCGACGCAGCCATGAGACGCGGCGTCGGTCGCGCCGAGCTCCGCGGTGCGGCCGACATCATGACGTGCTGGCCGGGCGTGAAGGAGGCGCGCGCCGCCATCGACCTGGCCGACCCTGGAGCGGAGAGCGTCTTGGAGAGCCTGGCGCGCGAACTCGTCATCGAGGCGGGGATCGGGGAACCGGAGACCCAGTTCCCCGTGCGTACGACGCGCGGGATCGCGTGGTGTGACCTCCGAGTCGGCAACCTCATGATCGAGGCCGACGGCGAGGTCAAGCTCACCCCGGTGGCGGACGGTGGGCTGTCGGAGGATCCACAACGGACCTGGTTCGACGAGAAGCTCCGCGAGCGGGCGGTCACCGACCGCGGGGTGATCGTGGTGCGCGTCGTCAACGACGACATCTGGAAGGGCCGCCGCCGCGCGGAGGCGATCCATCGGATCCGGCGCGGGTACGCCGAGTCGGTCCAGCGATTCGGCGCCGATCTGAACCCGGAGCTGGCGCGCGAGGCCGCAGAACTGCGCCAGGAGTACGGCGACCGGCGGTCGGCCTGAGCTCATCTACCCAGGTGCTATGACACCTACCCGGGTGCTGTTGCAGCGAATTCCTCGCTGTAACCCTTAGTTACAAGCGCTCAGGCGCTGAGCGCGCCGACCCGGTCGCCGGCATGCAGCGCGAGCATCCGCGCCACGGCGCGGTCCCAGCCGTACTGCTCGGCACGCCGACGGGCGGCGGTACGACGGCGCGACTCGGGCACCTCGAGGAGACGCAGGACGGCGTCGGCCAGCGCGGTCGGCGACGGCTCCGCCCACGCACCGCACGACGCGTCGACGAGCTCCCGGGCACCACCACGGTCGGCGGTGACGACGGGCGTGCCGCAGGCCAGCGCCTCCAGGACGGCGAGTCCGAACGTCTCGCCGGGGCACACGGACAGGGAGACCTCGGCGGCGGCGAGCCGGTCGCGGAGGGCGGCCCGCCCGTCGACGTACCCGTGGAAGTGGACGGGGGCGTCGGCGGCGAGCTCCTCGAGCTCGTCGCGGTGCGGCCCCTCGCCGTAGACGTCGAGGCGCAGCGGGATGCCGCGGCGGTGCAGCTCGACCGCGGTCGCGACGGCCAGGTGCGGGGACTTCTCGCGGGACAGCCGGCCGGCATGCACCAGCCGCACCCTGCCGTCCCCGGCGGTGCGAGCAGCGGGCCGGAAGGTCGCCAGGTCCACCCCGAGCGGCACTCGCGCGACCGGGCAGCCGGCGGCGTCGGCGACGGCCCGGAACTCGCCCTCGGCGTACGCCGACGTCACGACCACCACGTCGAAGCTGCGCACGATCAGCCGGTTGAGGAGGCCGATCGAGACCTTGGAGGTGGTCTCCAGGCCGGTGCGCATCGCGACCATGTCCCCCATCCGCTCGTGCGACAGCAGTACCGACCGGACGCCGTTGCGCCGCGCCCACCAGGCGACGGGCAGCAGGGTCAGCTTGTCGCTCCACTCGACGCTGGTCGGCGCGAACCGCTCGAGGACGTCGGTGACCCGCCACGGCTCGACGATCAGCCGGTAGCCGCCGCCCACGCGCGGCGCGCGGACCTGGACCACGTCCCCGAGCGACGTCGTCCGTACGGCGTCGACCGGCCCGGGGATCACGAGCAGCCGCTCCGCGCCGGCGGCGACGTACCCCCGGCCCAGCTGCTCGATCGCGGTCCGCATGCCTCCGGACGTCGCGCCGACGAAGTTGGCCAGCTGGGCGATCCGCACGGGCACACCCTTGCGGCGGCGGGTGAACCGCGCGTCACGACCCGACCACGGCCCGGTTGACGGGCGCGAAAGGATGGAGGGCATGAGCAACCCGGAAGCCGCGCCCGACGAGGTGATCTGCGAGGGCCGGCAGGCAGCCGGCATCGAGGTGATGGAGCCCCGCGAGGTACCGCTCGGCGGCCCGCGGGCGATGCAGGTGCGCCGCACGCTGCCGCAGCGGCAGCGCTCGCTGATCGGCGCCTGGTGCTTCCTCGACCACTACGGACCGGACCGCGTCAGCGAGAGCGGCGGCATGGAGGTCGCGCCGCACCCGCACACCGGCCTGCAGACGGTGAGCTGGCTGTTCACCGGCGAGATCGAGCACCGCGACAGCGCCGGGAACGTCGCGATGGTGCGGCCGAAGGAGGTCAACCTGATGACCGCGGGCCGTGGCATCAGCCACTCCGAGGTCTCGACGCCGGAGACCACCGTCCTGCACGGCGCGCAGCTGTGGGTCGCGCTGCCTGACGCGGACCGCGACACCGACGCCGGCTTCCAGCACTACGCACCGGCCGCGATCGGCGGGGAGGGCTGGCGGGCCCACGTCTTCCTCGGCTCGCTGCTCGGCGACAGCTCGCCGGTCGCCACCTTCACGCCGCTGCTGGGGGCCGAGCTCGTGCTCGACCCGGGTACGACGCTCGCCGTCCCCGTCGACGCGTCGTACGAGCACGGGGTGCTGGTCGACCTCGGCGGCGTCAGCGTCGGTGGTGTCGCCGCGAGGGCGGCCGACCTGGCCTACGTCCCGCCGGGCGCGGACGAGCTCACCCTCACCGCGGGCGACGAGGGGGCGCGGCTGCTGGTGCTCGGCGGACCGCCGTTCGGGGAGTCGATCGTGATGTGGTGGAACTTCGTGGGTCGCACCCACGACGAGGTCGTCGCCTACCGCGCGGCCTGGCAGGACCAGATCACCGGTGCCGACGGCGAGGTCGTCCCCGACAGCCGACAGGTCGCGCCGGGGCGGTTCGGTGTCGTCCCCGACCAGCCGCTGCGGCCGATCCCCGCTCCCGAACTGCCCAACGCGCGGCTCCGCGAGCGGCGGTGATCACCGGCCTCACCTGGCTGCTCGCCTTCCAGGTCCTCGGGGAGGCGATCGTCCGGGTCCTCGACGTCACCGTGCCCGGGCCGGTCGTGGGGATGCTGCTGCTCTTCGTCTACCTCCGGGTCCGCAGGTACGACGACAGCGGCTCCATCGTGCGCGCGGGATCCGCACTGCTGCGGCACCTGCAGCTGTTCTTCATCCCCGCGGGCGTGGGGATCGTCGCCTATCTCGGCCTGCTCGGCGAGCACGCCCTGCCGATCTCCGTGGCCCTGCTGGGCTCCTGGCTGCTGGGCCTCGCCGTCGTCGGCTGGACGGCGGTCGGCCTGGAGCGGCTGCTCGGCGCGCCGCGCGACGACCTGCCCGGGGCGGGCGAGACGGGGGAGGTGCCGTGAGGGAGGACCTCCTCGACCTGGCCCGCTCGCCGCTGACCCTGCTGCTGGTCACCCTCGCCGGCTACCAGGCGGGCCGCTGGCTCCAGACCCGCACCGGCGGGCACGCCCTCGCGCAACCCGTCCTCGTCGCGATCGCCGTCGCCGGTACGGCGATCACCGTGCTCGACGTCGACTACGCCGACTATCGCAGCGCCACCGAGCTGATCGCCTTCTGGCTGGGCCCGGCGACGGTGGCCCTGGCCATCCCGCTGCACCGGCAGGCGGACCGGCTCAAGGGCTTCGTCGTCCCGCTCCTCGTCGCTGTCGTCGTCGGCGCGGCCACGTCGATCGTCTCGGCCGTCCTGCTCGCTCGCCTCCTCGGCGCCGACGAGGCGCTGGAGAAGACGCTGTCGACCAAGGCCGCCACCACGCCCGTCGCGATCGCCCTCACCGAGACGCTCGGCGGCATCCCGCCGCTGGCGGCCGTGTTCGCGATCGTGACCGGCATCGTCAGCGCGATCACCGCCCCGGCCGTGCTCAACCTGCTCCGCATCCGCGACCGCCGGGCCCGCGGCCTCGCCGTCGGCGCGGTCAGCCACGGCATCGGCGCCTCGCGGATGCTGCGCGAGGACGAGACCGAGGGTGCCTTCGCCGGCCTCGCCATGGGGCTCTCGGCGCTCGCGATCAGCCTGCTCGTGCCGGTCCTGGCGCTCGTGCTGTTCTGACGGGTGCCGGTGTGTGCGGTTCAACTACCGAATTCGTCGTCGTGCGCGCGGCGGGTTCAAGGGGTCGAAGCAACGTGACCTTGGAGGAGCGTTGCGATGAGACCGTTGTCAGGGCGGGGTTCGTGTCGATCGTGGGAGCAGTGGGACCAGTTCTTCGAGCTGGTGT
>NZ_JAVFWN010000022.1 GCF_030929495.1 Nocardioides sp. LHD-245 | reverse complement strand
AAGGGTCCATGGCCAAGCTCTACGACACCAGCGATACTGACCCCGTCGCCGCCATCGAGAGCAGCGACGTGTAGGCACCGAGGATCACCTCAAAGCCCACCACCCCGCGGGGCTCTGTCGGATCACGCGGTGGCCGCGTCTACGTCCACGACCGGGACGAACTCGGCGACCGCGCTACACCACTATCGGGGACTCAACTTCGGTAGTCCGCGTAGGCCTTCCGAAGCGCCACGACGGAAGTATCCCAAACCCGCCAGCCAAGCTGTCCGGATCAGGGAGCGCGATCACGCGCCACTGCTGGCCGGGACCGCAGCTCAGGGATCTGAGCGACCTGTTCGGGACTCGCGAGCCCGTCCCGCACCGACAGCAACGTCAGCAGCCTGATGGAGCGGCCGCTGCTTGCAGCTGCCTCCATCTTGTGATGCCCGTCGATTAGGAAATGCGTGAGAGCCCAGTGGGCGTGGTAGTCCGGTCCCAGATCGGTTGCCGGCTGACACACATCGAGAATCGACACTGCGACCGAGGTCGCCTTGCTTCCAGCCTCAAGCAATCCCTCGAACTCTTGAACCCGGGTGCGCTCGTTCCAGGACGGCGGCACCATCGGAACAACGAACTCGTAGAGGTGAGCTTCCGAGTCGACTGCGGTCTCGAACGTCCGGTAATACGGCGTCTGCGGATACACCGGCAGTCCCCAGAAGCTCTCGAGTCCCCACGTGTCGACCTGCTCGTGGGCGAAGTAGTCCTCCGCTTGGGCTGGCATCACGAGGCGTGGTTGCAGATCCAGCAGGATTGGCACGTAGTCGCCGAGCGGCAGCGCCGACCCCAACTATTGGATCAGGTCGTCGTCGAGATGGGCGAAGCCTTGTGTCAGCCGTTCCTGAAGGGCCTCGAGCGAGCCGCCCTCGGCTGCTCCCTCAAGCCGCCGAAACACGAACTGGCACGTTCCACACCAGAAGCTGAGTTCGAACGCGGGCTTGTCTGCGGCGACAGCAAACGCCTGCCCGAGTACGCACCGGGGGCCTTGGCTTCCTCGCCGAAGCGAAGCCAGGTGTCGGTTTCGCTGCCCAGCGAGCGCGGCCGACCCGCATCGATGATCATGTCCGGACCCTATTCGCCCTGCCCTCTCTTCGCCCCAGCCTTCGCCCGCCCACCCGCCTCCGCTCCATCTCTCCTGCTCCGTCCCTCAAGCCCCTCCGCCCAATCCGCCTCACCCCGCTCCCTCGCCCCCGTTCTCAAGACACACCTCTTCCATCCAGGTATCCCCCTGGCCACCCGCGCCCGGCTCGCGGCCTTGGGGGCGTGACGATGACGCTGCAGAAACTGTCGGCCGGGTCGGGGTACGAGTACCTGACCCGGCAGGTCGCAGCGCTCGACTCGAGCCAGAAGCTCAGCATTCCGCTCGCCGATTACTACGCGGCGAAGGGCGAGGCGCCGGGTCGCTGGATTGGCTCGGGGCTTGAGGGCATCCACGGTCTCGCGATCAATGACATCGTGGCGGCCGAGCAGATGAAGAACATCTTCGGCACCGGGTGGGATCCGATCTCCGGGCGGCCGCTCGGGGCGGCGTACAAGGTCTTCACCAACGAGACGGGCGAAGCCTTCAACGCCCGCGTCGAGGAGCTGCTCGCGTCGCGACCGACGACGGCCGAGCGCGCTACGGCTCGGTCAACGGCCGCACGGGAGTTCTTCGTCGCCGAGCACGGACGCGAGCCAGCGTCGGCACGGGAACTGTCCTCGGCGCTGGCGCGGTACACGCGTCCCCGGCAGACAGCGGTAGCCGGATTCGACCTGACGTTCAGCCCGGTCAAGTCGGTCTCAACCCTGTGGGCGATCGCGCCGCCCGAGATCGCCACGAAGATCGAGCAGGCACACCACGCTGCCGTGGCGGATGCCGTCGCGTTCATCGAGCAGCACGCGCTCTTCACTCGCGAAGGCAAGGACGGTGCCCGCCAGGTCGAGACGCGCGGGCTGATCGCCGCGGCGTTCACACACCGCGACTCTCGCGCGGGCGATCCTGACCTCCACACCCACGTCGCTGTCGCGAACAAGGTGCAGACTAAACAGCGCAAGTGGCTCTCGATCTACGGTCGTGTGCTTCACCAGCACGTGGTCGCGGCATCGGAGACCTACAACACCGCGCTCGAGCGGCATCTCAGCGAGGCGGTCGGCGTGCAGTTCGCCGAGCGGCCGGGCCTCGACCGTGAGAAGCGGCCGATCCGCGAGATCGTCGGCGTCGACTCGGACCTGTGTGCAGCGTGGTCGAGCAGGAGGGCCGACATCGTTGCTCGGCAGCGCGAGCTCACGCGCGAGTTCCGCACGACCCGGGCCGCGCGTTCAGCACAGTTCTGCTCCCCGGCCCGCACCCGAACTGGCACGCACCGCAGAGGCAGTACAACCTTCACGACCGCACAGACCGAGCACGTGCCTACGAGCTGGTCCTGCGCGAGGGCAGCCCGAGCGATCTCCTCGACTACATCGACGGCGCACTGCTCGTCGACATCTGGAACGAGCTCGATCTGCCCGACCCGATCCGCCGGGCGTGGCAGCCGCTCATTCGCAAGGCGCTGCCGAAGCGCCAAAGGCGAGTGAAGGACGAGGACGGCGTACCGGGCGCGCTGCTGCAATTGCGACCCAGCCAGCGAGCCAAGTATCTGACAGCCACGAAGGACGACATCGCATCCGGGCCCGACAAATGAGTCACGAAAGTCGCTTGGCCAAACTCCGGCGATGAACGCATCATCGTTCACGTGAATCTTCATCGCACGGCCTTCGCGATGGATCTCGCGAACGACCTGCAGGACCGCCATTTTCGACGCGCGTTCCGCTGGGTCTCGCTGCGGATCGCCGTCGTCGACCTCGCGGTCAACGCTGCTCGCGGGTTCAGCCGGCGACGGGGGCGCGGAGGCTGATCGACTCGGCCGGCTCAGCGCCGGGCTCGGCAAGCACGAATTGGATCTCGACGCCCAACGCGGCGGTGAGCTTCAGAAGCGTGTGAATCGTCGGCGCGACCTGGCCTCGCTCGATCCGACTGATGTCGGCCTGCGTCACGCCAGAGAGTTCCGCAAGATCGGTCTGCCGAAGGCCCCGGGCCTTGCGGGCTCCGTAGACGACCTGGCCGAACGCGGCGGCCTGGTCGAAGGCATGCACGACGTCCAGTTCGGCGGCGGTCATGGTCGCCTCGCGCTCGCGCGCGTAGTCAGCGAAGGACTTGGCCATCACCGCTCCTCTCGTCGATCGAACAACGCCATCGTATGTCGGAAACCACATATGCGGCAATCGGCTACTTCCGCCTGCGCTGGTCCTTGGTGCGCTTGGCCTCGGCCGCCTTCCAACTCGCCAAGCGCTTGCGCGCCTCTTTGATCTCCTTGTTCTGCTGGCGCGGGCTGTCGTTGCCGCCCTTGTCGTAGCCGTGCAGCAGCAGGATGACCTTGTTGCCGTGGAAGTGGACGAACAGCCGAAGCAGGATCTTGCGTTGGGTCGGCTGCGCGGGCTGTTCGCCCTGCGTTGTCGTCGCGTAGAGAGCTTCGATCGTCGCGGCATCGTGACGGACTCGGAACTCGAACAGTCCCTCACCAAGGGCCTTGAGCCACGGAGTCGATCCCAGCTCGATGCCGCGGACCTCGAGGACCCGGATGATCGCGGCGCGGAGTGCGGCGAACTCGGCGACAGTGAGCGAATCCATCCACAGTTCGACGGGACGACGCCCGGCGTCGTCCTCGAAGAACTCGGTGGTCCACTTGCTCTCGGTCACCGCTCCACCTTCACATCCGCGTCCGACACCAGCGCCGACAGACGCTTGGCGATCTCGGCGTCGCGGTCGGCAGCAGCGTGCTGGTAGCGCATGGCCGCACCAGGAGTGGAGTGACCGAGCCGACCCATCAACTCGGCGAGGGTCGCTCCGGTCTGGGCGGCCAGGACGGCGCCGGTGTGGCGGAGGTCGTGCCAGCGCAGGTCCTCGCGGCCGGCTGCCTTCCGGGCCGGGTAGTAGACCTTGTAGAGCGTCGAGGGCGCCATGTGGGCGTTACTGTCGGCTGCGGCCGGGAAGAGCAGTGCGTCCTTGCCCTTGCCGGTGTGGTTCTTCAGGTGTGCCTTCACGACTGGCACCATGTGCGGCGGGATGGCGACGTCGCGGACTCCGGCGTCGGACTTCGGCGAGCCGACAATGAACGTGCCGCCGACACGCACGACGCCACGGGTGATCGAGACTCGGTTGGTCCGCAGGTCGATGTCGCCGCGGCGCAGCTCGGCCAGCTCGCCGAACCGCATCGCGCACCAGGCAGCCAGCAGGGCCATCAGTTTGTGCCGCTCCGGGAGCGCCTCGACGATCGCCTCCAGTTCCCGGAGTGACGCCGACCGGACCTTGTGGGCGCGCTTCACGTTGCCGGCCCCGCGGATGTGCGCAGGGTTGTACGGGATCAGCGGCTTGGGCCGCGCGGATGCCGCTGACCCGAGGATCGTCCGCAGCAGGCTGTAGGCCTGCGCGCGGATCGTCTCCTTGCCCGGCGCGAGTGCGTCGTACCACTCGGTGACGTCGTCGGCGGTTATCCGGTCGAGCCGCTCGTCGCCGAACGTCGGGCAGATGTAGATGTCGAGCAGCATCCGGTACTGCTGGCGGGTCGTCGGGCGCAGCTCGCGGCCGCGGGTCTTGCGACCCTCGAGCCACTGGTCGCCGTACGCCTTCATCGTCGGCACCGTCCGCTGGGAAGCGCCGCGCGCGGCAGCGTCGGGCGCCCAGACCTCCATCTGGATCTCGGCCCGCCGCGCTGACAGCCAGGCGACGGCGTCATCCTTGGCGTCGAACGTCCTCGGCGCGCGGTAGAGCCGGCCGTCAGGGCCGGTGTACGCCGCCCGATAGCGGCCCGGCGCGCGCCGCTCGATGCGACCGAAGCCGCGCCGGGCGCTACTGGTTTCCCGAGCCATCTTTTGTCCCTCCAGTGTCGCCTTTCGGGGAACATACGGGGAACATAGACGTCAGAACGTGTCCAGAGATGACCTGGCCTGTCAGGCGTCAGAAGATCCCGAAAGTGTCCTCTGACCTGCGAGTTCATGCCCGAGTCAGTGTCGCATGCGAGCTTGCGGCAACCCCGGTTCTCAAAAGTTCAAACCCAGTATCGCCCACCAGCATTGCGAAAGCCGTCTGACCAGCACGAAGCAGACCAGAGGGATTTCTGCACCTGCCGCATCCCTCGCCGCGCATCCACGCGGATCAGCGGGACCCCTCGTGGGGCGACCCGGAGTGGGGTCCAGGTCGCCCCGTGTCGGCGGCTGCTCCCCAGGTCAGCTCCCGACCCAAGCAGGTCGGCCGATGCTCCCCAGCACCTCAGGGGAGGTCCCGGCCGGACAAGACCCGCTTGCGGCTCACCGAGCCGATGCTGCCCCGAGGGAGGGCGCCGGCTCGATCGTGAGCTGGCGTCAGTCTCGCCCGCCCGCGGCCGGTACACCGAGAGCCCGCACGATCTCCCCCGCCACCTCACCCCGCTCGACCGCAGGCCCCGGCACCGCAGCCCTAGAACCTCGGCCCCACCTGGCCGGAGCGGTACGCGGCGAGCGCCGCGTCGACCTGGTCGGTCGGCACGATCTCGCGGCCGAGCGGGAGCAGACTGACCGGGATCATCTTGAAGTTGGCCAGGCCGAGCGGGATCCCGATGACCGTGATGCACAGCAGGGCGCCGGTGACGGCGTGACCGATCGCCAGCCAGATCCCGGACAGCACCAGCCACAGGATGTTCCCGATGCCGCTGGGGAGTCCCGCACTCTCGCGGCGCACGACGGTCCGCCCGAAGGGCCACAGGGCGTAGAACCCGATCCGGAACGATGCGAGGCCGAACGGGATGCCGATGACCGTGATGCACCACAGCGCACCCGCGACCAGGTAGCCCAGGAACAGCCAGAAGCCGGAGAGCACCAGCCAGATGACGTTCAGCAGCACCTTCATGGCGCGAGCGTAGGCGCACGGCGGCGGTGCGGTCGCCGCCCGGGTCGGCCCGCTCGGCCGGCGGCGTCGCCTACTCCGCCACGGGTGCGCTCTTCCCGTGGCGGAGCAGGCACCCGGGGTTGCCGGGCCCGACGGGCGCTCAGGGGTCTCCCGGAGAGCACCCACCCGTGATCAGGCAGAGTGGGGACGCCTCACCACGGCCGGCGCGCGACAGGGAACGGCCGCGCACCGGGGAAGGGACGACGCAGGGAACAGCCCGTCGCAGCGGTCGTCGCACGGTGCCCATGCGCGAGAGGTCCCTTCATCGTCGCAACCCGGCCGCTCCCGAGCGCTCGCCAGGTCCTGGCCCCACGATAGGTCGGCTCCGAACCGGCCGCAGCGGACCCGCGAAGGCTTTACCCGCGCTCCTCAGGAGAACAAGAACGCCCTGTCCGGCATGCCGGACAGGGCGTCCCGTGCCCGGCGAGTGTGGGGTTCGCCGGGCACGCTGTGGTTGGGGAACCGGGACCGAGAGTAACGGCCACCGCAGTGGCGCGTGGGCAAAACGGAAGATGATTTCCTCGGCGCTCAGCCGACCTCGGAATCCGGCTTGCGACCGGGGGCCACGGGACGCAGCGCCGCGGCCGCGAGCCACTCCGTCACGGCACGGCCCTCGCGGTCGACGTAGGACACCAGGCCCTCCCAGCCGCCCTCGGTCGAGCGCCAGTCCAGCACCAGCCCGGGCAGCTCGACGGGCACGAACGCCAGCCGCACCCACACGTGCCGCACCCCCGCCACGACGCCATCCTATCGAACACACGTTCGACAGGATGGCATCTGCGCAAGCGCCCGCCGGTCAGCCGTGGCGACCGTCGAGTCCGGGCTCGACGACGGGATCGGCCGGGTCGACGTCCTCCTCCACCGCCCGTGGGTACGACGACAGGTCGCTGGCCCGCCCGCGCCGGGCGACCACGGCGCCGGCGACTCCGATCAGGCCGAGTGCTCCGAGCACCAGCAGGGCCTTGCGGCGCCGACGACGCGGGCGGGGCAGGTGGTCGGTCACCGCGTCGGGCAGCCGATCGACCACGGAGCTCGGAAGGGCGCCAGGGATGTCGGAGAGATGTCGGGACAGGGACTCCGCCGCGTGCGTGCCCTTCTCGACCGCCACGGCGCGCCCCTCGCGGACCAGCGGCGGCGTCCGTTCGGCGATCGTGTGGGCCGCCGACTCGACATCGGGCACGACGGCGTCGACGAGGTCGCGCAGGTCGTCCCTCAGCTTCTCGGCCGTGCTCTTGCGGTGCATGGGTGCCTCCTCCTCGGATACGGACTACGCACGCGCAGTACCCGTTCCCTCGCGGGCAACCCCCGGCGGCTCAGCCGGCAACCGCGCGGCCGAGGTCGGCGGAGCACTCGTTGCACCGCACGCGGCGCTCGTGCCGTTCGTGGCGCTCGGGCGGCTCCGCCAGCGATCGGCGGTACCAGTGCGTCTGCTCCGTCAGGCGGGAGCATCGCGGGCACCAGTCGTGGCGCACCCACGGTCCGAAGTCCTTCCCCATGGGTGCCACCCTGCCGGTTCCGCGGGTCCGTGTCGCCGGACGCGGCCGGGTTCGGCCCGGTGTACGGGCAGTTCTGCCCGGTCGTGTCGTACCACGTAGTCCTGGAGGACCAGTGGTCCCGCCGAAGGTCCCGGATCAGGCCTCGTCGGCGGCGAAGTCCTCGTTGTGGGTGCCGGGCCGGGGAGCCCAGGGCAGCTCCTTGGCCGGGCGTACGACGACCAGCCGGTCGCCGCGCGCGAGGAGAGTCACGACCGGGTCGAAGTAGCGGTACACCTTCTCGTCGCGGACCACCGCGATCACCTGGTCTGGCAGGGACTGGGGCGGCATGCCGACCTCGTTGACGAGCAGCTCCCGCTCGGCGACCTCGAGTCCCTCGCCGTAGGTCAGCAGGTCCTCCATCACCGACCCCAGGGTCGGCGAGAGGGTGGAGAGACCGAGCAGCCGGCCGACGGCATCGGAGGAGGTGATCACCGAGTCAGCGCCGGACTGGCGCATGAGGGGGGCGTTCTCCTGCTCGCTCACGGCCGCGACGATCCAGGCATCCGGGTTGAGCTGGCGCACGGTGAGGGCGGCGAGGACGTTGGAGTCGTCGCGGCCGGTCGTGATGATCACCTGGTCCGCCTCGGCCACGCCGGCCCGCTGCAGGACCCCGCGACGGGTCGCGTCTCCGGTGACCACCGCGAGCTGGTCGGCGTGGGCGTCGGCGAGCGCGACCGGGCTGGGGTCCACGACGACCACGTGCTCCCTGTCGAGCCCGTTGTTGACGAGCGTCTCGACCGCGCTGCGGCCCTTCGTCCCGTAGCCGATGACGACGACGTGGTGTCCCATGTTCTTCCTCCAACGGGTGATCCGGAACATCTCACGACCGCGCTGCGCGAGCACCTCGAGGGTGGTGCCGATCAACAGCACGAGGAAGCCGATGCGGGCCGGGGTGATGATGAAGGCGTTGACGAGCCGAGCTCCGTCGCTGACCGGCGTCACGTCGCCGTAGCCGGTCGTGCTCAGGGTGACGGTCGTGTAGTAGATCGCGTCGATCAGCGTGATCTCGCCATTGGGGTTGGCCTCGGTGGCGACGTCGCCGCCGTCGCGGTAGCCGTGCCGGTCGAGGTAGACCAGCAGCACGGTCCCGACCAGGATCCCGAGCGCGAGGAGCAGGCGACGGCCCAGCTGCCACCAGGGCGACCGGCTCCGCTCGGGCAGCGCGATCTGCCCCGTGAGGGGGGTCTCCGCCGGTGCACCGCTCAGCAAGCCCACGGCCCGGAACCTACTCCACCGGGTCCGGGTTGCGGCGCAGCAGTCGGTCGAGCAGCTCCCGGCGCGCCCGCTGTGTCGCCTCCTGCGGGAACACCTCGTCGAAGGCGGCGTTGACGCCGGCGCCGATGAGGACGGCGAGCGCGGCGATGTAGAGCCAGACCAGGATGGCGATCGGGGCGGCGAGCGGGCCGTAGATCGAGTGCGAGTCCTCGGCGGTCACGGTGAGCACCCAGCGCAGCAGGTAGGACCCGAGGATCCAGCTGAGAAGGGAGAACACCGCTCCGGGCAGGTTGAAGCTCCAGTCGGTCCGCACCGGCACCGACACGTGATAGAGCGTGGCCAGGAAGCACACGCACATGACGATGATCAGCGGCCAGTAGAACCCCATCAGGAACTCGGCGCGGTTCGGCAGCCACGACCGGACCAGCTTGGGCCCCGCGACCACCAGCGGCAGGGTGATCGCCCCGCTGATCACCGCGAGGATGTAGAGCACGAAGGACAGCGCGCGGGTACGCACGATCCCGCGTTGCCCGCCCAGTCCGTGCATGATCGTGATGGTGTCGACGAAGACGTTGAGTGCCCGCGACCCCGACCAGAGCGCGAGGATGAAGCCCAGCGAGATCACGTCGAACCGGCCGCCCCGGAGCACATCGTTCACGGTCGGCTTGATGACCTTGTCGACGGCCGTGTCGGTGAGGAAGCGCGAGAACAGGTCGACCACGGCCCGGCGTACCTCCTCCACCTGGGCGGCGGTGAAGTGCTCGGTGACATAGCCGACGCCGCCCGCGAGGGCGAAGATCAGCGGCGGCACGGACACGACGGCGAAGAACGCGGCCTCCGCTGCCAGCCCGGTCACGCGATACCTCAGGCAGGAGCTCACCGTGGTCACGACCAGGCGCCACACCAGGTGGGCGAGGCGGCGGAGCCACGGCACGCGCTGAGTGCCCGAGTCCTCCGCCATGGGACTCACGCTATCCGGCACGGCCCCTCGCCCCGCGGACCCGAGCGGCCCCGCGGTCGGGTGATCTGCATCGCTCGGCCGGCCATCGTCCGCTCCGGCCTCGCGCTGCTGGATCAGACCGGCTGAGGCTCACGCGCCGTCCGGTCCACCGGGTTCTCGTCCGGCTCGGCAGCGCCCGACGCGTGGTCGTCGACCATGGTGGTCTCGTCGAACGGGTCGTCACCGGCAAGGACCCGGTCCAGCTGCGCCCGGTCGAGGCTGCCGGTCCAGTGGCCGACCAGGACGGTGCCGACCGCGTTGCCGGCGAAGTTGGTCAGCGCGCGGGCCTCGGACATGAACCGGTCGATGCCGACGATGAGGCCGACGCCGTCGACCAGCTCGGGTCGGTGCGACTGCAGGCCGCCGGCGAGGACGGCCATGCCGGAACCGGTCACCCCGGCCGCGCCCTTGGCCGCGATCATCATGAACAGCAGCAGGGAGATCTGCTCGCCGAGGGCGAGGGGGCTGCCGACGGCCTCCGCGATGAAGATCGAAGCCATGGTCAGGTAGATCGCGGTCCCGTCGAGGTTGAAGGAGTATCCGGTCGGGACGACCACGCCCACGGTCGTCTTGTCGACGCCGGCGTGCTCGAGCTTGGCGATCGCCCGCGGCAGCGCCGACTCCGAGGACGAGGTGGCGAGGATCAGCAGGAACTCCCGGCCCAGATAGCGCAGCAGGGCGAAGATGTTGATGCCGGTCGCGACCTTGAGCAGGAGCCCGAGGACGACCACCACGAACAGCACGCAGGTCACGTAGAAGCCGATCATCAGCACGGCGAGGCTCTTGAGGGCGTCGACCCCGCCCTGGCCGGTGACCGCCGCCATCGCGCCGAAGGCGCCGACCGGCGCGGCCCACATGATCATCGCGAGCAGCCGGAACACCAGCCGCTGGAGGTGGCCGACGGCCGTGATGATCGGCGCGCTGGTCGCCCCCATCCGCTGCAGCGCGAAGCCGACCAGCAGTGCGACCAGCAGGGTCTGCAGGACGCTGCCGCTGGTCAGGGCGCTGAACACCGACGTCGGGATGATGCCGAGCAGGAACGCGGTCGTGTCGGCATGGCCCTCGGCTGCCTTCTCCTGGGCCGTGGCCGCGGCCTCGGCGGTGAGGTGCAGGCCGTCACCGGGGTGCAGCAGGTTGCCGACGACCATGCCGATCGCGAGGGCAACGGTCGACATGACGAGGAAGTAGCCGAGTGCGAGGCCGCCGACGCGCCCCACCTTGGCGGCGCTGGCGACCGATCCGACACCGAGCACGATCGTGCAGAAGATGACCGGCTGGATCATCATCTTGATCAGGTTGACGAATCCCTCGCCGAGGGGCTTGAGCTCGACCGCGAAGGCGGGGAACAGCAGGCCGGTCGCGATGCCGAGCAGCACCGCGCCGATCACCGCGAGGTAGAGGTAGTGCGTCCGCGAGCCGCGCTGGTGAGCGCTGGCCGGGCCGGTCGCCGTACTGGTCGTGCCCATGGTTCCTCCGTGTTGTCGGGCGGTCGAGCTGGGTCACCGCCACTGTGCGACCGGACGTGACGACGGTCACCGTTGTGTTCGTTGTGTTCGTGGCTCAGGTCACATCTGGGGCGCCGTGGTGGGTGAGAATGACGGGATGCCGCGTCCTCGCCTGCTCCGCGACCGACCGGTCGCCCGCCAGGTGCTGGTCCTGCAGGTCGGCACGGTGCTGCTGCTGGTCGTGGTCGGGATCCTGATGGCGTCGTACGACGCCCGGCGGGACTCGCGCAGCCGGGCGACCCAGCGCGCGGTGGCCGTGGCCCAGACGGTCGCCGACTCCCCCACCGTCCGCGAGGCGTTGCGCACCGCCGACCCGACCGCGCTGCTGCAGCCGTGGACCGAGGAGGTCCGTCGCGACACGGACACCGACTTCGTCGTGGTCATGGGCCTGGACCGCACGCGCTACACGCACACCGACCCCCAGCAGATCGGTCGGCCCTTCGTCGGCGACCTCGGCGAGGCACCCGAGGGCGAGGTGTTCACGCAGCAGTACACCGGCACCCTCGGGCCGTCGGTGCGCTCGGTGGTGCCGGTCGAGGAGGGCGACCGCGTGGTCGCCCTGGTGTCGGTCGGCATCACGGTCAGCGACATCGACCGTGGCCTGCGGCGCGACGTCACCGTCGTGGTGCTGTGCGGCCTGCTGGTGCTGCTCCTCGGCCTGACCGGTGCCTGGCTGCTCGGCCGCCGGCTGCACCGGGTCACCCACGGGATGGGCGAGCAGGAGCTTGCCCGGATGTACGAGTACTACTCGGCGGTGCTCCACTCGGTCCGCGAGGGCCTGCTGCTCCTCGACGGCGACGGCCGCGTGCAGCTGGTCAACGACGAGGCGCGACGGCTGCTCGCCCTGCCCGACGACGTCGTCGGGCGCCCGGTCGAGGAGCTCGACCTGGCACCGGGCCTGGTCGCCGCGGCGCGGGCCCCGACCGCCGAGGCCGACGACCTCTACCTCGCCGGCGAGCGGATGCTCGTCGTGTCCTCCGCCCCCGCTCGCTGGGAGGGCCGCGACGTCGGCTCGGTGGTCACCCTGCGCGACCACACCGAGCTTCGCTCGGTGACCGGTGAGCTCGAGGTCGTACGCCGTCTCACCGAGTCGCTGCGCTCGCAGAATCACGAGTCCGCCAACCGCCTGCACACCGTGGTCTCCCTCATCGAGATGGGTCGTGCGCAGGACGCCGTCGACTTCGCGACCTCGGAGCTGCAGGTGGCGCAGCTGCTCACCGACCGGGTCGTGGGGGCCGTCGACGACCCGGTCGTGGCCGCGCTGCTGCTCGGCAAGTCGGCCGAGGCTGCCGAGCGCGGCATCGACCTCGCGATCACCGGTACCGTGCCCGAGCACATCGGCATCCCGCCCCGCGACCTGGTGACCGTCGTCGGCAATCTCGTCGACAACGCCTTCGACGCCGTCGCCGAGGCTGACCCACGCCAGGTCGAGGTCGCCTTCGACGGCGACGCCGCCACGCTCCGGGTGCGGGTGGGCGACAGCGGCGCCGGCCTCGACGAGGAGGCGGCGGCGCGGGTGCTGGACCGCGGCTGGACCACCAAGGCCGCCTCCGGGAGCGGACGCGGCCTCGGCCTCGCGCTCGTCGTGCAGACCGCGCGTCGCCACGGCGGCGCGGTCGACGTCGGCGCCTCTGCGCTCGGCGGTGCGGCGTTCACGGTGACCCTTCACCCGCCCGGCGAGGGGAGCGGTCCGTGAGCGCGCGGGTACTCATCGTCGAGGACGAGGAGCTGGCGGCGCAGGCACACGCGGTCTACGTCGAGCGGGTACCGGGGTTCACCCTGGCCGGCGTCGCCCGCTCGGCCCGCGAGGCCGCCCGGGCGCTGGAGACCGCCCGGGACGCGGGCTCACCCGTCGACCTCGTGCTCCTCGACCTCAATCTCCCCGACGGACACGGCCTCGGGCTGCTCGCCGGCCTGCGCGGCGCCGGCCATCAGTGCGACGTCATCGCCGTGACCGCCGCGCGTGACACCCAGGTCGTGCGCCAGGCGGTCGGCCAGGGCGTCGCGCTCTACCTGCTCAAGCCGTTCACCTTCGCGACCTTCCGCGCCAAGCTCGAGCAGTACGCCGCCTACCGCGCTGAGCTCGACGCCGCACCCGCGGAGGTGGTGCAGGACGAGGTCGACCGGCTGCTGGGGTCGCTGCGCCCCAGCGCGGCCGCGCCGCTGCCCAAGGGGATGAGCGCGGAGACCCTGCGCGGTGTCACCGCGGCGCTGCGCGGCGCGGAGGGCGACCTGTCGGCCAGCGAGGTGGCCGCGGCGGTCGGCAGCTCCCGGGTCACGGCGCGGCGCTACCTCGAGCACCTGGCCGACCAGGGCCTCGCCACTCGCGGCCTGAGGTACGGCGCGAGCGGCGGGCGGCCCGAGGTCAGCTACTCGTGGCGCTGAGGTCGAGACCGGGGTACAGCGGGTGCTTGTCGAGCAGCTCGGCCGATGCCGCGCGGACCTTGTCGGCCACGCCGTCCGCCAGCACATAGGACGCCTTCGAGGGCGCCCCGGCCGACGTCGTACCGGGCTGGGTGCTCTGGAGCACCTCGACGATGAGCTCGGCGACCACGTCGAACTCGGCCGCACCGAATCCGCGGCTGGTGAGGGCGGGCGTGCCGACCCGGATGCCGGAGGTGTACCAGGCGCCGTTGGGATCGGCCGGCACCGAGTTGCGGTTGGTGACGACGCCGGCGTCCAGCAAGGCGGTCTCCGCCTGACGACCGGTGAGGCCGAAGGAGCTGACGTCGAGCAGCACGATGTGGTTGTCGGTGCCGTCGGTGACCAGGCGGGTACCGCGCTTCATGAGGCCCTCGGCCAGGGCGTGGGCGTTGTCGGCGATCGCCTGGGCGTAGGTGCCGAACTCCGGGGTCCGCGCCTCGGCGAAAGCAACCGCCTTGGCGGCCATCACGTGCGGCAACGGGCCGCCGAGCACCATCGGGCAGCCCCGGTCGACGCTGGGCGCGTACTCCTCGGTCGCCAGGATGAAGCCGCCGCGCGGTCCGCGCAGCGACTTGTGAGAGGTGCTGGTGACCACGTGGGCGTGCGGGATCGGGTCCTCGTCGCCGGTGAACACCTTGCCCGCGACCAGTCCCGCGAAGTGGGCCATGTCGACCATGAGGGTGGCGCCGACCTCGTCGGCGATCTCGCGCATCTTGGCGAAGTTCACCCGGCGCGGGTACGCCGAGTAGCCGGCGACCAGGATGAGCGGCTTGAACTCCTTGGCCTTCGCCCGCAGGGCGTCGTAGTCGATCAGTCCGGTCGCCGGGTCGGTGCCGTACTGCTGCTGGTGGAACATCTTGCCGCTGATGTTGGGACGGAAGCCATGGGTGAGGTGGCCACCGGCGTCCAGGCTCATGCCGAGCAGGCGCTGGTTGCCGAACTCGTGGCGCAGCCGCTCCCAGTCGGCCTCGGAGAGGTCGTTCATGCTCTTCACACCGGCGTTCTCGAGCCACGGGCCCTCGACGCGGTGGGCGAGGATCGCCCAGTACGCCGTCAGGTTGGCGTCGATGCCGGAGTGCGGCTGGACGTAGGCGTACTCCGCACCGAACAGCTCGCGGGCGTGCTCGGCGGCGAGCGCCTCGACCGTGTCGACGTTCTGGCAGCCGGCGTAGAAGCGGTGACCGACGGTGCCCTCGGCGTACTTGTCGCTGAACCAGCTCCCCATGGTGAGCAGGACGGCGGGCGAGGCGTAGTTCTCGCTGGCGATCAGCTTGAGCGAGGCCCGCTGGTCAGCGAGCTCCTGTCGCGTCGCCGCCGCGACCCGCGGCTCGACGGAGGCGATGACCTCCAATGCCTGGCGGTAGGCGCTGCTGACGAGGTCGCCGTTGAAGGAGAGATCGCTCATGGCGCACAGCGTAGTGCCGCGCGCGCGGCGCGAGCCGGCGGGCGGTGTCGGGCGATGTCGGGCGGTGTGTGCCGACGACTCCTGGCGCCCTGGCAGGTGCTGCCTGGTGTGACGTGCATCGCAGGCCCCGCCTGAACCCACCCCGCCACCAGTCCCTCTGTCCACATTTTGAGAATGGCGTCCACTTATTGAGATTCGGATTTGTGGAACGGGAGTCCGAGGGATGAGACTCGTTGACATGGTCACTGCTGCCACTCATGCGCACCTCGTGGTTCGACGCCACGTGGACTTCGGGCGCACGCGCAGCATGATGTGTTGGCCCCGCTGACGTCGCCGCCGCATCCATCCGAGCCGCGCGCCTGCCCGGTGCGCCATCAGCGAAGGACCTCCTCTCCGCATGCCTGACCTGCGCTTCCAGTCCCAGCCTCCGCGCCACACCGAGGTGCCCCGCCCCCGCCGCGCGGAGGGCCAGTGGGCCTTCGGGTACACCGAGCCGCTGAACAAGAACGAGCAGTCCAAGAAGGACGACGACCCGCTCAACGTCCGCGACCGGATCCTCTACACCTACTCCAAGCGCGGCTTCGACTCCATCGACCCCGCCGACCTGCGCGGCCGGTTCCGCTGGATGGGTCTCTACACCCAGCGCAAGCCCGGCATCGACGGTGGCCGCACCGGCTCGATGGACGAGGAGGAGCTGGACGACCGCTACTTCATGCTGCGGGTCCGCTCCGACGGCAAGCTGCTCTCGCCCGCCGCGGTCCGCGCGCTCGGCCGGATCGGCGTCGACTTCGCCCGTGACACCGCCGACGTCACCGACCGGCAGAACATCCAGTACCACTGGATCGAGATCGAGAGCGTCCCGGAGATCTGGGAGCGCCTCGAGGCCGTCGGCCTGCACTCGCTCGAGGCGTGCGGCGACTCGCCGCGTCCCTTCCTCGGCTCGCCGGTCGCCGGCGTCGCTCGGGACGAGATCATCGACGGGACGCCCGCGCTCGAGGAGATCGAGCGCCGGTTCATCGGCAACAAGGACTTCTCGAACTTCCCGCGCAAGTTCAAGACCGCGGTCACGGGCCACCCCAGCCACGACGTCTCGCCCGAGACCAACGATGTCTCCTTCGTCGGCACGGTCCACCCCGAGCACGGCCCCGGCTTCGACGTGTGGGTCGGCGGCGGGCTGTCGACCAACCCGATGCTCGCCCAGAAGCTCGGTGTGTGGATCCCGCTCGACGAGGTCCCCGACGTGTGGTCCGGCGTGGCCGGCATCTTCCGCGACTACGGCTACCGCCGGCTCCGCTCGCGGGCCCGGCTGAAGTTCCTGGTCGCCGACTGGGGCGTCGAGAAGTTCCGCGAGGTCCTCGAGAACGAGTACCTCGGCAAGAAGCTCGAGACGCTCGCCTCGCCTGAGGCGCCGGTGGGTCAGCGCGACCACGTCGGCGTCCACGAGCAGAAGGACGGCAGGTTCTACGTCGGCGTCGCGCCGACCGCGGGCCGGGTCTCCGGGACGCTGCTGGTCCAGCTCGCCGACCTGCTCGACGAGTACGGCGTCACGGGCGCCCGCCTCACGCCGTACCAGAAGGTGGTGCTGATCGGCGTCGACGGCGCCGTCCTCGACGCACTGCTCGACCGCCTCGACGAGATCGGTCTCAGCGCCCGTCCGTCGGCCTGGCGGCGCAACACGATGGCCTGCACCGGCATCGAGTTCTGCAAGCTCGCGATCGTCGACACCAAGAACCGCGCCAGCGACCTGGTCGACGAGCTCGAGCGCCGCTTCCCCGAGCTCGACACGCCCATCACGATCAACGTCAACGGCTGCCCCAACGCCTGCGCCCGGACCCAGGTCGCCGACTTCGGCCTCAAGGGCCAGCTCGTCGTGGACGAGGACGGCCAGCAGGTCGAGGGCTTCCAGGTGCACCTCGGCGGCGCCGTCGGGCTGCGCGCCAACTTCGGCCGCAAGCTGCGCGCCCACAAGGTGACCAGCAAGGGTCTCGACG
Source organism: Nocardioides sp. LHD-245 (assembly GCF_030929495.1). Classification (GTDB taxonomy): domain Bacteria; phylum Actinomycetota; class Actinomycetes; order Propionibacteriales; family Nocardioidaceae; genus Nocardioides. The sequence continues at coordinate 75,763 of NZ_JAVFWN010000022.1, read as the reverse complement.
ACTACGTGTCCGCGGTGGTGCGCAACTACCTCGCCGACCGCACCGAGGGCGAGGCGTTCGACGCCTGGGTGCACCGCGCCGACGAGGACCTGCTGCGCGGCGAGAAGGCGCTGGAGTCCGTCTGATGTCCGAGGAGTCGGTGTCATCGCGGGCAGTGCCGTACCACTGCCCCTACTGCGGCGAGACCGACCTGTGGCCCCACGAGCCGACCGGCTGGGAATGCCGGGGCTGCCGCCGGGCCTTCAAGGTGGAGCTGCTCGGCCTGACCCGCCGGACGCCGTCCACCACTCCCCCTGTCCATGAAGAAGGAGGTGCCTCATGACCACCGCCACCACGCGTGCCGCCCGCGAGTTCCGCGGGTCGCACACCAGCGGCCGGTCCCCCGAGGAGCTCCGCGAGCTGGTCTCCCACTGGGGCGCCGAGCTCGAGCTGGCGCCGGCCGAGGTCATCATCGAGTGGGCCGCCGCCACCTTCGGCGAGCGGTTCTGCATCACCTCCTCGATGGGCGACGCCGTCCTGGCGCACCTCGCCGAGAAGGTCGTGCCCGGCGTCGACGTCGTCTTCCTCGACACCGGCTACCACTTCATCGAGACCGTCGGCACCCGCGACGCCGTCGCGGCCACGATGAACGTCAACCTGATCTCGATCACCCCGGTGCAGTCCGTGGCGGAGCAGGACGCCGAGTACGGCCCCGAGCTCTACCGGCGTGACCCGGACCTGTGCTGCGCGCTGCGCAAGGTCAAGCCGCTGGCCGACTCGCTCGCGCGCTACGACGCCTGGGCGACCGGCCTGCGTCGCGCCGAGACGCACAACCGGGTGATCGCGCCGGTGATCGGCTGGGACGCCAAGAAGCAGAAGGTCAAGGTGTCCCCCATCGCTCGGTGGAGCGACGAGCAGGTCGAGCGCTATATCGCCGAGAACGGCGTGCTCGTCAACCCGCTCGTCTACGACGGCTACCCGTCCATCGGCTGCGCGCCGTGCACCCGCCGGGTCGCCCCCGGCGAGGACCCGCGCAGCGGCCGCTGGGCCGGGACCAACAAGACCGAATGCGGGATCCACTCATGAGGTGGCCCAGTAGCGCCCGCATCCCGGAGGAGAGGGGGAACCGACGATGACCGCCCCGGCACTCATCGCCCTGGCCCACGGCAGCCGCGACCCACGCTCGGCCGCCACCGTTTCCGCGCTGGTCGACGCGACGAAGGCGTTGCGTCCCGATCTGCGCATCGAGAAGGCGTTCCTCGACCTCGCCAGGCCGAACTTCCACACGGTGGTCGACCGACTGGTCAAGGCCGGGTACGACGAGATCGTGGTCGTGCCCTTGCTGCTGGTCGAGGCGTTCCACGCCCGGGTCGACGTGCCCGAGGTCATCGCCGAGGCTACGACTCGGCACCCGGGCCTGCAGATCCGCGCCACCGGCGTACTCGGGCTGGAGGCCCGGTTCCTCGAGGTCCTCGACGAGCGTCTGCGCGAGGCGCTGCGGGCCGCCCGGGTCCGCGAGCTCGATGCGCTCGTGCTCGCGGCCGCCGGCACGTCCGACCCGCTGGCCAACCAGGCGGTCGCGCGCCTCGCCCGGCTCTGGGGGGCACACCACCGGCTGCCGGTGACGGCGGCGTACGCCACCAGCGCTCCCCCGGCCACCGGCGAGGCGGTGCGCGCCTTCCGGGCCGCGGGCCGTCGCCACATCGCGGTCGCGTCGCTGTTCCTCGCCCCCGGCAACCTGGTCGACCGGGCCACCGAGCTCGCCCTGGAGGCCGGTGCCGTCGCCGTCGCCGAGCCGCTCGGCGCCCACCCCGAGGTCGCTCGCACCATCTTGGCCCGGTACGCCGTCGGCGCGGTCGAGCTGGTCCCGGTCTGATCGACTCGTCGCATCTGAACGCCTGAGAGGCGCTGACCCGTCGCGTTTGAACGCGCCGGGTCGGCGGGATCAGAGGACCAGCTGCTCCAGCAGGTGCTCGAGGGTCCGGTCCGGGTCGGCGGTGACGCCGCCGTGGACCGGGCCGGGCTGCAGCACGGTGCTCTTCGGCGCCTTGAGGAAGCCGAACCTGGTGCTCGCGTCGTCCTTCTGCGCGCGTGAGCCGTAGGCCGTCGCGCGCACGCCCACCCCGAACCCGGCGTGGGCGTCGCCGCGGCAGACCCGTTCGACGGCATCGAGTGCCGCCCGGACCGCGGTCACGTCGATGGCCGCCTCGAGGGCCCGGATCCGCGCCGGGTCGACGGCCGAGCGGACGCCGAGGAAGTCGTCAGCCGGGCAGTGGAGCACCACCCCGACGTTGACGAACTCCTCGCGCTCGACGCGGGGGACGCAGCGCAGCGTGACGTACTGGTAGGGGTGGTAGGTCACGCGTCGGCCTCCACCGCGGCCGCTCCGGCGGGCAGCCAGGCACGGCCGCCGTCGCGGCGCGCGGCGAGGAAGGCGACGTACCGCTCGCGCAGGGCCTCGGGCGTGTCGGCACCGGGCACCGGCTCCAGCCAGTCGTCGCACACGTCGGCGAGCACACCGGTCAGGGCCGCGTCGGTCAGCCGCGCGGCGAGGCCGGCGTCCTGGGCCGCGGCCTCGGCGGCGAACCCGCGCAGGACGTGCTCGGACGCGTCGTACGGCTGGGCCGCGAAGCGCGCCGGGTCGCCGGGCCCACCGGACCACGAGTGGTGGAAGTACAGGGACGCGCCGTGGTCGATGGCCTGCAGCGTGCCCCGCCACACCAGCAGGTTGGGGTTGCGCCAGCTGCGGTCGACATTGGCCGTGAAGGAGTCCAGCCACAGCACGCGCCCGGCCAGCTCCGCGTCCGGGGTGCCGGTGGGGTCGTACCCGAAGGAGCCCGGCAGGAAGTCGATGCCGAGGTTGAGGCCGGCGCTGGCGTTGATCAGGTCCTGAACCTCCTCGTCGGCCTCGTAGCGCGCGATCTCCGGGTCGAGGTCCAGCACCACCTGGTCCGGCGTGGGTACGTCGAGCAGGCGGGCGATCCCCGCGACGACGACCTCGGCGACCAGGACCCGTGTGCCCTGCCCCGCTCCGCGGAACTTGCAGACGTAGGTGCCCAGGTCGTCGGCCTCGACGATGCCGGGCAGGCTGCCGCCCTCGCGCAGGGGCGTGACGTAGCGGGTGACCCTGACCCTCTCCATGCTCACGCCGGGCTCACAGCGGCGCCTCGTCGAGCAGGCGCTGCCGCTCGTGTGCCACGTCGAAGTCGGCCTTCGGCCAGCCCAGGTCGTAGGACCGCAGCGCGTCGTGGAGCAGCGAGCCGATCGCCAGGTTGCGGTACCACTTCCTGTCGGCCGGGACGACATGCCACGGGGCGACCTCGGTGTGGGTGCGCTCGATCGCGATCGCGTAGGCCTCCTGGTAGGCCGGCCACAGCTCGCGCTCGTCGACGTCGCCCGGGTTGTACTTCCAGTGCTTGGTCTCGTCGTCCAACCGCGCGAGCAGGCGCTCCTTCTGCTCGGCCGCCGAGATGTGCAGCATGCACTTGATGACGGTGGTGCCCTCGGCGACCAGCTCGGCCTCCCAGGCGTTGATGGCGTCATAGCGCCGCTCGATCTCCTCGGGCGGCGCGAGCGAGCGGACCCGCGCGATGAGCACGTCCTCGTAGTGCGAGCGGTCGAAGACCCCGATCAGCCCGACCGGCGGCAGCGCCTTGGTGATCCGCCACAGGAAGTCGTGGGACCGCTCCTCAGGCGTCGGCGCCTTGAAGGAGGTGATCCGGACGCCTTGCGGGTCGACCAGCCCGACCGTCGAGCGCAGGGTGCCGCCCTTGCCGGAGGTGTCCATCCCCTGCAGGACGAGCAGGATCTTCCGCCGCCCGCCGGACTTGCCGTCGGCGAAGAGCCGCTCCTGCAGGTCGGCGAGCTCGGGGCCGAGGCTCAGCAGCGCCTTCTCGCCGTCCGCCTTGCCGCCCTCGAAGCCGGGCGTGGCGTCCGTCTCGATCGCGGCCAGGTCGATCGGGCCAGGCGCGATGCGCAGCGGCGCCGTGAGATCCGAGAGTGGAAAGCTCATGGCTGGACCCTAGCGGCCCGAGGGGGCCGTGTTCCTGCTCACGACCCCCTCGACCACCCACGCTCCGCCCCGATCAGTCCTCGATCGTGTATCCGATCTCGGCGATGGCCGCCCGGATCGCGGCGTCGCCCACCGCTCCTGTCACCTCCAGCGCTCCGGTGCTCACATCGACGTCGACATCGACCACTCCGGCGACGGCGGTCACGGCCGCGGTGACCTTGGTGACGCATCCGTTGCAGGTCATCCCGGCCACCGTGTAGCTGGCCGTCGCGACGTTGCTCATCTCGTTCCTCTCTTCGACTGTTGGACACGAATAGGGTACCCCCCTATGGTATCAAGGACAATCGACAGCACTCGCGCTCAGGAGAACCCGTGTCCGATCAGGCAAGCCGTCCCGTGACCGTCAAGGCCGTCCAGGACGGACCGCTCCAGATCAAGGGGAGCTTCCGGCTCCTCGACCCGACCGGGGAGGAGTACGACCTCGAGGGGCGCCGCGTGGTCCTGCTGTGTCGCTGCGGACGCTCCGGGGACCAGCCGTTCTGCGACGCGAGCCACCGCGCCACGGACTTCCGCAGCGACGACCGCCCGGTCTGCGCGGCCGACGCCGGCTGAGCCGGCCGAGCCGGGGCGTGCGGGCTCCGGCTCAGCCCGCGGTCACGCCCGGACGCCGACCAGCGGCGGGCTCGAGGACCAGGGGAAGTCGATCCAGGCCTCCGTACGGCGCCAGACGTACTCCGGACGGATCACGGTCCACGGCTTCTCGTAGATGACCGCGGTGCGCGCCTCGGCCACGTGGTCGACGAAGAAGTCGCGGACCACCTCGAGGGTCTTGCCGGTGTCGGCGACGTCGTCGGCGATGAGGACCTTCATGCCGGTCAGGTCGATGGCGGCCGGAGTCGGCGGGAGCATCATCGGCACGTCGAGGCGCTCGTTGACGCCGGTGTAGAACTCGACGTTGACCGCCGACAGGTTCTTCACGTTCAGGGCGTATCCCAGACCCATCGCGAGGCCGAGCCCGCCGCGGGCGATCGCGAGCACGATGTCGGGCTCGAAGCCGTCGTCCACGACCTGCTGGGCGAGGTCGAGCACCGCGGTGCCGAAGAGGTCGTAGGTCAGGATCTCGCGCTCGGGCGCCGCGGCGTCGGTCGTCACTCCCCCATTGTGCCCTGCGCCTCGGCCCCGAGCTCGGCGCGCACGACCGAGTAGGCGAGCCCCGGGGAGTAGCCCTTGCGGGCGAGCATCCCGACCAGCCTCCGGGTGGCCACCTGCTCGTCGAGGCCACGCATGGACCGCAGCTTCTTGCGCACCAGGCCGCGGGCCGCCTCCTCCTCGTCGCCGGGGTCGACCTCCGCGAGCACCGCCTTCGCGGTCTCGTCGGCGACGCCCTTGCGGCGCAGCTCGACCGCGAGTGCGGTCCGGGCCAGACCGCGGCTGCGCTGGCGCCCCTCGACCCAGGCCCGGGCGAACGCCTCGTCGTCGACGAGGCCGACCTCCTCGAACCGGTCGAGCAGCCGCTCGGTCACGTCCTGCGGCACGTTGCGCCGCGCCAGCCGGTCCTCCAGCTCGCGTCGGCTGCGCGCCTTGATGCTCAGCTGGTCGAGAAGGATCTTGCGCGCCACCGACTCGGGGTCCGCATCCTCCGCCCAGCCGTCGTCCTCGGGCGGCTCGTCATTGCGCATCGGTCACGTCCTGTCAGATCTATGGGCAGTCCCGCCGACCCTTGCCTCAGCAACGGAGCCGACGAGCCCGACGCTTTCCGCCGTGCCGTCGCCGTGCCGCCACGCGAAGGCAGGTCCTACGGAAGCCAACCGCGCGGCCGGCAGCGCGGCGGAGCGAAGCGACGACACGCTCGCGCCCTGAGTGACGGCCACGGCGGGAACGGCGGACGAGGAGGCGCAGGCAGCGAGGAACGAGCGACCGGAGCCGACGAGCCCGACGCTTTCCACCGTGCCGTCGCCGTGCCGCCACGCGAAGGCAGGTCCTACGGAAGCCAACCGCGCGGCCGGCAGCGTGGCGGAGCGAAGCGACGACACGCTCGCGCCCTGAGTGACGGCCACGGCGGGAACGGCGGACGAGGAGGCGCAGGCAGCGAGGAACGAGCGACCGGAGCCGACGAGCCCGACGCTTTCCGCCGTGCCGTCGCCGTGCCGCCACGCGAAGGCAGGTCCTACGGAAGCCAACCGCGCGGCCGGCAGCGTGGCGGAGCGAAGCGACGACACGCTCGGTCCATCAGAAGGAGTCGACGCCGATCGGCTCGTCGGAGAGATCGGTGAACTCACCGTCGACGGTCGGGGTGACGCCGAGCTTCTCGAGGATCTTCTTCTCCAGCTCGTTGGCCAGATCGGGGTTGTCCTTGAGGAAGGTCCGGGCGTTCTCCTTGCCCTGGCCGAGCTGGTCGCCCTCGTAGGTGTACCAGGCGCCAGCCTTGCGGACCAGACCCGCCTCGACACCGACGTCGATCAGACCGCCCTCACGGGAGATGCCCTTGCCGTACATGATGTCGAACTCGGCCTGCTTGAACGGCGGGGCGACCTTGTTCTTGACGACCTTGACCCGGGTCCGGTTGCCGACCATGTCGGTGCCGTCCTTGAGCGTCTCGATCCGACGGACGTCGAGGCGCACCGAGGAGTAGAACTTCAGCGCACGACCACCGGTGGTGGTCTCGGGCGAGCCGAACATGACGCCGATCTTCTCGCGCAGCTGGTTGATGAAGATGGCTGTCGTCTTGGACTGGTTGAGGGCACCGGTCATCTTGCGCAGCGCCTGGCTCATCAGGCGGGCCTGCAGTCCGACGTGGCTGTCACCCATCTCGCCCTCGATCTCGGCGCGGGGCACGAGCGCGGCGACCGAGTCGATGACGATCAGGTCGAGTGCGCCGGAGCGGATCAGCATGTCGGCGATCTCGAGCGCCTGCTCGCCGGAGTCGGGCTGGGAGACCAGGAGCGCGTCGGTGTCGACGCCGAGGGCCTTGGCGTACTCGGGGTCGAGCGCGTGCTCGGCGTCGATGAAGGCGACGATGCCGCCCGCGGCCTGCGCACTGGCGACCGCGTGGAGGGCGACGGTCGTCTTTCCACTCGACTCCGGGCCGTAGATCTCCACCACGCGGCCACGCGGGAGGCCACCGATGCCGAGCGCCACATCGAGCGCGATCGCACCGGTCGGGATCACGTCCAAGGGGGCGCGCGTGTCGTCGCCCAGGCGCATGATCGAGCCCTTGCCGTACTGCTTCTCGATGTTGAGCAGGGCGGTCTCGATCGCCTTCTGCCGGTCGTCTCCAGCCATGGTCCTCAATCCTTCGTGTCGTCTGGTGGGCCAGGTACATCGGCGACGCTAGGGCGAGGCCCCGACACAACCTGATCAGCTGTGTCGTGGTGGTGGACAACCCGTCCGGACGTCGTACCTGTGGACAGCCGAGGACCCCGGTCGGGACGCCTGCTGCCGTACGACCAACCTAGCCGAACAGGTGTTCGAGGTCGCGTCAGGCGGTCCGGCGTGTCGCCGCGACCCGCGACTCCGCGACGGCACGGGCCGCGCAACCGAGCACACCGGCGACGAGCACCAGGCTCGCCAGGGCGAGGGCGGGATAGCCCGCCGCGCCCACCACCACGCCGGCGATCGCGCCGGTCGCGGCGGCGGTCAGGCCCATCACCAGGTCGGAGACGCCCTGCACGTCGGTCCGCACGTCCAGCGGGGCGTGCTCGGCGACCAGCGTCGACGCCGAGACCATCGCCAGCGACCAGCCGAGGCCCAGCAGGAACAGACCGGCGGTGACCTGCCACGACATCCCGCTCGGCGCCGAGGCGCACAGGAGGAGGGCAAGGAGCAGCACGGCGCCGCCCGCGGCCAGGACGGGCGGGCGGCCGAGCCGGTCGGCGAGCATCCCGACGAGCGGCGAGAACGCGAACATACCGAGGACGTGCACGCTGATCACGATGCCGATGACCTCCAGCCCGGAGCCGCCGTGCTCCATGTGCAGCGGCGTCATCGTCATCACGCCGATCATGGTGGCGTGCGTGAGCGCCAGGCCGGCGATGGCGTAGCCGAGGACCGGCCGGTCCCGGACGGTCGCCGCCGTGCGGCTCCACGAGGAGCCGGTGCGGCCGGCCGCCCGCGCGGCGCCGCCGCCCGCCGCGCGCTGGGCGGTCAGCAGCGGGTCGGGGCGCAGCAGCACCGCGACGATCACCGCCGCGGCCAGCATGCCCACCGCGCCGATCGCGAAGGGACCGGTCAGCTCGGGGATCCCGACGGTGTCGGCGACCGCGCCCGCCGGTCCGGTCAGGTTCGGTCCCGCGACGGCGCCGATCGTCGTCGCCCAGACGACCAGGGAGAGCGAGCGGGCACGGTTCGCGTCGGTGGCGAGATCGGTCGCGGCGTACCGGGCGGCGTTGTTGGCCGAGGTCGCCGCGCCGAGCATCATCGCGCCGACGAGCAGCAGCGGCATCGAGCCGACCACGCCGGCGAGCACCGCGGTCAGGCCGCCGGCCGAGCCGACGACGTACCCGGTCATCAGTCCGGTACGACGCCCCCGCCGTGCCATGAGCGGGGCGAGGAGGAAGGAGATCACCGCGGCCCCCAGCACCTGGGCGGTCTGGGCCAGCCCGGACTGGGCCTCGGAGCCGGACAGGTCGCGGGCGAGCAGCGAGGCGGTGGCGATGCCGATCGTGATGCCGACCGCGCCGACCGCCTGGGTGAGCACGAGCACCCGGACGGTACGCCGCTGCACCGCCTCGACGACGAGGTCGGGCTCGATCAGGCCGGTCACCGTTCGCTCGCCGGCAGCTCCTGGACCTCCCACACCGCGCGCCAGACCTCCTTGGGCGGCACGCCGGCGTCCAGCGCCTCGATCGCGGTGCGGTGGCCGAGCGTGCCGATCACGAAGGTGTCGGCCCACACCCGGGCATAGGCCTCACCGAGGTGGCGGTCCATGCGTGCCCAGAACTCGGTGTGTCTCACTCCCCCATGATCCACCGGACGTCCCACCGGTGGTGCACGAGGTCGTGCAAGTGGTAGCGCCCGAGGGTGTCGACGGTGAAGACGCTGCCGTCGCCGCGCCGCCCGGGGCGCTCCCAGGCATCGTCCGGGACGCGGTCGTAGGCGTCCGCGACGGCCGCGGCCGCCGCCACCAGATCCGGTACGACGTCCGCGGCTCGCTGCTCGTCGTACCGCTCGGTCACGGCGGTCTCGTCCTGGTCCCAGTTCGCGAACTGCGGGTCGTCCTCGGCGAGCATCCGCGCGACCCGGCCGGCGAAGACCCGGTTCACGTCGCGCACGTGGCAGCCGTACTCGGTGGGCGACCAGACCGTGGGCGACGGGCGGGTGCCGGCGCGCGGATCGGCCAGCGCGGCCGCCCAGAAGTCCGCGTCTGCGCGGAGCTCCGCGCCGAGGGTGGTCCGGTCGATCGTGCTGGCGTCGAACCCGCAGTCCGGACAGGCGCGATCGAGCACCCAGGTCCAGTCCTTGGTGTCGGGGACGATGACGGCGCTCTCCTCGGTCACGGGGTCATCCTCGTGGCCGCGGCCCGGGCGCCGCGAGCGGGGATCCGGTCAATCGCCGTCGAGGACCTGCCACCCGTCAGCCCCGGCGCCGCAGCCGCGCGACCAGCCGCATCCGGCGCTCCGACATCCTGCTCCACACCGCCTGCTGGAAGGTGAGGGTCAGCCAGCCGGCGACGGCCATCCCACAGACGTTGAGCAACAGTTGCAGGATGCTGCCCCGGATCTCGTCGGGGAGACCGAACGCCAGGCCCAGCGCGACATTGCCCGCGGCGGGGATGGTGGTGACCGAGATGAAGACGCCGGACAGTCCGCCGACCTTCGCCGAGGTGAGGGAGAGGGCGCCAGCGGCCGCCGCGACGACCGCGACGATGAAGGACCACTTGTCGGGCGTGTAGATGAACCCGGTGGCCGGCCGGGGCGCGGTCACCATGTCGTGGGTGACCCAGCCCAGCCACCGCGCGACGAGTGCCGCCAGCGTGGTCGCCGCGATGGCGACCCCAAAACCGACCACGAGCGAGCGCGCCGCGAAGCGCAGCAGCGACGGGCGGCGCCGGACCAGTGCCAGGCCTAGGGCCGCGATCGGCACGAACTCGGGCCCGAGCACCATCGCCCCGATCACCAGGATCTGGGAGTCGAGGACGATCGCGATACTCGCGATCAGGGTCGCCAGGCTCATGAAGGTGAGGAAGGTCCAGTTGAGCTCCGACTCCTCGTAGGCGCGCTGGGTCACGTCGGCCCAGACGACCGAGTCGGCGGACGAGCCCGGGGTACGGCGCTCCGCATCCAGCCCCGCCTGCGACAGCCACGTGGTCACGGGCGCGACGTGGATCGAGCCCTCCCGCGGGACGCCCATCTCCCGCAGCGCGTCGACGACCTCGTTCACCGCCTCGCGGGGCACGTCCGCCTCGACGAGGTCGCCCTCCGGGATCAGGGCCGCCCCGCGGACGCAGGTCAGACTGGTGACGGCCGGGTCGGCGCGGAGCACGTCGAGCACAGCCGGGGTCAGGTCCCGCGGCGAGGTGATGCGGAGGTGCTGCACGGGCTCAGACTAGGGGCGTGGTCCGAGGTCGACCTCCCTCAGCGGGTCGCCGCCGTCGACGAGGAGGCGGCCGCCGGGCACGAGGGCGGCCGCGATCCGGGGCACTGCCCGCGCGCCGGCCGCGGGGTGGCGCCCGTCGAGGGCGCCGACGCGCACGGCGAAGGCCAGGTCGTAGGGCGCCTCGCCGGGCAGCAGCACGAGCTCCTCCACCGCGACCTGCCGGACACCGAGCCGTCCCTCACGGATCTCGTCCGCGGCGTTCCGGCGCGTCAGTGCGATCCCCGCCGCGGACCGGTCGACCACCAGCACATGGCCGCGGGGACCGAGCCGACGGACGACCTCCCGCGCCGCCGCTCCCGGCGCACCGCCGATCTCGAGCACCCGCATCTCCTCGCGGAGCGGCAGCGCGTCGACGACGGCGGCCAGACGTGACGAAAGTGCGGACATACGGCCGACGCTAGGCCCCGCGGGGCGCCAGGCGCCCGACCGTTCTTGCGCTCAGGCGGTCCAGGTCCGCGCGACGAGAGGGACGCCCGGCCGGTAGGCCAGGTGGACGTGCGTGGGCGCGTCGAGCAGGGTCAGGTCGGCCCGGGCACCCGGTACGACGCGACCGACGTCGGTGCGTCCCAGCGCGGCGGCGCCGCCCGCGCTGGCGGCCCACACGGCCTCAGCGGGGGTCATCCCCATCTCGCGCACGGCGAGCGCGATGCAGAACGGCAGCGAGCTCGTGTAGCAGGAGCCCGGGTTGCAGTCGCTGGCGACCGCGACGGTGACGCCGGCGTCGATCAGCCGGCGCCCCGACGGGTAGGGGTGGCGGGTGCTGAACTCGACGCCGGGCAGCAGGGTCGCGACGGTGCCGGCGTCACGCAGGGCGTGCACGTCGTCGTCGCTGAGATAGGTGCAGTGGTCGACGGCGGTGAGGCCGAGCTCGGCGGCGAGGCGTACGCCGGGGCCCTCCCCGAGCTGGTTGGCGTGGAGGCGGCCCTTCAGGCCGGCGGCGGTACCGGCCGCGAGGATGGTGCGGGCCTGGTCCTCGTCGAACGCCCCGCGTTCGCAGAACACGTCGATCCAGCGCGCGTGCGGGGCCGCGGCGGCGAGCATCGGGCCGGTGACCAGGTCGACGTATCCGGCCGGGTCGTCGGCGTACTCGGGGGCGACGACGTGGGCGCCGAGGAAGGTCGTCTCGTCGGTGAACTCGCGCGCGACCCGCAGCGAGCGGGCCTCGTCGTCGACGGAGAGGCCGTAGCCGGACTTGATCTCCAGCGTGGTCGTGCCCTGGCGGCGCATCTCGGCGACGTGCCGAGCGACGCCCGCGGCGAGCTGGTCGTCGGAGGCGGCGCGGGTGGCGGCGACGGTGGTGCGGATGCCGCCGGCGGCGTAGGACTCCCCCGCCATCCGGGCCTGGAACTCCAGCGCCCGGTCGCCGGCGAACACCAGGTGGCTGTGGCTGTCGACGAAGCCGGGCAGGACCGCGCGGCCGCGAGCGTCGAACACCTCGTCGGCGGCGGGGGCGTCGGCGGCCGCGCCGACCCACGAGACGACACCGTCAGTGAGGACGACGGCCGCGTCGGTGCGCACGCCGAGCAGGTCGCCGGGAGCGGCCGCCGGGTCGTTGGTGACGAGCTCGCCGATGTTGGTGATGAGCAGGCTCATGACGTCCAGATCCTTCCGATCACGTCGTCGAGGGAGCGCCCGACGACGGCGTGGTCGCCCTCGAAGACGACCTTGCCGTCGACCATGACGTGGGTGACGTCGGCCGCGCCGGCCGCAAAGACGGCGGTGTGCTCGTCTCCGCCCGTGCCGGCTGTGCGGGGGGACGCGAGGTCGATCGTGACGAGGTCGGCTCGCTGGCCGACCGCGATCGCGCCGGCGTCGGCGAAGCCGAGGCTGCGGTGCCCGTCGGCAGTCGCGGCGGCGAGCAGCTCGGCGGCGCTCCAGTGGCCGCGTGCCTGGGAGGCGAGGCGCTCGTCCATCTCGACCGCGCGCATCTCCTCGAAGGCGTCGATGATCGCGTGGCTGTCGGAGCCGAGGGTGAGCACCGAGCCGGCCTCCTGCAGCGCGCGGGCCCGGCCGATGCCGTCGCCGAGGTCGCGCTCGGTGGTGGGGCAGAACGACGCGAACGCCCGCGCCTCGCCCAGCAGCCGGACGTCCTCGTCGGTCAGGTGGGTGGCGTGCACGGCGCTCGTCATCGGGCCGAGGAAGCCGTGGTCGGCGAGCAGCCGGGTCGGGGTCACGCCGTGCGCGGCGACGCAGTCGGCGTTCTCCTTGACCTGCTCGGAGAGGTGCACGTGGACCGCTGCGCCGTCGGCGACGTAGCGGGCGAACGCCTTGAGCGCGTCGGCCGGCACCGCCCGCACCGAGTGGGCCGCGACGCCGATCAGCGCATCCGCGCCGGTCAGCGGCGACAGGGCGGAGACCCGCTCCTGCCAGGTCTCCGCCGAGCCGTCGTCGAAGCGCCGCTGCACGCCCTCGGACGCCGCGCCGAAGCCGCTCGACAGGTACAGCGTGTCGAGCAGCGTGATCCGGATGCCGGCGTCGCGGGCCGCGGCGAGGAGGGCGTGGCCCATCGCGTTCGGGTCGTCGTACGGCGTCCCGTCGGGCTGGTGGTGCAGGTAGTGGAACTCCCCCACCGAGGTGTATCCGGCCGCGACCATCTCGGCGTAGGTCGCCTTCGCCAGCGCGTAGTAGGTCTCGGGATCGAGCCGGCCGGCCACGGCGTACATCTGCTCGCGCCAGGTCCAGAACGTGCCCCGGTCGGTCTGGGTGCGCCCGCGCAGCGCACGGTGGAAGGCGTGGCTGTGGGTGTTGGCCAGGCCCGGCAGGGTCAGGCCGCGCAGGCGGGTGCATGAATCCCCGGCCGACCGGGGATTCATGCGCTTGTCGGGGGTTGCAACCCCCGACAAGCGCATGAGATCCCCGTCCGGTGTGACGGAAGTGATGCGTGAGCCCTCGAGCTCCACCAGCACGTCGTGCTGGACCCGGCCGTCGACCCAGGCGTGCTCGAGCAGGTAGGCGCTCACGCCTCGACCAGACCCGTCAGCGTGGTGGCCAGCGCCTCGACCCCCGCGAGGCAGTCGGCCGTCTCGGCCGACTCGTACGGCGAGTGCGAGACGCCCGACGGGTTGCGCACGAAGAGCATGGCGGTCGGGATGCCGGCGTCCTGCAGGATGCCGGCGTCGTGCCCGGCCTGCGTCGGCAGCACCGGCACGCCGCCCAGCCGCTGGACGAGGGAGTCGCGCAGCGCGGCGTCGAACGCGACCTCGCCACTGACCGACTCGGCCGTGACCGCGACCCGGGTCCCGTCGCGCTCCGCCCGGTCGCCGGCCTGCTTCTCGATGGCGGCGACGAGCGCGGCGAGCGCGGCGTCGGACTCCGCCCGCGCGTCGAGCCAGGCCGTCACGTGCGAGGGCACGGCATTGGTGCCGTTGGGCCGGACGTCGATCCGGCCGAAGGTGGCACGCTGGCCGGACAGCCGGGCCTGCTTGTTGGCCGCGAGGGCCGTCATCGCGTAGGTGAGCATCGGGTCGGCGCGGTCCTCCATGCGGGTGGTGCCCGCATGGTCGGCCCGGCCGGCGATGTCGTACCGGTAGCGGCCGTGCGGCCAGATCGCGTCGTGCACGCCGACCGGGGCGTCGAGGTCGATCAGCCCGCGGCCCTGCTCGACGTGGAGCTCGACGTAGGTGACGACGCCCTCGAGCAGCGTCGACCCTGCGTCGTCAGTCGGGCCCTCGATCACGTCGCCGAGCCGGACGCCGTCACGGTCGGTGAGCTCGCGGGCCGCCTCCCAGGTGGTCGCGCCCACGGCGAGCCGGGAGCCCAGGCAGGCGCGGCCGAAGCGCGAGCCCTCCTCCTCGACGAACGCGGCGAGGCCGAGCCGCCGGGTAGGCACCACCCCGCGCTCGCGCAGCAGGTCGAGCGCCGCGAACGACGAGACGACGCCGAGCGGGCCGTCGTACGCGCCGCCGTCGAGGACGGAGTCGAGGTGGGAGCCGGTCAGCACCTTCTCGGCGCCGGTGTCCGGCCCCCACCACGCGACCAGGTTGCCGAACGGGTCCTCGTCGACCTCCAGCCCGCGCGCGGCGGCGGCCTCGCGGAACCACGCCCGGAGCTCGAGCTCGGCGGCATGCCAGGGCTGGCGGAAGTACCCGCCGGAGGACGCCGAGCGTCCGACGGGCGCGAGGTCGCGCCACATCTGCTCGAAGTCGGCCACCTGGGTCACGGGATCAGCTCTCCTGCATCGGGATCCGGACGCCGCGCTCGGCGGCGATCTCGGCGGCGCGCTCGTAGCCCGCGTCGACGTGGCGGATGACGCCCATGCCCGGGTCGTTGGTCAGCACGCGCTCGATCTTCTCAGCCGCGAGCTCGGTCCCGTCGGCGACGCAGACCTGACCGGAGTGGATCGAGCGGCCCATGCCGACGCCGCCGCCGTGGTGCAGCGACACCCAGGTCGCGCCCGAGGCCGTCGCGGTGAGGGCGTTGAGCAGCGGCCAGTCGGCGATCGCGTCGGAGCCGTCGAGCATCGACTCCGTCTCGCGGTACGGCGAGGCGACCGAGCCGCAGTCGAGGTGGTCGCGGCCGATCACAATGGGCGCCTTGAGCTCACCGCTCCTGACCATCTCGTTGAACTTGAGGCCGGCCAGGTGCCGCTCGCCGTACCCGAGCCAGCAGATGCGCGCCGGCAGGCCCTGGTAGTGGACCCGCTCCTGCGCCATGCCGATCCACTTGTGCAGCCGCTCGTTGTCGGGGAACAGCTCCAGGATGGCGCGATCGGTGGCGGCGATGTCGGCCGGGTCGCCGGACAGCGCGGCCCAGCGGAAGGGGCCCTTGCCCTCGCAGAACAGCGGACGGATGTAGGCCGGCACGAAGCCCGGGAACTCGAAAGCCCGGTCGTAGCCGCCCTTGCGCGCCTCGTCGCGGATCGAGTTGCCGTAGTCGAAGACCTCGGCACCGGCGTCCTGGAACTCCACCATCGCCCGCACGTGGGCGGCCATCGATGCCTGGGCGTCCTTGGTGAACCCCTCCGGGTCGCGCTCGGCGGCCTGGTGCCAGTCCTCGAAGGCCACGCCCACGGGGAGGTAGGACAGCGGGTCGTGCGCCGACGTCTGGTCGGTGACGACGTCGATCGGCGCCTTCATCTCCAGCAGCTTCGGGAAGATCTCGGCGGCGTTGCCGAGCAGGCCGATCGACAGGGCGCGCTTCTCGTCGCGGGCCTGGGTCGCCAGCTCGAGCGCGTGGTCGAGGTCGTCGGCCTGGACGTCGAGGTAGCGGTGCTCGATACGGCGGGTGATCCGGCTCTGGTCGACGTCGACGCAGATCGCGACGCCGTCGTTCATCGTGACGGCGAGGGGCTGCGCGCCGCCCATGCCGCCGAGGCCGGCGGTCAGCGTGATCGTGCCGGCGAGGGTGCCGCCGAAGCGCTTGTCGGCGACGGCGGCGAAGGTCTCGAAGGTGCCCTGGAGGATGCCCTGGGTGCCGATGTAGATCCACGAGCCGGCCGTCATCTGGCCGTACATCGTGAGGCCGAGCTCCTCGAGGCGGCGGAACTCCTCCCAGTTGGCCCAGTCGCCGACCAGGTTGGAGTTGGCGATGAGCACGCGCGGCGCCCACGTGTTGGTCTTGAAGACGCCGACCGGCTTGCCGCTCTGGACGAGCATCGTCTCGTCGTCCTCGAGGTCGCGCAGGGTGCGCACCAGGGCGTCGTACGCCTCCCAGCTGCGGGCGGCCTTGCCGGTGCCGCCGTAGACGACGAGGTCCTCGGGACGCTCGGCGTTCTCGGGGTCGAGGTTGTTCATCAGCATCCGCAGTGGGGCCTCGGTCTGCCACGACTTCGCGGTCAGCTCGGTGCCGGTCGCCGCGTGGATGGGCAGGCGGGGGTTGGGCTCGGTGGTCATGCGAGTTCTCCGATCACGTTCGTGACGGCCGCGGTGACGGAGCGGTCGGCGACGAGCTGGTAGGCGGTGTCGATCTCGGGGGCGAGGAAGCGGTCGGTGCCGGGACCGCCCACACCGGCGTCACGGAGCAGGTTCACGACGGCACCGGTGGCCGGGCTCGGCGTCAGCGGGGCGCGCAGGTTGAGTGCACGCGAGGCGGTCATCAGCTCGATGGCGAGGACGCGGGTGAGGCCGTCGACGGCTCTGCGCAGCTTGCGCGCGGCCGACCAGCCCATCGAGACGTGGTCCTCCTGCATCGCGCTGCTCGGGATCGAGTCGACCGACGCCGGGTTGGCGAGGCGCTTGAGCTCGGAGACGATCGCGGCCTGGGTGTACTGCGCGATCATCAGGCCCGAGTCGACGCCCGGGTCGTCGGCCAGGAAGGGCGGCAGGCCGTGGTTGCGGGCCTTGTCGAGGAAGCGGTCGGTACGCCGCTCCGCGATCGAGGCGAGGTCGGCGGTGACGATCGCGAGGAAGTCGAGCACGTAGGCGACCGGCGCGCCGTGGAAGTTGCCGTTGGACTCGACCCGGCCCTCGTCGGCGAGGACGACGGGGTTGTCGACGGCCGAGGCCAGCTCGCGCGAGGCGACGGACGCCGCGTGCGCGACCGTGTCCCGCGCCCCGCCGTGCACCTGGGGCGAGCAGCGCAGCGAGTAGGCGTCCTGGACCCGGTTGCAGTCGGGGCCGCGGTGGGAGGCGACGACGCCGGAGTCGCGCAGCAGCGTGGTGAGGTTGGCCGCGGAGGCCGCCTGGCCCGGGTGCGGGCGGATGGCCTGCAGCTCGGGCGCGAACACCCGGTCGGTGCCGAGCTGGCCCTCGACGGACATGGCGGCCGAGATGTCGGCGACCTTGAGCAGCTCGGTGAGGTCGTGGATCGCCAGCACCAGCATGCCGAGCATGCCGTCGGTGCCGTTGATGAGCGCCAGGCCCTCCTTCTCCTGCAGCTCGACCGGGGTGAGGCCGGCGGCGGCGAGCGCGGTGGCGGCGTCGGTCAGCTCACCGTCGGCGGTGCGGACCGGGCCCTCCCCCATGAGCGCGAGCGCACAGTGGGCCAGCGGGGCGAGGTCGCCGGAGCAGCCGAGCGATCCGTACTCGTGCACGACCGGCGTGATGCCGTGGGTCAACAGCGCGGCGAGCAGCTCGGCGGTCTCCCGTCGTACGCCGGTGTGGCCGGTCGCGAGGGTCGAGAGCCGCAGCAGCATGAGGCCGCGGACGACCTCGCGCTCGACCTCGGGCCCGCTGCCGGCGGCGTGCGAGCGGACCAGGGAGCGCTGCAGCTGGGCACGCAGCTCGGGGGCGATGTGCCGGGTGGCGAGCGCGCCGAACCCGGTCGAGACGCCGTAGTGCGGCGTCGGCGACGCGGCGAGATCCTCGATGACCGCGCGCGCCTTGTCGATGGCCGCCAGGGCCTCGTCACTGAGCACCACGCCAGCGCCGCCGCGGGCGACCGCCACCACCTCGTCGAACGACACCGCGCCCGTCCCGACCGTCACTCTGTCCATGCTCCGATTCCACCCCGTCGGGTTGGCGCGCGCCAGGGCCGACCGGCATCATGAGTCTCAGATCCGAGATGTCAGGCAGAAGGAGGCCGAGGATGGCCCAGGTCCCCGCGGCCACCCGGGCGCTGCGCGTGCTGCGCTTCCTGGCCGGACAGCCGGAGCCGGTCGCCGTCGAGCGGATCGCCCGAGAGCTGGAGATCCCGCGGTCGACGACCTATCACCTGCTGCAGGCCATGGCCGACGAGGGCTTCGTGGTGCACCTGGCCGACGAGCGCCGCTACGGACTGGGGGTGGCGGCCTTCGAGGTCGGGTCGGGGTACGCCCGCCAGGCGCCGCTGCAGCGCCTGGCCCGGCGGCCCCTCGCGACCCTGGTCGACCGGACCGGTCACAGCGCGCACCTCGCCGTCCCCCACGGACGCGACGTGCTCTACGTCGTCGAGGAGCGGGCGCCCGGGCGGCCACCGCTGGTCACCGACGTCGGAGTCCGGCTGCCTTCCCACCTCACCGCCAGCGGACGGGCGATCCTGGCCCACCTCCCGGCCAGCCAGGTCCGCGCGCTCTATCCGGACCGCACCGCGTTCGTGGACCGCACGGGCGTCGGTCCCGGCTCCCCCACCGCCCTGCGGTCGGTCCTCTCCGAGACCCGGCAGCGGGGCTACGCGATCGAGGACAGCGAGGTCACGGCCGGCATGGCGAGCGTCGCGGCGGCCGTGCTGGACCACAACGAGCTGGCGGTCGCGGGAGTGGCACTCACCTTCCCGACCGACGAGCTCGAACAACGCCAGCGCGAGCGGCTGGCCGGTGCGGTCGTGGCCACCGCCGACGCCCTCGGCCGGCGACTCCGGGGGCGCTGACGCCCGCTCGCGGACGACCTCAGAAGTCATCAGGAGTTATCACGGGTTTCATCCGCACCGTTCCCGGGCATCGATCGCTGCACCGCGGACTCCCCCGAACCAGTCCGACGAGACACCTGGAGCACCCATGCGACTTCTGACCTCGGGGCCCTCCGCCCTGCTGCTGGCCGCCTCGCTGACCCTGGCGAGCCCCGCCCTCGCCTCCGCGTCGGAGCCCGTGGCCCGCTCGGCAGCCGCCGAGCCGGCCATCAGCATCGCCGCCAAGAGCACCCAGGTCGAGCGCGGCAAGAAGGCCGTCGTGACCGGCACCGTCGCCAACAAGAAGATCACCCGGGTGACCCTCCAGCAGAAGCGCGTCGGCACGAAGTGGAAGGCCCAGGCCACCACGAAGGTCAAGGCCGACGGCAGCTACAAGCTCAAGGACAAGACCACCACGGCGGTGATGCGCAAGTACCGCGTGATCAGTGCCGCGGGCCCGAAGCAGAAGTCCGCCAAGGTGACGGTCGGCGTCTACGAGTGGCGTGACCTGACCAAGATGCAGCCCCGCGTCATGGCCGGATGGTTCGTCGAGAAGACGGTGAGCGTCAACGGAGTCGCCTACGGCCCGGCCTACCGCGGATGGTCCCAGCCCGCCTCCTCCCCTGCGCTCGTGGACTACAACCTCAACCGCGACTGCGTCTCCCTGCGGGCCCGGTTCGGCATCAGCGACGCATCCGACCTCGCCGGCCGAGCGACGATCTCCGTCGCCAGCGACGACGTCGCGGTCTACTCGAAGCCCTTCGGCATCACCCAGTCGGAGTACGTGACCCTGCCGCTCGGCACGCCGTTCCGGGTCGGCATGACCTTCACGGTGGAGAACCCCGGCGGCCTGCCGACGGCCCCCAGCGTGATCCCGGTCGTCGCCCAGCCCGAGGTGTTCTGCACCTCGGCGAAGTAGCGGCTGCCTGCGACTCACCCAGCAGCGAGGTCGGTGACGGGGTTGCCCCCGAAGCCGACCTCGTTGCCGTCCGCATCCCGGTAGATCACCTTCCGGACGCCGTCGCCGTAGGTCTCCTGCTCCGCCGGCTCGATCCCGCGGGCGGCGATGCCGGCCACCCGGTCCTCGAGGTCGTCGACGAAGACCGTCTGTGCGGCGTAGCCCGCCCGCTCCGGGCGCTGCTCGACCACCAGCCAGCGGTGCGGGGCCAGCTCCCAGACCGCCTCGGTCTCGTGGGCGAGGAAGGAGGGTGGTCCGCCGAGCAGCGCCTCGTACCACGGTCGCGCCTGCGCGTAGTCGCGCACGCACACCCCCGCGAACAGCTCGACCCCGTCTGCCAGGAACTCGCTCATGCCGGGACAGACCGGGCGCGGGCGCCGGATTCATCGGGGCGGCACAGAAGGGGACAGAGGACCAGGCGGCCCGCCTCGATGAGTTGGTTCTGTCGTTCGACCGTGCTTTCATTGAGGTGCAGGCCCGGGAGTCGTCCCTAAGGACGCATTCCGGGCTTGCGTCCTTCCACGAAGTGGTCTGCCCGGATCAGCGGCGCCACGCTCGTCGGCCATCGTCCACCGCGCTGCAAGCACCATGCGATGGCATCGCTCACCCAGAGAATCGGCTCCTCGAAGTGCCGTAGATGTCGAACACTGCCGAACGCACCGCGGGCAATCGCAAGGTCTGCCTCCCGGGACGGTTCGTCGGTCTCGATCACGACGACTTCAGCACGCTGTGCTTCGGCCTGGGCGAAGACCGTCCGAAGCGCCACCCCTCGAGCGCTGGGATCAGGAAGACCACGAACCCGCACGACCGTGCACGACAGCGGGAGCTTCAGGAGTTCGCGGACGACGCGACCGCGTTGGCTGTCGGTCAGCTTCTTGAAGTGCACTCGAACCCGACCCGACGGCACCAGTGATCGCATCACCCCTCGCACCTGGATCAGATCCGGCGCCGCAACCCAGGTAGCCACCAGGATGTAGTCGTCGCCTTCGTCTCGTCGACGAAGACATGGGCACCGCGAGGTGGCTCGAGCGGCGTTGGCATGCCTGCAGAGTGCCGTCGAGGCCCGACACATCAGCCGAGCAGGCAGCGAGCGCCTCCCATCGTCCGACGGTGGGCAGCATTCCGACCACCGCCTCGACAGCTGGCCCGCAAGGCAGCTTCGCTTCCCGCGGGAAGGCGCCTACTTGTCGGCCTCGCGCCAGGAACGCCGCCGGGCTCGCCCCCACCACCAGTCGTACGACGCCGGGTCGGCGCCGTAGGCGACGCTCATCGCCCGGCCGGTGGCGGCGAGCAGGTCGGGCCGCCCTTCGTCGGTGGCGTGCTGGGCGGCACGCGCCAGCTCGGCGCCCTCGGCCCAGGCCACCTCGTCGGTGGGCAGCGGCAGGGCGGCGAGCTGGCGGGCGCTGACCTTGACCGAGCCGGGCGTCAGTCCGCTGCCGAGGTAGCGGCTCGCGGCGTGGGCGACGAGCGGTGGCGCGAGCGTGATCGCGAGCAGGTGCCACAGGTCGGCGGGGTCGTGCGGGACGACGCTCACGACGGGCACCGACGGCAGCCACGCGCCGTGCTCGTCGGCCACGGCCTCGATGACGCGGCCCTGTCCGGCCACCAGCAGCTTGGGCACCAGGCGCGCGTCGGCCCACCGGGCCAGCGCCGATCCCCCCGCGTCGGCACGCAGCGCGGCGAGGTCGACCGACGGGGCGTCGTACCGCCGGCGGGCGAAGCGGGTCGGCACCCGTCCCCAGCGTGACTCGGCGGGATCGATCAGACCCGTGGTGACCAGCGGGGTGCCGTCGGGGAGGCCGTCGCCCACGAAGGGCGCGAGGCCGTAGTACTGGTCGCGGAAGTCGGCAGTGCAGGTGGCACGCTCGCCGAGCGTGCCGGTGCCGGCCGGCAGGGTGACGGGCGGGATGCCGAAGGCCGGTGCCGCGAGCGCACCCCACGTGTCGGGGTCGGTCGCGGGCCCCGCGCCGATCCGGACCACGGGGACGCAGGTGAGGACCGGGGTCCCCTCGAAGACCGGGCGCTCGCTGCACCAGAAGTCCGTGACCGCGCCGCGACCGGCGACCGCCGCCCGGACCGGCCCGGCGTCGCGGGCGGCGAGGACCGAGATCGGCTGCACCAGGGCGACCGTCCCCCCGGGTCCGGCGAGGTCGAGCGCGCGGTGCAGGAACACCGCGCTGGTGTCGGTGTACGCCCCCAGACCGCGGCGATGCTGCTCGCTGCGCCCCGCCGAATGCCGCCGGAGCTGGCCGAGGAAAGGCGGGTTGCCGAGGACCGCGTCGAAGGTCCGGCCCTCCCACGCGGTCAGCCCGTCGGCCACCACCACGCGGCGCTCGATCTCGGCGCGCGGCACCGCCGGGTCCACGGCGTGCAGGCGGTCGCGGGCGATCCGCACCGCGTCCGGGTCGAGGTCGGACCCGTGAACGGCACGAACACCGAGCCGGTGGGCGGCCGCGACCAGGAAGTGCCCCGTCCCGCAGGCGGGGTCGAGCACGCTCCCCGCTGCCGGCAGGGCCCGGTCGAGAACCCACGCGACCAGCTCCGGCGGCGTGTAGAAGGCGCCCTGCGCGCGACGCCGGTCGCGGTCGTGGTCGGCGAGGTGCCGCTCGTAGGCGTCGGCGGCCTCGTCCGCCTCCGTCCGCCGCGCCATGCTGGGACCCTAGACGAATCCTGTTATGGTCATAATGACTACAACATCGAGGAGCCGCGATGGACCGCCCCGTCCAGCCCACCACCGGACTGCTCACCGACCGCTACGAGCTCACCATGCTCGACTCCTTCGTGGGCGACGGCAGCGCCGGCCGGCCCGCGGCCTTCGAGGCCTTCGCCCGCCGGCTGCCCGAGGGCCGCCGCTACGGCATGCTCGGGGGGCTCGGCCGGCTGCTCGACGCGATCGAGCGCTTCTCGTACGACGAGGCCGAGCTCGCCTGGCTGCAGGAGCAGGGCGTGATCGGCGCCGCGACGGCCCGGTGGCTGGCGGACTTCCGGTTCTCCGGCGACATCGACGGCTACCGGGAGGGCGACCTCTACTTCCCCGGCAGCCCCATCCTCACCGTCACCGGGTCGCTCGGCGAGTGCCTGGTGCTGGAGACCCTGGTCCTCAGCGTCCTCAACCACGACACGGCGATCGCGAGCGCCGCGGCCCGGATGGTCGACGCCGCCCGGACCCCGGACGGAGCCGGCCGGCCGATCATCGAGATGGGCGGCCGGCGCACGCACGAGGAGGCGGCGGTCGCGACCGCGCGGGCGGCGTACCTCGCCGGCTTCGCGACGACGAGCAACCTCGCCGCCGGGCGGCGGTACGGCGTCCCGACCGCCGGCACCGCCGCGCACGCGTTCACGCTGGCCCACCACACCGAGGCCGACGCGTTCCGCAGCCAGGTCGAGGCACTCGGCGTCGGCACGACCCTGCTGGTCGACACCTACGACATCGCCGAGGGCATCCGCACGGCCGTCGAGGTGGCGGGCCCGGGGCTCGGCGCGGTGCGGATCGACTCCGGCGACCTCGCCGAGGAGTCCCACAAGGCGCGTCAGCTGCTCGACCGCCTCGGCGCGACCGGCACCCGGATCGTGGTGACCAGCGACCTCGACGAGTTCGTCATCACGGCGCTCGCCGACGCGCCCATCGACGGCTACGGCGTCGGCACCCGCGTCGCCACCGGCTCCGGCCACCCGACCGCGAGCATGGTCTACAAGCTGGTCGCCATCGCCGACGCGCCGGGCGAGCCACTGCGCCCGGTGGCGAAGAAGTCCCCGGACAAGGCCTCGGTCGGCGGTCGCAAACAGCCCTTCCGGCAGTACGACGACCAGGGGATCCTCGTCGCGGAGTGGTTCACCGCGCACGACGCTCCCCCGCCGGGTCCCGGCGCCCGTCCGGCCCAGGTCGCACTGGTCCGCGCCGGCGAGGTCGTGCACCGCCCGGACCTCGGCGAGATCCGCGACTTCGCGGCCGCGACCCTCGCCACCCTGCCGGCCGAGGCGCGCACGGTCGCCGCCGGACCGGCGTACCTCACCGCGTCACTACGAGAGGAGAGCACGATGAAGGACACCCACGACCGGCGGGCCCTGATCGTCGTCGACGTCCAGAACGACTTCGTCGAGGGTGGCTCGCTCGGCGTCACCGGCGGCCGGGAGGTCGCCGGCCGGATCAGCGCGCACCTCGCCGCCCACGCCGGCGACTACGTCGTGGTCGCCGCGTCCCGCGACTGGCACCGAGGGGGCCACGAGACGGGCGAGACGAACGGCGGCCACTTCCACGCGCTCGGCGAGGAGCCCGACTTCGTCACGACCTGGCCGGTCCACTGCGTGCAAGGCGAGACCGGCGCCGACTACGCGCCCGAGCTGACGACTGACGCGGTCACCCACCACGTCGTGAAGGGCATGGGCGAGCCGGCGTACTCCGCCTTCGAGGGGGTCACTGCGGCGGGCGATCGGTTGGCGGAGGTGCTGCGGGCGGCCGGCGTCACCGAGGTCGACGTCGCCGGCATCGCCACCGACCACTGCGTGCGGGCGACCGCGCTGGACGCGGTGGGCGCGGGCTTCCGGGTGCGCCTGCTGGACGGCCTGCACGCGGGGGTCGCCCCGGACTCGTCGGCACGGGCGCTCGAGGAGCTGGCCGCGGCCGGCGTCGAGGTGGCCCGATGAGCCTCGGCACCGGCCACCCGCCCTTCGCGGTGGCCGTCGACCTGGCC
Organism: Nocardioides sp. LHD-245; assembly: GCF_030929495.1. Taxonomy (GTDB): domain Bacteria; phylum Actinomycetota; class Actinomycetes; order Propionibacteriales; family Nocardioidaceae; genus Nocardioides. The sequence continues at coordinate 51,288 of NZ_JAVFWN010000022.1, read as the reverse complement.
GTCTTCACCATCCGCGACGGCGCGCTGGCCGTCCTGCTCGTGGAGCGTGCCGAGGAGCCGTTCGCCGGCTCATGGGCGCTGCCGGGCGGCTTCGTCGAGCCCGACGAGGACGCCGAGCAGGCGGCCTGGCGCGAGCTGCGCGAGGAGACCGGCCTGGGCGACGTCGAGCGCTTCCCGGGTCATCTCGAGCAGCTGCGGACCTACTCCGCGCCCGACCGTGACCCGCGCCAGCGGGTCGTGTCGGTCGCGCACGTCGCCCTCGCCCCCGACCTGCCCGAGCCGCGGGCCGGCACCGACGCCGCGGATGCGCGCTGGTGGGTCGTCGACGACCTGCTGGAGGGACTGGACGCGGACGGTCCGACGCTCGCCTTCGATCACCGCCAGATCCTCCTGGACGCGCGAGAGCGGGTCCGGTCCAAGCTGGAGTACACGACGCTGGCCACCGAGTTCGTCGCCGAGCCGTTCACCCTCCCCGAGCTGCGCCGTGTGTACGCCGCGGTCTGGGGCGCGCCCCCCGATCTCGGCAACTTCCGCCGCAAGGTGCTCGGCACCGACGGCTTCGTGGTCCCGACCGACGTGCGCGGCGAGGCGACCGAGGTCGGTGGGCGCCGCGCGCTGCTCTACCGACGCGGCCCCGCGACCGTCGTACAACCGCCGATGGCCCGGGGCTGAACGGGCACGGCGCGCAACGTCATGCGTTCGGTGGGCTCAAGCCCACAGGACGTATGACGTTACACACGGAACTCAACCAGATGGTTGACAAAGGAGCAGCTCCCGGCGTTTAATCAACCACATGGTTGAGCAAGACGACCGGCTGTCGCGGGTCTTCGGCGCCCTCGCCGATCCGACCCGGCGCGACATGGTGGCCCGCCTGGCGGCGGGCGACGCGACGGTGAGCGAGCTGGCGGCGCCGTACGCGGTCTCGCTCCAGGCGGTCTCCAAGCACCTCAAGGTGCTGGAGGAGGCGGGCCTGGTCCAGCGCAGCCGCGACGCGCAGCGACGACCGGTCCATCTGGACGCGGAGGTGTTCGACCTGATGACGAAGTGGATCGAGCGCTACCGACGACAGGCCGAGGAGCGCTACCGACGACTGGACCAGGTCCTCGCCCGGATGCAGGGCAAGGACATCGACGACACCGACGACCCCCGCCGCCCGAACGACGCCGAGCGGCAGCACCGACCCGAAGGAGCAGCAGGATGAACACGAGCACCGGCAACACCGCGCCCGAGGCCCTCATCGAGGCCGACCCGGACGTCCCCACCGTCCGGATCGTCCGGGAGTTCGACGCACCGCGTGAGCTCGTCTACCGCGCCCACGTCGAGCCCGAGCTGGTGAGGCAGTGGATGGGACCCGACTCGATCGGGATGGAGATCGACGTGTGGGACATCCGCACCGGCGGCGAGTACCGCTACACCGCGGTCCGCGACGGCGTCGAGATCGCCCACTTCTACGGCGCCGTGCACCGGGTGAACGAGAACGAGAAGATCGTGCAGACCTTCGGGTTCGAGGAGATGCCCGACGCGGTCAGCCTCGAGACGATGGTGTTCGTCGAGCTGCCCGGCGGCCGCACCCGCCTCGAGGGACTGTCCGTGGTCTACGACTTCGAGTCGCGCGCCGGCATGCTCGCCAGCGGCATGGAGGTCGGCATCAACGAGGGGTACGCCGCACTCGACCGCCTCCTCGCCTCGTTGACGGGCGCGGAGGCGTGATCCCGGCCGGTCCGGCCGAGGAGCACCGGAGCATCGCGGGCACCTTCGGCGAGCGGGTCCGCGGGGTGGCCGCCGACGGCTGGGACGCGCCGACACCCGTCGCGGAGTGGGAGGCCCGCGACGTCGTGCGCCACCTCGTGGAGTGGTTCCCGGCGTTCCTCGCCGACGGCTCCGGCCTGCGCCTGCCGGCCGGACCACCGGTCGACGACGACCCGGTCGCCGCCTGGGAGCAGCACGCCGCGGCGGTGCAGGCCGTCCTCGACGACCCGGCCAGCGCCGGCATCACCTTCGCCCACCCCCGCCTCCCCGCGATGCCGCTCCCCCGCGCGATCGCGGAGTTCTACACCGGCGACGTCTTCATGCACACCTGGGACCTCGCCCGCGCCACCGGCCAGGACGACACCCTGGACGCCGAGCGGTGCCGAGTGATGGTCCAGGGCATGGAGCCGCTCGACGAGATGCTGCGGCAGAGCGGGCAGTACGGCGCGAGGGTGCCGGTCGCCGACGACGCGCCCTGGCAGGACCGGCTGATCGGGTTCATCGGCCGCGACCCCGCCTGGCCGCGGCCGTAATCTGCTGGAGCGCTGTCCGTGGCGCGCTCTAGCCTCCTGTCATGGCGTACGACGATGAGCTGGCCGGGCGGCTCCGTGACCTCCTCGCGGAGGAGCCCGCCGCGGCAGGCCTGGAGCTGACCGAGAAGAAGATGTTCGGCGGGCTGGGCTTCATGGTCGGCGGCCACATGGCCGTCGCCGCCAGCGGCCAGGGCGGCCTGATGGTGCGGGTCGACCCCGCCGAGGGTGCCGAGCTGGTGGCCACGACACCGGCCTACCCGATGGAGATGCGCGGGCGCACGATGAGCGGCTGGCTGCGCGTCGACCTCGCCGACCTCGCCACCGACGAGGCGCTCGGCACGTGGGTGCGCCGCGGCGCGTCGTACGTCGCCGGGTTGCCGCCCAAGTCCCCCGGACGGTGAGGTCCTTCTGGGCGGCGCTGCCGACGGAGGGCCGCTGGCTGCTGTCGACCGTCGCGATCCAGACCCTGGGCCGTGGCCTGACCCTGCCGTTCACGCTGATCTACCTGCATGAGGTCCGTGGCTTCGAGCTCGGCCTGTCCGGCACCCTGATGGCGCTGATCGCGGTGGTCGGCTTCCTCGTCACCGGGCCCGGCGGCGCGCTCGTCGACAGGTACGGCGCCCGCGCGGTGCTGCTGGTCGGCATCGCCGCGATGATCGCGGGGAACCTGATCCTGGCGTTCGCGACCACCCCGGCGGTCGCCGCTGTCGCGCTGGTGCTGGTCGGCTTCAACTTCGGGGTGTCGTGGCCGGCCTTCAACGCGCTGATCGCGGCGGTCGTCACCGGTGACCTGCGCCAGCAGTACTTCGGCATCAACTTCGCCCTGGTCAACCTCGGCATCGGGGTCGGCGGCGTCGTCGGCGGGCTGTTCGCCGACGTGGACCGGCCCGGCACGTTCACCGCGATCTTCGTCGGCGACGCGGTGAGCGGCCTGGTGCCGCTCGCGCTGCTGCTCGGGCCGCTGCGGCACGTCCACGGCCGGGCGACGGCGCCCGAGGACGGCTCGACGCCGGCCGCCGTCGGCTACCTGACGATCCTCAAGCAGCCGGCGGTGCGGTGGCTGACGCTGCTCACCTTCGTCGGCACGTTCATCGGCTACGGCCAGCACGAGGCCGGCTTCCCCGGGTTCGCCCGCCAGGCCGCCGAGGTCTCCACCCGCACGATCGGGCTGGCCTTCGCGGTCAACACGGTGGTCATCGTGGTGCTGCAGTTCTCGGTGCTGAACCGGATCAAGCGCCATCTCCGCACCCGGGTGATGGTGGCGATGGCGGCGATCTGGGCCCTGGCCTGGGGGCTCCTCGGCCTCGCGGGCGTCGTGCCCGGCGGCGGCGTCGCGATCGCCGGCGTCCTCGCCTACATGGCGGTCTTCGCGCTGGGCGAGACACTCCTGCAGCCGACGGTGCCGGCGATGGCCAACGACCTCGCCACGGACCACACCCGCGGCCGCTACAACGCGATCACGGCGGCGGCCTTCCAGGGCGGCGCGGTGGCCGGACCGGTCGTGGCCGGCTTCCTGCTGCAGCACGACCTCGCGCCGGCGTACATCGCGGTCATGGTCGCGGGCTGCGTGGCGATCGCCGTGATGGCCCTGATCCTCGAACGCCATGTGCCGACGGCCGCCAACGGCGGCCCGGTGGTGGCGTCCGCCACACCTGGCGGCGGATGACGCCGCACGATTTCCGGGGCAACCGGCGCCGGTCGTAACGTTTTCAACCGTGAAGCGCACGGTCCCCGCATGATCTCGATGAAGTCGTTCTGGACCGCACTTCCCGCCGAAGGCCGGTGGCTGCTGTCCACCGTCGCCGTCTCCACCCTGGGCCGCGGTCTCGTCCTGCCCTTCACCCTGATCTACCTCCACGAGGTGCGCGGGTTCGGCCTCGGCATGTCCGGCCTGCTGATGGCCGTGATCGCCGCCGCGGCCTTCGTGGTGACCGCACCGAGCGGCGCCCTCGTCGACAGGTACGGCGCCCGGGTGGTGCTGCTCGCCGGGCAGTCGGCGATGGTGGCCGGCACCCTGCTGCTGGCGTTCGCGACCACGCCCGCGGCGGCCACGGTCGCGCTCGTCCTGATCGGCATCAACTTCGGCGCCTCGTGGCCGGCCTTCAACTCGCTGATCGCGACGGTCGTCGAGGGAGAGGTGCGCCAGCAGTACTTCGGCGTCAACTTCGCCCTCACCAACCTCGGCCTCGGGGTCGGCGGCATCGTCGGCGGACTGTTCGCCGACGTGGGCCGGCCGGAGACGTTCACCGCGATCTACGTCGCCGACGCGCTCGCCGGGCTGGTCCCCCTCGCGCTCTTCCTCGGCCCGCTGCGGCACCTGCACGGCCGGGTCCTGCACCCGCCACGCGACCTGATGTCCGGTGCCGTGCCCGGCTACCGCGCCATCCTGCGCAGCCCGGCCGTGCGCTGGCTGACGCTGCTCACCTTCGTCGCGACCTTCATCGGCTACGGCCAGTTCGAGGCGGGGCTGCCGGCCTTCGCCCGGACCGAGGCCGGCCTGTCGACCGGCGCCATCGGGTTCGCCTTCGCCCTCAACACCTTCGTCATCGTCGCTCTCCAGTTCACCGTGATGGGGCGGATCCGCGGACGCCGCCGGACCCGGGTGCTCACGGTCATGGCCGTGCTGTGGGCGTGCGCCTGGCTGCTCGTCGGCATGGGCGCCCTCGCGCCCGGCAGCGCGCTGGCGGTCACCGGCCTGCTCGGGTTCGGCCTCGTCTTCGGCATCGGCGAGACCCTCCTGCAGCCGACCCTGCCGGCCATCAACAACGACCTGGCCGCCGACCACCTCCGCGGGCGCTACAACGCGCTCAACGCGGCGGCCGTCCAGGCCGGGACCGTCGCGGGTCCGATCGTCGCCGGGTTCCTGCTGGAGCAGGGCTGCGCGTCCGCGCTGATCGCGCTGATGGTCGTCGGCTGCGGCGCGATCGCGGTGGTCGCGACCGTGCTGGAGCGACACCTCCCGGCGACGGTCAACGGCCGGCCCGCCGTCGTACCGGAGCCGGTCAGGTAGCCGCCCCGGCCCGACTGGCGAACCACAGCGTGCGGTGCGTCCAGTCGCCGGGTCCGAGCCGGCGCCCCGAGCAGACCACGATGACGACCTCGGGCGGGCCGTCCACCGCGTCCCAGCCGGGGAAGCCGTCGCTGGCCAGGACCTCGCTGCGCTCGGACACCGTGTAGCAGGCCACCTGGCGTCCGGCGCCCTTCCCGGTCGCCAGCACGATCCGGCCACCGATGTCGAGCCCGGTGAGCAGCTTGTTGCCCATCGCGGTGCCGTCGGGCCAGGTGTGGGTGTTGAGCAGCACGTGGCCCTGCGTGGAGCCCGGCTCGACACCGCCGCGGTCCCAGGCGAAGGACAGCTTGTCCGAGACCGGCGGCACCCCGGGCACGCCGGCCGCGTCGCGGGGCAGCGCCAGGACCCGGGCCCCCTTCGCGACCCCGGCGACCGTGATCGAGGTCGGCGCGAAGCCGGCGGGCGCCTGCCGGGCGCAGGGATCGGTCGGCGTCGGCGCGGGCTCGGGGGTCGGGGTCGGCGTCGCGACCGGAGAGGGTACGGCGACCGGGGGCTCCGGCGCGTCACCGTCGCGCAGCGCGAGCCAGGCGAGCAGCAGCGCGACGACCAGCGCGACCACGCCCGACACGAGCGCGAGATCGCGCCGTCGGTGTCCCTCCTCCACAGCCACCCGCCCATTGTGCCCGTCGAGGGTCACCGTGGTGTCGGTGCCGTGCGGGAGGATGGCGCCATGGTGGACTCCCGGCAGTCGGATCCGCCGGGCGACCCGCTCGGCCGGTTCAGTGAGGCGACCCGCACGTGGTTCGGCGCGGCCTTCGCCGAGCCCACCGCCGCCCAGACCGGGGCGTGGGACGCGATCGCCCGTGACCGGCACACCCTGGTCGTCGCGCCCACCGGCTCGGGCAAGACGCTCAGCGCCTTCCTCGCCGGGCTCGACCGGCTGCTCACCACGCCGGCGCCCGACGACCGGCTGCACCGCACCCGGGTCCTCTACGTCTCCCCGCTCAAGGCGCTGGCCGTCGACGTCGAGCGCAACCTGCGCGCGCCGCTGACCGGCATCCGGCAGACCGCCGAGCGCCTCGACCCCGGCCGTCCGCTGCCCGAGATCAGCGTCGGCATCCGGTCCGGCGACACCCCCGCCAACGAGCGCCGCCGCCTCGCCACCCGGCCGCCCGACGTCCTCATCACGACGCCCGAGTCGCTCTTCCTCATCCTGACCAGCCAGGCCCGGGAGACCCTGCGCGGCATCGAGACCGTCATCCTCGACGAGGTGCACGCCGTCGCCGGCACGAAGCGCGGGGCCCACCTGGCGCTGAGCCTCGAGCGCCTCGACGCGCTGCTCCCCCGTCCCGCGCAGCGGATCGGGCTCTCCGCGACCGTGCGTCCGACCGAGGAGGTCGCCCGCTTCCTCGGCGGCACCGCGCCGGTCGAGATCGTCGCGCCGCCCACCCGCAAGGAGTGGGACCTGCGGGTCGAGGTGCCGGTCGAGGACATGACCGAGCTCGGCCAGGTGGTCCAGGACGACGACCCGACCGCCCCGCCGAGCCGGGCCAGCATCTGGCCCCACGTCGAGCAGCGTGTGGCCGAGCTGATCGGCGAGCACCGCTCCACCATCGTGTTCACCAACGGCCGCCGCACCGCCGAGCGGCTGACCGCCCGGCTCAACGAGATCGCCGCCGAGGTGACGACGGAGGGCATCACGCCCCCGGCCCAGATCATGGCGCAGTCCGGCGCGGCGGCCGGGGCGGCTCCGGTGCTCGCGCGCACCCACCACGGGTCGGTGTCCAAGGAGCAGCGTGCACTCGTGGAGGACGACCTCAAGTCCGGGCGACTGCCGGCGGTGGTCGCCACCAGCAGCCTCGAGCTCGGCATCGACATGGGCGCGGTCGACCTCGTGCTCCAGATCGCCTCGCCGCCCAGCGTCGCCAGCGCCCTCCAGCGCGTCGGCCGGGCCGGCCACCAGGTCGGCGAGACGTCGGCCGGCGTGTTCTTCCCCCAGCACCGCGGCGACCTCGCCCCCGCCGCGGTCGCCGTCGCCCGGATGCGCACGGGCGGCATCGAGGCCCTGCGGATCCCCGCCAACCCGCTCGACGTGCTCGCCCAGCAGGTCGTCGCCGCCACCGCCGCCGACGAGTGGGACGTCGACGAGCTGTTCGCCCTCGTCCGCCGCAGCGCGCCCTACGCCCAGCTCCCCCGCTCGGCCTACGACGCCGTGCTCGATCTGCTCGCCGGGCGCTACCCCTCCGACGAGTTCGCCGAGCTCCGCCCGCGGATCACCTGGGACCGCGTCACCGGTCTGATCACCGGCCGCCCCGGCGCCCAGCGGTTGGCGGTCACCAGCGGCGGCACGATCCCCGACCGCGGGCTCTACGGCGTCTTCCTGGCCGGAGAAGGCACCAACCGCCGCGTCGGCGAGCTCGACGAGGAGATGGTCTACGAGAGCCGGGTCGGCGACGTGTTCGCCCTCGGCGCGACCAGCTGGCGGATCGAGGACATCACCCACGACCGGGTGATCGTCACCCCGGCGCCCGGCGTTCCCGGCCGGCTGCCGTTCTGGAAGGGCGACACCGCCGGCCGCCCGACCGAGCTCGGCGAGGCGATCGGCGCCTTCACCCGTGAGCTGGCCGCGGTGCCCGACACCGAGGCCGAGGCGCGCGCCCGCGCGGTCGGTCTCGACGACAACGCGGCCGCCAACCTGGTCGCCTACCTGCGCGAGCAGGTCGAGGCGACCCGGGTGCTCCCCAGCGACACCACGGTGCTGGTCGAGCGGTTCCGCGACGAGCTCGGCGACTGGCGCCTAGCGGTGCACTCGCCCTACGGCACCGCCGTGCACTCCCCCTGGGCGCTGGCGATCAACGCCCGGCTGCGCGAGCGCTACGGCGTCGACGGGCAGGCGCTGGCCTCCGACGACGGCATCGTGATCCGGATCCCCGACACCGACGCCGAGCCGCCGGGCGCCGAGCTGATCGCGTTCGAGCCCGACGAGATCGAGGAGATCGTCACCCGCGAGGTCGGCGGCTCCGCGCTCTTCGCCGCGCGGTTCCGCGAGTGCGCGGCGCGCGCGCTGTTGCTCCCCCGCCGCGACCCCGGTCGCCGCTCCCCGCTGTGGCAGCAGCGGCAGCGGGCGGCCTCGCTGCTCGAGGTCGCGGCCCGCTACCCCGCGTTCCCGATCGTGCTCGAGACCGTCCGCGAGGTGCTCAACGACGTCTACGACCTGCCGGGCCTGACCACGCTCCTGCGCCGCGTCGAGCAGCGCGCGGTCACGGTCACCGAGGTCGAGACGACCCAGCCGTCGCCGTACGCGCGGACGCTGATGTTCGGCTATGTCGCCCAGTTCGTCTACGAGGGCGACTCCCCCCTCGCCGAGCGCCGCGCCGCCGCGCTCACCCTCGACCAGGGCCTGCTCGCCGAGCTGCTCGGGCGGGCCGAGCTGCGCGAGCTGCTCGATCCCGACGTGCTCGCCGAGGTCGAGGCCGAGCTCCAGCGCACCACCCCCGAGCGCCAGGTCCGCGACGCCGAGGGCCTGGTCGACCTGCTCCGGCTGCTCGGCCCCCTCACCGCCGCCGAGGTGTCGCTGCGCGCCCGCGAGGCCGCCCCGGTCGCCGCGTGGCTGACCGACCTGGCCGCCGCCCGCCGCGTGGTCGAGGTCCGGATGCCCTACGGCGACGCGTGGGCCGTCGTCGAGGACGTCGCCCGGCTGCGCGACGGCCTCGGTGTCCCGGCTCCGCCCGGCACGCCCGCCGCGTTCACGGAGCCGGTCGACGACCCGCTCGCCGACCTGGTGGGCCGCTACGCCCGCACCCACGGCCCGTTCACGGTCGACCAGGTGGCGACCCGCCTCGGCCTCGGCGTCGCCGTCGTCCGGCACACCCTCCAGCGCCTCGAGGCGCAGGGACGGGTGCTGTCCGGCGAGTTCCGGCCCGTCCCCGTGCTCAGCTCCGTGGGGACGGAGGAATGGTGTGACGTCGAGGTGCTGCGCCGGCTGCGGCGCCGCTCGCTGGCCCGGCTGCGCCACGAGATCGAGCCGGTCGAGCCGACCACCCTGGCCCGGTTCTCGACGGCGTGGCACCAGATCACACTGAGTTCGACGAGAGGGGCGAAGGGGCCGCGCGGCGTCGACGGCCTGCTCCACACGATCGAGCAGCTCGCCGGGGCGCCGATGCCCGCGAGCGCGCTGGAGTCCCTGGTGCTGCCCGCGCGGGTCCGCGACTACGAGCCGGCCCTGCTCGACGAGCTGACCGCGACCGGCGAGGTCGTCTGGTCCGGCCACGGCGCCCTTCCCGGCAGCGACGGCTGGATCTCGCTCCACCTCGCCGACCGCGGCCACCTCACCCTCCCCGAGCCCGGCCCGGTCGAGGACCCGCTCCACCAACGGGTGCTCGACGTGCTCGCGCCGGGCGGCGCCTGGTTCTTCCGCCAGGTCGCCGACCAGGTCGCCCGGGCCTGCCGCGACGCCGACGAGGAAGCGCCCTTCGACGACGCTGTCAGCGGCGCGCTGTGGGCGCTGGTCTGGAGCGGCCATCTCACCAACGACACCCTCACCCCGCTGCGGGCGCTCACCCGCTCCGGGCGGGCGGCGCACCGCACCCGCCGGGCGGCAGCCCGCCCCGGTCGCGTCGCCCGCACCGGTCCGCCCGAGACCGCCGGCCGCTGGGCCCTCCTCCCGACGATCGACACCGACCCGACCCGCCGCGCCCATGCGAGCGCCGAGCAGCTGCTCGAGCGCCACGGCGTCGTCACGCGCGGCGCCGTGGTCAACGAGCGGGTGCCCGGCGGCTTCGCCGCCGTCTACAAGGTGCTGAGCGCGTTCGAGGACGCCGGCCGCTGCCGCCGCGGCTACTTCGTCGAGGGGTTGGGCGCCGCCCAGTTCGGCACCGCCGGTGCCGTCGACCGGTTGCGCTCCTTCTCCACTCCGGTCGGCGCCGAGGCGCTCGACACCAAGCCCGCCGCGGTGGCCCTGGCCGCGACCGACCCGGCCAACCCCTACGGCGCCGCCCTGCCCTGGCCGGCGGCCGACCGGGAGCAGGAGGGCGGGCACCGGCCCGGGCGCAAGGCCGGGGCGCTGGTCGTCCTCGTCGACGGTGCCCTGGTGGTCTACGTCGAGCGGGGCGGCCGCACCCTGCTCACCTGGACCGAGGACCCCGACCTGCTCACCCCCGCCGCCGAGGCGCTGTCGACGGCCGTGCGCCGCGGCACGCTCGGCCAGCTGACCGTCGAGAAGGCCGACGGCGCCGCCCTGCTCGGGAGCGGCGGCCCGCTGCGCGACGCGCTCGCGGCCGCCGGCTTCGTGGCCACCCCCCGCGGACTGCGGATCCGTGCCTGAGGGGGACGCGGTCCGCCGTACCGCCGACCGGCTGGACCGGGCGCTGGCCGGCCAGGTGCTCACCGGCTCCGATCTGCGGGTCCCCCAGCTCGCCACGACCGATCTGACCGGCGCCACCGTCCACCGGACCGCCACCCACGGCAAGCACCTGCTCACCCGGATGGCGATGCCCGACGGCACCCCGCTCACCCTGCACACCCACCTCAAGATGGAGGGCAGCTGGCGGGTGATCGCACCCGGCGGCCGGTGGCCGGGACCGGCCCAGGACGCCCGGGCCGTGCTCCGCAGCGCCCGGGCCGAGGCGATCGGGTTCCGGCTCGGCCTGGTGGAGCTGCTCCCGACCGCCGAGGAGGCCGGCGTGGTCGGGCACCTCGGTCCCGATCTGCTCGGTGCCTGGACGCCCGCCGACGAGGCGACCGCGCTCGCCCGCCTCACCGCCGCGCCCGACCGGGCCCTCGGCGCGGCCCTGCTCGACCAGACCGTCGTCGCCGGACTCGGCACGATCTGGCTCTCCGAGGTGTGCTTCGTCCAGGGTGTCCATCCGCAGGCGCCCGTCGCCGCCGTCCCCGACCCCCTCCGGCTGTTGCGCCGTGCCCGGCAGCTGCTGCGCGCCGGCCTGGAGCATGGCCGGCCGTTGACCACCGGCGACCGGCGTGACCCGGTCTGGGTCTACCGGCGCCAGCGGCAGCCGTGCCTGCGCTGTCGCGCCACGATCGAGGCCGGTCCGGTCGGGGAGGCCGCGCGGCAGCGGACGACCTACTGGTGTCCCCGCTGCCAGCGCGCCGAGTGATCCGGGTCTCGTCGCGCCCACGGAACGCCGCCCACCACCCCATTCGTTGACGGTGCATGCACCGCCATCTCAACGGCCTCAAGACCGCCGGCCTGTTCGGCGCCATCTTCGCGCTGCTGCTCGTGGTCGGCGGCCTGATCGCGGCCGCCACCGGCAGCTCCGCGTTCATCTGGATCTTCGCGCTGATCGGCGTCGGGACGACGGCGTACGGCTACTGGAACTCCGACAAGCTCGCGATCCGGGCGATGCGCGCCTACCCGGTCTCGGAGTCGCAGCAGCCGGCGATGTACCGGATCGTGCGGGAGCTCTCCGAGCGCGCCGGTCAGCCGATGCCGACGCTCTACGTCTCACCCACCCAGGCGCCCAACGCGTTCGCGACCGGACGCAACCCGCGGCACGCCGCGGTGTGCTGCACCGAGGGCATCCTCGGCCTCCTCGACGAGCGCGAGCTGCGCGGCGTACTGGGCCACGAGCTCATGCACGTCTACAACCGAGACATCCTCACCGGCTCGGTGGCCGCGGCGGTCGCGGGCGTGATCAGCTCGGTGGCCCAGTTCCTCGCGTTCTCGTCGATCTTCGGCGGCGGCAACAACGACGAGCGCCCGAACCCGCTGGTGATGATCGGCACCGCCCTGCTCGCACCGTTCGCCGCCGCGGTCATCCAGATGGCGATCAGCCGCACCCGGGAGTACGACGCGGACGAGGACGGCGCTCGGCTCACCGGCGACCCGCTCGCACTCGCCTCGGCGCTGCGCAAGCTGGAGACCGGCACGGCTCGCGCTCCCCTCGCCCCGACCCCGCAGCTGCAGAACGCCAGCCACATGATGATCGCCAACCCGTTCCGCGCGGCCGACGTGCAGAAGATGTTCTCCACCCACCCGCCGATGGCCGAGCGGATCGCCCGGCTGGAGGCGATGGCGGGCCGCTGAGCCCGGGTGAAACCCGTCAGGCGGCGGAGGCGACGACCTCGCCGGCGCGGCGGGGCGTGATCGGGGTGGGCGCGGCGGCCAGGAGGGCCGCGGCCTCCTCGAGCGCCACCGCGTCGGCGACCTCGCGAAGGACATCGGACAGCGGCATCTCGAGCGCGTCGCACAGCGACGCCAGCAGCTCCGAGGACGCCTCCTTCTGACCACGCTCGATCTCGGAGATGTAGCCCAGGCTCACCCGGGCGGCGCCGGAGACCTCGCGGAGGGTCAGACCGAGCTCACCACGGCGACTCCGCAGGATGTCACCGAGCGATCGGCGAAAGAGCACCATCGCGATCTCCTCTCCGTCATTGCGCTGGGTGGATGTCCAGTCCTGGGCACAACGCTACCCGAGCCCCGAATCTTCCGGCGGCTGCCCAGCCCTTGAGCGCGCCGCGGCCAGCTCACCGGCCAGTGCCTCGATCACGGCGTCGACCGTCGCGTCCTGGATCGCGGACCGGTCGCCGGACAGGTCCAGCGCCACGGCTCGGGTGCCGGCGGGACCGGCCAGACCGACGTACACGGTGCCGACCGGCTTGCCCTCCTGCCGATCGGGGCCGGCCACCCCCGTCGTGCTCAGCGCGTACGCCGTCCCGAGCAGCCGCCGGGCCCCGTCGGCCATCGCCCGGGCGCACGCCGCCGACACCACGCCGTGCTCGTCGACCACGCGCTGCGGGACGCCGAGCACCTCGACCTTGATGTGGGTCTGATAGCTGACCACGCCGCCGGCGTACACGACCGAGGAGCCGGGGACCTCGGTCAGGCGCGCCGCCACCCGGCCCCCGGTCAGCGACTCCGCCGTGGACACGCTCGCGCCCGCCTCACGCAGCGCGTGGACGAGGGCCTCGGCCGGTGACTCCATGACCGCATCGTGTCACGGACCACCGACCGAGGCCCTCTGTCCCCGGCGCCCGGTCAGTCGCGTCGCGTCAGCGACGGACCACCATGATCTTCTTGACGACCTTCGCCGGCTCCTGGCTGGTACTGCCCAGGTAGGTGACCTTGATCTTCTTGATCCCCGAGGAGGTGAACGCCTTCAGCTTGACCTTCGCCTTGCCGTTGACGACGGTCACGGTGCGGGCCTTCTGGCCCTTGACCTTCACCTTGACCTGACCGGTGGCCGGAATGCCGTCCGCGCCGACGACCGCCACCTTGACCTTCGCCCTGGTCTTGCCGAGCTTGATCTTCTTGCCGGGCTTCACCTTGGCGCTCAACGCGACGGTCCCCTTGGCCACGGTCACCGCGACCCGGGCCTGGGTGCCGGTCTGGGCGCCCACCAGGGTCAGGGTCTGCGGGCCGGCGGGGGTCGACGACGGCAACGCCACGTCGATCCGCGCGGTGCCGGTCTTGTCGATCGCGGCGGCGCCGACCGTGTTGTCCAGCGTCGCCCTGCCGAGCACCCTGCCGCCGAGCCGGACCTCGATCTCGGTGTCCCTCAGGTCGGACGGGTTGGACATGCTCCACGACTCGACGTCGAACCTGACCCGGCCGCCGGCCCGGTAGCTCGCGTCGAGGTTGTGCACCTCGACGGCGCGCTGGGAGTAGTCGACCGGTAGCGCGGGACCGCCGGCGTCGGTGTTGGTGTCCATGTAGTGCGTCATCGCCTGCAGATCGGACACCCCCCACTCCGCCTTGCCCTGCGCGTTCCGGAACTCCCAGAACGAGTCTCCGCCACCGGCCAGGAACGCGTTGGCCGTGACCGAGTAGGTCTGGGTGGGCACGATCGGCTGGCCGTTGAGCCACATGCCGGTCACGTCGCCGACCCAGGTGTCGACCGGGGTTCCGCCCCCCTGCACGGGTACGGCGGGCGCCGGCACCTCGCGGTAGGTGTAGGTGAACCCCTTCGAGACGCCCAGGCGCAGGAAGTAGCGGGTCAGTCCGGAAGGGATCTGGGTGCCGTCAGGAGTGCGGGACCACTGCTGCTCGAGGATCTTCTCGATCTGGGCGCCGGTCAGGTCCATGTTGACCAGGCCGTTGGCGAACGGCTGGACGTTGGCCGCCTGCCGATAGGTCAGGTTGCGGACGGCGCCGGCGGCGGTGCCCTCCATCTCGGCGCGGAGCCCGCCCGGGTTCATGAACGCGATCTGCGCGCCGCCCTGCTCCGCCGGCGTCTCGGCCCGCTGGACCTCGGCGACCAGGTTGCCGAGGGTCGACTCCCCACCACGGTTCTCCGAGCCGTTGGCCAGCTTGGCTCGGTTGAACGGCCCGGCGATCGGGCCGAGCACCTGCTCCCCGATCGGGGTGGCGACGTCGACCGCCGCCTGCACGATCGGCGTGACCGCGGGGTCGGGCGTGTAAGGCGTGCAGGTGGTGCTGTTGCTGCACGTCTTGAGGTCGATGATCTCCTGGGACTTGGCTTGGACGCCGCCCGTGTCGGGGTCCACGCTGAAGACCAGCTTGTTGAGCTTCTGGCCGTACTGCCCTGCGGAGACCACCGGCCGCTCCGTGACCGGCCGGCTCGCGTCGACCCAGTCCTGGACCGGGAAGCTGCAGTTGTAGGCCAGGTGGGTGTGCCCGGACACGATGGCATCCACGTCGGCCGAGACGTTGTTGATGATCTCGGCCCACGGACCCGAATCGTCCATCGTCGCGCAGTCGGTCGACGGCGCACCCTCGTGTACCAGCATCACGACGAGGTCGACGTTCGCGTCCTCGACCAGCCGGGTCGCCTCGGCGTTGACCGAGTCGACGATGCTCTGCACCTCGATGTCGGCGATGCCGTCAGGAGAGACCAGTGTCGGTAGCGCCTCTGTCACGGCTCCGACGAAGCCCACGTCGATGCCGGCCATGGGCTTGATCCAGGAAGCCGGGACGGCCGGGTCGCCGGTGGCGCGCACCTTCAGGTTGGCCGCGATGTACTCCCACTCGGCGCCGCCCTCCGGGTTCGTCGCGGGGTCGTAGGCGGCCATCACGCGGTCCATGAGGTCGTCGTAGCCCTGGTCGAGCTCGTGGTTGCCCACGGCCGAGACCTCCAGGCCCGCCTCGTTGAGGGCGTCGATGGTCGGCTTGTCGTTGGAGACGAAGGACTCGAAGGTCGACGCGCCGATCAGGTCACCGGCGGCCGCGAACACCGTGTTGGGGTTCGCCGCCCGCAGGTCCTTGACCGCCGCCGACAGGATCGCGGCACCGGCTGCGGCCGAGGTCGGCTCGTTGAGGATCCGGCCGTGGAAGTCGTTGGTGCCGATGATCTGGATGTCGACCGGCGCGGCGGCCCGCGCCGGCGGGGCCGCCACCGCACCGAGACCGGAGACGGCCAGGCCGATCCCGAGCGAGCCGAGGAGTAGGTGTTTGGCTGATCGCATGTGTCCCTCCCGAGGACTGTCGATTCGCTGGACTTGAGAGGACGTTGGAGGAGGTGCGTGCTCGGCGCCGAGACGCTCAACGCACCACCCGGACCTTGGTGACGCTCTCGGCGGGTGAGAGCAGAGCGCTGCCGGCGTAGCTGACCTTGATCCGCTTGGCGCCGGTGGAGCTGAACGCCTTCAACCTCACCTTCGCCTTGCCGTTGACGACCATGACCGTCCGGGCCTTCTGCCCCTTGGCCTTGACCGTGACGCTGCCGGTGACGGCGACCCCGTCCGGGGTCGTGACCGTCACGAACACCTTGGTCCTCGTCTTGCGGAGCTTGATCTTCTTCGGCTTCGTCTTGACCGAGACGGTCGCGGAGCCCTTGGCCACCGGACCGACCTGGGCCGAGACCGCGGTGGCATCAGCGTGGCCGGCGGCACGAGCGGTCACGCCGACCGTGATCCGGGTGCCGACCTGGCCGCCTCCCAGCACCAGCGTGCGACCGGTGGCACCGGGGATCGGCACCCCGTCGGCGTACCACTGGTAGACGACCGAGTCGGGCTCGGGCTCCCACGTGCCCGCACTCGCGGTCAGGGTCTGGCCGATCCGCGCCACCCCGGAGACCGTCGGCGGTGCCTGGTTCACGACGGGTGTCTCGGTCGGCTCCTGCCCGCCCTCGATCTGGATGATCACGGGGACCGAGGTTCCGGTGGTGGCCCCCGAGACCGTCAGCTCGGTCGTGCCGTTGAAGACGTCCTCCGGAAGGGTCACCGACACTGTGGCCGTGCCGTACCTGTCGTAGGGCTGCTTGCCGACGGCATTGTCGACCGCGAAGGCGTCGAGCAGCGTGCCGCCGAGTCGAACCTCCACCTCGCTGTCCTGCTCGTCGCCGGGCGCGGACATGGTCCACGACCCGACCTCGAACGCGACGGTGTCGCCGGGGCCGTACGACGCCGGCGCGTCGTCGGGCAGGGTGATCTCGACGCCGCGTTGGCTGTAGTCGACCGGCAGGGCGTCGGTGTCGTACTGCTTCATGTACTCGACCATCGCCTCGAGGTCGACCTTGCCGGTGTCGACCTTCTGGGCGCCGTCGGCGAACTCCCAGAAGTTGTCGCCACCGCCGCCGAGGAACGAGTTGACCGTGACGGAGTAGGCCCGGGCTGCGTCGACCGGCACCCCGTCGAGCCACATGCCGGTCACCTCACCCTGGAAGGTCTGCACCGGAGCGGAGTTCGGGGCCGTCACCGTCTCCGGCGTCTCGTCGTAGGTGTAGGTGAAGCCCTTCGACACGCCGAGTCGCAGGAACGGCCGTGACGGCACGCTCCCCGTGGCCGTGCGCTGCCACTGCTGCTCGAGGATCTCCTCGAGCTGGGCACCGGTCAGCTTCATGTTGACCAGCGTGTTGGCGAACGGCTGCACGTCGGCCGCCTCGCGATAGCTGAGGTCCACTTCCGTGCCGTTGGCGGTGCCGTCCATGTCGGCACGGAGGCCGCCCGGGTTCATGAACGCGATGTCGGTCTCGATGCCGGCAGCGTCCGTGGCCCAGCGCTGCACCTCGGCGATCTGGTTCGACAGGGTCGACTCGCCGCCGCGGTTCTCGAGATCGGCGTTGGCCGCGGACTTGTAGGTCGCCCGCTTGAACGGTCCGGTCATCTTGCCGAGGATCGTGGCGCCCTCGGCGGCGGCGAAGGTCACCGCGTCGTCGACGATGGCCTGCACGGTCGGGTCCGCGGCGTAGCCGACGCCGGCGGCGGCGATCACGTCCTGGCTGATCGCCTCCAGGTCACCGGACGTCTCGTCGAACTTGAAGACGAGCTGGTTGAGGTTGGTGCCGTACTGGCCGGCGGAGACGACCGGCCGCTTCTTGACCGTGCGGCTGCTGTCGGCCTGCCAGTCCGGCACGGTGTAGCGGCAGTTGTAGGCCAGGTGCGTGTGACCGGAGATGATCGCGTCGACGTCGGAAGACGTGTTCTGGACGATGTTTCCCCACACCGTCGCCGGGTCGGTGAAGCTCGCCGAGTCGCACTCGGTCGTCGGGGCGCCCTCGTGCACCAGCAGGACGACGATCTCGGCGCCCGCGGTCTTCAGCTCCTCCGCAGCCTCGTTCGTCGCGTCGACGACGTCGGTGACCGTGATGTCCTCGATGCCGGCCGGGTTCACGAGACCGGGGAGATCCTCGGTCACCGCGCCGACGAAGCCGACCTTGACGCCGTCGAGCGTGGTCGCCCAGGTCTCGGCGAGCTTGTCCTCCTCTGCCACTCCGGGGGCATAGTCGAGATTGGCCGCGATGTACTCCCAGTCGGCCCGGTCGCGGATCCGGCCCTCGAGGTCGGCGTACCCGCGGTCGAACTCGTGGTTGCCCGCCGCCGAGACGTCGAGGCCCATCGCGTTCAGGGCGTCGATGGTCGGCTCGTCGTCCTGGATGAACGACTCGAAGGTGGAGGCGCCGACCAGGTCGCCGGCCGCCACGAAGGCGGTGCTGCCCGGCGGGAACTGGGCCTCGAGGTCCTTGACCGCGGAGGCGAAGGGCGCCGCGCCGGCCGCGTTGCCCGCGTCCGGCAGCAGGCGACCGTGGAAGTCGTTGGTGCCGATCACCTGGATCTCCTTGTAGGAGGTCGGGGTGAAGTCGGGCACCTCGATGCCGACGATCTCGGGGTTGTGGTCGGAGGTCGCCCACGGCTTGTTGGGCAGCCAGAAGTCGGTGACGTTGTAGTTGTAGCGGCTGTACTGGAACGACGCCGCCTCGTTGGCGTTGATCTCCCAGATGTCGGCGCCGGTCACCATGTCCATGGCGGCGGGGTTGCCGAGCACGTGGTCGAGGGAGCCGGACAGGCCTTGGTACGAGTAGCTCTCGTCGCCCTCGTCTTTCGACTCGATCAGCGTGTAGTCGGCTCCGGTGAGGACACCGATCGGGTCCTCCTTGGTGTACGAGTTGAAGTCACCGGCCAGGAAGACCGCATCGACGTCCCGCTCGGCGGCGAAGTCGTTGGCGAATTGAACCAGCCGGGTGGCCTGGCGGACCCGGTCGCCGTTGAACGCACCCACCTCGCCGTTCTGCGCGTTGTCGCCGGTCGCCGGCGGGATCGGCGCCGGGTTGTCACCCTTGGACTTGAAGTGGTTGACGACGACCGCGAAGCCGTCACTGTCCGGCGCACCCTTGGCCTTGAAGACCTGGGCCAGCGGCTCGCGGGCGTTGGCGAACTCGGTGGTGCCGAACAGGATGTCCGACCCGCCGACCGGCTCGACCTTCGCGACCTTGTAGATGAACGCCGGACGGATCACGTCCTGCTCGGCCACCGCGGCCGCCGTGAGCGCCTCGCCCGGACTCCGCACGTACGCCCAGGTGCCCGCCCCCGAGGCGTCGTTGAGGATCTGGACCAGACGGGCGACGGCGTCGTCCCGGTTGGTCTCGCCGGGCAGCTTGATCGAGTTCTCGACCTCCTCGAGGCCGATCACGTCGGCCCCGAGCGCGTTGATCGTGTGGACCAGCTTGGCCTCCTGACGGGCCAGGCTGGCGGCGGTCGCCGCACCGCGCGGACCGCGACCGTCGTTGTCCTTCGACTCGTCCTTCTCCGTCGTCGGGTCGTCGAGCAGCCGGACGCCGCACGAGTCGTTCCCGATGCGCTGGGAGGTCCCCGGGCCACGATCGGTGTAATAGGTGCAGAAGGTGTCCAGTGGCGGGTTCTGCAGCGGACCGGCGTCGGTGTAGGCCTCGCCGGTCGTGTTGAAGTAGTTGAGGACGTTGAAGGTCGCGATCTTGAGGTCGCCCGTCCTGCCCGGCGTCATCGTGAGCACGTCCGCGGGGGTCGCGTCGGCGGCCCGCGTGTCCTCGAAGGTCGCGACGTCGGCACCGTTCTTGAAGACCGGCAGTCGGGGTTGGAGCTTCCAGGCGTTGTTGCGATAGTCGAGGATCACCGGCTGGTGGAGCGTCACGCCGGCTCCGACCCGTGGCGGTGCCGGGTTCGCGTTCCCGTCGGCCCCGGTCAGCCACGGCACCGGCTGGGCCTTGGTGGCCTGGTTGCCCAGGTAGTTGACGCTCGTGCCGTCGTCCAGCACGACGGAGCGCTCGGCGTTCTCGTCACGGATCGCCTGCACCGCGGCGGTGTCGCTGGGCGCCGCGTGCTCCGTGGGCTGCCGGAGCGGCTCGTCGCCGGTGGCCAGCCCCACCTCGCCGTACTGGTTGGTGGAGTAGGCGTTGGTGACCGTGAAGTCGTCGGTCGGGTCGAGCAGCATGCCCTCGATCGCCTCGCGACCGGCTTCCGTGGTCGGGTACGCCGTCGCGAGCGCCGTGACGTCCGGCAGTGCCGCGCCGAGCTCGACGACCCCACCGGTCGGGGCGTTCAGCTCGGTCAGGCCGAAGAACTCACTGATCTTGCCCGTGGCCTGGACCGAGTCACCGACCTCCAGGTCACCCGGGATCGCGCTGGCGCCGTAGACGAAGATCGCGTGCGACCCCCCGGTCGGCACGCTCCCGCCGGTGCCGCCGGTCTGCAGGTAGAAGCCGTCGAAGCCGTTGTTGGCGAAGCTCGGGTCTCGGTAGATGCCGGTGACGATGCCGGTCGTCGAGACCGTCTCCTCCCCCGGGTCCGTGCCGGTCGGGGGCGCATACGGCGAGCGGTCGCCCGTGCCCTGGAGCTGGGCGATCGGGGTGATCGGCAGGGGGGCCTGGACGGTGATCGTGAAGGTCGCCGTCGCGGTCGCCGGAGTGGGCGTCGCCGAGTCGGTGGCCGTCAGCGTGATCTCGACCGGGCTCGGCGTGACCGTCGTCGGCGTGCCGCTGATCTGGTTGCCGACGAGGTCCAGCCCGTCCGGGAGGTCTCCGCCCGTCACCTCCCAGGAGTAGGGCGAGGTGCCGCCGGTGGCCTGGAGCGCGACCGGCGCGATCGCCTGATTCTGCGTGAAGGTCTTGTTGCCCGGGTTCGTCGCGGCCAAAGGGTCGGGCTCGACGACACCACCGGTCGTGATGTCGATGTTGTCGATGCCGATGTGCTCGTTGCTGCCGGTGGCGTTGTCGAGGGTGATCACGCGGACGAAGACATCCGCCTGGTTGTCCGCCGCGGCAGGCAGTGCGGCAGCCACGTGAGTGGACGTCACCGCGGTATTACCGGGGCCGGTAGCGTCAGTAACGTAGCCGCCCGGGACATTGACGTAGCTACCGGACGTGCCGACGCGGTACTGCAAAGCCACCCGGGTCGGCTGGTCGTCCGCACTGCTGTCCAGGTCCTGGACGTCGTAGGCGACGCCGATGCCGGATTCGCCGGAGGTGTCCAGGTGGAACGCCAGTAGCGGCGTCGTGATGGTGCCGGTGGCGCTGAGCGCGACGGTCTTGTCGGTGGCCGAATGGTAGGCCAACACACCGCCGTTGGAGTTCGTGTTCGGCGTGTTGCCCGCGAGCGGGGTCAGGGCCGACGTCAGCGTGCCCTCGGCGGTCAGCAGTCCGACCTCGGTGGTGTTCGGCTGGTTGGACGGGGAGATCGAGACGCCCGTCGTGAAGCCCTCCACCCCGGGGAAGTCCGCCCAGGTGCTCGCAGCTGTCAGGCCCGACCAGTCCTGGCTGTACGGGAAGGACGAGATCTTGGCCGACACGCTGGCCGTCGCGGGCGTTGCCTGGAGCGCTGTCAGCCCCGAGACCGCGAGAGCTGCGCCGAGGGTGGCGAAAAAGAACTGCTTCACAGAACGCATGAGCTTCTTCCGAGGTCGTCAAAGCGGCAAAGGACAGCCGATCGCGCGGGCCCGAGATGCTGGCGAGAACGGAGGGGAAGGGTCCTTAACCTAGGCTGATCCCTGGTTCCGCTGGCAAGGGGCTGAGGAAAACCAAGTGACGAAAAGGTGACGACAAGCCGTCAGATTTTGCTCTTGCGGACCGTCGCTCCGCAGGATCTACGTCGGCTCAGGAAGCGGACGACTTGCGGATGTCGTGACGCTGCTTCCAGACGTCACGGAAGAACTCGTAGCCCGACCACAGGGTCAGCGCGAAGGCGACGAGCAGCAGCGCGATCGCGACGCCGTAGGTGATCTCCCCCGGCACGTCGAGCCAGCCCACCTCGTCGCCGACCTCGAGCAGCGGCAGGGTGAGTAGGCCCAGGGCCAGCGCCTGGGCGACGGTCTTCCACTTGCCGCTCTGGGCGGCAGCGATGACGACCGACTTGAGGACCGAGAGACGCAGGAGCGTCACGGCCCACTCCCGGACCAGGACGACGACGGTGATCGTCCACATCCACCAGGTGTCCATGATGATCGAGAGGCCGATGAAGGCCATGCCGGTGATCGCCTTGTCGGCGATCGGATCGGCGATCTTGCCGAAGTCGGTGACGAGGTTCCGGGCGCGGGCGATGTCACCGTCGACCTTGTCGGTGACCATGGCGACGAAGAAGATCCCCCATGCCACGGTCCGCCAGGTGATCGAGTCGCCGCCGTCGTGCAGCAGCACCCAGCCGTAGACCGGGACCAGGATGATCCGCAGCGTCGTCAGGGCATTGGGGAGGTTCCAGTTGCTCGGCTTGGCCGCGGCCGGAGTGGCCCCGGTGCTGGTCCCGGTCATCACTGTCCTCCTGCCGGCTCGGCGATCAGGTCCACGCCGTCGGAGTCGACGACGACGGCCCGCAGGAGGTCACCCACCCGCGCGTCCGGTACGCCGAGCACCCGGGTGGCGCCGTCGACCTCAGGGCCCTGCTGGGCGGCGCGTCCCTCGACCGTGCCGTCGCCGGTGCCGTCGGGGTCGAGCTCCTCGACCAGCACCTCGACGGTGCTCCCGATCCGCTCCTCCGCACGCTCGGACGTCAGCTCCGCGACCAGGTCGTTGAGGTGCTGGACGCGGGCGCGGATCTCGTCGTCGTCGAGCTTGCCGTCGAGCTTCGCGGCCTCGGTGCCGTCCTCGTCGGAGTACCCGAACACGCCGGTGACGTCCATCCGCGCGGCGACCAGGAAGTCGCACAGCGTCTGGAACTCCTCCTCCGTCTCCCCCGGGAACCCGACGATGACGTTGGAGCGCACTCCCGCCTCGGGCGCGAGCGCACGCACCTGGGCGAGCAGGCCGAGGAAGCTGTCCGGGTCGCCGAAGCGGCGCATCCGGCGCAGCACGGTCGCGCTGGCGTGCTGGAACGACAGGTCGAAGTACGGCGCCACGCCCGGTGTGGTCGCGATGGCGCGGACCAGGCCCGGCCGGGTCTCCGCGGGCTGCAGGTAGGAGACCCGGACCCGCTCGATGCCGTCGACCGCGACCAGCTCGGGCAGCAGGGTCTCCAACAGGCCCAGGTCGCCGAGGTCCTTGCCGTAGGAGGTCGAGTTCTCCGAGACGAGGAAGAGCTCCTTGACCCCCTGCCCGGCGAGCCAGTGGGCCTCCTGCAGCACGTCGGAGGGACGCCTGCTGACGAAGGAGCCGCGGAACATGGGGATCGCGCAGAAGGTGCAGCGCCGGTCGCAGCCGCTGGCCAGCTTGAGCGGCGCCATCGGTCCGCCGTCGAGCCGGCGACGGATCGCGGAGCGACCGGGGATGGCGATCTCGACGTCGGTGTCGGAGGCGACCGGTGCCTCCACCGCGGCCTGACGCTCCGCCGGGCTGATCGGGAGCAGCAGCCGACGGTCGCGCGGCGTGTGCGGGTGCGGGCGCTCACCGGCGAGGATCGAGCGCAGCCGGCCGGAGATGTCCTGGTAGTCGTCGAAGCCCAGCACGGCGTCGGCCTCGGGCAGCGAGTCGGCCAGCTCCGCGCCGTACCGCTCGGCCAGGCACCCCACCGCGACGACCGCCTGCGGTCGTCCCGTCTCCTTCAGATCTGCCGCGGCGAGCAGGGTGTCGATCGAGTCCTTCTTGGCCGCGTCGACGAAGCCGCAGGTGTTGACCACGACCGTGTCGGCGTCCTCGGGGTCGTCGACCAGCGCGAAGCCGTCGGCCGCGAGTCGGCCGGCCAGCTCCTCGGAGTCGACGTCGTTGCGCGCGCAGCCGAGGGTCAGGAGGGCCACCGAGACGGGGTTCGTGGATGTGCTGGTCATGTCCGGTCGAGGATACCGGCGAGCGTGGGCCGGCCGGCATTCCTCAGCGGCGTCAGGGCGCCACGACGGTCTTCGACACCTCAGCACCGGTGTCGCCGAGCGCCTGCGGCTGCCTGCCGCCGATGGCGTAGGTCACCGAGCCGTCGGAGCTCCAGATCCGCGCCGGCGGCACCACCTTCAGCTCGGAGGTCTGGCCGAAGGCCAGGTTGCCGTCGAAGACGATCTCCCCCGCCGCGTCGCGGATGACCAGCTGGGCGCCGCCGCCCGCCGCGGTCAGCGTGAGCTTCACGGGGTCGCCCTTCGCGGCGGCGGCCTGGGAGACGCCGCCGCTCTGGTTCAGCACCGGGGTGTCGCCGACCGGGGCCGGCCCGCCCATGACGAGCTTGGCGACCGACCACACCAGCACCGCCCCCATCACCGCGGCGACGAGGACCGACCAGTTGCGTCCTCCGCGGGTGCTACGGATCGCACCGCCCGCGCCGGTCGCCAGCTCGGCCTCGAACACCCGGCGCGGGTCGACCGGCGCGTCGGCGTAGGTCTCGTCGTACGACGCCACCAGCGGTCCCGCGTCGATGCCGAGCACCCGGGCGAGGGTGCGCAGGTGCCCACGGGCGTAGAAGTCGCCCCCGCAGGGAGCGAAGTCGTCGACCTCGATCGCCTCGATGACGTGGGGCCGGATCCGGGTGCGCTCGGAGAGCTGGTCGATCGTGAGACGGAGCCGGTCGCGCGCGGCGGCCAGCTGCGGACCGATCACCGGCTGCGCGGCGGGCCGCACGGCCAGGTCGTCGAGCACGACCGTGACCGAGCCGGTGTCGTCGGCGGCCGGGGTCGCGACGACCGGGGGGACGACCTGCGCCCGGACCAGGGTCGGCCGGTCCCTCTCGACCCGCGCCGGCAGCACCGTCGGGCGCTCCGGCGCCGGCGGCTCGTCCTGCTCGCCGCCGTGCTCCTCGACCGCGGCGAACTCGTCGGTGCTCTCGGTGTCGGCGGCCAGCACGACCTCGCCGGTGTCCTCGAAGTCGGAGCCGTCGTGGACGGGCTCATCGAGGACGGGCGCGTCGAGATCGGGCTCGCGCCGACCGGCGAGGCCGGCCGCCACGCGCGCCGCGATGCCGCGGCGCTCCTCCGGTGCGTCCGGAGTCTCGTCGGCGTACAGATCGCTGAGCTGCGGCACCGAGCCGGAGCGCTCGGGGACCTCGTCGGTCATGTCCGGCACGACCTCGACCACGTCGGCCCGGCCGTCGGCGAGCTCGGCCAGCACGTCGCTCAGCGAGCCCGGCTCGGCGCCGACCAGCCGCGTGGCCAGCGTGAGGGGGACGACGAGCTGCTGACTGTCGTTCCCGTCGACCAGCAGGTGACCGTCGCGGACCAGGCCCCGACGGGGCAGGTGCTCGAGGCAGTCGATCTCGGGCCACGCGATCCCCCGCCAGGTCGCGCCCTGGCGCAGTCGGACGCCATGCTCGTCGGCGACCAGCAGCGGCGCCCGGCCGTCGACCAGGGCGGCGACGTGAGCGACGGTGACCAGGGCCAGGACCCCGAAGGTCACCCAGTCGAGGGTCGTGCCCCCGGTGAAGGCGCGCACCGCGAAGGCGACGGTGAGCAGCGCCGAGAACCCGCCGACCGACGCGGACAGGGCGACATTGCGGCGGACCTCGATCCCCTGCACGACCCCCTGATCGGTGGACTGCTCGGCGGGCTGCTCCGGCTGGCTGACGCTCTCGGTCATCTCGCTCACCCCTCGCCCTGGATGGTCATGATCACGGCGTCGATCTCGTCGGGCTTGACCAGCACGTCACGGGCCTTGGATCCCTCGCTGGGGCCGACCACGCCTCGGCTCTCGAGGATGTCCATCAGCCGACCGGCCTTGGCGAAGCCCACCCGGAGCTTGCGCTGCAGCATCGAGGTGGAGCCGAACTGGGTGGAGACCACCAGCTCGATCGCCTGGACCACCAGGTCCATGTCGTCGCCGATGTCGTCGTCGAGGACCTTGTTGGACGCCGCCGGCGCGGTGACGTCCTCACGGTAGCTGGGCTCGAGCTGCGTCTTGCAGTGCTTGACGACCGCGTGGATCTCGGGCTCGCTGACCCAGGACCCCTGGACCCGGATCGGCTTCGAGGCGCCCATGGGCAGGAACAGGCCGTCACCTTGACCGACCAGCTTCTCCGCGCCCGGGGTGTCGAGGATGACCCGGCTGTCGGCGAGGCTGGACGTCGCGAACGCCAGCCGGGACGGCACGTTCGCCTTGATCAGACCGGTGACGACGTCGACCGACGGACGCTGCGTGGCGAGCACCAGGTGGATGCCGGCCGCGCGGGCCAGCTGGGTGATGCGGACGATCGAGCTCTCGACGTCGCGCGGGGCGACCATCATCAGGTCGGCCAGCTCGTCGACGATCACCAGCAGGTACGGGTAGGGCGACAGCGTCCGCTCGCTGCCCGGCGGGACCTCGACCTTGCCCTCGCGGACGGCCTTGTTGAAGTCGTTGATGTGCCGGAAGCCGAAGTTGGCGAGATCGTCGTACCGCATGTCCATCTCGCGGCAGACCCACTCGAGCGCCTCGGCGGCCTTCTTGGGATTCGTGATGATCGGCGTGATCAGGTGCGGCACACCTTCGTAGGCGTTGAGCTCGACCCGCTTGGGGTCGACCATGATCATCCGCACCTCGTCGGGCGTGGAGCGCATCAGCACCGAGGTGATCATCGAGTTGATGAAGCTCGACTTTCCGGAGCCGGTGGCACCGGCGACCAGGAGGTGCGGCATCTTCGCCAGGTTGGCGACGACGAAGCCGCCCTCGACGTCCTTGCCGAGGCCCGCGATCAGCGGGTGGTGGTCGTTGCGCGCCGTGTTCGAGCGGAGCACGTCGCCGAGGGAGACGATCTCCTTGTCGGTGTTGGGGATCTCCACGCCGACCGCGGACTTCCCGGGGATCGGGCTGAGGATCCGCACGTCCTCGGAGCCGACGGCGTAGGAGATGTTGCGCTGGACGCCGAGGATCTTCTCGACCTTGACGCCCGTGCCGAGCTCGATCTCGTAGCGGGTGACCGTCGGACCGCGGGTGTAGCTGGTGACCTGGGCGTCGACGTTGAACTCGTCGAGCACGGTCTGCAGCCGATCGACGACCTCGTCGCTGGCCTTGGAGCGGGCGCGGTGCGGGTCACCGGGCTTGAGCGCGGTGGCGTCGGGGAGCGTGTAGACGATGTCGCCGGACAGGGCGAGCTGCTCGACGCGCTGCGGCAGGTCGGCGTGCGGCGGCGGCTCGAGGTCGCCGGTCTCGTCGTCCTGGCCGGCACCGGAGCTCTGCGCGAGCCGTCGGGCGATGAGCGCGTTGGATCCCGCCTCGGGGTCGAGCGGCTCGTCGTCGACGAGCGGGACGTCGATGGGCTCGCGCAGCTCCATCGACTCCTCCACCGGGCTCGGCTCGTCCTTCTTGCGCCGGCGCTTCCTGGGCTCGTCCAGGACCGGCGAGTCGTACGCCGGGTCACCCATCCGCTCGAAGGTGTCGTCGAGGTCGATCGCCTGGGTCGCGTCGTCGTCCGCCCCGTGATGGCGGCCGAGTAGCAGGTCGCCGAGCTCGCGCAGACGGTCGGGCACGCGGTAGAGCGGCGTCGCCGTGATCACGAGAAGGCCGAAGAAGGCGAGCAGGACCAGGAGCGGTACGACGACGGCGGGTGCGCGGAGCAGGTCGAGCAGCAGAGCCGAGACGACGTACCCGACAGCACCGCCACCGTCGCGCAACGGCGTCGTATCGCCCTGCACCGGCTCGGGGCTGCCGTTGGCGATGTGGACGATGCCGAGCAGCCCGAACGCGAAGGCGGTCCAGCCGATCACCTGGCGTCCGACGGGCCCGTTGCCGACCGGGTCGCGCATGACCCGCCAGCCGGCGGCCAGCACCAGCAGCGGCACGAACCAGCCGATCTTGCCGACCGACCCGGACACCGCGGCCCGGGTGAAGTCCATGACGCCGCCCGGCACCTCGAACCACACGGCGCCGGTGATGACGAGGGCGACCGCGACGAGGAGGAGGCCGAACCCGTCGCGGCGCTGCTCGGGCGCGATGTCCCGGGCGCCGTGGCCGACGCCGCGGGTGACCGCGCCGATGCCGTGGGCGAAGGCCAGCCACAGGGCGACCCCACCCCGGCCGAGGGCGGTGAAGGCGCGCAGCACCGGCCCGGGACCGCTGCGCACGGCGCGCGGAGCCGGCCGCCGGGCCTGCGTCGACTTCGCGGTCGACTTCTTGGCCGGCGGGCGCTTCTTGGTGGTCGTACTCCGGGTACGCGAGCTGGCTGTCTTCTTCACGCCCGAGCGGGAGGAAGAACCGGTCCTGCTGCGCGACCCCGGCGGGGAAGACGTACGGGTCGCCATGACACCAAACCTAGGCGATCGTCACTCCAGTCACACGGACCACAGGGCGGTGTGTCGTCGGGGCCCGGGATGTTCTCCGGTCTCAGCGTGAAGGTAAAGGAGAGTTTCCGTCGGACCTCTGGACCGGCCGCATTCCTGCGTCCTAGGGTGCCGAGCAGTGTTCGGAGCGGGCAACACTCGGACCCCGCCGACGACACGTTCTATCTCGAGGAGAACATTCGTGAGACTCAACCTTCCCGATGCCCTGAGGAAGGGCGTCGGACTCTCGCTCGTCGGGGCGGCCCTCGTGGTCGTCCCCTCGGCGCCGGTGACGGCGGCCCCGAACGATCCGTCCGTCGTCCAGCAGATGCGCGGCGAGGCCAGCGGCGATGTCGCCGTGACCATGTCCCCGGCCACCGACCGGCTCGGCTTCATCAGCGCGACCAAGGACCTGTACCCGTCCGAGCGCTCGGGGACGACGAGGAGCGGCGCCCAGGAGAAGTCGAGCGCGTACGTCGACAAGTACGCCCGCGCGTTCGGCGCGTCCGCCGGCCAGCTCGAGCAGAGCGCGGTCACCAAGACGGAGGCGGGCTACACCGTCGACTTCGCCCAGAGCCACCAGGGCGTCCCCGTCTTCGGCGCGAAGCTGCGCGCCCAGGTCGACCTCGACGGCGACCTCGTGTCGGTGTCCGGGCACGTCGCCCCGAAGGTCGACGTCGACGTGACACCCCGCATCGACGAGGCGAGCGCCGAGGCGAAGGCGATCGAGCTCGCCGCGCAGGCACCCGCCGGCGCGGGCGAGGACGCCGCCGTCAAGCCGAAGGCGAGCACCCTCACCGCCGAGGCCACCTTGATGGTCTACCGGATGGGTGCCATCCAGGGTGTCGAGGGCCGCAACCTCCTGGCCTGGGTGGTCGAGGTGACCGACGGCAAGCAGACCCGCGAGACCAGCGTGCTCGACGCGATCACCGGCAAGCCGGTGAACCGCTACTCGATGATCGCGCACGCGCTCGATCGCGAGCTGCACGAGCAGTCGATCGAGAACCCTCCGGTGTGGGTCGAGACGGACGCCCCGAACTGGCCCGAAGGCACCGGGGGCGCTGACCTGACCGAGGACCAGCAGAACGAGGTCCAGGGCACCGGCGAGGCGTACTGGCTCTTCATGAACTCCTTCGGCCGGGACTCCTGGGACGGCGCGGGCGGCAAGATGATCACGGTCAACAACGACCCGACGATCCAGTGCCCCAACGCCAACTGGAACGGCCGGTCGACCAACTACTGCACCGGCGTCTCCTCCGACGACACCGTCGCCCACGAGTGGGGCCACGCCTACACGGAGAAGACGTCCGGCCTGCTCTACCAGTGGCAGCCAGGTGCGATGAACGAGGCCTACTCCGACATCTGGGGCGAGACCGTCGACATGCTCAACGACCGCTTCAACCAGCCCGACGAGGAGACCCATCGCACCGACGGCAAGTGCTCGGAGGGCACCCGCGGTGACATCGACGTCGTCGTGACACCGCTGGACGAGGTCGGTGAGTGCACCGCTGTCGCGGCCGCCTTCGGTCCGATCATCGACAACGTCACCGACGACCTCGTCGTCGGCGTCGACGCCGTCGAGGAGGACGAGGGCGAGGTGGTCGGCACCGACAGCGACGGTTGCTCGCCGTTCGACAACGGTACCGAGATCGCAGGCAAGTTCGTGTACGTCGACCGGGGCCTGTGCGCCTTCGCCGACAAGATCGCGCACGCCGAGGACGCCGGCGCGACGGGCATCATCTTCGGCAACAACCAGCCGGGCGTCGCGTCGGTCGCCGGCTTCTCCGAGATCTACGGTGCGATGGTCAGCCAGGCCGACGGAGCCGAGATCAAGGCCGCAGCCGGCCCGCTGAGCATCACGCTGACCGACGCCGAGGTGCCGGGCTCACGCGACGCGAGCTTCCGCTGGCTGTCCGGCGAGGACGACCCGGCCTTCGGTAGCGCCATCCGCGACATGTGGAACCCGAACTGCTACGGCGACCCGGGCAAGGTGTCCGACGAGGAGTACTTCTGCGACACCGACGACAGCGGCGGCGTCCACACCAACTCCGGCGTGGTCAACCACACCTTCGCGCTGCTCGTCGACGGCGGCACCTTCAACGGCGTGACCGTCCCGGGCATCGGCCTGGACAAGGCCGCGCACCTCTTCTGGCGCACGCAGTTCGTCTACCTCACCCCGACCTCCGGCTTCGCCGAGCTGGCCGACGGGCTCGAGGCGTCCTGCGCGACGCTGACCGGCAACACCGCGTTGAAGAAGCTGACGCTCGGGAACAGCGCCACCGGTGGCAGTGCGGCCGACGAGGGCACCATCGCGCCCATCGCCGCCGCGGACTGCGCGGCGGTGACCAAGGCGATCGCCGCCACCGAGCTGCGCAAGGAGCCGGTGCAGTGCAACTTCAAGCCGATGTTCCACAGCGGCAAGGCCAGCTGTGGCGACGACACGGTCACCAAGGACCTGTGGGCCGAGGGCTTCGAGTCGGGCATCCCGGCCGGCTGGACGCAGGACGTCGAGTACGCCGACTTCGGACCTGATGGGCATGGCTCCAAGCACTTCGACGCGACGACCACGAGAGAACTGCCGGTCGTCAGCAAGGGCGGCATGCAGCACAAGGGCGGCACGTCGGTGCTCTACTTCGATGACAAGGGCGAGGCCGGCAACTTCGGCAGCTGCAACCTCGACGAGGACGACTACTCCTCGCGCGTGGGGATGTCGACACCGGTCCTGACGGTGCCGGACGGCGCGCTGCCGAGGCTCTCCTTCGACCACTACGTCGCCACCGAGGTCTCGTTCGACGGCGGCAACGTGAAGGTCAAGGTCAACGGCGCTCCGGAGTTCGAGCTGGTCCCGGACCGGGCCTGGCTCTACAACGCGCCCGGTGGGGAACTCGACTCCGTGGCGGCCGGCAACACCAACCCGATGGCCGGAGAGCCGGCGTTCACCGGCGCCGACGGTGGGCTCCCGACCGGACAGTGGGGCTACTCGGCCATCGACCTGTCGATGATCGCCAAGCCCGGTGACACCGTCCAGTTCCGGTTCGACTTCGGCATGGACGGCTGCAACGGCAACGACGGCTGGTACATCGACAACGTCGCCCTGAGCGTCTGCACCGCCCCGGTCCCGCCGGCCCCCGGCACCGCGACCGTCTCCCCCAAGGCGAGCGCCAAGAAGGGCACCGTCACGATCACGATCAACACCGCCAACGGCGTGATGCCGTCCGGTCCGGTCACGGTCACGATCAAGGGCAGGACGTACACCGGGACCGTGGTCAACGGCGTGCTGAAGGTCAAGGCCAAGAAGCAGCTCAAGAAGCTGTGGAGGCAGGGCAAGCGCAAGGTCAAGGCGACCGTGAGCTACCCCGGCGACGCCAAGATCGCGCCGTTCTCGGGGAAGGTGACGATCAAGCTGAAGGGCAAGCAGTAGCAGGACGCACGAGAGTGCATGGGTTCTCGGTGGATCGAGAGCTCATGCACTCTCGGCTTTTTTCTGCCTCCGTTGTTGCGGTTTGGTCCCCAACCGCAACAATTCGGGGCAATCGGATGCGGTATGTGCCCAATTGCAACGCGTTCTACCCGTCGAGCGAGCGCCACGCGGCGCATGGTCATGCAGGCGTCGGCCCGCTCTTAGGCCTCGACGACGACCGGGATGATCATGGGCCGGCGCTTGTGGGTGTTGCTCACCCAGCGGCCGATGGTGCGGCGCACCGTCTGCTGCAGCTGGTAGGTGTCGGTGCTGCCCTCGCTGATGGAGCGGTTGACGGCGTCGACGATGGGCTGCTTGATCGGCTCGAAGTCGGAGTCGGCCCAGGCGTGGCCACGGGCGTGGATCTCGGGGCCGGCGGAGACCTTGCCGGCGACCGAGTCGACGACCACGATCACCGAGATGAAGCCCTCCTCGCCGAGGATCCGGCGGTCCTTGAGCTCCGACTCGGTGACGTCGCCGACCGACTGGCCGTCGACGAAGACGTAGCCGCACTCGACCTTGCCGACCACCGAGGCCACCCCGTCGACGAGGTCGACGACGACGCCGTCCTCGGCGTAGACGACGTTCTCGACGCCGGTCTGCTTGGCGAGGTCGCCGTTGGCGAGCATGTGGCGGACCTCGCCGTGCACGGGCAGCACGTTGCGCGGCTTGACGATGTTGTAGCAGTAGAGCAGCTCGCCGGCGCTGGCGTGACCGGAGACGTGGACCAGGGCGTTGCCCTTGTGGACGACCCGGGCGCCGAGCCGGGCCAGGCCGTTGATCACCCGGTAGACGGCGTTCTCGTTGCCGGGGATCAGGCTGGAGGCGAGGACGACGGTGTCGCCCTCCTCGAGGTGCACGAAGTTGTGGGTGCGCTGCGCGATCCGGGCCAGCGCGCTGAGCGGCTCACCCTGCGACCCGGTCGAGATGAGCACCTGCCGCTCCGGGGCGAGGTCGGCGAGCTCCTTGGCCTCGACCATCACGCCCGGCGGGACCTTGAGGTAGCCCAGGTCGCGCGCGATCGCCATGTTGCGGACCATCGAGCGGCCAACGTACGCCACCTTGCGGTTGTGCTTGACCGCGGTGTCGAGGACCTGCTGGACGCGGTGCACGTGGGAGGCGAAGCAGGCCACGATGATGCGCTGCTTCGACTCGGCGAAGGCCTGCTCGAGCACCGGGGTGATCTTGCGCTCGGCCGTCGTGAAGCCGGGCACCTCGGCGTTGGTGGAGTCGGTGAGGAAGAGGTCCACCCCCTCCTCCCCCAGTCGGGCGAAGGCCCGCAGGTCGGTGATCCGGCCGTCGAGCGGGAGCTGGTCCATCTTGAAGTCGCCGGTGTGGAGCACCAGGCCGGCGCCGGTGCGGATCGCGACCGCGAGCGCGTCGGGGATGGAGTGGTTGACCGCCACGAACTCCAGGTCGAAGGGGCCGAACGAGATCTTGTCGCCCTCCTTGACCGTGTAGAACGGCGTCTGGCGCAGGCGGTGCTCGCGCAACTTGGAGTTGAGCAGCGCCAGGGTCAGCTCGGAGCCGACCAGCGGGATGTCCTGCCGCTCGCGCAGGAGGTACGGCGTCGCGCCGATGTGGTCCTCGTGACCGTGGGTCAGCACCAGCGCCTCGACCTTGTCGAGCCGGTCGCGGATGGCCGCGAAGTCGGGGAGGATCAGGTCGACGCCGGGCTGGTGGTCGTCGGGGAACAGCACGCCGCAGTCGACGATGAGCAGCCGACCGTCGTACTCGAAGACCGTCATGTTGCGGCCGACCTCGCCGAGGCCCCCGAGGGGGATGACCCGCAGGCCGCCCTTGGGCAGCTTCGGGGGCGCGGACAGCTCGGGGTGCGGGTGCGACATCAGAGGAGGCCCGCCGCGGCGAGACCGGCGCGGAGGTCGGCGACCTCCGCGTCGTCGAGCGCCAGCAGTGGCGGCCGGACCGTTCGGTCGGTCAGGACGCCGACCAGCTCCAGCGCGGCCTTGGCGGTCGTGGCGCCGTAGTTGCCCACGCCCATGATCGCCTCGAACGCCGGGATCAGGCCGGTGTGGATGCGCAGCGCCTCGGCGTGGTCGCCAGCCAGGAAGGCGTCGATCATCGCGCGCAGCTGGGTGCCGGCGACATGGCCGACGACCGAGACCAGGCCGGTCGCGCCGTAGGCGAGGTAGCCGAGCGTGTTGACGTCGTCGCCGGAGTAGACGGCGTAGCCGAGGTCGACCAGCTGGGCGGTGCGGGCCAGGTCGCCCGTCGCCTCCTTGACCGCGACGACGGTGTCCCACTGGCGGGCGGCGGCATAGGTCTCCAGCGAGATCTTGGTGCCGGTGCGGCCCGGGACGTCGTAGAGCATGACCGGCACGCCGGTGGCCTCGACGACGTGGCGGAAGTGGTTGAGCACGCCGGGCTGGCTGGGCTTGTTGTAGTAGGGCGTCACGAGCAGGAGCCCGTCGGCGCCGACCTTCTCGGCCTGCTTGGCGAGCTCGACGGAGTGGCGGGTGTCGTTGGTCCCCACGCCGGCGACCACCTTGGCGCGCTCGCCGACGGCGTCCTTGACGGCGGCCAGGGTCTCGCCGTCCTCGGCGCCGGTGGTGGTCGGGGACTCGCCGGTCGTGCCGGAGACGACGATGCCGTCGTTGCCGTTGTCGACGAGGTGCTTGGCGACCTTCTGCACTCCGTCCAGGTCGACGGAGCCGTTCTCGAGGAACGGCGTGACCATGGCGGTCAGCATGGTGCCGAAGGGTGCGGGAGTCATGACCCCCAGCCTATCGTCACACCTGCGGCATCACCTCAGCCGCCACGAGGCGCAGGTGGTCGAGATCACCCAGGTCGAGCACCTGGAGGTAGATCCGCTGGGCGCCCAGCGCGGCGTACCGCCCGATCTTGTCGACCACCTCGGCCGGCGTGCCGGCCAGTCCGTTGGCCCGCAGCTCGTCGACCTCGCGGCCGATGGCGGCCGCCCGCCGGGCGATCGCCGCCTCGTCCTCGCCGACGCACAGCACGAGGGCGTTGGACCAGATGATCGACGCCGGGTCCCGTCCGATCTCCTCCGCCGCGCGACGCACCCGGCCGAACTGGACGGCGGTGAACTCCTCGTCGACGAACGGCAGGTTGAACTCGTCGGCGTACGCCGCCGCGAGGGCCGGGGTCTTGTGGGCGCCCTTGCCGCCGATCAGCAGCGGGACACCGCCACGCAGGCCGCTCGACTGGACCGGCTTGGGCAGCGCGGGGCTGTCGTCGAGCCGGTAGTGCTGCCCGCCGAACGCGTACCGCTCGCCCACCGGCGTCGACCACAGCCCGGTGATCAGCTCCAGCTGCTCGGCGTACCGCTCGAAGCGCTCGCCGGTGTCGGGGAACGGGATGCCGTAGGCCGTGTGCTCCTGGGTGAACCAGCCGGCGCCGATGCCGAGCTCGACCCGGCCGCCACTCATCTGGTCGACCTGCGCGACCTGGATCGCGAGCACGCCGGGGTGGCGGAAGGTGGCGCTCGTCATCATCGTGCCGAGGCGGATCGTGCCGGTGTCGCGGGCCAGGCCCGCGAGCGTGGTCCACGCGTCGGTCGAGCCGGGCAGGCCGTCACCGCTCATGTGGAGGTAGTGGTCGCTGCGGAAGAAGGCGCCGAAGCCGAGGCGCTCGGCCTCGAGGGCGACGGCCAGCAGGTCGTCGTACGTCGCGCCCTGCTGCGGTTCGGTGAAGACACGGAGCTCCATGTCTCCTACCTTGCCAGTCGTCTGGTCAGGACCCGCCGCAGGAGAACGCCCGCTCCCACCACACGATCGTGAACCCGTCGCGCGGCTCGCGACGCACCTCGCGCCAGCGCTTCGGGCCGAACTCCGGGTAGTGGGTGTCGCCCTCCGGTGACAGCGGGATCTCCGAGATGACCTGCTCGTCGGCGTACGGCATCGCGGCGGCGTAGACGGCCGCTCCCCCGCCGATCATCACCTGCCGGTCGTCGGGCTGCCCGTCCAGGAGCCGGTCGGCGAGGTCGAGGGCGTCGGTGATCGAGTGCGCGACCTCGACCCCTTCCGCGGCGTACGACGGGTCGCGGGTCAAGACGATCGTGATGCGGCCCGGCAGGGGCCTCCCGATGCCCTCGTGGGTGGTGCGGCCCAGGATCAGCACATGGCCCGTCGTCGTGGCCTTGAAGTGCTGGAAGTCCTCGGAGATCTTCCACGGGATGTCGGCGTCGGCGCCGATCACGCCGTTCTCGGCGACGGCGGCCACCATGGTGACCCGCCGTCCTGCGGGGGTGGTCATCCGCCTAGACCGCGATCGGGGCCTTGATGGCGGGGTGCGGGTCGTAGCCCTCGACCGTGATGTCGTCGAGCTCGAACGCGTCGATCTCGGTGACCGCCGGGTTGAGCACCAGCGTCGGCAGCGGCCGCGGCTCGCGAGTGAGCTGGAGCCGGGCCTGCTCGAGATGGTTGGAGTAGAGGTGCGCGTCGCCGAGGGTGTGCACGAAGTCCCCGACGCCGAGACCGGCGACCTGCGCGACCATGTGGGTCAGCAGGGCGTACGACGCGATGTTGAACGGCACGCCCAGGAACACGTCGGCGGAGCGCTGGTAGAGCTGGCAGCTGAGCCGGCTGCGCCCCTCGGCGTCCGGGGCGACGTAGAACTGGAACAGACTGTGGCACGGCGGCAGCGCCATCTCGTCGACCTGGCTGGGGTTCCAGGCCGAGACGACGTGGCGGCGACTGTCGGGGTTGGCCCGGATCTGTGCGATCACCCGCGCGAGCTGGTCGATGTGGCCGCCGTCGGGCGTGGGCCACGAGCGCCACTGAGCGCCGTAGACCGGGCCGAGGTCACCGTTCTCGTCGGCCCACTCGTCCCAGATCGTGATGCCGCGCTCCTGCAGCCAGCGCACGTTGGTGTCCCCGCGGAGGAACCACAGCAGCTCGCCGAACACCGAGCGGGTGTGGATCTTCTTCGTCGTCACCAGCGGGAAGCCCGCGGAGAGGTTGAAGCGCATCTGGTGGCCGAACACGCTCAGCGTGCCGGTGCCCGTGCGATCGCCCTTCTCGGTCCCCTCGTCGAGGATCCGCTGGACGAGGTCGAGGTACGCGCGCACGAGCTCAGCCTAGGCGGCGGTGGGTCGTCACAGGGTGACCGTCCCTCGGATGGTCGTGAGGGTGTCGCCGCCGACCCAGATCGTGCCGCCGGTGTCGGTGTCGACATGGACCCGTCCCCGTCGGCCGATGACCGTCCCCTGCGCCGCGACGTACGA
Source organism: Nocardioides sp. LHD-245 (assembly GCF_030929495.1). Classification (GTDB taxonomy): domain Bacteria; phylum Actinomycetota; class Actinomycetes; order Propionibacteriales; family Nocardioidaceae; genus Nocardioides. Next base: position 14,595 of record NZ_JAVFWN010000022.1, on the reverse strand, counting down.
CGCCGGGAGCACGCCGCCCGCGAGCCACTGCGCGAGCGAGGCGTTGAGCGAGCCGGTGACCGGGTCCTCGGTGCCGGCCGCCTCGTCGGACACGAACGCGCGGACCTCGACCGCGCACTCCGAGCCGTCCGGGTAGGGGCCGACGACGCCGACCTTGCCGGGCAGGTCCGCGAGCGAGGGGGCGAGGGCGAGCACCTCCTCGGCGCTGGCCAGGCGGACGGCCACCCAGCCGGGCCCGTTGTCGGCCCAGGCGAGGTCGACGATCGCCGAGCGGTCGATGCGCAGGCCGGTCGCGATCCGCTCGGCCAGCTCCTCCTCGACCGGGCCGGAGCGGATCAGGTCGGGGGCCGCGAACGCCAGCCGGCCGCCGTCGCGGCGCAGCCGGACCAGCCCGACACCGCACTCCTGCACCACGCCCTCCCCCGCCGGCACGCCGCCGGCCTCGAGCCAGGCGTGCGCCGACCCGAGGGTGGGGTGACCGGCGAACGGCAGCTCCTCCTCGGTCGTGAAGATGCGCACCCGGTAGTCGGCCGCGGCGTCGGTCGGGGCGAGCAGGAAGGTCGTCTCGCTGAGGTTGGTCCAGCGCGCGAAGCGCTGCATCTCCTGCTCGCTCATCCCGTCGGCGCCGTGGACCACGGCGAGGGGGTTGCCGAGCAGGGGCTCGGCGGTGAACACGTCGACCTGGCGGAAGTCCCGGATCATGGCGTCACACAGCGCGTCACACAGCGCGATGCCGCCGTGCGTGTGGTGCGTGCATCGCAAGGCGGAGGAGGGAGGCGGCTGTCAAGCGAAGCGGGCCGTCGACCGACGACAACGCGGCGAGGTGCGTGCCACACGTGCGGCGTCACGCGCTGAGCGACATCGGGCCGTATACCTCGCGGTCGACCTCGAAGAGCGTCACCTGGGTGACGCCGAGGTCGGCGAGGGCCGACCAGATCTCACCGATCCAGGACTCGGCGTCGCCCTGGTTGGGGAACGCCTGGTCGGCGTACTCCTGGGCGTCGGCACCGGTCAGCGTCACCTCGGCGCCCGAGGAGTCCTCGAGGCGCCAGTGCCAGGGGTTCTCGGCCGGGGCGGACGGACGGTAGGGAGCGGGCTGCTCGGGCAGGGTCATGGTCACGACTCTCGCACGGAGGGCTGCACGAACGGGGGCTTGGTGATCTGGAAGACCTCCGGTCGGCCGCGGACGTCGACCATCACCTCGGCGCCGTCGTCGACCACGGTCGAGACCAGCGCCAGGCCGATGCCCTTCCTCATGGTCGGCGAGAAGGTGCCGGAGGTGACCTCGCCGAGAGGGACGTCGCGCAGCAGCCGCACGCTCATGTGCGGGCGCGGGATCGCGCGGCCGGTCGAGACGATCCCGACGAGCTTGCGGCGCGGGCCCTCCTCGCGCTCGGCGAGCAGCCGGGCGCGGCCCCAGAAGGCGGGCTTCTTCCAGCCGACCGCCCAGCCGAGGCGGGCCTCGTTGGGGGTGATGTCCGGGGAGATGTCCTGCCCGTGGAGGGGATAGCCCATCTCCGTGCGCAGCGTGTCGCGGGCGCCGAGACCCGCCGGCACCAGGTCGTACTGCTCGCCGGCGGCCATCAGCGCGTCCCACAGGGCAGGCGCGACCTCGGACGGGGCGATCAGCTCGTAGCCGCGCTCGCCGGTGTAGCCGGTGCGACAGACCACGACCCGCGCGCCCTCGAAGGGCGCCTCGACGAAGGTCAGGTAGTCGTGGCCCGCCGGCAGCCCGACGCCGGCGACGACCTCGTCGGACCGGGTGCCCTGGATCGCGAGCACGACGTAGTCGCGGTGGTGGTCGAGCACCTCGACGCCCTCCGGCGCGGCCGCGACCAGGCGACGGCGTACCTCGTCGTTGTTGGCGGCGTTGGGGACGACGAGCACGTGGTCGTCGTCGCGGTAGTAGGTGAAGACGTCGTCCACGATCCCGCCGGTGGCGTCGTCGACGACGAGGCTGTACTGCGCCTGGCCGGGGCCGATCCGGTGCAGGTCGTTGGTGAGGGTGGCGTTGAGGAAGTCCACCGCCCCGGGCCCGCGGACCACCAGCTTGCCGAGATGGCTGACGTCGAAGATGCCGACGCCACCGCGGACGGCGGCGTGCTCCTTGACCACGCCCGTGGGGTACTCGAGGGGCATCAGCCACCCGCCGAACTCCGAGAACTTGGCGCCCAGCGCCTCGTGCCGGTCGTGCAGGGGCGAGTGCTGGGGTGACTGCTCGGATGACTGCTCGGTGGTCGCGTCCGCCATGAACCGGAATCTAGGGCATGCGGCTCCCGGACGGGAGCGTGGCTATTCTGCGACCCGTGACGTCCTTCGCGCTCCGCACGGCCAGCCCCGCCAAGACCCGCGCCGAGGCGGTGGTCGTGGGGGTGCTTCCCGACGGGGCGCTGGCGCCGGGCGGCGAGGACGTCGCGGCGGCGTACGGCCGCAAGCTCTCCGGCCTGCTCGCGACGGTCGGGGCCAAGGGTGCGCCGGGCGAGGTGGCCAAGGTGCCGACCGCCGGGACCATCGCCTCCCCGCTCCTCGTGCTGGTCGGGCTGGGCGCGGATCCGGACGCCGCCGCCGTACGGCGTGCCGCGGGCAATGCCGCGCGCGCGGTCACCAACGCCGCCTCGGTCGCGCTGGCCCTGCCGGCGGACACGCCCGACCTGGTGCGCGCCGTGGTCGAGGGCTACCGGCTGGGCGGCTACGCCTTCACGTCCTACAAGAGCAAGCCGGCGACGCCGACGACCCCCGCGGAGGTCGTGGTCCTCACGCCGGCGGCGCGCCGGGCCGAGGTCGCCGCCGCCGTCGAGCCCGCCCAGGTGCTCGTCGACGCCGTCACCGCCGCCCGCGACTGGGTGAACACACCGCCGGGCGACCTGACGCCGCCGGCCTTCGCCGACGCCATCGCCGCGGCGGTGAAGGACGTCAACAAGGGGCTGGCCAAGGGCCGCACGAAGGTGAAGGCCGAGGTGCTCGACGAGACCCGTCTGGCCGAGCTCGGCTGCGGCGGACTGCTCGGGGTCGGCGCCGGCTCGGCCGCTCCCCCGCGCCTGGTCGAGCTCAGCTACGCCCCGAAGGACGCGGTCGCCCACGTCGCGCTCGTCGGCAAGGGCATCACCTTCGACTCCGGCGGCCTGTGGATCAAGCCTGCCGCCAGCATGGCCACGATGAAGGAGGACATGGCCGGCGCGGCCGCGGTCGTCCAGGCCACCCTCGCCGCGGCCCGCCTCGGTCTCCCCGTGCGGATCTCCGCGTACGCCGCCCTTGCCGAGAACATGGTCGGCGAGGCGGCGATGCGTCCCGGCGACGTGCTGCGGACCTACGACGGCACCACCGTCGAGGTCACCAACACCGACGCCGAGGGTCGCCTGGTCCTGGCCGACGCCCTCGGCCGCGCGGTCGAGGCCGAGCCGGACACGATCATCGACATCGCGACCCTCACCGGGCACATGGTGCTGGCGCTGGGCGACAAGATGGCCGGCGTCCTGGGAGACGACGACGTCGTCGCCCAGGTGATCGCCGCCGGCGCGACGGCCGGCGAGGATGCCTGGCCGATGCCGATCCCCGAGTTCATGGACGGCCGGATCCGCAGCTCCACCGTGGCCGACCTCGCGCAGTACGACGGCATCCGCTGGGGTGGCGGGCTGTTCGCCGCCGCCTTCCTGCGCGAGTTCACCGGCGGCCTGCCCTGGGCGCACCTCGACATCGCGGGGCCGACCTTCAACAAGGGCGGCCCGTCGGGTCACCTCGCGAGCGGCGCGACCGGCTACGGCGTGGCAACCCTGCTGGAGTACTTCAGGAGTCGTGCGACTGCTGGCGCCGCTGCTGCTCCCGCTGCTTCTGCTCCTGCCTGACCCGGGAGTTGTAGTCGCGCATCCGCTGCGGCACGCCGACCACCGCGGCGTCGTAGGACGGGACCTGGTGACGGTTGCAGAAGTCGTGGGCCCAGTTGATCGACGGGACCCGGCGCCGGGTCCACTCGCCGTCATGCGCGACGAGCAGCAGGGTGATCTCGCTGACCGCGGTGCGTGGCTCGACGAAGCCCTCGACACCGCGGCGCTCCCGGACCCAGGTGCGCAGGTGCTCCTCGTCGGCGCGGTCGGATGCGCGCACCCGGGTCGAGCCTGTGCGCGTTCCGTCCTTGGCCGGGTTACTCATCCGTAGCTTGGAGCCGCCACGGAACCGGTCGAACAAACCCATGGATCTAGTGTGCCCGAACCGTGGGTGGGCCGTTGCCGGTTGCGTTGTCCATGGTGCAAGGATGAGCACCATGGCGACCGAAGTCACTCTCCCCGCGCTCGGTGAGTCCGTCACCGAAGGCACCGTCACCCGCTGGCTCAAGCAGGTCGGCGACCAGATCGCGATCGACGAGCCCCTGCTCGAGGTCAGCACCGACAAGGTGGACACGGAGATCCCGTCCCCCGTCGCCGGCACGCTGGTCGAGATCCGCGCGAACGAGGACGAGACGGTCGAGGTCGGCGCCGTACTGGCCGTCGTCGGCGAGGCCGGTGAGGCCGCGCCCGCCGCCGAGGCCGCTCCGGCTGAGAGCGAGCCGGCTCCGGCCCCCGCCGAGAGCGAGCCCGCCGCCGAGGCTGCTCCGGCCCCCGCCGAGGCCGCCCCCGCCGCGGCCGAGCCCGAGCCGGCGGCCCCCGCCGCGTCGGCCGGCGCCGCCGAGGGCACCGCCGTCACCCTGCCCGCCCTGGGCGAGTCGGTGACCGAGGGCACCGTCACCCGCTGGCTCAAGCAGGTCGGCGACGCCGTCGCCGTCGACGAGCCGCTGCTCGAGGTCTCCACGGACAAGGTCGACACCGAGATCCCCTCACCGGTGGCCGGCACGCTGCTCGAGATCAAGGCCGCCGAGGACGAGACGGTCGAGGTCGGCGCCGAGCTCGCGATCGTCGGGTCGGGCTCACCGGCTGCCGCGCCCGCCGCTGCACCTGCGCCCGCTGCCCCGGCCCCTGCTCCGGAGGCCGCGGCACCTGCGCCGGCCGCCCCGGCACCCGCCGCCCCGGCACCCGCCGCCCCGGCACCCGCCGCCCCGGCACCCGCCGCCCCGGCACCTGAGGCTGCGGCACCGGCCCCCGCTGCCGAGAACTCCGACGGTCCGGGCTACGTCACCCCGCTGGTGCGCAAGCTCGCCGCCCAGCACGGCGTCGACCTCGGCCAGGTCACCGGCTCGGGGGTGGGCGGACGCATCCGCAAGCAGGACGTCCTCGACGCGTCGGCGCCGAAGACCCCCGCCGGCAGCGCTCCTGCCGCTGCCGCCCCCGCGGCGACACCTGCCGCGCCGGCGACCCCGTCGCCGCTGCGCGGCCAGACCGTCAAGGTCAGCCGGCTGCGCAAGATCATCGCCGAGCGGATGGTCGAGTCGCTGCACGTCTCTGCCCAGCTGACCCAGGTGGTCGAGATCGACGTCACCAACATCGCGCGACTGCGCGAGAGCGTGAAGGCGGAGTTCCAGGCGCGCGAGGGCGTCAAGCTGACCTACCTCCCGTTCTTCACCAAAGCCGCGATCGACACCCTCAAGCAGCACCCGTCGCTCAACGCCAACCTCGACCTCGACAAGGGCGAGATCACCTACTACGACCGCGAGAACGTCGCCTTCGCCGTCGACACCGAGAAGGGCCTGCTCACCCCGGTGGTCAAGGACGCCGGCGACCTGTCGATCTCCGGCCTGGCCAAGAAGATCGCCGACGTCGCGGAGCGGACCCGGACCAACAAGATCGGTCCCGACGAACTCTCCGGCGGCACCTTCACGATCACCAACCTCGGCAGCTTCGGCGCTCTGTGGGACACGCCGATCATCAACCAGCCGCAGGTCGCCATCCTCGGCCCCGGTGCCGTGGTCAAGCGCCCCGTGGTGATCGACGACGAGGACCTCGGCGAGACCATCGCCGTGCGTCACATGGTCTACTTCGCGCTCACCTACGACCACCGGGTCGTCGACGGCGCCGACGCCGGTCGCTTCCTGCGCGACCTCAAGAAGCGTCTCGAAGCCGGTCAGTTCGAGGTCTGAGGCCCGCCGTGCACGTCGTGGTCGCCGGATCCTCCGGCTTCCTCGGCCGCCGGCTCGTCAGCGAGCTGCGCGGCCGGGGCCACGACGTCACCTGCCTGGTCCGCCGCGACCCGGACCGCGACGAGTCCCGCTGGGACCCGCAGAACGGCGCGGTGGATGCCGGGCTCGTGCGGTCCGCCGACGTCGTCGTCAACCTCGCCGGAGCGCCGCTGATCGGCAACCCGCACTCGAAGAAGTGGGCGCACGACGTCCTCACCAGCCGGCGCGCCACGACCGGCCTGCTCGCCGCCACCATCGCCGCGGCGGCCACACCCCCGGCCCTGGTCAACGCCTCGGGCGTGAGCTGGTACGGCGACCACGGCCCCGTCGAGCTCACCGAGGCCTCCGACACCCGCGGCCATGCCCTGCTCACCCGGGTGTGCCGGGAGTGGGAGGCCGCCGCACATCCGGCCGCGCAGGCCGGCGCCCGCGTGGTGCTGCTGCGGACCGCCCCGGTCCAGGACCGGAGCAACGCGCCGCTGCGACAGCAGCGACTGCAGTTCCTCGCCGGCCTGGGCGGGCGACTGGGCAGCGGCCGGCAGCACTATCCGGTGATCTCGCTGCGCGACTGGGTCGGCGCGGCGGCCTATCTCGTCGAGCACCCGACCGCATCGGGACCGGCCAACCTGTGCGCCCCGATCACGCCGACGAACGCCGAGTTCACCCGTGCCCTGGCCCGCCTGGTCCACCGCCCGGCCCTGCTGCCCGCGCCGGCGGCCGCGATCCGGCTCGCCGCCGGCCCGATGGCCGACGAGGTCCTGGGGTCGCTCAACCTCCGCCCGGCCGCCCTGCTCGACCTCGGCTACGGCTTCGCCGACCCCGACGTGGACGCGGTGCTCGCCACCGGGCTCCGCGGCTCGGCCGCCTGAGCCGCCGCGAGCAGCCACCGGGAACCGTCCCGGACGAACGCCAGTCGCCGGGTCGTCGGCCCGTCCCGGGGCAACGCCGTCGGCATCCCCGGTCCGGGCCGGACGGCGACCGCGGCGGCCAGCCGGTCGGTGACCACCAGCACGATCCGGTGATCGGTGCGCCGCCTCAGCTCCACGGCCAGCACCTGCATCTCCAGGCCCTCCACGCGCAGACCTCGCCGCAGCCAGGCGCGCAGCATGCCCACGTCCCGCTCCCCCGCGGCGGATCCCGGCACGTACAGCGCCCGCAGCGCCGCGACCTCCCCCTCCGCCCAGGCGCGCGAGCGCGCCCGGTCCCAGTCACGGAGCACGGCCAGGGAGCCCACGGCACGAGCGACGTCGACCCCGCCGGCGGCGGGACCGAGGACGGAGACCGGCCCACCCGACGGCGTACCGGACGGCGGGGGGCCGGGCCGCAGCAGGACGCCGGCGACCACCGCGGCGATCGTCAGGAGGACGGCCGCGGTGCCGGCGAGGACGGTGCGTGCGCCCGAGATCCGCATACGCCGATCCTGGCCCCTCCCCCCGACAGGCGCATCCGGTCGTCCACAGGTCCGGGAGTAGGCTCGACCGCGTGACGCTGACCTTCCGCGAGGACGGACTCGGACCCGACTTCATCGACTACGTCACGGCGTGGGACCTGCAGCGCGAGCTGCACGCGCAGGTCGTCGCCGGCGAGCTGACCGACACCGTCCTCCTCGTAGAGCATCCGCCGGTTTTCACGGCCAGTCGCCGGACCGAGGCGCACGAGCGCCCCGCCGACCCGGGCGGCGCCCCGGTCATCGAGGTCGACCGCGGCGGCAAGATCACCTTCCACGGCCCCGGCCAGCTGGTCGGCTACCCGATCGTGCGGCTGGCCGACCACGTCAAGGTCGTCGACTACGTGCGGCGCCTCGAGGAGGCGATCATCGCGGTGTGCGCCGAGTTCGGCGTCACGACGGCGCGCATCCCCGGCCGCACCGGCGTGTGGCTCAAGGCCGACGAGCGTGGCGACGAGCGCAAGATCGCCGCGATCGGCATCCGGGTGCGCAAGGGCGTCGCCATGCACGGCTTCGCACTCAACTGCGACGTCGACCTCAGCTGGTACGACCGGTTCGTCCCCTGCGGCATCGCCGACGCGGGCGTCACCTCCCTGAGCGCCGAGCTCGGGCGCGACGTACCCGTGCGCGAGGTGCTGGACGCCGTACGCCGTCATCTGGCCGAGCTGCTCGCCTGGGGCCCCTACATCCCGACCCCCGACTACGAGCCACGCCCGGACCCGGCCAAGGCGACGGTCCCGGTGCTCGGCTATCCCGCCCGCGGAGTAGGCTGAGGCAGTGAGTTCAGCACCCGAGGGGCGCAAGCTCCTGCGCCTGGAGGTCCGCAACGCGGAGACCCCGATCGAGCGCAAGCCGTCGTGGATCAAGACCAAGGCGAAGATGGGCCCGGAGTACACCGCCCTCCAGAAGCTGGTGAAGTCCGAAGGGCTCCACACGGTCTGTCAGGAAGCCGGCTGTCCCAACATCTTCGAGTGCTGGGAGGACAAGGAGGCCACCTTCCTCATCGGTGGCGACCAGTGCACCCGGCGCTGCGACTTCTGCCAGATCGACACCGGCCGGCCGCAGCCGCTCGACCGTGACGAGCCGCGCCGGGTCGCGGAGTCGGTGCAGACGATGGGCCTCAAGTACGCCACGATCACCGGTGTCGCCCGCGACGACCTCCCCGACGGTGGCGCCTGGCTGTACGCCGAGACGGTGCGTGCCATCCACGAGCTCACCGCCGACAACGAGCAGGGCGCCACGGGCGTCGAGAACCTGATCCCCGACTTCAACGGCGTCCCCGACCTGCTCACCGAGGTGTTCGAGTCACGCCCCGAGGTCCTGGCCCACAACGTCGAGACGGTGCCGAGGATCTTCAAGCGGATCCGCCCCGCGTTCCGCTACGAGCGCTCCCTCGACGTCCTCACCCAGGCCCGCGCGTTCGGGCTGGTCACCAAGTCGAACCTGATCCTCGGCATGGGCGAGACCCGGGAGGAGGTCTCCCAGGCCCTGCGCGACCTCCACGACGCGGGCTGCGAGCTCGTCACGATCACCCAGTACCTGCGGCCCTCGGTCCGGCACCACCCGGTCGAGCGGTGGGTCAAGCCCGAGGAGTTCGTCGAGCTCGCGACCGAGGCCGAGGAGATCGGGTTCAGCGGCGTCCTGTCCGGACCGCTCGTCCGTTCGTCGTACCGGGCCGGTCGTCTGTATCGTCAGGCGATGGCCGCGCGCGATGCCCGCGCCGAAGCGACCGTCTGACGTCCGCCGTTCCGCCTGAGGAGACCGCAGCACCCCATGTCGAACACGCCTGTCGATCCGTCCACGCTGAGCCGTCGCCGGCAGATCATCGAGACCTACAAGATGTCTCGGGAGGTCGACCCGGCGATCCGCTGGTGGATGCTCGGTTCCTTCCTGATCTTCGGCGGACTCGGCCTGGTGCTGTTCCGCCTGGTCCTCCCCCACAACAACTCGGTCTTCAGCTGGATCCTCGCCGGCATCGCGACCTTCCTCATCGGCCTGCTCGCGCTGATGATCGTCTTCGGCCGCCGCGCCCAAAGGGCGGCGTTCGCCCGCCTCGACGGCCAGCTCGGCGCCGCGGCGCGTGCGCTGACCATGCTGCGCCGAGGCTGGGTCATCGAGGAGGTCGTCGGCTTCACCAAGCAGCAGGACATGGTCCACCGCGTGGTTGGCCCCCCGGGCATCGTCCTCGTCGGCGAGGGCAACCCCGGCCGGCTCAAGGCACTGATGCTCAGTGAGCACAAAAAGCACGAGCGGGTCGCCGGCGACTACCCGGTCCACGACATCCTGGTCGGCACCGAGGAGGGGCAGGTCCCGCTCAAGAAGCTGGTCCGCCACGTCCAGAAGCTCGGTCGCCAGGTGAAGCCGGCGGAGATCACCGAGATCCGTCAGCGTCTGCGCGCCCTCGACGCCCAGCGTCCCAAGGTGCCGCTCCCCCGCGGCCCGGTGCCCACCTCGATGAAGGGCATGCGCGGCAACCTGCGCGGTCGCTGAGCCACCCGCCTCGCCGGGCTACTTCACCAGCGTGCGCAGCGTGGCGAAGGTGACCGTCGACGTACCGGCGAGGATGTCGTGGAGTCCCCGGCCGTCGGCACGGAACACGAGCGGCGGGATGACCAGCGCGACCATGACCTGCCGCAGCAGCGCCTTGAGCGGGTTGAGACGGCGGAGACGCCCGTCGGCGGGTACGACGCACAGGCCCGTCAGCAGCTTCCCCGCCGAGCCGCCGGCCAGCCAGGTGAGCAGCGCCGACTCGGCGACGTACACCGGCAGGACCAGGAACGAGGCCGTCGAGCCGGGTTCGGTGTAGTCGTCGAGGCCGAAGGCCACGATGACCACCAGCGTGCACAGCGCCCAGTCGACGAGCAGCGCCAGGACACGGCGTCCCCACGAGGCGGTGGGGACCGAGGGACTGTTCACATCAGCGACACGTGGCACGCGACCAAGGGTAGGCGGGACCGTCGTTCGGACGGCCGTCACCCCGCGTCGGGCATCTTGTTACATTCCGGAAACAAAGCGGTCATGGGTGGGAAACTGCGCGACCGGTAAGTTGCTGTGAGCGGCGCTCCGCACGGGCGCGGACCGTCTGCCGCGACCGACCACACCCCCGTCGGGTAACGCCTGAGGGCACGTCCATAGGAGACGTGCCGAGGAGGAACGAATGTTCAACAACAGCGAAGAGCTGCTCAAGTACATCAAGGACGAGGGCGTCGAGATGATCGACGTCCGCTTCTGCGACCTGCCCGGTGTCATGCAGCACTTCACCGTGCCGGCCTCGTCCTTCGACCAGTCCGTCTTCGACGACGGCCTGGGCTTCGACGGCTCCTCGATCCGCGGCTTCCAGGCGATCAACGAGTCGGACATGTCGCTCTTCCCCGACCCGACGACGGCGTACATCGACCCGTTCCGGAAGTCGAAGACGCTCAACGTGAACTTCTTCATCCACGACCCGATCACGGGCGAGGCGTACTCCCGCGACCCGCGCAATATCGCCAAGAAGGCGCTGGCCTACCTCAGCAGCACGGGCATCGCGGACACCGCGTTCTTCGCCCCCGAGGCCGAGTTCTACATCTTCGACAACGTCCGCTACTCGACCGGCGTCAACGAGGGCTACTACCACATCGACTCGGTCGAGGGCTGGTGGAACTCCGGCAAGGACGACGACACCAACCGCGGCTACAAGACCCGGCTCAAGGGCGGCTACTTCCCGGTCGAGCCGTACGACCACTACAGCGACCTGCGCGCCGACATGGTCAAGAACCTCGAGGCCTGCGGCCTCCAGGTCGAGCGGGCCCACCACGAGGTCGGCACCGCCGGCCAGGCGGAGATCAACTACCGCTTCGACACGCTGCTCAAGGCCGCGGACGACGTGATGAAGTTCAAGTACCTCATCAAGAACACCGCCTGGGAGCAGGGCAAGTCCGTCACCTTCATGCCGAAGCCGATCTTCGGCGACAACGGTTCGGGCATGCACGTGCACTCCTCGCTGTGGAAGGAGGGCTCGCCGCTCTTCTACGACGAGACCGGGTACGGCGGCCTGTCGGACCTCGCCCGCTGGTACATCGGCGGCATCCTCGACCACGCCCCCGCGCTGCTCGCGTTCACCAACCCGACCGTGAACTCGTTCCACCGCCTGGTCCCCGGCTACGAGGCGCCGATCTCGCTGGTCTACTCCTCGCGCAACCGCTCCGCCTCGATCCGGATCCCGATCACCGGCAGCAACCCCAAGGCCAAGCGTGTCGAGGCCCGCTTCCCCGATCCGTCGGCGAACCCCTACCTCGCGTTCTCGGCCCTGATGCTCGCCGGCCTCGACGGCATCCAGAACAAGACCGAGCCGCCCGCCCCGGTCGACAAGGACATCTACGAGCTCCCGCCGGACGAGATGGCCGAGATCGCCCAGGTCCCGACCTCCCTCGGCGCCGTCCTCGACGAGCTCGAGGCCGACCACGACTTCCTCACCGTGGGCAACGTCTTCACTCCCGACCTGATCGAGACGTGGGTCTCGTACAAGCGCGAGCACGAGATCGCGCCCGTGCAGCTGCGTCCGCACCCGCACGAGTTCGAGCTCTATTACGACATCTGATTCGAGGGTTTTCACCCTCTGTCAGTAGTTGCCGAAAACGGCGGCTGACCTGCGGAAACGTCTTTCGACGTCTTCCAGCGTCAGCCGCCGTTTTTCGTTGTTGTGTGTCACCAGTGTGTCAACGGAACCGGCGGGCATCGCCGGACCGGCCGGCTCACCTAGGGGTATGAAGCTCTCCGTTTACTCCCCCGACGAGCTGGCCGCGGCACTCCCCCACCTGCTCGGGTTCAAGCCGGAGAAGTCGGTCGTGTTCGTGCCGATGAGCGCCGACCTTCCCATCGCTCGCATCGACCTTCCGACCACTCCGAGAGACCGCGACGCGGCCTGGGAGGCCATCCGCTCCCCTCTCGGCCGCTACGCCCGGCCAGGAGCGAGCATGGGCATCGTCTGCGTCACAGCGAACCGCGAAGAAGCGGATCGAGTCGTCCAGGACTTCGCCGCTCGACTCGACACCATCGGCATCGACACCGCGCTCATGGTGTGGGCGAACGACTCCGAGTGGCATGACTACTACCTGGGCGAGTCCGGCTATCAGACCGAAGCGGCGCGCGAGTATGTCGCTGCCGAGATGGCCCCGACAGGCCGCCCACGGCCTGCGGCCAGCCGTGCGTCGTTGGCGTCATCGTTGGTCGGCGACCGGGAACCCGTCGCGGAGCTCTTGTCCGAGGCTCGGGAAGCCGCCGAGACGACGCCACCACGCGCCGAGGCCAAGTGGGCTGTCGGACGGCTTCGGCAGTTTCACGCCGACGGTCGGCCGCTGTCTGATCGTGACGCGGCCCGGCTGCTCGTCGCCGTCGAGACGATCCCGATTCGTGACCGACTGTGGGACGACATGACCACCGACAACGCGGACTCGCACGTCGCACTGTGGACCGACCTGACTCGGAGGGCTCCCGACGAGGTGCGCTCCGCTCCCGCCTCGCTGTTGGGCCTCGCCTCGTGGCTGAGCGGGGACGGTGCCAAGGCTCTGTGCGCGGTGGAGCAGGTGCCACGCGACAGCCGCTACCCGCTCGCCGGGTTGGTGGCCGCGGTCGTGGAGTCGGCTATGCACCCGCGCGAGTGGGAGTCGGTCAAGAGGATCGGCCAAGATGCCGACTTCGCCGCACCGCAGGCGGGACCACGGAACAATCCCGTCCGGCCCGCGCCCGCGCTCTGAGAAGGCAGCTCCGATGGAGACTCCGCGCCGTCGACAGGCCCCAAGCCGATTGGAGCGCCGCCTCGCCCGACGGGTGAGGCTCCGAGCGCGACCAATGAAAGGTTCCCGTGTTCCTGTCGATGTGATGCGCCGTGACGAGATTGTGTGGCTCGACAAAGGGGCGGCAGAGCGGCGACGAGCGGTCTTTCTGACGTAGGCGTCCGTTGCGCGTGTCGGGCCTACGCGGTGACCATCGGGGCATAGCGGGAGGCGGCGCGACGCTCCTTGAACTCGTGCAGACGAACTCGCACCAGCAACACCAGACTGACCGGCCCCATGATGGCGAACTTCATCGCGTTCCAGATGAACAGCAGTACGAGGACGTTGAGCCAACCCGGTCCACCGTCGCGGATGATCGTGGTGCAGACGCTGGCGGCGTAGAGGTAGGGCACGGCCAGGAGCATCGCGGGGACGCCCCACTTCAAACCCCGGCGGGTGCGGATCAGGTCGAGCGCGATGTTGGTGGGCATGTAGAAGCGCAGGTAGTACCGGGCGTGCTCGCTGGCGGTCCAGATGAGTCGAAGCATGACGGCAGTCCTCTCTCGGGTCTGGCGACAGAGAACCTTGAAGGACTGCCCAGCGGGGCCGGACGGCCGTGCCACCACGTCGGGAGCGGCGGCGAACCTTAGAAGAAGTCGCCTTTCTCCCACCATACGCCCGAGCACAGACAGGTGGAACCCTCTCTTGGACGGCTGACCCGCGCACCTGATCGGTGAATCTTCGAGCGAGAGGAACCGATCATGGCGACGATGGCCGAGCAGGTGGCAGGCGAGCGGATGGCTCGCATGGTGTTGTCGATGATCGCCGAGCCGGACGACTCGGTGACCGGACACGTTCTGGCGCGGTTCGGTGGCATGGAGACGCTGCGGCTGGTCGAGTCTGATGACGCGATCCCCGACCTGGAACGTGCGGACGCGATGCTGTGGCGCGAGCGCTTGCGGGCGAACGTGACCGCGGACCTGTTCGAGCGGGTCGCCGAGCCCGCCCAGCGGGGCATCGGCACCTTGATTCCCGCCGACAACCATTGGCCCACCGGCCTGAACGACCTCGGCGTCCTCGCCCCCTACGTCTTGTGGACACGCGGCGCGACCTCCCTGTTGAACACGCCCCTCCGTGAGCGGGTCACCATCACCGGGGCACGCTCGGCCACCGCCTACGGCACGGAGATCACCCGCGACTTGGCCGCGAACCTGGCCAACGACGAGCGTGTGATTGAATCGCCCCGGGTCTGATGGAGGCTCTCAATCCATGGAGGATGAGAGTCATGGCAGCACCCAGGAAATACCCCGACGAGCTGCGTGAGCGGGCGACCCGGATGGCGGTCGAGCTGC
>NZ_JAVFWN010000021.1 GCF_030929495.1 Nocardioides sp. LHD-245 | reverse complement strand
AACTGTCATCAGAATCATCATTGCCGAAAACACACACCCAAACCATCAAGATCCGAGTGCACACAAACGTCACAACAATCTATGCATGACACACTGTTGAGTTCTCAAACATCACACGCTTCGAAGTTTCCTGCGCTTGTCTCGCGCAGTTCGTCTTCGAGCTGATGCAGTCCGAAACCTTAGGTCCTGACTCCGGTCTGTGCCAAATCCGTGTGGACTTGCTTTTCTGACCGGCGTCCGAACCAGGGGTTCGAGACTTGGTGGTCGCGGGGCCGGAAGCCCTCCGGCTGACCGCCGTCTTGCTTCCCGCCGCACCCGGCGACAAAGAGAACATTACGCACACCCGCCCGGAAGCACAAATCGAAACGACGTGACCCGGGCCACAGGGTCCCAGTGGGGCCGCTGAGACGCCTGGGAACGACTCGTGGGCGGCCCCCGAGGGGACCGCCCACGAGGGGGATGTCGGAGCGGCTCAGCGCACGCGCACGCCCGCGAACCGCTTCTTCCCGCGGCGCAGTACCAGCCATGATGAGGCGATCAGGTCGGCGGCGGCGGGCACGTGCTCGGGGTCGTCGACCCGCACGTTGTTGAGGTACGCGCCGCCCTCCGTGATCGTGCGCCGTGCCTCCCCCTTGGACTTGGCCAGGCCGGTCAGGGTCAGCAGCTCGACGACGTCGGGGATCCCGGCGCTGCCGTCGATGTCGACGGCGCCGGCCTCGCCGAGCGCGGCCTCGAGCGTCGTACCGGAGAGCAGGGTGACGTCGCCACCACCGAAGAGCGCCTCGGCCGCCGCCTTGGCGTTCGCGGTCTCGGCCTCGCCGTGGACCAGCGTGGTGACCTCGTCGGCGAGCACCTTCTGCGCCTCACGCAGGAAGGGCTTCTCGGCGTGCCGTGCCTCGAGCTCCTCGATCTGCTCCCGCGGCAGGAAGGTGAAGACCCGCAGCAGCTCGCCGACCTTCTCGTCCTCGATGTTGAGCCAGAACTGGTGGAAGGCGTACGGCGGCATCATCTCGGCGTCGAGCCACAGCGCGCCGCCCTCGGTCTTGCCGTACTTGGTGCCGTCGGCCTTGGTGATGAGCGGCGTGGCGAACGCGTGCGCCGTGGCACCCTCCGCGCGGCGGATCAGCTCGACGCCACCGGTGAGATTGCCCCACTGGTCGGATCCGCCGAACTGGAGCGTGACGCCCCGCTCGCGGAAGAGGGTGAGGTAGTCCATCGACTGCAGCAGCACGTAGGAGAACTCGGTGTAGCTGATGCCCGACTCGAGCCGTCGCTTCACCGTCTCCCGCGCGAGCATCCGGTTGACCGGGAAGTGCTTGCCGATGTCGCGGAGGAAGGCGATGACCGACAGGCCCCCGGTCCACTCGTGGTTGTTGACCATGGTCGCCGCGTTCGCGCCCTCGAAGGAGAGGAACGGCTCGATCTGGCCGCGCACCCGCGCCGTCCACTCCTGGACGGTGTCGAGGGAGTTGAGTGTGCGCTCGCCCGAGTCGCGGGGGTCGCCGATCATCCCGGTGGCACCACCGACGAGCGCGAAGGGGGTGTGTCCGGCTCGCTGGAGCCGCATCGCGGTGACGATCTGGACCAGGTTGCCCATGTGCAGGCTCGGCGCGGTCGGGTCGAAGCCCACATAGAACCGGACGCTCGCCTCGCTCAGCGCTGTGCGCAGCGCCTCGCGGTCGGTGGACTCGGCCAGCAGGCCGCGCCACTCGAGGTCGTCCAGAAGCGTGGTGTCGACGGACACGTCGATCCTTTCGTCGTGCGGTGAGATGGGACGGTTTCCCGCTCCAAGGGTGCCCCATGGGCGGCAGGGCCGCCCACTGGGATCTGCGCGGTGGACGCGGGTACGTTGCGAGGACGATGACCACCAACCAACGAGTAGCGGGGCGGTACGCGCTTCGGCACGAGATCGGTCGCGGCGCGGGCGGCGCGGTCTGGGCGGCCCACGACGAGGTCCTCGGCCGGCCGGTCGCGCTCAAGAGGCTCGTCGCCACGTCCCCGCTCGGCGACGACGCCGTCCGCGCCGAGCGCGAGGCCCGGCTCGCCGCCCAGCTGCGACACCCGAGCGTCGTCTCCGTCTACGACCTGGTGACGGAGACCGACGGCACCTGGCTCGTCATGGAGTACGTCGAGGGGCAGGCCCTGTCCGCCGTCGTACGCGAGGCACCTCTCTCCGCCGACGACGCGGCCCGGGTGCTGGCTCCGGTCGCCGACGCGCTCGCGCAGGCCCACGCGCTCGGCATCGTGCACCGTGACGTGAAACCGTCGAACATCCTCGCCGGGCCGGAGGGCGCGAAGCTCACCGACTTCGGCATCGCCCGCGGCTCCGAGGACGCGACACTGACCCGCACCGGACTGGTGACCGGCTCCCCCGCGTACCTGGCGCCCGAGGTGGCGGTGGGCGGCCAGGCGACACCGGCGAGCGACGTCTGGTCGCTCGGCGCCACGCTGGTCCACCTGCTCACCGGCCGGCCGCCGTACCACCGCGACGACCTGGACAACGGGCCGCTGGCCGTGGTCTACCGGATCGCGCACGAGGATCCTCCGGTCGTCGCGGACGCCGGGTGGCTGGCACCGTTGCTGGCCCGCACGATGGCGAAGGACCCGCACGCGCGGCCGACGATGGCGGAGGTCCGCGACGCACTGAGCCGCACCGTCGCCGCCGCGGAGCAGACGATGGCGCTCCCGGCACTCCCCCGTGCCCGGCGCACGACGCGGGCGCTCGCCGGCGTCGCGGCCGCCGCCGTCCTGGTGCTGCTGGTCGTGGCCGTGCTGCTGCTCCGGCCGGACGGCGACGGCCCGCCCGGGAGCCGGGAGACGCCGCGGTCCGCCGGAGCGCCGAGCGTGCCGGCCACGTCGACGCCCGTGCGGACGGCCGCCGAGCTGGAGGAGTTCGCCGGAACCTACGTCGCGACCGCGAGCAGCGACCCGGACGCGGGCTTCGCGATGCTGACGCCGGCCTATCAGGCGAGCAGCCCGGACTACGCCGGGTTCTGGGGGAAGGTCAAGAACCCGAGGATGCTCGAGGTCACGGGAGACCCCGCGGCGATGACCGTGACCTACCGCTACTCCTACGTCCTGTCGGGCCAGGGCCGTCGCACCGAGCGGGTCACCCTGCGGCTGGTGGACGAGTCCGGAAAGCTCCTGATCGACGGTGCGACGGCTGGGTAGCCTGCCTCAATGAGCGGGTACGGCGTGCTGTCGGCGGATGACGCGGCGCGGCTGCTGCTGCCGGTCGCGGAGTCGCTGGCCTCGGTGCACGCCGCCGCCGCGCGGCACGGCGCGATCTCCCCGGCGGCGATCGAGGTCGGCACCGACGGGCGGGCGCTGCTGGTCGACCGCACCCGGGTCACTCCGGATCCGGCCTACACGGCTCCCGGCGGAGCCGACGACGTCTGGTCGCTGACGGCCGTGCTGCTCCACGCCACGACCGGGCGCCCGCCGACCGGCGAGGGCGCGCCGCCCGACGTACCACGGACGACCGGGTGGCTGGCGCCGCTGATCGAGCTCGGGCTGCGCCCCGATCCCCAGGACCGGCCGTCGGCCGCCGAGTTCGCCGACTACCTCCGCGCCCGGGTCGCCCCGCCCGCCGAGTCCCGCTCGCTCCCGGTCGGGGCGCTGGTCCTCGCCGGCGCAGCCGTGCTGGCGCTGCTGGGCGTCGTCGGCGCCGCGCTCCTCTTCACGGGCGGCGACGAGGAGCCACGGACGCGGCCGGAGAGCCCGGCCGCCACGAGCGGCGAGCCGGAGGACGACCCGACGACCGCGGAGCCCTCCGACGGTCCGGCGCCACCGACCGCGGCGGAGCTGGAGAACTTCGCCCGCGACTATGTCGCGACCGCGAGCGGCGACCCGGGGCTGGGCTTCACGTGGCTGACCGCCGCCTACCAGCAGCGCAGCCCGCGGTACCGGGAGGTCTGGTCCTCGATCCGCGACCCGCGCGTCCTGTCGGTCAGCGCAGACCCGCGCGCCATGTCCGTCAGCTACCGCTACCGCTACCGGCTCGCCGGTGGCGGCTCACGCACCGAGGACATCACGCTCTTCCTCGTCCAGGACGGCGAGCGGCTGCTCATCGCGGACGCGACGGCCCGCTAGGACTCGACCTAGGAGTCCTGGGTGCCGATCGCGGCCGCGACCCGGTCCCGTGGCCCGGCGACGAAGACGTACTCGACATTGCGCAGCCGACCGACCTGGCCGACCCGCTCGCCGGCGGCGTTGTGGATGCCGATCTGCGCGCCGACGTACCGCTTCCGGTCGAAGGCGAGGACCTCGACGCTCGCGTGGCCCGCGTCGCGGAGCCAGCGGGTCATCTCGTCGGGGCTGACCCACGACTCGTCGTTGTAGGAGACCAGCACCACCTCGGCGCGCAGGCGTCCGAGGAGCTCGGCCAGCGCCGCTGGCATGGCGCGACGGTTGTTGAAGACGCTGCGCCGCTCGCGGACGTCGACGCGCTTGCAGGCGATGCCGTAGTGCTCGGGCGCGTCCCAGCGGACCAGGGTCTCCCAGATGTGGTAGTTCGCGAAGTAGCGATGCTGGTTGTAGGGCGGGTCGACGTAGGCGAGGTCGACCCGCTCGAGGTCGTCGACGACGGCCATCGCGTCGCCATGGACGGTGCGCCCGGGTCCGGGCAGCAGCGCGGGGCGGCGTAGGTCGAGATCGGCGTTCGAGCGCGGTGCCCACTGCTTGAGATAGGCCATCTGCACCCCCGTGGTCGAGTCGACCCGGTCCGCCGCCAGCAGCAGGCTGGTCAGCAGCAGCGGCCGCAGCGGGCTCCCCGGTGGGTGGTCGCGCTCGATCGCGTCACGGATCGCGTCGATCCGGCGACCGTTGCGTGGTTGGAAGAAGCGCGCCTGCTCGCAGAAGGTCGTGGTGACATAGCCGCGCTCGCCGGGAAGGCCAGCGAGGCGCGCCAGCTCGGCGTCGAGGGCGGTCTCGTCGACGTCGCCGGCGTCGGTGGCGACGAAGCAGTCGCTCAGCACCGCGGAGTACGACGCGAGGTCGGCCGCGGTCACGTGCATCCCCTGCCGCTTGAGCTCCTGCGCGACCCGGGTCGTACCGGTGAACAGGTCCACCGCCGTGCGCGCTCCGGTCGCGGCCGCCAGCTGCCCCAGCACGGGCACGAGCGTGCGCTTCGAGCCGAGGTACTTGATCACGCCCCGCAGCCTAGGGTGCCGCTGCCCGGGTACCACGTGTCGATGGGTCGCATCCGGGTGGGCACGTCGGGCTGGGCGTACGCCTCCTGGCGCGGCGACTTCTACCCGAAGGGCCTGGCGCAACGCGAAGAGCTCTCCTACCTGGCCGGTCGGATGTCGTCGATCGAGGTCAACGGCTCCTTCTACGCGCTGCAGCGACCGTCGACGTACCGGAGGTGGCGCGACGCCGTCCCCGACGACTTCGTGCTCGCGGTCAAGGGCAGCCGGTTCATCACCCACCTCAAACGGCTGCGGGACGTGGAGCAGGGACTGGCCCGCTTCTTCGACTCGGGCCTGCGCGAGCTGGGCCCGAAGCTCGGGCCCGTGCTGTGGCAGCTCCCCGCGTCCCTGTCCTACGACGCCGACCTGATGGGTTCCTTCTACAGGCTGCTGCCGAGCGACGTGCGGCACGTCCTGGAGTTCCGGCACCGCAGCTTCTGCGTCGACGAGGCGTTCGCGCAGCTGCACGAGCACGGCGTCGGCTGTGTCGTGTCCGACTCCCCGGGACGCTGGCCGATGGCCGAGGTGGTGACCAGCGACGTCGTCTACGTGCGGCTGCACGGTCACACGGAGCTCTACGCCAGCGGTTACGCGCCGCGCTCCCTCGACCGGTGGGCGGAGAAGTGCCGGCGATGGGCGGAGCGGGCCGACGTCTTCGTCCATTTCGACAACGACGCCCGGGGCCGCGCGCCCCACGACGCCGTGGCGCTGCGCGAGCGACTGGACAGGTGACATGCTCGGGGGCATGGCCGAGACTCCTTCCCCGCTCCAGCCGCTCGACGAGGACTGGCAGCGCGCCCTGTGCGTCGTCGCGCACCCCGACGACATGGAGTTCGGCGCGGCGGCCGCGGTCGCCCGCTGGACCGGACAGGGCAAGCACGTCGTCTACTGCATGGTGACCAGCGGCGAGGCCGGCATCGACGGTCTCGCCCCCGACGCGTGTCGTGAGGTGCGCGAGGAGGAGCAGGTCCGCTCGGCCGAGATCGTCGGCGTCGACGCCGTCGACTTCCTGCGCCAGCCCGACGGCGTCCTGGAGTACGGCGTCGCGCTGCGGAGCGTGATCGCAGCCGAGGTCCGCCGGCACCGGCCCGACATCGTGATCACCGGGAACTTCCGCGACACCTGGGGCGGGCGCAACCTGAACCAGGCCGACCACATCGCGGTCGGTCGGGCAGTCCTGGACGCCGTACGGGACGCGGGGAACCGGTGGGTGTTCGCCGACCAGCTCGGCGACGGGCCGGACGGGCTCGAGCCGTGGGGCGGCGTACGGGAGGTGTGGGCGTTCGGCTCACCCGAGGCCACGCACGCGGTCGACACGACCGACACCTTCGACGCCGGTGTGGAGTCGCTGAAGGCGCACGCGGCCTATATCGACGGGCTGGGCTGGGAGAACTGGGACCCGCGGGAGTTCCTCGAGGGGATGTCTCGGGCGGCGGGCTCGCGGCTGGGTGTGGCGTTCGCCGCGCCGTTCGAGGTGTTCCCCATGGGCTGGGGTGAGTGAGCCGGTGTCCGTCCAGACCTCGATATTCCGCGCCTGAGAGTCGATGGAGCACGACTCCCATGCACCCGCTGTCGCAGTCGACCGAGATCCCGTGGCAGACCCCTGCCCTGGCGCGGCACGACCGTCGCATGGCCCCCGCCGTGCTCGGCCTCGGGCTCGTGTTGCTCGCGATCCCGGTCGGGCTGATCCTCGGCGACCAGCAGGTGCCGGGAGTGTTCCTGCTGATCGTGCTGCTGCTGCCGATCATCGGCTGCCTGGTGTTGGGGCTCAAGCTGCCGACGGCGGCGCGGCGCAAGCTCGCCGCGACGCAGGCACTGGCCCGCTCGGGCGTCGAGGTACCCGCGCGGGCGATCGGCTGGACCCAGATCCCTCGAGAGACGGCCTCCACCGAGGGAGAGCTGCGCCTGCGGGTCACGTTGCCGGACGGGGACGAGGTCGTCCTCACGCATGTGTGTGACTGGTCCGACTGCGAGACAGCCGGCCGCGGCACCGCGGATTCCACCGTCCGGGTGATGGTCGATCTCGACACAGGCGTGTGGGCGGTCGTACACACCGGGCATGCGCGTAGCTGGACCGCGGAGGTGTAGCTGCGACCGACGAGCTGACCACTTGATCAGTTCAGACCGGGAATGCGCCGCTTGGGCGGAGATGCTCGTCGGGTGGAGCGGTTACAGCGTTCGACGGCCGTCGCCATTTCGTCGAACAGCGGCTCGTCGGCGGCCTCACCATGAGGGCGGTCCGCATTCGGCGGATCATCGTGCGTCCTCCTGGAGTCCTGATGTCTCAGCCTCGACCGATCGGTCCTCGCCTCCACCTTGCTGTCGTCGCGCTGCGGACCCTCGTCCTCTGCATCACGGTCTCCGTCGCCGGGCTCCCGTTCGTGGCCCCGCCGGCGGCCCACGCCGACACCGCGCCGACGCCGCTGGTCAGCCAGATCGCCGATGAGCCCATCTCGGTGAGCGCGGCTCAGTTCCGACGCCACCTGTTCGTCGCCGCGGACGCCGCCAGGCTCTCCGACCCGAGCAACACCGCGGATCTCCTCGCCGAGCGGGTGCTGCAGCACGTGTACGCACTGGACCCGCAGGCCGATCCTGCTGCCGCGGCCGACGCCGTCCGGACCCTCGTCACCGCCGCCGCGTCCGTCACGGGACCGGCGTTCGACTCCCGGATCACCAGGACGATGGTCCTCTTCCAGAGCGCGGCCACAGCCGACCAAGGTCCTCTCGCGGCCACCCTCCAGCGAGCCACCACCGAGTTGGTCAGACTGACGGCGGAGCAGATCACCACCATCACCGCCGACACCCACGCTGAGAGCGCTCTGGGAACCAACGGGGACACGGAGTCGCGCCTGCTGGCCTCCGCGACCTTCGCGCCGGCGGCCGTCCTGCGCGACAGCGTCGCGCTGGCCGACAGGTCCACCGGGTTCGCCTCGGCCAGGGACCTCGTCTGGAGCAGCGTCACCGGAGCCTCGATCACAGCTTCCACGACCGAGCTCCTCTCGACCGCCCCGAGGCTGGTCGGCAACCAGGACGTCCAGGCATGGGCGGCCCTGCGCGACCAGGCCGGCAACCTGAGCACGACGGGCGCCGTCATCGCCGGCACGCCGAGCAACCCCGCGCCGAACACCATCGGCGCCACCATGGCCGAACTGGGCGGAGCCCTGCGCACCACCGTCGAGGTCGCCGCGGCCAGCACCGGGACGACCCCGATGGACGCGGCAGTCGCCGAACAGGCGGTCGAGGACGCCCGCGACAGCCAGACCACCCTCGCGCTGCAGACGGGCTTCCTCACGGGCAGCACGAGCGCGGCCAAGGACATCGTCGAACAGGTCGGTGCCACGGCCATCCAGGCGACCCTGATCGCGATGACGTTCAACGACTTCGCCAAGGGGAACATCGGGCGCGCCGCACTGTCGGCCAACGCGATCGGTGTGGTGATGACGCTGCTGCCGGTCGTGCTCGAGTGGGCCGGTGTCTTCGGGCCGTCCGGCGAGGACCTCGTCATGACTCAGCTGGACAACATCTCCCAGCAGATGGCTGACTTCCAGAACCACGTGACCGGCCAGTTCACCCAGGTGTTCGAGTCGCTCTCGCGCGTCTCCGCCCAGCTCGACGACATCACCCAGAAGCTCGACCGCGCCGTGATCGACATCGAGCAGGCGCGCGTCCAGATCGGCCAGCTGTACGACGGCCTCAGCAGGCTGCAGGGATCCCTGGACGCGGTGCAGAACAACATCCTGGAGGCGCTGCGCAACGGGACCAACTCCCAGCTGCGGCAGACCATCAACTCGGCCCTGGGCTACGAGGAGCGCAACGGCAGTGCGCTCCCGCTCAACGAGTTCAACAGCGCGGCGGCCTACCTGCACACCTTCGTCACGGTGACGGCCCGCCACAGTCCGGAGCTGAACACCGACCGCCCGTCGTTCGACCTCCAGAACGACGCCAACCAATTGAGCACCGGGATCGCCAGCAACGTGCACTTCCTCGACCAGGTGCCGGTGAAGCGGGGATGGAGCAACGGCCGACTCTCCGGGCTCACCGGAGACGCCCCCCAGCTCGCCAACACGGACGACTTCGTCCTCGCGTCGCGGGCCTACGCACAGCTGATGATGGAGAACCCCCGCTACGTCAGTGCCGGCTATCGCCGCTGGCTCAGCGACATCCAGCAGCAGGGCACGCCGCTCGCGGACCTCACCTCGGCGATCTCGACGCCGGACACCGCCGACGGGACACGCAGCACGCTGCTCAACCACCTGGTCTGCGAGCGCACGAGTGCCGCCTTCACCCCGACGACCACCCCGGCGTGCCGGCCGCAGACCGAGGAGACCGCCCCGGTCGACGCGTTGGTGGCTGAGGCCACCGGCCAGCTGACCGGCACCGTCCCCGGCTTCGACGGCCCCGGAGAGCGCACCCCCTCCTCTCCGCTCACGACCAAGGGAACGGCGACCTTCGACCCCTTCGTGAACAGCTCGCGCGACGCCTCCGACCTCTCCGACCTCTGGGCCCAGCTTCCCGACCGAGACCAGGTCTCGCAGTGCGGGGCGGCCGCCGGTCAGACGGCCCCCGCCCGGGGTGCCATGGACCGTCCCGCGTCGCTGACTCCGAGCTCGCAGGGTGTCCCGGAGGCCTTCGGATGGGCGCACCGGATGGGCCTGGGCACGCTGCGGGTGTGCTACCGGACCAACCTACGGGCCACCACGGTCAGCGCCTGCCAGTTCGGTACGCAGTGGATGGTGGTGCACCGGTTGGGCGATACGACCTGCCGCAACACGTACTGGGATCCGGGCTTCCTCAGTGCCCCTGTCTGGGGCGCCCCGACCACGGTGCAGTACAAGTACGACGACATCGCGTTCGTGTGGACCTACACGCCGGCGGATACCAGTGCGGCCCCGATCTATGTCCAGAGCCTGGTCAGGCGCGGTGCCGTGACGGCCTCCAAGACGCCCGCACGCGCGCTCAACCCTCCGCTGCCGCCAGGCGGGTACGACAGCGCCGGTGCGCCGCAGACGTACATCAGCGATGTGGACCTCGAGGCGTCGTCAGTCGTTGGCAAGTACGAGCTCGCCAACGTGGTGGTGGCACCGGAGTACGCCGCCCTCGGCACCGCCGCGCAGGTCCGCGCCGGATGGGCCGATGCGACCACGGCCACCGCGGGCGTCTCCTCGTACCAGGCCGCGACAGCCCCCGTCGTCGCCGGCGATCCCCTGGATCAGCCGATCGCCGGGATGGATCCCAAACTCGGATCGACTACGGTCCGAGACGAGGCGACCCAGGCCGCCGCAGACTCGGTCGACGACCACCTGGCCGTCCTGCAGGGCGACGTCTACCGAGGGCTTCTGCGCGGCTCCCAGACCGCCGGGAACACGACCTCCGGGCCACTCCACGACGCACTCGTCCGCCTCGACGGAGCGAACGCGCTGCTCAGCAGCTTCCTGCAGCTGGGCGCCAGCCGAGCCCTGCGCGAACGCGACCTCACCAGCCTCCCCAGCTCACTGGCCGGCTCGAAGGAGCTGACCGACGCGATCAGGACCGAGCTGGCCAAGACGGGTGCCGGGGACACCGGCACCGAGCCGAGCCGGCTCGTCGCCGACCTTCTCGACCCGTCCGCACTGGACGCCCTCGACGGACTGCTCCCGCCTGCGCCGAGTCCGTCCGGGCGCGCCCGCGCGGCAGCCGGCCCGAGCTCCACGCCGGGTTCGGTGCACCCCGCGCTGCTGGCGACCAACGACCAGCTGACGCTCGCCGCGATCGCGCTCGGCGCGCCGGCGCCGGTCGCGCCGCCCACCCCGCCGCCGGGCACCCCGGTCACGCCGGTGCCCCCGAGCCCGAACGCTCCCACGAAGATCGCCCTCGGCAGCGCCTGGGTGTCGATGGCCAACGTGGGCAGGCGATACAAGCAGCGTGTCGTCGCGACCGGCGGGACCACCTACAGCTGGTCTCGACAGGGCAAGCTGCCTCGCGGCCTGAAGGGGAGGACGAGCAGGTCCGGGCGTTCCTACGTCATCACGGGTCGCCCGAAGAAGTCCGGCATCTTCACCTTCACCCTGACCGTCACCGACACCGGAGGGATGCCCGCCGCCAAGCGCTACCGGATCTGGGTCCGCTGACCCCGCTGTCCCCCGCTGTCCGCCGCTGTCTCAGCCGTCGAGCGCGCCGACGTGCCGGAGATGCCGCAACGCACCGACGGCTCCCTCGCTCGGGTGCGACACCAGACGCGAGACCAGCACCAGCAGCGTCGTGCGGGCCAGCCCTGCGGCGTCCTCGGTGCGGCCGCGGAGACGCGCGGTCGCCGCCGCGAGCAATGCGTCGTCGGCCGTCGACTCGGTCATCGCGAGTGAGACGAGGTAGGGCTTGAGATAGGCGAGGTGATCCGCCAGGAAATCTGCCACGTCGTCGATCGACGCGGGCTCCTCGGCTGCCAGGCCGGCGGCGTCGTCGAGCAGCGTCGTCACGACCATCGAGGCCTTGCCCTTGAAGTGCGCGTAGACGGTGGCCGGGCTCAGATGGGCCCGCCGGGCGATCGTGGCGACGGAGAGCTCGTCGTACGACGTGTGCTTGAGCTGCTCGCGCACCGCGTGCATCGCCAGCTCCCGAGTCCGCTCGGCGCGGCGGCCGACCTGGGGCGGTGTCTGGGGGACGAGCCGCAGCTCTGCCATCCGATCGTCCAGATCGCGTGGGTCGCCGGGCACCCGCACCATCGCCATCGAGATCGCGGACGCCTGCTTCACGAAGGAGCTCGCAACGGGCGCGGTCGGGTCGGCGGCCTTGCGGAACACCGCGTCGTTCAGCAGACCGGTGTAGGCACCGACGTACTCGGCCACCGAGAAGGGCGGGCACATCTCTCGCTGCCAGAGGCGGAGGACGTCGGAGATGGCCGCGATCACCCGGGCGTCGTGGGTACGGACGTGAGCGCTGTAGGCGGACGTCGCCTGCTCGCCCCCGAAGGCACAGAGTCCGACGCGGAGCCGGTGCTCGGCGTCGTTGAGCAGTCGGGCGAAGTCGTGGGTGTAGTAGTCGGTGGCCGAGACGGACTTCTTCGCCGGGTCGTAGGTCGCCGCGGTGCGTGCGGCGACCTCCTCGGCGGGCTCCTCGTCCACGCCGTAGATCCGGTCGACCAGCGCGGCGGCGTACTGCTCCACGGACCCGAAGTGGTGGAAGAGGGTCGCCGGGCTCACCCCTGCCCGCTTGGCGATCTCTCGGGTGCCGATCGCCCCGACGAGCCCGGCCGCATCGATCTCCTTCAGCGCCTCGACCCCGGCCTCCAACAGCCGGCGGCGGGTGGTCTCCGCACTGCGTGGGGGCATGGGGCCGAGACTACTGCGGCCCGGGTCCGCCATGACGTCATCTCGACGGTCCAGGCTAAGGTGGCGCCCCTCGGGGCGGTAGCTCAGTCGGTCAGAGCAGAGGACTCATAATCCTTGGGTCGTGGGTTCGAGCCCCACCCGCCCTACGCAGACGCGCCACCTCGCGTACGCCGAGCGCCAGCACCGACAGTGCGACGGCCAGGACGGCGATCCCTCGCGGCCGGTCGTGCGGGGCGCCGTCCAGCACCGGCCCGCTCCCGACGAGGACCATCAGCAGGCCCAGGACGAACAGCGGCGCGACGTGCCAGCGGCGGGTCTCGCGCACCGGGGCGAGCCACATGAGCGCCAGGTTGCGCACCAGGCAGTAGCCGAGCCACAGCGCGAGGAGGGCCGTCAGTGCGGCGTACTCCCACGGGCCCCGGGTCAGGTCGCGGCCCCGGAACATGCCCACCGCCGCGGGCAGGAACAGCCCGCCCTGGAGCAGCACCCAGGGCAGGCACCTGCTGATAGCAGTCCTCTCCTGGCGCGGCACGGCCCCAATCTAGGTGCGCAGCGGGCCGGGGTCGAGCAGTGAGGCGAGACGGTCGGCGGGCGCGGAGCCGTGGACGGCCCGCTCCTCGGGCGTCATGGTGGCGACACAGCGACGCCAGGACTCCACACGCCCGAGCCGGCCGAGCTGCAGCGCGGCGGGCAGGGCGGCGCGCAGCGCCGCCGGTGGGGCGAGATCGGACCAGACCTCCAGCGCAGCGTCGGCGATCCGCCACAGCCGGGGATCGTCGGTGGTCAGGCCGAGCGTCTCCTGGGCCATCGCGAGAGGCACGTAGAGACCGGCGAGCGGATCGCCGAGGAGCGAGTCGCCGAGGTCGAAGCAGCGCAGCGTGCCGTCCGGGGCGGTGACCAGGTTGTCGGCGTGCAGGTCGTTGTGGAGCAGGGTCAGCGGGAGGCCGAGGTCCTCGACCAGCTCGGCCCACCGCCCGACCGTGGGCAGGAGGCTCTCGAGCAGGATCGCGACCTCGGGCGCGAGTCGGCGTGGATCGGTGGGGGCCAGGGCGGCGAGGCGGCCGACCGCATCGGCGACGTACGTCAGGGCGTCGCCGGGCGACAGCACGGTGAGGCCGAGATCGTCCGTGGCGCCGACGAGCTCGCGCTGCACCACGGAGGCCTCGGTGGCGATCCGGATCCAGGTCGCCAGCTCGGCGCCTCCCCCGCCCTCACGGACGGTGGGGCCGAGATCGGCGGTCAGCAGCAGGTCACGGTCGGGCTCTGCGGCGAGGACGGGGACGACATGCTCGGGGACGACCTGCGCCAGGCGGGCCATCAGCCGGGCCTCGTGGGCCTGTCCCGGGCAGTTCTGCTTCGCGTACGCCGTCCGGCCCGCGACCGTGACCCGCCATACGACGGACCAGGGCCGTCGACTGACCTCCTCGACCCGCTCGGGGACGCCGATGGCGGCGGTCACGAACGCACGGAGCTCGGCGCGGAACTCCTCCGTCGCCCAGATCGCGCTCGTCCATGTGCTCGTGCTCACCCCTCCAGCGTCACCCCGTGGGGCCCCGCGGCGCCACTCGGTTTCCACACGGCGCCGACCGAGCCCCTAGCGCCGGATGGTGACGCCGCTCCCGGGCGGGCCCATCCGCACCACACCCAGGTCGCCGCCGAGGCCGCCGGGTCCCTGGTCCTCACTGCCGCCGGAGGGCAGGTCGGCGTCGAGGTCGGCGAGGACCACCTCGGTGCCGGCCTCGATACCGTCGAGGATCTCGACCTCGGTGCCGCCGACGACGCCGGTCACCACCGGTACCTGCCGCGTCTCCGCGCCGACCAGCGTCGTGACCGTGCCGTCCGCGACGGCCGACGCAGGCAGGGTGACGGCGTCCTCGGCACTCGCGACGACGACCTCGACCGCGGCCGGTAGGCCGTCGGGCAGGGTCAGGTTCCGCTGGTCGAGCGTCACCTCGACGGCGTACGTCGGATCGGCGTCGGTGTCGGTCGTGCTGGTGGGGACGCCAGCGACCCGGCCGACCACGCCGATCAGCGGCTCGTCGGCGCCCGCGGGTGTGGCGACGACAGGGGTGCCGACCGCGAGCTGCGCGGCCTGGGCTGCCGTCGCCTCCAACGCCACCGTCGTCACGCCGGGAGCGACCACCACGGCGACCGTGTCGCCGGTCGCGACGACATCGCCCCGCGCCACCGGCAGCGCGACGACGGTCCCGCCGGCCGGCGCCCGGACCACCGCGGCGCGCAGGTCGGCCCGCGCGGCGGCCAGGTCGGCGCGGGCCCGGTCGATCGCGGCCTGGTCGTCGGCCAGGGTGGCCGCTGTGACGGTCCGGGTGTCGCCGCCGTTCGCCGACGCGCCGCCGGTGCCGCCCGGGCCGCCGGTGCCACCCGTGGTCGGTGTCGGGGTGGCCGTGGCGGTGGGGTTGCCGCCCTTCCCGGAGGTGTCGGCACCGACCGCGTCCTGAGCGGTGAGCTCGCCGAGGGCCGCGGTGAGCGTCGCGGTCAGCGTGGTGAGCGCCTGCTGGAGGGTGTCCTGGGCGTCGGCGGTCGCGGCCTGGGCCGACTGGACGGCTGCCAGGGCCCGGGCGCAGTCGTCGGTGACCGTCGTGCCCTCCGCGGGGTGACCGGTCGGCTGGTCCGCGCCGTCGACGGTCGCCCGCGCGGACTCCTCTCCGGTCGCGGGACCGCTCGCGGCGCACGCGGTCTGTTGGGTGTGCAGCGCGGCGGTCGATGTCGCCAGCGCCGTGCCGGCCGCGGTCTGCGCGGCGAGGACCGCGTCCTGCTGGGCGGTGAGTACGGCGAGGTCCGGGGTCGGTGCGGCAGTCGGGGACGACGTGGCCGAGGGTGCTGTCGTCGGGGACTTCGCGGCGGACTTCCCGTCGGACTTCCCGGCGGTGGACGAGGAGGCCGCGGCGGCGACCGCGGCGGCCTGGGTGTCGCGGTCCGCGGCGAGTTGTGCCTTCGCGGACGCGAGGTCGGCCCGGCCCCGGTCGACGCTGGCGCGCAGCGACGCGCGGTCGAGGACGGCGATCACCTCCCCCTGCCGGACCTGGTCACCCACGGCGACGGGCACCCGGCTCACCTCGCCGGCCGTACCGAAGGCGAGGTCGGCCCGCCCGGTGGCCTCGACGACCCCCGACAGGTCCAGGACCTGCTCGACGTCGCCGAGGGCGGCCTGGACGGTGCGGTACCGGACGGCGTCGTCCGCGGCCGCGCCGTACGCCGCGAGGCCGGTGCCGGCGACCGCGAGGACCGCCAGCGGAACGACGAGCCGCCGCCCGCTCAGCGTCCGCACTGGCCGTCCACCCCGTCGCTGACCTGGATCGCCGTCGCGGTGACCGCGCCGGCGTCGTCGGCATCGCCCTGCACCCGCACGCAGCGGCCCCGGGTGAGGGCGGCGGCGCCGGCCGTGACCTCGCGGGTGTAGGTCGTGTCGCCGCCGACGGTGACGGTCACCTGACCATCCCTGCCCTCGACGACGAAGCCGCCGTCGGTAACCGAGGTGACCGCACCCACGAGACCGAACCCGCCGGCCATGCCCGGCGGCCGGTCGGTGGGCAGCTCGGAGGGCAGCTCGGAGGGCGTACCGCTCAGCCGCTTCCCCTCGCCGGGACCGCCCGGGCTCCCGCACCCGGCGTCGGTCGCCGCGGCCACGGCCACCGAGGTCGCGGCGACCTGATCGGTCGGCGTACCGGCGTCGGCGGTGCGGACCACGACGCAGGCCCCGGCCCGGACGTCGGCGAGGCTGCCGTCGACCTGGTCGGTGACGGTGGTGCTGTCGGTGACCGTGACGGCGGTCTGGCCGGACATCTGACTGCGGACCTGGAGGACCCGGCCGTCGACGGCCGCGATCTGACCGACGGTGCCGGGCGGACCGACCGCGCCGTCGGGCGCGGCCCGGACGGAACCGCTGCCGGCCTCCGTGGTGTCGGTGACGGCGCGCCCGGCAGGCTCGTCGCTCCCGCAGGCGGCGAGCAGCGCCGCGAGGGCGATGCCGGCGGCGGTGGCCGAGAGGGGGCGGGACAGAGGACGGATCATGGTGGCTCCTTGATCTTGGTGGGCGGTGGTCATTCGCTGCGGAGCGCGTCGATGGGGGTCAGCCGGGCGGCCCGCGTGGCGGGGTACACGCCGAAGCCGACGCCCAGCGCGAGAGCCGTCGCGAGCGCGGCCGTGGTCGCGAGCAGCGAGACCGCGACCGCCTGGTCGATGAACCGCGGGAGCGCCTGCGCGCCGACGATGCCGACGAGGACGCCGACGATCCCGCCGGTCAGGCCGAGCAGGGACGCCTCGACGAGGAACTGGCGCCGGATCACCCGCGGCGTTGCGCCGAGTGCCTTGCGCAGGCCGATCTCGCGGACCCGCTCGGTGACCGAGACGAGCATGATGTTCATGACGCCGATGCCACCGACCAGGAGCGAGATCCCGGCGACGCCGCCGAGCAGCACGGTGAAGGTCCGGTTGGTCTCGTTGGCGGTCTCGACCAGCGAGTCCTGGGTGGCGATCGAGAAGTCGGCCTCCGCGGTGGTGACCCCGTGTCGGGTGGCGAGCAGCGCCTCCACCTCCTGGTACGCCGCCGCCAGGGTCGTCTCACTGCGAGCCTCGACATAGATCGTCGAGACGGCGGTGGAGGTCGAGCCGGTGAGGCGGCTCGCCGTCCCCACGGGGACCACGGCCACGTCGTCCTCGCTCGTCCCCGACGCCGAGGCGCCGGAGGAGGCGAGCACGCCGATGATCGTGACCCGGGTGCCGTCGACGGTGACCTGCTGTCCGACCGGACTCAGCCGCCCGAACAGCTCCGAGGCGGTGTCGGCGCCGATCACCGCGACGGCGGCGCCCTCCGCGGCCTCGGCGCGGGTGAAGAACCGCCCCGCGGACAGCTCGCGGCCGCGGACGTCGAGCCACGGGGGCGTCGTACCGACGAGCGAGGTGGTCCAGTTGGTGGCGCCGTTGACGAGCGAGACCGAGCTGGTGGCCGCCGGAGCGACCGCGGCCGCGTCGGGGACGACCTCCGGGTCGGCGATCGCGGCGGCGTCGGCGAGGGTCAGGGTCGAGGCCGAGCCGAAGCCGCCGCGCACGCCCGCGCCGCTGGTGCTGCTGCCCGGCGAGACGATGAGCAGGTTCGAGCCGAGCGCGTCGATCTGCTCCTCGACCTCCCGCTGGGCACCCTGGCCGAGGCCGACGGTGAGGATCACCGAGGAGATGCCGATGACGATGCCGAGGACGGTCAGTGCGGAGCGCAGCCGGTGCGCGCGGATCGCGGCCAGGCCCGAGCGGACCGTCTCCCACCAGCTCACCGGGTGGCTCCGGCGGCGGTGGGCCGGTCGACCGTGATCAGGCCGTCGTCGATGACCAGGTTGCGCTGGGCCCGGGCCGCGACGTCGGGCTCGTGGGTGATCAGCACGATCGTGCGCCCGGCGGCGTGCAACTCGTCGAGCAGACCGAGGACCTCGCGCGTCGAGCCGGAATCGAGGTTGCCGGTCGGCTCGTCGGCGAGCAGGAGGTCCGGCTCGGTCACCAGCGCGCGGGCGACGGCGACGCGCTGCTGCTGGCCGCCGGACAGCTCGCCCGGACGGTGATCGACACGGTCGGCCAGGCCCACCCGGGTCAGTGCCGCCACCGCGCGCTCGCGGCGCTCGGCGCGCGGAACGCCGGCGTACACGAGCGGGAGCTCGACGTTGCGCCACGCCGGCATCGACGCGAGCAGGTGGAACTGCTGGAACACGAAGCCGATCCGGCGGTTCCGGATCACCGCCAGCGCGGCCTCGTCCAGCGCCGCGGTGTCCTCGCCGGCGAGCACGTAGTGACCCTCGGTGGGCACGTCCAGACAGCCGAGCAGGTTCATCAGGGTCGACTTGCCGGAACCGGAGGGGCCGATCACGGCGACGTACTCCCCCACCCCGACGGACGCGTCCACGCCGCGCAGGGCCTCGAACTCGACCGCCCCGGAGCGGTAGGTCTTGCGGACGCCACTGAGCTCGATGAGCGCGCTCACCGGGTGCCCCCGGCCGGGCCACCGTCGATCACGACGCCACCCGGTGGCATCCCACCACCGTCCTGCATCCGATCCCGGAACTGCTGCATCTGCTCCTGCATCTCCCGGTCGCCCCCGCTGCCGCCCGGGCCCGAGAAGCCGGGTACGACGACCAGGTCGCCCTCGCTCAGTCCCGACAACACCTCCGTGGCCATGCCGGCGGTCTCGCCGAGCTCGACGTCGGTGCGGGTCGCCGCGCCGGTGGCGGCGTCGGTGACCTTCTCGACGTAGGTGGCCTCACCGTCGGTGCGGATCGCGCGGCTGTCGACGGTGAGGACGCCGGCGCGCTGGCTCACGACGATCGAGAGGTCGGCCGACGTGCCGCCGAAGAGGTCGTCGCGCCGGTCGGTCACCTTGACGGTGACCGGGAAGACGGCCGCACCGCTGGAGTCGGCCTCGGCGACGAGGCCGACCTCCTGGACCGTGCCGTAGACGGTCTCGTCGACGCCGCTGACGGCGATCTCGGCCTGCAGGCCGGGGCTCACCTTCGCGATGTCGCTGCTGGCCACCATGGCCTCGACGACGAACGAGCCGGTGGACACGACGGTGACACTGCTGCTGGTGTCGCCGGTGTCGCCGGTGCCGCCGACCGGGTCACCGACCGGGTCACCGACGGCGATGCCGACGTCGGTGACGGTGCCCTTGACCGTGGCCCGCAGGACGGCGTCGTCCATCGCGGCCCGGGCCTCGACCAGCCGGGACTCGGCTGCGAGAACGGCTGCCTTGTCGGCGGCGACCTGCTCGGCGGAGGCGCCGTCCGCGACGTGCTCGGCCCGAGCGGTCTCGGCCGCGTCGAGCGCGCTGTCCGCGGCATCGAGCTCGGCCCGGAGCACCTCGTCGTCGACCGCCGCGAGCCGCTGGCCCTTCCTCACCGCGTCGCCGGGGCGCACGTACACGGCGGTGACGGTGCCACTCACGTCGAAGGACAGCTCCGCCGTTCGCGCGGCGGCGAGGGTGCCACTGGCGGTGACGGTCTGCTTCAAGGTCTGGGTCCCGACCGTCGCCGTGGTCGACGTGGCGGCCGCGGGCTCGTCGTCACGGAACAGCAGCCACCCACCGGCGACCGCGGCGAGGACGACCAGGGTGGCCAGGGAGACGACGAGGCGACGGCGACGACGCCACGGAGGGCGCACCCGTCGGAGCAGGGAGGCGATCACGCGGGTGACGATGTCGGCACGGACTGTGCCCGGGTTCGGGCAGCTCTGTGAGCGACCTGTGAGTCGACCGGCTCAGAGGCGCACGGATACCCGGGTGTCACCCGGTGCGCTGTGCAGCGCGACGGAACCCCCGTGGGCGCTGACGATCGCCTGCACAAGCGCCAGCCCGAGGCCGACCCCGCCGTCCGAGCGGTGCCTCGACGTGTCACCGCGGGTGAACCGCTCGAAGGCGGTGTCGACCAGGCCGGGCGGGAAGCCGGGGCCATCGTCGTGCACCTCGAAGCCGTCGGGGCGCACGGTCACGGTGACCGTCGTACCGGCCGGCGTGTACTTGCGTGCGTTGGCCAGCAGGTTGGTGACCACCTGGTGCAGCCGGTGCTCGTCGCCGGTCGTCTCCACCGGCTCCCCGCCGTCGGGCAGCACGATCCGCCACCGGTGGCCGGGGGCGACGACGCGGGCGTCGTCGACGGCCTCGATCAGCAGCCGGGTCAGGTCCACGGTCTCGGCCGCGAGCGGCCGGCCGGCATCGAGGCGGGCGAGCAGCAGCAGGTCCTCGACCAGGGCCGTCATCCGGCCGGCCTCCTCCTCGACCTTCGCGAGCGCCATCGCCGACGTGTCGGCGTCGCCACGGCGGCGGGCGAGCTCGGTGTAGCCGGCGATCGTGGTCAGCGGCGTGCGCAGCTCGTGGGACGCGTCCGCCACGAACTGCCGGACCTGCTGTTCGCTGCGGTGACGGGCCGACAACGACGACTCGACATGGGCGAGCAGCTGGTTGAGGGCCAGGCCGACCTGGCCGGCCTCGGTCCGCGGGTCGGTGAGGTGCTCGGGGACCCGCTCGGTCACCCCGATCTCGCCCTCGGCCAGCGGCAGCTCGGCGACCGCGTGCGCCGTGGCGGCGACCTCGGTGAGCGGACGCAGCTGACGTCGTACGACGGCGGTGCCGGCGAGTCCGGCGACGACGATGCCGAGCAGCGCCAGCACGATCTCGAGGTGGATCAGGGACCGGGTGGCCTCGTCGACGTCGTCGGTGGGCAGGCCGACGACGACGGCGATGCCGTCCCGGACCTCCCGGGCCCGGACGACCCGATAGCTGCCCAGACCGGGCAGATCGACGGTGGTGGGCTCCGACCCGGCATCCGCGAGCACGGCGAGCACCTCGACATCCAGCGCCTGCTGCTGCCAGCCGTTCGCCGTCAGCCGGACGATGTCGCCCTGCTGCGTGGTCCCGACGTAGGCCGCCCGCACCTGTCCGGTCCCGCCGAAGGCGTCCGGTGGGCCCCCCGCCGGTGCGCCACGGGTGAGGGAGACCAGGTCGGCGTCGAGTCGGTTGGTCAGCCAGGCGCGCATGCCGAGCGTGGTCACCGTGCCGACGAGCAGCGACACCACCGCGACCAGGGTCACGGCGGTGACGACGAGCCGCGCGGTGAGCGAGCGCGGCCAGAGACGTTCCATCATCCCGCCGGCTTCAGGACGTAGCCCGCGCCACGCATCGTGTGGATCATCGGCGCCCGCCCGGCGTCGATCTTCTTGCGCAGGTAGGAGATGTAGAGCTCGACGACATTGGCCTGACCGCCGAAGTCGTAGTTCCAGACCCGATCGAGGATCTGCGCCTTGCTCAGGACCCGGCGCGGGTTGCGCATCAGGTAGCGCAGCAGCTCGAACTCCGTCGCGGTCAGGGTGATCTCCTCCCCGGCGCGGGTGACCTCCCGGCTGTCCTCGTCGAGCACCAGGTCACCCACCACGAGCGCGGACCGGCTCTGCTCGACAGCGGTGCCGGCCCGGCGTACCAGCGCCCGGAGGCGGGCGACGAGCTCCTCGAGGGAGAACGGCTTGGTCACGTAGTCGTCGCCGCCGGCGGTGAGGCCGGCGACCCGGTCCTCGACGGCGTCGCGGGCGGTCAGGAAGAGGACCGGGACGGTCGGGTCGTCGGCGCGGATCCGACGCAGCACCGCCATGCCGTCCTGGTCGGGCAGCATCATGTCGAGGACCACGACATCGGGACCGTGGTCGCGCACCGCCGTCACGGCGTCGCCACCCGTGTGGGCGGTCTGGACCACCCAGCCCTCGTAGCGCAGCGCCATCGCCACCAGTTCCGCGATGTTGACCTCGTCGTCGACCACCACGGCACGCAGCGGGGTGCCGTCCGGGCGGGTCGCGGTCTGGTTCATGGCATCAGACTGTGCCAGGAGTCTGTGCGGATCCTGTGGACCGTCTGTGCGGATCCTGCGGCACTTCACGGGCCGGTCACAGGGTCAGCACAGACAGCCGGACCACCGTGGAGGAATGACCCAGCGCGACGATCCCACTCCCGGCCCCGACGAGGGCGCCACTCCCGGCTCCGACTCCGGTACCCCCCGGTACGCGGACGCGGCGCCGCCGACCGAGCCCGCACCGCTCCCGCCGGTGCAGGGGCCGCCGACCGGACCTCCTGCCGGACCCCCGGCACCTGCTGCCGCACTTCCTGTCACGCCGGTGCCCAAGGCCCGTTGGCGCGACCGCGTCTTCAGCTTCCGGGCCACGCTCGCCGTGGCGGTCGCCGGACTCGTGCTCGGTGCCGGAGCGGGGGCCGGCACCGCCCTGGCGGCCGGTGACGACCACGACGGTCCCGGCTTCCGCCAGGAGCGGATGGGCGGTCCCGGGCAGGGCGGCTTCCCGGGCTGGGGCGGGCGCAGCGGTCAGGGCGGGCCGCCGCCCGGGACGGGTCAGGTGCCGCCCGGCACCGCTCCCCAGCAGCAGGACGACGAGCTGCCCCCGGGCGAGTCGTCGGAGGGCAATTCCAGCAGCTGAGAGACACCACCGGCCGACGACGTGGAACGTCGCCGGCCGGTGGCCTTGGAGCCCGGGTGCCCGCTAGCGGCGGGGCACCTTGAGCTTGACGGTCGTCACCGAGCCCTCCGCGGACGCGCTGCCCACGTAGGTCACGGTCACCTTGTGCTTGCCGGCCTTGGCCTTCGGCAGCTTCACCGTCACGGCACCGTCGGCGCCCACCGCGGCGGTGGCGACCTGCTTGCCGTCCACCGCGACGGTGACGGTACCCGCCAGATCTGCGCCGGGGGCCGCGACCGCGACCTTCAGCTTCGGCCGCTTGCCGACCGTGAGCTTCTTGGCCTTCTTCACCTTGGCGGTGACGGTCGAGGCGATCTTGCCGACCACCAGGGTGGCGGGTGCCGAGACGCTGGGCAGGAAGTTGGCGTCGCCGCCGTACTCCGCGGTCAGCGACTTCGACCCGGCCGAGGGGAAGGCCTTCAGCGCGACCGAGGCCGCGCCGTCGGCGCCGATCTCGCCCGTCCCGACCACGAGGTCGCCGTCGCGGATCGTGACCACCCCCGAGGGCGTCTCCTGGTCACCGGGACCGGTGGCCGTGACCTGCACCCGGGCGGTGACACCGGTGGCGCCCACCGCGACCTTCGCCGCGCTCAGCGTGAGCGACGTGCCGCTGGAGGCCAGCGGCTCCTCGTAGCCGACCTCCGCCTTCCAGGCGCGGAAGTTGCCGGCCTCCCCGGGAACCAGGTGCCGCTCGACGTTGCCGCGACTGTCGACCGTGATCCAGCGGATCTCGGCCCCCTCGTCGACCTTCAAGCGCTCACCCCGGGTGTTGCGGAGGCCCGCTGCGTCGTAGCGCTCGGAGTCCAGCGTCGGGACGGTGCCGTCGACGGTGTAGAAGATGGCGGCCGGCTCGTTGGTCTCGAACTCGACGTTCACCTTCCCCTCGACACTCGACGGCGTGACCGCGACGGAGGACACCGGCGGGACGTCGTCGCGCTCGTGGTCGAGGGCGACCTGAGCCATCTCGATGAGGCCGTTCGCGAACTCCTGGCTCTCCTCATGGGCGGACACGCCGTTGGGATCCACGTTCTCGAACGGCGGCTGGAAGGTGCCACCCACCTCGAAGTCCCAGGCGTAGATGCCGTACTTGTACCAGAGCAGGTCGCCGGAGTTGCCGGCCGCCGAGTAGAGCACGTCGACGACCTGCCCCGTCTTCGCGGGCGTGACGCTCAGGCCCCGGTGCCGCTTGATGGCGGTCAGGATCCGGGACGACGCGCCCCAGAAGAGACCCTCCTCCTCGAGCGTCGGGACGGGTGCGGTCTCGCGACCGGCCGACTTGTACGCCGCCGGCGACCACATGAAGTAGTTGCCGGAGCTGTGCACGTTCATCGAGAAGGTGATGTTGGGGTTGCTCTTCGCCACCCAGTCGACGTTCTTCGCCTCGGGCTCGGTCAGCTCGCCGGGGCCGGCCGACGTACCACTGGTGCAGCTGGTCGTCGAAGCGCCGCTGTAGCCGTCGAAGGCGCTGTACTCGGTGTAGTTGCGGTTGACGTCCACACCCCAGCTGTTGCGGCCGTTGAAGTCGCCGCTGTCGGCGACAGCGCAATGACGGGTCATGTTCTTGCGCTGGCTGGCGAAGTCGTAGAACGAGTAGTGCCCGCCGTCCGGGTTGACCGACGGCAGGATCCAGATCTCCAGGTTGTCGACCAGGTCCCGCGTGCCGGCGTGCGAGCTGTAGTTGCGTAGCAGGCGCTCGGCGGTCTCGATCGTCACCAGCGGCGGCACCCACTCGCGAGCGTGCTCCTGCGCGTAGTAGAAGACGCCCGGCTTGGAGCCGTCGCGCACCTTGCCGATCTTGATGGCATAGACCTGCTGCGGGTCCCGTGAGACCGAGGCCGGGGCACCCAGGCCGTCGGTGAGCGTGACCGGGAGCGCCGTCGCCGGCGTCACGCCGGCACCCGCGTCATTGCGGTAGGTGTAGGCGGTGACCAGCGTGCGGGCCACCACGTTGGCGTTGATCGCCGCGACGATCTGCGCGGCGGTGCTGGTGAGTGCGCCGGTGCCATCGGTCGCCGCGGAGACCTTGATCGCCTTGCCGACCACGTGGACGCTCAACGGGGAGTCGGGCGCACCCGGGTCGGCCACCTCGACCGTGATCCCGTTCCCGCCCTGGTGGCCCCAGGCCTTGGAGTCGACGCCGAAGCGCTGCGAGATGGCCGTCGGGTTGTTCGCCGTCGGGCCGACCAGCGCCTGAGCCAGCCGGCGATAGCCGTTGGTCTTGTACGGCAGCTCGACGATCTCGGCCAGGTCGGGGTAGGTGTCGGCCAGCTGCTTGATCCGGTCGTAGAGCTGGGTCGGGTCGAGGTAGGACTGGATGAAGTCCTCCTGGTACCCGTCGCCCTTGAACGGATCCTCC
The DNA here is from genome assembly GCF_030929495.1 of Nocardioides sp. LHD-245. Classification (GTDB taxonomy): domain Bacteria; phylum Actinomycetota; class Actinomycetes; order Propionibacteriales; family Nocardioidaceae; genus Nocardioides. The sequence continues at coordinate 77,579 of NZ_JAVFWN010000021.1, read as the reverse complement.
TCGCCGTCCGCGGTCGGCAGCCAGTCCGCGACCTTGGCGATCGCCGTGTCGCCGCTGGGACTGGTGATCCGGACCCGATCGGGTCGCGTCGTCAGGCCACTCGAGCTGGCGCCCATGTGGTACATGTACACGCCCGCGTCGTTGAAGGGCGCGAGGTTCTGGGAACCGCCACTGCCGAACGCGGTGCCGGGACCGCTGTCCCGCTCGACGGTCAGCGTCGGCAGGCTGCCACCGTTGGCGACCTGGGCCTCCACGGAGAGGACCGGAGTACCGAACGAGGTGTAGTAGTCCGCGCGCAGGATCTTGACGTCGCTGACGTCGGGGTCGGTCGCCTCCGCGTCGAACGCGTCGGCCGCCTGCTGGTTGGCTCCGATCGTCGCATCGCGCTCCTGGACAGCCGCCTGGCTGTCCTTGGTGGTCATCAGGGTCTCGCCGACCTCGAACCCGAGGGCCTCGAGCTGGCGGATCTCGCCGGGCGTGACGACGGCTCGGACCGCGAGGCCGTCCGGCTCCTGGTGGACGCCGTGGTCGAGGTCGACGCCGGTCGCGACGAGACGGTCGAGCTCGGCGGTGCCCGGCACCACGATCTCGACGACCCGGGGCGTCTCCTCGGCGTCGCGCTCCAGGACGGCGTCGTCCTGCGGCGACGCGGTCCGGGCTGCCGGGGCGGCGGTCGACTCACTCGGCAGGACGCCGACGGCGAGCCCGAACAGGGCCAGCCCGGCGGCATAGGCGGCGAAGCGTTTCCTTCTCAGATGTGCAGACACGATCAGCCTTTGCGTGTGGGGGGACGGATGATCACACTCCCGAGATGTGAGCGACCTCACAAAAAGTGTGTGCTCACATAAGCGGTCGGTCGGCTGCCTCGTCAACCGGCAGCGAAGGAATCGCGGCGGATTCTGGACGATTGGTCGGGATCGGCTCTCATCTCGGGACAAGAGATCCGCCAGATCGTCTCGACGCGCTACGGGGTCCAGAGCAGGCGGGCCACGAGCCACCCCGGGCGGCGGGCCGCGGCCGGTACTGCGCTGCTACAGCAGGGCTCCCGGGTTGAGGATCCGCCTCGAGGACGCCGAGGTCGGCCGTCTCCCCCAGCTGGTCGCGCAGTCGGTCCAGCGCGGGCTTGGCCAACTCGGCGAGCTTCCCCAGCCCTCTAGCGTTCTGCGGCCGGAACGCCAGCCCGAGCCCGGTAGCTTGCACCCCGACGCAGAGGTCAACGGGCAGTTCTCGAACCGCGGGTCCGAGACGCCCCAGGGCGAGGAGGGACGGCGACGGCGGCGCCCGGTGGACGCGTAGGACCGGGTGGGCGCGCGGGCGGTGGACCCGGGTGTCGCGACGAAGACGCCAGAGGGCCCCGGGCCCGCGTCTCCGCAGGCCAGAGGCCCTCGTGTGGCTCCCCCGACTGGACTCGAACCAGTAACCCTTCGATTAACAGTCGAATGCTCTGCCAGTTGAGCTACGGGGGAATGCTCGACTCCACCGCGAGGTGGAGCGGGGAAACCCTAGCAAGGCGGGGGCTGCCCCCAGAAATCGAGGTGCCCCCGGAGTCGCGAGGCTCAGACCTGGACGTCGGCGCGGGCGGCGGACAGGGCCTCCTGGACCACCACGTCGACCCGCGGGTCCGCGGGATCCAGCCCGTCGTCGTACTCGACGAACCAGGCCAGCTCGCCTCGGGTCCCGGGGGCCCGCCGCGCCAGGATGCGCACCGAGCGGCGCCCGGCGACGGCGACATGCCGCTGGACGGCGATGCTCGCGGTGACCCGCTCGCGGACCAGTTGCAGCAGGCGGCCGGCGTCGTCGAGACGCAGCTCGTGGACCGGGCTGGATGCGCCGAAGCGAGCGACCTCGACGACCCGCAGGGTCGACTCCTCCTGGTCCCAGTCGGCGCTGGCGACCTGCTCCCAGGGGATGCGGGTGGGCAGGTAGAGCGCGTCGCGGGTGCCGCCGACGAGCGCCGGCCCGTCACCCGGCTGCCGCACCTCGGCCCAGGCGAGCAGGCGCTCTCCCCGCCCGACCGGGAACGGCGGGCGGCGCGCCGGCAGCGGCGGGAACCTCATGACCCCCGCCTCACGGCGCGCCCACGATCTTCTCGCGCAGGGTGCGCCGGTGCTGCTCGAGCGCCGCCAGCTCACCGAACATCTTGTTGTAGTCGCCGGCGTTGTCGAGCGGGTTGGTGCGCTGGAGTCGGGACCGGACCTCGTCGATGCGGCGCAGCGCGGTCAGCTCCTGGAGCCGGTAGACATGGTGGGCGACATAGCTCGCGTCGATCTCGCGATGGGCCGGGATCGGCTCGACGGCGAGCGCGCTGACCAGCGAGGACACCACCGGGTCGGTGGTGGCGGCGCGCAGTCGGGTCACCCAGCCCGGGTCGTTCTGCCCGGCGACGGTGCCGCCGGCGGCCGCCACGAGGTCCCAGACGGCGCGGTAGGTCGGGTGGGTGAAGTCGTTGCTGCCGATGTCGGCGGTGGTGCGGCCGATCGCGAGCGGGGCCTGCAGGACCAGCTTGAGGGTCTCGCGCTCGATGCCGAAGCGCGGCTCCCTGAGATCGGGTACGGCGGAGCGGGGCGCCGGCACCAGGGTGGCCTCCGGCTGCTGGCGGCCGCGCTCGTTGCGGTTGGTCCGCTCCGGTCCGCGCGCCGCGGCCCGGCGTACCTCCGCACGGGCCTGCTCGATGTCGACACCCACCATGGCGGAGAGCTCCCGGACGAAGGCGTCGACCTTCGACTTGTCCCGCACGCTGGCGACCAGCTTGGCACCCTCCCGGATCGCATCGACCCGGCTGTCGGCGCGGTCGAGGTCGTAGCGGCCGACGACGTTCTCGAGGACGAAGCGGTAGAGCGGGCGGCGGCTGGCGATCAGCTCGCGAACCGCGTCGTCGCCCTGCTGGATCCGCAGCTCGCAGGGGTCCAGGCCCTCGGGCGCCACCGCGACGTACGTCTGCGACACGAACCGCTGGTCGCCCTCGAACGTGCGCAACGCTGCCTTCTGGCCGGCCTCGTCGCCGTCGAAGGTGAACACGACCTCGCTGCGGAGCTCGGCGTGGTCGTCGAGGAAGCGCCGCAGGACGCGGGCGTGGTCGTCGCCGAAGGCGGTGCCGCAGGTGGCGACGGCCGTCTCGACGCCGGCCAGATGGCAAGCCATCACGTCGGTGTAGCCCTCGACGACGACCGCCTGCGACTTGAGCGCGATCGGCTTGCGGGCCAGGTCGATGCCGTAGAGCACCTGGCTCTTCTTGTAGATCGGCGTCTCCTGGGTGTTGAGGTACTTGGCCGTGATCCGGTCGTCGTCGAAGATCCGCCGGGCGCCGAACCCGATGGTGTCGCCGTTGGTCTCGCGGATCGGCCACAGCAGGCGCCCGCGGAACTTGTCGTAGAGCGAGCGGCCCATCGCCACCAGGCCGGCGGCGATCACCTCCTCGGAGCTGAACTTCCGGCCGCTCAGGTGGCGCCACAGCGCCTCGCCGTCGCGCGGAGCGAAGCCGACGCCGAAGGTGAGGGCGGCCTGCTGGTCGAACCCGCGCTCGGCCAGGAACTGGCGCGCGGCCAGCGCGTCGGGCGTGCCGAGCTGCTCGGCGTAGAACTCCTGGGCGACGGCGTGCGCCTCGACCAGCCGGCGGCGCTGCGGCCCCTTCGGCCGATCGTCGTGACCGGTCTCGTCGCGGCGCAGGTGGATGCCGTACTTGTCGGCCATCCGCTCGACGGCCTCGCCGAAGGTGAGCCCGTCGATCTTCATCAAGAAGGTGAAGACGTCGCCGCCTTCCTGGCAGCCGAAGCAGTTGCCGGTGAGGATGTTGTCCTCGAGCGTGAACGCGTGACCGTCCTCGACCTCCGCACAGAACACCTCCTCGATCCGATCGGTCTCCTCGACGCTCTCGACCACCCAGCCGCGCCGGGCGAAAGCCTTGGCGTTCGCCTCGAACCGCCGGCGATGCGGCTCGAGGAGGAAGAAGCCCCCGTCGAGGTCCTCGTTCACGAGGTGGATGCGGTACAGCTCCGACGGCACCTCACCCAGCCCGACCCGCAACTGGGAGGTGATGCCGTAGGTCGCGATGCCGAGCCGGGTGCAGACCGTGCGGAAGAACTCCAGATCGTCACGATCGGCGGAGTTCATGATCACGGTGCCATCGGCGGCCACGCACCCGTCGGCGGCGAAGTAGCCTGCCAGCCAGCCGTAGAGATAGGGCACCGACTCGTCCAACGACGGCCGGTCCTTGAAGAACCTCGGCAGGTGATGGACCAGGAGGTTGCCGTCACCGCGGTCTGTGGTGTGGCTGTTGGGGAACCACTTGAGCATGCCCTCGTCCTTCGGCGGGCAGATCAGGGCCATCGATCCGGTGCCGTTGCGAGTGCCGTCGCCGTAGGTGAATCCGTGCGCGATGCCGAACGGCGACGGGGTGGTCCTCCGGATCCGGGACCGTGGGAACTTCGAGACCAGCCGGTCACCGGACTTCAGCGCGGTCGTCAGCACCTCCCGTGCATTCTTCTGGGTCTTGCCGGACCGGATGAACCATCGATGGCCGTCGGTGGCGTAGAGCTCCTTGCGCTGGCGGTTGCGGGTCACGGTGATCCGATGCAGCCGCTGGACTCCGTAGGATTTGAAGGGCGCCTCGATCCAGTCGCCGCGCGCGCCGAGGATCCGATGCGTGGCGCCGGCCAGCTCGCGGATCTCGCGGGGCCCGTCCCAGGTCAGCACCCGGGTCTCCCCGGCCAGACAATGGAAGAAGCCGCGGCTCGGGGTCACATGGAACGACGGGGACTTCTCGTCGTGGAAGGGGCACAGCCCCTTCATCGAGCCGCCGCCGGCGTTGCGGAGCGTGACGTACGACGACACGACCTCGTCGATCTTGGCCCGCTCACGGACCGTGGCGATGTCCTCGTCACGAATCCGGCCTGCCATGCCGTGATCCTACTGAGGGGGTACGACCGGGCCACAGGCAGTCGAAGCGGGCTGTGGATGCGGCCAGCGGCGGCGGGCCGCGGGGTCGAGATCTCGCCCGCCGGCGTGACCTCGACCGGGGCTGACTCGTTGGCTTGCCGGGAGGACCGCACGAAGGGGTCATGGGGTCATGAGCGTTCGGGGAGGGACCGGGCATGGAGCAGGCGTCGGCGCGCAGCCGCACCAGCTGGCCGGTGACCCTGATCGTCCTGCTCTTCGCGGTCTCGGTCCTGGTCTTGGTGCTCAAGGACGGCGAGGACGACACGACGCCGCGAGCAGCGCCGATCTCTTCGGTCGACCTGGACCTGAAGGACCTGCCGACCAGCTCCACGATGACCACCATCGCGGCAGCCCCGCAGGACCCCCGCCCGACGAACGTGCCGAAGGGCACGGTCGTGCATCCGAAGCGGACGACAGCGCTGTACGACGAGCCCGACGGCAGGCCGTTCGGCAAGATCAAGGCGAGCCAGTTCGGCGACACCTGGCTGCCGGCGATCACCCGCAACCGCGACTGGGTGCAGGTACTGCTGCCGTCGAAGCCGAACGGCTCGACAGGCTGGATCCGCGGCTCGGAGCTGATCGAGGCCCGCAGCCGGTTCCTGATCAAGGTGCACCTCGGCGAGCGCTCCCTCGAGCTCTTCGAGGACGACACGCTGGTCGGGACCTGGACCGTGGCGATCGGGGCGAGCGGCACCCCGACACCTGTCGGCCGGACCTTCGTGCTCGGTCAGATCATCGACGACAAGCAGCCGTTCTCGCCGATCATCCTGCCGCTGGGCAGTCACAGCGAGACCCTCGACTCCTACGGCGGCGGGCCCGGCACGGTGGCGCTGCACGGCTGGACCGACCCGTCGGTCTTCGGCAAGGCCGTCAGCCACGGCTGCGTGCGGGTGCCCGATGACGCGCTCGACCTGCTCCGCACCGTCCCGCTCGGGACGGTGGTCATGGTCGACGAGGCCTGACCCCCACGTACTGCTCGATCTCGGGGACACATGATGAAGACGAAGGGAACACCGATGAAGAACAAGCGGCACCTGGCTCCGGTGGCCGGCGCGCTCCTCCTGGTGGCGGGGACGGCGGCATCCGTGTCCCTGCTCGCGGGCAGCTCGGCGACCGCGGCGGGCTCCCCGTCGTCCGCCTTCGGCCTCGAGCTCTCGATCGCCGGCAACGCCGTGATCGAGCCGTTGCCGACCGTCACCTCGACGGACGGCGCGCCCAAGAGCGACTCCCTCGTGGGCCTTCCCAAGAACCCGGTCGCCAGCGGCGGCATCATCAACGCGTCCGCCCAGAACGGCGCCGCCACGGCCAGCGTCACGGACCTGGCGGTCGGCGACGGGCTGCTCGCCATCCCGCAGCTCGACGCGCTGACCCAGCCGCTCGGCAAGGCCTGCGACGACCTGACCGCCGCCCTCGGGCAGCTGACCCAGCCGCTCGACACGACGGTGCTGGCGCCGCTCCTCACCAACCTGCAGGGCGTGCTGGACCAGATCGGTACGGCGACCAAGGGGACTCCGCTCAACCTCGGCGCTCTGGGCGCCCTCGACATCAGCAAGCTCACCAAGCTCGAGCTGAACGGCCTGTGCGACGTACTCCGGGGCAAGCTGAGGATCGTCGGCGCCGGTGCCGTCGAGGCGAAGTGCACGGGCAACTCCGGCACCACCACCATCGCCGACCTCGCCGCGCTCGGCCTCCCGGTCACGATCGACACGAAGCAGGCCAACCAGGCCATCAAGATCCCGGACGTCGCCGGCGTCCCGCCGATCATCGAGCTGGTCGTGAACCGCCAGACGGCCAACGCCGACGGCACCTTCACCGTCGACGCGCTCTACCTCAACGTGCTCGACCAGATCAAGCTCACCGTCGCCTCCGCCACGTGCGGCAATGTCACCAGCGACCGGGTGCCCGCGCCCGACGACGCCCCGGCGCCCAAGCCGGTCAAGGACCACGTGCCGGTGACCGGCTGACCCTCCCCCGCTCCACCCGATCGACCCGTCGCGTTCGAACGCGACGGGTCGATCTGCTTCCGGGCTCAGCCGAGCAGGCGCTCGTGCCAGGCGACCGCGCTGGCATCGGTGAGCGAGGCCACCTGGTCGATCACCACCCGGGTGCGGGCCGCGTCGTCGGCGGCGGCGTGCCAGTCGGCGGCGTACATCTCGTCGAGGGCATCGGGGCCACGGTCGAGGAGCACGTCGACCAGGGCGGCGAGGAGCTCGCGCTGGCGCACCTGGAGGGCGACCCGGTCGGCGTCCTCCATGACGTAGTGGGCGGCGATCCCCTTGAGCACCGTGATCTCGGCCCAGGTGGCCTCCGGGATGACCAGGTCCCCCGCGTAGCGGACGAACGGCTCCTCCCCGGCCGCGAAGGTGGCTTGCTGGACCGCTCCGCAGAAGCGGCCGATCAGGTCACTGGTGAGGTTCTTCAGCGCCGCGAGACCGGCTCGCCCGCCGTCGTACGGCGCCCGGGGCCAGCTGCCGACCGCTCGCAGCCGGTCGAGCACGTCGTCGAGCTCGGCATCGGAGGCGTCGGGCTGGTACCAGACCCGCACCGTGTCCCACACGGCCGCGGCGTCCAGCCGGGTCAGGTCGACCTTGCCGGCGACGGTGCCGTCCTCGACGTCGTGGACGGAGTAGGCGACGTCGTCGGCGAGGTCCATCACCTGCGCCTCGAGACAGCGCTCGCCCACGGGCGCTCCGACACGCAGCCAGTCGAACGCCGGCCGGTCGTCGTCGTACACACCGAACTTGCCGTTCCCGTCGGCGGCCTCGCCGCGCCCCCAGGGGTACTTCGTGCAGGCGTCGAGCGTGGCGCGGGTGAGGTTGAGCCCGGCGCCGGGCGTCTTGGCCTCGAGCCGGGTCAGCAGCCGCAGCGTCTGGGCGTTGCCCTCGAAGCCGCCGCACCCGGTGGCCAGCTCGGCCAGCGCCCGCTCCCCGTTGTGACCGAACGGCGGATGCCCGAGGTCGTGGGCCAGCGCGGCCGTCTCGGTGATGTCGGGGTGGGTGCCCAGGGCCCGGGACAGGTCGCGCGCGATCTGGGCCACCTCCAGGCTGTGGGTCAGCCGGTTGCGGACGAAGTCGTCGCTCTGCGGGCCGACGACCTGCGTCTTGGCCGCCAGCCGCCGGAACGACGCCGCGTGCACCACCCGCGCCCGGTCCCGCTCGAAGGGCAGCCGCTCCGGTGCCTCCACGCGCTTCGGCGGCTCAGGCACGATCCGCTCGCGTGCGTGCGCGTCGTACCGCTGCTCGACCTGGTCCACGGAGCGACCCTATCGGCGGACACGTCGAGCGACCGGCCTGCTGTTCAGATGTCGAGGGCGCCCGCCGGCAGCGCGTCGAGCGGCAGCGGTCGCACCTCGCGGCCGACGCAGAGGTGCACGACTTCGCAGGCCACCACGGCCCGGCGCGCCGCGGCGTACAGCGACGTCGCCCACGCCAGGTCGCGCTCGTCGATGGCCTCCTCGCCCGGCCGGGTCATGAGGAAGGCAACGCGCCATCCGTCGGTGTCCTCCAGCACGTCCCGGAGCCACCGGGCCAGGCAGTACTCCTGCTCTTCGTCCAGCGGGCCGACGACGTCGCCGAAGGTCACGGCCCTCCGCGTGGTCCTGCCGTCCGACCACACCAACAGGCAGGTGGTGCCGACGGGCGGCCGGTCGCACCGGCGGACCCACTGACGCCAGGTCCGGTCCAGGTCACGCTGGTGGCGGATGCGCGCCCGAGTGTCGCGTCGGATCATGCCTGCAGCATGCCGCGCGGACGCGGACCGGGCCAGCGGCTCTCCACAGGCCGCGGCCGAGAGCGTCACGCGGACACATCGCCCAAGCTCTCGATGCCGATCAGACCAGCGAACCGGGCGTAGTGGCGCGTGTTCTCCGTGACGATGGCGCCGACACCGTGCGCCAAGGCCACCGCCACGACGTTGGCATCATGGACCTGCTTGCCCAGCACCTCGTGGTGGTCAAGCAGGTCGCGAAGCCAGCGCAGCGAGGCATCCCCCTCGGACAGCAGGCTCATGTCGAGAAGGAAGCTGTCAACGTTCCCCAACGCCTGTGACATCGGCAGGCCGAGTCCGTTCACCTCCGGCGCACGAGTGCCCACCACGAGGTACTCCCGCACGATCTGCGGGGTGATGGCGAGCCGACGCTCGTCATAGCGGACCAACTCGAGCGCCTGGACATGGTTGCGGCGCCCGGCATCTGTTGCAGCGAGCAGCACGTTGGAGTCGAGCACCACATCGACCGGTGCCGGTCGGTCAGCGCCCGTCGTCGCCATAGATGTCTGCGCGGTTGAAAGGCGTGTCGTTGCCCGACTCGACAATGGTCAGGCCAAGGCAGCGAGGCGGTCGGCCACGTTCTGGCTCGTTGGCGAGGCGCTCCAGGGCCTCGCGCAACTCTTGCTGCACCGAGTGACCGTGCCGAGCAGCGCGGCGCTTGATGGCAGCCACGGTCTCCTCGGGAACGTCCCTGATGTGCAGCGCGGGCATGACCCAATGCTAGCACCCAGTGCTAGCAGTCCGGCTTCTCAGAAGACGGAGACGTGCACGTGGTCGTAGTGGTTGGCGGTGGCCGAGCCGCGGTTCGGCATGCCCCGCCAGCCCTCCCCACCTCGCTCGACCGACCAGATCTTCTGCGAGTAGATGACGTAGGAGACGCCGAGGGCCGCGTAGTTGGCGCGGACGAACTCGGCGATCTCCCAGCCGACGCCGCCCGAGATCATGATGTCGACCGCCCGGCCGCGCGGGTGGTCGCCGCCGCCGCCGCGGAGCGTGCCGTAGACACTGACTTCCGGGAAGTTGGCGCAGACCGCCGCGTGGACTTTCTTGATGCTCTCGCTGACGTTGCCGGGAACCGAGGTGCCGTTGGTGCACGCGCCGCCGAGGGTCGGGGGCTTCTCGTCGGTGAAGTAGCCGGCGGTCACCCAGCGGGACTTGCCCTCGACGACGACCTCGGCGCGCTCGCCGTACGTGCGGCCGGTGACGAGGACCTTCTCGCCCTCCTCGATCTCGCCGACCTCCTTGGCCTGCTTGTCGGGGCGGGTCCACAGGTTGAGCGGCGCGGAGGTCCACTGGCGCTTCTTCGCCTCGGCGATCGCCTGCGCGGTCGTGCTGTCCGCGAGCAGGCCGTCGAGCTCGGTGCCGATGGCGTCGGCCGACCGGTCGGTGCTGCGGGAGAGCACCGGCGCCCGGGCGCCGCTGTCGCCGACGGAGCCGGCGGCGGCCTTCGAGCGGTCCACCGCGACCAGGTCGGCGTCGGGGGTTGGGGAGTTGAGGACGCCTCCCGTGACGACCGCGGTGGTCGCGAGGGCGGCGAGCGAGCCGGCCAGGACGGCGGCCCGGGGCGTACGTCGCGCGGTTTCCCGCTTGTGGCTGGTGGCCACGCGCTGATTCCTTTGCTGTCGCTTACAGATTCGTCCCGAGGACTCTGACCTGCGCCAGAGCATCGTGCGAGTAGAGCACAAAGATCAAGCCTTCAACCAATTGGTGAGACCGCTCCGCCGGTGAGCCGGCTCACCCGTCCTATCCGCCCGTGGTCTCGTCGACGTCCTCGAGCACGCCGGCACCGGCGAGCCCGTCGGTGTCGTCCAGCCACCCCTCCGGCAGCACCACCTTGTGCCGGGGGGCTCCCTGCCGCCCGCGGGGCGCACCCAGCTCGGTCGCGGGGAACGGCTCGGCGGGGTCGAGATCGGCGAGCATCCGGTCGAGGGCGGCGAGCGAGTCGACGAGGCCGAGCGTACGGCGCAGCTCGCCGCCGGCCCGGAAGCCCTTGAGGTACCAGGTGACGTGCTTGCGGAACTCCTTGCAGCCGCGCTCCTCCCCCATGTGCTCGCACAGCAGCTCGGCGTGGCGGCGCATCATCGCGGCGACCTCGCCGAGGGTCGGCAGCGTCGTCGCGCCGGGCCCGTCGTCGGAGAAGGCGGCGGCCAGGTCGCGGAACAGCCAGGGGCGACCCAGGCAGCCGCGGCCGACCACCACCCCGGCGGCGCCGGTCTGCTCGATCATCCGCAGCGCGTCGGCGGCCTCCCAGATGTCGCCGTTGCCGAGGACCGGGATGTCGACGTGGTCGACCAGCTCGGCGATGGCCGCCCAGTCGGCCTGCCCGGAGTAGGCCTGCGCGACGGTCCGGCCGTGCAGCGCGATCGCGGCGACTCCGGTCTCCTGGGCGATCCGGCCCGCGTCGAGGAAGGTCGGATGGTCGTCGTCGAGGCCCTTGCGGGTCTTCATCGTCACCGGCACGTCGTACGGCGCCGCGGCGGCGACCGCCTCCTCGAGGATCCGGCCCAGCAGGTTGCGCTTCCACGGCAGGGCGCCGCCGCCGCCCTTGCGGGTGACCTTGGGCACCGGGCAGCCGAAGTTGAGGTCGACGTGCGCGACGGCGTACTCCTCGCACAGGATCCGAGTCGCCTCGCCGACGTAGACCGGGTCGGTGCCGTAGAGCTGGACGGAGCGGACCTTCTCAGCCTCGTCGAACACCAGCATCCGGCGGGTGGTCTCGTCGCCCTCGACCAGCCCACGGCTGGTGATCATCTCGCACACGTACAGCCCGGCTCCGTGCTCGGCGCACAGCCGGCGGTAGGCGGCATTGGTGATGCCGGCCATCGGCGCGAGGACGACGGGAGTGGGCACCTCGAGGGAGCCCAGGCGCAGACCGCTCACGACGTCGGCTCGCCCTTCGCGCCTTCGTCCTTCGCGCCCTCGTCCTTCTCGCCCTTGCCCTTCGCGCCCTTCTTCCCGGGCTTGCCCACCGGGCTCAGGTCACCGCTCCACGCGACGGCGTCCAGGCCGCCGAACGGCGAGAAGGAGACCCGCTCCAGCGCCCGGGTGGGAGCGATGAAGTAGACCTGGCACAGCTCGGCGGTCGCACCGGCCGCGAAGGGGGTCGGCAGCGGGTCGCCCGAGCACACCGGCAGCTGCTCGGCGGTGTAGTAGTTGGGCGCCTCGAGCGTGGTGCCGTCGTCGCCCCACAGCACGTTGTCGAGGCGCATCCCCCCGAGGTCGACGTCACCGACGTTGGTGACCTCGACCCGCACGAAGTACGGCGTACGCGCGGCTGTCGCGTCGTCGACGTTCCACCCCGGGAAGGACTCCTGGAACGACGTGCGCTCGATCCGTCGCACGTTCACCGCGAGGACGCCGACCTCGTCCTGCCGGCGCTGGAACGCGACGACACCCTCCTCGCCGAGCCCGAGGGCGGTCCCCGGCTCGGTGAGGGTGACGTCGCCGGGCACCGGGAGATACGTCGTCGGGGCCGTGCTGGTCGCCGTGGGGCTCGGCTTCGCCTGCTTCGCTTCCTTGCCGTCATCGGAGCCGCACCCGGCCAGCGCCGTGAGCGCGAGGCCCGCGGCGATCACCAGCCGGGTCGACCGAAGGACGGCACCTAGCATCCGACGAGCCGCTCGGCGAAGTAGGTGGTGAGCTTGTCGAGGGCCACCCGCTCCTGGGACATGGTGTCCCGGTCGCGCACGGTGACCGCCTGGTCGTCGAGCGTGTCGAAGTCGACCGTGACGCAGTACGGCGTGCCGATCTCGTCCTGGCGGCGGTAGCGCTTGCCGATGGCGCCGGCGTCGTCGAAGTCGACGTTCCACAGGGCGCGCAGCTCGGTGGCGACGGCCTTGGCCCGCGGCGTGAGGTCCTCGTTGCGGCTCAGCGGCAGCACCGCGGCCTTGATGGGGGCCAGGCGCGGGTCGAGCCGCAGCACGGTCCGCTTGTCGACGCCACCCTTGGTGTTGGGCGCCTCGTCCTCGGCGTAGGCGTCGACGAGGAAGGTCATCAGGCTGCGCGACAGGCCGGCGGCCGGCTCGATCACGTAGGGCACGTAGCGGGTGTTGGCGGCCTGGTCGAAGTACGACAGGTCCTTGCCGGAGTGCTCCGCATGGGTCGACAGGTCGAAGTCGGTGCGGTTGGCGATGCCCTCGAGCTCGCCCCACTCCGACCCGGTGAAGTTGAAGCGGTACTCGATGTCCGTGGTGCCCTTCGAGTAGTGGCTCAGCTTGGCCTTCGGGTGCTCGAAGTGACGCAGGTTGTCGGGGTCGATGCCGAGGTCGACGTACCAGCGGGTGCGCTCCTCGATCCAGTACTTGTGCCACTCCTCGTCCTCACCCGGCTTGACGAAGAACTCCATCTCCATCTGCTCGAACTCGCGGGTGCGGAAGATGAAGTTGCCCGGCGTGATCTCGTTGCGGAAGCTCTTGCCGATCTGGGCGATGCCGAACGGGGGCTTCATCCGCTGCGAGGTCACCACGTTGGCGAAGTTGAGGAAGATGCCCTGCGCGGTCTCGGGGCGCAGGTAGTGCAGGCCCGACTCGTCCTCGACCACGCCGAGGTGGGTCTTGAGCATGCCGGAGAACTCGCGCGGCTCGGTCCAGGCGCCGCGGGTGCCGCAGTTGGCGCACACGACGTCCTTGAGATCGACGTCGTCGGGGTTCGCACTGTGCCCCGTCTTCTTGGCCAACTTCTCGGCGTACTGCTCCTGCAGGTGGTCGTAGCGGTAGCGCTTGTGGCACGACAGGCACTCGGTGAGCGGGTCGTTGAAGGTCGCGACGTGGCCCGAGGCCTCCCAGGTCTGCCGCGGCAGGATCACGCTGGAGTCGAGGCCGACGACGTCGTCGCGGCTCTGCACCATCGAGCGCCACCACTGGCGCTTGATGTTCTCCTTGAGCTCGACGCCCAGCGGGCCGTAGTCCCACGCCGAGCGGGTGCCTCCGTAGATCTCCCCGCAGGGATAGACGAAGCCTCGGCGCTTCGCGAGCGAGACGACCTGATCGACGGTGGACGGGGGCGGCTTGGCCACGGGGGTTCCTTATGGGACGAGCCCGGCTGGCTGCCGAGCGGGTGTGTGTGAGCTGACTCGCGGAGCAACCACCTAGGTTACGCGAGACTGCGCCACATTGAGGACGCCACCGGGCTCCACCACCTCGTAGGCGCCGGGCTCGTCGATCGCCCGGCTCAGCACGGGTACGCCGTGCAGCTTGAGGTCGTACGCCGACAGGGCGCGTCGGTACGCGCCGACGTTGACCCAGTGCGTCGTCAGCGTCCACAGGTCCGGGTCGTCGACGTTGCGCCCGACCCAGCCACCGGCGTACCCGCTCTGCGCGGCCAGCAGGCCGTGGACGAGCTCGAGGTCGACACGGAGCCCGGCCGGGTCCTCCCCTGCGCGGAAGCGGTTCACGACGAGCACGCCCGCACTCTACGCAGCGCCGCCCGGGCGCGATTTGACGCCGGGGCCGCGCCCAATGAGAATGATTCTCATGCGCTCTTGGAAGACCCTCGCCGCCCTCACTGCCCTCACCCTCTCCACCACCGCCTGCTCGGCGCTGTCGGAGGACGACGGCAGCGGGTCCGACGCCGGCGGGAGCACGACCGACGTGGTCGCCGCCTTCTACCCGCTGGAGTACGTCGCCGCCCGGGTCGCCGGCGACCGCGCGACGGTCACCTCCCTCACCAAGGCCGGCGTCGAGCCGCACGACCTCGAGATCAACGTGCAGGACACCGCCCGGATCGCGAAGGCCGACCTCGTGGTCTTCGAGAGCGAGTTCCAGCCCGCCGTCGACGAGACGGTCGCGGAGAACGCCGGTGGCGAGACGCTCGACGTCACCGACGTGGTCGAGCTGGAGCCGTTCGAGGAGCACGCCGACGAGCACACCGACGAGCACGCCGACGAGGAGGGCGAGCACGCGGACGAGCACGCCGACGAGCACGCGGGCGAGGACGGCGAGGAGGGCCACGACCACGAGCACGGCGAGTTCGACCCCCACTTCTGGCACGACCCGATCCGGGTGGCGACCTACGGCGACGCCGTCGCGGCCTCGCTGGCCGAGCTCGACCCCGCCCACGCCGACGACTACGAGGCCAACGCCGCCGACCTGCGCAGCGACCTGGAGGCCCTGGACGAGGAGTTCACGACCGGTCTGGCCACGTGCGAGCGCGACACGATCGTGGTGTCCCATGACGCGTTCGGCTACCTGGAGAAGTACGGTCTGCACATGGCACCGATCGCTGGTCTCACTCCCGACGCCGAGCCGACCCCGGCCGCGATCGCGGAGCTCCAGCAGCTGATCGAGCAGGAGGGGATCACCACGGTGTTCAGCGAGACCCTGGTCAGCCCCAAGCTCGCCGAGACCCTCGCCGGCGATCTCGGGATCGCGAGCAAGGTGCTCGACCCGATCGAGGGCCTCACCGAGGACACCGCGGACCAGGACTACCTGTCCCTCATGCGGTCCAACCTGGCCGCACTGCGTACCGCCAACGGGTGCTCATGACCACTGCCTCCACTCTCGTCGCCGGCCCGGCCGTCGCCCTCCGCGACGGCAGCGTCGCGCTCGGCGGACGGCCGATCCTGCGTGGGGTCGACCTCGTCGTGCACGACGGCGACTTCGTCGCCCTGATGGGAGCCAACGGCTCGGGCAAGTCGACACTGGTGCGCGCACTGGTCGGCCTCAACCCGCTGACCACCGGCGAGGTGCGCCTGTTCGGCGCGCCGCTCGACCGGCACGCCGACTGGCGGCGGGTCGGATACGTCCCTCAGCGAGCCTCCGCGGCGGCCGGCGTGCCTTCCTCGGTCTGGGAGGTCGTGGCCTCCGGCCGGCTGACCCACCGGCGCCTGCTGCGGCCGTTGAGCCGCGCCGACCGGACCGCGGTGGAGCGGGCGCTCGACGTCGTGGGGCTCAGCGACCGGCGCCGGGAGTCGGTGGGTGACCTGTCCGGCGGCCAGCAGCAGCGGGTCCTCATCGCCCGTGCGCTGGCGGGCGAGCCGGATCTCTTCTTCCTCGACGAGCCCACCGCCGGCGTCGACCTGCCCAACCAGCAGATCCTCGCCGACACCCTCGGCCACCTCAAGGACGACGGCGCCACCATCGTGCTGGTCGCCCACGAGCTCGGGCCGCTCGCACCCCTGGTCGACCGGTGTGTCGTCATGCGCGACGGCAGGATCGCCTACGACGGTGCCCCGCTGGCCGACCACGAGGTGCACGCCTCGTGGTTCGCCGAGCCGCACACCCATCACCATCACACCGGCTCCGAGCCGCGGACCGGTGACCGGTCCCCGCAGATCTCCGCTCCCGTCGACAGCCCCGGAACGGAACGCCCGTGAGCCCGGCCGAGCTCTTCTCCCTGCCGTTCATGCAGCGGGCACTGATCGCCGCGCTCGTGACCGGCATCGCCGCCCCGATGATCGGGACCTACCTCGTGCAGCGCCGGATGGCGCTGATGGGCGACGGCATCGGCCACGTGGCCGTCACCGGCGTGGCCATCGGACTGGTGACCGGGGCCTCGCCGATCTGGACGGCGGTCGTGGTCACCGTCCTCGCCACCTTCCTCATGGAGCTGATCCGCGAGAAGGGCCGCACCAACGGCGACGTCGCCCTCGCCCTGATGTTCTACGGCGGGCTCGCCGGGGGCCTGCTCATCACCGGACTCGACGGCCAGGGCACGCAGACCATCGGCCGCTACCTCTTCGGATCGCTCACCGCGATCTCGGTCGGCGACGTGCTGACGACGATGGTCCTCGCGGCGATCGTGGTCGTGCTCTGCGTGGGGCTGTCCCCCCAGCTCTACGCCATCGCCCAAGATGCCGACTTCGCGCGGGTGGCCGGACTGCGGGTGCGCGCCTACAACCTGCTGGTGGCGGCGTTGGCTGCCGTGAGCGTGACCGTCGCCATGCGCACGGTCGGGCTGCTGCTGGTGTCCGCGCTGCTGGTGATCCCCGTGGCCACCGCCCAGCAGGTGTCACGCTCGTTCCGCGCGACGATGAGCGCCGCCGTACTCCTCGGCACCCTGGCCGCCGTCGGCGGTCTCACGCTCGCCGCGCTCGCGCCCAGCGGCGTCACCGTCCAGCCGGGACCCACGATCGTGCTCCTCGCCCTCACGCTGTATGCGCTGACCTGGCCGGTCGGGATCTGGCTGCGTCGCCGTGCGCGTCTGCTCGAGCCGTTCGCAGCCGGCCAGGCCGCGCCCGAACACGACGCCTGCGGGGAGCATCCACACGCCCACGGCCCGGGGTGCGGGCATCTCGCGGTCCCCCACGACGACCATGTCGACTACGTCCACGACGGGCATCGGCACGCCGTCCACGGCGCGCACTACGACGAGCACTAGCTCGATGGGCCGAGCGTGTCGCTCGTTCCTCGCGCCACGCTGCCGGCCGCGCAGTCGGCTTGCATAGGTCCTGCCTTCTGCTGGCGGCAAGACCGCCGGCTCGCGGAACGGCGCCTCCCTGCACCTCCGGTCGCTCGTTCCTCGCTCCCTACGGCGCCGGGCCGGCTTCGCTCCGCGAAGACCGGCCGAAGGTACGTCACTGGGCGGAGTCAGACCTGGTTGGGCTCCGCCCCGCCGTAGCGCCGGTCGCGGCGGGCGTACTCGTCGATCGCCGCCCACAGGTGCCGTCGGTCGACGTCGGGCCAGAGCACGTCGGAGAAGACGAACTCGGAGTAGGCCGCCTGGTAGAGCATGAAGTTGGACAGCCGCCGCTCGCCGGAGGTGCGCCAGATCAGGTCCGCGTCGGGAAGCTCCGGCACGTAGAGATAGCGCCCCAGGGTGCGCTCGTCGACCTTCTCGGGGTTGACCCGCCCGGCGGCGACGTCGCGGGCGAGCGCCTTGGCGGCGTCGCCGAGCTCGGAGCGGCCGCCGTAGTTGACGCACATCGTGAGGGTCAGGACGTCGTTGTTCTTCGTCATCTCCTCGGCGACCTGGAGCTCGGTGATGACCGACTTCCACAGCCGCGGCGCCCGGCCGGCCCAGCGCACCCGGACGCCGAGCTCGTGCATCTCGTCGCGCCGGCGGCGGATCACGTCGCGGTTGAAGCCCATGAGGAACTTGACCTCCTCGGGGCTGCGCGACCAGTTCTCGGTGGAGAACGCGTACGCCGAGATCGCCCTCACGCCGATCTCGATCGCCCCCTCGACCACGTCGAACAGGCTCGACTCCCCCTCCTCGTGGCCGCGGGTGCGCGGCAGCCCGCGCTCCTTGGCCCAGCGGCCGTTGCCGTCCATCACGATGGCCACGTGGTGCGGCACCAGCTCGGCGGGGACCCCGGGCGGCCGGTCGCCCGACGGGTGCGGCGTGGGTGGGCGGACCGGGCCGCGTGCGGCAGCGGCCGCCGCGGCAGCGCGGGTACGACGGGTCGAGCGGGTCACGGGGAGCAGTCTGTCAGCGCTCGACGTACGCGAGCGACCGGAGGCCCCGCTCCAGCTGCCACTGCACGAACGCCGCGATCAGGCCGCTGGCCTCCCGGACATGGCGCGGGTCGGCTCCCTCGACGACCGGCCAGTCGCCGGCGAGCAGCCCACCGAGCAGGGTCAGCGTCTCCGGGGCGGGCGTGGCGGAGCCGGGGATGCGGCAGGTCGAGCAGAGCACGCCGCCCATCGACGGGTTGAACCAGCGGTGGTGACCGAGCTCGCCGGTCGCCGTGACCGGCGGGCGGGCGCAGTGGGCGCAGTCGACGAAGGCGGGCGCGTAGCCGGCGATGGCCAGGGCCCGCAGCAGGTAGGAGTCGAGGACGTGGCACGGGTTGCGGGCGCCCGCCGCCATCGCGTTGAGCCCGCCGAGCAGCAGCGCGAACTGCTGGCGGGCCGGCTCGCGCTCCTCGACGACCAGCCGTTCGGCGGTCTCCAGCATCGCGGTGCCCGCGGTGTAGCGGTCGTAGTCGGCGCCCAGCGGGGCGGCGTACGCGGCCCGGGTCTCGGCCTGGGTGATCGTGTCGAGGTTGCGTCCCTCGGCGAGCTGGAGGTCGACATGGGTGAACGGCTCCAGCCGCGAGCCCCAGCGCGAGGTGGTCCGGCGCACCCCCTTGGCGACCGCCCGGACCACGCCGTTCTCGCGGGTCAGCAGCGTGACGATCCGGTCCGCCTCACCCAGCTTGCGGGTGCGCAGGACGATCGCCTCGTCACGGTAGAGCGGCACCCCTCCATTGTGCTGCCTCGGCCGGGCGAAAGCCCGGCGCCACCCCGATGCTCAGCCGCGGCGGAGCTTCGGTGAGAGCATCTGCTGCTCCCATCCGACAGGGTCCATGCCGTCGTCCGCGTAGGTGCTGGCGTCGCCGTTCCAGTCGTAGACGGACACGTTCACCCGGACCCACCGCGGGTTGCCGAGACACGAACGCGGAACCCTCATGCCGACCAGGCCGCTGCTGCGATCGAAGACACCACGCAGACCGGCACAACGCGTCGCGGACTCCTTGCGACCGGGCTTGCGGACCAGGACGAGGGCACGCCCACCTTCGGACAGGAAGACTCCCCGGACCTCGTACCGTGCCCGCGGCGTGACGAGGTGGCCGACCGTGACCCAACCGCGGCCGACCGGCAGGGCCCGCATCAGGGTGCGGATCCTGACCTGACTCCGCGCGTGCTTCACCGCGACGGTGTGGATGTCCCCCTCGGCGCGGTCGGGGACGGGCGACGTTCCGGTGACGTCGTGGTCGGCCAGGGCGAGATCGAGGACGTCGCCGGTCGCGTCGGTGTGCGACCAGCTGTCCGCCGAGGCGAGGCCGGCGGATCCGAGGAGAAGCGCCACGGCCAGGCCGAGGATCGAGAGCATGCGAAGAAGAGTCCCCATGGCCGGACCCTATGTCAGCGGCGCCCCGCGCAGAGGCGCTTTCAGGACGACCGGGTACGACGCCCGCGGCGTGCCGGACGCGCACACTCGCGGACGAACCTGGTGACCACGAGGTCGAGCCGCTCGGGACGCCGCCGCCACTCCAGCGGCGCGCCCGCCCGCTCGAGCACCGCGCCCGGGATCTCGCCGGCCACCAGCTCCGCGTCGCCGGCCGGGTGGAACGGGTCGGCGGTCCGGGCCAGCACCAGCGTGGGCACCGTCAGCGCGGCCCGCTCGGCGCTGGACGGCGCGAACCGGCCGAAGAGGACGCCGCGGACGACGGCGGCGACCTGACCGGGGCGAGCGTCGAGGGTCTCCAGCGACAGCCGGACCCACTCCGGGGCGAGCTGCCGGGGCAGCGGACGGGTGACCAGCCGCAGCGCGGTCAGGGCGAACGGGGCGAACCGCGCCGTGGCGAGGACCGGGGTCAGCAGCGCGAGCTGCGCGCCGAGGGCGTTCTCCAGCACCGGGCCGTCGAGGAGCAGGCCGGTCACCCGCTCCGGCGCGATCATCGCCACCTCGAGCGCGACATTGGCCCCCACCGAGCTGCCGCCGACGACGGCCCGGGCCGCGCCGACGTGGTCGAGCAGTGCGACGACCTGCTGGGCGAAGGCGGTCACCGAGTAGGACAGCGGATCGGCGGGACGGTCCGAGCGCCCGTGGCCGAGCGGGTCGAGGACGAGGACGTGCAGGCCGTTCGAGGCGAGCATCCGCGCGGTGCGGTCGTGCACCCGCCGCGGCACCAGCAGCGGCGGGAGGAGGACGACCCAGGCCTCCCCGGAGCCGTAGGCGGTGAACTCCAGGCGGTCGCGGCCGCGCCGGCCCTCGACGAAGATCTGCCCGATCTGCTCGGAGGCCAGCGCGGCGCGGCCCATCTCAGTCGGCCGCCGGCCGGACGGGCGCCGCGGGGATCGTCGTGGCGCGCGCCCGGTTGGCCGCGCACACGACCGCGCGCAGCGAGGCCGTGACGATGTTGTGGTGCAGGCCGATGCCCCAGACGATCTCTCCGGCGACCTCGCACTCGACGTACGCCGCCGCGACGGCGTCGCCGCCCGACGACAGCGCGTGCTCGGCGTAGTCGAGGACCCGGATGTCGGCACCGGTCTGGCGCATCCCGTCGACGAACGCCGCCACCGGGCCGTTGCCCATGCCGGTGAACGTCTGCTCCTCGCCGCGGACGACGAGCCGCACCTCCTGGCTGTCCTCACCGTCCTCGCTGGTGGTGGAGGAGAACGAGACCAGGCTGTAGGGGGCCTCGCGGTCGAGGTACTCCTTGCGGAAGATCGTCCAGATGGCCTCCGGCGTCACCTCGCCGCCCTCGGCGTCGGTGTGCTGCTGGATGACCCGGCTGAACTCGATCTGCGCGCGGCGCGGCAGGTCGAGGCTGTGCTCGGCCTTGAGGACGTAGGCCACGCCCCCCTTGCCGGACTGGCTGTTGACCCGGATGACCGCCTCGTAGGTGCGGCCGACGTCCTTCGGGTCGATCGGCAGGTACGGCGCCTCCCACGGGATCTCTCCGACCGGCTTGTCCTGCTCGGCCGCGATCCGGTCGAGATCCTCCAGGCCCTTCTTGATGGCGTCCTGGTGGGAGCCGGAGAACGCGGTGTAGACCAGGTCGCCGGCCCACGGGTGCCGCGGGTGGACGGGCAGCTGGGTGCAGTACTCGACCGTGCGGCGGACCTCGTCGATCGCCGAGAAGTCGATCTGCGGGTCGATGCCCTGGCTGAACAGGTTCATGCCGAGGGTGACCAGGTCGACGTTGCCGGTCCGCTCGCCGTGGCCGAACAGGCAGCCCTCCACCCGGTCGGCACCGGCCATCAGCGCGAGCTCGGTGGCGGCGACCGCCGTACCGCGGTCGTTGTGGGGGTGCAGGCTGATGATCGAGTGCGCGCGGCGCGACAGGTTGCGCGAGAAGTACTCGATCTGGTCGGCGTAGGTGTTGGGCGTCGACATCTCGACGGTGGCCGGCAGGTTGAGGATGATCTCGCGCCCCTCCTCCGGCTGCCACACGTCGGAGACCCGCTCGCAGACCTCGATCGCGAAGTCGGTCGGCGTCTGGGTGAAGATCTCCGGGCTGTACTGGTAGCCGAAGTCGGTGCCGCCGAGCAGCTGGTCGGCGTACTTCATCACCCACTCGGTGCCGCGGGTCGCGATCGCGATGCACTCGGCCTCGGTGACGTTGAAGACGACGCGCTGGAACAGCGGCGCGGTCGCGTTGTAGAGGTGGACGGTCGCCTTGTCGGCACCCTTCAGCGACTCGACGGTGCGCGCGATCAGGTCCTCGCGGGCCTGGGTCAGCACGGACACCCGCACGTCGTCGGGGATCCGGTCCTCCTCGACGAGCTGGCGCACGAAGTCGAAGTCGGTCTGGCTCGCGGCCGGGAACCCGACCTCGATCTCCTTGTAGCCCATCTGCACCAGGAGCTCGAACATCTTCATCTTGCGCGAGGGGCTCATCGGGTCGATGAGCGCCTGGTTGCCGTCGCGCAGGTCGGTGGACAGCCACCGGGGCGCGCGGGTGATCAACTGATCGGGCCAGGTGCGGTCCGGGACGGTGACGGGCTCGAAGGCGGTGTAGCGGTGGTACGGCATCCCGCTCGCCTGCTGGCTGGGGACGGTGACGCGCTGGTTCATGACTTCCTCGGGTGCGTGAGTGACGAGTTGGGGCGCCGGGCGCGCGACTCACTCCGCAGCGAGGGGGTCCGGCTGAGTCAGACCTCGCTGCGGCCGCTAAGAAGGAGGGCTCGCGTCATGATGGGGCTCACTCTAGCAGCCGCCCGGCCTAGGCTGATGACGTGCCTCGGTTGCTGATCGTCCACCACTCCCCCAGTCGCTCGATGCAGATGCTGCTCGCGCAGGTGGTGGCCGGCGCCCACGACGACGAGGTGCAGGCGGGCGCGGCGATCGACGTCGTGGTGCGCCCCGCACTCGAGGCCACGGCCGACGACGTCCTGGCCGCCGACGGGTACGTCCTGGGGACGACGGCGAACTTCGGCTACATGAGCGGCGCTCTCAAGCACTTCTTCGACTCCACCTTCCTCGCGGTCGGCGGCGCCCTCGACCCGACCGGAGCGCCCGCCGGCGACGGCGGCGGGGACACCGCGGGGCGTCCCTACGGTCTGTGGCTGCACGGCCGCTACGACCTGACCGGCGCCGAGCGGTCGGTGCGGTCGATCGTCGGCGCGCTCGACTGGCGCCAGGGGTACGACGTCCTCGGGGTCCTCGGGCCGGTGGACGACGCCGCGCTGGAGGCGGCCTATGCCCTGGGCGCTACGATCGCGGCACTCCTGACCGACTGATCGCGGAGCCGCGTCCCGGCCTGCGACCGACCTGTCACCGACCTGCGAACGACCTGCGAACGACCTGGATGCCGACGTCACGAGAGGGGCTCTGACACCGGATGCTGGACCGTGCCGTCCGCCTGGCCGGGATGCTCGCGCTCCTCCTGCTGGTGCCGGTCCTGGCCGCCTGCGGCAGCGAGAGCCAGGGCAAGAACACCGACGACGACCTGGTGGACTCCCTCGAGGTGCCGCAGAACGGCGTGTGCCGCAACCTCACCCCCGACGACGTCGCGCTGCCCGCCAACGCGACCGCGACGGTGCCGTGCTCGGAGGAGCACACCGCCGAGACCTTCGCGACCGGCGAGCTCCCCGAGGAGTTCGACGACACCGGGTACGACGATGCCGAGCTCGGCCGCTTCGCCTACCGCACCTGCTCGACCGCGTTCGCGAAGTTCGTCGAGGCCGACGAGAGCCTCGCACTGCGCACCACGATGAGCTGGGCCTGGTTCCGGCCCTCGGAGAAGGCGTGGGACAAGGGCGCCCGCTGGTACCGCTGCGACGTGCTGGGCGGCAGCACCGCCAGCACGACGTACCGCCCGCTCCCGGAGACCGCCCGGGGCATGCTCGCCGGGCGCCCGCCGGACGTGTGGCTCAGCTGTGCGCGCGGACCGTCGGTCGGCGAGGGCGAGAAGGTCCCGTGCTCGCAGAAGCACGACTGGCGCGCCGTGACGACGGTCAAGCTGGGCCAGCCCGAGGACACCTACCCCGGCGACCGCGTGATGGAGAGCCGCACCCGGTCCTTCTGCTCGACGTCGGTCGAGGCGTGGCTGAACTACCCGGCCGAGTTCGAGTACGGCTTCACCTTCTTCCACGAGGCCGAGTGGGACGCCGGCGTGCGCAGATCGGTGTGCTGGGCGAGGACGAGTGAGTGAGGACATGAGCATCCGCAGCCTGCCGGCCCGCCGGGCGGGCGTCGCCGTCGCGGCGCTGCTCGCGCTGACCGGCCTGGTCGCCTGCAGCGGCGACGGCGACAAGGAGAAGGCACCCGCACAGGCGCCGTCCACGCAGACCACGGCGCCGGAGCCCGAGCCCGGCCCGGCGACCGGCGCCTGCTACCCGCTGCCGTACGACGCCGCCGTCGCCCCGACCTCGACGGTCGACGCCGTCGACTGCGCCCAGCCGCACACCAGCGTCACCTTCGCGACCGGCACCCTCGACGCGGTCGTCGACGGCCACCTGCTCGCCGTCGACTCCGAACGGGTCCAGGCGCAGGTCTCGTCGGCCTGCCCGAACCAGCTGCTGGCCTACGTCGACGGCTCGCTCGACCATCTCCGGCTGTCCATGATCCGCTCGATCTGGTTCACCCCGACCGTCGAGCAGTCCGACGCCGGGGCGACCTGGTACCGCTGCGACGCGGTCCTCCTCGACGGCGCGTCGAAGCTCGCCGACCTCGACGGCGACCTCCGAGGTGCCCTCGGCGGCGCGACCGTCCCCGACCGCTACGCCATGTGCAGCACCGCCGCACCGGACGCGCCGGACTTCGAGCGGGTGCGCTGCTCGGTGAAGCACGCCTGGCGGGCCATCGACGTGGTCGCCTTCGAGGCGACCGACTACCCGGGCGTCAAGCAGGTCCGGGCCGCCGGGCGGACCCGGTGCGAGGATGCGGCGGCCGACGTCGCCGAGGACCCGCTGACCTTCAAGTGGGGCTATGAGTGGCCGACGAAGGAGCAGTGGGCGATGGGCCAGAAGTTCGGCCGCTGCTGGACGACCGACTGAGCTGTAGTGCGCGAGCCGCGCCGCGGTCGGCTCGGGCGGGTCGCAACGTTCGCCGGGCGGCCACACTGCTCGGCTCGCGGAAGCTGCGCTCGCACAGCGGGGAGGACAGCGGCCCTAGAAACCCAGTTTCCTCAGCTGGCGGGGGTCGCGCTGCCAGTCCTTGGCGATCTTGACGTGCAGGTCGAGGTAGACCGGGGTGCCGAGCAGGGCCTCGATCTGCTGGCGGGCGGCGGTGCCGACCTGGCGGAGCCGGGCGCCCTTCTTGCCGATCATGATGCCCTTCTGGGAGTCGCGCTCGACGTACAGGTTGGCGTGGATGTCGAGGAGCGGCTTGTCGTCGGGGCGGCCCTCACGCAGGCCCATCTCCTCGACGACGACAGCGATCGAGTGCGGGAGCTCGTCGCGGACGCCGTCGAGGGCGGCCTCGCGGATCAGCTCGGCGGCGAGGATCTCCTCAGGGGCGTCGGTCAGGTCGCCGTCGGGGTAGAGCGGCGGGCCCTCCGGCATCAACCGGACGAGAAGGTCCCCGAGGAGTGGGATCTGGTCGCCTCCGACGGAGGAGACGGGCACGATCTCGGCCCACTCGGTGCCGGTCTCCCGGCCCAGCTCGACGATGTCGAGGAGATGCTCCGCGATGCGGTCAGGGGCGGCGAGGTCGGTCTTGGTGACGATGGCGATCTTGGTGGTACGCCGGACCTTGGCCAGCTCGGTGACGAGGAACCGGTCGCCGGGGCCGATCTTCTCGTCGGCCGGGAAGCAGACCGCGACCACGTCGACCTCGGCCCAGGTGGTCTTGACGAGATCGTTCAGCCGCTCCCCCAGCAGGGTCCGGGGACGGTGCAGGCCGGGGGTGTCGACGAGGACCAGCTGGCCGTCGGGGCGGTGCACGATGCCGCGGACGACGGTCCGGGTGGTCTGTGGCTTGTCGGAGGTGATCACGATCTTCTGTCCGACGAGCGCATTGGTCAGCGTGGACTTGCCGACGTTGGGGCGCCCGACGAAGCAGGCGAAGCCGCTGCGGTAGCCGTCGGGCACGTCGCCGAGACCGAAGACCGGGGCGGCCGGCGGGGGCAGCGCACCGAAGTCCTCGTCGAACTCCTCGTCGAGGTCCTGATCGTCGAACTCGCTCATCCCTGTGCCTCTCGTGCGGCGTCGTAGTCGGCCCAGATCTCCTCGTCGGACTTCCCGGCGGCCTTGCCGGCCCGCCAGATGGGGCCAGGGTCGACGGCGCGCGGCTGGCGCTTCGCGACCGAGCGCCAGTAGCCCATGACGTCGTAGTGGGTGCTGGGGAGCCGGCGCTCGCGCATCAGGTGCTTGCGGATCGCCCTCATCTGGGCGGATTCGCCGGCCATCCAGAAGTAGCCGTCGCCCTCGGGCCAGTCGATCTCCTCGACGACCTCGGCGAGGCGGCTCTCGTCGCCGAGCGGGAGCCAGGTGACGGTGGCGGACGGCGGGAAGTAGCCCTCGATCCGGGAGTCGGCCGGCACCTCGGCGTGGATGCGGACCGGCAGCCGGTCGCCGTGCTCGGCTGCGATCCGCGCCATCGCGGGCAGCGCGGTCAGGTCACCGACCAGGAGCAGCCACCGCGCCTGGTCCGGCGGCAGGAAGGAGCCCTTGGCCTCGGTGAGGACGACCTGCTGGCCGACCACCTCACCCGAGCCGCCGGACGCCCACTCGGTGACCAGGCCGACCTCGTGCACCACGACGTCGAGCACCATCCGCCCGTCCGCGAAGGAGCGCACCGTGTAGTAGCGGCTCTGGAACTGGCCGGGCACGACCAGTCCCACCCACTCGTCGGAGATGCCCGTCGACACGAAGCCGGGGACGTCGAGCGTCAGCCGCACCAGGTGCGGCGTCAGCTGCTCACCGGCGCGAACCGTGGCGTCGTACTGCTGGGCGCGGGTGCTCACCCACCCAGGCTATCGAGGCACGGCTCAGACTCCGAAGTCGTGCCGAAGGGGGTACCCGCTGACACCGTCGTCGCTGCGGGTCGCCAGCACGTGGTGCAGCTGGATCTCGTCGCGTTCGAAGGCGATCCGGGAGCCGGCCATGTAGAGACCCCACACCCGGGCCGTGCCCTCGTCCGTCTCGGCGACGCAGGCATCCCAGTTGTCGGCGAGGTTGCGGCACCACCCGGCCAGGGTCCTCGCGTAGTGGACCCGGAAGTTCTCGTGGTGCTGCACCTCGAGACCGGCGTCCTCGACGGCCCCGACGATGGTGCCCGACCCGATCAGCTCCCCGTCGGGGAAGACGTAGCGGTCGATGAACGCACCGGTGCGCCGGTCGACATTGTCGCGGCGCGTGATGCAGTGGTTGAGCATCCGGCCCTGGGGCTTGAGCTTGTCGCGGATGAAGCCGAAGTAGGCAGGGTAGTTGGCGACGCCGATGTGCTCGGTCAGTCCGATCGAGCTGACGGCGTCGAAGCCGCCCTCCGCGACGTCGCGGTAGTCGGAGTGGCGCACCTCCGCCAGGTCGTCGAGGCCCTGCTTCTTGATCTCCTCCTGGGCCCAGGTCGCCTGCTCGCGGGAGAGCGTCACGCCGAGCACCTGCACGCCGTAGTGCTTCGCGGCATGGCGCACCATGCCGCCCCAGCCGCAGCCGATGTCGAGCAGGCGCTGGCCGGGCTGGAGGCCGAGCTTGCGACAGATCAGGTCGTACTTGTGCTCCTGGGCCTCTTCGAGGGTGGCGTCCTCGGTCGGGAACACCGCGCACGTATAGGTCATCGAGGGACCCAGGACGTGCTCGTAGAAGGTGTTCGACACGTCGTAGTGGTGATGGATCGCATCGGCGTCACGCTCCGCGGAGTGCCGTCCCCATTGGCCCAGCGAGCGCAGGCCCTCGAGCCGGTGGCGCCAGGCGGGGAGGTGCTCCTGCGGGGGCGGCGGGGGCGGGACGAGGTGGCTCAGCCCGAGCGAGCGCAGCACGCCGACCAGCTCGAGCGGACCGGGGATCCCGAAGTCGGTGTGGTCCTTGAGCAGCGAGAACGCGGCGTACGGGTCGCCCGGGTGGGCGCCGTGGAGGATCAGGTCGCCGGCGACGTAGGCCCGGGCGAGCCCGAGGTCGCCGGGCGCCGTCATGATGTAGGAGAGCCCACGCTCGCTCACCAGCTCCACGCCGTAGGGCTGGGACTCGTCTCCGGCCACCGAGCCGTCGTAGGCCTTGAGCCACAGGGGCAGGCCGCCCCGGAACAGGGAAGCGATCGTGGGCGCGATGCCCCTGCCTGTCTGAACTGTCATCGGCTTCGCACCGCCTTGTCGTAGAGGGTCGTCAGTCGGTCGTCGGGATCGTGGACGCGCTTGACCGCCTCGAGCCGGGCGGTGTTGTAGAGCGCGTCGAAGGTTTCCTTGTCGTAGTAGGCGTCCGAGTAGAGCGACTTGTGGCCGCCGAGCTCGTGGACCTTGGCCTCGATCGCGCGGTTGCGTGGGCCGTCGGGCGCGTCCGGGCCGACGTGCACCGTGCCCCAGAAGCCCACGTTGACGTAGGTCTTGCCGGTCTCGAGCGGGTACAGCGGCCAGGAGCGGGTGGTCGCCAGCGGACAGATCCACACCGGTCGCATGCCGACCTCCTCGTCGAACCAGGCGAGGAACTCGCCCAGCCGCTCGACCGGGACCTCGATGTCCTGCACGACCCGCTCGCGCAGCGGGCGGCCGGCGCGACGGTCGAGGCGATCGGCGATCCCGAAGCGGCGGTCGAGGTGGAGCATCCGCATGTAGACGTCGGAACGCCGGAAGCGGCGCGGCCAGAACCGGCGGATCCGCGGGTTCTGGGCGCCGAAGGCGCCGGAGCACCAGAACCAGTCGGTGTCCCACCGCCACAGGTAGTCGTGGAAGGTCAGCCGGTCGCGGTCGCAGGTCTGCAGCGAGCGGTAGTAGATCTCCTGCCCCGCGTAGTCGGAGGTCGGGCCCGGCTCGTCGGTCCATCGGGCGAGGGTCAGCACGTGCTCGCCCGGTCCGAACGAGACCCCGTCGAGGCCGTGGACCGGCTCCCCGTCGTACTGCTGGGTGGCGGTGATCTCCGCGATCGTCTTGGCGAGCAGCCCGGGGTCGTCGATGCGCAGGTGTCGCAGCGCGACATAGGGCGGCACCTTCGCCAGCTTGATCCGCAGCCGGGTGGCGTAGCCGAGCGAGCCGTAGGAGTTGGGGAAGGCGTCGAAGAGCTCGTCGCCGGGACGGGTCGTGACGACCCGGCCGCTGCCGGTGAAGACGTCCATCTCCAGCACCGACTCGTGGGGCAGGCCGAGCCGGAAGCTGGTCGACTCGATGCCGAGCCCGGTCACGGCGCCCCCCAGGGTGATCGTGCGCAGCTGCGGCACGACATAGGGCACCAGCCCATGGGGCAGCGTCGCGTCGACCAGGTCCTCGTAGGTGCACATGCCCTGGACCTCGGCCACCGGACCATCGCCGTCCACACCGTCGGGGAGCACCTCGATCACGCCGGCGAGACCGCTGACATCCAGCCCAGGAGCGTCGGTGGCGGTGCGGGCCCGGAACAGGTTGGTGGTGCGCTTCGCGAGCCGCACGGGCTGACCAGCGGGAATGGCTGCGTAGGACTCGGCGAGCCGCTGGACGGCCTGCTCGTGCTCCTCCCAAGAGCGGTTTGCCATGGTTCGAAAATACTCCTGTCCGCGGACAACGGGTGCTCCGGGGTGGTTGACCTCACTCAACCAGTTCTCCGGCCATAGGGCCAAGTCGATTTCAGAGCCAGCCATTCCCGAGCGCGACGACGACCGCCTCGGTGCGATTGCTCGCACCCGTCTTGCCGATCGCCGCGGAGAGGTGGTTGCGCACCGTGCCCTCGGACAGGAACAGCGCCGCCGCGATGGCCGCCACCGGCGCGCCGTCGCGGGCGGCACGCAGCACGTCGGTCTCGCGCGCGGTCAGCGGCGACTCCCCCGTCAGCAGGGAGTCGGTGGCCAGCGCGGGGTCGACGACGCGCAGGCCCTGGTGGATGCGGCGGACGGCGTCGGCGAGCTGCGGCGCCGGGGTGTCCTTGACGACGAAGCCCGCGGCGCCCGCCTGGAGCGCGCGACGGAGGTAGCCGGGTCGACCGAAGGTCGTGACGATGAGGACCCGGGTGCCCGGGCTGGCCGCGCGGACCTCGGCGCACGCCGCGATGCCGTCCAGTCCGGGCATCTCCACATCGAGCAGCGCGACGTCCGGAGTGTGCCGGCGCGCCGCCGCGACGGCCTCCTGCCCCGTCCCGGCCTCGGCGACGACCTCCAGATCGTGCTCGAGACCGAGCAGAGCGGAGAGCGCCCCGCGGACCAGAGCCTGGTCGTCGGCGAGCAGCAGCCGGATCGAGGTACTCACGGCAGCACCACCGCCACCGACCAGCCGGGGTCGAGGCTGCGGGTGACCAGGGTCGCGCCGAGGGTGGTCGCGCGCTCCTGGAGCCCGGTGAGGCCCGAGCCGTGGGCCGCGCCGACCGCGACACCATGACCGTCGTCGCGGACCTCGACCGTCCCGGCCGTCAGCCGCACCTCGCAGTGCCGGGCGCCGGAGTGCCGTACGACGTTGGTGACGGCCTCGCGAACGGTCCAGGCGAACAGCTCTCGCGCCTCGGTCGGGACCTCGTCGGTGCTGTTGGGCAGCGTCGCGTCGATCTGTGCCGCGGCCAGCGCGGTCCTGGCCCGGGCGATCTCGCCGGGCAGGGTGAGGTCGCGGTAGCCCTCCACCGCCCGTCGTACGTCGGCGAGGGCGTCCCGGCTCAGCCGCTCGAGGTCGCCCAGCTCGGCGCGGGCGCGCGCGGGGTCCGCGTCGAAGAGGCGGCCGGCGAGCTCGGCCTTGATCGTGATCACGGTCAGCGAGTGGCCGAGGATGTCGTGCAGATCGCGAGCCAGCCGGTTGCGCTCGCTCTCGGCCGCCAGCGCGGCGTTGGTCGCGTGGGCGCGGATCAGCTCGATGTTGCGGTTCATCATCGACCGCACGCCGAACACCGCGATCGAGGCCGCCACGACCGAGAACGCCAGCCAGGTGTTGTGCTCCCACCCCGGCACCGTCAAGCCGAGGACCAGCACCGTCGCGGTCAGCGCGAGCACGAGGGGCAGGAAGGCCCGAGGCGGATAGAGCATCACGAAGGTCACCGCGAGGTAGACCACGCTCGCCATGCCGACCTGGCCGAGCGCGACCACCATGACGACCGCCAGGCCGCCCAGGGCGAGCGTCCAGGCGAGGCGGACGCGCACCGGCGGCGCCATGGCGAGCCGGGCCCGGCCCGAGCGGAGCGTCACCCACAGGGCGAGGTAGCTGGCGGCGAACAGGGCAGTCGCGGACAGGCCGACCCAGGCCCGCGGGGCGGGCAGGTCGCCCCAGGCCGTGCGCAGGGGGTCGACGAGGAACGTCAGCCAGATCGCGGCGAACAGCGGCCCCCACCGGCCCAGCGGGCGCTGGAGGGGGTGGGGGGCCGCGGTGTCCACAGACGTCACGCTAGTCGTCCGGGGTGCGTCGGGGAGTCGCTCGGCCCGGTCAGACCCGGGCGGTGTCCCTGCTCATCCGCCACGCGGCGCCCGCCACGAAGAGCACGAACCAGGCGACCGCGTTGAGGACGGCGTACCACGGCAGCTCGTGGGTCAGCGGCCAGCGGGCGATCTCGGCGACGCCGTACATCGGCGTCCAGTACGCGATCTGTCGGACCACCTCCGCATAGTCGTCGAGCGGGATGAAGACACCGCCGAGGAAGGAGAGGAGGGCGAGACCGGGACCGAGGATCTGCATGGCGTTCTCGCCGGGGACGACGTAGCCGACGAAGACCCCGAGGGCGGCGAAGGTCAACGTGCAGAAGAGCGTCACCACGGCGCACTCGATCCACACGTGCGTGGGCATCTCGGCCTTGCCCTGCACAGCGCCGACGACGTTGACGGCGGCGATCGCGAGCGCGCCCATGACGAGGGCGACCAACGCCTTCATCAGGATGTAGACGACCGGGAGGAGCGGGGTGAGACGCAGCTGGCGCGACCAGCCGAGGGAGCGCTCGAGGGCGACCATGGAGCCGCCGGCCGCGGCGGTGAGGGCGGCACCGTACAGCGCCATCGAGGCCAGGATGTACGCCGCCACGTTGCCGCTGCCCACCTTCTCCTCCCAGCCCGACTGGCCCCCGAAGGCGAGCAGCATGGCCGCCGGGAAGACCAGCGTGAAGACGATGGTGCGCCGGTTGCGCAGCATCCGGCGCAGCTCGATGCCCAGGACGGTCGGGTTGAACCCGCCCATCGGCGGCACCCGGCGGGTGGTGGGGTCGACGGTGCTGGTGGTCGTGCTCATGCGGTCTCTCCGGTCAGGCTGAGGAAGGCCTCTTCGATGCCCTGGGCCGTGATCTCGACGTCCCGGGCGGCGGTCTCGGTGAGCAGGTAGCGGGCGACGGCGTCGCTGTCCTTGGCGTGGATGGTCACCGACTCGCCGCGGACGTCGACATGGTCGACACCACCGAGCGCGGCGACCGCGGCGGTCACGCGCCGGTCGACGCCCGGCACCGACGCTCGGACCGTGCGGCCCGAGGCGAGGGCACGGATCTGCGGGCCGGAGCCGTCGGCGGCGATCCGCCCCTTGCTGATCAGCACGATCCGGTCGGCGTACTGGTCGGCCTCCTCGAGGTAGTGCGTCGCGAACAGGACGGTGCGGCCGGCGCCGGCGTCGGCGCGGATCGCGTTCCAGAACGCCCGCCGGCCCTCGACGTCCATGCCGGTCGTCGGCTCGTCGAGGAGCAGCAGTGCGGGATCGGGCAGCAGCGCCATGGCGAACCGCAGTCGCTGCTGCTCACCTCCGGAGCACTTGGCGACCTTCCGGTCGGCGAGGCCGGTGATCCCGGCGCGCTCGAGGACCTCGTCCACCGGCCGGGTGTCGGCGAACAGACTCGCCGTGTAGGCGACGGTCTCGCGAACCGTGAGGTCCTTGAGCAGGCCACCGGTCTGCATCACCGCCGACACCAGCCCCCGGGCGATCGCCCGACGCGGCTCCAGGCCGAGCACCTCGACGGTGCCGCTCGTCGGTCGGCTCAGCCCCAGCACCAGGTCGATCGTCGTGGTCTTGCCGGCACCGTTGGGTCCGAGGAAGGCCACGATCTCGCCCGGGTGCAGTTCGAGGTCGATGCCCCGGACGGCCTGCACCGGGCCGAAGTCCTTGGTCACTCCCGCCAGGCGGACCGCCAGGCGGGTCATGCTCGTCGTCGTCATGGCTCCAGCGTCGTCGCCGGCCGGGTCCCGTGCCTCGGGCAGGCGTCACGATCCGGGCATGACAGATGTCATGGCGCGAGCGGCGCCTCAGCGGCCACCCGGGTCGGCGGTCGTGGTCGCGCCGATCGTGCCGCGGGCGTCGCCCCGGTGGATCACGACACCCCCGGCACCGGCGAAGTCGCTGAGCACGGCGGCATCCGGCTCGCTGAGGTCCGGCGCGTCGCCGAGCACGACACAGGCGTCGACTCCGGTGGAGCCCGAGGCGACCGCCATGGCGACGACGGCCTGCACCGCGGTGAGCCGGAGGGACGGCAGGTCGACCGTGGCGGCGGCGTACGTGCGGCCGTCGGTGTCGCGCACCGCCGCGCCCTCGGCTGCCTGGATACGGGCCCGGGTGGCGCGGGCGAGGGTGACGAGCTTCTGGTCCTCGGCGGACAGGTCGGACATGGATCCA
Source organism: Nocardioides sp. LHD-245 (assembly GCF_030929495.1). Classification (GTDB taxonomy): domain Bacteria; phylum Actinomycetota; class Actinomycetes; order Propionibacteriales; family Nocardioidaceae; genus Nocardioides. Next base: position 44,395 of record NZ_JAVFWN010000021.1, on the reverse strand, counting down.
TCCTCTCAGCCCCCGCGGTGGGTCCGGCAGGATGGGGCCATGCCCGCCTACTGGATCAGCAGCTACCGCGCCGTCACCGACACCGAGCGGATGGCGGCCTACGCGGCCCTCGCCATGCCCGCCCTGACCGCCGCCGGCGGCCGCTTCCTCGCCCGAGGTCTCCCCGAGCAGGTCTACGAGGCCGGGCTCGAGGAGCGCTCGGTGCTCATCGAGTTCGACAGCGTCGAGGCGGCGCGGGCGGCGCACGCCTCGCCCGCCTACCAGGAGGCACTGGCCGCCCTGGGCGACGGCGCCGAGCGCGACATCCGGATCGTCCCGGGCGCCTGACGTGGCGCTCGGCCTGCGGCCGCGGCTCGGGCGCCCCGACCTCGGCCGGTACGCCGGCCGGTTCGGCCTCCCGCAGGCCGGCGGTGGAGTCGGGGTCACCTTCCTCGGCGTCGCCAGCCTGCTCATCGACGACGGGGCGTCGGCGGTGCTCACCGACGGCTTCTTCACCCGGCCGTCGCTCCCCCGCGTCGCACTGGGTCGGCTGGCTCCCGACGAGGCGCTGATCCAGCGGACCCTCGGGCGCGCCGGCATCGACCGGCTCGACGTGGTCGCGCCGGTACACACCCACTACGACCACGCGATGGACTCCGCGGTCGTCGCCGCGCGCACCGGCGCCCGGCTGCTCGGCGGCACCTCGGCCGCGCAGATCGGCCGGGGTGGCGGTCTGCCCGAGGACCAGATCGGGGTCGTCGTACCGGGTGAGCCGGTCCGGGCCGGCGGCTTCGTCCTGACCTGGATCGAGAGTGAGCACTGTCCGCCCGACCGCTACCCCGGACGGATCACGTCGCCCGTCGTACCGCCCGCGCGGACCACCGCCTACCAGTGCGGCGAGGCATGGTCGATCCTCGTCGAGCACGACAGCGGACGCACCGCGCTCGTGCAGGGCAGCGCCGGGTTCCGGCCCGGTGCACTCGCCGACCGGCGCGCCGACATCGTCTATCTGGGCGTCGGGCAGCTCGGTGTCCAGAACCCGGGATATATCGAGCGGTACTGGGCCGAGACGGTCGCGGCGGTCGGTGCCCGGCAGGTCGTGCTCATCCACTGGGACGACTTCTTCCGGCCACTGGACCGGCCACTGCGCGCCCTGCCGTACCTCGGCGACGACCTCGACGCGACGATGGCGGTCCTCGCGCCGCTCGCGGACCGCCAGGGCGTCGGCCTGCACTTCCCCACCGTGTGGCGACGAGAGAACCCCTGGGCGCTGCTCGGCTGACCCGCTAGCGGCCACCCAGCACGGTCCGGCAGGGATCGTCTCCACCCCATTCCGGGATCGGGAGCACGCGCGGCATCTTGTCAGTCGTCGCCGGGCACGACCTGGGGAACGCGGGAGATCAGCACCGTGCCGATCTTGTTGCGCCGCCCCGCCGGCTCCTCGGCCTCGAAGCGCAGGCCGTGGGCCTCGACCACCGAGCCGGGGATCGGCACCCGGCCGAGATGCTTGGCGAGCAGGCCCCCGACCGAGTCGACGTCCTCCTCCTCGATCGGGAAGCCGAAGATCTCGTCGAGGTCGTCGACCGGGTAGCGCGAGGACACCCGGACCTCGTCGTCCCGACCGTCACCGACCCGCTCGACCTCGACCTCCGCCTCGTCGTACTCGTCGGTGATCTCGCCGACGATCTCCTCGAGCAGGTCCTCGATGGTGATCAGGCCGGCCGTGCCGCCGTACTCGTCGACGACGATCGCGACATGGAGGCGCCGCAGCTGCATCTCGCGCAGGAGGTCGTCGACCGGCTTCGACTCCGGCACCCAGACAGCAGGGCGCATGACCTCCTCGACCCTCTGGGTCAGCTCGACGTCCGGCGCCTCGAAGTCGCGGCGGACGACATCCTTGAGGTAGGCCATGCCGAGCACGTCGTCGAGGTTCTCACCCACCACCGGCACCCGGGAGAAGCCGGACCGCAGGAAGAGCGACATCGTCTGGCGCAGGTTCTTGTGGTTCTCGATGTAGACCACGTCGCCGCGCGGCACCATCACCTCGCGCACGGTCGTGTCGCCGAACTCGAAGACCGAGTGGATCATCTTCCGCTCGTCGGCCTCGATCAGCTCGCTGGCCTCGGCGATGTCGACGAGCTCGCGCAGCTCCGTCTCGGTCTGGAACGGTCCCTCGCGGAACCCACGGCCGGGCGTGATCGCGTTGCCGACCAGGATCAGCAGTCGTGGGATCGGGCCGAGCACGGTGGTCAGCGCCGACAAGGGCCAGGCGCACCAGATCGCGACAGTCTCGGCGTGCTGCCGGCCCACCGTGCGCGGGGCCACGCCGATGGCGACGAACGACACGACCAGCATCACCCCGAGGGCCAGGCCCGCGCGGGCCCACCAGGGGGCGTCGAGCCGGTCGTCGACGTACAGCGTCACCACGACGATCGCCGCGGTCTCGCACAGCAGCTGCAGCAGCAGCGCGGTGTTGAGATGACGAGGCGCGTCCTCGAGCAGGACGACGAGGCGCTGCGCGCCCGCGCGTCCCTCGCCCACCATCTCCTGCGCGCGGGCGCGCGAGAAGCCCGCGAGGGCGGCGTCCGCCGCCGCGAACAACCCCGAGAGCACCACCAGGACGGCCGCCGCACCCAGCGGCCACAGACTGTCGGCGATCATCTCCGCGACCCCGGCGTCAGGAGGCGGCCACGTGGGCGCGCCACTGGGCCAGCAGCTGGTCCTGGAGCCCGAACATCACCTTGTGCTCCTCGGGCTCGGCGTGGTCGTAGCCGAGAAGGTGGAGGATGCCGTGCGTGGTGAGCAGCTCCAGCTCGGCGAGTGTGCCGTGGCCGGCCGTCTCACCCTGGCGCTCCGCCACCGCCGGGCAGAGCACCAGGTCGCCGAGGACGCCCTCCTCGGGCTCCTCGGTGACCAGGCCGGGACGCAGCTCGTCCATGGGGAAGGCGAGCACGTCGGTCGGGCCGTCCTTCTGCATCCACTTGCCGTTGAGCTCGGCGATGGTGTCCTCGTCGACCGCCTTGATGCACAGCTCGGCCAGCGGGTGCACCCGCATCTGGTCCATCACGAACCGTGCGAGCCGCGAGAAGTGCTTGACGTCGAGCCCGCTGCCGGACTCGTCGAGGATCTCGATGGTCACTTCTCGCCCTTCTTGGCGACCCGGCGGGCCGCCTTCTGCTTCTCCGACCTGGCGTCGAAGTCGTCATAGGCCGCGACGATCCGGCCGACCAGCTGGTGACGGACGACGTCGTGGCTGGTCAACCGGACGAACGCGAGGTCCTCGACGCCGTCGAGGATCGTCTCGACGACCCGCAGCCCGGAGTTGGTGCCGGAGGGCAGGTCGACCTGGGTCACGTCGCCGGTGACCACGATCTTCGAGCCGAAGCCGAGCCGGGTCAGGAACATCTTCATCTGCTCGGGCGTGGTGTTCTGCGCCTCGTCGAGGATGATGAAGGAGTCGTTCAGCGACCGGCCCCTCATGTAGGCCAGCGGGGCGACCTCGATGGTCCCCGCCCCCATCAGCTTGGGGATCGACTCGGGGTCGAGCATGTCGTGCAGCGCGTCGTAGAGCGGGCGCAGGTAGGGGTCGATCTTCTCGCTCAGGGTGCCGGGGAGGTAGCCCAGGCGCTCACCGGCCTCGACCGCGGGGCGGGTCAGGATGATCCGGTTGACCTGCTTGGCCTGCAGTGCCTGCACGGCCTTCGCCATCGCGAGGTAGGTCTTGCCGGTGCCCGCGGGGCCGATGCCGAAGGTGATCGTGTGCTGGTCGATCGTCTCGACGTAGCGCTTCTGGTTGAGCGTCTTGGGCCGGATCGACCGGCCGCGGTTGCTCAGGATGTTGAGCGAGAGGATGTCGGCCGGTCGCTCGGACGTCGCGGTCTGCACGCGCAGCATCGCCTCCACCCGCTCGACGACCTCGGGCGTGATGCCCTGGCCGGTGCGCAGGATGGCGACCAGCTCGTCGATCAGCTTCTCGGCGAGCTCGATCTCGTGGACATCGCCGGACAGCGTGATCCGGTTGCCCCGGACGTGGACCTCGACGCCGAACCGCTTCTCGATGATGCCGAGGTGCTCGTCGCCCGGGCCGAACAGCGTGACCATGTCGATGCTGTTGGGCACGACCACGGTGTGGCGCGTGGCGACGGCGGGGCTGACTTTGGGAAGTGAGTCGGTCATGGATGCCCGAGGACGGGCGGCCTTTCAGGTACGACGATGCGGCCCCTCCATGGTACGGGGCGAGGCCGCGGCGTGCCCACTCGTTTCCCCGGTCCCCCAGCCGGTCCCTCAGCCCGGTCCCTCAGCCCGGGGGCCAGGTCATCGCTCGACCGGCGAGCACGTGGCAGTGGGTGTGGAAGACGGTCTGCCCGACGCCGGCTCCGGTGTTGAACACGAGCCGGTAGTCGTCGTACCCCTCGCCGGTCGCGACGGCGCGCGCCGTCGTGGCGATCTCGGCGAACATCGCGGCGTCGGCCGCGGCCGACGCCGCGGCGTCGGGCTCGTGGTCGCGCGGCACGACGAGCACGTGCAGCGGCGCCTGGGGATTGATGTCGCGGAAGGCGACGGTGCTCTCGGTGGTGTGGACGACCTCGGCGGGGATGTCCCCCGCGACGATCTTGCAGAACAGGCAGTCGGGTGCGGCAGTCACGGGGACAACCATGCCACCATCGGCAGATGCGTACTCGCCCCCGCCGTCCGCACACCCTCCTCGTCACTCTCGCCGCCGCGGCCTGCCTGCTCGCCGGCTGCGGCGACGACCCCGAGCCGGCAGCCGGGGAGACCCCGGCGGCGACGCCGTCGACCTCGCCGACCGCCTCCGCCACCCCGAGCGAGGAGCCGGCGCAGGAGGTGTCCGTCACCGCCTACTACGTCGGTGACACGCCGGGCGGTGCAGCGCTGTACGCCGAGCCGCACGCCCAGGTCACGCCCGACCACGTGGTCAGCCTCCTCCTCGTCGGCCCGGCGGATCCCGACTACCGCACCCTGCTCCCGGCCGGCAGCATCGTGCCCGGCGTCAGCTTCGACGGGATCGGCGCCGGGGGCAGCTTCCAGGTCGAGCTCACCGACGCGTCGTGGAGCGAGCGCCCCGCCGGCATGTCCGGCCGGCAGGCCCGGCTCGCGGTGCAGCAGCTCGTGTGGACCCTCAACTCCGTGCAGGGCGGGGCCACCGCCGACCCGACGCTCCGCACCGGCGCGAAGGTGAGCTTCGTTCTCGACGGCGAGGAGGTCAGCTACCTCGGCGTACCCAGCGGGGCGCAGGCCGCACCGGAGCTCGACGTCCTCGCCGCGGTCAACATCACCGCACCCGCCGACGGCACCACCGTCGACGACACCTTCACCGCGACCGGCCTGGCCAGCTCCTTCGAGGCGACCGTGCCCTGGGAGGTGCAGGACGCCTCCGGCGCCGTCGTCCTCCAGTACTCAGCCACCGCCGAGGGGTGGGTCGAGCGGCTCTACCCGTGGACCGCCGAGATCGACGTGAGCGAGCTCCCGGCGGGGAACTACACGTTCGTCGCCCGCACCGACGACCCGTCCGGCGGCGAGGGCGGCGGGCCGACGGAGGACACGAAGCGGATCACGGTGCCGTGAGGTTCTCCCGGCTCCGGCTGAACCGCACCCTGCTGCTGCGCCAGCACCTGCTCGAGCGCGTGACGATGCCGCCCGCGGACCTGGTGGGACACCTGGTCGGCCTCCAGGCACAGGAGCCGCTGTCGCCGTACCTGTCGCTGGCGGCGCGGCTGACCGACCTCGACCCGTACGCCGTCAGCGCCGCGATCGAGGACCGGTCGCTCGTGCGCGTGCTGAGCCTGCGCGACACCGTCCACCTCCACCGGCCCGCCGACGCGGTCACCCTGCCGGTGTGGGCGGCACCGGTCCGGGAGCGCGAGATGAAGGTCAGCCAGACCATCGGCGAGGCCCGCACCGTCGACCGCGAGGCCTTCCGGGCAGCGGTCCGCGACGTGCTCGCCGACGGCCCGCTCCCCCAGCGCCAGCTGGGAGCCGCGCTCGCCGAGCGCTTCCCCGAGCACACCGCCACCCAGCTCGGCGGGGTCGCCCGGCTGCTCGCGGTGCTCGCCCAGCTGCCGCCCCGCGGCTGCTGGAAGCCGGCCGGGTCGACGGCCGTCGCGTACGACTTCGCCGCCCGCTGGACCGGCCTGGCGCTGGCCGAGCCGGACGTTGCCGAGATCGTCCGCCGCTACCTGCGCGCCTACGGCCCCGCGACCGCGTCCGACGTGACCACCTGGTCCGGCATCACCCGCCTCGGTCCGGTACTCAAGGCGATGACCGACCTCGAGGTGCACGAGGACGAGGACGGCAAGCCGCTCTACGACGTCGGCGGCGCGCCCGTCGCCGACGAGGACCGACCGGCGCCCGCGCGTCTCCTCGGCAGCTACGACAACCTCTGGCTCTCCCACGCCGCCCGGGACCGGGTCACCGCCGCCGAGCACCGCGGCCTGTGGATGGGCGTCAACGGGGCCCAGGCCATGTCGGTGTATGTCGACGGCTGGCTCGCCGGGCTGTGGCGGGTCGAGGAGGGCCGCGTCGTCCTGGTCCGGATGGTCCGGGACCTGAGCCGGTCCGAGCAGGCCGAGCTGGACGCCGAGATCGGCCGCACGGAGGCCCTGCTGGCCCGCTGAGTGTTGCGGTTTGGTCCCCAACCGCAACAATTCTGGCCGATCACGTGTGGTTTCTGCCCAATCCGTCACTGGTCAGACCACCCCAGCGGGGGGTACGAGACAGCAGCGCGGCGACGGCGGCGACACCGGCGGTGGAGGTGCGAAGCACCTCGGCGCCCAGCCGGACCGACACGGCACCGGCGGCGACGAACCGGGCCACCTCCTCGTCGGCGAGCCCGCCTTCGGGGCCGACGACGACGAGCAGGTCGCCGTCGGTCGGGAGGGCCAGCGCGGCGAGCGGCTCCGTGGCGTCCTCATGCAGCACGACGGCGACGTCGACCCCCGCGATCAGGGCGACGACGTCGGCGGTGGCCGCCAGCGGCAGCACCTCGGGGTGCCAGGCGCGACGCGCCTGCTTGGCCGCCTCGCGGGCAGTGGCCCGCCACTTCGCGTACGACTTCGCGGCGCGCTCGCCCTTCCAGACCGCGACACTGCGGGCGGCCGCCCACGGGACGATCCGGGCGACGCCGATCTCGGTGAGCACCTCGACGGCCAGCTCGCCGCGCTCGCCCTTCGGCAGCGCCTGGACCACGGTGACCGACGGCCGGGGCTCGGCGTGGTCCTCGACCGCGGTGACGGCGACGGTGAAGGTCCGCTTCGCGGTGGCGCTCACCTCGCCGGTGGCGACCCGGCCGAGCCCGTCGCCGAGCAGCAGTCGCTCCCCCACCCGCAGCCGTCGTACGACGACGGCGTGATGCGCCTCGTCGCCCTCGACGGTGACGGCGTCTCCGGCGCGCACCCCGTCGAGGGACGGCACCAGATGCTGCGGGAGGGTCATTTGTCGGTGAGGTCAGTGGGCGCTGAACGCGTCGCGCAGCCGCCCGAACATCGACTTGTGGGTCGGCCGGACATCGCCCGTGGGCCGCTCCTCGCCGCGGATCGCGGCCAGCTCGCGCAGCAGTTCCTCCTGGCGCGGGTCCAGCCGGGTCGGGGTGTCGACCCCGATGGTCACCGCGAGGTCACCCCGCCCGCCGCGCAGGCCGGGCACGCCGCGACCGCGCAGCACGACCTGGTGGCCGGACTGGGTGCCGGTCGGGACCTGGAGCTCGAAGGACGTCTCGACGCCGGAGTCCTCGTCGAGCCCGAGGTCGGCCTCCAGGGTCGGCAGCGTGATCGTGGTCCCCAGCGCCGCCGCGGTCATCGGCACCGACACCGTGCAGTGCAGGTCGTTGCCCTGGCGCTCGAAGACCTCGTGCGGGGCGACGTGGATCTCGACGTACAGGTCGCCGGCGGGGCCGCCGCCCGGGCCGACCTCGCCCTGCTCGCTGAGCTGGACCCGGGTGCCGTTGTCGACGCCGGCGGGGATCTTGACGGTGAGGGTACGCCGGGAGCGGACTCGGCCGTCGCCCGCACACTCACGACACGGGTCGGGGATGACGCTGCCGAGGCCGCGGCAGGCGGCACAGGGTCGCAGGGTGCGGATCTCGCCGAGGAAGGAACGCTGCACGTGGGCGACCTCGCCCGCGCCGCGGCAGGTCTCGCACGGAACGGGGTGGCTGCCGGGGGCGGCACCCTCGCCGCCGCAGGTCGTGCAGCGCACGGCCGTGTCGACCTTGAGCTCGCGGGACACGCCGAAGGCGGCCTCGGCGAGCTCCACCTCGATCCGGATGAGCGCGTCCTGGCCGCGTCGCACCCGTGGCCGCGGCCCGCGGCCGCCGCCCGCGCCACCGGCGTTGCCGCCGAAGAAGGCGTCCATGATGTCGGTGAAGGAGAAGCCTGCGCCCTGGCCGCCGAAGCCGCCGCCGAACGGGTCGCCGCCGCGGTCGAAGGCCGCGCGCTTGTCGGGGTCGGACAGCACCTCGTAGGCGGCGGTGACCTGCTTGAACCGCTCCTGGCTCTCCGGGTCGGGGTTGACGTCGGGGTGCAGCTGACGGGCGAGCTTGCGGTACGCCTTCTTGATCGTGTCGGCGTCGGCGTCGCGACCGACGCCGAGCAGCTCGTAGGGGTCCTGACTCACGTGATGTGCTCTCTCAGCTCTCGTCGAGGATGCGGGAGACGTAGCGCGCGACCGCGCGCACCGCCGCCATCGTTCCGGGGTAGTCCATGCGGGTGGGGCCGACGATCCCGAGCGCGGCCAGCGCGTCGTCGGGGCCGTAGCCGGTCGCCACGACACTCGTGGAGGCGAGTTCCTGGATCGGGCCCTCGGCCCCGATCCGCACGGTGACCGCGCCGCCGGTGGTGGCCTCGCCGAGCAGCTTGAGCAGCACCACGTGCTCCTCCAGGGCCTCGAGCAGCGGGCGCACCGACGTCTCGAAGCTGTCGCCGAAGCGAGCCAGGTTGGCGGTGCCGCCGACCACGACCCGCTCGTCGGAGCGGTGGTCGCTCATCGCCTCGATCAGGGTCTCGACCACGGCGACGGTGGCCGGCGCGGCGGGCGGCGTACCGTCCGCGCCCCGGACCAGGGCGTCGAGGGCGGTGACGGCGTCGGCGATGACCTCGCCGGTGGCGGCGAGGTTGATCCGGGAGCGCAGCGCGCCGAGCGCCTCGTCGTCGATGTCGGCGTCGAGCTCGACCAGGCGCTGCTCGACCCGGCCCGAGCTGAGGATCAGCACCAACAGCAGGCGGGTCGGGGCGAGCGCCACGACCTCGACGTGGCGCACCGTCGAGCGCGAGAGCGTGGGGTACTGGACGACGGCAACCTGCCGGGTCAGCTGCGCGAGCAGCCGCACCGAGCGGTTGACCACGTCGTCGAGGTCGATGGCGCCCTCCAGGAAGCCGGCGATCGCGCGGCGCTCGGCCGAGGTGGTCGGCTTGACCGTGGAGAGCCGGTCGACGAAGAGCCGGTAGCCCTTGTCGGTCGGCACCCGGCCGGCGCTGGTGTGCGGCTGGTGGAGGTAGCCCTCCTCCTCCAGCGCGGCCATGTCGTTGCGGATGGTGGCCGGCGACACGTTGAGATGGTGGCGCTCGACCAGCGCCTTGGAGCCGACCGGCTCCTCGGTCGACACGTAGTCCTCGACGATCGCCCGTAGTACGGCGAGCCTGCGCTCCTCCTGCATGCCCACCTCCTGCTCCGACTGCCTTGGCACTCCAACGACTGGAGTGCCAATCCTAGCGCCCACCCCTGCTCTTTCCCGACCACGTCGAATCAAGTAGGTTAGGCTCACCTAATCAATCTGGATCGCCACCCGGCGCGGCAAGGAGCGGACATGACGGTCGACCCCGGTCTCGACGTACGACACCTCGCCTCGGCGGCACGCAGCATCCTGGCGTGCCCCCGCGAGGTCCAGCTGGTGGTCGACGGGATCGACGACGTCACGTCCGGCCTCGAGGAGACCGGCTTGGAGATGCAGGACCACGGCGGGCGCCCGATCCTCTCCTGCCCCGCCGACTCGACCCTCGCGGTCGCGGCGACCGACGGGCGCGGCGCGCTGCTCACCCTGACCAGCGGACTCGGCGCCCCCGGCACCGTCGAGCGGGACGCCACGCTGACCCTCTCCGGTCGGCTCGAGGCACTCGGGCTCGAGCAGTGCGAGTGCTGCGACGAGATCCGGATGCGGGTCGGCCTCCGCCTCGACTTCGCACTGCTCTCCCGCGCCAGCGCTCCCCCGGACGCACCGGACGAGACCCGGGTCCGGGTCCCCCTCGGCGCCTTCGCCGACCCGGAGCACGACCTCAACCGCGGCTTCTTCCAGCGCTCGACCGAGCACGCCAACCTGTGTCACCAAGACGAGCTGCGCCGGGCGATCGCCTCGATGACGCAGACCCGGCTCGGCGAGGTCGTCGGCGTGCAGCTCGCCGACCTCCACGCCGCCGGCGTCGCGCTCCGGTGGGTCGACCTCACCGGGGCCCACAGCACCGAGCTGCGCTTCCCCCGTCGCGCCACGTCGGCGGCCGAGCTGGGCGACCTGCTGCGCACCGAGCTGCACGCCGGTCTCTGCTGAGGATCCACGGCCCCGGCGGAGTCGCTACGGTGGGCGCGTGCCGGCATTCACCGAGGTAGCGGACCGCGTCTGGGTCCGCCGCGTCCCGTCGTACGACGTCAACCTGACCGTCGTCGGAGGTGAGCGCGGTCTCGTGGTGGTCGACACGCTGGCCACCGCCGCGGAGGCCCGCGCCGCGATCGCGGCGATCGGCGACCTCCGGGCCGGGGCGGTCGTCGCGGTGGTCAACACCCACGACCACTTCGACCACGTCCTCGGCAACGCCACCTTCCGGGAGCGGTACGACGACCCGCCGGTGCACGCCACCGAGGAGGCCGCCGCCCGGACCGATCCGGCGGCGCCGCCCGCGGACCGCACCTTCTCCAGCGCGGTCGTGATCGACCTGGGCGACCGGCAGGTGGAGCTGGTCCACCCCGGGCGCGGGCACACCGCGGGTGACCTGGTCGTCCGCGTGCCCGACGCCGACGTGCTGCTGGTCGGCGACCTGGTCGAGGAGTCGGCCCCGCCCTCGCTCGGCGCGGACTCGTGGCCGCTGGACTGGCCGCAGACCCTCGATCTGGTGCTCGGCCTGCTCACCCCGGGCTCGATCGTCGTCCCCGGCCACGGCGGCGTCGTCGACCGGAGGTTCGTCGAGCAACAGTGCGACGACCTGCGTGCGGTCGCCGAGACGATCCGGGACCTCGCCACTCGTGGGGTGCCGGAGGCAGAGGCGCGCGGGGCGGCGCAGTGGCCGTTCCCCGCCGAGGCGCTGCACCACGCGATCGCCCGCGGGTACGCCCAGGTGCCCCGCGCCCACCGCCGGCTGCCGCTCGTCTGACCCACCGGGCGTGTCCGCACCTCGGGAGAGGGCCCCGGGTCCGTAGGGTGGTCCGTCGTGGATCGCTACGGGACCGACGTACTGGCAGGCGACTGGAAGGTCCCGAAGCGGGGCCGCGCCGTGGAGACCCCGGCGGACCTCGGCCTGGTCGTCGAGGAGGTCACCACCGACTGGTGCGGCGAGATCGTCGCCGTCGACCGCGACCTCGACACCGTGACGCTCGAGGACCGGCGGAGGAAGCGACGCACTTTCCCGCTCGGGACCGGCTTCCTGCTCGAGGGCAGGCCGGTCATCCTGACCGCGCCGATCACGAACGCCGGACCGGTCCGGCCGACCCGCACCGCCAGTGGCTCGATCGCCGTCCACGACGCCAAGGCCCGGGTCGCCCGCGCGAGCCGGATCTTCGTCGAGGGCCGCCACGACGCCGAGCTGGTCGAGAAGGTGTGGGGCGACGACCTGCGCATCGAGGGCGTGGTCGTCGAGTTCCTCGGCGGCGTCGACGACCTCGCCGACCACCTGCGCGATTTCGAGCCCGCGCCGAACCGCCGCGTCGGCGTCCTCGTCGACCACCTCGTGCCCGGCTCCAAGGAGAGCCGGATCGCGCAGAACATCATGAAGTCGCCAGTCGGCAAGGACGTGCTCATCGTGGGCCACCCCTTCATCGACATCTGGCAGGCGGTCAAGCCCGAGCGGCTCGGCTTCGCGGCGTGGCCGAAGGTGCCCAAGGGCATCGACTGGAAGAAGGGCACCTGCCAGCAGCTCGGCTGGCCGCACCGCGACCAGGCCGACATCGCCCGCGCGTGGAAGCACATCCTCGGCGGGGTCCGGGGGTTCCAGGATCTCGATCCGGCTCTGCTCGGCCGGGTCGAGGAGCTGATCGACTTCGTGACGCTGGTCTGACCAGTTGCGGATTGGTCCCAAACCGCAACGATCCGGCCCCGTTTCCTGCGGTTGGGGACCAAACCGCATGCTCAGAGGCCGCTGCGGAACCGGTCCAGCACCTCGTCGACCCGTGCCTGATCGCGCGCGTCCAACGGGATCAGCAGCTCGGCGACGACGTCGGTGAGCTCGGCGATCCGGCGGTTGAGCTGTCGGTTCTCCTGCACCTCGGCCTCCAGCGCACGCACCCGCTCACGCAGCGTGCCCCGGTCGCGGACCCGGGTGCGCATCCGGCGGGCCAGGTCGGTGGTCGTCATCGCAGCTCCTCGCTGTCGGGCGCCGGCCAGGCGACGCGGATCCGGCACACGGCCGGCAGGGGCAGGTCGAACATGTCCTCGCCGCGCCCGAGCGTGAGCCGCTCGACCACCCCGCCGGCGGCCTCGATCGCCGTCCGGACGCCCTCGGGCGAGACCCGCGGCGCCGCGGCCCCGGGCGAGCCCGCGTCCTCGATCGCGAACTCCAGGAACAGCCGGCCGCCGCCGGGTCGCAGCGCCATCCGGGCGAGCAGCCAGAGCTGGTCGAGCGCGGCGGGGTCGAGGTGGTCGACGAGGTGGCGCGCGTAGAGGTGGTGCGGGTCGCGGGCCAGTCGGGTGCCGTGCAGCAGCGTCGAGCGGAGCTCGCCGAGGATCAGCTGGTCGACCTCGACCTCCCGGCGCCAGCGCCGGGCCCGCCGGCGGATCACGCCGAGGCTGCCGCGGGAGAAGTCGACGGCGCCGGTACGACGCCCCGCGCGGGCGAACCACAGCGCGTCGCGGCCGGTGCCGGCACCGACGTCCAGGACCGGCAGATCGCCGAGCTGTGGCTCCACCCACCGAGCGAACGCCGACGGCCCGCGCGGGATCGCGGCGCGACGCGGCCCGTTGTAGAGCTCGGTCCAGCGCCCCATCTCGGTGCGGAAGCCGCGCAGCCACCCGTCGAGGCGCCGCACGCCCGCCGCCGGATCGGCGTACTTGAAGGAGGGGTCGGGTGTGCGCCAGTGGGGCCCGTAGAGGAAGGCGAGCATCGCCTCGGGGTCGCGCGGCGCCGGGAACTCGTGCCCGTGCAGGGTGATCGTCGAGAACGGCTCGATCGCCGAGCGCGGCAGGTCGCCGCTGCGGTTGCCGAGCTGGAAGAAGGTATCGCCGACGTGGAACGCGGCGAACACGTCGATGTGGCACGCCCGGCCGTCGGAGAGCGGCAACAGCAGCTTGACGTCGCCGCCGGACATCCGCAGCACCCGCCAGCCGCGGCCCCGCATCGCGCGGGTGATCCGGTAGGACTCGGTGACGATGTCGGCGGGCGATCCGTGCGCCGAGAGGTAGCACAGGTCGGTGTCGGAGTCGTGCGCGAGCATCCGCCCCTCGCGCACGGCGCCCAGCAGCGCACCGTAGTTGAGGTACGCCGCGACGCCGGCGTGCTCGCGCAGGTCGTCGATCGCGCGGCGGGTGCCGACGAGGATCTCGTCGCGGACGGCCTCGTCGGTCGCGGCGAAGGAGCGAGCGAGGTGACCGACCTTGTCGACACTGAGCCGGTGGCCGGAGCCGTCGACCACGGCCAGCACGCCCTCGCCCGTCCCGAGGCCGACCTCGTCGTCATACAGGACGGCCAGGCCGGCGGCATCGGTCACCCGGACCCGGCCGCGGCCGCTGAGATGGGGCCGGAGCGCACCGGGCCACGGCACCAGGACGCCCCCGGCCGCCGGCCTGCCGTCGCGCAGCGGAGTCAGCGACCAGACGTAGTGGCCGTCGATCTCGACCACCAGCGGCTGCCTCCCGGACGGCACGAGCAGCCCGTCGTCGGACACGGCGACGACCAGCGCGGGGTGGGTCATGCCGACGACGCTCCCGAGGCCCCCGGCGCGCGTCGGTGCGCGAGCGCCGTGCGCAGCGCGGTGGAGGAGGTCTGCAGCGTGTAGGGGAAGTAGGTGACCTCGACACCGAGCGCGGCCATCCGCTGCTCGAGGCGTCGCCCCTTGGCGGTCCCCTGCCAGTCGTCGCCCTTGAAGATCCGGTGGAAGCCGACGTCGCGCCAGGAGTCGGTCTTGTCCGCGGTGCTCTCCGCGTAGACGGCGTCGACGATGCCGATCGCCTCGACGATCTCGAGCCGCTCGGCGAGCGGGACGGTCGGCAGCACGCCCTTGGTCGCGACGCACACCTCGTCGGTGACCACGCCGGCGACCAGGACGTCGCACCACTGCCGGGCCTGACGCAACGCGTTGAGGTGCCCGACGTGGAACAGGTCGAAGGCCCCGGGCACGTACCCGATCACCGGCCCGCTCACGACGCCATCGGCAGCACTCGACTTCTTCATAAAGTCGAGTGTAACACTAGATTTAATAGAGTTCAGGCCAAGAGGCGGTGCACGACCCCGTCCGCGAGCAGCCGTCCGCGCCGGGTGAGCACCAGGCGGTCCGGTCGGTCCTCGACCAGCCCGTCCGCGACCAGGGCCGGGAGCGTGGTCCGGGCCTCCGCGTCCAGGACGTCCACGGCGAGTCCGGAGCGCAGCCGGACCTCCAGCAGCACCCGCTCCACGCGCCGGGTCTCCGCATCGAGGACCTCCCGGGCGTGGGCCGGGGTCACCCCGTCGGCCAGCCGGCCGGCGTACGCCGCCGGGTGCTTCACGTTCCACCAGCGCACCCCGCCGACGTGGGAGTGGGCACCGGGCCCGATCCCCCACCAGTCCGCCCCCGCCCAGTAGCCGAGGTTGTGGCGGCAGCGCGCGGCGTCGTCCCGCGCCCAGTTCGAGACCTCGTACCACCCCAGCCCCGCGGCGACCAGCAGCTCGTCGGCCTGGACGTACTTGTCCGCCAGGTCGTCGTCGTCCGGCATCGGCAGCTCGCCCCGACGCACCCGCCGGGCGAGAGCGGTGCCGTCCTCCACGATGAGGGAGTACGCCGACACGTGGTCCGGGGCGCACGCGAGAGCCGCCTCCAGGGTGTCCTCCCAGTCGTCGCCGCTCTCCCCCGGCGTGCCGTAGATGAGGTCGAGGCTCAGCTGCTCGAACCCGGCGGCGCGAGCCGCGTCGACGATCCCGGGTACGCGCAGCGGGTCGTGGGTGCGGTCGAGCACCGCCAGCACCTGCGGCACCGCGGACTGGACGCCCAGGGACAGCCGGTTGAAGCCGGCCTCCCGCAGCCGCTCCAGGTAGGACAGGTCCACCGAGTCCGGGTTGGCCTCGGTCGTCACCTCGGCATCCGGCGCCAGCCCGAACTCGTCGTCGATGGCGCGCAGGATGCGGCCGAGGTCCTCGGGCGGCAGCAGCGTCGGGGTGCCGCCGCCGAGGAAAACCGTGCCGACCGGAAGGTCGCGCCCACCCAGCACGCGGCGGGCCAGCCGCACCTCGGCGACCGCCTGGTCGGCGTACGTCGACCGGGAGACGCCGGGCCCCAGCTCCTCGGCCGTGTAGGTGTTGAAGTCGCAGTAGCCGCAGCGCACCCGGCAGAACGGCACGTGGACGTAGAAGCCGAAGGGATGGTCGCCGAGCTCGGCCAGGGCGGCGGACGGGAGCGACCCGTCGCTCGGGACAGGGTCACCTTCGGGCAATGCGGACGGCACCGCGCCAGTTTCTCAGACCGGGATGTTCAGGCTGACGGTGTAGCCATCCTCGACCGAGCCGGTGACCTCGGCCATCTGCAGCGAGTAGCCGTCGCTGAAGATCCCGTCGGTCTCGATGCTCAGCCGGGACAGGTTGCTGACGCTCTGCTCGTAGCCCTCGGTCGCGTAGACGTCGTCGCAGGCGTCCTCCGGCAGCGCCAGCTGCGAGGTGCGCAGCTTGTTGTCGGCGCCGGTCGCCTTGGCGAGGCTCTCGTAGACCTCGAAGTGCATGTGCGGCCAGCGGCCCGAGTAGCAGGCGGGGAAGATCGTGGTGAAGGTGAGACTGCCGTCGGCGTCGGCCTCCTGGACTCCGCGCAGGTAGTTCTCGTCGGCGATCTCGTCGTCGTACATCGAGTAGCGGCCCTCGCGGTCGCAGTGCCACAGATAGACGGCGGCGCCGGCCAGCGGGGTCACCTCGTCGCCGTCGAGGTCATAGACCCTGAGCCGGACCGTGGCCGGGACCCGCTCGGCGACCCCGGCGGCCGTGCCGAAGCTGGACGTGAGGTCACGGCGCACGACGCGGGACTCGGTGAGCACGTTGGGCCGTTGCTCCCGTCGCCGGGATACGGGCCCGCGGTCTCCTCGGAGGTCTCCCCGCCACCCCGACCCCGCTCAGCCGCCGACGCCCGGAACGGGCCGGTCATCGCGGGAAGCGAAGGCGACGGAGCGTAGGGAGCGAGGTACGAGCGACCGGAGTGGCGGAGCCGAGTCTTTCCGCGAGCCGGCGCGGTCTTGCCGCCCAGCGAACGCCACCACCTACGCGAGACGACCGCGAGCGCGGTAGCGCGGCGCGAGGAACGAGCGACGCGCTCGCGTCGTCTGCAGCGGTCAGCCGTAGAAGGACTCGATGAGGTCCTTGTTGTTGGTCTCGACGACGTTGCGCTTCACCTTCAGCGACGGGGTGAGCTCGCCGGACTCGATGCTCAGGTCGTGGTCGAGCAGCTTCCACTTCTTGATCGTCTCCCAGCGGTTGAGCTGGGCGTTGAGCTCGTCGACGTACTCCCCGACCATCGCCTGCACGGCGTCGTCGTTGACGAGGGCGGTGTAGTCCTTGCCCTCCTTGCCGTTCTCGGCGGCCCAGCCGGCGATGGCGTCGGGGTCGAGGGTGATCAGTGCGGAGACGAAGTTGCGCTCCGCCCCGAAGACCATGAACTGACTGACATAGGGGCAGATCGCCTTGAACTTGGCCTCGATGGCCGGCGGGGCGATGTACTTGCCGCCGGAAGTCTTGAAGAGCTCCTTGATCCGGCCGGTGATCTTGAGGAAGCCGTCCCCGTCGAGCTCACCCTTGTCTCCGGTGCGCAGCCAGCCGTCGTCGGTCAGCGCCTCACGCGTCGCCTCGTCCCGGTTGTGGTAGCCGGCCATGACGTGCGGGCCCTTGAGCTGGACCTCGCCACCCTCGGCGATGCGCACCTCGGTGCCGGGGAACGGCTGACCGACCGTCCCGAGCTTGTAGGCGTCGGGGTGGTTGACGGTGGCACCCGCGGCGTTCTCGGTCATGCCGTAGCCCTCGAGGATGAGGATGCCGGCGGCGTGGAACCAAGCGGCGATGTCGGCGTTGAGCGCGGCCGAGCCGGAGATGAAGAACCGCACCCGGCCTCCGAAGCGCTCCCGGACCTTGCTGAAGACCAGCTTGTCGAACAGCCGGTGCTGGAGGCGGAGCGGCAGCGGGACCGACCGCCCGGCCTGCTCGAGCGCGTCGACCTTGCGGCCGACCTCGAACGCCTTGAGGAAGATCTTCTCCTTGGCGCCGCCCTCGGCGGCCTGCATCGTGACGATGCGGGCGTAGGCCTTCTCGAAGATCCGCGGCGCGGCACCCATGAAGGTCGGCTTCACGACACCCAGGTTGTCGACGATCTTGTCGACCCGGCCATCGATCGCGGTCGCGAAGCCGCAGGCGAGCTGGGTGGAGAGCAGCACCTTGCCGAAGGAGTGGGCCATCGGCAGCCAGAGGAACTGCAGGTCGTCCTCGTGCAGGATGTCCTGGGCCTTGATCGCCTCGCCCTCGAAGACCCAGGTGCGGTGCAGCAGCCGCACGCCCTTGGGCTTGCCCGTCGTGCCCGAGGTGTAGATCAGCGTCGCGAGCTGTTCGGGGTCGATGGCCTGGGCCACCGTGTCGACGGCGTCGGGCTGCTCGGCCAGACGCGCAGCCCCCAGCTCGGCCAGCTGGTCGAGCGAGATCACCCAGTCGCCGTCGGCGCCGTCGGCCAGGGCCTCGTCGAAGCTGACGACCTTCGCCAGCGCCGGCAGATCCCCGCGGTGCGCGCGCAGCTTGGCCAGCTGCTCCTCGTCCTCGGCGAAGACGAAGCGGCACTCGGCGTCGCCGAGGATGTACGCCGTGTCCTCGCCGCCGGTCGAGGGGTACACGGTCGTGGTCGCGCCGCCGGCGCACATCACGGCGAGGTCGGCGAGGATCCACTCGTAGCGGGTGGCCGAGGCGATGCCGACCCGCTGCTCCGACTCCAGCCCGAGAGCGAGCAGACCGGCGGCCAGCCGACGTACCCGGTCGCCGGCCTGGCGCCACGTCACCGACTCCCACGCGTCGCCCCGCGGGAAGCGGAAGGCCTCCCGGTCCGCGCTCCTCTCCACCCGGTCGAGGAACTGCACCGCGCAGTTCTTCGGCATGTGCTCGAGGAAACTGGTGTCGTGGTTGATGGGCATGGCGCTCCCTGCGTCTGCTCGTCCGAGACCGACGTGCTCGCGATCCGTCGACCGGTGGATCGTGGGCAACTGGGCAGTAACCTAAGCCACGGGCTCCGTCGGGGGTAGGGAACCGGCCGTCCGCTGGACGAATTCTTCGGCTTTCGCGCGCACCTTGGGCAGCAGACCGTCCACGACGAGCAGGTCGGGCAACCGGCTCCGATCGGTGTTGAGGGCGACGAACATGTCCCGGATGGTCCGCCCGTGGCCGGGACGGTGCACCACCTCGACCGGGTCGCCCGGTGCGATCAGACCGGTCTCGAGGACCCGCAGGTAGGGCCCGGGGCGGGCCGCCGCGGTGAACCTCTTGACCCAGGCGCGCGGATCGTAGCCGCTCTCCCCCATCCAGCCCTTGAAGTCGTTGCAGGGCGTGCGGACGTAGACCGCCTCGACGAGGATGCCGACGCCCGGCACACCGACCCGCAGCCGGGTCCCGATCTCGAGGGCGTTGACGTCGATGCCCTCGGTGGTGAGGTTCTCGCCGAAGTGACCGTCGCGGATCGGCCGTCCGAGCTCCTGCTCCCAGAAGTCCAGGTCCTCGCGCGCGTAGGCGTACACCGCCTGGTCGGGACCGCCGTGGTGCCGGGTGTCGGAGACCTGGTCTCCCTCGATCCCCAGCGGATGCACCGTCACCGGCCCCCGAACCGGGCGCTTGTCGATCGAGGTGCGCCCGATCCCGGCCCACTCCCTGTCCCGCGGCAGGCCGACGCTGATGGTCCGCACGAATGCCATGGCGCGAGACTACCCACGCGGCAGGACCCGGCCTCAGTCCTGGACGGCCTTGGCCACGGTGATGCACGCCGTGACGTGCTCGCGCTCCTCGGCGTCCAGCGGGCGGTGGGCGCGGACGGCGTCCTCGTACGCCCAGTGCGCGTTGAGCACCGAGCGGACCACCGCCCAGTCGCGGGCGCGGGCCTCGTCGAGCCCGGCGGCGTCGACGAGCGTGTGGAAGCGACGACGGATGCCGTCGCGCACCGACCCGGCCGCCCCCGGCGCGGCGTACTCCTCGAACCGGTCGCGCAGCATCGGCTCCAGCTCGTAGTGCGGGTCGCCGTTGGTCGGCTTCGGATCGATGACCAGCCAGGTGTCCTCGCCGTCACGCCGGCCGCGCAGGACGTTGCCGTAGTGGAGGTCGCCGTGGATCACCGCCGTCGCCGGCTCCGCCGCCAGGTCCCGGCCGAGGGCGAGCGTCTGCTCGACCAGCCGCCGCGGGATCGGCACGTTCTGGGCGTCGCGGGCCAGTGCGTCCAGCCATCCCTCGACGTACGACGCCTGGGGACGCAGCTGCGGCATCGGAGCCACGTGCAGGTCGGCGTACCGGCTCGCGACCACCTCGCAGGCCTCCAGGTCCCAGCTCTCGGTCAGGTCCTCGCGGTCCAGCCGCTCCAGCAGCAGGGCCCGGCGCCCCGGGTCGGCCCGGAGCAGCTGCACCGCACCGCGCCCGCCCCAGCGCTGCAGGGCGAGGTGCTCGTGCTCGGACTCGTCGTCGGGCAGCCCGACCTTGAGGGCGGCGCGGGTGCCGTCACCGGTCGCGACCGGCAGCACGAGGGAGCAGAAGCCGTGCCAGCTCTCCCCCTCCGGCGTCAGGTCCCAGTCGTCGAGGACCGAACGGGTGATCGCCGGGAGGCGGTCCAGCCAGGCCGCCCACGCCGGCCCGAGCGCGCGCTGACCGTCGAGGTCGGCGGGGACGGAGACGACGGGGGCCACGCAGACATCCCAGCAGAGTGGGCCAACCGGCCGATGGCGGCCCCGCTAGCGTGCGGGTCATGGGGATCGATGACGTGCGGCGCCTCGGCCTCGGATCCTTCGTCCGCCCAGCGGCGGAGACCGGAACGGGCCGGCCGCGGGTCGAGGCCGTCTACGGGTACGTCGTCCGCACTCCGGCCGGGCTCCTCCTGCTCGACACGGGGCTCGGCGACGCCGGCCCGGAGGCCGAGGCCTGGTACCGGCCGCGTCGGGTCCCCGTCGAGGAGGCGCTGGGCTCGATCGGGCTCGCGACCGCCGACGTCGCGGTGGTCGTCAACTGCCATCTCCACTTCGACCACGTGGGCGGCAACCCGCGCTTCCCCCGGGTCCCCATCGTCGCCCAGCGCGCGGAGCTGGCGACGGCCCGCGCGGTCGCCGACTACACGGTGCCGCACCTGGTCGACTTCGCGGGCGCCCGCTACGACCTGCTCGACGGCGAGGCCGAGATCGCGGCGGGCGTGCACGTCGTACCGACGCCGGGGCACGTCGACGGCCACCAGTCGGTCGTCGTGGTGTGCGACGACGGCACCGTGGTGCTGGCCGGGCAGGCGCACGACACCGCCTCGGCGTTCTCGGCCGACGTCCTCGCGGCCCGTGCCCGGGCGCTGGGCCACGAGCCGCCGCTGCCCGTGCCGAGCCCGTGGCTGGAGCGGATCCTGGCCTTCGACCCGCGCCGTGTCGTGTTCGCGCACGACGCGGCGGTGTGGGAGCCGTGACCGACCGGCGGCTACTTCTTGGGCTTGTCGCCCGCGGGCCCGGTGGTGGAGAGCGCGGCGACGAAGGCCTCCTGGGGGACCTCGACGCGGCCGACCATCTTCATCCGCTTCTTGCCCTCCTTCTGCTTCTCCAGCAGCTTGCGCTTGCGGGTGATGTCGCCGCCGTAGCACTTGGCGAGGACGTCCTTGCGGATGGCGCGGATGTTCTCGCGCGCGATCACCCGGGCGCCGATGGCTGCCTGGATCGGCACCTCGAACTGCTGTCGGGGGATGAGCTCCTTGAGCTTGCCGGCCATCATCACGCCGTAGGAGTAGGCCGCGTCCTTGTGGACGATGGCGGAGAACGCGTCGACCGGCTCACCCTGGAGCAGGATGTCGACCTTCACCAGGTCGGCGGCCTGGTCGCCGGAGAACTCGTAGTTGAGCGAGGCGTAGCCCTTGGTCTTGGACTTGAGCTGGTCGAAGAAGTCGAAGGCGATCTCACCCATCGGCAGCACGTAGCGCATCTCGACCCGGTCCTCGGACAGGTAGTCCATGCCCTGCAGGGTGCCGCGCTTGTGCTGGCACAGCTCCATGATCGTGCCGATGTAGTCGGACGGCGCGAGGACCGTGGCGTCGACGATCGGCTCACGGACCTCGGCGATCTTGCCGTCGGGGTACTCGCTCGGGTTGGTGACCGTGAGCTGCGTGCCGTCCTCCATGACGACCTCGTAGACGACATTGGGCGCGGTCGAGATGAGGTCGAGGTTGAACTCGCGCTCGAGTCGCTCGCGGGTGATCTCCATGTGGAGCAGGCCGAGGAAGCCGCAACGGAAGCCGAAGCCCAGCGCGCCGGAGGTCTCCGGCTCGAAGGTGAGCGCGGCGTCGTTGAGCTGGAGCTTCTCGAGCGCGTCGCGCAGCGTCGGATAGTCGTCGCCGTCGATCGGGTACAGGCCCGCGAAGACCATCGGGTTGGGGTGCTCGTAGCCGCCCAGCGGCTCGGCCGCCTGGCGTCCGTTGACGGTGACCGTGTCACCGACCCGGGACTGGCGCACGTCCTTCACGCCGGTGATCAGGTAGCCGGTCTCGCCGACGCCGATCTTGGCCGCCTTCATCGGCTCGGGGCTGATCACGCCGACCTCGAGCATCTCGTGCAGGGCGCCGGTCGACATCATCTTGATCTTGTCGCGGTGGGACAGCTCGCCGTCGACCACCCGGACGTAGGTGACCACCCCGCGGTAGGTGTCGTAGACCGAGTCGAAGATCAGCGCGCGGGCCGGGGCGGCGGCATCGCCGACGGGCGCCGGCACCGACTTCACGATCTCGTTGAGCAGGGCCTCGACGCCGACGCCGGTCTTGGCCGAGGTGAGCAGCACGTCCTCCGGCTCGCAGCCGACCAGGTTGGCCAGCTCGGCGGCGTACTTCTCGACGTTGGCGCTGGGCAGGTCGATCTTGTTGAGGACCGGGATGATGTGCAGGTCGGCGCCCATGGCGAGGTAGAGGTTCGCCAGGGTCTGCGCCTCGATGCCCTGGGCGGCGTCGACCAGCAGGATCGCTGCCTCGCACGCCTGCAGCGAACGGGAGACCTCGTAGGTGAAGTCGACGTGGCCCGGGGTGTCGATCATGTTGAGGATGTAGGTGCCCGGCTCGGCACCCGCCTCGTTGCCGGCGCTGACCGTCCACGGCATCCGGACGGCCTGGCTCTTGATGGTGATGCCGCGCTCGCGCTCGATGTCCATCCGGTCGAGGTACTGCGCCTTCGCCTCGCGCTCGCCGACGACACCGGTCAGCTGCAGCATCCGGTCGGCGAGGGTCGACTTGCCGTGGTCGATGTGCGCGATGATGCAGAAGTTGCGGATGATCGCGGGGTCGGTGTGACCCGGCTGCGGGGCGGAGGCTGGCATGGTGCCGCCATTGTCCCGGATGCCGCTCCGGTTCGCTAAACCCGGACCTGCACCGTCCGGGACGCATCACGGGCGGTCGGCCATGATGGGCGGCGTGTTCCCCACCCTCATCCCGCACGGCCGGACCGCTCGCCGCCTGGCCTGGGCGCACCTGCCGCCTCTCGTGCGCCGCGCGGTGGAGCAGCGGCTCGGCTCCCCCGTGGTCGATGCGGTGTCGCAGGACGGCGGGTTCACGCCGGGCTTCGCGTCGGTGCTGACCTGCGCCGACGGCACCCGGGCGTTCGTGAAGGCGGCCTCGGTCAAGGCGCAGCGGGTCTTCGCCGACGCGTACCGCGAGGAGGCACGCAAGCTCGCCGCGCTGCCGGCCGTCGTACCGGCTCCGAGACTGTTGTGGACCGACGAGGTCGCCGACTGGCGCCTGCTCGCCACCGAGTACGTCGACGCGCGGGCGCCGTACCGACCGTGGCGTCCCGACGACCTGGCCGCCGCCTCCGCGATGGCCGTGGCGATGGCGGCGGTCCTGACCCCGGCCCCCGGAGCCGCACTCGACAGCGCGGTCGACGAGTTCGCCTCGTGGCCGGCGCTGTGGGACCGCGTCGTCCACCCGCGCGGAGCCGAGATCCGGGCGCTCGCCGAGCGCTATCCCGAGGTCGTCGCCGGCGACACCCTCGTCCACACCGACATCCGCGACGACAACATCCTGGTCCGCCCCGACGGCACCGCGCTCCTGTGCGACTGGAACTGGCCGATCGTCGGCGCCGCCTGGCTCGACTCGCTGCTCCTGCTCATCGGGCCGCGGGGCGACGGACTCGACGTCGACGTCCACATCGCGGCGCACCCCCTGCTGGCAACGGTTCCCGACGAGCACATCGACGTCTTCCTCGCCCTGATCCTCGGCTACTTCACCGCGAGCGCCCAGCAGCCGGTCCCGGCCACGTCGCCGCACCTGCGTGCCGCGCAGGCCTGGCAGCGCGACGTGATCGACCACTGGCTGGCCGAGCGGCGCGGCTGGTCGGGCGGACGCTGATTTGGGCGCGATGTCGACCCGCTGTTAGCCTTGCTGGTCGCGTCTCCGCGTTCCCGCCTGCCCGCCCTCCGCTGACGAAGCCGGGGTGGTCAGGAGCACGGCGACCGAGGCGCGCTCCGGACCAGAACCAGCATTTCCCCCACCTGACACAGAGGCGAGTACACGTGGCGAACATCAAGAGCCAGATCAAGCGCAACAAGCAGAACGAGAAGCGCCACGAGCGCAACAAGGCCGTCAAGTCCGGCCTGAAGACCGCGATCCGCAAGTTCCGCGAGGCCGCCGAGGCCGGCGACAAGGACAGCGCCGCGACCCTGGCCCGCGAGGCCGGCAAGAAGCTCGACAAGGCCGCCTCCAAGGGCGTCATCCACAAGAACCAGGCCGCGAACCGCAAGTCGTCGATCGCGAAGCAGGCCGCCTCTCTCTGAGACCACCCTGCTGGCTCCGGTCCGGAGCCGCGTTGAGTTGCCACTTTCTCACTGTTGAGATACGAGAGCGGCGGTCATTGACCGCCGCTCTTTGGCATCTCAACAGTGAGAAAGTGGCAACTCAACGCTGGCGCAGGCTGGTCACCGTGAGCACCAGCCGCTCGAGGGCGTAGGACGCGTCGCTGGCGGCGCCCTTGATGTCGGCGTCGGCCTGGGCGACGGCGCGAATAGCCCGGGCCAGCCCGGCGTCGGTCCAGCCCCGGGCCTGGTCGCGCAGCGAGCGCAGCTTCCACGGGGGAACGCCGACCTCGCGGGCCAGGTCGGCGTCGCGCATCCCGCGCGGGGCGCTGACCAGTCGGGCCAGGCCGCGGGCGCTGCCCGCGAAGGCGGAGGTGATCAGCACGGCCGCCGTCCCGGAGTCGAGCGCCCAGCGCAGCTCCTCCAACGCGGCCCGGTCGCGGCCGGCGAACGCCGCGTCGGCGACCGCGAACGACTTGGCCTCGGCTCGGCCGCCGAAGTAGCGCCGGACCTGGGTCTCGCTGATCCGCTCACCCGGGAAGTCGTTGGTCAGCTGGTGGGCGGCACCGGCCAGGGATCGCAGGTCGCGCCCGATGGACTCGATCAGCGCGTCGGCGGCCTCGCGGTCGATCCCGGCGCCGAGCCGGCGCACCTCCCCCGCGACGAAGCCGGGGTAGTCGGACGCCTTGAGCTCCTCGGACTTGTGCTCGGTGACGGCCGGCAGCTTGCGGAGCTTGGCCAACACGCCGGAGCCCTTCTGGCCGCCACCGTGGACGAGGACCAGCGCGACGTCCTCGACCGGCGCGGCGGCGTAGCCGAGCACGCCGTCGACGGACTCGTCCGGGAGGTTCTCCAGGCCGCGGACCACGACGCAGCGCACCGCGGAGAACAGCGACGGCGCCGCCATCTCCCCGAGCGTGGCGAGGGTCAGGTCGGCCGCCGCGCTGTCGGCGAACTCCGCCTCGGCATCGTGCCCGCGCACGGCCGCCTTGACGTCCTCGACTGTCCGGGCTCCGAGGAACTCCTCCTTGCCGGTGACCAGGATGACCCGACCCAGCACGTCCTCGGCCCGCATGCGCCCACCTTCCCACACCCCTGCGACACGGTCCTCGCCACCCGTCACCCACAGCTCGGCTCAGCGCCGCGTGACGGCACGGAGCCCGCCCGCACCGTCGGCGACGACCGCGAGATCGCCGTCCCGGTCGGTCCGCAGCACCCGGGCACCGGCGTCCTCCAGCGCGCGCACGACCGACGTCGACGGATGGCCGTAGTCGTTGTCGGCGCCCACCGAGACCAGCGCCATCTCGGGACGCAGCCCGGTCAGCCAGCCGAGGTCCTGGTGCGAGCTGCCGTGGTGCGGGACCTTGAGCACGTCGATGTCGAGGTCGCGCGCCAGCGCCGCCACCTCCGCCTGCCCGGGCGGCTCCAGGTCGCCGGTGAGCAGCAGCCGCAGCCCGGCCGTCTCGACCAGGAGCACCACGCTCGCGTCGTTGGCGGTGCTGCCGTCGCCGGGACCCCCGACCGTCGCCGGCAGGTCCGGATGGAGCACCTGCAGGATCGCGTCGCCGATGCGTCGGGTGGAGCCGTACGGCGCGGTCGCCACCGGGATCCCCGCCTCATCCGTCGCGCGCCGGACCAGCCCGACCCCGCCCGGCGGGTCCGCGACGGCGGTCGTCTCGACCCCGCCGACCCGGCGCCCGTCGAGGACTCCGCTCAGCCCGTCGACGTGGTCGGCGTGGAAGTGGGTGAGGACGACCAGCGGCACTCGCTCGACCCCGAGGGCGTCGAGACAGTCGTCGACGGCCCGCGGGTCGGGCCCGGCGTCGACCACGACGGCCGACCGGGGGCCGACCGACACGGCCAGCGTGTCGCCCTGCCCGACGTCGCACGCGACGAGCACCCAGCCGGGCGGTGGCCAGGCGCCCGACATCGTGGACCAGAGCCGGCCCGGCACCCCGAGCACGACGAGCAGCAGGAGCACGGCGAGGAGCACGCCCACCGTGCGCGACCGGACCAGCCAGGGCAGCCCGACGGCGATCACCAGGCAGATCAGGGTCAGCAGACCGATCGCGAGCGCGCCGCTCCCCCAGCCGACCGCGGCGCCGGGCAGGTCGGCGGCGTGCTCGGCGACGGCGATGATCCAGCCGACGCTCCACCCGGCCGCCGTGCCGCACAGCCGGCCGGCCCAGGGCCACAGCAGACCGACCAGTCCGCCGGTCAGCCCGAGCACGGTGGCCGGCGCGACCGCAGGTCCGGCCAGCAGGTTGGCGACGATCGCCACCAGGCTCACCTCGCCGGACAGGCCCGCGATCACCGGCGTGCAGGCCAGCTGAGCCGCCGTCGGGATGGCGACCGCCTCGGCCAGGCCGCCGGGCAGCCATCGCGCGAGCGCCCGCGTCAGTGGAGGGCCGAGCAGCACGATCCCGCCCGTGGCGAGCACCGACAGCGCGAACCCGGCCGCGACCGCGAGGTCCGGCTGGACCAGGACCAGGCCGACCACGGCGACGCCCAGGGCCCGCAGCCCGCGGCGGCGCCCGTCGGGGCCGAAGGCGAACAGCCCGACCGTGCCCATCACCGCCGCTCGGAGCACGCTCGGCTCGGTGCGGGCGAGCAGCACGAAGCCGACGATCCCCGCCAGGCCGACGACGGTGAGCCAGCGCCGGCGCACCCCCACGGCGCGGGCGAGCAGCAGCAGCGACCCGACGACGAGGGTCAGGTTGGTGCCGCTCACCGCGGTCAAGTGCGTGAGGCCGGTGGTCCGGAAGTCCTGCTCCACCTCCTCGGGAAGCCCGGCGTCGTCGCCGTCGACCAGTGCCGGGACCAGGCCCGCCTGGTCAGGCGGCCGGTGGGCGACGGCTTGCCGGATCGAGGCGCGGACGGCCGCCGAGGCGCGCCACCAGGGATCGGGCCCTCGGATCCGGACCGGGGCGCGGGCGCCGACGAGCAGGGCGGCAGTGCCGGGGTCGTCGGAGACCGCCAGGCGCCCTTCGGCGAGCACCCGCTCGCCGAGGGCGGTCCGCGTCCAGGCCGGGTCGCCGATGAGCACGATCGCGCCGCCGGTGCGCAGTCGATGGCCGCGCGCGGTCAGCTCCCGCACCCGGACGCGGACCACCGCCTGGGGCCCGGAACGACCCTCGATCGAGCGGGGATCCGACACCACCGTGCCGACGATGTCGGCCGTGGCCCGCTCCGCCGCGAGGTCCCGGAGCGGCGAACCGCGGACCGCGTCGTGGCGCAGCACGGTGCCGGTGACGGCCGCCCCGGCGACGAGCAGGGCAGTCGCCGCCAACCGCAGCACCCCGTCGGGCGGGCGAGCCCTCCCGACGACGGCCGGACCGGCCAGGGCACCGGCGAGGACGACGAGCCCGAGGTAGGCCGCGCCGCCGAAGCGCTGTGCGGCGATGCCGCCGAGCCAGGCCGCCGCTCCCAGCAGCGGCATCCGCAGGTCAGGGACGGCGGCGGCACGGCGGGAGGACGGCAGCTCCGTGGCGGGGGTGGGCGTCGGGATCATGGCGTCACACCGTCACGTGCGGGGCGATCTGGGCGAGGGTCTTGTCTCCGATGCCGTCGACCTCGAGCAGCTCGTCGACGCTGGTGAACCCGCCGCGGGACGCGCGCCAGACGATGATCGCCTGCGCCGTGACCGGTCCGACCTGTGGCAGTGACTCCAGCTCGGCCTGAGCGGCGGTGTTGAGGTTGACGAGCGGCCCGGGCGCACCACCGCCGCTCGCCCCCGGGATCGCGGCGGCCCCGGACGACAGCGTGGCCGCTGGCGCGCCGACCAGGACCTGCTCGCCGTCGACGAGGACCCGGGCGAGGTTCAGCGGGGTCAGGTCGACTCCCTTGCGGGCGCCGCCGGCCGCCGCGACCGCGTCGGTGACGCGGGCCCCCGCGTCGAGGACGACGATGCCGGGGCGCCGTACCTTCCCCGCGACGTCGACCGTGACGGTCGAGGTGGCCTGCGCGGACTCCGTGCCGTCGGCTAGGGGCGGAGATGCGCCGCCGACCGGGGCGCGGGCGGTCACGAGAGGCGCGGCGGGCTCGGCGGAGACCGGCTCGAGAGGTGCGGGCCGGTCCCGCAGCACCCACCACGTGGTGACCGCGAGCCCGAGAGCGACCGCGATGGCCACGACCGCGACCTGGGGCATGCCGAGGGCCGGCAGGCGGACCGCGCGAGGGAGCAGCCCCGCCGGCGGACTCGGGCGCCCACGCCGGCGACGGGCCGCATGGCGCCCGGGGACCGGCAGGGCGGGCGCCCCCTCCTGCATCGCCGCCCCCGGCCCGGATCCCCCAGGCCCGGATCCCCCAGGCCCGGATCCCCCAGGCCCGGATCCCTCAGGCACCGCCACGCCCGCCGACCGGGCCCCGTCCGCCGGCACCCGCGCCACCACGCGGGTGTGGTCGGCCCACCACGGCTCGGCCGCGTCCCCCACCGCGGACCCGACCGTGCCCGGCGTCGCCTCCTCGGATGTCGCCTCGCCGACCGTCCGGGACGCAGCGGTCGACCGACCGGCGCCCAGGTCGGCCGCGATCAGCGCCAGGCGGCGGGCGGCGGCATCGGCACCGGGCGGATCGGGACGGGCGGCGGGGCGGCGTACGGGCATGGAGGCACGCTAGGTTCGTGGCCGATGACGGGGCCGGAGCGGCACGGTCGTCTGTGGACAGCGCCCCGGCGGCCCCCGGCCTGGGGAGGAACGAGGTCACGCAGCGGGACCACGGTGGCCCGTGCGCAGCCTTCGACGAGCGGCCCGGTCGCCCCCGGCGTCTACGCCAGCACCGGCGCGACGCAGATCGCGAGCATGCCGGGACCGACGTGGGCGCCCAGCACCCCGCCGAGCTCGACGCAGCGCACGGGCTCACCGGAGCGGGCGGGGACCAGCCGCTCGCCGACCTGCTCGACCAGCCGCGCCGCCATCGCCTCGGCGCGCTCGGCGGCGGCCAGGTGGGCGACGCAGACCTCGACCTGCTGCTCCCCCGCCGCCTCGACCGCGAGCGCCTCGAGCCGGGCGATCGCCTTGGCCGCGGTGCGGACCTTCGCCTGAGGCGAGATCACGCCGTCCACGATGCCGAGCAGGGGCTTGACCGCCAGCGCGCCCCCGAAGACGGCGGCGGCGGCACCGACCCGGCCGCCTCGGCGCAGGTACTCGAGAGTGTCGACATAGAACAGCGACGTCGCCGAGGCGGCCCGCTGGCGGGCGGCCTCGGCCGCGTCGGCCGCCGTGCCCCCTGCCTCGACCACGCCGAGGGCGGACTCGACGGCGTACCCCGTGGCGACCCCGACCTGCCGGGTGTCGACGCAGGTCACCGGGACCGGAGCCTCGCGCGAGGCGACGAGGGCGGACTCGAAGGTGCCGCTGACCTCGGCGGACAGGTGCACGGAGACGATCTCGCTCGCGCCCTCGGCCGCGAGCCGCGCGTAGAGCTCGGCGAACACCGCCGGGGAGGCGCGCGAGGTGCTGACGGCGCGCTTCTCCTTCAGCGCGACCGCGAGTCGCTCGGGCGTGACCTCCTCGGCGCCCTCGTCGTAGACATCGTCGTCGATGACCACCTGCAGCGGGACCACGTGCACCCCGCCGACCGCGGCGACCTCGGCCGGGACGGTCGAGGTCGAGTCGGTGACCACGACGATCGACATGCGCCGAGATTAGCGGTTGCGGCCCGGGCCGGCGCCCGTCGTACCCGGCATTCGGGTCGCTGAATCGGGAGATCCACGACCCGAATGCCGGGTACGACGCGCAGGCTCAGACGACGATGTTGACGAGTTTCGGCGCCCGGACGATCACCTTGCGCACGTCGCGTCCGTCGATGGCCTTGACCACGGCCGGGTCGGCGAGCGCCGCCGCCTCGAGATCGGCCTCGCTGATGTCGGGCGACACCTCCAGGCGGCCGCGCACCTTGCCCTGGATCTGGACGACGGCCGTGACGGCGTCGTCGACCAGCAGCGCGGGCTCGACGACGGGCCACGAGGCCTGGGCGACCGACGGCGGGTGGCCCAGCCGCGCCCACATCTCCTCGGCGGTGAACGGCGCCACCAGCGACAGCAGGATCGCGACGGTCTCGGTGGCCTCCCGGACCGCCGGGTCGGCCGGACCGCACCCCGAGTCGATGGCCTTGCGGGTGGCGTTGACCAGCTCCATGACGCGCGCGACGACCACGTTGAAGCGGTACGACTCCAGCAGCTGCGCGGCCTCGTGCACCGTCTTGTGGGTGACCTTGCGCAGCGCGACATCGCCCTCGGCGACGTCCGCGCCCGGCGACGACGTGACGTCGCCCGCCAGCCGCCACGCCCGCTGCAGGAACTTGGCCGAGCCGGCCGGCGAGACGTCGGCCCAGTCGACGTTGTCCTCGGGTGGGCTCGCGAAGACCAGGGTCAGCCGGATCGCGTCGACGCCGTACTCCGCAAGTTGTCCCCCCAGACTGACGCCGTTGCCCAGCGACTTGCTCATCTTGCGGCCGTTGTTGATGACCTTGCCCTGCGACAGGTACGCCGAGAACGGCTCGTCCCAGTCGATCAGGCCCATGTCGCGCAGCACCTTGGTGAAGAAGCGCGCGTAGAGCAGGTGCAGGACGGCGTGCTCGTCGCCGCCGATGTAGAGGTCGATCGGCCCCCACGCCTCGGCCAGCGCCGGATCGAACGCCTGGGTGTCGTCGTGGGCCGACAGGTAGCGGAAGAAGTACCACGACGAGTCGACGAAGGTGTCCATCGTGTCGGTGTCGCGGGTGGCCGGGCCGCCGCACTGCGGGCAGCTGACGTTGACCCACTCGGTCGCCGCGCCCAGCGGCGAGGTGCCCTTGGGCTTCAGGTCGGCGCCGCGCAGCTCGGGCAGCTCGACGGGCAGCTGGTCCTCGGGGACCGGGACCTCGCCGTCGACCGGGCAGTGGATGATCGGGATCGGCGCGCCCCAGTAGCGCTGGCGCGACAGCAGCCAGTCGCGCAGCCGGAAGTTGACCGTGCCCTCGCCGCTGCCCTGCTCGGACAGGTACGCGATGGTGGCGCTCTTGGCCTCGGCGACGGGCAGCCCGTTGATGTCGAGGCCGGACGTCACGCCGGCAGCGGGCGAGTTGATCGCCGGCCCCTCACCGTGGAACGCCTCGCCCTCCCAGTCGGACGGCGGCTGCGTGGTCCGCACGATCGGCAGGCCGAACGTCGTGGCGAACTCCCAGTCGCGCTGGTCGCCACCGGGCACGCCCATCACCGCGCCGGTGCCGTAGTCGGCCAGCACGTAGTCGGTCGCCCACACCGGCAGCTTCTCGCCGGTCAGCGGGTTGGTCGCGTGGACGCCCAGGAAGACGCCCGTCTTGGGCCGGTCGGTGGCCAGCCGGTCGATGTCGCTGGCCTTGCGGATCTCGTCGCGGTAGGCCTCGAAGTCGGCGCGGTGCTCGTCGGTGACCAGCTCCTCGGCCAGCTTGGCGTCGACGGCGACGACCATGAACGTCGTACCGAACAGGGTGTCGGGCCGCGTGGTGAACACGGTGACCGGCTCGTGGTTCTCGACGTCGAAGGTGACGTGGGCACCCTCGGAGCGGCCGATCCAGTTGCGCTGGGCGTTGACGACCTTGCCGATCCACGACCCCTGCAGGTCGTCGAGGCAGTCGTAGAGCTCCTGGGCGTACTCGGTGGTCTTGAAGTACCACTGGGTCAGCTCACGCTTGGTGACCACGGCGCCGCAGCGCTCACAGGTGCCGTCGGCGAGCACCTGCTCGTTGGCCAGCACGGTCTGGTCGTTGGGGCACCAGTTGACCGGCGAGTTCTTGCGGTAGGCCAGGCCCTTCTCCCGGAACTTCAGGAACAGCCACTGGGTCCACTTGTAGTACTCGGGGTCCGAGGTGTGCAGCCGGCGCGACCAGTCGAAGCTGACGCCGTAGCGCTTCATCGACGCGTACTGCGTCTCGATGTTGGCGTAGGTGTACGTCGCTGGGTGCTCGTCGTTCTTGATCGCGGCGTTCTCGGCGGGCAGGCCGAAGGAGTCCCAGCCCATCGGGTTGAGGACCTCGTAGCCGCGCAGCCGCCAGTAGCGCGAGATCACGTCGTGGATGGCGAAGACCTCGGCGTGACCCATGTGCAGGTCTCCGCTCGGGTAGGGGAACATCGTCAGCGCGTAGCGCTTCTCCTTGGTCCCCGAGGTCACCGCCGCGTCGTCGGCACGGAAGAGGTCGAGCGACTCCCAGACCGGCAGCCACTTCTCCTCGACGGCGTGGACGTCGTAGTGGACGTCGTTCTCGCTGCTCATCTCAACTCTCTCGTCTCGGTCCCGCACCCCGTTGTCGCGCAGACCACGCTCCGGACATGCAAAAGCCCCTCGCCAGGGAGGGGCCGCCGCGTCGACCGGTCTGGTCGCCGACGCGGCTAGGTAAGGAGCAGGATCATCCGCACACCCTCATCCTACTCCTCCGCCGACCCCCGGGCCCACGCCGCCCAGAGCCGGGCGTAGACGCCCCCGGCGGCCGTCAGCTCCTCGGGTGTGCCGAGCTCGACCAGCCGGCCGTCCTCCATGACGGCGATCCGGTCACACCGCGCGGCCTGGCTGAGCCGGTGGGCCACGACGATCGTCGTACGCCCGGCGGTGGCCCGCTCGATCGCCTCCTCCAACTGCCGCGCACCGGCGCTCCCGGCCTCGGCCGTCGCCTCGTCGAGCACGACCACGGGCGGGTCGGCCAGCACCAGCCGGGCGAGGGCGACCTCCTGGGCCTGGAGCGCGGTGAGCGGATGCCCGCCCGCGCCGATCGGGGTGTCCATGCCCTCGGGCAGCGCCGCGACCCAGGAGCGGGCGCCGACCAGGTCGAGCGCGGCGGCGAGCTCGGCGTCGGTCGCGTCGGGTGCGGCGAGGAGCAGGTCGTCACGCAGGCTGCCGCGGAAGAGGTGGACGTCCTGGGTCACCAGCGCGGCCGTGTGCCGCAGCACCTCGGGTGCCAGCTCGGCGGTCGTCGCACCGCCCAGCCAGACCGTGCCGTCCGTCGGCAGCCGCAGCCCGGTCACGAGCGCGCCGAGCGTGCTCTTGCCGGCGCCGCTCGCGCCGACCACCGCCAGCCGCTCCCCCGGCGCGATCTCGAGGGAGAGGTCGTGGAGCACCGGGTGGTCGGGGTGGTAGCCGAACCCCACGCCCTTGAAGGTCACCGAACGGTCGGCGACCTCGACCCCGCCCGGCGGCACCGTCCGCCGCGGCACCTCCAGAACGCCGACGAGGCGGCCCAAGCCGGCCGCGGCCGACTGCACGTCCTCCAGCAGCGCCAGCACGATGTTGATCGGGTTGAAGAGCCGGATGAACATCAGCGCCGCCGCGGTCGCCGCGCCCGCCGTCACCGCGTCGCGTGCCACCAGCCACCCGCCGACGGCGAGGATGGCGCCCGTCCCGACGTACTCGGCGAGGTTGAGGCGCTGGAAGAAGACCGTCCGCATCCGGACCGCGTCCAGGCGCAGTCCGCGAGTCGTCAGCGCCCGGCTCCGGACGGTGGCGCGGTGCCGGTCACCGAGCCCGAGCGCCCGCACCGTCCCGCTGGCCTGGACGGACTCGAGGAGCTGCTGCACCTCGGCGCCCTCCGCGCGGGACAGGGAGCGATAGGTGGGACCGGCCAGGTGCAGGTAGCCCCGCGTCGCCCACACCTGGATCGGTACGGCGAGCAGCGCGGCCAGCGCGAACCGGTAGTCGACCACGGCCAGGCCGACCAGACTCAGGACGAGCGTGATCGCGGCGCCCCCGAACCGGCTGAGCACCGCCCGCACGACGTCCGCGAGCGCCCGCACGTCCTGGCTGACCCGGGCGAGCAGATCGCCGGTGCCGGAGTCCTCGACCACGCCGTACTCCAGGTGCAGGGCGTGGTCGAGCACGTCCTCGCGCAGCTCGGCCACCGCGGGCTCGCCGACCCGGGCGATGAGCAGCTCGGCCACGAGGCCGGCCACGCCCGCGAGCGCGGCCAGCGCCACCAGGGTGACGACCGGGACGGCGACGGAGCCGCCGTCGGCGCCCGGCGCGAGCACCTCGTCGACGACCCGGCCGATCACGACCGGGACGGCGATGCCCGCCGCGGCGGCGACGACCATCATCAGCAGGGCGGCTGCCGCGAGTCCGGCGCGCGGGCGCAGGATCCGGCGCAGCTCGCGGAGGGTGGCGCGGCCGGAGGCGACACCGATCAGCGCGGTCGGGTGCGGACCCGTCGGGGTCGTCATCGCAGCACCGCCGTCGCGTAGCCGGCGCGGTCGAGCAGGGCGTGGTGGGTGTCCGCGGGCATGCCGTCGGTCAGCCAGACCACCTCGTCGCAGGCATCCAGCAGCACCGGGCTGGTCGTCAGGACGATGGTCGTCAGGCCGGCCCGGAGGCCGGTCAGGCGCTCGGCGACGAGCGCCTCGGTGACGGAGTCGACGGCGCTGGTCGGCTCGTGCAGGACCAGGGTCGGGGCCCGGAGGGCGAGCGCCCGCGCGAGGCCGACCCGCTGGCGCTGGCCGCCGGAGAGCAGATGGCCACCCTCGCCGACCTCGGCGTCGAGGCCGCCCGGCAGCACCCCGACGACGTCGGTGACGGCGGCCGCGTCGAGCGCCGCCGCCACCAGCTCCGGATCCCGTCCGGCGCCGTCGACGTTGGCGGCGAGGGTGCCGGTGAACAGCCGCACGTCATGCGGCGCGACGACCAGGGCGGCACGCAGGGCGGCGGGCTCGGCCGCGCTCAGCGGCAGGTCGCCCAGCCGGGCCAGGTCGCCGTCGGGGCGGGGCTCGCCGGTCAGCGCGGCGGCCAGGCGCTCCAGTTGCTCCGGGGTTCCGACGACGCCGGTGGCCGCACCGGCCCGCAGCCGCAGGGTCTGGCCGGCCAGCCCGAGCACGGCACCGTCCACCTCGACGGGCTGCGGGTCGGAGGGCACGTCCGCGTCGCCGTACGCCGGCGGGGTGCTCTGGAGCACCCCCGCGACCCTGGCGGCGGCGGCGCGCACGGTCGCCAGCTCGGCGAAGGTGTAGGCGACCATCTGCAGCGGCCCGGCGAGGAACTGGGCCAGGCCCAGCGCCGCGACGAGGGCCCCGAGACTCAGCTGGCCGTCGAGGGCCAGCGCGCCGGCGACGGCGACCGTGGCCGCGACCAGGAGGGCCGGGGCGAGGGCGGCGAGTGACTCGAACCCTGCGTTCGCGCGGGCGCTGCGCAGGGAGGCGACGAGAGCGCGACCGCTCACCAGTCGGAAGCGCCGGCTCGCGGCGTCCTCCGCGGAGAGTCCCTTGAGAACCCGCAGGCCGGTCAGCAGGTCGGACGCCGCGTCGGCCGCCTCCGCACCGGCGCGGCGGTCCGCGACGATCCGGCGCTCCAGGATCGCGGAGGCCCGGTGCAGCAGCGCAGCGACCAGCAGCACCCCCACCACGACGACGGCACCGACGACGAGATGGATCCGCAGCAGCGCGACGACGGCGACGATCATGCCGGCCAGCCCGGCGGCGAACATCTGCAGCACGCCCGAGGTCTCGGCGACCGCCCGGACGTCGGAGGAGGCGACCTCGGCGAGCCCTCCGGAGCCCGCCTCGTGCGGGCCGACACCGCGTACGTCGAGCAGGTGGGCCGCGACCCGGCCGCGCAGGGTGACCTCGGCGTCGGCGACCACCCGGGTCGCCGTACGGTCGAAGCAGAGATAGGAGAACGACAGCAGCGCGAAGGTCGCCGCGAGCACGACGAGCCACAGCACCAGGGCCCGGTCGTCGCGGGCGCTGACACCGCGGTCGAGCGCCAGGCCGACCACGACCGGGACCAGGGCCTCGCCCGTCTGGTGGCCGATCGCGCACACCGTCGCGAGCGTGACCCGCCACGGCTGGGCGGTGACCGCGTCGCGCAGCAGGCCACGCGCCTCGGGAAAGGTCGGCTCAGACATGGCTGTCCCGGGCAAGCGTCGGCGGGGCGTCGGCGACCGGGCGCGGCGCACGGGAAGGACGTCGGATCATCAGGCCCTCTCACGATGAGTAAGGCGTACCTTAGTTAAGGGTGTGACCCGGCGGCCCCCCAGGTCCACATCCCGGCCGGCCGACGCCACCCACTAACGTGCGGACATGACCGTTACCGACCTGTTCCGCCTCGACGGCAAGGTCGCCGTCGTCACCGGCGCCAGCTCCGGCCTGGGCGTCGACTTCGCGAAGGCCCTGGCCGAGGCCGGCGCCGACGTCGCCCTCGGCGCCCGCCGTGTCGACCGGCTCGCCGACACCGCCACCCTCGTCGAGGCCACCGGCCGCCGCGCCCTCAGCGTCGCGACCGACGTCGCCGACCCCGCCTCCTGCCAGGCCCTCGTCGACGCCACCGTCGCCGAGCTCGGCCGGGTGGACATCCTCGTCAACAACGCCGGCATCGGCACCGCCGTACCCGCCACGCGCGAGACGCCGGACGAGTTCCGCCAGGTCATCGACATCAACCTCAACGGCAGCTACTGGATGGCCCAGGCCTGCGGCCGGGTGATGGCGCCCGGCTCGAGCATCATCAACATCTCCTCGGTGCTCGGCATCACCACCGCCGGGCTCCCCCAGGCCGCGTACGCCGCCTCCAAGGCCGGCATCATCGGGCTGACCCGCGACCTCGCGCAGCAGTGGACCGGCCGCAAGGGCATCCGGGTCAACGCCATCGCGCCGGGCTTCTTCGCCTCCGAGATGACCGACACCTACCCGCCGGGCTATCTCGACGCGCAGAAGCAGCGGATCCCCGCCGGCCGCAAGGGCGACGCCCGCGAGCTGGCCGCGACCGTCGTCTTCCTCGCCTCGGACGCCGCGGGCTACGTCACCGGCCAGACGCTCGCCGTCGACGGCGGTCTCACCATCACCTGATCGACCCGTCAGCGGGACTTGAACGCCACGACCACCGACGGGCGCGGGAACGCGTCGGTGTGGGGCCAGGTGCTGGCCTGGTTCTCGAAGGTGGCACCGTCGATCTCGCCCGGGTGCTGGACCGCCACGAACAGCGAGCGATCGTCGTCGGCGATCAGCGGCCCACACGCCTCGGCCCCCTTGGGCACGGTGCAGAACTGCTGCACCTGGCCACGGTTCGGCCCCGCGACCGGCACCCGGAAGACACCGTCGTTGCTGCCGAGGACGTTGCCGTCGGTGGAGATCCACAGGTTGCCGGCGGAGTCGAAGGCAACGTTGTCGGGACAGCTGATCGGGCTGACCTTGGACTTGTCGAAGCCCCCGAACCAGGTCTCCGGCGCGGCCGGGTCGCCGCACACCAGGAAGAGGTCCCAGGTGAAGGTGGTCGCCGCGTGGTCGCCGCCGTCCGGGGTCATCTCGAGGACGTAGCCGTTGCGGTTGCCGCTGGCATTGGTCAACGGCGCGCCGATGCTGGCCCGGACCTGCGAGCCGGCCAGGGGGTTCGCCTCGTCGACCGGCATCGAGGCGGTGCCGCGGTTGGAGTTGTTGGTGAGGGCCGCGTACACCTTGCCGTTGACCGGGTTCGGCTCGACGTCCTCGGGACGGTCCATCTTGGTCGGGGCGACCTTGTCCGCGGCGAGGCGGGTGAAGAGCAGCACGTCGGCGACCGACATGCCGGGCACGAACGACTGGGTGTCGGTGGTGAGCGGGATCCAGGTGCCGGTGCCGTCGAAGACGCCGTCCTCGGTGCCGTCGCCGACCAGCCGGGCGACGTAGAGCGTGCCCCTGGTGAGCAGGTCGAGGTTGTTCGCCCGCGCCGCCCGGGTACCTCGTGCGTCGTACCTGCCGGTGGAGACGAACTTGTAGAGGTAGTCGCCGCGCTCGTCGTCGCCCAGGTAGGCCACCGCGCGCCCGTCCCCGGCGAGCGCGACGTTCGCGCCCTCGTGCTTGAAGCGACCCAGCATGGTGTGCTTGCGCGGTGTCGAGGTCGGGTCGTACGGGTCGACCTCGACGATCCAACCGAAGCGGTGCGGCTCATGCGGCTCCTTCGACAGGTCGAAGCGCGGGTCGACGCTGCTCCAGCCCTTGCCCGAGCCGTTGATGCCGTATCGCGCGTACTCGGCGGCGTAGCGGGGATCGAGCCCCGTGCCCTTGTCGAAGTACTGGTTGAAGTTCTCCTCGCCGGAGAGGACCGTGCCCCACGGCGTGGTGCCGCCGGCGCAGTTGTTCAGGGTGCCGAGAACGTTCCGACCCGTCGGGTCGGCGCTGGTGCGCATGCGCGCGTCGCCGGCGACCGGGCCGGTGAGCTCGAAGACCGTGGCGTCGTGGAGACGGCGGTTCTGCCGCGAGTGGCCGAGGCCGGCGCGCTTCCAGGAGCCGGCCGGCTTGTGGCGGCGCAGCTTGACGACCGACATGCCGTGGCTGGCGATCGCGATCCGCTTGATGTCGTCGGCGGAGTAGGCACCCGTCGGGAACATGAGGTTCTCGTCGGTGTACTCGTGGTTGACCACCAGCAGCGCCTCGTCCTCGTCCAGGGGCAGGAGGCCGACGTAGTCGCAGTTGTAGCCGAACTGCCGGCGCGCGGAGGCGACCGACTGGGTGTGCGCGTCGAACTCCGGGGCACCCTTGACCACCGGGTCGCCCCACCGGATGACGACATCGTGGTCGAAGCCCTTCGCGGTGACGAAGGCGTCGCGCTTGTTGGGCTCGACGGGAGCGAAGGCGGCCTGGCGGAGCGCGCCGTGCCCGGTCGGCGCGCCCGGCCGGCGGGGCGCCTGGGTCGCCGCGGCCGCGAGGCCGCCGGACTGGACGACACCGCCGACGACGAGCGCACCGGCGGTGATGGTGCCGCCACGCAGGAAGCTGCGGCGGCCGACGGCCTTCGCGATCTCGTCCCGGATGTGGACGTGGTCGGTCGGGTTGGGCTCCGGCTGGTCACATGCGTTCCCGCACCGGAAGAAGCAGGTCATGTGGGAGCGCGAGCCGTGCCGAGTGCCCTCGGCAGCAAGGGCGAGCAACGGCCGGTTCTCGGGACGCACAGAGGTCATGGTGGTAGGCGACCAGAGCGCGGTGAACGCCGCCCGACCCGTCGGTGACGCGCCGGTGAAGGCGGGACGCCACGTGCGCGGGGCCCGATCGGGACCGGCATGATGAGCCGCATGGACCCACGGCCGGCAGGATCGCCGCGGGAGGTGGCGGCCGTCTTCCTGCGTCTCGGACTGATCGCCTTCGGCGGTCCCGCAGCCCACATCGCGCTGATGCGCGAGGAGCTGGTCCGCCGCCGCGGCTGGGTGAGCGACCAGCGCTTCGCGGACCTGATGGGCGCGACGAACCTGATTCCCGGGCCCAACTCCACCGAGCTCGCCATCCACCTCGGCCATGACCGGGCCCGCTGGCGCGGTCTCGTGACGGCGGGTGTCTGCTTCATCCTGCCCGCGGCACTGATGGTGGGCGTGCTGGCCTGGGCCTACGTGGAGTACGGCGACACGCCCGCCATCGGGTCCGTCCTGTACGGCGTGGTGCCGGTCGTCGTCGCGATCGTGGTCTGGGCGCTGGTCGGCCTGGCCCGGACGGTCCTCGCCTCCCGCTGGCTGGCGCTGCTCGCCGGAGTCGCGCTGGCGGCGTACCTGCTGGGCACGCCGGAGCTCGCCGTCCTCTTCGGCGGCGCGGTTGTCGCCGCCCTGGCGCACGCCGTCCGCGCCCTCGCGCGCCGTGGCGACCACGCGTTGCTCGGCCTCCCCCTCCTCGCCCTGGCGGCGCCTCCTGACGGCCGCCTGCCCGAGCTGTTCTGGACGATGCTCAAGATCGGGGCGGTCCTCTACGGCAGCGGGTACGTGCTCATCGCGTTCCTGGAGGGCGACTTCGTCGACCGCCTCGGCTGGGTCACCCAGCAGCAGCTCCTCGACGCGGTGTCGATCGGCCAGGTCACGCCGGGACCGGTGTTCACCACCGCGACCTTCCTCGGGTACCTCGTCGCGGGCCTGCCCGGTGCGGTGGTCGCGACCGTCGCGATCTTCCTGCCGTCGTTCGTGTTCGTCGGCCTGCTCACCCGGCTGACCGACTGGCTGCGCTCGCGCGCCTGGACGGCGGCGCTGCTCGACGGGCTCAACGCCACCGCCCTGGCGCTGATGGCGGGCGTGGCCCTCCAGCTGGGTCGCACCGGCCTGGTCGACGTCCTCACCGTCGTCCTGGCGGCCGGCACGCTGGTCCTGTTGTGGCGGACCCGGCTCAACAGCGCCTGGTTCATCGCGGCCGGCGCGGTGGTGGGGGTGCTCCGCTACCTGACCGGGTGATGGCTGGTCATCGAGATCCGGTTGAAGGTGTTCATCGTGAGCGCCACCCAGGCGACCGCGGCGAAGGCGTCGTCGCCGAGCACCGTGCGGCTCTCCCCCTCGGTACGACGGCGCTGCTCCGGGTCGGGCAGCAGGGTGACCGACTCCGCCAGGGCGAGCGCGGCCCGCTCCTGCACGGTGAACAGGCCGGTCTCCGACCATGCCGGCAGCAGGGCGAGCCGTCGCTCCGACTCCCCCGCCCGCACGGCGCGCCGCTGGTGCAGGTCGATGCAGAAGGCACAGCCGTTGAGCTGCGAGACCCGCAGGTTGACCAGCTCGACGAGGAGCCGGTCGAGGCCGGCGGACTCGGCCGCGATGCCGGCCTCGCGGGCGAGGTCGGTCGCGGCGGCGTACGCGGCGGGGACGGCCTTGTCGAGGAAGAGCGGAGCGGTCGCGGGGTGGTTCATGCCACCGGGTCGTTGATGTCGTCGTACTCGGGGTGCTTGGTGAGCCACTTCGCGACATAGGGGCAGTGCGCGATGATCCGCTTGCCCTGCGCCCGGACGTCGGCCAACGCCATGGTCACCAGCTCGCCGGCGAGTCCGCGGCCGGCGTACGCGTCGTCGACCTCGGTGTGCACGAAGTCGACGTGCACGCCGTCGGGCAGCCGGTACTGCGTGAAGCCCGCGAGCGTCTCGCCGTCGCGGATCGCGTAGCGGCGCCTCTCGGGGACGTGGACGTAGGTGATGCCGCTGTTGTCCGGAGCCTCGCTCATGCACCCATCCTGCCGGTCGAACGGCGAAAAGACACGGAGGCCGCCCC
Organism: Nocardioides sp. LHD-245; assembly: GCF_030929495.1. Classification (GTDB taxonomy): domain Bacteria; phylum Actinomycetota; class Actinomycetes; order Propionibacteriales; family Nocardioidaceae; genus Nocardioides. Next base: position 3,110 of record NZ_JAVFWN010000021.1, on the reverse strand, counting down.
GGCACGGGGCGGCCTCCGGTCAGGGGGTCACACGGTCAGCGCAGGTCCCAGCGGTCGGCGTCCATGACCTTGGTCCAGGCGGCGACGAAGTCGCGGACGAACTTCTCCTTGGCGTCGTCGCTGGCGTAGACCTCGGCGAGGGCACGCAGCTCGGAGTTCGAGCCGAACACCAGGTCGTTGCGGCTGCCGGTCCAGGTGCGGCCGTCCTCGGCGGCGCCGCGGAAGACCTCCTCCGAGGAGTCGACGGCGGTCCACGTCGTATCGAGCTCGAGCAGGTTGACGAAGAAGTCGTTCGTCAGCTCGCCCACGCGGTCGGTGAGGACACCCAGGTCCGAGCCGTCCCAGTTGGTGCCGAGCACGCGGAGGCCGCCGATGAGGACGGTGAGCTCCGGCGCGCTGAGGCCCAGCAGGTTGGCGCGGTCGACGAGCGCGAACTCGCTGGGGTACTTGCTCGACTTCGGCAGGTAGTTGCGGAAGCCGTCGGCCTTGGGCTCGAGGTAGCCGAACGACTCGACGTCGGTCTGCTCCTGCGTGGCGTCGCCACGCCCCGTGGTGGTGGTGACCGTGACGTTCACGCCCGCCGCGGCGGCGGCCTGCTCGACACCCACGGAGCCGGCGATCACGATCGTGTCGGCCAGCGAGGCACCGTGGGCGGTCGCGATCTCCTGCAGGGTCGCCAGGATCGGCGCGAGCTCGGCCGGGCGGTTGACCGCCCAGGACCGCTGCGGCTCCAGCGCGATGCGGGCGCCGTTGGCACCACCCCGCTTGTCGGAGCTGCGGTACGTCGACGCGGAGGCCCACGCCGTCGAGACGAGTTGCGACACGGACAGGCCGGCCTCGGCGATCGCGTTCTTGAGCCCGGTGACCTGGGCGTCGGTGAGCGCGGTGCCGGCGGGAATCGGGTCCTGCCAGACGAAGTCCTCGGCCGGGACGTCGGCGCCGAGGTAGCGCGACTTCGGGCCCATGTCACGGTGGGTCAGCTTGAACCACGCGCGGGCGTAGGCGTCGGTGAAGGCGTCCTGGTCGTCCTTGAAGCGCAGGGAGATCTCGCGCATCTCCGGGTCCTCGCGCAAGGCGATGTCGGAGGTCAGCATGCGCGGCTCACGCTTCCCGTCACCGAACGACTCGGGCACCAGGTCGGCGCCGCCGTTGTTCTTGGGGCGCCACTGCTGCGCGCCGGCGGGCGAGTTGAAGAGCTCCCACTCGTAGCCGAAGAGGATGTGGAAGAACTCGTTGTCCCAGCGGGTCGGGTGGTAGGTCCAGGTGACCTCGAGGCCGGAGGTGATGGCGTCGATGCCCTTGCCCGAGGCGTGCGAGGACTTCCAGCCCAGGCCCTGCTCCTCGATCGGGGCGGCCTCCGGCTCGGGGCCGACGGCCTCGGCCGGTCCGTTGCCGTGGGTCTTGCCGAAGGTGTGGCCACCGGCGATGAGCGCCACGGTCTCCTCGACCGTCATGCCCATCCGACCGAAGGTCTCCTTGATGTCGACGGCCGACGCCACCGGGTCCGGGTTGCCGTTGGGGCCCTCGGGGTTGACGTAGATCAGGCCCATCTGGACCGCGGCGAGCGGGTCCTCGAGGTCGCGCTCACCGGTGTAGCGCTCGTCCTCGAGCCACTCCGCCTCGGGGCCCCAGTAGATGTCGTCGTCCGGCTCCCACACGTCGGAGCGGCCGCCGCCGAAGCCGAAGATCGGGAAGCCCATGTCCTCCTGGGCGACATTGCCGGCGAGGATCATCAGGTCGCCCCACGAGAGGGACTTGCCGTACTTCTTCTTGACCGGCCACAGCAGGCGGCGGGCCTTGTCGAGGTTGCCGTTGTCGGGCCAGGAGTTGGTCGGCGCGAAGCGCTGCTGACCGTGTCCGGCGCCGCCCCGGCCGTCGGTGGCGCGGTAGGTGCCGGCGGCGTGCCACGCCATCCGCACGAAGAGCGGGCCGTAGTGGCCGAAGTCGGCCGGCCAGAAGTCCTTGGAGTCGGTGAGCACGGCCTTGACGTCGGCCTTGACCTCGTCGAGGTCGAGCGCCAGGAAGGCGGCCTTGTAGTCGAAGTCGGCGCCGAACGGGTCGGCCACGGCCGGGTTCTTCGCCAGGATCTTCAGGTTGAGCCTGTTGGGCCACCACTGCTGGTTGGCGGAGCCCTGGGTAGGGTGGGGCAGACCATGCATGACCGGGCACTTGCCGGCCGCCTGCTGCGCGTCCTGCGGCTCCTCCGTGACGAGGGGCTCTGTGTGCTGGTTGTTGTCGGGCATTCGGGAACCTTTCCGGGGACCTGTCGTACCTACTGGGGGCGGGATGTGCAGTCGGGGCAGAGGCCCCAATAGATGACCTCGGCCTCGTCGATCACGAAGCCGTGGGAGTCGGAGGCGGTCAGGCACGGCACGTGGCCGACCGCGCAGTCCACGTCGGCGATCTCACCGCAGGAGCGGCAGACCACGTGGTGGTGGTTGTCGCCGGTGCGCGTCTCGTAGCGCGCGACGGATCCGGCGGGCTTGATGCTGCGCACGAGACCGGCGTCGGTGAGCGTGTGCAGCGAGTCGTACACCGCCTGGTGGGACACCTCGGGCAGCAGCGCGCGCGCGGACGCGATGATCGACTCCGTGTCCGCGTGGGGGTGCGCGTGCACCGCCTCCAGGACCGCGAGCCGGGGCCGCGTGACCCGGAGCGCGACCTCTCGCAGCTGCTGCTGGAAGTCGGGCACGGACATGACTCCAGCATGCCATCTTTCTTGAATCAGTCAAGATCGGCAGGGGGTGTGTCGCCGCCCGATCGAGGCTGTCGGCACGGTCGCCGCCCGCGCGGCCCGACTGCGGAGGCGGTCGGCGGGTACTGCCCTGCCATGGACATCTCACCCGCCTGGCTGATCCTCGGCGTGGTCATCGCCGCGTTCATCGTCCTGGGCCTGGTCTGGGCGTTCGTCGCCGACCGTCGGCGCAACGAGGACGTCGCGCACGACCCCGAGCGCGTCGATCCCACGGCCGACCGAACCGACCACACCCCGCCCGGCGAGCCCGCCGACCCCGACCGGGACCGTCTCCACGTCGACCCCCGGCACCGGGGGCCGAGCGAGATCTGACCACCCCCGGACGACACGGACGGCCGGCTCCCGCCGATGGCGG
>NZ_JAVFWN010000020.1 GCF_030929495.1 Nocardioides sp. LHD-245 | reverse complement strand
GCACACCAGCTCGAAGAACTGGTCCCACTGCTCCCACGATCGACACGAACCCCGCCCTGACAACGGTCTCATCGCAACGCTCCTCCAAGGTCACGTTGCTTCGACCCCTTGAACCCGCCAGCCGGGTCACGACAAATTCGGTAGTTGAACCGCCACATCGACCCCGAGCGCCGCCAGCGCCATCGACCCCAGCAGCTCCCGCAATGCGGCGTCGGGGATGCCGTGGCCGGCGCGGGGGGTGGAGTTGAGGAGGCCGAAGGCGGCCTGGGCGGCGGCGTGGGCGCGCGCCTTGTCGAGGTCGGGGCGCAGGGCGCGGAGCTGATCGGCCCAGAGGTCGACGTACGCGCGCTGCAGCCGGCGGACCTGGGCGCGGGCGTCCTCGGGCAGCGACTCCCAGTCGCGGTCCTGGACGATGATGAGCGGACGGTGGCCGAGGGCGAACTCGACGTGCCAGTCGACCAGCCCGCGCAGGGCGGCGGTGGGCTCGCCGCCGCCCGCGGCGACGCGCTCGCGACCGACCTCGAGGAGCCGCTCGCTGATCGAGGTCAGCATCTCGGCGAGCATCGCCTGCTTCGACGCGAAGTGCTTGTAGAGCGCGGGTCCGGAGATGCCGCAGGCGGCACCGAGGTCGGCGACCGAGACCCCGTGGAACCCGCGCGCGGCGAACAGCTCGGCGGCGGTGGCCAGGATCTGCTCGCGGCGGGTCGGCTCGGTCACCCCCGAAGGTTAGGCCACGCGATCCGGGACGTCCCCACGATGGGGCATGACGTGCCCGACGCGCCGCTGCTAGGCAGGGTGACGGTGCGATACGCGCCCACGACCCGAGGAGCAGAGCATGGGCAAGGCAGCGATCAGGATCGGTACGGCGGTGGCGGCGCTCGCGCTCGCGGCGACCGGAGCCCCGGCGGTGGCGGGCGACCACGGCGGTCACACGGGCGGCGGACGGGCCGCTCCCAAGACGGTCGCACCCCTCATGGGCCCCCGCGGCGTCGACGCGCTCGGCGACGGCCGGACGCTCGTCACGGAGACCGGCGGCAACGTCAGCCTCGTCGTTGAGCGTGCGCACAAGCCGGCGCGGGTCGTGCCTCTCAGCAATCTCCCCACGGACTTCCCGCCGGCGATCGCGAAGGGCCCGCGCGGCTCGATCTACCTGCTGACCGGCGCCTCCGGCCCGCCGCCGGAGCAGCGCCCGTCGGTGCTGCGCGGCGCGGCGGCGCCGGCGCCCGCGACGACGCTGTTCAAGTGGAAGCGCGGCTGGCCCGCGCCCCGGCCGGTGGTCGACATCGGTGCCTACCAGAAGACCGACCCCGACCCGTGGGACCAGGAGCAGTTCCCGACCGACAGCAACCCGTTCGGCGTGGTCGCGCTCGATGACGGCACGGTGCTGGTCTCCGACGCGGCCGGCAACGACCTGCTCCGGGTCTGGCCACGCACCGGGAAGATCAAGACGGTGGCGCGGCTGATGCCGCGCACCGTGCCGGTCCCGGCGGGGCTGCCCGACGTACCTCCGGAGATGGGCGGCCCGCTGCCGCCCGCCGGCACCCCGATCGTCTCCGAGCCCGTCGCCACGTCGGTGACGGTGGGCGCCGACGGCTACTGGTACGTCGGCGAGCTGCGCGGCTTCCCGGCCACCCCCGGCACGTCGCAGGTGTGGCGCATCAAGCCGGGCTCGAAGAACGCGACCTGCGATCCGGAGCACCCGCGCAAGGGCGCCTGCAAGAGGCACGCCGACGGGTTCACCTCGATCACCGACCTCGCCGCCGGCCCGAAGGGGATCTACGCCCTGGAGCTGTCGAAGAAGAGCTGGTTCGCCTTCGAGATGGGTCTGCCCGGTGCGCAGGAGGGCGGCCTGTTCCTGATCCGCCCCCGCGGCACGAAGCACCGGGTGCGCGAGCTCGCCGCCGGCCGGCTGATGAACCCGGGCGGGGTCGACGTGAGCGACCACGTCTACGTGGCGGGCCCGTTGTTCGGCCCCGGGGCGCTGCTCAGGCTCCGCTGAGACCGGGGATTGCGGGACAGGTTAATGATCATTAACCTGTCCCTGTGTCCGAGACTCCCGAGCCCACCCTCCGCGACCTTGCCGCCGACCTGCGCGAGCGGCTCGCCCGCGTGCGCCAGGGCGGCAGCGAGGCGGCCCGCACCAAGCACACCGACCGGGGCAAGCTGCTCGCGCGCGACCGGGTCGACGGCCTGCTCGACCCCGGCAGCCCGTTCCTGGAGCTGGCGCCGCTGGCGGCGTACGGAATGTACGCCAAGCCGGGCGGTCCCGACCAGGACTACGCCGTCCCGGCGGCCGGCGTCGTCGCCGGCATCGGCCGCGTCGAGGGACGCAACGTCATGGTCGTCGCCAACGACGCGACCGTGAAGGGCGGCACCTACTACCCGATGACGGTCAAGAAGCACCTGCGGGCGCAGACCGTCGCGGCGGAGAACCGGCTCCCGTGCGTCTACCTCGTCGACTCCGGCGGCGCTTTCCTGCCGATGCAGGACGAGGTGTTCCCCGACAAGGAGCACTTCGGCCGGATCTTCTTCAACCAGGCCAACATGTCCGCGCGTGGTATCCCGCAGCTGGCCGCCGTGATGGGCTCGTGCACCGCCGGCGGCGCCTACGTCCCCGCCATGTCCGACGAGACGGTGATCGTCAGGAACCAGGGCACGATCTTCCTCGGCGGCCCTCCGCTGGTGAAGGCCGCGACCGGTGAGGTCGTCAGCGCCGAGGACCTCGGCGGCGGCGACGTCCACGCCCGCAAGTCCGGCGTCGTCGACCACCTCGCCGACGACGATGCCCATGCCCTCCGCATCCTGCGCGGCATCGTCGACACCCTCCCGATTGGGCAGAAACCGCATGCTGGGGGCCCGGAATTGCACGGTTTGGTCCCAAACCGCAACTTTTCTGACGCGCCAGTCGACGATCCCCTAGAGCCGCCCGAGTCGATCTACGACGTCGTGCCGACGAGCACCCGCACGCCGTACGACGTCCGCGACGTGATCCGGCGCCTGGTCGACGGCAGCCGGCTGCAGGAGTTCAAGCAGCTGTACGGCGAGACGCTGGTCTGCGGCTTCGCCCGGATCCACGGCCACCCGGTGGGCATCGTCGCCAACAACGGCATCCTCTTCTCCGAGAGCGCGCTCAAGGGCGCCCACTTCGTGGAGCTGTGCAACCAGCGCGGCATCCCCCTGCTGTTCCTGCAGAACATCTCCGGCTTCATGGTCGGGCGCGAGTACGAGAACCGTGGCATCGCCCGCGACGGCGCCAAGCTGGTCACCGCGGTGGCCTGCTCGGTCGTGCCGAAGCTGACCGTCGTCATCGGCGGCTCCTTCGGCGCGGGCAACTACGGCATGTGCGGGCGTGCCTACGACCCCCGCTTCCTGTGGATGTGGCCCAACGCCCGGATCTCCGTGATGGGCGGCGACCAGGCGGCCGGTGTGCTCGCGACCGTCGCCGGCCGGGAGAACGACCCCGACGTGGAGGAGTTCAAGCGGCCGATCAAGGAGCAGTACGAGACCCAGGGCTCGCCGTACTACGCCTCCGCACGGCTGTGGGACGACGGCGTCATCGATCCCGCCGACACCCGCCGCATCCTCGGCATGGCGCTCGAGGTCACGACGGCCGTGCCGACGCCCGCTCCCAACTACGGCATCTTCAGGATGTGATCACCGTGGAGATCAAGACCCTCCTCGTCGCCAACCGCGGCGAGATCGCCCGCCGCGTCTTCCGCACCTGCAAGGACCTCGGCATCCGCACGGTCGCGGTCCACACCGAGGTCGACGCGACCGCACTGCACGTCCGCGACGCCGACGTCGCGATCCGGGTGCCGAGCTATCTCGACGCCGACGCCGTCCTCGCGGCGGCCAAGGAAGCCGGTGCCGACGCGATCCACCCCGGCTACGGCTTCCTGTCCGAGAACGCCGGGTTCGCCCGCGCGGTCACCGGCGCCGGCATCGCGTGGGTCGGTCCGTCGCCGACGGTCATCGAGCAGATGGGCCGCAAGGACGCCGCCCGCGACCTCGCCGTCGCAGCGGGCGTGCCGGTCGTGCCGTCGTACGAGTTGACGGACGACCCGGCCACGTTCCGGTATCCCGTGCTGGTCAAGGCCGCCGCCGGCGGCGGCGGCAAGGGCATGCGCGTCGTCCGCTCCGCCGACGAGCTCGAGGCCGCCATCGCCGCGGCGAAGCGCGAGGCCGCCAGCGCGTTCGGGGACGACACCATGCTCATCGAGAAGTACGTCGAGCGCGGTCGCCACATCGAGGTGCAGGTGCTCGGCGACGAGCACGGCCACGTGGTCCACCTCGGCACCCGCGAGTGCTCGGTCCAGCGTCGTCACCAGAAGGTCATCGAGGAGGCGCCCGCGCCGGCCCTGGCCGACGAGCTGCGTGCCCGCATCCATGACTCGGCCGTCGCGCTTTCAGCCGCGGTCTCCTACAGCAACGCCGGGACGATCGAGTTCCTGCTCGACGCCTCGACCGACGACTTCTACTTCCTGGAGATGAACACCCGGCTCCAGGTCGAGCACCCGGTCACCGAGATCCACAGCGGGACCGACCTCGTCGCGCTCCAGATCGCCGTCGCCGCGGGGGAGCCGCTGCCGTTCGACCAGGCCGGGCTGCGGTTCTGCGACCACGCGATCGAGGCGCGGATCTACGCCGAGGACGCCTTCGGGGGCTTCCTTCCGCAGGCCGGTACGGCGACCGTCGTCTCCTGGCCCGAGGCCGCGCGGGTCGACCACGCGCTCGAGTCCGGCCAGGTCGTGAGCACGTCGTACGACCCGATGCTCGGCAAGGTGATCGTCTCCGGGCCGACCCGCGAGGCCGCCCGTCGGGCGCTGGTCGCCGCACTCGACGACACCGTGATCCTCGGGCTGACCACGAACACCGGCTTCCTGCGGGTGCTGGCGGCGGGCGACGAGTTCGCCGTCCCGGGCGGCATCGACACCGCGTGGCTGGACCGCCACGAGGTCCCGGCACCCGACCCGGCGCCCGCCCGCGCCGTGGCCGCCCGGCTCTGGCTCGAGGCCACCTCCGCGGCGAGCGGGCCGTTCGCCGGTGACGGCTTCCGGATGGGCGCCCCCGCGGCGCCGGCGGTCGTGGAGTTCGCCGACGGCACGGTGAAGGTGTCCCCCGCGCAACGTCATTCGTTCCGTGGGCTCAAGCCCACGGAACGTATGACGTCACGTGTCTCGGCCCACCACGTCGAGCTCGCCCACCAGGGCCAGCGCTACGTCTTCCACCGCCTCGACGCCAGTGCCGAGCACGGCGCCGCGGCGGGCGACGGCACCATCGCCGCGCCGATGCCGGGCACCGTCCTCGACGTCCGCGTCGCGGTCGGCGACCGGGTCGCCGAGGGCGACGTGCTGGGCGTCGTGGAGGCGATGAAGATGGAGCTGGCCCTCAAGGCACCGTACGCCGGCACGGTCGCCACGGTCGGCGCGAGCACCGGCCAGCAGGTGGCGCTCGGAGCCACGCTGTTCGTGGTCGAGGCGGAGGAGGAGGGCCGATGAGCGGCTTGCCCATGGTGGTGCCCGAGCCGGGCCTGCCGACCAAGGTCACCATCTACGAGGTCGGCGCGCGCGACGGCCTGCAGAACGAGAAGTCCGTCGTCCCGACCGAGGTCAAGGCGACCTTCGTGAAGCGGCTGCTCGACGCCGGTCTGCCGATCGTCGAGGCGACCAGCTTCGTGCACCCGCGGTGGGTGCCCCAGCTCGCCGACGCGGCCGAGCTGATGACCGGTCTGACCGTCGATCTCGGCGACGCCGCCCGCCGGTTGCCCGTCCTGGTGCCCAACCAGCGCGGCCTCGACCGCGCCGTCGAGCTCGGTCTGCGCCATGTCGCGGTCTTCGCCTCGGCCACCGAGACCTTCGCCGAGAAGAACCTCAACCGCACGCTGGAGTCTCAGTTCGAGATGTTCGAGCCGACCGTCACGGCCGCGCTGGCGGCCGGGATGGACGTACGCGGCTACGTCTCCATGTGTTTCGGCGACCCGTGGGAGGGTGCCGTCCCCGTCGAGCAGGTCGTCGCCGTCGGCAAGCGGCTCCTCGACCTCGGCGTCGGCGAGCTCAGCCTCGGCGACACCATCGGCGTCGCGACCGCCGGCCAGGTGAAGGCGCTCGTGGCGGCCTTCGGTGCCGCCGGCGTCGGTCCGGAGCGGCTGGCGCTCCACTTCCACGACACCTACGGGCAGGCGCTCACCAACGTCCACGCGGGGCTCCAGTCCGGCGTCACGACGTACGACGCCTCCGCGGGCGGCCTCGGCGGCTGCCCGTACGCCAAGAGCGCCACCGGCAACCTCGCCACCGAGGACCTGGTCTGGTTCCTGACCGGCCTCGGCATCGAGCACGGCGTCGACCTCGACGCGGTCGTCGCCACCAGCGTCTGGATGGCCGGCCGGCTCGGCCGCCCCAGCCCGTCCGCGGTCGTGCGGGCGCTGGGGGTCGGTGCGGTGGATTCCTGACGTCCCCTTAACGTTGGGCCATGAGTCGTCGACGCGCCTGGGGCTGGGTGGCCGCGTTGCGGGCCGGATCGACCACACCGTGGCTGGAGTGGCCGGCCGACGGCACCGCCGGCGAGGGCGAGGCGCTGGGCGATGAGCTGCCCGGCGCCCAGCAGCTGGCCCTGCTGCGCCGACTCAACCTGTACGCCGCCGCGGCCGGACGCACCGTCCCCGCTGCCATCGCGGACCGGGTCCTCGGCGCCGGCGTCTCCGGCCGCGGCCGCAGCGAGCTGGCCCTGGTCGGTGTCGACGAGCCCGGGCCGGCCGGGCAGCTCGGAGCGTCCGGACAGTTCGGGCCCCGGCCCGTCGACCCCGACGCCCTGACCGACGACGAGCTGCTGCGCGTCGCCAGCGCCCTGGTCGCCGACGACGTCGCGGTCGCCGCCGCCGTCCCCGATCCGGAGCCGGGCCTCCTCGAGCGGGTCCGTTCCGTCCGCCGGCCGTGGGTCCGCTCGTTCGTCGTCGTCGGCATGCCCTGGCGCGCCGACGCCGTCCGCGCCGACCTCACCGCGCGGGGCCACCGTCCGGGCGGGCGCCGGCCCACGGCGTACCTCCTCGCCGACGACCTCGAGACCGTCCTCGTCCAGGCCTGGGCCGCCCGCTGCTTCGACCAGGGCGGCGCGACGTGGCGCGGCTTCGTGCGCGCCAACGCCGGCGCCGGCAACCTCCCGCCGCGCGCGGACGTCGCGCGGATGGCGCGCTCGGCCGCCTACAAGTACGGCGTCGAGCGGGTCCGGGTCGTGCTCGACGACCAGCTGCTGGCCGAGGAGCTCGGCGTCCCCCGCCTCGGCGCGCCGCCGCGACTCGGGGCCCATGCCGTCGACCTGGTGCGCCGCGTGGGTGAGCCGCTGGGGCTGCTCGTGCCGTCGGAGGACCGGCCGCGGCTGCTCCGTGAGACCCTCGGCGAGCGTCTCGAGGGCCTCGGCGGACCGCCGCCGAGTCTCCCCCCGCGGTGGGACGGATGGCTGCGGACGCAGGCCGAGCGCACCCGGCACGATCTCGCCGCCGCTCGCTACCCTGTGCTCGGCGATCTCGACCAGCTGCTGCCGCGACCGCTCGGCTCCGAGCAGTCGGGCCCGGTGGTGCCGGTCGACGCCGAGGTGCTGGCGTTGGCGCTGGGCCTGCTCCTCGACCCCGTGACCACGCGCGGCAGTGCGAAGCCCAAGGAGGAAGCGTGAACCACCCCACCGAGTTCCGCGCCTCCCCCGCTGCGCTCCTCGACGTCGGTCGCTGCGCTCCCCGCCCGCTGCGCATCCGCCGCACGACGCTGCGAGGACGCCGGTGAGCAGGCGGGTCCTCCTGCACGTCGGCACGCCCAAGACCGGGACGTCGTACCTGCAGGACGTCCTCTACAAGAACCGCGGGCGGCTGCTCAAGCAGGACGTCAGCTATCCGGCCGACCGCTTCGACGCCCACTTCCTCGCCGCGCTCGACCTGATGCGGCTGCGCTGGGGCGGGCTCGAGGCGCAGGCGGTCGGCGCCTGGGACAAGCTGTCCGCCGAGGTCCGCGCCCACGAGGGCACCTCGATCATCAGCCACGAGATCCTCGCCTCCGCCTCGCGCAGCCAGGTCGCGCGTGCCCTCGCCTCACTCGGGCATCGGCCCGGCGGCGACACCAGCGACGGGGGCACCGAGGTCCACCTGTTCCTCTCGGTGCGCGACCTGGTCCGCCAGATCCCGGCCGAGTGGCAGGAGAACGTCAAGCACCGGGCGCGTTTCGGGTACGGCCGCTTCCTCGAGCTGATCCACGACCCGGAGCGGGCGCACCGGGTCGGCGCCTGGTTCTGGGGCGTGCAGGAGATCCCCGACATCCTGGACCGCTGGGGCGCGGATCTGCCGCCGGAGCGGGTCCACCTGGTCACCGTGCCGCCGTCGGGTGGCTCGCCGGACCTGCTGTGGGAGCGGTTCAGCGCGGCGTTCGAGCTCGGCGAGCTCGACCTCAAGCTGACCACCCAGCGCGCCAACCCGAGCCTCGGCGTACCCGAGTCGGCGCTGATCCGCAGGATCAACCGGGTGGCCGCCCGCGACCTGCCCCCGCAGCACTACCGGCCGCTGGTGCGCGAGCTGCTCGCCCACCGCACGCTCTCCAAGCGCACCAAGTCGGCGCGGCTCGGGCTGCCGCCCGACCAGTACCCGTGGGTCAACGAGCTGACCGAGAGCTGGATCGCCGAGCTGTCCCGCCGCGGGTACGACGTCGTCGGTGACCTCGCGGACCTCCGGGGCGCGCCCGCGCCGACCGGGAAGTGGGTCGACCCCGACCACCCGCCGGAGCGACAGGTCGCCGCGGCCGCCGTCGACGCGATCAAGGCGCTGCTGCTCGACAACGCCGAGGCGCATGCCGAGAACGAGCGACTGCGCCGCAAGCTCGAGGTCGCCCGTCGCGAGCTGGTCCGGGCCCGCACCCCCCGGCTGATGAGGTCGATGGAGTGGACCGTGCACAAGCTCGAGCACAGCGGCAAGGGTCGCCAGGCGCTCGAGGTCTACCGCAAGGCGCGCAACCGCACTCCTGGATAGCGGCCGGGGTGGGTGCTCGCGCTGGCTGCGGTTTCATCACGTTATGTAGGCCGGCCGGTGCTTCCCATGCCGAGCTCCGCTACAGAAGCGAGGGTTCGGCTACATAACGTGATGAAACCACGCCCGACGAGAGTCAGACGCCCTGCCGCAACGACCGGAACTCACGGCCGGCGTAGCGCCCGATGCGGTAGGTGCTCCAGCCGTCGGCGACCGCGCCGACGGCGCCGCCGACGAGCGGCACCCGCTTGCCGACGGTGGTGACCATCCGCTTGCCGATGACCCGGCCGATCAGCTCGCCGGCCAACACGGTCGAGACGGTGCGGTCGAGGGTTGGATCGTGCTGCGGCGCCGTCGCGATCGCCATCGGTGGGGCGGGCAGCTGGTGTCGCTTCACCATGGTCCGCACGGTGTCCTCGCCCAGGATGCAGACCAGGATCGCGTTGCGCACCCGCGGGTCGTCGAGGTCGTAGCCGCGGAGGTGGGCGATGCCCGCCACCATCCGGCACTGGATGATCGCGAGCCCGGTGATGCTCGCCGGCGCCACGATCGCAGCGGTGATCAGGCCGCCCAGGTTGGTCGCCAGGCCCTCCACGCCGGCGTACGCGACGTGGTTCTCGATCAGCTCCCGCACCGCCTTGTCGACGTCGCCGTGCTGCTCCTCGAGCTGGGCCCGCGCGGCCTGCGCCGCCGGCGGCAACGGGCCGACGCCCACGAGGGCGCGGTGCAGGGCCTCGCGCACGAACGACTGCGTCAGCCCCGGGGCCAGCTGGGTGACCCTCGGGGCGAGCTGCTGGGCGGTGCGCAGTGCCAGACCCTTCTTGAGCGACGCCATGTCCCGAGCCTAGCCACCGCGCCACGCGCCCCTCCTAGGATCAGCGGGTGCCTGTCGAGCCCGAGCCCAGCCCGTGGGTCTTCCCGAGCCGCGCCGACCTGGCGGCGCTGCCGGTGCTGGACGACCCGGACGACGGTGACGAGGACGGCGACGAGGTCGATGAGGGGGAGGGCACCCACGACGGCAGCGACCTCGTGGCGGTGGGCGCCGACCTGGCGCCGGGCACCCTGCTGGCGGCGTACCGGCACGGACTGTTCCCGATGCCCGAGGGCCGCGGGATCGGCTGGTGGAGCCCGGCGTACCGCGGCGTGCTGCACCTCGACGAGCTCCGCGTCTCCCGCTCGCTGCGCCGCTCGACACGGCGGTTCGAGGTGCGGGTCGACTCCGCCTTCGACGAGGTCGTCGCCGCCTGCGCCGACCCGCGCCGACCGCACGGGTGGATCGACGCCCGGATCGCTCGTGCGTACGGCGACCTGCACCGGCTGGGGTGGGCGCACTCGGTGGAGACCTGGCAGGACGGCCGCCTGGTCGGCGGTCTGTACGGCGTCGCGATCGGCGGGCTGTTCGCCGGCGAGTCGATGTTCCACCACGTCACCGACGCGTCGAAGGTGGCGCTGGCCGGCCTCGTCGAGGGTCTCCGCTCCGACGCCGACGGCGCTGCCGGCAACCGGCTGATCGACGTCCAGTGGGCCACCCGGCACCTGGCGAGCCTCGGCGTGCGCGAGATCACGCGGGCGTCGTACCTCGCGGTGCTGGGCGACCTGCTCGAGGTCCCGACGGCGGCGTTCTGGCAGCGCTGAGGCGCTCCGCGCACCGCGCCGGTCACGGATCGGCAACCTGCCGTTCGCCGTCGCTGTGAATAGTCTGACCCGGTGGGGGCAGGGTGGCCGCGTGGTCGCCCGCTCGGTCGTGCCCTGCTCGCAGGTGCGGCCGGGGCGTCCCGGCTCCCTAGGAAAGGAAACGACATGACCCCGATCAAGCGCCCGCTGGCTGCCGCCGGCGCGGCCGTGCTGCTGGGCCTGACGCTGACCGCCTGCGGTGGCAGCAGCTACCCGACCGACGCGTCGGAGAAGGAGTTCTGCGGCGGCTTCGGTGACGTCATCACCGCCACCAGCGCCGTCGAGGGCGAGGAGCCCACCGAGGACGAGTGGAAGAAGCTCCAGAAGGCCTACGGCGACCTCGGCGACATCGGCACGCCGGAGGACATCGGCGACACCGAGCGCAACGGCTTCGAGGTCATGGTCGACACGATCACCGACCTCGACTACGACGAGGCGAAGAAGTCCTTCGGCGACGAGGACGGCGACGACTCCATCCCCGGCGTCTCCAAGGACGACGAGAAGGACGTCGACAAGTTCTCCGACTACCTCCAGGACACCTGCGCCGACCAGCTCGGCGGCTGAAGCATCCCAGGAAGGGAAACCGATGACTCTCATGAAGCGCCCGCTGGCCACCGCCGGCGCCACCGTCCTGCTCGCCCTCTCACTCGCGGCCTGCGGCGGCGGAGCACCGAGCGACGCGTCCGTCGACGACTTCTGCAACACCGCGGCCGACACCCTCGGCAAGGAGTTCATGGCGGCCTACCAGGACAAGGACTACGACAAGCTCGAGGACATCTTCAAGAAGGCGGCGGAGAAGGCCGCGGACGTCGGCACGCCCGAGGACATCCCGGACGACGCGCGCGAGGGCTTCGAGCTCCAGCTCGACGCATACGAGGACCTCGACGCCGACGACATCAAGAAGGGCCTCGAGGCGAAGGAGGGCGAGGACCCGTTCGCCGACGAGTTCTCCAAGGACGAGATGAAGAAGGTCGAGGCGTTCACGACCTACCAGGCCGAGACCTGCGCCGACGTCAGCGCTCCCGACACCGACGACCTGCCGGAGACCGACCTGCCGGAGACCGACGCGCCGGAGACCGATCTGCCGGACACCGACCTGCCGACCGACGGGTTGCCGAGCGGGTTCCCGTCCGACATGCCGACGACGCCGGAGGAGCTCGAGAGCTACCTGTCGGACATGGGCACCCAGCTCCCGGAGGAGCTGAAGAGCCTCCTGGAGGAGCAGGGCCAGTGACGCCCTGAGCCCGGTACGACGACGCGGCCCCGCCGACCAGGATCTCCTGGACGGCGGGGCCGCGTGGTGCGTCGGGAGAAGGCTGCCGGGCAGCCGTCAGATGACGTACGGCGGCTGCTCGCCGTCGGCGACCATGGCCCGCCCGGCGCGCTCCCAGCCGAGCATGCCGTCGACGAGGTTGACCACGTCGTAGCCCTGCTGGGCGAGATAGGCCACCGCGCGCGCCGAGCGCCCGCCGCCCTTGCACACGACGAGGGTCCGGGGCGCCTCGAGCTCGACGAACTCCCCGAGCCGCGCGGGCAGCTCCATGAGCGGGATGTGCACCGCGCCGTCGATGTGCCCCGCCGCCCACTCGTCGTCCTCGCGGACGTCGAGGACCACGAGGTCCTCGGGCAGCGGGTCCGGCAGGCCGTCGATCTCGGTCGAGGGGATCATGTCCCAACTCTAGGCGTGGCCGCGTGGAGCGCCGCCGCCACCGCCTCGACCGCGGGAGTGCGGGCCCGCCGGGTCAGCAGGAACACCTCGCGGCGCAAGGCGACACCGGCCGGGAGACGTACGGCGATGCCGGTGTCGCGTCCGTCGAGGGCCAGGTCCGGGAGCAGCGCACCGGCACCCGCGGTGCGGGCCATCTCCAGCAGGATCCGGAAGTCGTCGGAGTGGTAGCGCACGTCCGGCTCGAAGCCGCCGTACTGGCGGCACACCCGCAGGTGCATCGCCCGCTGGCCGGTCCCCGGCTGGCACGCCGCCCAGGTCAGCCCCGCGAGCCGGTCGATCGGGACCCGGCGTGAGCGGGCCTCGGGATGACCGGCGGGCAGCACCAGGTGCAGGCGCTCGCGCAGCAGTCGCTCGCGGCGGAGCTCGGCGTGCACCACGCGCGGCTGGTCGTCGTACTCGTCGCCGAGGACGAGGTCGTACTGGTGCAGTCGCAGCCCCGGCGCGGTCACCTCGACCTCGGCCTCGGTGACCTCGACGCGGACGTCGGGGTGGCTGGTCGCGAGCAGCCGCACCGCCGGGGCCACGATCCGCAGGACCGCCGACTGGAACGCCGAGACCCGCACCGGCCCCGCCGCGCGGCCCGCGGCGACCGTCGCGAGGTCGGCCTCGGCCGCCTCGACACCCTCGAGGAGGGCGATCGCGTGCGTGACGAGCACCTCGCCGGCCGAGGTCAGCCGGACGTTGCGGCCGGTCCGCTCGAGCAGTGGCGTGCCCGCCTCGCGTTCGAGGACGGCGAGCTGCTGGGAGACGGCACTGGGGGAGTACCCGAGCGCGGCGGCCGCCGCGTGGACGGTGCCGCGGCCGTGCACCTCGCGGAGCAGGCGGAGGCGGTGCAGGTCCAGCATCTGTTCACCATATCTGAACAATCAGCCACGAGAATCCGCGATAGACATGAACGGTCGACTGGCCGACCCTGGACCGGTGGGTGCCCTCTTCTGCTTGCTCTCCGCCGCCGGCTTCGGCCTGATGGCGGTCTTCGCCAAGTCGGCGTACGACGAGGGCGTCTCGGTCACGGCCCTGCTCCTGGTGCGTTTCGGCCTGGCCGCCGTGGTCCTGCTCGTCCTCGCCGCCGGCGCCGGCGCGCTGCGCGGACTGACCCGGCGCGAGGTGCTGGTCGGACTGGCGATGGGCGTCTTCGGGTACGCCGTGCAGGCGTCGTTCTACTTCGCGGCGCTGCGCCATCTCGACGCCTCCCTGGTCGCGCTCGTCTTCTACGTCTACCCGGTCACGGTGATGGTGGCCGCGATCGCGATCGGGCGGGAGCGTCCCTCCGCTCGCCGGGGGGCGGCCCTGCTGGTCGCCCTCGGCGGCATCGGCCTGGTGCTCGCCGGGGCCGCGAGCGGCCAGTTCGACAGCCTCGGCGTGCTGCTGTCGCTGGGCGCCGCCGCGACGTACACCGGCTACATCGTGATCGGCGACCGGGTGACCGCCGGCACCTCCCCGCTCGCCCTGGCCGCGCTCGTCTGCACCGGCGCGACCGGCGCGCTGCTCGCTGTCGGCACCGTCCGCGGCCTGCCGGAGCTCGGCTTCGGCGCCGCGGGCTGGGGATGGCTGACGGCCCTCGTGCTGATCAGCACGGTCGCCTCGGTGCTGCTCTTCTTCGCCGGTCTCGCCCGGGTCGGGCCGTCGACCGCCGCGATCCTCTCGATCCTGGAGCCGGTCGTGACCGTGCTCAGCGCGGCCGTGGTCTTCGGCGAGGTGCTGAGCGCCCCGCAATGGCTCGGCGGGCTGCTGGTGCTCGCGGCCGTCGTACTGGTGCAGGCGCGGGGACGCCGGCCCGGATCACTTCAGCAGCTTGCTCATCCGCCGGTCGGCGAGGGGCTTGCCGCCGGTCTGGCAGGTGGGGCAGTACTGGAGGCTCGAGTCGGCGAAGGACACCTCGCGCACGATGTCGCCGCAGACCGGGCACGGCTTCCCGGTCTGGCCGTGCACCGCGAGATGTGACTTCTTCTCCTTCTTGAGCTCACTGGCCGCGAGGCCACGGGAGCGCTCGACCGCGTCGCCGAGGGTGTCGCGGACGGCCGCGTACAGCGTCGTCAGCTCCTCCGCCGAGAGGCTGTCGGCCGGTTTGAACGGCGACATCCGCGCGGCGTGCAGGATCTCGTCGGAGTAGGCGTTGCCGATCCCCGCGATCGTGCCCTGGTGACGCAGTACGCCCTTGAGCTGCTTGCGGCCGGCATCGGCCAGGATGCCGGCGAGCCGCTCGGGCGTGAAGTCGTCGGTGAGCGGGTCGGGCCCGAGACTGGCGACACCGGGGATGTCCTGCGGGTCGCGGACGAGGTAGAGGGCGAGGGACTTCTTGGTGCCGGCCTCGGTGATGTCGAGGCCCGGCGCGATGCCGTCCTGCTCGTCGAGCACGATCCGCACCGCCAGCGTCGACTTGGTGCTCGGCCGGGGCGGCAGCGCGGGCACCTCGTCCTTCCACCGCACCCAGCCGGCCCGCGCCAGGTGGAGCACGAGGTGCAGGCCGCTCGCCTCGATGTCGAGGAACTTGCCGTGCCGACGTACGTCGTCGACCAGAGCGCCCTCGATCGCGGAGAGGGGCGGGTCATAGGTCTTGAGCGCGCTGAACGCGGCGATGTGGACGCGGGCGAGGGCACGTCCGGCCAACCGGCCCCGCAGGTCGAGGGCCAGGGCTTCGACCTCGGGCAGCTCGGGCACGGCCCCAGCCTAGAGGGTCGATTCCCAGGGACCGGGCAGGCGAGCGGCGCTCGACGTGCGTGACGGTACCTCGGCAACTCGGGACTTCGTCCTGTTTCCGGCCGCGCGCCATGACCCGGCTCCGGGCCGCCGCGTTGGTCGGTCATCGGCGCTACTCGGGCCCCCTCCACCCTCTCCGCAGAAGGGCTTCTCCCATGCACAGCAGGCACCTGACCCTGGGTTCGCTCGCCCTCGTGGCGGTCCTCGGCACCGGTTCGGGACTCCTCACGCCCGCGGCCGCCGCGGCCGCCGTACCCGCCGCCCCGTCGCCCCTCGGCGACACGCGGGAGTGCGGCCGGCCCGAGATCCCCGCGCAGTGGGGCAGCGTCGAGCACCCCGCCGTCCTGCGGACCGTCGACGCGATCACCCGCCCGGCATGGCGCTGGCAGCGTCCTGTCGGGACGATCGAGCGGGAGTACGCGCGGGAGAGCGTCGCCGCGGTCGTCCTCGTGCACTGGACCCGCACCGTCGTGGCCGTCGAGCGCGAGCATGCCTGGACGGTGGTCGACCGCCCCGCGCGGCCCGGCTCTTCGGAGGAGGGGCACGTCGAGACCCGGGTCGTCGCGCCGGCCGTGGTCGAGGAGCAGTGGGAGTACGTCCAGCAGCAGACCGGACGGACCCGGTGGGAGCACGAGGGCTGGAACGCCGGCGGGGACGGCGAGGGCTGGTCGCCGACCGGCCGCACCCGGAGTGTCGAGACCACGCCGGCGGTCACCGAGGACGTCTGGGTCGTCGACCGGGCCGCCGTCCCGGCCGAGCCGGAGGTGTCCCACGTCGAGACCGCCTGGTTCGCCGACGGTACGACGCCGCACGCCGGCGCGCTGCCGACCGGACACACCCGCGACGTGCCGTCCGGCGTCGAGGAGACCGACCTGCCGGTCGGCGAGCAACCTACCGGCGTGGGCTGGGTCGAGGGCGCCACGGCCGAGATCTCGGCCGCCGAGGAGGAGCGGATCTGGCTGCCCGACGGAGCCGAGCCCGAGCCGGGCCTCGTGGCGACCGGCGCGACCCGGGCCGGGGCCTCGCGACTCGAGAGCACGGACGCCACCTCGGTGGCGCCGCCCGCCGGTGACGGGTGGACCGAGCTGCCCGGCTCGGCCGTCGATGTCGTCGTCGTGGCGGCCGGCGAGGTCGTGGTGGAGCCCGGCTGGGTGGAGGACTTCGTCCTGGTCCCCGGCGAGCCCGCGACGCCGCCCTGCGCCGAGCCGGCTGTGCCCACCGGGCTCCCGGTGGTCGTGCTCCGCACGAGCGTGGTCGTGCCGGACGGCGCTGTCGCCCCCGCCACCGCGACGTCCCCCGCCACCGGTCCGGGGCGTGTTCCCTGGGCGGCCGTCGTTCCCGGAAGTGCCCTGCCGGCCAGCGGCGCCTGACTCGCCGCACGCAGCCGAGCGGCATCAGGGAGCCCGTCTCAGAAAGGCGCCGCCGGGGCGGGCGCACAGGGTGAGGCACCATCGCCCATTTCGATCTTGCCCTTATGTTCGCGAGCCGAAGTCGTCAAGGCTGACCCAGGCGCCTGCCGTCTGGGTGGCAGGTCTCTTCGACGAAGTGAGGCTTTTTTCATGCACGCTCTCTCCAGGGCCCGAGCGAGCCGTCGCGTCGTTGCGCTCTGCAGTGGCTTCGCGGTCGTCGTCAGTGGGCTGACGATGGTCGTGGCCGCTGCGCCCGCACAGGCCGAGCCCGGCGACGGCACGCTCACCGTCGCGGTCGCGCGCGACGTGAGCGGTGACGGCGTCTTCGACCCCATCGTCGATCCACCCCAGGCCGGCATCGAGGTGAAGGTGACCGACGCCGCGGGCCAGGTGGTCAACGGCGTCACGAACGCCTCGGGCGAGGTCGTCATCGCGCCGACCGCCGGCCTGACGGGCGGGCGCTACCGCGTCGAGACGACGGTTCCGGCCGCGCTCGCCCCCCTGGTCCCGGCGCCGGCGTCCGCGACGGGAGCGCCCAACGCGTTCCGGAGCGCGACGACCTTCGTCGACATCGGCGGCGGTACGGACGCGACCGTGCGGGTCGGGGTCTGGAACCCGGCCGACTATGCGCCCCTCAACCCCGACTACGTGCTCGCGATCCAGCCGTCCAGGTCATCGCCGGGCAGCTCGCGCTCCCTGGTGCGCACCAATTGGGTCCACCGGGGCAACGGCAACGGGAACGCCACCACGCCCAACACCCAGAACATCACCACACTGGCGACCAAGGCCCAGACCGGCTCCGTCTTCGGCCTGGCCGCCGAACTCGACGAGCGCCTGTTCAGTGCTGCCTTCGCCAAGGCGTTCGTGCCGTACGGCCCGGGCGGCTCGGGTGCGGTCTACGTCACCGACCTGAACTCCGGCTCGCCGAACGCCAGCCTGTTCGTGACGATCCCCAACGCGGGGTCGACCGCTCACGGCGACATCGCCGGCGGACGCGACGACGACTATTACGCCGCAGCCGGCACCGAGGGGCTCGGCGGCATGGCGATGTCCGAGGACCAGTCCACGCTCTACGTCGTCAACCTGAACGACCGCAGGCTCTACGCGGTCGACGCCACCGGGGCGACCGGCAGCATCACCGGCTCCACGGCCATCGCCGGCCCCGGCTGCGTCGGGGGGCAGTGGCGGCCGGGTACGGTCACCGTGCGCGACGGGGAGGTCTACGTCGGCGGTGTCTGCGACGCGTCGACCTCCGGATCCCGGTCCGACCTTCAGGCTCACGTGCTCCGTCTCGACGGCGGGTCCTTCACCTCGGTGCTCTCGCAGCCGCTCGACTTCTCTCGCGGCGCTGCGGAGAACGGCGGCACGGCCGTGTCGCGCCAGTGGAACCCGTGGCGCTCCACCTGGAGTCGCGCGGGCGTCGACGGGATCACGGGCGGTGGCTCCGACAACATCAAGTACCCGACGCCGTTCCTCACGTCCCTCGAGTTCGACGTCGACGGGTCGCTCTACCTGGGCTTCCGGGACCGTCACGGCGACCAGATCGGTACCGGCGGCTTCGAGCCCGGCGTCACCGTCGACCCCATCCTGCTCAGTGCCATCACCGGTGGCGACGTCAACAAGGCCTGCCGCAATCCCGACGGCAGCTACGCCTGGGAGGGCACCGGGGGATGCCCGGACAACACGACGAGCATCCCCGACGGAGGACAGGCGCCTGCCGTCGTCGAGTTCTTCGCCGGTGACTGGATCTCCCTCAGCGGCAGCACGACGGTCGGCAATCACCAGGAGGTCGGCCAGGGCGGACTCGCCTACGCTCCGCGCAACGGTGAGCTGGGCAGCATCGCCATGGATCCCACCGGCCTGATCGGCACCGGGGGCGTCGGCTTCTTCGACACCGCGACCGGTCAGGGGCCCGGTGGCGCGCCCGCGACCCGCGGCTGGCTGGTGAACACGTACCCCGAGTCGTTCGGCAAGGGCAACGGCCTGGGGGACCTCGACCTGCTCGCCGGCCTCGCGCCGGTCCAGATCGGGAACCGGGTGTGGTTCGACGCCGACAAGGACGGCGTCCAGGACCCCGAAGAGCTGCCGATCCCGGGCGCAACGGTCACCCTGCTCGACGCCACGGGCGCGGTCGTGGCCACCACCACGACCAACGCCGCCGGCGAGTACTACTTCGGCGGCGACGGTGCCTCCTACCAGGTGGTTCCCGGTGCGTCCTACACCGTCCGGTTCGACGTAGGTACCGCCGACACCTCGGGGCTGCCGTCCTCGCCGCCGACCAGCGTGCTGAGCTACACCACCCCCGACAGCGGAGGCGACGACAGCCTCGACTCGGACCCGACGCCGGTGAGCGCCGGCATCGCCGAGGTCGCGATCACCGCGCCGCTGACGCCGGGAAGCGTCGACCACACGATCGATGCCGGTGTGGTCCTCCCGCCCTCGGTGTCGGTCGGTGACTACGTGTGGGTCGACGAGGACCGGGATGGTCGTCAAGACGCCGGTGAGCCGGGGATCCCGGGTGTGGTGTTGGTGGTGACCGGTCCTGACGGTCAGCCGGTGACCGATGTCTTCGGTCAGCCGGTGGGTCCGACCACGACGGACGCGAACGGTGGGTACACCTTCGACAACCTGCCGCCGCTGCCGGCCGGTGAGCACTACACCGTCACGATCGACCGCGACGACCCGTCGACGCAGGCGGCCCTGGAGCCGTATCTGCCGACGCAGGCGGGGCAGGGTGATCGTGAGGGTGACTCGTCGACCTGGTCGGCGGAGTCCTCGGACCTGACGCAGGACGGTGACCGGGACCCGACGCTGGACTTCGGGTTCGTGCGGCAGGAGCCGGTGTCCCAGCCGGGGCAGCCGACGCTGACCACGGCGACGTCGGACGCCCGGGCGCTGGTCGGCGCCGAGCTGCACGACAACGTGACCATCACCGGCTTCACCGCCGGGTCCACCTCGACCGGCTCGGCGACGCTCTACGGGCCGTTCTCCTCTCCCTCGGCAGCCAGCTGCACCGCTGAGACCAGGGTCGGGTCGGTGGCCTTCACGCCCGTCAACGGGACCGTGCGTACGCCGTCGGTCACCGTGAGCCGGCCGGGCTACTACACCTGGGTGGCCTCGATCACGGCCGACCAGTTCAACCACGCGGCCACCCACGCCTGTGGCCTGGCGGTGGAGACCAGCCTGGTGCATCGTCCGGACAACAAGGTGCGGGTCATCGACACCGGCTTCAACGGCGTCGACCTGGGCACCTCCGGCCGTGCCGTGGCCGGCTCGCCGAAGCGGGTCGCGGTTGCGTCGCTCGGGCTGAAGGCACGTGTCGCGCAGATCGGGCTCACCGGCGAGCGGGCCAACGTCCCGAAGAGCCGGAACCTCCTCGGATGGCTGCAGACCTCGGCCCGTCTGGACGACGCGATCGGCACGACGGTCGTCGTCGGACACGTCTCCGACCGGCACGACCGCCCGGGTGCGCTGTACCGGCTGAAGGGGCTCAAGCGCGGGAAGGTGGTGAAGGTCAAGGGCAACGACGGCGTGACGTACCGGTACAAGGTGGTCAAGCAGCAGCGGTTCCGGCGAGCCAAGCCGCTGCCGGAGAGGCTGTTCTCGATGACGGGTGCCCCGCGGCTGCTGCTCGTGACCTGCACGACCAAGGTCACGCGGCCGGACGGCCGGTTCCACTACCGCGACAACCTGGTGGTGACCTTGAAGCCGGTCAAGAAGTAGCGACCGGGCTACGGGCCACCGCCCCGCGCCCGGCTGTGTGATCCTGACGCCCGGAGGAGGCGGACTCCCCCCGGGCGTCAGGATCACCCAGACCTGCGATCCGACACGCTAGGCATGTCTAGGGAACCCCCTAGACAGCCCGATAGCGTCGGATCATGGACCCGATCCGCAACCCGTACGCGCCCGGTGCCGGCCAGCGCCCGCCCGAGCTGGCAGGTCGCGACGAGCAACTGGCCGCCTTCGAGGTCGTTCTCGAGCGGGTCGCCCGCGGCCGCCCGGAGCGCTCCCTCGTGCTCACCGGGCTGCGTGGGGTCGGCAAGACGGTCCTGCTCAACGCGCTGCGCTCGGCGGCGGTCCGCAAGGGCTGGGGGACCGGGAAGCTGGAGGCCCGGCCCGACCAGTCCCTGCGCCGGCCGCTCTCCTCGGCGCTGCACCAGGCCGTGCGCGAGCTCGGTCACCCCGAGCCCGACGAGGCCGATCATGTCCTGGGCGTCATCCGCTCGTTCGCCCAGCGCGAGGCGGGCGCGGACGCCAGGCTGCGCGACCGGTGGTCGCCCGGGATCGCCGCTCCCGCGGTCAGGGGGCGCGCCGATTCGGGAGACGTCGAGATCGACCTGGTCGAGCTGCTCACCGACGTCGGCGGGCTCGCGGCCGACGTCGGCAAGGGCGTCGCGGTGTTCGTCGACGAGATGCAGGACCTCGGCGCCGCCGACGTGTCGGCGCTCTGCGCCGCCTGCCACGAGCTCAGCCAGAACGGCCTGCCCGTCATCGTCGTCGGCGCCGGGCTGCCGCACCTGCCGGCGGTGCTGTCGGCGAGCAAGTCCTACTCCGAGCGGCTCTTCTCCTACCAGCGCATCGACCGTCTCTCCCGCGAGGCCGCCGACCGGGCGCTCGTCGCTCCGGCCGCCGAGGAGGAGGCGGCGTTCACGCCCGAGGCCCTCGCCGCCATGTACGACGCCACCCGCGGCTACCCGTACTTCATCCAGGCCTACGGCCGCTCCGTGTGGGATCTCGCGCCGCGCGCGCCCATCACCGCAGAGGACGTGGCCGTCGCGGGCCCCGAGGCCGAGGCCGAGCTGGCGGTCGGCTTCTTCGGCTCCCGCTACGAGCGCGCGACGCCGGCCGAGCGCGACTACCTGCGGGCGATGGCCGACGCCGCGGTCGCCTCGTCCGACGACGGCGTCGAGGACCCGGTCGGGTCGGTGGCGACCGCCGACGTCGCCGGGGTGCTCGGCAAGAAGCCCCAGTCGCTCTCGCCGGCCCGCGACGCGCTGCTCAAGAAGGGCCTGATCTACTCCGGCGAGCGCGGCCGGATCGCGTTCACGGTGCCCCACTTCGGGCGCTACCTCCGGACCCAGGCCTAGACCGACCGGAAGGGCCCGGGAACGCCCTCAGGGCCGGGCGGTGCCCTCGTCCGGCGCCTGCTCCGACCGGCGGTACACACCCGGGGTGAGCCCGGTCCAGCGCTTGAACGCGCGCACGAAGTTGCTCGGGTCGGCGTACCCGAGGAGCCGGGCGATGTCCTCGACGCCCATGGTCGAGCCGCGCAAGAGCCGCAGTGCCTCGGCGCGCCGGGCCTCGGTCGACAGGTCGTGGAAGGTGGTGCCGGTGGCGTGCAGACGGCGCTTGAGCGTGCGGGTGGAGACGTGCATGGCCGCCGCCACGGCCTCCAGCCCGAACCCGGCGCCGCGGGTGCCGAGCAGCGCCTGCACCCGTGCGACGACGTCGTCGGTCAGTCCGATCCGGTCGCGTTCCCCGGAGAGCTCCTCCTGCGCGAGCCGGGCGGCCACCGCGTTGGCGGTGTCGAGGCGCTCGTCGAGCCGCTCGACGGGGAAGCGCACCTGGTGCACGCCGGTGCCGAACCGGGCGGGTGGCAGCCGGTCGCGGTAGCGCGCGAAGTGGTCCGGCTCGGCGTCCTCGAACCACAGCTCGACGTCGCCCTGCGGGCGCCCGGTCAACGCCGGGGTCATCCGGGCGAGGCCGGTGAGGAAGAGGTCGAACATGCACGGACGCACCTCGCCGAGCGGACGCGTCTCGCGTACGTCGACGGCGGCCTGGTCGCCGTCCAGCACGAGACCGAGCGTCAGCATCGGGAGCCGGACCCCGCTGTACTCCACGCCCAGCTCGATGGCGTCCCGCAAGGTCGCCGAGGTCAACAGCCCGAAGCCCATGATGCCGTGGGAGGTCAGGCTGCTGCGGAGCCCGATCTCGTAGCCCAGTCCGGGCTCCCGGGTGAGGTGCATGCCGTGCAGCAGCAGGTGCCCGGCCTGGAGCGGGGTGAGCCGGCCCTGGGGGTCGGCGAACGCGGTCGAGGACAGGCCGGCGGCGGTGAGGAGCTCCGCCCCGACGCCGAAGGAGGCGGCCACCTCCTCGATGAGCAGCCCGTAGCCGACCGGCACCACGGGCTGGTCGAACCACTCGGTCATGGGGCACTTCCTACCTCCGCTGGCCCCGAATGACAACGACCTTGGCCTCCTCGGCCATGGTCGCGCGTGGTGCTCCACGCGGATATTGGTCCCACCCCGCATGACTCGAGATGACCCGAATCGGAGGACCCGATGGACGCCAACCGGACACTGGATCGACGCCGCCTGCTCAAGCTCGCCGGAGGGGCGGCCGCCGTCGGCGCGATGGCACCCATCGGGCTGCCCGCCCTCGCCGGTCCGGCCAGCGCCGCGGGCAACGGCTTCGGCCTCACCATCACCGACCAGGGCGTGTTCGGTCGGTTGAACTACTTCCGCTTCGCGACCGCCCAGATCGGCTGGCAGCCGGGCGTCAACGTGCTGCTCCCGGACGACTACTACTCGACCAACTGGCGCCGCTACCCGGTGCTCTACCTGCTCCACGGCGGCCTCCAGGACTTCCGCAAGTTCCACATGGAGGACGACATCATCGGGCTCACCGCCGGTCGCAAGCTGATCGTCGTGATGCCCGACGGCGGCGGCGCCGGCTGGTACAGCAACCCGGTCGCCTCCTTCAGCGGTCCCCGCAACTGGGAGACCTTCCACATGAACCAGCTCATCCCGTGGGTGGACGCCAACTTCCGCACCTACGCCGAGTACGACGGCCGGGCGGTCTCCGGGTTCTCGATGGGCGGGTTCGGCGCGCTCAAGTACACCGCGAAGTACTACGGTCACTTCGCCTCGGTCAGCTCCCACTCGGGGCCGGCGAGCCTGCGCCGCGACGCCGGCCTGGTCGTGCACTGGGCGAACACCAGCTCCGCCGCGGTCGAGCTGGCCGGCGGCACGGTCTACGGCGCACCCTTCTGGGACGAGGCGCGCGTCACGGCCGACAACCCGGTGCAGCGGCTCAACAGCTACCTCAACAAGCGGATCTTCCTGGTCTGCGGCCTCGACGAGGACATCAACGAGACGCCGGTCCGCGCCGGCCAGCGTGAGTTCCGCGGCCTGCTCGCCGCACAGGGCATCCCGCACGAGTGGCACGAGCTCCCGGGTGCGCACTTCGTGCGCCGCGACATGCTGCAGCGCGACATCGACGGCGTGATCGCCCGGCTGAAGAAGGCCTGACCGCGTCGTCCCGCGGGCGGCGGTGCGGGCCCTACGCTGGGCGCCATGACCGTCGCTCCGCGGGACGTCCCCAAGCCGCCGTCGCTGGTGGGCAGTGTGCTGCCTCCCGTGCTCTTCCTGCTCGTCGCGGGCGTCGTCGGACCGATCTTCCTCGTGATGGGTCTGGTCTCCGACGGTCCCGAGGCGAGCTGGCTGCTGCCCACCGGCGTCGGCATCACCGCACTCGACGTGGTGATCGGCCTCCTCCTCGGTCGCGGCCGCTACCGCTCGGCCCAGAAGCTCTACCGGCTGCGCACCCGCGGCCGCCCCGCGCGGGCCCGGGTGCTGTCGTTCGAGCAGACCAACGTGCGGATCAACGACCAGCCACTGGTCAAGCTGCGCCTGGAGATCCACGGCGACGACCTCGCGTCCTTCGAGGTCGAGAGCCGCACGGTCGTCCCGGAGATCCGCTTGCCGCTGCTCTATGTCGGCGACCTCCCGGTCCTCGTCGACCCCGAGTCCGGGGAGTGGCAGATCGACTGGGACGCCGCGCCGATCGTCCCGGCGGCGGCCGCGGCCGCGGCACTCACCGAGGAGCGGACGCCCGCCGAGCGCCTCGCCGAGCTCGACGATCTGCTCCGGCGGGACCTGGTCAGCCGCGAGGAGTACGACGCCGCGCGGGCCCGGATCCTCGACGGGATCTGATCCGCCCTCGCCTCCTCACCCGCCCCCGTCGTACCCCGCAACCGGGTCGTCGGACCGGACGCTTCGCGACCCGGATGCCGGGTACGACCGGATCTGGTGCGTCGGCAGCCCCGGCCGGTAAATCGCTCGCGCCCCGACCACCCGGGACGTAGGCTCGTCCCCATCATGCTGATCCTCGCCTGACCCGACTCGCGCCCGCGGCCGTCCGGAGACCCGACGTCTCGACCTGTGCCCGGCGAGTCCGACCCCGTCACCGATCGGATCAGCCATGTCAGCGCCCGCCACCCCGTCACTCGCCCCCCTCGTCGTCCGCGACCTGAGCGTCGCCTTCGGCCGCCGGACGGTCCTCGACGGGATCGACCTGCTCGCCCAGCCGGGACGGCGGATCGGCCTGATCGGCGAGAACGGCGCGGGCAAGTCCACGCTGCTGCGGGCGGTCACCGGTGACCTGCCCGCGACCGCGCAGGTCACCGGCACGATCGAGCGGCCGGCCGACCTGGCGTTCCTCACCCAGGAGCCACCGTTCGCCGACGGGGACACGATCGCCGATGTGCTCGCCACGGCGCTCCGGCCGCTGCGCGAGGCGGTCGCGAAGGTCGAGACCCTCGCCGACCGGCTCGACGACCCCGCCACCGCTGAGGAGTACGCCGCCGCGCTCGAGCTCGCCCTCGCCCACGACGCCTGGGACGCCGACCGGCGCGCGCTGCTGGCGGCCGAGCAGCTCGGGCTCGACCATCTCCCGCAGGACCGGCGGGTCGGCCTCCTGTCCGGCGGCCAGCGCACCCGGCTCGCGCTGGCGACGCTGATGACCCGGCGGCCCCAGTGCCTGCTGCTCGACGAGCCGACGAACCACCTCGACGACGAGGCGGTGGCGCTGCTCGTGGCCTTCCTGCGCGACCTGCCGGGCGTCGTCGTCCTCACCAGCCACGACCGGGTGCTGCTCGACGAGGTCTGCACCGACCTCGTCGACCTCGACCCGGTGGGGATGGGCACCGACGGGCGCGGTGGGCGCAGGTACGGCGGCGGGTGGTCGGCGTACGCCGACGCGCGGGCGGCCGCACGCCGCCGCTGGGAGGAGACCTACGCCCAGCAGCAGGAGGAGCTGGAGCGGCTGCGCGCGGCCGCCCGGATCGACAAGAGCGCGATCGCCCCGGGCCGCGGGCCACGCGACAACGACAAGTTCATCCACGCCTTCAAGGGCGCCAACGTCGACCGCGCGCTGGCCCGGCGCAAGCGCGATGCCGAGCGACGACTCGAGGAGGCCGAGCGCACCCAGGTCCGCAGGCCACCGGCTCCGCTGCGGCTCGCGACCGGACTGACCGCGGGAGCCGCCGGCAGCGGCCGGGTCGTCACCGTCCGCGATCTGACCGTCGCGGGGCGGCTCCGGCTGCCCGTGCTCGACCTCGCAGCCGGCGACCACCTGCTGGTGACCGGCGCCAACGGCTCCGGCAAGTCGACCCTGCTCGGTGTGCTCTCCGGCCGGATCGCGCCGACGGCCGGCATCGTCCAGGTGGCCGCACAGCGGGTCGCCGAGCTCACCCAGGACCCGATGTTCCCCGACCTGACCGCCAGCGCAGACGACGCCTATGCAGCCACGGTGGGCCCCGACCTCGCCGTACGACGCCCGCTGCGGAGCCTCGGCCTGCTCCCAGCGCGCGAGCTCCCGAAGCCCGTCGTACTCCTCTCCGTCGGCCAGCGCAGGAGACTCGCGCTGGCGATCGCCGTCGCCACCGAGCCGGACCTACTGCTGCTCGACGAGCCCACCAACCACCTCTCGCTCGCACTCGTCAGCGAGCTGGAGGAGGCGATCGGCCTCAGCGCCGGCACGATCGTGGTCGCCTCCCACGACCGGTGGCTGCGCCGGCGCTGGGAGGGCGCGTCGCTGGAGCTGGACAGCTGAGGGTGCGTGGTGCGTCACTGACAGAAGGCGACGATCTCCTGCATCGTGGGTTGATCGAGAAGGTCGGTCGGCTTCAGGCCCTGCTCCATGGCCCGATCGACCACGCAGCGGGCCTTCTTCTTCGGCACGCCTCGCGACATCATGACTTCGAGCAGGGCGGTCCGGGCGCGGTCGTCGAAGACGTCGAAGTCGCCCTTCTCCATGGCGGCACGCAACTCCTCCGGGGAAGTCTTCTTCCCACAGGCCGCGCCTGCTCGTGCCGCCGCCTTTCGCTGCTCGGACAGGCTCAGTTCGCTGAGGGCATCGAGGCTCCCCGCTTCGTCGCGCAGTTCGGTGATGATGCAGTCGGCGATCTCGTCACCGAGGCCGAGGTCGTTGACCTGGCTGCGGAGATCCGCCTCCGGGTCGTCGCCGCAGGCGGTCAGGGCGCCTGTCAGCAGCAGGCCGACCAGGATCTTGAGTACGGTCCCCATGGTCGACGGACGCTATCAGCGTCTCGGGGCTCCCGTGGGCGATCAGCCGGTGAAGGAGTAGGCGTCGAGCGGATACCGCTTCGCCGCCCACATCGTCTCCAGCGTGGTCGCCGGCCGGAAGGGCACGTCGCCGTGGGCGTCGAAGTAGTAGCTGTTGGCCAGCCCGCACGACTCCTGGAAGAACACCTGATGGCGCCGGCGCCCCAGCGCGCTCGCGAGATAGGCGGCATTGGCCTCGGGCGTCACCTCGACCCGGGTCGCGCCGACCTGCCGCGCCCGGCGCAGTGCCCGCACGATGTGGGCGCTCTGGGTCTCGATCAGGTTGAAGTACGACGAGCCGTTGTAGCCGTACGGCCCGAGGATCGTGAAGAAGTTGGGGAAGCCCGGCACGCTCACCCCCTGGTAGGCCTGGAAGTGGTTCTCCTCCCACCACTTCTCCAGGTCGAGGCCGTCGGCGCCGCGGACGGCGAACGGCGGCATGTTGCCCTTCTCGAACACCTTGAAGCCGGTCGCCAGGACCAGTACGTCGGCCTCGTGCTCGACGCCGGCGACGGTCCGCACCCCTCCCGTCGTGATGCTCCCGATGCCGCTGGTCTCCAGGGTCACGTTCGCGCGGTTGAAGGTCGGCAGGTAGGCGTTGGAGAAGCTCGGCCGCTTGCAGCCGAGGGCGTACGCCGGCGTCAGCCTCGCCCGGGTCTCGGGGTCGCGGACGGCGCGGCGCAGGTAGGCGTGGCCGATCCGCTCGCCGACGGCGGCCACCGGCACCAGCCCGGCGAAGTGCGCGGCCACCGGGAAGGTCGCCTCGACGAAGGTCTGGCTGGCCAGCCGGCTCGCGCGGCGGGCGCCCGGCACCATCCGCAGCGCCGCCCGCGCCGGCCCGGGCAGGGGTGCGTCGGGCTTGGGCAGGCACCAGATCGGCGTGCGCTGGAAGACGGTGAGGTGATGCGCGGCATCGGCGAGGTGGGGGATCGCCTGGACGGCGGACGCACCCGTGCCGATCACCGCGACGCGCCGGCCGGCGAGATCGACGGTGTGGTCCCACCGGGCGGTGTGCATGACCGTCCCGGCGAAGTCCGCGATCCCGTCGATGTCCGGCAGCTTCGGCTGGGTCAGCACGCCGGTCGCGCCGACGACGTACCGGGCCGTGACGGGGGCGCCGCCCTCGATCTCCAGCCGCCACAGGTGGGCCTCGTCGTCGAAGGCGGCCGCGGTGACCGTGGTGCGCAGCCGGGTGCGCCGGCGCACGTCGTACCTGTCGACGCAGTGCTCGGCGTACGCCTTGAGCTCGCGCCCCGGGGCGTAGACCCGCGACCAGCCGGCGACCTGCTCGAAGGAGAACTGGTAGCTGAAGGAGGGGATGTCGACGGCCACGCCGGGATAGGTGTTCCAGTGCCAGGCGCCGCCGAGCCCGTCGCCGGCCTCGAGCAGCAGGTAGTCGTCGAAGCCCGCCCGGGACAGCAGGATCGCGGCGCCGATGCCGGAGAACCCGCCGCCGACGATGACGACCTCGTGGTTGGGCGTGGTGGTGGTCATGCGCAGAGGTCCTCTCGCCGGGCGGCGCTCTCGCCGAGGACGATGCAGTCGACGTGGTGCTCGACGCCCTCCGCGCTGCGGACGCCGCCCGTCACGAGGGCGTAGACGGGCCAGGAGATCAGCGTGCAGTGCGGCTCCTGCAGGGCGGCGTAGTAGCGCCCGTCGACCCGCGGACGGTGGCGGTTGAACCGGGGGTCGGGGGTGAGCCGGCGCCGGGTCCACGGGTCGCGTACGGCGAGCCGCAGGCCGATCCGCGCCGCCGGGCGGGCGAGCCGGCCGGGCAGCGGGAGCGGCAGGGGCAGCAGCCAGTCCGGCTCCTCCTGGAACACCTTGACTGCGCGGGCGGTGCGGACCAGCTCGGGGACGATCACCGCGGCCTCGCGGCCCGGCGCGATCACGGCCACCGTGAGACCGGTGAAGGCGCGACCGCGCCAGCCGTCGCCGCGGATCAGCTCGCCGGCGTACCCACGCGTCGGCGCCGTCACGAGGCCACCGGCTCGTGGGTCAGCTCGTCCACCCAGGCCTGCGGCCGGCCGAGCACCTTCGCGGGGACGAACGAGGTCAGCTTCACCATCGGGTCCGCGAGCAGCCGGTGGTAGGGGGACGTGCGGTCGACGACCATCGCGGCCTGCGCCTTGAGCACGTGGTAGGCCGGGATCCGGGCGGTGTGGGCGCCGCGGGAGCCGATGGTGGCGAAGCGCTTCACCGCGTTGTAGAGCTTCTGCTCGGGCAGGCCCATCGCGACGATGTTGTCGCGCATCTTGTTGATCAGCGGGGTGAACACGACGATCAGGCCGATGATCACCTGCGGCTGCAGCAGGGCGATCGACTCGATGATCAGCTTGTGGAGCGGGCCGGCGCCGATCAGCTCGAGCACCTGGAAGTCGACGGTGATGTGGCGCGCCTCGTCGGAGTTGATGTGCCGGAACACCTCGTGGCAGACGGGATCGGTGACCTCCTCGAGCAGGAACTTCACCAGCGCGCCGTCGAGTGCGCACTCCAGCAGCGGGATCAGCGTGGCGAGTCCGGTGAGGGGGAGGCTGTCGCCGTAGTCGTCGAGCACCTTGATCGCGAGCTTCACGTTGATGTTCGGCTCGGGGGTGCTGCCGTCCTCGTCGAGCATCCCCCAGCGCTTCATGAGGGCGAGCTCGGCGTTGGCGTGCTTCTGCTCCTCGGCGTGGAAGTACTCGTAGATCCGCTTGATCGTGGGGGTCGGCGCCTTCTTCGCCAGCGACGCGAACCCCCGGGCGCCGATGTGCTCGATCCACACCAGGTCGGCCATGAACGGGCGCATCTTGGCCCGCAGCTCGTCGGTCATCGTCTCGGCGCCGGGGGCGTCCCAGTCGATGTCGGCCAGCGACCACTGCTTGTCCTTGACGGTCTGGAGCATCTGGTCGAAGTCGAAGGTCGTGCGGGTGGGTGCGGGTGTGGTCGTGCCGGTCATCGGTGGGCACCTTCCTCGTCGGGAGCGAACCGGCCGATCAGACCGGCGACGCGGGTGTAGGGGGCGGGAAGCAGGCGCTTGGTGCGCCAGAGCAGCTGCGCGTCGAGCTGGGGGACGACGTACAGGCGGCCCTTGTCGTGGGCGTCGAGCGTCGTGCGGGCGACCCGGTCGGCGGAGAAGCCGGCCAGACGCGCGATGCGGCGGGCCAGGCCGGCGGCGCCGGGGTCGATCAGCTCGCCGTCGAAGATGTTGGTCTTCACGAAGGTGGGGCACAGCACGGTGACCGCCACGCCGGAGCCGGCCAGCTCGGCGGCCAGCGTCTCGGACAGGCTGACGACCCCGGCCTTGCTCACGTTGTAGGCCCCCATCCGCGGAGCGGCGGTGAAGCCTGCGGCGGACGCGACGTTGACGATGCCGCCGCGGCCGGCCTCGCGCAGGGTCGGCACGAAGACGTGGCAGCCGTGGATCACGCCCCACAGGTTGACGCCCAGGGTGCGCTGCCAGTCGGCGAGCGGCGCGTCGCCGACCGTCCGGCCCCCGGCGCCGATGCCGGCGTTGTTGACCACGAGACGCGGTGCTCGGCCGAGCCGGTCGAGCGCGGTGTCGTGGAGCGCCTGCACCTGCGCGATGTCGGACACGTCGCAGGTGACGGCGTGCGCCTCGCCTCCGCCGGACTCGATCGCGGCGACGGTCTGCTTCAGCCCGGCCTCGTCGATGTCGGCGCAGACCACCCGCCCGCCCCGGCGGGCGAGCTCGCGGGCGAAGGCGCGGCCGATGCCGCTGCCCGCCCCGGTGACCACGGCATCGGCGCCCTGGGTACGGCGGTGTCCCATGTCAGGCCTCCTTGGCCGGTCGGACCAGGGTCAGCGCGCCGCGGCGGCGCTGGACCTCGAGCTGGTCGTCGACGAACGCGGCCGCGGCGTCGAGGGCGTGGTCGGCCTCGGGGACGATCCGCGGCAGCGCCTGGAAGACGTGCATCTGGTCGGGCCAGATCTCCAGGCGGCACTCCGCGCCGCTGGACGACAGGCCGCGGGCCAGCTCGATCGCGTCGGCGGCGAGCATCTCGGCGCCTCCTGCCTGCACCAGCGTCGGGGGGAACCGGTCGGCGCCGTCGAAGGTGAAGGCCAGCCGGGCGGCCTTCGGGTCGTGACCGGCGACGTAGAGGTCGAGCATCCTCGCCGCCTTGGCCGCGGAGATCATCGGGTCGGGCCGCATCCGTTCCCGGGCCGCGGCCAGGGACATCGAGAGGTCGAGGACCGGGGAGAACGCGACGAGGGCCGCGGGCGGCGTACGGCCCTCGCGGATCAGCTCCAGGGCCAGGTCGACGGCGAGATGCCCGCCGGCCGAGTCGCCGGCGAGCACGATCCGGGCCGGGTCGTGGCCCTCGCCGAGCAGCCAGTCGTAGGCCGCGCGGACGTCGTCGGCCGCGCTGGGGAAGCGGTGTGAGGGTGCCAGCCGGTAGTCGCAGGCGAAGACCGGCAGGCCGGTGCGGGCCGAGAGCCGGGTGGTGAGGCCGCGGTGGGTGCGGGCCGAGCAGATCGTGAAGGCGCTGCCGTGGATGTAGAGGACGACGGCGTCGTCGCGCTCGGCGCCGGGGGCGCGGACCCACTCGCCGCGGACGGTCGGCCCGCTGGCCGCGGGCCGGGCGACACGCACCACCCGGCTTCCGCGCAGCGGCGGGCCGAACGCGGCGAGGCTGCCGGCGACGAGGTGGCGGGAGAAGCGGATGCCCGCGCGGTTGAGCGGGATCGCTGCCGTCAGAGGACGCAGGGTCCGCGCAGTGACGGCGGCCGCCGCTCGGCTGCGGACGGAGCCGCGCGCCGAGGCCCGCATGGTTCCGGAATTCTGAAGGCGCATGCCCTCACATTGCATTCTGAGGGCGCCTGCCGTCAAGATGTCCGGGTGGAAGCAGCGCGTGTCCCGCGCCGTCGGTACGGCGGCAAGTCGGCCGACGAGCGGCGCGCCGAGCGTCGTACGGCCCTGGTCGCCGCCGCCCTGGAGATCTGGCAGGAGAGCGGCTGGGCCGCGGTCACCATGCGCGGCGTGTGCGCCCGTGCGAGCCTGACCGACAGGTACTTCTACGAGAGCTTCGCCGACCGCGACGCCCTGCTCGCCGCGCTGTGGGACCAGATGCGCGACGAGACCCTGGACATGCTCCTCGCCGCCATCGCCCCGCACGCCCACGACGACCCGCTGGTCCAGCTGCGGGCGGCGCTGTTCGTGGTCGTCCACCACATCGGCGACGAGCCGCAGCGGGCGCAGATCATCTTCGGCGACCACGCCGGCAGCGCCGTCCTCGAGCAGCGCCGTCGCGAGACCATCCAGATGGCGGTCGACCTGCTCATCGGCCTCGCCCGCCCCCACCTGCGCCCCGATGCCGACGAGACCGGCCTGCGGGTCAGTGTGCTGCTGGGCATCGGCGGCTTCGTCGAGACCGTCCTCGCCTGGCGCTCCGGTCTGGTCGAGGTCGACGCCGACGCCCTGGTCGAGCACCTCGCCGCGGTGGGCGCCGCGCTCGCTCCGCGGTTCCTCGTCGGCTGACGCCCGCCCCTGTAACTAAGGGTTACAGCACAAAAACCGGTGCACCAGCGCCCGGGTAGTAGCCACAGCGCCCGGGTAGATGGCTCGGTGCCCATCTGGAGTCGTCACGAATGCGACATCGACCGGGTGCACGAACCGGCCGCGGGACTGCGTCGGCCGGGGCCGCCTGCCGTTCGACTACCTCGGTGCTGTTGCTACTACCCGGGTGCTGTTGCACCACAATTCGTGATGTAACCCTTAGTTACAAGGACCTCCGGCCGGAGACCACGGTCGCCTCGCGCTCCTCGTCGTGATGGACGGTGGCGACCAGGCCGGCGTGGGCGAAAGCGTCGCGTGCCGCGGGCGCCTGGGCGAGCGAGACCTCGGAGAGCACGGTGCCGCCCGGGCGCAGCCAGGCGGGGGCGAGGCCGGCGACGCGGCGGAGCAGGTCGAGGCCGTCGGGGCCGCCGTCGACGGTGCCGCGCGGCTCGTGCTCACGGGACTCGGGCGGCATCAGCGCCACGGCGCCGGTGGGGACGTAGGGGACGTTGGCGACGATCACGGCGACGGTGCCGCGCAGGACGGGCGGCAGTGCCGAGGCCAGGTCGCCGACCACGGCGGTCCCGCCGACCTCCGCGAGGTTGCGGGCCGCGCAGGCGACCGCGGCGGGGTCGACGTCGCCGGCGTGCACGACCAGGCCGGCCACCCGCCGGGCGAGGGCCAGGCCCAGCGCGCCGGTGCCGCAGCACAGGTCGAGGACCGTGTCGCCGCGGGTCAGGAGAGGGGCCGCCAGCTCGACGAGGTACGCCGTGCGCTGGCGGGGGACGAACACACCGGGATCGACCTCGACCCGACCGCCATCGAAGGCGACCCAGCCGACGACGTACTCCAGGGGCTCGCCGGCGACCCGGCGCCGGACCAGCTGCTCGAGGTGTCCGGGCGAGGCCGCGGAGGACCGCAGGACCTCGGCCTCCTCCTCGGCGAACACGCAGCCCGCGGCCCGGAGCCGGGCGACGAGCGCGGGGTCGGGTACGGGGTCGGGCACGGGGTCAGGCACGCCGTCAGGGTAGGGGGCGCTCAGGCGCGCGGCATCAGCCACCAGCCGGC
This sequence comes from Nocardioides sp. LHD-245, assembly GCF_030929495.1. GTDB lineage: Bacteria > Actinomycetota > Actinomycetes > Propionibacteriales > Nocardioidaceae > Nocardioides. The sequence goes on along the minus strand of NZ_JAVFWN010000020.1, from coordinate 71,061 downwards.
GAGGTAGACCAGGATGCCGGCGCCGCCGGTGAAGACCGTCGCGGCGACCATCAGCAGCCGGACGACGGTGATGTCGATGCCGACGTGCGCGGCCACGCCGGCGCAGACCCCGGCGATCATCTTGTCCTGCTCGCGCCGGGTCAGCCGGCGCGGCGCGGAGGGGCCGTGGGGGGCGGGGTAGCTCTCGTAGTTGCTCATGCTCCCACCCTGCCTCGGCGGCGCGCTCCGGACATCGGGGAACGACCCCGGTCCGACCCGGATCCGACCCTGAGACCGGTCTCGGCGCCACCGGGTCCGCCGGACCTGCCACAATCGGGGCGTGCCCACCGTCCGACCACAGGTGGTCGCCCATCGCGGCGCCAGTCACGAGCTCGCCGAGCACACCCTGGGTGCGTACCTGGAGGCGCTGAACGCCGGCGCCGACGGCCTGGAGTGCGACGTCCGGCTCACCGCCGACGGCCATCTGGTCTGCGTGCACGACCGCGACCTGCGCCGCATCGCCGCCAACAAGGGCATCGTCTCGACGATGGACCTCGCCGACCTCTCCGAGCTCGACTTCGCCGCCTGGAAGAACCCCTGGGCCGACCTCGACGACGAGGCGCCCGACGAGGACGAGAACCTGCGCGGCGTCCTCACCCTGCGCAAGCTGTTGGAGACCGTCGCCGACTACGACCGACGGGTGGAGGTGGCGATCGAGACCAAGCACCCGACGCGGTACGGCGGGCTCGTGGAGAAGCGTCTCGTCGAGATGCTGCGCGACTTCGGCTGGGACCGCGCCGGAGCGCCGGTGCGGGTGATGAGCTTCTCCTTCACCGCGCTGCAGCGGGTCGAGCGGCTCGCGCCTGAGATCCGACTGGTCCAGCTGCTCGACAAGCCGACCTCGTGGCCGATGCTGCGCCGCGTGATCGGCCGCGACTGGATCGTCGGGCCCGGCATCAAGATGCTGCGCGAGCACCCGCGGGTCGGGGAGTCGATCGCCCGCAGCGGGCGGGACGTCCACGTCTGGACGGTCAACGAGGAGGAGGACCTCGAGCGCTGCCTCGGCCTCGGGGTCTCCGCCGTGATCAGCGACCGGCCGCGGTACATGATCGACCTGCTGGAGCAGCGGCTCGGGCCCGACCAGTAGGTTTCCGCGCATGGCGAAGAAGAACCGCACCAAGGCCTCGGCCGTCACCGACACCCCCGCGGGCGAGGTCGGCCCCCGGCAGCCCTGCCCGTGCGGGTCGGGCAAGCGCTACAAGGCCTGCCACGGCGCCCCGGGAGGCGGGCAGGTCTTCGTCAAGCGCCCCTTCGAGGGCCTCGCCTCCGAGTGCGACATCGTCGCGCTGCGTGAGCTGGTGCCGGCCGCGACCGCGACGCTCACCCTCGAGGGCGAGTACGCCGACCGCGTGGTCAAGCTCTGCACGCTGCTGCCGATGGCGGCCCCTGCCCTGGTCCGCGACAGCGGTGAGATCTGGCTCGGGCTGCAGGTCCAGCACAACTTCGGCGACCCGGCGCGCGACCTCGGTGCCGTCCTCGTCGAGGCGTTGGCCGCCGAGCCCGGCGCCGGCATGGTCGGCCTGACCGCTCCGCCGGGACCCGGCCCGCGGCTGCAGGACCTGGTCGCCGACGGTGCCCTGGCGGTCGAGGTGCACGAGGGCTTCGACTACTGGGTCTCCGACATGGAGGCGAACTCGGAGCTCGCGCAGGCGCTCGAGCAGGCGGAGGGGGCCGCGGCGCCCACGGCCCGGCTCACCGAGGTCACGGCGGCGTACTGGACCCGGATGGGCGCCAAGGAGCACCTGCGCTGGGTGCTGCCCGAGCCCGAGGACGCGCTGCTCGACGCGCTGGCCCGGCTGCACGTCTCCGGCGACGACGTGATCGTCCCGGACGCCCGCTTCGTCGGCATGTTCCGCGCCCACGGACTGCTCACCCCGGTCTGGGACCTCCCGGTCGGCACCGGCCCCGAGCCGCTCGAGGAGGCGGCCACGGCGTTCAAGGCGAAGCTCGACGCGGCCCTCGCTGACGGCGCCGACCTCACCACCGAGCAGCGCTCGGCCCGCAACGGGCTGGCCAACCGCCAGGTCACCATCCGCTGACGACGCGAGGGGCGGGACCGGCGTCGTGCCGGTCCCGCCCCTCGTCGTTGGTGGAGCAGGCGTCGATCAGTACGTGTAGTGCTGGATGTCGACGTACTTCTTCATGCCGCCGGACTTCACGAAGACCGTCTTCGAGGCCTTGAGCTTGGGACCCTTGGGGACCTTCACGCCCTTCGGTGCCTTGGTCTTGGTCACCTTGTAGCAGTGCTGCGACTTCTTGTTGGTGCGGAAGGTGTAGCCCTTCTGCCAGCCCTTCTTCTTGGCGACCTTGTAGGAGGTCGTCACGGGCTTGTTCTTGTACGGCGCGGAGAGCGGGCCGACCTCGGCGCAGACCTTCTTCGGGCTCTTCTCGATGTACTTGATGCCGCGCTGCACGTCGACCTTGAACACCGGCGACGTCGCCGCCGTGTAGGTGTTGCCACCGCTGGTGCCGCCGGCGTAGACCGCCTGGTACTCGAACGACTCCGACAGCTGGAAGCCCTCGATGACGTACGCGCTGGTGTTGGCGGCGAGCGGCGTCCAGGTCGTGCCACCGATCGGCCGCGAGTTCACCGTCAGCCCGCCGGTGTACACCTTGGTGTTGGTGCCGGCCTCGTAGACGTAGGCGTAGATGCTGTAGTAGTCGCCGTAGCCGGTGCCGGTCGCCGCGGGCGACTCGAACCGGATCTCGGTGGTCTTGGTGGCCTTGGCCGATGCCGGGCCGGTCGCGCCGGCGAGGCTGGCGACCGCGATCAGCACCGCGGCCACGGCGACGGCGAATGCTCGGGACATGCGCATGAAGCGGGACTCCTTCTCGATGGAACGGGCACGCCCCGTGGCGCGCCGTCCACGACCTTCCCATGTGCTCGCCCTCGGAAACCGGACGGGGGTGGGGCATCAGTGCGGGGCGGTGGCCTGCAGCACCCAGACCTTGAGGCGGGAGTACCCCTTCACCGAGACGCGGCGCAGTCGCCGGAACCGGTACGCCCCGGTGTGGTGGTCGGCGTCGGTGGGATGGTCGGTGTCGTCGGCACGCTCGTCCCTGCGGCCGGTGAGCGCCTCGTAGGCGCCGAGGTCGACGAGGACCGAGCTCGGCCGGGCCACGGAGGTGAGCCGGGCGGCGATGTTGACGACGGGCCCGAACACGTCGCCCAGGCGAGTCACCACCTCGCCGTACGCGATGCCCGCGCGGACGGCGGGGAACGGGTCGTCGGGGTCGGCGCCCCGGCGGGTGAGCTCGAGCGCGATGTCGGCCATCGCCTCGGGGGAGTCGGCGACGATGAGCAGCTCGTCGCCGATGTTCTTGATGATCCGGCCGCCGCGGTCGACGGTGAGGCCGAGCACCGTGGACTCGAAGGACTCCAGCCAGCTCACCAGCTCGCGGTCGGTGAGGGTGCGTGAGCGCGAGGTGTAGCCGACGATGTCGACGAAGCAGACGGCCAGCGTGGCGGCCGGCCCGGAGGTCTGCTCGGCGAGCAGGCGGGAGCCGGCGCTGAGCAGGTGGCGGCGCCAGACGTAGCTCTGCAGCTCCTGGACCCGCGGCAGGGCCTCGTCGGAGATCGCGAGCAGGCCCTCGGTCGGATCGGCGCCGACCTCGGCGGCCACGGACGCGAGGAGCGCGACCTGCCAGTCGGCGAGCCGGGCGAAGCTGCGACCCCAGGTCCGGACCAGACCGTCCTGCCGCTCCTGGCTGAGGATCCCGAGCCGGATCAGGTCGCTGGTCAGCTGTAGCGCCCGGACGTCGGCGGTGGTGAACGCCGCCTCGTCCTCGGGCACGTGGGCGAAGCCCAGCAGGTGCCACAGCTCGTTGGCGGTCGCCAGCGGTACGCCGGCCCGCTCGGCCACCTGCTGCTGGGTGAGCCAGGGTGTCTCGCCGAGCAGATGCTGCTCGAGCGCGCCGACGACTCCGCCGCCGACCCCACCGGCCTGGTGGGCGGCGGGGTCGTCGGGTGCCGTCACGGCCGCGGAGCCCGGATGGGCCGGCTCAGCCCTGGTCGCCGATGCGCGACTGCGCGACCTCGACGAGAGCCTCGTGGAACGCCGGCCACTCGGCGTCGAGCTCGCGCAGGGTGTCGTCGGTCAGGTGGATCGTGTCCAGCGGCGTCAGGGCGACGATGGTGGCGTTGCGCAGCCGCTGGCCGACGATCGCGGCCTCGCCGACGATGTCGCCGGGGCCGAGCTGGGCGATCTCGGCGCCGTCACGGCGCACCGAGACGCTGCCGTCGAGGATGATGTACGCCTTGTCGGCCGGGGTGTCCTCCCAGATCGGCGACCAGCCCTCAGGGAGCTTCACGCGCCGTCCCGTCGCGCTGATCCGCGCGATCTCCTGGGGTGAGAAGTGCTCGAAGAACGTTGCCATGCTGACCCTTTCGCTGTCCGGACAGAAGCCCGCCCGGCTCGCCCGCTCTCCCCGATTGTCATCGCCGACCCTAGTGCGCACCAGGCCGGCGCGGGGGGACAACTGTCACAACGTGTCCGGGGCGGCCGCGTTATCCCGGTACGACCCGCCGGTCGTCGTACCGGGTGGCTCAGCCGCGGAACGGGTCGGCCGGGTAGACCCCGAGCACCTTGATGTCGGTGGTGAAGAAGGTGAGCTCCTCCAGGGCCCGCTTGAGCCCGGGGTCGTCGGGGTGCCCGTCGACCTCGGCGAGGAACTGGGTGGCGGCGAACTGGCCGCCGACCATGTAGCTCTCGAGCTTGGTCATGTTGATGCCGTTGGTGGCGAACCCGCCGAGCGCCTTGTACAGCGCCGAGGGCAGGTTGCGGACGTTGAACACGAAGCTGGTGACGACCGGGCCGTTGCCCTGCGGGGCCATCACGTAGGCGGGGGAGAGCAGCACGAACCGGGTCGTGTTGTGGTCCTCGTCCTCGACGTCCTCGCGCAGGATCTCCAGCCCGTAGATCTCGGCGGCGAGCGGTGGCGCGATCGCGGCCTGGGTGGGATCGGCCGCCTCGGCGATCTCGCGGGCGGCCCCGGCGGTGTCGCCGGAGATGATCGGGGTGAGCCCGAGCTCGCGGATCACCTTGCGGCACTGGCCGAGGGCGTGGACGTGGCTGTGCACGGTCCGCAGCGTCTCGGTCGACGCGCCGGGGACCACCATCAGGTGGAACTGGATGCGCAGGAAGTGCTCGGCGATGATGTGCAGCCCCGAGTCGGGCAGGAAGTGGTGGATGTCGGCCACCCGGCCGGCGATCGAGTTGTCGATCGGGATGAGCGCCAGGTCGCAGTCCCCGCTCGCCACCGCCGCGAAGACGTCCTCGAACGAGGCGCACGCCACGGCCTCCGCCTCCGGGTAGTGCTGCTTGCACACGATGTGTGAGTTGGCACCGGGCTCTCCCTGGTACGCGATGCGGGCCATGGCGTCAGCCTAGTGGCGGCGCGTGGTCGCTGGGCGCGACGTCTCGTTGACTACGGTCGCTGCATGGCCGTCGCGCTCTCGATCCTCGCCCTGCTGCTCGCCGCGGCCGCCCTGGCGGTCGCGCTCCGCAACGGCCGGCCGACCGGTACGCCGAGCGCCGCCGACCTGCCGTCCGACGCGGCCGGCCTGCGCCGAGAGGTCGCCGCGCTGCGGGCCGAGGCGGTCGGCGCGCTGCGGCACCTCGCCGTCGTGCGCTACGACGCCTTCGACGAGATGGGCGGGCGGCTGTCGTGGTCGCTGGCGCTGCTCGACGACTCCGGCGACGGCGTCGTGCTCACCTCGATCCGAGGCCGCAACGAGGCCCGCACCTACGCCAAGTCGGTCGCCGGGTGGAGCAGCGAGCAGGAGCTCTCCCCTGAGGAGGCCGAGGCCGTCGCCCACGCCCGTCTCGCGCGCAGCTGACGGGTCGGCCGGGTGGACGGTTCAACGACCGAATTCGTCCTCGACGGCTCGATCGGGCGACGAATCCGGTCGTTGAACCGTTCGCTCACACCGTCCGCGGCACCCGCACCAGCACCCGGCCGTGGATGCACTCCATCCGCAGCTCCGAGCCCAGGCCGATGGTGTCCCCGTCTAGCTGGCGCGGCACCTCCCCCGACGCGCGTACGACGACCTTGCGGCCGGTCATCCGCGCGACCGACTCGCCGGCGTTGCGCTCGCGCCGGGTGAGCACGCGGAGCACGAGCGGGATCCAGCTGAGGAAGCGCCGCGGGTAGAGCAGCACGACGTCGAGCTGGCCGTCGTCGATGGCGGCGTCGGGGAGCAGGTTCATCCCGCCCTGGAGGCTGCCGACGTTGCCGATCACGCAGGTGCGGGCGCGGTGCTTGGTGAACGGTCCGTCGTCGACCGAGATCTCCAGCTTCATCGCCGGGAACATCAGGCCCTTGAAGGCGGACAGCACGTAGGCGAGCCAGCCGACCTTCTTCTTGAGCTCCTCGTTGACGCCCTCCATGATCGCGGCGTCGAAGCCCATCCCGGCCATCACCATGAAGTGCGAGGGCTCGATGCCGTCGCCGTCGACCTCGACCATGTCGATGGCCCGGTCCTGGCCGGTGAGCGCGATGTCGATCGCGGCCCGGATGAAGAGCGGGATCTCGAGGTTGCGGGCCAGCAGGTTGCCGGTGCCCGCCGGGACGACGCCCACGGGGATGCCGGTGCCGGCGAGCTCGGCGCACACCTCGCGCACGGTGCCGTCGCCGCCGCAGACGATGACGAGGTCGGCGCCGTCGACCGAGGCCTGCTCGGCCTGGCCGGTGCCGGAGTCCTCGACGGTGGTGAGGTACCAGCGCGGCTCGCTCCAGCCGGACTCGCGGGCCAGCTGGGTGACCATGGCCTGGAACTGCTCCACCGACTCGACCTTGATCGGGTTCAGGACGACGCCGAGCTTGCGCGCCGACGGGAACGGCTCGGGCAGCGGCTCGGCCTTGAGCGCGTGGCTGCGGGGGAGCGGGTTGTAGAGCGCCACGCCGAGCAGGAGGACGCCGAGGCCGAGCAGGGTGCCGCCGAGGACGTCACTGGGGAAGTGGCGGCCGAGCAGGATCCGGTCGGCGGCGACGAGCACCCAGACCAGCCCGGCGAGGGTCGAGAGCAGCCGCCGGATGCCGGCCCGCCGGACGAGCATCACGGCGAGCAGGACGACCAGGCCGCTGAACGCGGCCGCCGCGGACGTGTGGCCGGAGGGGAACGCGTTGGAGTGCAGGAAGTACTCGGGGTCCTGCCAGACCGGCCGGCCACGGCCGACCAGCACCTTGGCGCCGTACGTGGCGAGGGCGGTCGCCGCCATCACGGCCGCGACCAGGATCCCGGCCCGCCGGTGGCCCTTCACGAAGAGCGCGACGGCCAACACCGCGGTGATCGCGGTCATGCAGGCGGTGCCGAAGACGATCTCGACGGCGCGCAGCGGGTGCTCGAGCCAGCCCTGGCCGGCCGCCCACTCGCGTGCCGACCGGCCGTGGTCGTCGAGGTCCAGCACCCAGGACCACTCGGCGGCGACGGCGCCGGCCACCGCCGCGAACAGCGCGAGCAGGATCAGCGAGGCCAGCAGCGGGGTCCGGCGGGGTCGGTCGAGCACCCCCGGAGAATAGGTCAACTGCGGCCGGGACCGCGCAGCGGCGGCGCGGTGGGCCTCTGCCCGGATCAGGTGCCGATCGTCCCCGGTGCCGGCTCGAACGGGGTGAAGAACGGGTTGGCCGGAGCCCCCTCGACCGTGAGCACCAGCGCCGGGACGGAGACGCCGTCGAGCTGCTCGCGGATGATGTCGGCGTGGCCGGCGTGGCGCGCGAACTCCTCCACCTGGTGCAGCAGGAAGAAGCGCAGGTGGATCGGCTGCGGCTCGAACCGACCGTGCCACGGCTCGGCCGGTGCGAGCACCTCGGCGCCCGGATCGGCGTCAGCCAGCGCGGCGAGCAGGTCGGCGCGCGCGGCATCCCAGGCGGCGAGTACCTCGAGCGTCGTCTCGTCGTCGGTGAGCCGGAACTGCGCGAGGTAGGCCGCGACGCCCGCCTCACTGGTGTCGTGGGCCGCCGCGTCTCCGCGCAGGCGCCCCACCGCGCCACGCATCCCGTGGAGCGTGTGCTTGAGGAGGCCGCCGATCGACAGCTCGCTGCGACAGGGCGTGGCCCGGGCCTGCTCCTCCGTCAGGCCGTACGCCGCGGCCCGGATCGCGTCGAGCTGCTGGTCGATGTAGCGGGTCAGGCTGGTGATCTCGTCGTCGAGGGTGGGTGCGTACATGAGGCGGCTCCGCTCCGGTGGGGGACGTCGTCAACCTAGAGGCGGACACCGACACCGGACCGCTGCGCGGCCCGGTTACCGTCGAGGACATGACGTCCCCCACCCCTGTGCCCCCCTCCGCCGTGCCCCTCGGCCGCTCCGGCCTCGTCGTCTCCCGCGTCGGCCTCGGCTGCAACAACCTGGGCCGGCCCGGCGCCGCCACCGCGTCGCAGGAGGCCAGCGACCGTGTGGTCGGCGCGGCGATCGACGCGGGGATCACCCTCTTCGACGTCGCCGACACGTACGGCGCCACGCCCGGTCTCGCCGAGGAGCGGCTCGGCCGGGCGCTGGGCGCCCGACGGTCCGAGGTGATCGTCGCCACGAAGTTCGGCATGGACATGGGCGGGGTCAACGGGCCCGACTTCGGCGCCCGGGGCTCGCGCCGCTACCTCCGCACGGCCGTCGAGGCGTCGCTGCGCCGTCTCGGCACGGACTGGATCGACCTCTACCAGTTCCACACCCCCGACCCGCGTACCCCGATCGAGGAGACGATGGCGGCCCTCGACGACCTGGTCCGCGAGGGCAAGGTCCGCTACCTCGGGCACTCGAACCGGTCCGGCTGGCAGATCGCCCAGGCCGAGTACGTCGCGCGCGAGCTCGGCGTCGAGCGCTTCGTGTCCGCGCAGAACCACTACAACCTCACCGACCGGCGCGCGGAGTTGGAGGTGTTGCCCGCCGCGCGGGAGTTCGGGCTCGGCGTGCTGCCCTACTTCCCGCTGGCCAACGGGCTGCTCACCGGCAAGTACGCCTCCGGCACCGCCCCCGAGGGCACCCGGCTGGCCCATACCCGCGCGCACCTGCTCGAGGACGCGGTCTCGCCGACCCTCCGGGCGTACTCGGCGTTCGCCGCCGCCCGGGGGATCTCGGAGGTCACTGTCGCCATCGGCTGGCTGCTCGCCCAGTCGCCCGTCTCGTCGGTCATCGCGGGGGCCACCTCGACCGAGCAGGTCGCCGCCAACGCGTCCGCCGACGCCTGGGTTCCCACGGCCGAGGATCTCGCCGAGCTGGATCTGCTCTTCCCCGCGCCCGCGCCCATCTCGCCGTACTGAGGGGGCGCGCCTTCATCACGTTATGTAGGCGGACCGGCGCATCCCGTGGCGAGCCCCACTACAGAACCGTCGGCTCGCCTACATAACGTGATGAAGCCGCAGCCGCCCCCGCCCCGCCGACCACAGACAAACCGATGCGCGGCGGGTGGGCCCCGACGGCTAGCCTGAGCCGCATGATCGACCCGCGCATCCTCCGCGACGAGCCCGACCGCGTCCGTGCCTCGCAGGCCAAGCGCGGGGCCTCTCCCGACGTGGTCGACCGCGCGCTCGAGGCCGACACCGCACGCCGCGCCGCGATCGCCGCCTTCGAGGAGAAGCGCTCCGCGCAGAAGACCTTCGGCAAGCAGGTCGCCCAGGCGTCCGGCGACGAGAAGCAGGCCCTGCTGGCGCAGGTCAAGCAGCTCTCGGCGGAGGTCAAGGACCTGGAGGCCGCGCAGACCACGGCCGACGAGGCCTGGACGACGGCCCTCAAGGCGATCCCCAACGTGGTCGCCGACGAGACCCCGGCCGGCGGCGAGGACGACTTCGTGGTCCTCGAGGAGATCGGTACGCCGCGCGACTTCGCCGCCGAGGGCTTCGAGCCCCGCGACCACGTCGAGCTCGGCCGGATGCTCGGCGCCATCGACCTCGAGCGCGGGGCCAAGGTCAGCGGAAGCCGCTTCTACTTCCTCACCGGCGTCGGCGCCCAGCTGGAGCTGGCGTTGGTCAACCTGGCCATGGAGCAGGCGCGCGGCGCGGGCTTCACCCAGGTGATCGCGCCGTCGCTGGTGCGCACCGAGGCGATGGCGGGCACCGGCTATCTCGACCAGGGCGGCGGGGAGGACATCTACCGGATCGAGGGCGAGGACCTCTACCTCGTCGGCACGTCCGAGGTGCCGATGGCGGCGTACCACTCGCAGGAGATCCTCGACGGGGCCTCGCTGCCGCGACGATACGCCTCGTTCAGCCCCTGCTTCCGCAAGGAGGCGGGCTCGCACGGCAAGGACACCAAGGGGATCATCCGGGTCCACTGGTTCGACAAGGTCGAGATGTTCGTCTACGCCACGCTCGAGGACGCCGCGGACGAGCACCAGCGGCTGCTCGCGTGGGAGAAGGAGTTCCTCGACAAGCTGGAGCTGGCCTACCGCGTCGTCGACATCGCCGCGGGCGACCTGGGCGGCAGCGCGATCCGCAAGTTCGACTGCGAGGCGTGGATCCCCACCCAGGGCAAGTACCGCGAGCTCACCTCGACCTCCAACTGCACCGACTTCCAGACCCGGCGCCTCGACACCCGCGGCCGGTTCGGCGACAGGACCGGCCCGATCGCGACGCTCAACGGGACGCTCACCGCGATCACCCGCGCGATCGTCGCCGTCCTCGAGACGCACCAGCAGGCCGACGGATCGGTCCGGGTCCCGCAGGCCCTGCGGCCCCACCTGGGCGGCCTCGAGGTGCTGGAGCCCGTGAGCCGATGAGCAGCGACTGGCAGCCCCGCCTCGTCGCGCTCGACATCGACGGCACCCTGCTCAAATGGGTGACCGGGCTCGGGATGAGCCACGAGGAGGTCACCCCGGCGGTGCACGACGCCGTCCAGCGGGTGCTCGATTCGGGTGCCCACATCGTCCTCTCGTCGGGCCGCGCGCCGCACAACATGACCGTCGTCGCCGACAAGCTCGCCCTCCACGGTCACGGCGAGAAGCTGTGGATCGTCGCGGCCAACGGCGCCGTCGTCCTGAGGTACCCGCCCGCCGAGGTGGTCCACGAGGTCACCTTCGACGCCCGTGAGGCGGTCGCGGCCGTTCTCGAACGACACCCCGACGCGCTGGTCGCGGTCGAGGAGCGCGGGGTCGGCTACCGGGTGTCGGGCGCCTTCCCCGACGGTGAGCTCGGCGGCGCGACGATCGTGGCCGCCGTCGAGGACATGGTCGCCGAGCCCGTCAGCCGGGTGATCATCCGCGACCCGAAGGCCACGGCCGAGGACTTCGTCGCGCTCGCGGCCAGCCTCGGCCTGCACGGCACCGACTACATCGTGGGCTGGACCGCCTGGCTGGATCTCGCCCCCGTCGGGGTCTCGAAGGCGTCCGGCCTCGAGTACGTCGCCCAGCAGCTCGGCATCGACCGGGCCGACGTGCTGGCGATCGGCGACGGCCGCAACGACATCGAGATGCTGGGGTGGTCCGGCCGCGGCGTGGCCATGGGCCAGGCCATCGACGAGGTCAAGGAGGTCGCCGACGCGGTGACCGCCTCCGTCGACGACGACGGCGCGGCCGTCGAGATCGGTCGCTGGTTCCCCGTCCCCGGATCTGCTGGGATGGACGGGTGACGTCCCCCCGCCTGCTCCGCGCCGCCCTGCTCGCGGCGACCGTGCCGCTGGTCGTCCTGACGGGCTCCGCCGCGGGCTCGGCAGGCGGGCTGCCCGCCGAGTGCCCGCCGGTCGACCTCACCGACGAGCGAGCGGTCGACCAGCGCGCGGCGGCCTCGGACGACGTCTTCGCCGGCCGGGTCGACGTCGCCACGCCGACCGCCGGCTCGGGCCGGGTCTCCTATGTCGTCTCGGTACGCCGGGCCTGGCGGGGCGATGTCGCGAAGGGCCAGCAGGCCTCGGTGACCGTCGACTGGCCGGTCGGCGCGCAGCCGGGCGTGGCGCAGGGGGCGTCGTACGTCTTCTTCACCCACGACACCGCCGCCGGCATCGTCGCCGACGCCTGCGGCGGCGCGGTGCCCCTGCCCGGCGGGCTGACGCCGAAGATCGCCGCCACGCTCAAGGCGTACCTATCGTCGGTCGAGCCCCCGCCCGTGCCCGAGCCGCAGCCCACCCCGGTGAGCTTCCACCAGCCCGACGAGCCGTTGGGCGACCCACCTCAGATCGGGCGGGTGCTGGCGTCGGGCGGCGCGATCAGCCTGATCGGCCTCCTCGGCCTGCTGCTGGTCTCCCGCCTCGGCCGCCGTCGTCCCTGAGGCCTCGGCGCCCTCGGCTCAGAGGTACATCCCGCCGGAGGACGACGACGGGTCGCCGCCCTGCTGATCCGGCGCTGCCTGCTCCTGCGGGTGGGCGCCGGGCGCGGCCCCGGGACCGCCGGGGCCGAGGCTCATGCCCGGCGGGAGGGCACGGCGGATCTGCTCGAACTGCGCGCGCGCCGCCATCTGCTGGGCGTAGATCGCGGTCTGGATGCCGTGGAAGAGCCCCTCGAGCCAGCCGACGAGCTGGGCCTGGGCGATCCGCAGCTCCGACTCCGAGGGGGTGGCGTTCTCCGAGAACGGCAGGGAGAGCCGCTCCAGCTCCTCGACCAGCTCGGGAGCCAGGCCCTGCTCGAGCTCCGCGATCGACGAGCGGTGGATGGCGGCGAGCCGGCTCCGGCTGGCCTCGTCGAGCGGGGCCGCCTTCACCTCCTCGAGGAGCTGCCGGATCATGCTGCCGATCCGCATCACCTTGGCCGGCTGCTCGACCAGGTCGGTCAGCGCGCGCTCGCCGTCGTCGTCGTCCTGGTCGGCGCCGCCGGCCTGCTCGACGGCGGACGCGGAGACGGTGCCGATCGGCTGGCCGTCGGGTCCGATGACGACGATGTGCTCTTCGCTCCCGGAGGCGTTCTCGCTCATGCCCCCAACCTACCGGCACCCCCGTGCGTCCTTGGCCGCGCCGAGGGATCCCCCCGTTGGGTGATGGCGCGCCCGCCCGGCGGGCGTAGGTTGCGGACGGGGCCCGGCCGGGGCCCGGTACGACCTGCCTCGACCGGTCTCGTGGACCTCACAACGACATCACGACGGACCCATGACCGAGGAGGCAGCACGACATGTTCATCCAGATGATCCAGGGCCCCTGCACCCGGCAGGACGAGGCCCAGGCACTGCTCGAGGAGTGGCGCCGCGACCTGGCGCCCGGCGCGGCCGGCTGGCTGGGCGGCACCTACGGCTTCACCGACGACGACCAGCTGGTGGCGGTCGTCCGCTTCGCGTCGCGGGATGCCGCGATGGCGAACTCCGAACGCTCCGAGCAGGGCGCCTGGGCCGAGCGGTTCGGCGCCCTGATGGACGCTCCGCCGACCTTCCACGACTGCGACGACGTCACCCTGTTCCTCGACGGCGGCTCCGACGAGGCCGGCTTCGTCCAGGTCATCACGGGGCGGGTCGACGACCCCGGGCGTCTCAAGGCGATGCTGGCGGACACGACGACCCTCCACGAGATGCGCCCGGAGATCCTGGGCGGGACGCTCGCGATCGAGCCCGACGGCTCCTTCGTCGAGACCGTCGCCTTCACCTCGGAGGAGGCGGCCCGGGAGGGCGAGCGGGTCGAGCCGCCCGCCGACGTACGCCGGGAGCTGGAGTACGCCATGCGGGACGCGACCTTCCTCGATCTCCACCACCCACGCTTCCTGAGCGCCTGAGGAGGGCCGTCCGATGCTGCTGGAGGGCTGCACCGTCACCGCGAACATCCCGGCCGCGGACCTCGCGCGCGCCCGTCGCTTCTACTCCGACACCCTCGGCCTCGAGCCGGTCGACGAGAACCCGGGCGGGCTGGTCTACCGGACGGGTGGAACGGACTTCTTCCTCTACGAGACGCAGGAGGCGGGGAAGGCCGGGCACACGATCGCCCAGCTCCACGTGCCCGACGTCCGGCCGGTGGTCGAGGAGCTCAAGGCGTCCGGCCTGAGCTTCGAGCACTACGACATGCCCGGTGTGACCTGGGACGGCGACGTGGCGGGGATGGCGGGCATGGGCCACGCCGCCTGGTTCAAGGACAGCGAGGACAACATCCTGTGCCTGGACGACAGCAGGCCGGTCTGACCGCGCCCCGATCGGGCTGTCCGATCAGGGGGTGAGCAGGACCTTGCCGACCGCGTCGCCGGACTCGATCATCCGGTGCGCCTCGGCGACGTCGTCGAGGGGGAGCACGGCCGAGACGACCGGCCGGATCGAGCCGTCGGCGACGTGCGGCCACACGTGCTCGACGACCGACGCGCAGATCCGCGCCTTGCCCTCGACCGGGCGGGTGCGCAGTGCCGTCGCGATCACGGCGCCCCGCTTCGAGAGCAGCTTCCCGAGGTTCAGCTCGGCCTTGGCTCCGCCCTGCAGGCCGATGACGACCAGGCGGCCCTCGTCGGCGAGGACGTCGACGTTGCGGTCGAGGTACTTGGCGCCCATGTTGTCGAGGACGACGTCCGCGCCGGCGCCGTCGGTCGCCTGCCGGACGACGCCGACGAAGTCCTCGTCGCGGTAGTTGATCGCCACCTCGGCGCCGAGCTCGCGGCAGCGGGCGAGCTTCTCCTCGCTGCCCGCGGTCGTGAACACCCGCGCTCCGGACGCCGCGGCCAGCTGGATCGCGAACGTGCCGATCCCGCCCCCGCCGCCGTGCACGAGGAAGGCGTCGCCGGGCCGCAGCCCCGCCACCATGAAGACGTTGGACCACACCGTGCACGCCACCTCGGGCAGGGCCGCGGCGCTCACCAGGTCGATGCCGTCGGGGACGGGCATCACCTGCCCCTCGGGTACGACGACGCGGCTCGCGTAGCCGCCGCCGGCCAGCAGCGCGCACACCTCGTCACCGACGGCCCACGCGGTGACGCCCGTGCCGACCGCGGCGACGGTCCCGCTGCACTCCAGCCCGATCACGTCCGAGGCACCGGGCGGCGGCGGGTAGAAGCCCTGCCGCTGCAGCAGGTCGGCTCGGTTGACGGCGGTCGCGGCCACGTCGAGCAGGACCTCGCCCGGCCCCGGCACCGGGTCGGGGAGCTCGGTGACGACGAGGGTCTCGGGTCCGCCCGGGGCGGCCTGGGTGACAGCGCGCATGCAGGCAGTCTGACAGCCCTCAGACCAAGGAGTCCTCGTCGGAGTAGTCCGCGTCGGCCAGCTCCTCGAAGTCGACGTCCTCGTCCTCCTCGGCGGGCGCGCCCGCCGGCCGGTCCCACGACTCGGCGAGGGCCTGCGCCTTCGCGGCGAGCCCCTCGACCGCGTCGGGGGCGGCGCCCTGCTCGCCGGCGGCGAAGCCGAGCAGGAAGGAGGTCACGAATCCGGCAGCGGGGTGGACGTTCGCGTGGGTGATCCCGGCGAGGTCGACCAGCAGGCCCTCGTCGGCCTCGGCCTCGATGTCCAGGACGTCGCACAGCTCGTCGATCCAGTCATGGAGGTTCACCCGACCAGAGTGATACGACCGCCCGCCCGGTGACAAGGGGTTCGGGCAGTCCGGGGTCAGTCCAGGGACGGCCGCGCGGAGGCGATGTCGCGCAGGTCGCTCCAGGTGTCGATGTCCTGGGCCTCGTCGCCGACCGGCGCCACCGCCACCAGGTCGAGCGGCTCCAGCAGCGCCCGGACGGACAGGCCGTGCTGGCCCTCGTGGTCGGGACGGACCGCGTCCAGGCGGGCGGTCTCCACGACGAACGCCAGCTGGCGGCGACCGTCCGCGTCCGCGAGCACGGCGCCCTCGTGGCCGACCGCCGCCTCGTGCAGCCGCCGGAACGTGCCGGGGTGCAGGCGCGGCATGTCGACCGCGAGCACCGCGATCGTCGGGAAGGTCCGCAGCAGCAGGTCGCGCCCGGTCAGCAGCCCGGCCGCCGGCCCGCCGAACCGCGGCTCCTCGCGCACGAAGGTCACCGGCCGCTCGGTCGGCACCGGGTGCCCCACCACGACCACCTCGCTCGCGTCGACGACGGCGTCGAGCGCGTGCTCCAGCAGCGGCCGGCCGTCCAGCTCGATGGACGCCTTGTCGACCCCGCCCAGGCGGGAGCCCTGGCCGCCGGCCAGGACGATCGCCGCATATCCGGACAGTCCGCGCTCGATCACCACGACCCGAGTCTCCCAGAGTGCCGAGTCCGGGGCGGCCTACGCTGGCGACGTGACCAGTCCCACCCACGCGCAGCTCCGTCTCTCCCTGGTGCAGGCCGCCGCGGCGCTCGACCCCGTGGCCAACCGCGACGCCCTCGCCCGGCTCAGTGCCGAGCACGCCGGGGACACCGACCTCGTCGTGTTCCCGGAGGCCTTCGCCCGCGACTTCGGCGAGGCGGGCTCCGACGTCGGTCCGTACGCCGAGCCGGTCGGCGGTCCGTTCGGCACCGCCCTCGCGGCGGCCGCGGCGGCACAGGACACCACGATCGTGGCCGGGATGTTCGAGCGTGGCCCCGACCCCGAGCGGCCCTACAACACCGTGCTCGTGCGCGGGGCCGCCGCGGCGTCGTACCGGAAGGTGCATCTGTACGACTCCTTCGGCTACCGCGAGTCCGACCGTCTCACCGCCGGCCCGCTCGAGCCGGTCGTCGTCGACGTCCGAGGCTGGCGGGTCGGGCTGATGACCTGCTACGACCTCCGGTTCCCCGAGCTCGCGCGGGCGCTCGTCGACGGCGGCGCGGAGCTGATCGTGGTGCCCGCCGCCTGGGTCGCGGGCCCGCGCAAGGTCCACCACTGGCGCACCCTGCTGAGCGCCCGCGCGATCGAGAACACGGTGTACGTCGCCGCGGTCGGCCAGCCGGCCCCCCGCTACTGCGGGCACTCGCTGGTGCTCGACCCGTTCGGTGAGGTGGTGGTCGAGGCCGGCCCCGGGGCGCCCGAGCAGCCGGAGGTGCTGCGGACCGTGATCGAGCGCACGGTGCTGGAGGAGGCCCGCCGCGTCAATCCCTCGCTCCTCAACCGCCGGCTGCGCTGAAGCACCCGAGCACCGGATAGGCTGCTCCTCCGTGTCCCGCACCTCCTCCCGTGTCCCGCTCGAGCAGCGCATCGGTGAGTTCGGGGCCTCGCGGGCGCCGCTGACGATCTGGTTCCTCCTGGTCGTCGCCGCCACCGGCGCCCTGGTCTGCGCGATGCTCCCGGCCGGGCCCGCGTGGCTCGGGACGGCGGGCGCGGTCGGCGTCGCGACCGCCTTCACCTGGGGCCTGGCGGCCCGGACCGGTGGTCGGGCGCTGGTCTTCGCACCGCTCGCGCTGGCCTGCGCCCTGGCCGCGGTGGCCAGCGACAACGAGCTCCTGCTCACCGGCGCCGCCGTCGGCACCTCGGCGGTCGCCGCCGTCCTCGGCGTCATGATCACCGTGCCTGCCGCGGGCATCGCCACCGCCGCCCGCGAGTGCGTGGTCGGCCTCCTCGTCGCGGGGATCGGCGCCATGGCGACCGTGGGCTTCGAGCCGGCGATCCAGAAGGAGCGGTTCGAGTACGTCGGCCTCGGCCTCGCGTTCGTGGCGGCGATCGTGCTCGTCCATCGCCTCGGTGCGGGCTTCCACGGCCTGGGCCGCCGCGGCCTCGTCATCGTGGCGATCGGCGCGGTCGTGCTCGCCGCGACCCTGCTGTACGCCGAGCTGCTGCGCCGCTACGGCTCGACCGGACTCGTCGACCAGCTCCTGGACTGGGTGGCGTGGAGCCGGGACACGCTCGGTGCCTTCCCGCGCCCGATCGCGAGCGTCCTCGGCGTACCCGCCCTCGCGTACGGCTGCCACATGCGGGCCCGCCGCCGCCAGGGCTGGTGGGTGTGCGCCTTCGGCGTCGCCGCCACCTCCTCCACCGCGACCGCGCTCGCCAACCCCGCCGTCTCGGTGCAGGAGGCGGCCTTGTCGGTCGTCTACGGCCTGGCCGTCGGCCTGGTCCTGGGCTGGCTGCTCATCCGCCTCGACCTCGCCTTCACCGGCAACCGCGGGCGGGGGAGTCGCGTGGCCGAGCAGGCGGCTGCCGTACGCCCGGAGCCGGGACGCTTCGCCCCCCTCCTGTGACCGGCGCCGCGCCTTGTAACTAAGGGTTACCGCACGAAATTCGGCGCAAGAGCGCCCGGGTAGATGCCATAGCGCCCGGGTAGTCGCGCCGCGTCTCAGCAGAGGGAGCGGGATTCGAACCCGCGGTAGGTCTCCCTACGACCGCTTTCAAGGCGGTTCCGATCGGCCACTCCGGCACCCCTCCTGGGTCCGGTACGCCGCGCGCGCCGTGCCGGACACCCGGCCGAGTCTAGTGGGCGCGCCGTCGCTGCTTTGCCCCGTCCCCGCCCGACGTTGAACAATGCCGATCATGAGCAGCACGCAGCCGAACCGGGTCACCGACTACGGTCTCGCCCCGCCGGTGATGGCCCGCTTCGTCGGGGCCTATCTCGTCCTGCTCGCCCTGGCGCTGCTCGTCGTCACGGCCGTCGTGGTGGCGGCCGATCTCAACGCCGACCTGCTGGTCCTCGTGCTCGGCGTGGGCCTCCTCGGCCTGATCGGCCTCGGCTGGTGGCTGCGCTCGCGGCTGGTGGTCGTGCGGCTCACCGACGCCGGCTACCAGGTCCGGATGGTCCGTGCCGCCGGGGCCACCGAGGCCCGCTGGACCGAGGTCGAGGACGCGGTTGCGGCGGCGCCGTCGGGCATCGACTGCCTGGTCCTGCGCCTGCGGGACGGCCGCAGCACGACCATCCCGATGCAGCTCGTCGCTGCCGACAAGGACGACTTCGCGCGCGACGTACGGGCGCATCTGCGGCGCGCCGCCCGCTGACCTCGCCTCCGGCGGAGTCCATGGTCGGGCCCGATTGGTCCGCTCCCCGGCGCTCCTTGTAGCCTTGCCCACGCTGGCCGGTCTGTGACCGGCGCGGTGGAGGAGGCGTCGCCTAGTCTGGTCTATGGCGCCCGCCTGCTAAGCGGGTTTGGGGCTACAACCCCATCGAGGGTTCAAATCCCTCCGCCTCCGCCGCTGACGAGGCCCCCGGTCGACACCCGACCGGGGGCCTCGCTTATTGGCTTGGTTTGGGGAAGGATGTTTGAAAGCGTCCTGTGGGGGTAGGCGCCTGCGGCTCGGGTACCCGGAGGGATGGCACCCGGCCGCCCACCAGTGAGGGGAATGCTCAATGAAGAAGCTCGCTCGCAAGACCGCTTTCACGCTGGCAGCACTGATCACCGCGGCCGGCATCGTCTCCCTTCCCACGGCGGCCGAGGCCGACACGGGCTGGGGCTGGCGGGTCTTTCCCGGCGCGCACCGCTGACGGAGGCGCTCGGATCCTGATCGGTCAGGACGACGTGATGTCGTCGTCCTGACCGGCTATGCCCAGCGTCCCCATCGTGTAGCCGAGCTGGAAGCGCGTCTCCGCGTCGTACTCCTCCTTGAGCTCGGCCACGTAGCCGGCGTACGTCCGCGGACTCACGCCCAGCCGTTTCGCGCTCACCGCGTCGGCGTGGCCCTCGATCAGCATCCGGATCGTCATCGACCGTTGCTCCGAGGCGATCTCCTTCGTCACGCTGTGCCCCGCACTGGCGAAGGGGCGTCCCCGGGCGAAGGCGCGCTCGAAGACGTCGACGAGGTACGCCACGATCGCCGGCTCCCGTACGACGACCGCGGTCGCCAGGCTGTCGGCGGCCGGGATCAGCGCGACCCGGCGGTCGACCACGATCATCCGGTTGAAGAACTCGTCGAGGGTGCGGACCTCCGCACCCTGCTCGGTCACCGTGGCGACGTACTTGTGCGTTGCCGGGTGGCGCCGCGCGCTGTGCTGGTAGAGCGTGCGCATCGTCAGCCCCCGCTTGAGCGCGGCCACGTCGCGCACCGCCGCCTCCGAGACCGTCTTGGCGCTGCGCGTGGCCTGCGGCTGCGCCGTCAGCAGCTCCTCCTGGGCCTCGCTGACCAGCGTGGTGAGGTAGGGATTGATGGCCTCGCCGTGGAGGTAGAGGAACGGGCCGGACTCGCTCGCCGCCGGCGACCGGCGCCAGCTCTGCGTCAGGTGCGAGAAGGCGCTCGCCCACCGCGCCGACTCCTCCAGCAACCGCGCACCCTCGTTGCCCAGCGGCGTCACGACCCGCGACTGCGCGTTGCTCGGCTCCAGCGGCCGCCAGGTCTTCCGCGACGCGTCCAGCTGCAGCAGCCCCAGCTCGACCAGCAGGTCGAACGCCCGCCGGATCGGTGCCCCGTCGACCAGCCTCGGGTCGTCCGCCGCCAGACCGCCCTCCGCCAGCACCTGCTCGTAGAGACCGATCGCCTCCTCCTCGAAGAGGGCCCGGTCCTCGGGCTCGTAGGCGGTCATGGCGTCATGGTTCCACACCGGCCCGGGCATCCATGGCGGCGGTGATTCGGCATCTACCGGGCCCCTCGGCTATTCTCATGCGGTCGCTTCGGTGACGGGCGCCTGTAGCTCAACGGATAGAGCATCTGACTACGGATCAGAAGGTTTGGGGTTCGAATCCCTACAGGCGCGCAGATCGGCCCCTGGTTCCCGCGTGAATCAGGGGCCCCGCTCATTGCAGGGTCCGGGAGGACTCGATGCAACTGCCAAAACTCTCCAAACGCCGAACCAGCGGCACAGGTTGTTGGCCAGCTCGTCCACGCGCGGAATGGGCATCACGTACGTGGGGGCGCGCTGCAGCATCGCGACGTGGGCGGCGTCGGCGGCCATCTCCGGCACCAGCATGACCACAGTGGCGGCGTTGCCGATGACCACGACCTTCTTGCCCGTGAGTCGAGGTCCTCGGGCCAGTGTTGCGGGTGCGCGATCCGTTACCCGATCGACGTGACCGCCGCGCTCAAGGTCCGCCGGCGGCGGGGCAGCAGCTGATCCGCCGCCGGGCGGGGCCGAACGCGCGCTGATGCGACGACGCGGTCGACGGCCCGCCGCGGACGCCTACGATGTGCACCTCGCCACACCGAGAAGGGAGTGCGCCATGCCCGAGGACGAGCTGCAGGCCATCGTGGACGAGCTCGCCGAGCGGCTCGAGCGCTCGGTGGCGATCGACGACCCCGGCATCCGGCTCCTGGCGGCGAGCCGGCACTTCGGCGACGAGGACCCGGTACGGATCAACTCGGTGCTCAACCGGACGGTCCCGGCCGAGGTCGTCGAGCTGATCCTCACCCACGGGGTGTCGCAGTGGACCGAGCCCGGACGACTCGAGCTCGAGGTGCTCGACGCCACGCCGCGGCTGTGCACGCCCGTGCGCTGCCAGGGCCAGCTCCTCGGCTACCTGTGGCTGCTCGACCGTGGCTGCACGCTCAGCGATGCCGACGTGGCACTGGCTGTGGAGGCGGCGGACCGGGCCGGCACCGTGCTGTACCGGCGGCTGCTCGTGCGGCAGCGGTCGCAGGCCCGGCACGAGGCCATCCTGCGCGACCTGGTCTCGCCTGACACGATGATCCGGTCGCAGGCCATCGATGACCTTCGGGCGGAGGAGCTGTTCCCCGACAGCCCGCTCCACCTGACCGTGCTGGCCGTGCAGTGCCTGTCCGACGACGAGACGCACGCCGAGCGAGGGGTCGAGCTCGAGGCGGCCGTCGAGGAGGGCAGCCGTGCAGTGACCGACGACGTCGCACTGCTCGCCACGAACCGATCGCGGGCTTGGCTCCTGCTCGCCCTGCGGCGGCCACCGGCACGCGACCTCGTCGACACGATCACCGACCGGATCACGATCCGGTTCAAGCACCTCACCCGGGGCAGGTCGACGCTCGTCTTCGGCCTGGGGCCCACGGTCGAGCGGCTCGACGAGGTGGCCGACTCGTACCGCAAGGCGGTGCGCGCCGCACGGACGGCGGTCCTCGTTCCCGGCGTCGGCAGCACCGCGCGCTGGGGCGAGCTCGGACCCTACGAGCTGCTGGTCACCCTCGCCCCCGACGACCTGGCCGAGGCCTCCCGGACGCCGGACCTCGTCGCCCTCGAGGACGCCGATGTGCACGGCGTCCTGATCGCCAGCCTCACCGCGTTCTTCGACCACGGCGGCAGCGCCCAGGAGGCCGCCGAGGCCCTGTGCATCCATCGCGCGACGCTCTACCAGCGCCTGCGGCGGATCGAGCAGGTCACCGGTCGCAACCTGCACAACGGTGACGACCGCCTTGCCCTCCACCTCGGCCTCAAGCTGCGCGCCCTCGCGATCGCCTTCCGCCTCAACGCGGACACGCACAGCTGACCGCCCCGCCCGGGCGGCGTACCGGCCCGGGCGCTAGCGACGATTGTCGCCGAAGAGCCCTCTGAACAGCGACAGGCGACGCTATGAGGGGTCGCTCGCGAGCCCAATACTGGCTCGATCGCAGCCGCCCATCTGGGGCGATCTCCAGGACCCGCCGTCATCGGTCCGGATCATCGCGTCGGCACTCGCGTATCCCGTCGCCCGCCCAACCAACGCCGAAACGAGGGCCGCTGATCATGTCCATCCGTGACCAGGCTGTTCGCGTACTGCCCCTTCTCCTCGCTGCCGCCGGCCTCGCCGCGTGCGGTGGCTCTCCCGACCCGGCCGGCTCCGGTGACTACGTCGACGGAAAGACGTTCACCCTGGCCACGCTGGCCGATCCGGGGAACCTCGACCCGCAGGCCTCGTTCGTCGCGACCGAGATCGGCAGCTTCGCGTACGACACCCTCGTGGGCGTCGACCCGCGCGGGACCATCCAGCCCCAGCTCGCCTCGTCGTGGAAGGTCACTGCCGAGGCCGTCACCTTCGAGCTCCGGGACGACGTCACCTGCTCGGACGGCTCGGCGTTCGACGCCCAGACGGTGGTCGACAACATCGAGTACGTCGCCGACGTCGCCAACGCGAGCCCGTTCCACGGCGTGTACGTGCCCGCCGACGCCCGGGCCAGTGCGTCCGGCTCGACCGTCGCCGTCACGCTCACCTCGCCCGCCCCCTTCGTCCTCGAGGGCTTCGCCCACCTGCCCATGGTGTGCCGGTCGGGGATGAAGGACCGCGACAGCCTCAAGGCCGGCACCGCGGGGACCGGACCCTTCACAGTGACCGAGTCCGTGCCGGGCGACCACTACACGCTGGCTGTCCGGAAGGACTACGCCTGGGGCCCGGGCGGCGCGACGACATCCGAGACCGGAACCCCCTCGACCGTCGTGTTCAAGGTGGTCTCCAGCGAGTCCACGGCCACCAACCTGATCCTCAGCGGGCAGGCCAATGCGGCGTCCTTCCTCGGGCGCGACGGCGACCGGCTCGAGAAGCAGGGCATCGACGCCGTGGAGACGCAGAGCGCGTACGCCCACCAGTGGTACAACCAGGCGCCCGGCCGGGTCGGCAGCGATCCGGTGGTCCGCACGGCGCTCACCCAGGCGCTCGACCTGACCGAGCTGCAGCGGGTCATCACGTCCGGCCGGGGCTCGACCCCCACGGCGTTGGCCGTGTACGACACCGGCGTCTGCGACGGCAACACTGTCAAGGGGAACCTGCCGGGCAGCGATCCGGCTGCCGCCGCCGACGCGCTGACCGCGGCCGGCTGGGCCAAGAACGACGACGGTGTGCTCACCAAGGACGGCATGAAGCTGTCGCTCACGTTCGTCTACAGCAGCCAGGGGCCCGGTCAGACCGCGGCCGCGGAGCTGGTGGTTGCGGCCTGGGAGAAGCTGGGTGCCGAGGTCGACGCCCGGGCACTGGACATCACCGAGCACACCGCGGCGCTCTTCCAGACCGGCGACTGGGACGTCACCTGGTCGTCGCCGAAGGCCCCGAACCCCCTGGTGCTCATGCCTTTCGTCTCCGGCCCGTCGCCTGCCCTGGGCGGCAACAACTTCGGTTCCGTCGGCAACGCCGACTATGACTCCCACGCCGAAGCAGCGCTGACCGAGGTCGGTACCGACAGCTGCCCCGAGTGGGAGGCGGCCGAGGCGGCGCTCTTCCAGAGCGCCGACGTCGTCCCGTTCGCCAATGTCACCGTGCTGACCTTCCACAAGGGCGCCGAGCTCGAGCGGGCGGGCAACCTGATGGTACCGACGAGCATCAGGATGCTGAGCTGATCCGGTGACGGCGACGGTGGCGGTGGCTCATGCATCGGCGCGGCGGACGCGCGGGCGCTGGACGAGGTTCGTCCTCCGGAGAGCGCGGCGGTTGCTGATCTCTCTGTGGATCCTGGTGACGGCGTCCTTCCTGATGATCCAGCTCGTGCCCGGCGATCCGGTCCGTGCCGCGCTCGGCACCAGCGCTCCCGCCGAGCTCGTTGCGGCGAGGCGGGAGCAGCTGGGACTCGATGAACCCCTGCTCGACCAGTACCTGACCTACCTCCGGGACCTGTTCACCGGCGACCTGGGGGAGTCGATCCTCACCCAGCTCTCGGTGGCGGAGACCATCGGCCAACGGCTGCTGGCCACGCTCTCGCTGGCACTCCCGGCCTTCGTGGTCACGTTCGCGTTCGCCGTGCCGGCAGGGGTCGCCCTGGCCGTCGCGACGCGGCAGGGGCGGCGACGTCGTACCGAGCTCACGTTCGTCGGGACCAGCATCGTGCTCGCCTCGATCCCCGAATTCGTCGTCTGCGTCGCCTTGGTCGCGGTGTTCGCGGTGAACCTGGGGCTCGTCCCGGCGGCCGGTCGCGACGGCCTCGACTCCTACGTGCTGCCGGTGCTGGCCCTGGCTGTCGGGCCGGCCGCGGTGCTGGCCCGCATCGTCCGGGTCGAGATGCTGGCCGTGCTCGACGCCGACTACGTCCGGACGGCGCGGGCGAAGCGGCTGAGCGCGCTGCGGATCAACCTGCGCCACGCGCTGCCCAACGCCGTCACCGCCACGCTCACGCTGAGTGGCCTCATGCTCGCCACGATGGTCGCCGGCACGGTGCTGGTCGAGAACGTCTTCGCCTGGCCCGGCCTGGGCGGCACCATCGTCTCCTCGATCCAGAGCCGGGACTACCCGCTGGTGCAGGGGGCCGTCCTCGTCTACGGCGCGATCGCGCTCACCGTCAACACCCTCGTCGACGTGGCCATCGCCGCCATCGACCCCCGCTCCATGATCGGAGACTCCTGATGCGTCGCCGCCGGCCCGAGGTGCTGCGCACCCCCCTCGGCATCGTCGGGATCACACTGTTGGTGATCCTCGCCCTGCTCGCCGTCCTCGCGCCCCTGGTCTGGGGTGATCGCGCGACGGCCACCCATACCGACAACATGCTCGCGGGCCCGTCACCCGAGCACTGGGCGGGCACCGACAACCTCGGCCGTGACATCCTCTTCCGGACCCTGGTCGCGACCCGCCTGTCGATCGTCCTGACCCTCGCGGCCACCATCTTCGGCGTCGGGCTCGGCCTCCTGCTCGGCATGGCTCCCCTGCTCCTCCCGCGGCGGCTGGGCCGGCTCGTCGTCGCGTTCGTCAACGTGCTCCTCGGCTTCCCGAGCCTGCTGATGGTCCTCTTCCTCGCGGTCATCCTCGGCGTCAGCACGACGAGCGCCCTGCTCGCCATCGGGATCGCGATCGCACCGCCCTTCGCGCGGCTCGTCTACGCGCTCGGCGCCGGAGTCGCCGAGCGGGACTTCGTCGCCGCGGCACGCATCGCCGGCGTCCACCCGTTGCGCATCATGGTGCGGCACGTCCTGCCCAATATCGCCGAGCCCCTGGTCGTCAACGCGACCGTGACCGCGAGCAGCGTCCTCCTCGCCTTCGGCGGGCTGTCCTTCCTCGGCATCGGCGTGCAGGCGCCGCAGTTCGACTGGGGACGTCTCATGCAGGACGGGCTCGCGATCATCTACGACAACCCGCTCGCCGCTCTCGCTCCCGGCGTCGCCTTCGTCCTCACCGGGTTGGCGCTCAACCTCACCGGCGAGGCGGCCGCCGGCACCTTCGGCGCGAAGTCCCGGATCCGGACGACGAGGTCGTTGACGGAACGCCGGTCGGTTTCCCCGCGGTCGAACACCCGTGACGCCGACACCGACCTCGTGCTCGACGTCCGTGATCTCGAGATCGCCTTCCCCGGGCCGTACGGCCCGGTCTCCCCGGTGCGCGGAGTCTCGATCGCCCTGCGGGCCGGTGAAGCCGTCGGCATCGTGGGGGAGTCGGGCTCCGGGAAGTCGATGACGGCGCTGGCCGTCGCGCAGCTCGTCGAAGAACCCGGCCGCGTCACCGCCGAACGCCTCACCTTCTGCGCGACCGACCTCCGCTCCGGTCGGCGTACCGCCCACGATGCGCTGCTCGGGACGTCCCTCGCGGTCGTCTTCCAGGATCCGATGACGTCGCTCAACCCCGTGATGCGCCTCGGCAGCCAGCTCGGCGAGGCCGCGCGTCGGCACCAGGGACTCACCCGGCGGCAGGCCTCCGCGCGTGCTGCCGACCGGCTCCGCGCCGTGCACCTCTCCGACCCCGAGCGTCGCCTTCGCCAGTACCCGCACGAGTTCTCGGGTGGCATGCGCCAGCGGGCCATGATCGCGATGGGGCTCATGGGCACCCCACGGCTGATCGTCGCCGACGAGCCGACGACCGCGCTCGACATGACCGTGCAGCGGCAGGTGCTCGACCTGCTCCAGGAGATCCGCCGCAAGCACGGCACCGCACTGCTTCTGATCAGCCACGACGTCTCGGTCGTCTCGAGCATCTGCGAGCGCGTGCTCGTCATGTACGCGGGCCGGATCGTCGAGGACCTTCCCGCGGCGGACCTGTACACCCAGGCCCGGCATCCCTACACCCGGGCTCTCATCGGGGCGGTTCCCGAGATGACGACCGACCTCGACGCCCCGCTGGCCACCATCGCGGGCCAACCGGTGGATCCCCGGCACGTACCGGACGGCTGTGCGTTCGCCGCTCGCTGCCCCCGGGTGACCGACCGCTGCCGGCAGGAGGAGCCCACGCTGCAGGCCGGCCCGGCCGGCACCGTGGCGTGCTGGCACGTCGGTGATCCGCTTCCCGCCGAGACCAAGGAGGTGGCTGTCGGATGAGCAGGCTCGACTTCGAGGACGTCACGGTTCGCTACGGGCACCACACCGTCCTCGACGGGGTGAGCCTGACCGTGCCCGAGCACCAGATCATGGGGTTGGTCGGCGAGTCCGGCTCCGGGAAGTCCACGCTCGCCCGGGCAGCGGTCGGGCTGGCACCCCTGTCCCGCGGACGGGTCCTGCTCGACGGGCGGCCGGTCCAGAGCCAGGGACGTCGCCGGCCGATCCAGATGGTCTTCCAGGACCCGTCCTCCTCGCTCGACCCGCGGATGAGCATCGGCCGGAGCATCGCCGAGGCGCTGCCCGAGCGGCTCCGGCGAGCGCCGCAGCGCGCCGAGATCGCCCGCCTCCTCCGACTCGTCCACCTGGACCCCGACCGGGCTGCCGACCCACCAGCGCGCCTCTCTGGTGGACAGCGACAGCGGGTGGCGATCGCCCGGGCGCTGGCCGGACGGCCCACTGTCGTCCTCGCCGACGAGATCACCTCGGCGCTCGACGTCTCCGTCCAGGGCGCCATCTTGAACCTCGTCCGGGAGATGCAGCGCGACTCCGGCCTGACGATGCTCTTCATCTCCCACAACCTCGCCGTGGTGCGCTACGTGGCGACCCACGTCGCCGTGATGGCCGCCGGGCGGATCGTCGAGCAGGGTCCGACCGATCGTGTCTTCGCGGCTCCCGCCACCGCCTACACCCGGAAGCTGCTCGCCTCCATGCCCGGCGGCGGACCGAGGCCTGGCCCCTGATCCCGACAGGCGTCGAGAAACCCCGGCCGAAACCGCGACATTCCTCCATGGCCTGTGTCATCGCGAGAAATCAGGATGAACGAAGGCGGTGAATGAGGACGGATTCGTGATGGTGGCCACCACCGCCCGAGGACCGCAGCCCAGCCCATGACCAGACGAAGGGGACGACCATGCTCCGAAGGGTGATCTCGGCGAACGACGAGAACGGCAATCCGGTCTTTACCGAGGATTCCACGATCGAGGCTCGATCGGCCGAGGCGCTGCCCGGTGTGGCGATGCACCACATCTGGGGCGCCGATGAACGAATCCTGCCGCGGGACGGCTCGCAGCCTTCCTGGCACAGTCATTTTCCGCCCACCGACGGCTGGCGGTTCGTGCTGCTCACGCTGCAACCGGGCCAGGCCGCTGCCCCCATCGAGGATCCGACGGAGAGTCAGCTCGAGGAATTGGAGGAGACCTTCCCTGGTCTCCTGACCACGGTCGAGCCCGGCACCGATGGCATGCACATGTCGGAGACGATCGATCTGGTCGTGGTCGTGTCCGGTCCCATCACCCTGGAGCTCAGCGACTCGCAGGCCAAGGAGCTCCAGACCGGCGACGTGATCGTCCAGGTCGGCAACGTTCACCGGTGGGTCAATCGGGGAACCGAGCCCTGCGTCGTGGCAGCAGTGGTGGTGGGCACCAAGTACGAGCCCCGCGCCACCGCGGGCTCCTGACCAGCGACGTCCTGCAGTGGCCCGCGACATCGGTCAAATGAGCCCAGCTGAGGTCACGACACATGACTACTGCCCTGCCAGGTTGCGTCAGGCGATGCTGGTCTTGACCACGCACCGAGCACATCCGGTGAGACCGGCCACTGCGGGTGGCGTAGCGGAGAGAAGACCTCGTGAATGTTGAGGAGGTAGACGTGCCTCGAGGTGCAGCGAACAGACCCAGCCTGCGCCGTACGGTCGTCGCGGCGTCGATCGGCAACTTCGTCGAGTGGTACGAGTTCGCGGTGTACGGCGTGGTCGCCGCCTTCATCTCGGTCGCGATGTTCCCCGCCGACAACCCGACGGCCGCCATGTTGAACACCTGGGCGGCGTACGGCATCGCCTTCGTGGTGCGGCCCATCGGAGGCGTCGTGCTGGCGCGCATCGGTGATCGCTACGGTCGGCGTCACATCCTCTACGTCACGATCACGCTGATGTCGATCGCCACCTTCTCCATCGCCCTGATCCCGGCGTACGCCGCCATCGGGATCGCCGCGCCGATGCTGCTGATCTGCGCCCGCATCGCGCAGGGCATCGCGGCCGGGGGTGAGTTGGCCGGTGCTGCCGCGTTCCTCTACGAGCACGCGCCGCCGGATCGTCGGGCGCGGATGGTGAGCTTCCTGGGAGTGAGCACCTTCTGTGCCATGGTCCTGGGATCGACCCTGGGGACCGTGCTCACCATCGCGCTGCCGGCCGAGGAGATGCAGTCGTGGGGGTGGCGCGTGGTCTTCGCCACCGCGCTGCCCCTCGGCTTCGTCGGTCTCTACATCAGGCGCTCGCTGAAGGAGACGCCTGAGTTCCAGCAGATTCACGAGCAGCGGGACGCCGCGACGGTCGAGCCGATCCCGGAGGGCTTCTGGCTCGCGATGCGTCAGAACGCCCGCGCCATCCTCCTGTACCTGGGCTTCGGGACGTTCTACTCGATCGCCGTCTACGTCAGTGTCGCGGCCTACCTCGCCTACATGCTGGCCAACGGCTTCTCGAAGGAGGAGGCGCTGACGATCAACACCATCGCCGGCCTCACGATCATCGCGGGAATCCTGCTCTCGGGCGGCCTGGCCGACCGGATAGGCAGGAAGCCGATCCTGGTCGTTGGAGCCAGTGCCATGGCGGTGGGTGTCGTGCCGACCTTCCTGTTGGGCTCGACCGGCATCTTCGCCCTCGGCCTGCTGGGCGCGCTGATCTTCGTCATCCCGCTGTCCGTGTTCATCACTCCGGCCGTCATCAACGTGGTGGAGCTCTTCCCGGCCCAGGTCCGGGTCACGGCCGGCGCCGCGGCGTACAACCTCACGGTCATCATCGGTGGGTTCATGCCCTTCGTCGCCGTGTGGCTCACGGACGCCACCGGCTCCCGCCTGGCCTTCCCCGTCTTCGTCGCCTCGACGGCGGTGCTGGCGCTGGCCGTCGTGCTGGCGTGGTACCGCGAGCCGCAGACTGATCACGTGACGGTGACGACGCAGGTGGCACAGGAGGCTCGACGATGACGCAGATCGTTCTGGAGAACGCCCGGATCTTCGACGGCGTCTCCGAGGAATGCCCCGAGGGGATGGCGGTGCTGATCGAGGACGGCAGGATCCGCGAGGTTTCCGACCAGCCGATCCGAGCGGACGAGGCGCGCAGGATCGACGTCGCCGGGAAGACCCTGATGCCGGGCCTGATTGACATGCACATCCACTCCTACTTCTCCGACCTCGATCCCCGCGTGCTCAACGACCGGGATGCGCCGTACCGGACCGCCTACGCGATCAAGAAGCTCGGTCATGCGCTCGACAGCGGGTTCACCACCGTGCGTGACATCGGCGGTGGCGACTATCCCCTGGCTGCAGCCATCGCGGACGGCCTGATCAGGGCGCCGCGGTTCTTCTATGCGGGCAAGATCCTGTCGATGACCGGCGGCCACGTCGACTACCGCACGCCGAACGAGAGGAACAACACGCACGGCTACTGCTCGTGTGCCTCGATGAACTGGGCGGGCGTGATCGCCGACGGCGTCGACGAGTGCATCAAGGCGGCGCGCGAGGAGCTGCGCCGCGGCGCCCATTGCATCAAGATCGTCGCCTCCGGCGGCGTGATGTCGCCCAGTGACCCGATCTGGATGAACCAGTTCCGCGAAGACGAGATCCGCGCGATCGTCAACGAATGTGCCGAACGGCGCACCTACGTGGCCGCGCACTGCCTGACGAGCGAATCGACACGCCGGTCGGTCGAGTTCGGAGTGCGCTGCGTCGAGCATGCGGCGCTCATCGACGCCGAGACCGCCGCCTTCGTCGCGGAGCGTGGTGCGTACGTCGTACCCACGATGGCCGTCCTCGTCTCGCTCGTCGAGCAGGGCCTGGAGATGGGGTTGCCGGGCGACCGCATGGACGACCTCCGCGCGGTCTACGACGACTCGATGGCCGGTCTGGACGTGATGCGGAGCGCGGGGGTCAAGATCGCCTACGGCACCGACCTGCTGGCCGGCTTCTACACCCAGCAGACCCGGGAGTTCCAGCTCCGCCGCGAGGTCTTCACGCCCGTCGAGATCCTGCGTCAGGCCACCTCGGTCGGCGCGGAGATCCTCATGCAGACCGGGCAGCTGGGGTGCGTCGCGCCGGACGCGCACGCAGACCTGATCGTCGTCGACGGCGACCCGCTACAAGACGTCGGTCTCCTCGCGGGGGAGGGCCGGAACCTGGACCTCATCATGCGCGGCGGAGAGGTCGTCAAGAACCGGCTCGACTAGGAGCCGTCCATGATCAACGTCCCCGCAGCCATGGCGCGAGGCGGGGCCACATGGCTGCCGCCCGCGACGAGTTCCGGGCGAAGAAGCCCGACACAACGACCCGAGGAGGAACACATGACCGAGGAAGCCGCGAACGGCGATCAGCGGGGGAATGCGGCCATCGCCGTGATGTCCGTCGAGCAGGTGTTCGGTGGGACGGAGTACTTCGAGCTGGACTCGGCGTCCGTGGGTGCGCGGTTCGCGATCTGGGTGACCACGTCGCCGACGTACGCCCAAGACGAGCAGGCGTACCCGGTCCTCTACGTGACCGACGGCAACTACAGCGTGGGCCAGACCGCACCGCTGGCCGTGATGCAGGGCGACCAGGCGCTCCCCATCGCTCCCTACCTCCAGGTGACCGTGGGCTATGCCGGTGCAGACGCCCAGGACTGGTCCCGGGTGCGCAACCGTGATCTCGTGCCGCCGGGCGAGCCCGTCCCGCCGGCGATGAAAGGCTCCCTGGACCTCGCGGTCGAGAAGGGGCTCATGACCCAGGAGGCCGCTGACGCCTATCTCGCCGAGCTGGCGAACACCCGGGCCGACGCGTTCCTCGCGTTCATCACCGACGAGCTGCACCCCGAGATCAGCCGCCGCTACCGGGTCTCGGCCGTGGGCCACGGGCTGTTCGGCTACTCCTACGGCGGACTGTTCTCTCTGTACGCCCTGCTCACCGGATGCTCCCTGTTCACCGCCTACGGGGCGGGAAGTCCGGGAGTCGCGTCGCTCGACAGCACGGCACTCGCGCTCGCCGAGACGCCTCTCGACCTGTCCGGCAAGCGCCTTCACCTGACGATCAACGGGCCCGAGATGACGGGAGAGCTGGCGATCTACCGCACGATCGGGCGCGGCTTCACGGCCCTCGTCGACTCGCTGCGCTCGGGGGAGTCGGGGCTCGCCCTGACCACGCACGTGCTCGGTGAGACCCACCTGACCGGCCTCCAGCCGTCGTTCCTCAGCTTCATGCGCACCTGCTGGTCGAGTCCGGCGTGATGCTGGTCGAACGCCTGCGCGAGCGGATCCCCGCTGACCGACTGCAGCTCGATCCCGCGGTGACGGCGAGCTATGCCCACGACGAGGCGGAGTGGGCGCCCCACGGGACGCCGCTCCTGATGGTCCGCCCGCGTACTGCCGAGGAGATCCAGGAGGTCGTGCGCGCATGCATCGAGCACGGCGTGCCCGTCGTCCCCCGAGGTGCGGGTACCGGTCTGTCCGGCGGCGCGAACGCCGTCAACGGGTGCGTCATCCTGTCGACCGAGGCGATGACGGCGATCACGGAGATCGACCCCCTGGAGCGGCTGGCCGTGGTGCAGCCCGGTGTCGTGAACGACCAGCTGCGGAGCGCATGCGCCGAGCAGGGGCTCTGGTATCCACCCGACCCCGCATCGGCACCCTGGTCGACGATCGGCGGCAACGTCGCGACCAATGCGGGGGGCCTGTGCTGCGTGAAGTACGGCGTCACGGCCGACTACGTGCTCGGGCTGCAGGTCGTCACCGGAACCGGCGAGCTGGTCCGGCTCGGCCGCCGCACGGCGAAGGGTGTGGCCGGGTACGACCTCGCCCGGCTGCTCGTCGGCTCTGAGGGGACGCTCGGCGTCATCACCGAGGTGACTCTCCGGGTGCATCCCCAGCGTCCGCCGGAGCGCACCGTCGCTGGCTACTTCTCGTCGATCGTGGACGCCGGGCGCGCCGTTACGGCCGTCGGCGCAGCGGGCATCGTCCCCTCGGCGCTCGAGCTCGTCGACCGGCACTGCCTCGAGGCCGTCGACCAGTGGAAGAAGATGGACCTGGCGGTCGAGGCCGAGGTCATCCTCCTGGCGCGGTGCGACGTCCCCGGCGCGGCTGGCGACGACGAGGCGGACGCGATCCGCGACTGCTTCGAGCAAGCGGGGGCGACCTGGGCGGCCCGTTCGACCGACGAGGACGAGGCGGACGCGCTGTTCGCGGCCCGTCGCCTGGCGTACCCGGCCCTCGAGCGCCTGGGGCCCGTGCTGACGGAAGACGTCTGCGTGCCCAAGGCGGCGGTGCCGGAGATGCTCGCCCGGATCGAGGCGATCGGTCAGCGGCACGACACCCTGATCGCCAACATTGCCCACGCCGGCGACGGCAACCTGCACCCCCTCCTGATCACGCCGCGCGGCGACGATGCGGCCAGGGTGCGTGCCCAGCGCGCCTTCGAGGAGATCATGGTGGAGGCCATCGCACTGGGCGGGACGGTCACCGGGGAGCACGGCATCGGCCTGCTCAAGATGGACGGGCTCGTCCAAGAGCTGCCCGCGGCGGTGCTGGACCTCCACCGCGCGGTGAAGGCGGCCCTCGATCCGCACGGCATCCTCAACCCCGGCAAGGTGATCGCGGCGCGGGCGGACGGAAGCACCCCGGGACCGGCCGACCGAGGCTGACGCTCCGCGCCCGTACCCACGACCCCTCGGCATGCCTGCCCGTCGGGCATGCCTGTCCTCGGCATGCCCATCGGCAGCCGCAACCGAGCAGCACCACCGACTTCGGAGGTAATACATGAGCAGGACCGCGGACGCCATCATCGTCGGGGCAGGCGTGGTGGGCGCCTCCACCGCACTGGAGCTGACCCGAGCCGGCTACTCCGTGCTCGTCGTCGACAAGGCGGGGGGACCCGGCTTCGGCTCCACGAGCGCATCGAGCGCCGTCGTCCGTTTCAACTACTCGACCTGGGACGGCATGGCCGCCGCGTGGGAGTCGAAGTTCCGGTGGGAGGCCTGGGCCGACCATCTCGGCCATGTCGACTCGACCGGGCTGGCGTCGTTCAAACGGTGCGGCCTCGCGTTTCTCGACGTCGACATCATGCCGCGCGACCGGATGGCGACGATGTTCCTCGAGGCCGGCATCCCGTTCGAGGAGTGGGGACCGGCCGAGCTCGCCAGGGCCTTCCCCCACGTCGACGCCGGTCGCTACTTCCCACCGAAGCCGGTCACCTCCGACGAGTTCTTCGAAGCCCCGACGGGCGTCCTCGGTGCCATCTACACCCCTGACGCGGGCTACGTCGACGATCCTCAGCTGGCGGCGGCCAATCTCGCAGCCGCTGCCGCGCACCTCGGAGCGACCTTCCGCTACCGGAAGACCGTCACGGCCGTCGAGCAGCGTGCGCAGTCGTGGGGCGTGACCCTCGATGACGGCGACCTCCTCGAAGCCCCCATCGTCGTCAACGCGGCCGGACCCTGGTCCACCGCGCTGAACCGGCTCGCGGGGATCGGCGCGGACTTCGCGGTCAAGGTGGCCCCCGTGCGCCAGGAGGTGCACCACGTGCCCGCACCGTCGTCGCTGCCCGCCCGGTTCCCGATCATCGCGGACGCCGACCTCGGCATCTACATCCGCGGGGAGTCCGGCGGCAACCTGCTGATCGGCGGTACCGAGCCCGAGTGCGACCCATTGGAGTGGATCGACGACCCCGACGCCGCTAACCCGCATCCCACGACCGAGCGCTTCGAGGCGCAGGTCTTCCGCGGCGCCCGCCGGCTCCCCGACCTCGCCGTCCCCAACCGTCCCCGTGGCATCGCCGGCGTGTACGACGCCAGCGACGACTGGGCGCCCGTCTACGACCGGACCGAGGCCGACGGCTACTACGTCGCGATGGGCACCAGCGGCAACCAGTTCAAGAACGCCCCGCTCATCGGCTCCCTGATGACCGCCCTCATCGATGGCGTCGCCAACGGGGCGGACCACGACGCCCAACCCCTGACCTACACCGCCCCCCACACCGGCCACGTCATCGATCTCGGATCCTTCTCGCGACGACGCCCGCCCAATGCGGCGTCGTCTGGGACCGTGCTCGGCTGAACCACCGGGAGACCCAGCACACAGCAGTTCAAGGCCGTCGTCGCCCGTAGGAAGGACGCCCCCGGTCGAGGCCGTGACGAGTTCCCGTTCCTGCTGGGCAACGAGGCCCCGGGGGTCGTGGAGGCGGTCGGACCGAAAGTCACGTCGGTGGCGGTGGGGACGTCGTGGTGCTGAACTGGCGTGCGTGCGAGCGCGGTCACGCGCAGCACTGCTTCGCCACGCACAACGCAAAGCAGAAGATGACGCTGCCGAGGGTCATGGCGAGGTGTACGGCCCCGGACCGATCGGCAATGCGGTCTTCCTGGTCGGGACTGCGGCGCTGGCGCTCCTCATGCTGGCACCGGAGAGTGCGAGCCGGATGTGAGCGCTCGGAGTTCGGATGAGCTGCGGTCACGGAGGCAGCCTTGGCCGGCTCGGTGTGACCGTCCGACGAGTGAGGTACCTCCCTGACCGGGTCCGAGAGCGGGAGTCGTTGGCTGGGCGACTGATCTCGAATCTACTCAAGTGAATAGTGACTAAAGGTTGCAGTAGCCATAGGTTACGGTTCTTCCATGGAATTCACCGGATCCTCCGCCATCGTCACCGGCGCCGCCTCGGGCATCGGCGCCGCCGCCGCCCGCCAGCTCGCCGCGAAGGGTGCGACCGTCGTGGTCGCCGACCTCCAGGCCGACAAGGGCGAAGCCCTCGCTGCCGAGATCAACGGCGTCTTCGCCCAGGTCGACGTGACCAACACCGAGCAGATCGCGGGCGCGGTCAAGGCCGCCGCCGACATCGCCCCGCTGCGCGCGGTCGTCAACTCGGCCGGCATCGGCTGGGCCCAGCGCACCATCGGCCGTGACGGCCAGCTCGAGTCGGCCCACTCCCTCGAGGCGTTCACCAAGGTCGTCGCGATCAACCTGATCGGCACCTTTGACATGGTCCGCCAGGCCGCGACGGCGATGAGCCTCAACGAGCCCGACGCCGACGGCTGCCGCGGTGCCATCGTCAACCTCGCCAGTGTGGCCGCCTTCGACGGCCAGATCGGCCAGGCGTCGTACTCCGCCTCCAAGGGCGGCGTGGTCGGCATGACTCTCCCGGTCGCCCGCGATCTCGCGGCGTCCGGCATCCGGCTCAACACCGTCGCCCCCGGCCTGATCGACACCCCGATCTACGGCGAGGGCGAGCAGGCGGAGGCCTTCAAGGCCAAGCTCGGTGAGAGCGTGCTCTTCCCGAAGCGCCTCGGCGTCCCGGACGAGCTGGCCAGCATGGTCATCGAGTGCCTCACCAACGCGTACATGAACGGCGAGGTCGTCCGGGTCGACGGCGGCATCCGGATGCCCCCGAAGTAGGGAGGGCGGCTTCGGCGGCAGTGGCCTGGACGGCGTGGCCACTGTTCGTGCTGAATCGGGGATAAAGTTCCTAGATCGCCCGACGGAGGAACTCGCGTGCCGCGGGTGGCGAGCCTGCGGTGTGCTCCCGCTCGTCCCGCCGGGGGTGCCAGCCCGCAGACCGTCGCGGTCCGACGCACCCCCAGCTAAGTCAACTAGTAGTTATCTCGGCGTCCGTCTCCTCGATCGTAGTCCGATGCTGACATTTCAGGAACCTACGGGTGAGAAACTACCCCGCCGTGACCGTTGACACCCATAAGTAAATGATGCTTAAGTCGGCGCCACATTCGAGAGCGGTTCGCCGCGCTCTGGCACAGGGAGGCATCAGTGCGCGTTCAGTGGAGAAGTTGCGGAGTGGTCGCGGTAGCGCTCGCGGCTACCTCGTTGGCGGCCTGCGGCTCGTCGCGGGAGTCGTCCGCGTCGGGCGATTGCGATCCCGGGATCACCGACACGACGATCAGGCTCGGGCAGAGCTCGGCGCAGACCGGGCCCATCGCGAACCTGGACGGCCTGACCGTCGCGCAGCGGCGGTTCGCCGCGATCAATGAGGACGGCGGCGCCGAGTTCGGCGACGGTGCCCGGCGCAAGGTCGAGCTGGTCTCGCTCGATGACGCCTACGACCCTGCCCGTTCGGTGGTCAACGTCAAGCGTCTGGTCGAGCAGGAGCGAGTCTTCAGTCTGTTCGGGAACTCGGGCACGTCCACGATCCTGGGATCGATCGACTACCTCGAGGAGCACAAGGTGCCTCTGGTGCTCTACGGCTCCGGCTCCGTCGAGCTCCAGCAGCGCTACGAACGGGGAGAGATCACGGTGCTGGCGATGGCGATGATCCCGAGCACCGGATTCGAGATCAAGACGATCTTCGACGGCGTCGTCGAGAACGACCCGGCAGCCAAGATCGCCGTTCTCTATCCCAACGACGGCCTTGGCAAGAGCACGGTGGAGCTGTTTCGGAAGTACGCCACTGAGAGTTCCTCCGCACAGATCGTGGCGGAGGAGGCGTACGAGCTCACTGCCCCGTCGGTCGATTCGCAGATGACCGCGTTGCGCGAGTCGGGCGCGAACGCCTTCGTCCATCTGGGGGCCGGCACCTTCGTCAGCGGTGCGCTGAAGAAGATGAACGAGCTCGGATGGCGCCCGCAGAAGTGGGTGATCAGCTCCTCGACCGATGCTCGGTCGGTCATCGCGCCAGCCGGAGAGGGGGCGGGTCAGGACCTGCATGGATTGGCGTGGATGTACGGCGTCGGACCGGGACAGAACGAGGATGTGCCTGCTGTCCAGAAGTGGCGCGAGTGGGCTGAGAGCGAGGACCAGGACTCGACGAGCTGGGCTGGCGCCATCACCTACACCAACATCGACGTGCTGCTGGAGGTGCTCAAGCGCATGAAGGGCTGCACTCGGCAGGATCTCCTCGATGCCGCCAAGGCCACGACCGACGTCACCGGTGGTCTGGCTCTGCCCGGCATCACGTTCGGGATGACCGAGAACGACCCTTCGATGGTGAGCTCGGTCGTCCGGATGACCTACGAGAACGGCTCGTGGGTGTACGGCGCCACGGTCAGTGGGCGCTGAGCGGGGCATGTCTCGATTTACGAGGGCGCGCCTCCCTGGTGCGACCAGTGTGGTCGGGACATCGTGGCCGGGACTGGCGTCCGACGCCGGGTCTAATGGCCCGGCGAGGCTGGTCGTGAAAAAGATCAGCCTCCGCTTCGGCGGGATCGTTGCACTGGACGGCCCGTCCTTCGAGATCGCGCCCGGGGAGATCTGTGGCCTGATCGGACCCAACGGAGCGGGCAAGACCACCCTGTTCAACTGCGTCAGCGGTCTCTACCGCCCCGATGCGGGCAGCATCATGCTGGGCGAGACGGACATCCTCGCGTTGCGCCCCGATCAGGTCGCGGGCGCCGGCATCGCGCGGACGTTCCAGAACCTCGGCCTGCTGCCGACACAGACCGTGTTGGACAACGTGATCGCCGGAGCCTCCCACCGCGCCCGCACCGGCATGATGGCCGCCGCACTCGGATTGCCAAGCGTCGCCAGGGAGGAGAGGCGCGAGCGCGAGCGCGCTCGCGCCGTGCTCGACCGGCTGGGCCTGTCCGGGTACGAGAGCCATCTGGCGTCGGGCCTGCCGTTGGGCACGCTCAAGCGCGTCGAGCTGGCCAGGGCCCTGATGCTGGAGCCGCGCCTGCTCATGCTCGACGAGCCCGCCAACGGCCTCATCCACGAGGAAGTCGAGGAGCTCGGGGCGCTCGTGCGCGAGCTGCGTCGCGAGCTCGGCTTCAGCGTCCTGCTCGTCGAGCACCACATGGGCATGGTCATGTCCGTCTGCGACCACCTCGTGGTCCTGAACCTTGGGGTCAAGATCGCGGACGGTCCGCCGGAGCAGGTCCGGCGAGACGGGGCCGTGGTCGAGGCCTATCTGGGGGGATCCTGATGGCCCTCCTCGAGGTGGCGGGACTCCACGCGGGGTACGGGGCCCTCCAGGTGCTGCACGAGGTCGACCTCACCGTTGACGACGGTGACATCACGGTGATCCTCGGGGCGAACGGCGCCGGGAAGACCACCTTGCTGCGTGCGTTGTCAGGAATGCTCCCCGCGCGGGGGTCGGTGACGTACGACGGCACGGAGCTGCTGGGGCGTCGCCGGAACCCGGCCAGAATGGGTATCGCGCACGTCCCCCAGGGCCGAGGCACGTTCGGGACCCTGACCGTGGAGGAGAACCTGCGCGTCGCCGGCTATCACCGGCCTGCCCGCGAGGTGGAGTCCTCCATCCGACGGTGGCAGGAGTTCTTCCCTCGTCTGGGCGAACGCGCAGATCAGCCGGCTGCCGGCCTCTCGGGTGGTGAGCAGCAGATGCTCGCCATCGCGCGGGCACTGATGTCCGCGCCACGACTGCTGCTGCTCGACGAGCCGTCGCTCGGTCTGGCTCCGAAGACCACGCGTGGCCTCTTCGAAGGACTGAAGCGAATCAACGACGAGACCGGTCTCACCATGCTGCTCGTCGAGCAGAACGCCCGGCTCACCCTCGCGATCGCGGACCACGCGATCGTGATCTCCGCCGGTCGAACGGGGGAGAAGCGTCCTGCGGCGCAGATGTGGCAGGACGAGACGATCCAACGTGCCTACCTCGGCGACTAGGAGACGCGGGCATGACACTCTTCCTCCAGCAGATCGTCGACGGTCTGTCCTCCGGCGCACTGTACGCCGCGACGGCCCTCAGCCTCGTGTTGGTCTATCGGGCATCGGGGTTCCTCAACTTCGCCCAGGCGGAGATGGCGACCTTCGGGACCTTCGTCGTCTGGCAGCTGTGGATCTGGGGCGTCCCGCTCTGGGCTGCGGTGTCATTGTCGCTCGTGCTGTCCTTCTTCGGGGGCGCACTGATGGAGCGCACCCTCATCCGGCCCCTGACGCGCAGCGCCTCCCACCTCACGCTGATCATCGTGACTCTCGGGGTGATGTTGATCTTGCTCAACGGTGCCGGCTGGATCTTCGACTTCGGGGTCAAGGAGTTCCCTTCGGTCCTAGGTGGGCCGGTGGTCGAGCTCGGCCCGGCGGTCATCTCCCGGCAGTCGCTCGTGGTGATCTGCACGGTCTTCCTGCTGGCGGCTGCGCTATGGGTCCTCTTCCAGCACACCAGGATCGGCCTGGTGATGCGCGCGGCGGTCGACAATCCGGAGTCGGCGGATCTGATGGGACTCCCCACCGGCACGGTGCTGACCATCTCCTGGGGCCTGGCGGCCGCGATCGGCACGTTGATGGGCGTCCTGGTGGCTCCGCAGGTGTTCCTGGCGCCCGGCATGCTCCTTCCTACGCTGATCTACTCGTTCACCGCCGCCATACTCGGAGGACTGGACAGCCCCCAGGGCGCCATCGTCGGCGGCTTCATCGTGGGCATCTCCGAGAACCTCGCCGGCTCCTACCTGCCCGGGATCGGCGCCGACTTCAAGCAGGCGGTCGCACTCGCGATCATCATGGCCGTGCTGCTGTTCAAGTCTGAAGGCCTCTTCGGCACGAAGGGGGTCATCCGGGTATGAGCATGCTCGCCGCGCTGCACCGGCACCGACCCAGGCTCGCCGTGTCGAGGTGGAGCAGCTGGCTCCTCGTGATCGTCGTTCTCGGCTACTTGCTGTACACGCCCCTCGTCTCGGTGCCGTTCGCCAACACCCAGAAGTCACTGATCTTCAGCTACGCCCTGGTCGGCCTCGGCCTGAACCTGCTCACGGGACTCACCGGTCAGATCTCGCTGGGCCACGGCGCGTTCTTCGCGCTCGGCGCCTACCTCTGCGCGGTCCTGGTGGGGAACGAGGGATGGTTCTACCTGTCGGCTGTGCCCGTCGCCGGAGTGGTCGGCTTCGCGCTCGGATATCTGTTCGGTCGCCCGGCACTGCGACTGCAGGGCCTCGCGCTCGCGCTGGTCACCCTCGCGCTGGCGCTGGTCACGCCATCCGTGATCAAGCGGCTCGACGGCATCACCCAGGGCCGTGAGGGGATCATCCTCGACATCGCCGAGCCGCCTTCCTTCGTCTCGTTGGATCAGGACCAGTGGATCTACTACGTCAACCTCCTCATCCTGGTCGCCGGCTTCGTCGTGTGCGAGCGGCTGAGCCGAGGGCACATCGGGCGGTCGATGATCGGTGTCCGGGACAACGAGAACGTCGCGATGACGCTCGGGATACGTCCGGCGACGGTGAAGACGAGGGTGTTCGCGTTCAGCGCGGCGATGGCCGCGATCGGTGGAGTCACCTACGCCTACGCGATCCAGTTCGTGGGACCGGAGGCGTTCGGGCTCGATCTCGCCATCGCGTTCATCACGGTGATCGTTGTCGGTGGGCTGACGTCGAATGCCGGCGCGGTCCTGGGCGCGGTGTTCATCGTGTACATGCCGTCGTGGACCCAGGAGATCAACCAGTCCGCCGCGGGGATCGGCTACGGCGTCGCGCTCGTGCTGTGCATGCTGGTCCTGCCCGCGGGACTGATCGGGTTGGTGCGCATTGTCGGCCACCCACTCGTGCGACGGGTGCCTTTCCTGGGACCGAACCGATGAGCGGCACCGTCCTGGAGCAGCCGCTGCCGACGTTCCACCCGTTCCTGGCCACCGACGTCTGGCGCCTGCTCACGAACCAGGCCGAGCGGCGTGCCGACGAGACCTTCATGACCTGGCAGCCCTTCGAGGGCGACAGCGTCACGTGGACGTACGGACAGTTCCACCGACAAGCGCTCGCGACGGCAGCCGGCCTCCAGGAGCGAGGCGTACGCGAGGGGGATCGAGTGCTGATCCACTTGGCGAACCGCCCGGAGTTCCTGCTCGCATGGTTCGCGTGTGCGGCGCTGCACGCGATCGCGGTGACGACCAACGCGCGCTCCTCCTCCGACGAGCTGGCCTACTTCCTCGCCGACAGCGGGGCGACGGTCGCCGTCACCGAGCCGGCGTTCGCCGGGGTGGTCGCCGCCGCGGGTCCCGGACTGCGCTGGATCGCCGTGGCCGGAGCGCCGAGCGAGGCGGCTGACCTGGCCTTCGCCGATCTCATCGCCGACTCCACCAAGGCGGTGCTGCCGGTGCCGGATCCTGCCGCGCCGCTGAGCATCCAGTACACCTCGGGGACCACCTCACGTCCGAAGGGCGTGCTGTGGACCCACGCCAACGGTCTGTGGGCAGCTCGGGTGAGCGCGTCCCACCAGGCTCTGCGAGCGGACGACGTCCATCTGGTCTACATGCCCCTGTTCCACGCGAACGCGCTGGCCTACTCGGTGCTCCCGACCCTATGGGCCGGTGCGGGCTTCGTCTTGATCCCCAAGTGGTCGACCAGCAGGTTCTGGGACATCTCGCTGCGTCATGGCTGTACGTGGCTCTCGACGATGCTGCTCTCCGCGCGCGCGGTCATGGCGCTTCCGTCACCGCCGCGGCACTCGTACCGGGTCATTGCAGGTCCCACCGCTCCGGACTTCGGGCAGAAGCTCGGTGTCGAGACGATCGCATGGTGGGGCATGACCGAGACGGTCAGCCAGGGCATCATGACCGACGGGCAGCGTGTCGACAGGGAGTGCATCGGCCGGGTCGCGCCGGAGTACGAGGTCATGGTGCTCGGACCGGACGGATCGCCCGCGCGCCCCGACCAGACCGGCGAGCTCCTGATCCGGGGCGTCCGTGGGCTCTCCATGTTCGCCCAGTACTGGAACGACCCCGAGGCGACCCGGGAGAGCTTCGACGAGGACGGCTGGTTCGCCACCGGCGACCTGGTCCGGCCCAATCCGGACGGCACCCTCTCCTTCATGGATCGGGTCAAGGACATGCTCCGCGTCGGCGCGGAAAACGTCGCCGCCTCGGAGATCGAGCGCGTGATCCTCGAGGCCACCGGACCGGGCGAGGTGGCGGTGGTGGGCCGTCCGGACGAGAAGCTCGACGAGGTTCCCGTCGCCTTCGTCTGCGTTGAGGACGCGCCCGGCAACCTGGCCGAACGCGTGCTGGCAGCCTGCCGGGCCAAGCTGGCCGACTTCAAGGTTCCCCGTGAGGTCCATGTCGTCGTCGCGATGCCGCATTCGACGATCAGCAAGGTCAGCAAGGTCGAGCTCCGCGAGGTCGCCGCGGCTCCGGAGGGCTTGGCAGCAGCGCAGGAGCGCTGGGTCGCGGCGGCGATGAGCGACCCGTCCGGCGACGCTGAGTAGGCAGGGGCGTTGAGCGAGAAGTTAATCAGGAACAAGATCACGAGAACGTCATGGTTCCCGGCATTACTCGGCATGTGTGAGATATTGTGAACCCGAAGTCAATGTATGGGAGTGCTGGACGCCGAATCGGTGGACTCTGGTCCGACGTCCCGGTTCGACGGTGCCGATGGACCGCGTCACCATCCCGGAAAGGTAGGTCGACGATGACCGCGAGTGTCCCGACGATCGGAGCTCAGCTCCGTGCCGTCGCCGAACGTCAGCACGATGCCGTGGCGATCACGTGTGGCGAGCAGACCATCACCTGGGGTGATCTGGAGCGGTCCAGCAACCGGCTCGCTCGCGAGTACCAGCGTCGCGGCGTGGAGGCGGGGAGCTATGTCTCCATCGCGCTGCCGAACTCGATCGAGATGGTGGTGGCGATGCTGGCGACCTGGAAGGCCGGCGCGGTTCCGCAGCCTCTCTCGACCCGGCTGCCCGAGTCGGAGTTCCAAGAGCTTCTGCGGTTGGTGCCGCGGGCGCTGCTGGTCGGTCGCGAGGACCCCGAAGGCAAGGTCCCGGCGCTGCCCCCCGGATTCGTCCCCGACGCAGGCGTCTCCGACGGGCCGCTTCCAGAGCTCGTCTCGCCGGTCTGGAAGGCGATGCCCTCCGGCGGCAGCACCGGACGGCCCAAGCTGATCGAGGCGACCGTCGACAGCCGGCTCGACCCCGACGCACTGGGCGACCTTCTCGGCATGACGACATGCGACTCCCAGCTCCTGGCGAGTCCGCTCACGCACAACACCCCGTTCGCGGCCGCGACCATGGCGATCCTGCTGGGTCAGCATCTGGTGCTGATGCCCCGGTTCGATGCCCGGGAGTACCTGCGGCTGATCGACCGCCATCACGTTCAGTACCTCAGCACCGTGCCGACGATCATGCAGCGATGCCTGGCCGTCTATCGGGAGGACCCGGACGCCTACGACCTCTCCTCGATCCGTCGTATGTGGCACATGGCCGCACCGTGTCCCGACGCTGTCAAGCGGGCGTGGATCGACATCCTCGGCCCGGACGTGGTCTGTGAGCTGTACGGCGGCACGGAGCTGCAGGCGATGACGCTGCTCGACGGCAACGAGTGGTTGGCGCATCCCGGCTCCGTCGGCCGGGTCCGGATCGGCCAGATCCGGATCCTCGACGAGAACGGCGCCGAATGCCCCTCAGGACAGGTGGGTGAGATCTACATGCGCCCCGCAGAGGGGGACGGCCCGTCCTACCGTTACATCGGCTCGGTCGCCAGCGCACGCGACGGCTGGGAGACCATCGGGGACCTGGGATGGTTCGACGACGATGGCTACCTCTACCTGAGCGACCGCCGCGTGGACATGTTCCAGGTCGGGGGCCGCAACGTCTATCCGGCCGAGGTGGAGAACGCCCTCGGCGAGCATCCCGACGTCCTGTCATGTCTCGTGGTGGGGGTGCCCGACGATGACCTGGGCCAGGTGCCGTACGCCCTTGTC
The DNA here is from genome assembly GCF_030929495.1 of Nocardioides sp. LHD-245. Classification (GTDB taxonomy): domain Bacteria; phylum Actinomycetota; class Actinomycetes; order Propionibacteriales; family Nocardioidaceae; genus Nocardioides. The sequence continues at coordinate 26,681 of NZ_JAVFWN010000020.1, read as the reverse complement.
CAGGTGAGCGAGGGCAGCGCGGTGGACGCGGACCAGCTGCGCGCACATCTCAGTGAGCGGATCGCGGGATACAAGCTCCCGCGCGTTCTCGAGTTCCGCGACGTCCCGCTACGAGATGACGCGGGCAAGGCGCGTCGTTCCGCCGTCCGTGCGGAGATCGTGGCAAAGATGCGCGTTCACGGCGCCAACTGAGGAGCCAGGCGGTCCGTGCGGCCGCCACCCCTATGGGCCCGCGTGTGAGCGGATCCGGAGAAGGAGACGTCTTCGTGAGTGTGATGGATCTGTTCCGCCTCGACGGGAGGGTCGCCGTGGTCACTGGTGCGTCCTCGGGTCTCGGCGTCGGCTTCGCCGAGACGCTCGCGGAGGCGGGTGCCGATCTCGTGCTCGTCGCGCGTCGACTCGACCGGTTGGAGGAGGTCGGTGCGCGGGTCGAGGCGCTTGGCCGCCGGCATCTCGCGGTGCAGGCGGATGTTTCCAAAGCGGAGGACTGCCATCGTGTCGTCGCTCGCGCCCTGGAGGAGTTCGGCGAGGTCCACGTTCTGGTCAACAACGCCGGGGTGGGTACGGCGACTCCGGCGCACAAGGAGGATCCCGCCGAGTTCGAACGGATCCTCGCGACCAACCTCAGCGGCGCCTACTACATGGCCCAGGCATTCGGCCGCGCGTGCATCGCCGGCGGTCACGGTGGCTCGGTGGTCAACATCGCCTCGGTCATGGGCATCAGCGGCAGCGACCTCCCCCAGGTCGGCTACTCGGCGTCCAAGGCAGGCATGCTCGGGATGACGCGCGACCTGGCGATGCAGTGGTCGGCACGCCGAGACATCCGGGTCAACGCTCTTGCGCCCGCGTTCTTCAGCTCCGAACTGACAGACCCCCTGTTGGCCGACCCTGTGGGCCTGGAGCGGGTCCTGCGGCGTACGCCGATGGGCCGGGTCGGCCAGCTCCACGAGCTCTCCGGGGCCTTGCTGCTGCTGGCCTCGGAGGCGGGCTCGTACATCACCGGCGTGACGCTGCCGGTCGACGGTGGATGGACCCTGCACTGATGACGGATCTCACCTGGCTGCCCGCGTGGCGTCTGGCCGAGCTGATTGCCGGGGGTCAGGTGACCTCCGTCGAGGTGGTCGAGCACTTCCTGGCTCGCATCGAGGCCATCGATCCGATGCTGTGCTCCTTCGCCGAGGTCGACGCGGATGGTGCGCTGGCTCAAGCGCGTGCTGCGGATGCCACGGTCGGTGAGGGAGGGACGACGATCGGCCCGTTCCACGGCGTGCCGATCGCCGTGATGGACGCCATCAAGGCCGCGGGGATGCGCTCGGAGAAGTGGGAGGTCGACAGGATCCCTCGGGATGGGATCCCGGTCGAGCGGATGCGGGCGGCCGGCGCAGTGATCCTGGGGACTACGGTGACCTACCTGTTCGGACCGGACAACCGTCCACGGAATCCGTGGAACCTCGCGCTGGACCCGGGGAACTCGAGCCGGGGAAGCGCTTCCGCGCTCGCCGCGGGGCTGATCCCGCTGACACTGGGTATGGACGGCGCGGGGTCGACGCGGCTTCCGGCGGCCTGGTGCGGGGTGTTGGGGCTGCATCCGAGTCGCGGGCTGATTCCTCATGTCGACTACGACGCGCCTTCGCTGCTCCTGACGATGACGATCGGCCCGATGGCCCGCGACGCGCGCGATCTGGCCTTGGCGACGCAGGTGCTCGCCGGACCGGATGGCCGCGACTTCGTCTGCAGCCAGCAGCCGGTGCCGGACTACCAGGCGGCCGTGGGCCGTGGGGTGGAGGGCATGCGGCTGGCCTGGACCGACGACTTCGGATGGTCCCGGATCCACGCCGTCGACGAGACCGAGCGTGTCATCCGGCACGGGCGGGATGCGGCGCAGGTCTTCGCGGCGCTGGGGGCGGAGGTCTCCACCACCGCAGAGCGTTGGGAAGACCCGGTTCCCGCGATGGGTGTTCTCGGACGGGTGTTCGCTCCGATGGGCTACGTGCCGCCGACGTCGATGAGAGGACATGCCGAGCGACAGGCGGAGCTGGACCGGGCGCTCGGGCTACCGGAGCAGTCGCGGGCCTGGGCGAGCTTCGTCGACGACGGAGAGCCGACGGCGGCGGAGTACGAGGCGGCGTCGGAGAGTCGTCAGCGCAACTGGGCGGCGACCGTCCGAGTCCTGGAGGACCATGACCTGCTGTTGAGCGTCACTGCTCCCATGCTGCCGCGGACGTTCGCCGAGTGGGGGTTGGCGGGGCGGGACTTCACGATGACCACCTACTCGGCCCACACGGCGCTGTTCAACCTGATCGGCTTCCCGGCGCTGTCCGTGCCGTGTGGGTTCGTCGACGGCCTGCCGATCGGGATGCAGATCGTCGGGCGACCCGGAGGGGAGGACGCGATCTTCCGGGCCGCGGCCGCCTTCCTCGCCGCGCGGCCGATCAACGAGATCCCAGAGATCGCGAGCTGGACGTCGTCTGCCGGGTGAGGCCCGCTCAGGCATCCGCCGAGCGGCCGGGCTCGAGGATCGCACCAGCGATGCGGACGATGTTCTCGGGGAACGACGAACGGGCGACGACGTGGGGGGTACGGGTCAGATCGTTGATGACCTTGATCACGATGAGACAGCGCAAGCGCGCTTCCTTGGGGTCGAGCTCGGGCTGGAGGGTTCGCAGCAGTGCGACCCACTCGGAGAGGTACTCGCGCTGGGCAGCGCGGTTGGCGGTCTCGATGTCGTCCATGCCGGCGAGCGCTCGGCCCTCATGCGGCCAGTCGGTGACGATCCCGACATGGCCGACGACCAGCCGCCGCAACGCCTCCTGGGGTGAGGTCGCCTGCCGCAGTGCGACGTCGACGTGAAGCCACATGGCGTGGGTCGCCCGTTCCTGGACGGCGCGGAAGAGGTCAGCCTTGCTCTCGAAGTAGGCGTAGAGGTTCGGGCCGGTCACGTCGGCTGCCGCGCCGATGCTCGACATGGACGACTCCTGATAGCCGCGTTCGATGAAGTGGTCGAGTGCGGCACGCAGCAGTCGTTCCCGGGTCGAGGCGGGCGTGATGACGGACGCGGCCCGTGGCGTGATCCCCCCGGTGGGGGTCAGGTCGACCCGGGCGAGCGCGAGGGCAGCGTCACGCAGGACCGGGCGACGCACTGCTGTCGAGGCACGCGTCAGGCGGGTGCTGACGAAGGCGAGGACCGACTGCAGGCCCCAGACGACGAGCTCGAGCTGTCCCTCGTCCAGTCCGGGCCGCTCGCGCTCGATCGCCGGCTCGAACGAGTGCGCCCAGGTCCGCATCCCATCGCGGACCCGCTGCTGTGCCTCGCCGTCGAGGTGGCGCGCCTCGTTGGCCCACAGGTCGGCGACGTAGGGGTGGAGGACGACGACGTTGAGAGCAGCGTCGATCGCATCCTCCAGGGCGTCGCTGGGGATCGGTGAGCGCAGGTAGGAGAAGCTGTCCTCGAAGACCTCCTCGAGGAGGACCGCCTTGTTGCTGAAGTGGCGGTACAGCGCTCCGGCGGTGATGTCGAGCTGCTCGGCGATGAGCGCCATCGAGACACGGGGGAACCCACGTTCGACGAACAGGTCGCGTGCCGTCACGATGATCTGCTGCTTGCGGTCCTTGGGCCGTCGTCGGGGGGCCGGGTCCCCTTCCTGAGAGGCTGCCGTCACGGATTCACTCCTAGGTCGGGTAGCGCGAGTCTCATGCCCGGCGCCACCCGCGTGTGCCGGGCGCCGATGGCCAGCTAGCGTACGGTCAGGGCGAGCGCGGTCCGGTATCCGGCCGGGTCGCGCGTCGTCACCGAGGTGACGTCGGCGTCTTCCTGATCATCGCGGGACCATCCGGATCGATGAAGACGCCGTGGCGGGCCAGGCTCGCCGCGTGACCGAGGTTGTGGAGCGAGAGGGCCGACTCGAGGAGCACGCTCTGTCCTTGGGCGTCGAGGGAGCGATTGACGCTCTCCTTGGCGAGCCGCAGACCGAAGGCCGGCCGTGCCGCGATCCGTGTGGCCAGTGTCAGGCAGAAGCTCTCCAGCTCGGCCAGAGGGACGACGTGGTTGACCATGCCCAGTGCCTTCGCGTCCGGTGCGGTGATCGGCTCCCCGGTGAAGAGCATCTCCCGCGCCCTGCGGTGACCGACCTCCCAGACATGGGTGAAGTACTCGACGCCGTTCACACCCAGAGCGGTCACCGGGTCGGCGAACGTCGCATCCTCGGAGGCGACGATGATGTCCATCGGCCACAGGAGCATCAGGCCGCCAGCGATGGAGCGCCCCTGCGCGGCGGCGATGGTCGGCTTGGGGATGTCCCGCCAGCGTCGTGAGAGACCCAGGTAGGCCTCGCACTCGAAGGCGTAGTGACCCTCGGCACCGCCGGCGTCGAGATGCCCGCCCATGGTCGCCACCGGGGGGCCAGGAACCGTGAACACGTCGCCGAGATCGTGGCCGGAGGAGAAGTCCGGCCCGTCGGCGGCCAGGATGATGACCTTCACCTGCGCGTCGTTCGTGGCCTCGCTCAGTGCATCGTCGAGCTGATAGAGCATCGTCGGCGTCTGCGCGTTGCGGCGTTCCGGTCGGGCCAGGACGATGCGGGCGACGCCTTCGGACGGGTTCTCGCGACGGATCAGGGATGGTTCGCTCATGCGCGTGCTCCGTATCACGGGGTTCGATGCCGAGCTGTCCGGTGGTCACGGTTGAGTGAGGCGGGCGTGCCGACGTGTGATTGAATCAGCGTATATATATCTATGACTTACACGGGTGAATCTCGCAGTGCAAGCCGTTGAGAGTATTAGTATCAGTTGACTTCATGTCAACTGCGCGCGGCTCGTGATCGGGCCGGACCGAAGGAGCATCCGCTATGCCGCGTCCCCCGTTCGACCCCGAGCTGTCGGCTGCCCTGGAGCTCGGGCGTGCGTCCAGCCCCCCGCTCGTCCCGCCAGCATCCGTGACTCCGGAAATGCTGCCGGCGATCCGCCGTGCCCGAGCTGCGCTCACCCCGGCCGTGGACGAGTTCGCGGCCGAGGTGGCCGAGTACGGACGGGTGAGTCGTCGCCGGGTCGCCGGGCTCCGTCCGGGCGATCCCGAGGTGGAGCTGACGGTGGTGCGACCGCGCGACGCCGCCGGCCCGCTCCCGTGCGTCTACCACTGTCACGGCGGCGGGATGATCTCCGGGGACAGCTTGACCGGTCTGAGCGCGGTGCTGGAGTGGGGGCGGGGCGTCGGACCCCTTGTCGTCGTCTCGGTCGACTACCGGCTCGCTCCCGAGCACCCTCACCCCGCGCCCGTCGACGACGCCTACGCGGGGCTCCGCTGGACTGCCGAGCATGCGAGCGAGCTCGGGATCGATCCCGAGCTGCTCGTCGTGGCCGGGATGAGTGCCGGCGGTGGCATCGCCGCAGCGCTGGCGCTTCGGGCGCGAGACGAGCTCGGCCCTGCCGTCGCCGGGCAGCTGCTGATGTGCCCGATGCTCGATGATCGAGGGATCACTCCTTCCAGCCAGGAGCTCCGGGGCGAGGGGGTCTGGGATGCGATCTCGAACCGGACCGGGTGGGACGCGCTGCTCGCGGGAGCCGCCGGATCGGCGGGGGTCTCGGCCTACGCCGCCCCGGCCCGCGCCCAGGACCTCTCCGGTCTACCGCCGACCTTCCTCGATGTCGGCTCGGCGGAGACCTTCCGCGACGAGGTCGTGGACTACGCGGTCCGGATCTGGCAGGCGGGAGGGCGCTGCGAGCTCCACGTGTGGCCCGGCGGCTGGCACGGCTTCGACGTCTTCGCACCGCAAGCGCGGCTCGCGGCGCGGGCACGCTCCGCGCGGACGGAGTGGCTCGGCAATCTGCTGAGCTGACTGGCCTCGCGTCACACCTGTCCGCCGTCGACCCTCAGCACATGGCCGCTGACGTAGTCGGAGTCTGGAGAGCAGAGGAAGAAGATGGCGTTGGCGGCCTCGGCCGGGCTGCCGGCGCGGCCGAGTGCCGACACCTGGGCGAGCTCCTCCGGTGGACGTGCACCGGCCCACGGGCGCACCGGCATCGCCGATCCGCCGGTCTCCTCGACCGCGGTTCCGGCGGTGAGGCGCGTCTCGATCAGGCCGAAGGCGACGGCATTGACGTTGATGGCGTGCTTTCCCCATTCCTTGGCGGCGGACTTGGTCATGCCGATGACCCCCGCCTTCGCGGCTCCGTAGTGGATGGCCCCGGCGACCCCGTCGAGCCCGGCGATGGAGGAGACGTTCACAATCTTGCGGTGATGGCCCGGCTGGTCGGCGTCCCCCTCTCGCCGTTGGCGGATGAAGGCCGCGCCCACCTCGCGCAACAGGAGGTAGCTCGCGTCCAGGTTCACCGCGATCATCCGGAGCCATCGGTCCGAGTCGATGTCACGGATCGCAGCGACCTCGACCCACCCGGCGTTGTTGACCAGGACGTCGAGGCGACCGAAGGTGCCGAGGGCGGCGGCGACCATTCGCTGGGGCATGTCCGGGTCGGTCAGGTCACCGGGGACCGCGACGGCACCGATCTCCTCGGCGGTGGATCGGCAGACGTGCTCATCGATGTCGTTGACGAGGACGCGTGCGCCCTCCGCCGCGAGACGGGTAGCGGTGGCCCGTCCGATACCTCGTCCGGCGCCGGTGACGATGGCCACCTGCTGGTCGAGTGCGCTCATGCTGACTCCCTCCACTGCGGCACCGGCTGACATCGGGAGCTCCGGTCTCCTCGACTCGTCAGGCGGAGCCTTTCGATGAATGACGAGATGCGTCTTCGACATGCGCCACGGAGTGCCTCCGCCGAGGGTCCCTGTGGTGTTCAGCGCCAGAGACGCACCCGAAACTGTAGCAGAGAGATCTTAGTCGTCATTCACTTCTAGAAGGATCCGAGACGCTCGCGGAAGCACCGTGCGCCGATGTCCAGCTTGACACGAAGTGAACGTTCAGTCAGCCTGATGCTGATGCAACAGCCAAAGACAGCGCAGTAAGTATATCAATGTTCACGAGTCGGATGGAGTCGAACGGGTGTCAGACGAGGGTGTCTCGGCCTGGAAGGATCAATCTGTCCAGGATCTGATCGAGACTGTCCAACGGTTCATTCGGACCGAGGTCGTCGCCCATCGCGAGACGTGGGAGCGGCAGCGGTACGTCGACCGTTCGGTCTGGCGCAAGGCCGGTGAGCTGGGTCTGCTGTGCTGCTCGATCCCTGAGGAGTACGGCGGCGGCGGAGGCACGATCGCGCACGAGTTCGCCATCTGCGAGGTCCAGGGCACCGCCCTGGACACGTCCTGGGGGAACATGGTGCACAGCGGCATCGTCGCGCACTACATCCTGGCCTATGGCACCGAGGAGCAGAAGAGGGCGTGGCTGCCGGTGATGGCCACGGGCGAGGTGATCGCGGCGATCGCGATGACCGAACCCGGCGCCGGATCCGACCTCCAGGCTGTGCGGACCAAGGCATCGGTCGAAGGCGATGACCTGGTCATCGACGGCTCCAAGACGTTCATCTCCAATGGGCACAACGCCGAGCTGGTACTGGTCGTCGCCAAGACGGACGCGAATGCCGGAGCACGGGGGATCTCGCTCATCCTGCTCGATACCCGGGACGCGCCCGGCTTCTCGCGCGGACGCATCCTGGACAAGATCGGGCAGCATGGAGCCGACACGTCGGAGCTGTCGTTCGAGGGCGTCCGTGTGCCCCGAGCGAGCATCCTCGGTGGCGAGCCGGGAGCGGGCTTCCGGCAGTTGATGACCCAGCTCGCGCAGGAGCGACTGCTGGTGGCCACGACGGCTGTCGGCGCGATGGAGACGGCCCTGCGCGAGACGCTCGAGCACGTGCGGCAGCGCCGGGTGTTCGGCCAGTCGCTCTACAACTTCCAGAACACCCGGTTCGTGCTCGCCGAGACGGCTACGACAGCGCGAATCGCCCGCACGTTCCTCGATTCCTGCATCGAACGCCATCTCGCCGGCAATCTCGACGCCAGCACCGCGGCGATGGCGAAGTGGTGGTTGACCGAACAGCACGTACGCGTCGTCGACGGGTGCCTCCAGCTGCACGGCGGCTACGGCTACATGCGCGAGTATCCGATCGGCCGGATGCACCAGGACGCTCGGGTGCAGAAGATCTACGGCGGCGCGAACGAGATCATGAAGGAACTCGTCGCCCGATCCCTGTGATCCTGCCCGGGGCGGCGGAGTCCGTCGGCCCGGTCTGTGGGAGTGCGGGCACAGTGGTGACGGAACAGAGAGGAGCCGGCATGGGCATCGACACCTCGATGATCGGTAGAACCCGACCAGGCGGCACCTTGCTGGTGACCCGGAGTCGGCTGCGCCACTTCGCCAAGGCTACGGGGCAGACCGACCCGCTCTTCGTGGACGTGGAGACCGCACGGCGGCAGGGGCATCGCGACCTGCCGGTCCCGCCGACCTTCTACTTCGCGGTCGACTTCGAGATGCCTGATCCGTTCGCGTACCTGACCGAGGCGGGTGTCGACCTGCGTGCGGTGCTGCACGCGGAGCAGCGATTCGTGTATCACCGCACCGCGTACGCGGGAGACGAGCTGACGTCGTCCTCGGTAGTGACGGACGTCTTCGAGAAGAAGGGCGGCGAGCTCAGATTCCTGGTCTCCCAGACGCCGGTCGTCGACGTCGTGGGACACACGGTGGTCGTGATGCACCACACCGTGGCAGTGCGGACGCTGCCGGGAGCGGCGGCCTGATGAGCGCGCCGCCGTTGGAGCCAGGCAGCCGCGTCGCGGACCTGGAGATCCCGCCGATCTCGCGTACCATCCTGGCGCTGTTCGCGGGCGCCTCGGGCGATCACAATCCGATCCACATCGATCTCGACGTGGCCCGATCAGCCGGGCTGTCCGACGTGTTCGCCCACGGGATGCTCTCGATGGCCTACTTGGGAAGACTGCTCACGGACAACTTCCCCGTCCAGCAGATCCGCTCCTTCTCCGTGCGCTTCACCGCGATCACGCCTGTCCACGGCGAGCCGACCTGTCGTGGCGTGGTGCGTGCGGTCGACAGGGTCGGAGACGAGAGCACGATCGCGCTGGACCTCGGCGTGGTGCTCGCCGACGGGACGCCGACTGTGAGCGGGGAGGCGGTGATCTCCGTGGAGGCGCCCGAGCCCCGTCGTCAGCGCTGAGCCGTGACCGCAGAAGAGGGGGCTGGCGATACCCGGCCCGTTCATCTGAGGGCGGAGGTCAGACGTGACAGATGTCGACGGTGATCCGCGCCAGCTCCTCCTGGAGGTGCGGCCGGCCGAAGTATCGAGTCGTGCGGGTGAGCTCGTTCACGACGCCGAGGGCTGCGTGCACCAGGAGCCGGCGCGTGGGATCGTCGAGCTCCGGCCGGTTCGACTGGAGAGGGCGGACGATCTCGGCTACGTAGTCCTGCTGGGTCTGCAGTGCGGTCGGTTGGTACTGATCCGGCAGGTACTGGACCTCGTGCACCAGCACGCTCATGTGGTCTGGGTGATCCACGCCGAATCGCGCGTAGGAGTCGAGGATCTCGCGGAGCCGCGCACCCGGCTCACTGTGCAGCTGGACTGCGCGTGCCACGGCCAGCCAGAGCCAGGCGTTGGCGTACTCCTGGGCGGTGGACATCAACGTGGCCTTGTCGGTGAAATGGCTGTAGACGGTGGGAACGGTGACTCCCGCGACCTCGGCGACCTTCTCCATGCTCACGTTGTTGAAGCCGTGCCGCCCGAACAGGTGCGTCGCCACGCTCATGATCGCCTCCCGCCTCGAGGCGCGGTCTCGGAGTGACTCGATCGGCCGGGCCGGCGGCGGCAGGTCAGGGGCCGCCGGCATGACCCATTCAGTGGTCAGAACCGTCGAGATGATCCCGTGGAGCAGCTCGCGCTGCCGCGCAGTGACCCGCCGGGTGGTGCGGGAGTAGGACAGGCTCGCGGCCACGGCGAATGCAGCTCGCGCCACCATCTCGGCGTCGTGCGAACGATATCCCTCATGGCGACGGGCGACGGAGCGTGCGAGCCGCTGGACCAGGGCGTGCCATCGAGCTCGAACCCGGGCGAGCTCGTCCCCGTTGAGCGAGCGCGTGTCACGCTGGATGATCGCGCCGTGGAAGCGGTGATCGGCGGCTAGTTGGGACAGGGCTGCCGCGGCCTCCTTCACCTCCAATGTCTCCGGTCCCTTGCGGGCCTCGAGCTCGTCGAAGGCGGCTTCGACGAGGTCGGCTCCTGCCTCGACGACGGCGGCGAGGAGCTCGTGCTTGCCGGAGAAGTGGCGGTACAGCGCCGGGCCGGTCACCCCGGCGGCGGCTCCGATGGCCGACATGCTTGCCGCGTGGAAGCCCGAGGCGTGGAACACCTCAGTCGCCCCGAGAAGGATACGTCCGCGAGCAGGGGAGCTACTGACCATGGACGTCGACACCAGGCGATTCTAGCCTTCGGCGGGCGATGGCGGTCGCCTCCCCGTCGGACGAGGCCGCCGCCGCGCGACCGTGGTCGAGGCCGTCAACGTCCATGGAAGACGGGGCGACGCTTGTCCACGAACGCTCGGATTCCCTCGACGGCGTCGACACTGCCTCCACTGTCCGCGAGTGCTCGCGCCTCGTGCTCGAGCTGCTCGTCCAAAGAGCTGTCGAAGCTGTCGCCGAGCAGTCGTCTCGTGCGTCCGAGAGCTCTGGTCGGGCCGCCGGCGAGGCGGCGGGCAAGGTCGAGGGCTGCCGACTCCGCCTCCTCGTCGGGTACGACCTGGGTGACGAGTCCCCAGTGTGCCGCCTCCTGAGCATCGAGCCGGTAGCCGGTGAGCGTGAGGAGAGCGGCTCGCCGGGGCCCGACGAGCCGGGGGAGGAACCAGGAGACCCCTGCGTCCGGGCTCAATCCGATGTCCGCGTACGCCGCGACGAACGAGGCTGACCGAGCTGCCACGACCAGGTCCGCTGCGCAGACGAGGCCGAGGCCGGCTCCCGCGGCCGGACCGTGGACGGCGGCTACAACGGGCGGATCCATGCGTCGTAGTGCGCTCACCGCGGCGTGGAGAGGTGCCGTGATCGCTCGCAGGCGACGGGCCAGCTCCGGCTCGCCGTCGAAGGATCTGACGTCACCTCCGGCGCAGAAGAGTCGGCCACGTCCCCGCAGCAGAACGGCACGCACCGAGCCATCGGTGGCGATCGCCAAGGTGGCATCGAGAAGCTGGTGGGCCACCTCGAGGTCGATCGAGTTGGCGGCCCCGGGCCGGTTCAAGGTGACGATCGCGATCGATGTGTCGCGGGTGTCGCGCTCGACAGTGACCCACTGCTGTGTCATGACGATCCTCCTGATGGCGAGGTCGAGTCCCCGATCGGCCGGGGACGGCATTCGCGGACGTCCTGGGTGAGTTCTGACTAAAGGCGAGATCGACATGCGAGGACGCCACCGTCGGACGATATGGGCGTCTTCGATTGACAAAATGTAACCCTTGATCCTTAGATGTGAATCTAGCATAAAGAACGTGAAGGCATCGATTCGATGAGAGCCGTTCGGCGGCCGGGATCGACCACGGCGTCCACCCGGGCGCCTCCCAACAGCGAGGAGACAGACCAGTGCGCGAAGCCGTCATCGTTGATGCGATCCGGACGCCGACCGGCAAGGGCAAGCAGGGCGGGGCACTGTCGGGATGGCACCCGGCGGACCTCCTCGGCGAGGTGCTTGCATCGTTGGTCGGTCGGTCACGCGTCGACCCGAGCCTGGTGGACGACGTCATCGCCGGATGCGTCACCCAGTCGGCCGAGCAGAGCGCCAACATCGCCCGGTACGGCGTGTTGGCGGCCGGCTTCCCGGAGTCGGTTCCGGCGACCACGGTCGACCGCCAGTGCGGTTCGTCCCAACAGGCGTTGCACTTCGCCGCCCAGGGCATCATCGCCGGCGCGTACGACGTGGCGATCGCCGCGGGCGTCGAGTCCATGTCGCGCGTGCCGATGCTCTCCTCGACACTGGGACAGGACCCCGCGGGGCCGCGCGTCGGTGAGCGGTACCGGTCGCGAGGCGGCCTGGTCGGCCAGGGGATCTCGGCGGAGATGATGGCCGCGCGGTGGGGGTTCTCTCGGCGCACTCTCGACGAGTTCGCCACGGAGTCGCATCGACGCGCATCCACCGCGGCCGCCGCCGGATGGCTCGAGCGGGAGCTGCTGCCACTCGCCGTCGACCGCGGGGAGGGGGCGACCGGGGAGATGCTGCGCGCCGACGAAGGGGTGCGACCGGGGACCACGGTCGAGGTCCTGGCGGGCCTGAGGCCTGCATTCCACACCCCGGAGACCGCCGAGGAGCACCCGGACCTGAGCTGGGTCGTCACCGCGGGTGGTGCGTCGCAGATCTCGGACGGCGCTGCCGGTGTCCTGTTGATGGAGGCGCAGACCGCGAAGCGCCTCGGGCTGACGCCTCGGGCGGCGGTTCGCAGCTTCTCGGTGGCGGCTGCTGACCCTGTCTTGATGCTGAGCGCGATCATCCCCGCCACCCAGCGGCTCCTCGAGCGTGCCGGGATGACGATCGCGGACATCGATGCCTTCGAGGTGAACGAGGCCTTCGCGCCCGTGGTCCTTGCCTGGCAGCACGAGACCCAAGCGGATCTCGCGAAGGTGAACGTGCACGGCGGTGCCATCGCCAACGGACATCCGCTCGGCGCTTCCGGTGCCAAGCTGACCACCACGCTGCTGGGAGTTCTCGAGCGGACCGGGGGCCGCTTCGGTCTGCAGACGATGTGTGAGGGCGGCGGCATGGCCAACGCGACCCTGATCGAACGTCTGTGAGCGTCGGTCACGGGCCCGACCCCGATCGCTGCCGGCGACCAAGCGGATCCGAGACCGGGAACGTTGACATGGCGTGAATGGCGACTATAGTTGTCATGTCCAGTGGATGGCGAACCTATGGCGTGATGGTCCCTGTGTGGTGAAGATGAAGTAAGTTCTGGTTTCGCTTGACTCGAACTCGGGAGCCGCCCTCCGCGGGCGTGACTCCGGCCCAGGGGACCTGGCCAGGACCCTCGTTTCCGCGCATGGACGCGGATGTGGAAAGGAAGCGGTGTGAGCGAGGCTGTCGGGCGTATGAGCGACACCGGAGTGAAGGACATCCCGCCGATCGGGACACGGCTGTCCGAACTGGCACAGCGGGCTCCCGGCCTGCCGGCCATCACGTGCGATGGCGTCACGCTCACCCGTGGCGAGTTGGACGCCTCCTCCAACCGGCTGGCTCGTGCCTATCAGGAGCGCGGAGTCGGCGCGGGCGACTATGTGACGATCGCACTGCCGAACTCCGTCGAGTGGCTGCAGGCGGCCGCGGCCGTGTGGAAGCTGGGCGGGATCGTCCAGCCGCTCTCGGCGCGGCTTCCCGAGGTCGAGTTCTCGTCCCTCTTGGAGCTGGCCCCTCGCGCTTTGCTCGTCGGTCGGGCTGATCCCCGTGGCGTCGTGCCCAGCGTGCCCGCGGGATTCTCGCCGCCGGAGACGATCTCGGATGCGCCGGTGCCGGAGGCCGTGTCCCCTTCGTGGAAGGCGATGCCCTCAGGCGGGAGCACGGGGCGATCCAAGCTGATCGAGGTCAACCAGGACAGTCGGATCGATCCGGCCGGTGCGTCCGCGTTGTTCACCCTGCGCGAGAACGGAACCCAGCTGGTCACCGGGCCGCTCAGCCACAACACCGGTCTGTCGATGACGGTCGTGGGCCTCCTGCTCGGACAGCACATCGTCTTGATGTCCAGGTTCGATCCCGAGCAGTGCCTGCGGCTGATCGGTGATCATCGCGTGGAGTTCACGGCCACCGTGCCGACGGTGATGCGTCGGCTGCTGCCCGTCTACCAGGCCGACCCCGGTGCCTACGACCTGTCGTCGCTGGAGTATCTGTGGCACACAGCTGAGCCCTGTCCTCCGGCCGTCAAGCAGGCATGGATCGAGATCCTCGGGCCAGACGCGGTCCATGAGCTCTACAGCGGCACGGAGCTGCAGGCCATCACCGCCATCAGCGGCTCGGACTGGCTCGACCACCGTGGCTCCGTCGGCACCGTGATCATGGGTGAGATCAAGGTGCTGGACGAGCAGGGTCGGGAGTGTCCGCCCGGGACCGTCGGCGAGATCTTCATGCGCTCGGGACCGCAGGCCGACCCCACCTACCGCTATATCGGCAGCGACGCCACGGTCCGTGACGGCTGGGAGACCCTGGGCGACCTCGGATGGTTCGACGAGGACGGATTCCTCTACTTGAGCGACCGGCGGGTCGACATGTTCAACGTGGGCGGACGCAAGGTCTATCCGGCCGAGGTCGAGGTCGCCCTGATCGAGCACCCGGAGGTGCTGTCGTGCCTCGTGGTCGGCATCCCCGACCACGACCTTGGTCAGGTCCCCGGCGCGATCGTCGAGAGGGTGGACGGCTCCACGATGGATGCGGACGCGGTGCGTGCCCACCTCAAGGAGCGCGTCGAGGGGTACAAGGTGCCGCGACACATCGAGTTCACCACAGCGGCACTACGCGACGAGGCAGGCAAGGCCCGGCGCTCGCAGGTGCGCCAGGAACTCCTCCGCCGCCTCGCGATCACGACCGACGAGTCTGTCTGAACGAGCCGGCTCACTGCCGGCGTCCGAGCTCTACCGAAAGGAGCGGCCATGACGAGCGAACGAGGCTTCGCAGCCGCTGACTACACCTCGCCCTGGATCGACGACGAGATGCGCGCGCTCGGGGAGACCGCCGCGCGATTCTGTGCCGAGGAGATGGTGCCGCACCTCGCGGAATGGGAGGCGCAGCAGCACGTCGACCGGGACCTGTGGCACCGGGCCGGCAAGCAGGGCCTGCTCTGCTGCTCGATCCCCGAGACGTACGGAGGTGGTGGCGGCACCTACGCGCACGATCTCGTCGTCTTCCAGGAGCAGGCCCGCAGCGGTCAGTCGGGCTGGGGCAACAGCGTGCACAGCGGAATCGTGGCGCACTACATCCTGGCCTTCGGCACCGAGGAGCAGAAGCAACGCTGGCTCCCGGCCATGGCGAGCGGTGACCTCGTCGCAGCCATCGCGATGAGTGAGCCGGGTGCGGGATCCGACCTGCAGAGCATCGCGACGCGTGCCGTGAAGGACGCCGAGGGCTATCGGATCTCCGGCTCCAAGACCTTCATCTCCAACGGAGCACAAGCCGATCTGGTCATCGTCGTGGTCAAGACGGATCCGACCGCAGGAGCCCGCGGCATCTCCCTGATCGGAGTCGAGGTGGAGAAGTGCTCGGGCTTTCGCCGCGGCCGGATCCTGGAGAAGATCGGTGCCCACTCGGCGGACACCTCCGAGCTGTTCTTCGACGACGCCTGGGTGCCGGAGGCGAACCTGCTCGGCGGCGTGGAGGGTCAGGGTTTCGTCCAGCTGATGGAGCACCTTCCCCAGGAGCGGCTGGTCGTGGCGCTGTCGGCCGTCACCATGGCCGAGATGGCGGTGGAGCAGACCATCGCCTACACCCGGCAACGCCAGGTCTTCGGCAAGCCGCTCTTCGACAAGCAGAACACTCGGTTCGAGCTCGCCGAGTGCGCCACGCTGGCGCATGTCGGGCGAGTCTTCGTCGACTCCTGCATCACTCGCCACCTGCAGGGGGACCTCGACACCTCGACAGCCGCCATGGCCAAGTACTGGCTCACCGACATCCAGGGGCAGGTGATCGACAGGTGCCTGCAGCTCCACGGTGGCTACGGCTACATGCGCGAGTATCCGATCGCGCGAATGTATGAGGACGCTCGGGTGTCGAGGATCGCGGGTGGCAGCAACGAGGTGATGAAGGAGCTCATCGCCCGGACGCTGTAACAGCGCCGCCCCAGCCCTGCTCGCGGATCAACCGCACGTCCTCGAACCAGACCCCAGCACCGAGGCCCGCCGATCGACCCATCCCGCGAGCCGACGACATCGTTCCACCCGACCCATTCCGTGCCCTCGACTGCCGATGTCGAGACGACTACAGGAGCCCCCAGTGACAGGCCCTTCAACGGCGGACGCGCTCGTCCGCTATGACATCCCGCGACCACGAGTCGCCCGGATCACGCTCGCGCGACCGGACGTCCGCAACGCCCAGGACACCCGTCTGCTCTATGCGCTCAACGACGCTTTCGACGTGGCCGCGCGTGACAACGACGTGTCGGTGATCGTCCTGGCCGCGGACGGACCGCACTTCTCCTCCGGGCACGACCTGTTCGAGCTCGATCCTCTGGCCGCGATCCAGGAGCACCGTACCGTCGGGACCTGGTGTGGCTTCGACTGCGACGGGGCCGAGGCGCAGATGGCTCGGGAGAAGGAGATCTATCTCGGATTCTCCGAACGCTGGCGGAACATACCGAAGCCGACCATCGCTGCCGTGCAGGGCAAGGCGATCTCCGGCGGCCTGATGCTGGTGTGGCCCTGCGACCTGATCGTCGCGGCCGACGACGCCCAGTTCATCGACAACACGGTCGCCATGGGCATCTGCGGCGCGGAGTTCTTCCACCACCCCTGGGAGCTGGGCGTGCGCAGGGCGAAGGAGATGCTCTTCACCTCCGATGCCGTGACCGCAGCCGACGCCTATCGGCTGGGAATGGTCAACCAGGTCGTTCCGGGCGACGAGCTCGAGACCCGGACCCTGGAGCTCGCCGAGCGGATCGCGCAGAAGCCCGCGTTCGCGCTCAAGGTGACCAAGGAGGCCGTCAATGCGGCCCAGGACGCCCAGGGCCGGGTGCCGGCCATGCAGACGTCATTCGCCCTGCATCAGCTGTGTCACAGCCACAACCAGCAGGTCCACGGGCAGCCGATCGACCCCGGCTTCGCCCTGCCGGCCAACTCACGTCAGGCCGGAACCGCATGGTGACCGACGCCAGCGCCGTTCTGGTCGAGAGGGAGGACGCGACGGTCTGGATCACCTTGAACCGGCCGGACCGGCTGAACGCCATCACCCCGGCGATGGCCGACGACCTGCTGGCGGTCTTTACCGCTCTGGCCGACGACGAGGCGGCGAGGGTGGTCATCCTCCGGGGCAGCGGTCGGGCCTTCTGTGGCGGGCTGGACATCAAGGAGACCCTGGCATCGATGGGTCAGTGGGACATCGACGCCCAGGACGACTCCGAGCCGTCGGTGCTGGCCCGGATCATCCTGGCTATCCGCCGATGCCCCCAACCGGTCGTGGCGCTCGTCCACGGAGCCGCGTGTGGTGGCGGCTTCGCGTTCGCGCTGGCGGCCGATGTGCGGATCGCCGGGGAGAGCGCGCGGATGAACGACGCCTTCGTCAACCTGGGCGTCTCCGGATGCGAGCTGGGGGTGTCGTACTTCCTTCCCCGCTACATCGGGCTCTCGGCCGCGTCGGAGCTGATGTACACGGGCCGCTTCATCCACGCCGACCGGGCTCACGAGCTCGGCCTGGTCTCGACGGTCGTCCCCGACGAGGAGCTGGAGCAGGCGGGCAGGGACCTCGCTGCGGAGATGCTGCGGGTCGCGCCGCTCGCGCTGCGCAAGACGAAGGAGACGTTGGCCAAGAGCATCGGCATGACCGATCTCGAGAAGGTCCTCGCGCTTGAGGAGGCGACGCAGCTGGAGTGCATGCGCGGCCCCCTCTTCGAGGAGGGCCTCCGCGCGTTCGTCGAGAAGCGCGACCCGCAGTTCACGGCGGATCCCGGGACCTGACCCACTCGCCAGGCAGCAAGTCGTCAACACCAGTCTCGGCCCGGAAAGAACCATCACGAGGAGTGAAGAGATGAAGCGGAACGTCGTCGCCATGGCCGTGACGGGCGCACTCGTCCTGGCAGTGGCAGGTTGTGGGGGAGAGAGTGATCCCTCGGCGCCTCACGAAACCGCCCCAGGCTTTCTAGCCGTCGCTGACCAGTCGGCCACCGCGGAGGGGCCGGTCACCATTCAGATGGGATTCGATGCCTCGGAGGTCGGCGGCTACGACCCGCAGGCCGCCGTCAACGGCCAGTCGTGGGCCCTGTATGGCCTGGTCTACGAGCCTCTGGTCGATGTCGACGAGAACTTCAACGTCGTTCCGCGGCTGGCGAGCTCGTGGGAGCAGCCCGACGACACCACCTACATCTTCACCATCGACACCCGGGCGACCTTCTCGAACGGGCGTGCCCTCACGGTCGACGACGTCGTGGGTAGCCTGAACCGGCTCCGCGAGGGCGGCACCGCCTGGGGAGCGCAGGTCTCCAGCATCGCTTCGGTGACCGCATTGGACGACCAGCGGGTTGAGGTCGAGCTCAGCGAGCCGTACACGCCGTTGCTGGCGGCGCTGGCCAACAATCCGGCCAGTATCTTGCCGATGAAGGAGGTCGAGGCCGGCGAGATCGATCTGGCCACCGAGATGCTCGGGACCGGGCCGTTCGTGGTGAAGAGCCACCGCCAGGACAAGGAGTGGACCTTCAGCCGCAACGCGGAGTACCGCAACGTGAAGGATGTCCACATCACCGAGCTCCAGGTGGAGATCGCGACCAACGAGGCGACCAGGCAGGCCGCGCTGCGCGAGGGAAGCATCGCGATGACCACCTTCTCCGGTGTCGACGCCGTCCGGCTGCTCGCCAACAGCGGTGCCTCCGTCTACAGCCAGCAGCAGACCGACTTCTTCACGCTGTCGATGAACAGCCTGCGGCCGGGGTCGCCTTTGGCGGACCAGGATCTGCGGTTCGCCATCAACGCGGCGGTGGACCGCCAAGCCCTCTCCGACGCGGTCTTCGCGGGGGAGGCCAAGGCCACCGGCATCACGCCGTCGAACCTGCCCGGTGCCTGTGACCCCGCGGACCTGCCCTCGGCCCAGCTGAGCCACCAGGAGATCGTCGATCTGGTGAAGTCCAGCGGATATGCGGGCGAGACACTCGAGTTGGTGATCTACAACTCCGACCCGGTCCTCGCACAGATGGCCCAGGTGGTCCAGCAGCAGCTGGACGCGGTCGGGGTCAAAGTCAAGATCGAGCAACTGGATCTCGCGACCTTCCTGGCCCGGGGGCAGCAGAGTCCTGCGGACCTCGACATGTCACTCGGCGCCTTGGCCGGATACTCCGACGCGGTGATGGTCTCGCAGCTCTGGAACTCGGCCGCCGGACTGACGGCATCGTTCTCGCAGGCACACGCGGATCTCGATGCACTGATCGTCCAGGCAGCCGGCCAGCCGGCGGATGAGACGCGGGCAGGGATCCTCACCGACCTGTGTCGCACGGTGGACGAGTACTCCGACTGGGTGACGCTCGTGCACCGTCCCGTCGTGATCGGCGTCAACGAGGACCTGCTCACGATCGACCTTGCGACCGACGAGGGATACAACAACGTCTTTCGGCACCTGCCGACCGCCCGGCTGACCAAGGCAGCCGACTGACCCCACCTTCGGGTGCCCGGACGTTGTCACGAAGGAGTGATCATGAAGAGAGAGACCCTGACGGTCGCGGCCACGGTGCTGGCCTTGGCGCTGTCGGCCTGTGCCGGTGGTGGAGGCGGCGGTGCGCCCAAGCAGGAGGAGGTCGCGCCGGGCTTCCTCGCGGTCGCCGACGAGTCGGCCACCGCGGAGGGCCCGGTCAGCATCCAACTGGCGTTCGATCAGGCCGAGGCGGGCGGCTACGACCCGCAGATGGCTGCTCTGGGGCAGTCCTGGTCGATCTTCGGCCTGGTCTACGAGCCTCTGGTCGATGTCGACGAGAACTTCAACGTCGTTCCGCGGCTGGCGAGCTCGTGGGAGCAGCCCGACGACACCACCTACATCTTCACCATCGACACCCGGGCGACCTTCTCGAACGGGCGTGCCCTCACGGTCGACGACGTCGTGGGCAGCCTGAACCGGCTCCGCGAGGGCGGCAGCCAGTGGGTCGCGCACGTGGCCAGCATCGCTTCGGTGACCGCATTGGACGACCAGCGGGTTGAGGTCGAGCTCAGCGAGCCGTACACGCCGTTGCTGGCGGCGCTGGCCAACAATCCGGCCAGTATCTTGCCGATGAAGGAGGTCGAGGCCGGCGAGATCGATCTGGCCACCGAGATGCTCGGGACCGGGCCGTTCGTGGTGAAGAGCCACCGCCAGGACAAGGAGTGGGTGTTCGCTCGCAACCCGCACTACCGGGATGTCGACGAGGTCCACATCACCGAGCTCAGGCTGGACTTCGCCAGCAACGATGCGACCAGGCAGGCCGCACTGCGCGAGGGAAGTGTGGCGATGACGACCTTCAAGGGGGTCGACGCTCTCGACCTGATGGCTGATTCGGGCGCATCGATGTACATCCAACAGCAGACCGGCTTCTTCTACTTCGCCATGAACAGCCTGCGGCCGGGGTCGCCCCTGGCGGACCAGGATCTGCGGTTCGCCATCAACGCGGCGGTGGACCGCCAAGCCCTCTCCGACGCGGTCTTCGCGGGGGAGGCCAAGGCCACCGGCATCGCGCCGTCGAACCTGCCCGGTGCCTGCGACCCCGCGGACCTGCCCTCGGCCCAGCTGAGCCACCAGGAGATCGTCGATCTGGTGAAGTCCAGCGGATATGCGGGCGAGACACTCGGCCTGCTCATCTACAACGTCAACCCGGCTCTGAACCAGGTGGCGCAGGTGGTCCAGCAGCAGCTGGACGCGGTCGGGGTCAAGGTCAAGATCGAGCAGGTCGACCTGGCCACTTACCTCCAGCGCGGCCAGCCGACCCCCGCGGAGTACGACCTCACACTGGGCACGCTCGCCGGCTACTCGGACCCCGCGATGGTCGCTCGCTTCTGGCGTTCCGACTCAGACGTGAGCTCCCACTTCTCGGAGAAGCACGATGACCTCGATGAGCTGATCTCGAGGGCGGCCAGCGAGCCGATGGGGCCGTCCCGCACGGAGATCCTGGCGGACCTGTGCCGCACGGTCGATGAGTACTCCGACTGGGTGACCCTGGTCCACCAGCCGATCGTCTACGGCATCAACGAGGAGCAGGTCACCTTGGACCTCGCGGTGGACGAGGGATACGAGAGCATCCTGCGACACCTGTCGAGCGGGCGCCTACCGAAGGTCGTGGACTAGAGCATGAGGTGGGAAGAGATATGAGCGGCGTACTCCGATGGATCCTCACGCGGCTGCTCGTGATGGGCGTGACGCTGCTCGGGGCGTCCCTCGTCATCTTCTTCGCGCTCCGGCTCCTGCCTGGTGGCTATGAGTCGGTGGTGCTCGGTCCGCTCGCCTCGGAGGAGCAGCGGCAGGCGGCGGCTGAGCGGTGGGGACTGGACCAGCCGCTGTGGGTGCAGTACTGGGAGTGGGCCCGCGGCGCGCTCACGGGTGACTTCGGGATCTCGCTGATCAGCCAGGTTCCCGTGCTCGACGAGCTCCAGCTGCGGATGCCGGTGACGGGGACCCTCGCGCTGATGGCCCTTGCCGCGGCGGTTCTGGTGGGGGTGCCGCTCGGCATTCTCACCGGCCTGCGCAGCACCCGCCGCTCGGGTGGTGCGGCCGGCCGGTTGGTTGCGGGGCTCGGCATCAGCATCCCGGAGTTCGTGCTCGGTCCGGCCGTGCTGTACGTCGTCTCGGTCCGGATGAGCGGCTTCGGAGTCGGTAGCCTCTCCAGGCTGACGGAGGATCCGGTCGGGCTGGTCCGGGCGTTGGTCCTGCCGGCTGGAGTGCTTGCCTTCAGCTGCGTGGCCGTCACCGCGCGCACGACGCGAGACGTCGTGATGGGAGTGTTGGTCGAGCCGCACATCACCGCGGCGGTGGCGCGCGGCGAAAGACCGTGGCACATCGTGCGGCACCACGTCTTGCGGAACTCGGCGGTGCCGATCCTCACCCTGCTCGGCACGATCACGGCCTACCTCCTGGGAGGCGCGGTGATCGTGGAGACGGTCTTCAACATCCCGGGCATCGGCTCCTACATGATCACCGGACTCGGCCGGCAGGACTACGCGGTGGTCCAGGCGAGCGTGCTGCTGGCGGCGACTCTCTTCGTCGTCATCAACGCAGCGCTCGAGATCGCGGCGACCTTCGTCGATCCCCGCGTCTCGTCGAAGGGGCGCCGATGATGACGTCGACCAAGCTGTTCGTGCGGCGGCTTCTCAAGGACCCGCTGATGCTTGGTGCGGTCGCCGTGCTCGGTGTGCTGTGCCTGCTGGCGCTCGTGGCCGCTGTCGTCCCGTTCGCGGGGAACCCGACGGAGATCAAGGGAATGCGACTCTCCCCACCAAGTGCGGAGTACCCACTCGGTACCGACTCCATCGGTCGATCGCTACTCCCCCGGCTCCTGGAGGGAATCGGCGTGACCCTGGTGATCTCCGCGGTCGCGGTGCTGATCACGGCCGTGGTGAGCACGGCCGTCGGCGTCGTCGCCGGATACGCCGGCGGCTGGACCCGCGAGATCATTCTGCGGGTGGTCGACGTCTTCTATGCCTTCCCTGCGATCGTGCTGGCAATCCTGGTGGCGGCGGTCGCTGGACCGGGGCGTCCGGCGGCGATCGCGGCGATCGTGCTTGTGACCGCGCCGTTGATGGTCCGGATGATCGCTGTGCAGGCGGCCAATGTGGCGTACCGCGACTTCGTGACCTCGGCGCGGATCTCCGGGGTGCGGCTCCCGGTCATCCTCGTCAGGCACGTGCTGAGCGGAGTCGCAGGCACCCTTGCCGTGCAGGTGACCTACGCGCTGGCCGTCGGCATCCTGGTCGAGGGCGGCTTGAGCTTCCTCGGCTACGGGGCCCAGCTCCCCGAGTCCTCACTGGGCCTGCTCGTGCAGGAGGGGGTGGTGTACATGACGGCTGCACCGTGGATGCTGTTCGCCCCGGTGGCGGCGCTGGTCGCCTCGATCCTGTCGATCACGATCGTTGGAGACACGCTGCGTGACCGCCTCGAGCCCAGGGAAGTGAGGAGCCTGACATGAGTGAGCAGTCTGAGCCCATTGTCGCCGTCGATGGCCTCGTCGCGGAGTACGACGCCCGCGGTGGGGTCGCGGTCGCCCTGGCGGGGGTCGATCTGCGTATCTCCCGCGGAGAGCGTCTCGGCATCGTCGGAGAGTCGGGTTCGGGGAAGACCACCCTCGCCCTGGCGCTCGGTGGGCTGCTTCCGGGCAACTGTCGACTCTCCTCCGGGGTGGTCAGCAGCTGCGGCACCACGGTCCGCGCCGGCGACGGCAGGACGGCACGAGCTGACGAGCTGCGGACCCTGCGACGGGAGAAGATCGCGTTCATCGCCCAGGACCCGGCTGCCTCGCTGGATCCGACGACGCGGATCGGTCGCCAGTTCGCAGTGGCGATGAAGGCACAGGGCAGGCCCATGACGCCGGATGAGATCGACGAGGCGCTGTCGGCCGTGCGTATCGAACGACCGGGCGAGGTGCGCCGTCTTTACCCGCACCAGGTCTCGGGAGGCATGGCCCAGCGGATCGCCATCGCGATGGCGGTTGCCCGGCGGCCACAGCTGCTGATCGCCGACGAGCCGACGGCGGCGCTCGATGTCGAGGTGCGTTCCGAGGTGCTCAGTCTGATCGTCCGGCTCGCCGCCGAGCATGACATCACGTTGATCTGGGTCAGCCACGACATCCCGGCGGTACGACGGTGGTGCACTCGGGCTGTGGTGATGAACGACGGGCGGGTGGTCGAGCAGGGACCGGTGGACAGGGTGCTGGTCGAGCCGGAGCATCCCTATGCACGCGAGTTGGTGAATGCGCTCCGAGCCGGAGCGGGGGCGGGAGAGCAGCGATGAGTGATGTGCTCGACATGCGTGCCGTGGGCATCCATCTCGGCCGGGGCAAGGGCCGCAGGGAGGTATTGCGCGACGTGACGCTACGCATCGCACCGGGCGAGACGCTGGGACTGATCGGGTCGTCCGGCTCCGGCAAGACGACGGCGGGCCGGATCGCCCTCGGCCTGCTGCGGCCCGATTCCGGGACAGCCACCGTCTGCGGGACGCCCTACCGCCGATCCCGGCGGGAGCATGCCGGCAAGGTGCAGGCAGTGCTGCAGAGCCCACAGTGGTCCTTCAATCCGCGTCGGCGTCTCGGTGACTCGATCATCGAGCCGCTGGGTGTCGTGGACCGCGGGCTCGACCGTATGGCGAGGAAGGAGCGCTGTGCGGCCCTTCTCGTTCAGGTGGGTCTTCTGCCCGTGCACGCGGAGCGGTATCCGCACGAGCTGTCCGGGGGGCAGCGGCAGCGGGCGGCGATCGCCCGGGCACTCATCACCGAACCCGAGTTCGTGGTGTTCGACGAGGCGGTCAGCGCGCTCGACGTAGCGGTCCAGCAGAAGGTGCTGCGGCTGATCAGGAAGTTGCAGGACACGCACGGCTTCGGAGCGCTGTTCATCTCCCACGACCTGGCCGCGGTGCGGGTCGCCTCCGACCGGATCGCCGTCATGCTGGCCGGAGAGATCGTCGAGCAGGGTGCCCCGGGCGAGGTGCTCGACCATCCGGAACATGCCTACACCCGGCGACTCATCGAGACCCTGTGAACTGCCGAGCGGTGCCGCGATGGCGCCGCCATTACTGCTGAGAGGAACGTTGAGATGCGAGTGCCGGTCAATGGTGTCCACCTCTACTTCGACGTCGAGGGCGCGGGACTGGTCCCGGACGGCCCGGCGATGCGCGAGCGGGAGACGCTGGTCCTGGTCCACGGTGGCCCCAGCTCGGACCACGCGGTCTTCAAGCCGCACATGTCGACTTTCGCCGAGGACGCGCAGGTCATCTATTACGACCACCGCGGGCATGGTCGAAGCGACATTGGACAGGCCGAGGACTGGACCCTGGCTCAATGGGGGGCCGACCTGGCCGGACTTCTCGATGCGCTGGAGATCGAGAGGCCCTACGTTCTCGGGGCCTCGTTCGGGGGGTTCGTCGCGCAGTCGTTCGCCACGCAGTTCCCCGACCGGGTCGCCAAGCTGGCCCTGGTCAGCACCGCGGCCCGGTCGGACAACACGCTGTCCGCCGAGATGTTCGCCCGCCTCGGCGGGCCCGAGGTCGGTGAGGTGGCCCGGGCTTGGCTTGAGCAGGACGAGGGGGCGGACCAGGAGGAGTTCCTCAGCCGGTGCCTGCCGTACTACACGGTCGAGGAGCTCGACGTTGAGGCCCTCGGCCGCTCGGTCGAGCGGCCCTATCTGCGTGACCACTTCTTCGGCAAGGGCGGCGAATGGCACACCTTCGACCTCACCGGACACCTCCAGCAGCTGACCTGCCCAACCCTCGTCCTGCACGGCGCGCTGGACCCGATCCTTCCGGTGTCGCTGGCCCAGGAGATGCACGCCGCCATCCGCCCTGACCTGGCCCGGCTGCATGTCGTGCAGAACGCGGGACACGGATGGGGCGATCAGCAGGACGAATGGCTCTCGACCCTGCGCGAGTTCTTCTTCGCCGAGCCGAACCGATAGAGCGATCCAGGACGAGAGGGCAGACCGTGCGCGATCTGAAGGCGCAGGCGATAGCGGCCATCGAGGAGAGTGCCGCGGAGTTGGTGGAGGTCTCGCGACGGATACACGCGAACCCCGAGCTCTCCTTCGCCGAGCATGGTGCCGTCGATCTGTTGTGCGGCGTCCTCGAACGGTGCGGTCTCTCGCCGCAGCGCGCGGCATACGGGCTCGACACGAGCTTTCGCTGTGAGATCGGCGATCAGGGTCCGACAGTCGCGATCCTCTCCGAGTACGACGCGCTCCCGGGCCTGGGACATGCCTGTGGGCACAACCTCATTGCCGCGATGGGCCTCGGCGCTGCTGTCGGCCTGAGCCGGACGGTTGGGCTCCCCGGGCGGGTGCGCTACCTCGGGGCGCCCGCGGAGGAGGAGGGAGCCGGCAAGGCCCTGATGGTCGCGCAAGGTGCCTTTGACGGGGTGGAGGCAGCGATGATGGTGCATCCGGCTGGTGCGAACCTGGAGGAGATGCCGTCGCTGGCGGTCACGGGAGTGAGCGCGCGCTTCTCGGGCGTGGCCTCCCATGCCGCCTCGGCACCCGAGGCAGGGGTGAACGCACTCGACGCCTGTGTCAGCGCCTACCAGTCGATCGCGCAGTTGCGCCAGCACCTCACCGCCGACGAGAAGGTGCACGGCATCATCACCCACGGTGGAACGGCACCGAACGTCATCCCCGAGCGGGCTGAGGCGGTCTATCTTCTCCGCGCCCGGGATGTCACGAGATTGACGGGATTGGCCTCGCGAGTCGAGGCATGTCTGTCCGCGGGAGCGCTGTCGGCGGGTGCAACGGTCTCGCTGACCTGGTGGAAGCATCGCTACCACGAGCTGCGGAGCAACGGACCGCTGGCACGGGCGTACCGGCAGAACGCCGAGGCGCTGGGGCGGAGCTTCGTGGAGCTCGCTGAGGTACCGCTCGGCGTGCGAGGCAGCACCGACATGGGCAACGTGAGCCAGGTCGTGCCGTCGATCCACCCGACGATCGATATCGGCTCGGCGAGCACACCACCACACTCGGCAGGATTCGCGGACTGCGCGGCCTCTGCCTCCGCTGAGCAGGCGCTGCTCGACGGGGCGAAGGCGATGGCGATGACGGCGATCGATCTGCTCTGCCAGCAGGAGCTGCGAACGGCGGTCCGTCAGGAGTTCGCCCGAGAAGAGGCTGATGAAGAGGTGTCACCGTGAGACCCGCGTCATCGTGATGCCGGGGCGGCGCACTGCGCCGGTGCCTGACCGCATCTGAACACGACCGCGAGGCGCGCCGCGCCGGCACGCGGGTCCATCGACAACGGAGGTGTATTCCCATGGGTCGTTTCGACGGGCGAGTCGCCGTCATCACCGGAGCCGCGCGCGGGATCGGGTTCGGCACCGCCACCCGCTACGCCGAGGAGGGCGCGTCGGTCGCGATCGTCGACCTCGACGA
>NZ_JAVFWN010000019.1 GCF_030929495.1 Nocardioides sp. LHD-245 | reverse complement strand
CCGCGTCAACATCGTGCCCACCACCGAACCCGAGATCGGAGCTGATGACCTGCCCGCGCTGACCGCCTGACACCTCATCGAGGAGCACGCAGCGCTACACCACTACGCGGGACTTGACCACTACCGATTGGCGATGACGCGACTCTTCGCCGACCTCGACCCCTGGGGTCACATCAAGGACTACGGCACACCGGACGACGAGTATGAGAAGTACATTTCGGAGTTGCTGAAGTGGCGGACAGCCGTGACCCCGGAACGCGTCGTCGAAGTACTCGGTCCCATCGACGAGGCCGTCGCGACCGCCCTGGCGACCGGCATTGAGCGAATCCGCGAGGAGTTCGGCTACGCGTAGCCCTGACACGCTGCCGAAGGCTCACATGGTCGGCGGCGTGGATGAAACGTGGCCACTCGACGCAGCCGTGCGGCCTTGAGGGACAAGAGCGGACGAACGGCGTCCGCCGTGACCTCGGAGTCCGCCATGCCCGCCACCCTCACCCGACGTCTCGTCACCCTTAACGACGCCGCCGACGCACTCGCTGTGTCGACGCGGACCGTCCGGCGCTACATTGCCGACGGCCAACTCGAAGCCGTGCGTCTCGGCCGCAAGACGTTGCGGATCAAGGCCGATTCGATCGAACGCTTCATCGACGCGAAGCCCGTGGGCAACTGGCGCTGACCCGGTCAGCCTTCGGCGGGGCTCGCCAGCGCGAGCTCGCGCCACCGCTCGTACGAGACTTCGGCCCCAGCGTCGGTCAGCGCGACGGATGCGAGGCCCTCCTCCGTCTCCGGTCGCCAGCGTTGAGGAGAGTTCAGCACTTCAGTCGCGTCCGCAGCCGAAACCTCGTAGTCGGTCTCGGCCGGCTTCCTTACCCACAGTCCGATCAGCCCCTCGGCGTGCCAACGCCCAAGTACCTGCCCGCAGTCGTTTCGGTCCCACGGCCCGTGGACGACGTCTCCCGACGGCAGTCGGTCGATCGCGCCGAGCGGCGCCTCGTAGAGAAGCCCTTCTTCGAAGACAAGCGCGTACATCTCGCTGATGAAGTCCTCGCGCTCGACGTCGTCCACCGGTCAATCTTGTCAGCCAACGGCGGGCCACGAACAGAACGCGTTCGCTATCAACGCGCCCGACGGGCGATCATTGCGGCGTGAAGAAGCGGCATGTGTACCCGATTGTGCGCTACGACGAATACCTCTCAGAGCACGACGTCGACATCTCAATGCTGATCTCGGTGGTGAAGGTTCTGGATGACGAGGGTTCTGTCGAGCAGGAAGCTCAGCGCCTCAATGCTCTGCGGCCAGACAACGGATCGCGGTACTGGGCAACCCTGAGCCGGATGGCCGTGGTCGCCGACTAAGGCACTTCCGAGGTCGATCCAGACTTCACACGCCAGGCGCTCGACCTGGCGGCGGCGATCCGCCTTGGCTACGAGGCCGAGCGTGACGATTCAACATCGGCTTCGACGTGCCGCCTGCCGACGAGATCCAATGGCTCGCCGGCTGGCTGGTGAGCGAGGGATGGAGCCGCACTTCATGAGAGCCAACCGGTCAGTAAACAAGGACAGGAGCGGCCAGATCTGGCCGCTCCTTGTTCCCCGTATGTTCCCGACTTCAGATCCGGATCCGAAAATCCTGCTCTGACCTGCGGAAACTTGGTGGGCGATACTGGGTTTGAACCAGTACGCCCGCGCTTACACGTCACTGGGCTTGACCTGCTCAAACCGCCTCTGTGCTGGGTGAATCGGTACCAGTGGCGTGTTGGATAGGTGGACTCAGGGAGACTCGCCTAGACTCAGAACCGATGCACGGACGATGCATCGGACGAGGGGGATGAGCCCATGGCGACGGACCAGAAGCGCCGATCGTTCGGGCAGGTCACGCTGATGCGCAGCGGTCGCCACCAGGCGCGCTACACCGGTCCCGATGGCAAGCTCCACACTGCGCCCTCGACCTTCGAAGACAAGGAGACCGCGCAACTGTGGCTCCGCAATGAGCGGATCCTGACCGAGTCGCCCGAGACGTGGGAGCCACCCAAAGTCCGAGCGGCCAAGGTCCGCAGCCGGCTCACCTTCGGCGCCTACTCCGAGGCGTGGCTCGCGGGCCGCAAGGTCAAGGGCCGGCCTCTCGCCGCTCGCACGCTCGACCACTACCAAGCGCTGCTCGACGAGCACATCAACCCGACCTTCGCCGATGTCGCCCTAACGTCGATCACGCCTGAGATGGTCGACCACTGGTACGAGCTCTGCGCTGTCGGTCGGCCGACGACACAGGCGCACGCCTACTCGCTGCTCCGGACCATTCTTGGCACCGCCGTCGACCGGGGTGTGATCAAGACCGCGAACCCCGCGAAGGTCCGCGGCGGCGGCTCGACCACACGGGCGAAGAAGGTCAAGCCCGCCACCCTGGCCGAGCTTGAGCAGATCGTCGGCGCGATGCCCGATCGACACCGCCTGATGGTTCTCCTCGCCTCGTGGTGCGCTCTCCGGTTCGGCGAGCTCGCCGAGCTTCGACGCAAGGACGTTGACACCAGGGCTGGTGTCCTGCACGTGCGAAGGGGAGTGGTCCGGTCGAAGTCCGCCGGCGTCGTCACGAAGGCGCCGAAGTCCGACGCGGGCGTGCGTGACGTGGCGATCCCACCTCATGTACTGCCGATGGTCCGCGCGCACCTGCTCGAGCACACCGCGGCCGGCCGCGACGGACTGCTGTTCGCGACGTCGATTGGGGAGCACTTGGCGCCGAGCACCTTCTACGGGAAGGCGGCGGTCCTGGCGAAGGACGGCAGCGTCAAACGCGCAGGATGGGGCTGGTACGCCGCGCGGCAAGCCGCTGGCCGCGAGGACCTACGCTTCCACGACCTGAGGCACACAGGCGCGGTTCTCGCCGCCCAGACAGGCGCCACCCTCGCCGAGCTCATGGGGCGCCTCGGGCACTCGACCCCGGCAGCGGCACTGCGGTACCAGCATGCGGCCGCCGAGCGTGACCAAGAGATCGCACGGCGGCTCTCCGAGATGGCCCAGGGCGTGGAGTTGTGAGCGGCAGCGCGGACCCGTACGGGACGTCGGGAGACCTGCCCAGGCGATGGTCCGAATACGACCCGCGCACCCGTGCCCGGACGGACATTGGCCCTCGAACTATCGAGGTTTGGTGCGACGAGGCATCGCACGACGGCGAGTTCATCGGGTTCCTGACGTCCTCCAGGGGAGGGCCGTTCGAGGTATGGCTACCCGGCGGACCTCACGTGACAACGCAACGTCTAACGCTTCCTGAAGACGCTGCGACCAACGAGACGCGCCCCGAACTGCTGGGCGTCCTGAACCGTGTGGCCGAACGTCATCGCCTGCGCTGCCCGCGCTGCGGCCTCGATGTGATCGGCGGAGACAGGCTGGGAGCCAACCGACAGGGGATGGCGACGCTGTGGGCGCTTCGAGACGAGTTTGGTGCTGGCGACCGGGAAGCAATGCGCAAGGCGGGGCGAACTGACCGAGCGCTATCGAAGGTGGCCGACGCAGGAATCACACGCTTGTCATTGGTCGCGCTCGGTCGCATAATGTCTGGGTAAGTCCAGCGCACCTCAGCGGGTGCAGGTTCATCCTGCCCTGGAGGTAAGCGCATCATGGCTCTCAAAGCCGCCCTCTCGAAGCGTCGATTGGCGAGCATTCCGCATGCTGCGGAGTACGCCGACGTCTGCACCAAGACCATCCGCCGCCGGATCTCCGACGGCAGTCTGACCGGCTACCGGATGGGGAAGCGCGTCATCCGTGTCGACCTCAACGAGCTCGACGCCCTCATGACCCGGATCCCGGCCGCTGGCGGTGACGCTGCATGACGGCACGAGAAAGCCGCCCCGCGACCAACGAGGCGGCTGAGATCCCGACGCCAATCAAGATCGAGGCCAGCGTACGACGCGAGACCGATGAGTTGTGTGACCCGGAAGGGTGCGCGCCGGCGTGCGTGCTGTGCGACCGGTGTGCCCATCGGGAGCGGGTGTGCCTGGACTGCGGCACCTGCCGTCGCTGCAACCTTGGGGTTGCGTGCGGACACCGGTGGTCGCGATGAGCGCCCAGGCCGAGCTGCATCCCGACAGCGCGGCGACGCTCGCGGCCGTCGGCGCCGGCAAGCGCTGGCTGTGTGACTGCCTCTGCAGGAAGCAGTACTCCACGCCCGCCGGCAGCGCGAGCCACGCATGTCCCCGGTGCGGCGAGCTCTCCTACCTCAGGGCCTTGTCGGCCCGGGTGAGCAGCCAGATGAATATGCCGCACCTGCAGCTCACCCTGTCTGGCGACCAGGTCATCGCGTGCGCGCTTGCCCTTGGCGAGATCGACGAGGAACTGGCGGCGCGACTCCAGGATCCCCTGCTCGGTGAGCCGTTCGAACTGCGGTGGATCTGATGGCCCGGCGAGCAGGACTACACGCCGTCGGGGAAGAAGCTCGGGTCCGGCTTGAGCGTCCACAGCCCGTACTCCCGCGGGGTGTCCGGAGGAGGCGTGTCGTCGGTCATCGCGAACGCCCAGCGCACCTGACCAGCCCCCTTCTCGAACGCTGTGGCGTCACGCACGACGCCGGCCTTCGAGGGTGCGTAGGCCCCGGGCGGGAAGGCGAGGTAGTGGAACTTGAGACCTGCGAGGAACGTCCCGTGGTTGGCGACCCACAGCTCGAGCAGCTCCGTCATGAAGAGAGCGAGCTGCTGCTTGGCCACTTCCGTTGTCGGCTCGGTGGGCAGGTTCTTCACGACAGTCACAATCGGCACAGGGTCATCCTGCTCCAACCTTCCGACAGAACAGCTCGAACCCTCGATCTGCCGTGCGGGAAGGTGGCGAGCGCGTGACCACTCAGCAGATCCCCCACCCGATCGCGCCCTCCCTGACCGAGGAGCAGGCCTACGCCCTCGATGTCGCCCGGGCGCTCGCCGCGGCCGGCGTACCGGTGTTCGTCGCCCCTCCCGACCCCGGCCGCAAGATCGGCTATCGGCTGCCCTCGGCGTGGCAACAGACCCGGGCCGACCCTGCCGTCGTCGACGCTTGGGCCCCCGGCTACGCGCTATGCGCCGTTATGGGCCTAGGCCTCGACCTGCTCGACGTCGACCTGTACAAGGGCGGTGATCTCGCCCCACTGGATGGTCAGATCCCGACGGCGTACGCCGTCGCCACGACGCCGTCTGGGGGCGTGCACAGCTTCATCCGGCCGCTCGGGGTGCACAGCCTCGACGACACGTTGCCCGGGGTCGACGTGAAGTCTGGCGATGCCGAGGGCGAAGGTCGCGGCTTCGCCTTCATCGCGCCGACCGTGCGCACCTCGAAGGTAACCGGCCAGCCGGAGCCTTACCGCTGGATCCAGCCGCCCGACCTGGCCCGGCTGGCGGCCGTCCAGCGGGGTGAGCGCATCGATGAGTCCGGGACGGCGCTCCGTGCGCTGATCGGTCAGGTACGTTCGTCCGTCGGGCAGCCTGCGGCAGACGGCACGCCGTACATCGGGCCGCCGTTCGCTGCCCTTCCGGCCGAGCAGCAGCAGCAGCTTTCGCGCTACGTCGCCGCGGCGGTCGACGGCATCCGGGCCGAGCTGGTGGCGTCGGCCGACTGGGCGCCGAGCCAGACCGACGCGCAGGGCCGCGGCTGGGAGAAGCTCCAGGCCGATGCTGCCTGGCGGCTCGGCAAGTTCGCGCGTGCCGAGTGGTCGCCGCTGACCTTGGACGTCGCGCGGGAGGCCTTCTGCGAGGCCGCGCCGGTTGACGAGAGCTGGGGGTTCGACGACGTCGAGCAGAAGTGGCGTGCGCAGGCCTGGCGCGGTGACCCGGCACCGATACCGGACCTGCGCCCCGCGTCCGAGCGCGACGCGGAAGGGTGGGCACGACTCGGCTTCGACATCGACCAGATCGCGGCTTCACGAGCAACCGGGGAGGCAGGAACGCCGGGGGAAGCTGACGCCCCCGCGGAAGGGGGCTCCCGTACGCCGGTCAACGTCTCGAATCCCGCACTCGCGACGGAGTGGCTGCGTCTTGAGGTGGGCCGGGAGGGCACGCCGCTCGCCGGCCTGTTCGCTCGAGGTGGGTACCTCTCACACGCTCCCGCGATCGGTCAGGACGGCTACCAGCCGTTGACAACCCGGACGCACGACGAGGACGGTCCCGTTCAGGTGCGGCGAGTGGACGCACCAACGCTCGCGGCGCAGGTCCAAGGGCGGTACGCGCCCTTCCGGTACGACGTCCGCACGAAGGCCGACAAGCCGGCGATGTTCCCCGGTGAGGCGGCGACCTCCATCGTCAAGGCCATCGACCTGGCACCGAACCTGCGCGAGCTCGTGGGGGTCACGCACACGCCGATGGTGCGTGCCGACGGCACCGTGCTCGACCAGCCGGGGTACGACGACGCGACGGGGCTGCTGTTCCTCCCTGCTTCCGGCCTGGTCGTGCCGCCTGTGCCGTCGGCGCCGACGCTTGACCAGGTCTCGGCCGCGGCGGCGCTGGTGCTGCAAATGATCGGCGAGTTCCCGTTCCTCACCGACCACGACCGCGCGAACTACCTGGCGGGGTTGTTGAGCCCGCTGCTGCGCGCCGTCGTGCCGCCGCCGTACAAGATGATCGCGATCGGCGCTCCCGAGCGCGGCTCCGGGAAGTCCCTGCTCGCCGAGCTGCTGCGCATCGTCCATGGTGGCGTCCTGCGTTCGGAGACGCCGGCCAGCGAGGAGGAGTTCTCCAAGCAGATCACGGCCATTCTGGACACGACTGCGGCGCCGATCGTCGAGTTCGACAACGTCAGTGGCGTGCTGCGCTCGTCGGTGCTGGCTGGCCTGCTCACCGCGTCGCTGTGGAGCGATCGACGGCTCGGCAAGTCGGAGCAGATCGTGCGGCGCAACGACCGCACCTGGGTGATCACCGGCAACAACCTCGAGCTCGGCGGCGACCTGGTACGGCGCACGCTGTGGGTCACCATCGACCCCGCCACCCCGAACCCTGAACGTCGCGTCGGGTTCGCGATCCCGGACCTCCGGGCGTGGACGCGAGAGCGGCGCGGCCAGCTGCTTCACGCGCTCCTGGTGATGATCCGCGCATGGGTCATCGCAGGCCGACCGGTCCCGGACCGAGCCAGCACAGACGACTACGGCACCTGGCTCCAGGTCGTGAACGGGATCCTTCAGCACGCTGGCATCGCCGGTACCGCCGGTCACCTAGGCGCGGAGCGGCAGAAGGAGGGCTCGGACGACGAGGAGTGGGGCACCTTCCTCGCCGCGGCCGAGCGCGTCTTCGGCAGCAGCGAGTGGGCCGCCCGAGACCTGCTGGGGAGGGTCGCCACCTACGAGATGCCTGGGCAACCCCTCGACGCGAGCCGGATCTCGCTCGACGAGCTGCCCGGACCGCTCGCGGAGAAGGTCCCGGCAGCGAACCCTGCAGCTGCGGCGCGCGTACTCGGGAAATGGCTGCGCAACCGCGAGGGCCGCTGGGCCGACAGACGAGCCGTCCGATCCCGTCTCGACGCCCACACCAAGGCGAAAGTCTGGCGAGTCGAGCAGGCCAGCAGGGCAGAAGTTGCGGGGAGTGCGGGGAGTTACGGGAGCCCTACAACCCCTACTAGCGATTTCGCACTGTATTTAGGGGGTAAGGGAGGGCTGGACCTCCCGCCTTTCCCCGCACTCCCTGCAACCCCCCTCGGTGGTCCGCAGGAGGCGACGGCATGACGACCGACGAGGCCCGCTGCGAGCACTGCCACGTGCCGCTCCTGGTCCGGGCAGATCGCACCGTCTATCGCCCGCACCTGAGCTGGTGCCTGTGGGCGCCACGGGCACGACCCGTCGTACTCCTGCCACGTCCCGCCCAGGCCGAGCCCGACGACCCGCCCGACACCGACGACGAGAGGAACGACGAGAGATGACCGAGCCCGACCTGATCCGCCGCGCTACGCGCGCGGTGCCCGAAGAGCTGGTCAGCTGGTTCAAGCACCAGGTGCCGTGCACCGGCGCTGACCTGCAGCTGCATATCGGCGCGGTCGACGGTGCGCCGATCCTGTGCTGCGACGGCTGCGAGCGCCGGGTACCGCTGCGCGATCTCGACCTGCGTACGGTGGCGTTCCGTGCCCTGCGGGCCGAGGCCAGACCGAGCACGCCGGCCCCGGCCAATTCCGCCCGTTGGTCGACCACGTGCGCTCTCTGTGGCTGCGTGGTCCACCTCGAACGCCCGCCGGTCTCGCGGGTGCGATGCGAGGCGTGCGGATGACGACCATCGACCCCGCCGACCTGGCCGGCCTCGGCGATCCTGAGCTACACGCGATGATCGCCAGCGTCGCCGGCCTTCGCCAGTACTACGACGCCCGCGGTGTCCAACACGCGTGGCTCGCCCTGGAGGCTGCCCTGGGCGTCGCGCTGCTCGAGCGGCGCTGCGCTGCCGTGGCGGACCAGCTGGGCCACGGGCTGAGCATCGAGGAGCAGTCGGCCGTCCTTGACGTGATCGACGCTGAGCAGATTGCCTACCGCGCCGGCTTCGCCCGTGCCCGGCATCAGCTGGTGCAGAAGCGGGCCGGCCGCAGGAGGCGGAAGTGATGAGGAGCGCCGATGGCCAAGCTCTGAGACCCCCGGGGTACCCCGTTGGCGGCCTGACC
Source organism: Nocardioides sp. LHD-245 (assembly GCF_030929495.1). Lineage (GTDB taxonomy): Bacteria > Actinomycetota > Actinomycetes > Propionibacteriales > Nocardioidaceae > Nocardioides. Next base: position 110,655 of record NZ_JAVFWN010000019.1, on the reverse strand, counting down.
TCGGTTCTCGCGGACCGCCGCCGTCTCCAAGCCCCCACCCGGCCCGATCGTTGTCACAGTGACGCGGTCACGGTCACGATGCTTGTCACGGCGGGGACGGTGCCGGCGTGCCGCGGCTGAGGGCGGTGACGTGCGCCGAGTGCGGGCGGACCTTCGAGACGACGTCGGCCCGCGCGAAGTTCTGCCCAGACTCGCCGCGGTGTCGAAAGGCGGCCAGTCGGCGGCCGTCGAAGAAGGGCCGCCAGGAGATGCGCACCGACGTCGTACGACTGGCCGCCACGCACACGACGCGGGAGGCGGTAGTCGCCGACCTTGAAGCCATGATTGAGCTGCTGCCTGGCGACATCGACGTGCTCGAGGACCGGCACCCCTTCGGCGCCGACGCCGAGATTGACGAGGTCATCGGCGGTCTCGACACCCATCTGGCGAGCCTCAAGCGACTGGCGGACTGGCTCGCAGGCGGCGGTCCGTCGTGACGGCGGACAACGCGACGATCCGGGCCATCCGCGCCCCCGTGCTCCGCCTCTACTGCGACGCAGCCGGCCGCCGGCCGCGGCTCGTGGGCGTCGTCGTGTCGGTCCCGGGCGCCGGGCTGGTCCTGCGCCGCTGCTCGGGCGTCGGGGTGCTGCTCACCGCGAGCGTGCCGGTGTTCGGCCTGCCGTGCAGGTGCCGACCGCGGGCTCGGCACCTCGTCGAGCTGAAGGCGGTGCTCGCTCTGGTGCGCGCCGGCTCCCGATCTGCGCGTGTCGCCCCGGATGGCACCCTCCTCGGCCGTCTAGACTTAGACCACCGCTCGACCCGAGACGCACCGGCCGTCAGGCCCGCAGTACAGCGCACGTGCGCGGCGCAGCAGCTCCCCCAGGAGTGTTGACCGTGCACCCGACCCTGCGAACCGCCCGCGCCCATCTGGCGTCGGCAGAGGCCGCCCACCGGCGAGCCCCGTCGCCTGTCACTTCGGCCCGCGTCAACGAGCTGCGGGCCGAGTACAACGTCCTCTCCCTCGAGGACCGCATCCGGCGTGTGCTCGACGAGGGCCCGCCGCTGACCGATACGCAGCGCAATCGCCTCGTTGCCGCAGTTCGCCGCGAGCCGAGCGCGCGGCCGGCCACCTCCGCGCCGAAGGACTGGCTCTCCCTGGCTCAGGCGGCTTCGCTCTTCGGCTCGTCGGTGACGGTACGTCGGCTCATCGACGACGGGACCCTCCGGAGCCGGGTGCTGCCCGGCACGAAGATCCTGCAGGTACGGCGCTGTGACGCCGTGGACGCGATGAGGGCCGAGCGGTGAGCGGGCAGCCGCTGCCGTCGTTCGTCGCGGTGCACGAGGCCGGGCATGCGGTCGCCGCGTGGGCGTGCGGCTTCGTCGACCCAGGGGAGATCACCGTGATCCCGTTCCCGGGCCTGTACGACGGTGCGTGTGCATCGGGACGGCCGCCGGTGTCACACTTCAACGCGGACTGGCCCTACTGGACGCCACTCTCTCAGGCCCCCGATGCCGCGCGCCGCTGGGTCGAATGCCAGGTCACGATGCTCCTGGCCGGCGAGGTCGCCACCAAGATGTTCCACGGCGCAGATCCCGTCACGCGCCTCGACGGCCCCGACACCGACAACGCTCAAGTGGAGGTCCTGCTTGAGGCGGTGCACCTGGGCGACCTCGAGCTCGCGGCGGCACACCGGCAGCTCCTGGCGCTCGACACCCAGCGCATCCTCCACACCCACCGGCGCCGCGTACTCGACCTTGCGCGCGAGCTGGACACCCAAGGCACGTTGCCTGCCGAGCGCTGGTGGCGGCTGCTCGACGAGTCGGCCGATCTCAAGGCGATGGCCTGATGGCCGGCCCGGTCAAGATCGCGATACTCGCGTCGGGCTCCCAGGCCCGCCGGGAGTTCAACCAGACGGCTGGCGCCATGGACCGCCTGGGCTCCCATGCGAAGAAGCTCGCCGGCGCCGGGTTCCTCGCTGCGGGTGCTGCGGTCACGAAGTTGGGCATCGACAGCGTCAAAGCCGCCTCCTCTGCCGAGCAGTCCCTCGGCGCCACCGAGGCGGTCTTCAAGCGGTACGCCGACACCGTGATCGGGCGGTCGATGGACGCGTCCGAGGCGATCGGTGTCTCGGCGAACGAGTACCGCGAGCTCTCGACGGTCACTGGCGCGATGCTCAAGAACGCCGGCACGCCGCTGAAGCAGGTCACCGACCTCACCGACAAGCTCAACCGGCGTGCTGCCGACCTCGCCGCGACCTACGGCGGGTCGACCCGAGAGGCCATCGAGTCCGTCAACTCGCTCCTGCGCGGCGAGGCCGACCCGATCGAGCGCTACGGCATCAGCATCAAGCAGAGCGACGTGAACGCCCGTATGGCGGCCCGAGGGCTCGACAAGCTGGAGGGCTCGGCGAAGAAGACGGCCGAGCAGCAAGCCCGCCTCGAGCTGCTGTTCCGCCAGAGCAAGGACGCTGCTGGCCAGTTCGGCCGCGAGTCGGACACCATTGCCGGCAAGGGTCAGCGCCTCGGCGCCAAGGTCACCGACCTCGAAGCGAAGTTCGGCAAGCTCCTGATCCCCGCGCTCTCCGAGGCCGCCGACTGGGCCTCCGACGATCTCGTGCCCGCACTCGATGACCTAGCCGGGTGGATCGAGACGAACCGGGACGAGATCGCTGACTTCGGCGGCACGATCAAGGGCGCGGTCCTGCCGCCGCTCAAGGCGACCACCGAGCTCGTCGGCGACGCCGTGAGCCTGTTCGCGGACCTGCCCGACCCGGTCGAGCAGTTCGCTGTGCAGGCCGGTATCGCCGCGCTTGTGGTGCCGAAGCTCACTGCCGGCATCGGCGCCGCCACCACGGCCACGACTCTGCAGGTCGCGAAGCTCAAGCAGCTGCGGGCCGAGCTGTCGTACACCGAGACGCGCACTCAGCTCACCGGCACCGCGATGGGCAAGCTCGGCGCCGGCGTCAAGACCGTCGCGGGGGTAGGAGGCCTCGTCGCCCTGACCTCGGGGCTCTCTGCCGCTGCCGACGAGGGCGCCAACTTCGGCAGCGTGCTGCAGGGCGCTGCTGGCGGCGCCGGCATTGGCGCCATGTTCGGTCCGGTAGGCGCGCTCGTCGGTGCGGGCGTCGGCGGCGGCCTGTCCGCGCTCGCCGGGGCCTTCGGCGAGACAGCCGCGGAGGCCGAGGCTACCCGGCTGGAGCTGTTGCGCAGCCAGGGCTTCGACGAGGCGAAGGCTGACGCCGACAACCTGCGCGAGGCGCTGCTGGGCGTCAAGAACGCGTACGGAGAAACGGCCCGCGCAGCGGTCAAGGCGTCGTTCACCGGCAAGGACGGGAAGCTCGACGCCGACATCGCGCGACTCCGAGAGCTCGGCGTCTCGATGGACACCGTCGTCTCGGCGGCGATGGGCCAGGCCAACGCACAGCGTGTCGTCGACCAGGCACTGGCCGGCCAGCTCGGCACCCTGCAGAAGGTCGCCGACCAGGCCAAGGCCGCGTACGACGACGTCGCCGACGGCGCTAAGGACCTCGTCACCGCAACCGGCCAGGTCATCAAGAACGGCGACGCCCTCGAGCCCGGGGAGATCGACCGCTACCGCAGCGCCTGGCTCGATGCCAAGGGCGCCGTCGACGAGGCGAAGATCGCCCAGGACACCTTCAACCAGCGCGTCAGGGAATCCGGCGCCGCGATCTCCGACCACGGAGCCCAGGTGCAGGATCTCGCCACCAAGCTGGGGCTCACGGTCACGCAGTACAAGCAGTTCCCCAAGGAGATCCGCACCCACTTCGAGGACAGTGGCCTCGCGCAGACTGGGCAGGACGCCGTCCGGCTCATCGGTGACTACAAGGCTCTGCAGAGCTTCGACAACATCAAGGCGATCGTCTCCGCGCCCGGTGTCGACCTGACCGGCAAGCAAGTCCGCGAGCTGAACAAGACCTACGGCCTCACCCCTGACCAGCTCCGCACCCTGATCAAGACCGAGGGCCTGGCGAAGACCAAGGGCGACATCGACAAGCTCGCCACCAGGCTCAGCACCGTCGGCAACGTCAAGGTCCCGCTGAAGGGCTGGGTGCAGGGGTTGCAGCAGGCGCTCGACCAGGGCGCCAGCATCAGCGACCGCGAGAAGAAGCTGATCATCAAGAAGCTCAACGCGATCGAGGAGGCCAAGCCGAACCTCGCCCCCTACGTGCGTGCGGTCAAGAAGTCGATCAACAACGCCAAGACCGAGGCCGACGCCTCGACCCAGGTCGGCGACGCGCTGAAGCAGGGTCTCCTCAACGGCATGGCCGGCACCGGCGCGGCGCTCGAAGTGATCATGCGCTCGGCCGTCCGCCAGGCGATCAAGGGTGCGAGGGACGAGGGTGGGATCGAGTCCCCGTCGAAGGAGACCACCTACCTCGGCCGGATGCTGGGCGAAGGCCTGGCCGGCGGCATGGAGGCCACCACCCCGGTCGTCGGTCGTGCGGGCACGAAGCTCGCGAAGGGCGCGCTGGACGGGATCTTCTCGGAGGTGACCAAGGGATCAGATGAGATCGACAAGGCCCTGGAGAACCTGACACGGGAGATCGAGAAGGCGATCAAGCCGGGCAAGGGTAGGAACGGCCAGCAGCGCGAGGAGAAGCGCGAGGCAGCGGTGCTGAAGTCCCTCAAGGGGCAGTACGACCAGCTGGTCGCGAACGGCAAGGAACAGGACCGGATCAACGACCTGCTCGGCGAGAAGGTCGAGAAGGAGCAGGCGGCGTACGACCAACTGCGCGCCGCGAAGCAGGCCCAGCGGGAGTATGCCGACGCCATCCGCAACACGATCACGGCAACCGGCGACGTCACCCAGCTCGGCCGCGTCGAGGGCATGTCGGACGAGCAGCTGAAGGCGTTGGAGAAGAAGTTCGCCGACCAGCCGGAGACGCTCGCCCGCATCCTGGCGAGCCAAGGCAGCGGGGTCTCGATCGACCTGCTGCTCAATCAGCTCGAGGACAAGGCCGTGCAGGCGGAGAACTTCCAGCGCCTGATGGAGGAGCTCGCTGCCAAGGGACTGTCCCAGGGGCAGATCGAGCAGATGCTCGCCGCCGGCCCGGAAGCCGCGCTGGCCACCGCGGAAGCGATCTCCCTCGGTGGCGACTCGGCTATCCGGCAGATGAACCGGCTGCAGGACCGCCTCGTCGCCGCTGGCGGCGTGCTCGGCGACAACATGGCTGCGCGCTACAAGCAGGCCGGAATCGACGCCGCGCAGGGCCTGGTGAACGGCCTGGAGTCCCAACTGGCCGCGGTCCAGGCCGCCGCCGCCGCCATCGCCGCCGCGCTGACGAACACGGTGAAGATCAAGCTCAAGGTCAAGTCCCCCTCGCGGGTCTTCCGCGACATCGGCGACGACGTGATGCGCGGCCTCGACATCGGGATCGACGACACGGTCGCCAGCCGAGCCGGCGCCCGTGCCGCGACGAGCCTGACCCGCGGCTTCGGCGACCCGGCGCTGGAGGCCAAGGCGACATACCTCGCGAACTCCGGCAACGCCAGCAGCCAGACGCTCACGGTGAAGCTCACGGCGGAGGAGGCGTCGCTGCTGCAGCAGGGCCGGGAGATCGTGATGAAGATCGACTACGCACGGGCCAACGGCGTGATGGCGGCGACGTTCTGATGGCGAAGGGACGCTCAGTGCGCGTGATCCTCGGGAGGTTGCCCCAGGGAGAACGCGTCATCGAGGGGCTTGTCCATAGGGAAGCACCTCGCCCTCAGCTCTCGCTCAAGGAGCTCGACCATCTGCGTACCGCTCAACCCCTGTGACACGGCGGACACGATCGCCAGAGAGACGATGTCCTCGTCGGCGTCAGCGAGGCCCTCTCGGAAGAAGGTCGCTGCTGTGCCGACCTCTTCGTAGTTCTCGTCGGCAGGAGCGATCGTCACGTCGTAGCCGATCAGGTGGGCGATCTTCGCGAGCTCGCCGATGTCGGTCACCTGGCTGATGGCGTCGACGGTGAAGGTGATCCTGTTGGTGCGCATCCTCATGCAGCGGACGGTAGATCGGCCCTCCGACACAATGCTCCCGGCACTCTGATGGCGGCGCTCCGTGGCCCTGCCAGGATGAGACGCCTGGCCGTGGCCGATCTCCACCTCCACCTCGACCTCGGCCGGCCCAGCCTCCCGCTGCCCCGCTATCCCCGCGTCAACCGCCGGCTGGGCCTTCGCCGAGCGGTCGGCTGGCATGCGGGCGGGCCGTGCGAGCTTCCGTCCACTGAGCTCCTCGATCGGGCCGCCGAGGATCCGCCGCAGCTCCTCGGCCTGCTCAGGCGAGAGGTCCGGAGCGGGCGCCACCGCCCGGTCGAAGTACTCATCGCTCAGCCCTGTGACCGGGCGCCGTTCCTCGCCGGTCATCGAGCACCTGCCAAGGGCGTCGACCGGGTCTTGCGCGCCATGTAGGCGTCGAGTTGCTCGTTCACGGCGACAGCGTGCAGGGGAGGCCCGACAGAACCCCCGGAACGGCAGCGACCCCCGGCCGCGAGGGGCCAGGGGTCGCTGGGGTTGGGGCGGTCGGATCAGGAGGGCGCCGCGCACTCCTTCAAGATCTCCGGCAGGTACTCCTCGACCAGGGTCTCCCACTCGTCGGGCGTCAGGTCGGACGCGACCAGGAGGATTCCGAACTCCCGCACCCAGCACGCCAGGTGGTCGAAGTCCTCCAGCGGGACCACCCGAGCCCCCGCGGCCCTGAGCAGGGCGAGCCCGCTGGCGACCGAGCCGGCCTCCGCGCTCACTGGTGAGCCTCCAGCCACTCCGCGGCAGCCGACGCGTCAACTGCGAGAGACCGTAATTCCGGCGCGGTCAGCGTGTCGTCCGTGCCGAACCCCTCCCAGTAGTGCAGCAGGTCGAGGTGGGCAGCCCACTCCCGCTCCGGAGCAACGGCTGGGTCGAGCGGTGACCAGGTCACCTTGATCCCTCCGAACTCCGGCCCCCAGTGGTAGCCGAACGGCGGCCCCTCGTCGTGATCGGACGTGCACCAGTCAGGGCACGTCGTGGCCTGCTCCTTGGTGACCCCAATCGGGTTGTCCGTCGTCATGCCGCAGCCCCCTTCCCGGTCAGCCGGACGTACAGCGCGTCCATCAGCTCTGCGTCGCTCTGGCGCCGCGCGAGACGGTTACGCAGCCAGTTGCACGTCAGCAGGTAGCGGGCCTTCTGGTCGTTGCTGGTGTACGACTCCAGCAGGTCCAGCAGCCGACGCAGCTCGTCCACGTCACGCTGCTCGGGGGCTGGCGAAGGGTCCATCCACTCAGCGGCGGCCAGGGCGTCAGCGGCGAGCCTCCTGAGGCTGGGGGCGTCCAGGTCCTCCGCCTCGTCGCTGAGCGCGTCGACCGTGAGGAGCCCGTCGCCGAGCGCCTGCGGCGTGAAGGCCCCGAAGGTCGGCCCGTAGTGCAGAGCGCTGTCGCCATCGACGAACACCTCCGCGTAGTGGTCCCAGCGGACGCACCACGGCGGGCAGCCGTACACGCGTCGCGAGTCCTCGCACACGCCCCGCCGCTTCAGTTCGCGGCCGACGGCGGTCTCGGTCTTCATGGCCGACGCCGGCCAGTCCTCGGCCTCCTCAATGCGGCGCAGCTTCTCAAGCAGGTCGTCGTATCGCCACGTCGTGAGGTCGGTGCTCGCCTCGGTGTCGTTGGTGCTGTCCTGGACCGGCTGGCTTCCCCGCCGTCCGGTCATGGATGATTCGGTCACGGTCTGGTCCTCCTGGGGACTGGTTCCGAGGCCTCGGGCCGGAGCTGCAATCTCTGGTCCGAGGCCGCATCGCTATTTACGACGTAAAGAGACCGTACCCCAAGGGCATTTATGATGTAAAGTGTGGACATGCCCGAACATCTGATGGGGGTCGCGGAGGTTGCCGAGCTCCTCGGCGTGACCCGCCAGCGCGTCACCCAGCTCGCGAAGTCCGCCAGCTTCCCCCCGCCGTACGACACGCTCGCAATGGGGCCGGTGTGGCTCAAGGTCGACATCGAGACCTGGGCGCGCAAGACGGGGCGGATCGAGTAGGGGAGTCCCTAGGTGGCATCGCGGCGCCAGTGATCCGAAATCACATCTCCGGCGCACGTGAGGCGCACGGAGCGATGCATATCCGATGCGCTGGGGGACGAGAAAGGCCCCCTGACCTGCGTTTCCGCTGGTCAGGGGGCCTGTGCCTCATGGTGGGCGATACTGGGTTTGAACCAGTGACCTCTTCCGTGTCAAGGAAGCGCGCTACCGCTGCGCCAATCGCCCCTGTGGAGTTGTGGTGGAGGTGGGTACGGGATTTGAACCCGTGTACACGGATTTGCAGTCCGTTGCCTCGCCTCTCGGCCAACCCACCGCGATGGCCCTACACACTGGCCTGGTCAGGCAGTGGGTCTGACCACTCCGAGCGGACGACGAGGCTCGAACTCGCGACCTCAACCTTGGCAAGGTTGCGCTCTACCAACTGAGCTACGTCCGCATCGCACCGCTTTCGCCGGCCTTTCGACCCGCTCGGTGGTGCGGTTGAGAACATTAGCCGATCCCGTGAACGGCGCCAAAACGGGGGTCCACCTTCGGCATGTCGGGGCCTCCTACGCTGGTCCTATGCGCGTGTGGATCAACGGCCGACTCCTGTCCGACCCGACGGCTCCGGCGGTGCCGGTGACCGACCACGGGCTGACCGTGGGGGACGCGGTGTTCGAGGCGGTGAAGGTGGTCCACGGACGGCCGTTCGCGTTGCGGCGGCACCTCGACCGGCTGGCCCGCTCGGCGCGCGGGCTCGGGCTGGAGGGCCTCGACCTCGATGACGTACGACGAGGGGTCGCTGCCGTCCTCGACGGGGACCTGCTGGCGCTCGGTCGGCTGCGGATCACCGTCACGGGCGGCAATGCCCCGCTGGGCAGTGGGCGCGGTGCCGACCCGCTGACCGTCATCGTGGTCGCCGCGCCGATGCAGCCGGCGCCGGAGACGACGGCCGTGATCACGGTGCCGTGGCCGCGCAACGAGCGGGGCCCCCTGGCCGGGCTGAAGACGACGTCGTACGCCGAGAACGTGGTCGCGCTGGCAGCGGCGCGCGAGAAGGGGGCCAGCGAGGCCGTCTTCGGCAACCTGGCGGGGAATCTGTGCGAGGGCACCGGCACCAATGTCTTCTACGTCGTGGACGGCGAGGTGCGGACGCCGACGCTGTCCAGCGGCTGCCTGGCCGGTGTCACGCGGGCGTTGGTGCTCGAGTGGTTCGGCGCGCGGGAGGTGGACGAGCCGATGGAGGCGGCGGCCGCGGCCGACGAGATCTTCCTGGTCTCGACGACCCGCGACGTGCAGGGCGTGCACCGCTGGGACGACCGCGAGCTGTCGGCCCCCGGACCGGTGACGAGCGCGGCCGCGGCTGCCTGGCGGGCGCGGGAGGCCGAGCTCCTCGGTCTCGACCGCTGAGCGTCAGCGACCCACGACGAGGGCGACGCACACGGCCGCGAAGGCGGCGACGTCCAGCACCACACGGATGTGGTTGGCGCGCACCCAGCGGCCCTCCGAGAACTCCGCCCGCGCCGCGGCCACGTCGATCGCCGCCGGATCTCCTGCGGCCTTGAGCCGGTCGTTGAGCGGCAGGTGCACGGCGACGGTGATCGCCACGACGACGAGATGCAGGACGAGAGCCGCGAGCAGCCAGGGGAGCGCGTCCTGCTCCGGGCCGGAGAGACTGAGCCCGGCGCCGACGGCGAGCAGGAGCGGTGCGCCGAAGAAGCTCCCGAGCAGGAAGACCGGGTTGATGATCGCCCGATCCAAGGCCTGGAACGCGCCGACGAAGGTGCGGTCGTCGGTACGGCGCAGCCCCGGCATGACGGTGTGCGCGTAGAGCAGGAACACGCCCGCGGACAGGCCGGTGCTCACCGCCGCGAGGACGAGCAGGACGTCTCGGGTCATCGGGTCATCGTGTCAGCGGGTCGACGACGGTCAGCGTCACCCCGTCGCCGAGCCGGTACGGGTTGGTGGCGAGCAGGGCGCCGAGCACGCGGCGTAGCCGGGAGATCTCGGCCCGGACGGTCACCTGCCGCTCACCGTCGCCGTACAGCGCGGCGCTGAGCTGCCCGGCGGACATGCCGCGCGGCCCGGCCGCCGCGATCGCGGTCAGCAGCTCGGCGTGCCGCGGCGTCAGCGCCACCCGCCACGGCGCGTCGCCCCCGCGCACCTCGAGCGTCGCCGGGGACGTCCCGAGGTCGAGCACGGCCGCGAGCACCCGGTCCGACGACGGGCGGATCAGCCAGCCGCCGCGGAGCCGCTCGGGCAGGCACAGCCCCAGGCCGGGCACGGCGAGCGCGCGATCGGCCTGCGGCGCCTCCACCCGGTCGCGTACGGCGACACCCTGGTGCGCGGCGACCCAGCCGTGGTCGTCGACCACGAGCAGTGGCCCGTTGGCGCCGGACAGCAGCGGCTCCGCCGTACGCCGCAACTGCTCGAGACGCTCCTCGTGGTGGCGCCACAGGCGCGCCTCGGCGAGTCGGACCGACGCCGTGACCAGCGCCTCGATCGCCGGATGCAGGGTCAGTGCGGGGCCGCTGACGTCGACGATCCCGAGCAGCGAGCCGTCGATCGGGTCGTGGATGGGGGAGGCGGTGCAGTACCAGGGCACCTGGGCGTTCTCGAAGTGCTCGGCCGAGAACAGCTGCACCGGTGCCGCCTCCGCGAGGGCGGTGCCGATGGCGTTCGTGCCGACGGCACCCTCGGTCCACAGGGCGCCCTCGGTGAATCCGAGGCCGTCGGCCTGGCGCTTCACCCGGGGCGAGCCGCTGCGCCACAGCACGATGCCGTCGGCGTCGGTCACGACGACGAGGTAGTTCGACGCGTCGGCGGCCGAGAGCAGCAGCTCGCGGATCTCGTCGATGACCAGCGCCAGGCGCGAGGTACGGCGTCGCTCGTCGACGTCGGCGGGCGTGAGCGGGTCGCGCCCGTTGCGGCCGTCGGGGTCGACGCCGAGGCTGATCACGCGGCTCCACGAGCGCGCCACGACCGCGCGCGGCCGCTCCGGCGGCGCGGAGCCGGAGAGCACCGCGTCGTGGATCCGGACCAGGTCGCGGGCCCGCATCGCGAGGTCGTGCGTGGCCATGTCATCACCGTAGGCGGTGCGATGTGATCGGGGCCACATGCAACAACGTGCAACGGTTCCCGGCAGTGGCGGTCCGGAGGTCGACTTCTCGGCATGACCCAACTCGACGACCGGCCCGTCACCGCGGCCGCCACCGACAGCTCCGACCCGGCGACCGCCTGGTTCGCCGCCTTCGAGAACGCCCTGACCGCCCGCGACGTCGACCGGGCCGCCGGCCTCTTCGCCGCGACCAGCTTCTGGCGCGACCTGATCGCCTTCTCCTGGAACCTCACCACCGTCGAGGACCCCGCCGGGGTCGCCGACCTGCTCACGAGCACGCTCGATCGTGTCGACCCGCGCGGCTTCCGGCTCACCGAGCCCGCCGACACCGCCGACGGCGTCACCACGGCGTGGTTCGAGTTCGAGACCTCCGTGGGCCGCGGCCGTGGACTGGTCCGGGTGATCGACGAGGACGGCCCGAAGGCGTGGACCTTCCTCACCACCCTCTACGAGATCAAGGGACACGAGGAGCCCAAGGGCGTACGGCGACCGATGGGTGCCGAGCACGGCGCGACCCGGGAGCGGGTGACCTGGCTGGAGAAGCGGCAGGCCGAGGACGCCGCGCTCGGCGTCGACACCCAGCCCTACGTCCTGGTCGTCGGCGGCGGCCAGGGCGGCATCGCGCTCGGCGCGCGGCTGCGCCAGCTCGGCGTACCCGCCCTCGTGATCGACAAGCATCCGCGCCCCGGTGACCAATGGCGCAACCGCTACAAGTCGCTGTGCCTGCACGACCCGGTCTGGTACGACCACCTGCCGTACCTCAAGTTCCCCGACAACTGGCCGGTCTTCGCGCCCAAGGACAAGGTCGGCGACTGGCTCGAGTTCTACACCCGGGTGATGGAGGTGCCGTACTGGTCGAACACGGTGGCAACGTCCGCCGCGTACGACGAGAGCACCGGGGAGTGGACCGTCCACCTCGAGCGCGAGGGCAAGCCCCTCGTCCTCAAACCCACGCACCTGGTGATGGCGACCGGCATGTCGGGCAAGCCCAACGTGCCGTCCTACCCGGGCGCCGACGTCTTCCAGGGCGAGCAGCACCACTCCTCGCAGCACCCCGGCCCGGACGCGTACGCCGGCAAGAAGGTCGCGGTCATCGGCAGCAACAACTCCGCGTTCGACATCTGCGGCGCGCTGTGGGAAACCGGTGCCGACGTGACGATGGTGCAGCGCTCGTCGACGCACATCGTCAAGAGCGACACCCTGATGGACATCGGTCTCGGCGACCTCTACTCCGAGCGGGCGCTCGACGCCGGGATGACCACCGAGAAGGCCGACCTGGTCTTCGCCTCGCTGCCGTACAAGATCATGCACGAGTTCCAGATCCCGCTGTACGACAAGATGCGCGAGCGCGACCAGGACTTCTACGACCGGATGAGCGCCGCCGGCTTCGACCTCGACTGGGGTGACGACGGCTCGGGCCTGTTCATGAAGTACCTGCGCCGCGGCTCGGGCTACTACATCGACGTGGGCGCCGCGGAGCTGGTGGCCAACGGCGACGTGAAGCTGGCGCACGGCCAGGTGGCGCGGTTGACCGAGTCGGCCGTCGTACTGGCGGACGGGACCGAGCTGCCCGCCGACCTCGTCGTCTACGCCACCGGCTACGGCTCGATGAACGGCTGGGCCGCCGACCTGATCAGCCAGGAGGTCGCGGACCGGGTCGGCAAGGTGTGGGGCCTGGGCTCCGACACGACCAAGGACCCCGGCCCGTGGGAGGGCGAGCAGCGCAACATGTGGAAGCCGACCCAGCAGGAGAACCTCTGGTTCCACGGCGGCAACCTGCACCAGTCGCGGCACTACTCGCTCTACCTGGCCCTGCAGCTCAAGGCCCGGCACGTCGGCATCGACACCCCGGTGCACCGCCTGCAGGAGGTGCACCACCTCGGCTGAGGGTCCCGATGCGAACCGCGGTCGGGGGATGCGTTAGAGTCTCCGACCGCGGTTCCTCTCGGTTCCGCTCCGGGCGATTGGCGCAGTGGTAGCGCGCTTCGTTCACACCGAAGAGGTCACTGGTTCGAACCCAGTATCGCCCACCGGGAACAGACAGCCCCCGCCCGCGGAAGCGGATCGGGGGCTGTCTCGCGTCGGGGCGATGCGCTCAGGAGGGCGTCGTCGCGGTGCCGCGGTAGAGATAGCCCCAGGGGCGCATGACCGCCGGCCCGGGCAGGTACTTCGTCTCCAGCGTCGCGATGTCGAGCCCGGCGTCGCCGAGCAGGCTCGGCACGTCGCGGGTCAGGTGGCAGCCGCCGGCCACACGCTTCTCGATCGGGTCGAGACGCCGCTGCCAGCGGGCGATCCGCGCGTCGGGGGAGAGGCCGTGCTCGAGGAAGGCGAGGGTGCCGCCGGGCCGCACCAGGCGGCGTACCTCGCGCAGGGCGCGTGCCGGGTCCGGGATCGTGCACAGGGAGAAGGTGATGAGCGCGTGGTCGAAGGCGTGGTCGTCGGCGGCGATGTCCTGGCCGTCCAGCCCGATCCGGGCGACCGGGATCGGCGCGCTGTCCCGACGCCCGCGCGACATCTCCCAGCCGCGGTCGGAGGGCTCCACCGCGGCGACCTCGCCGACGCCCGCCGGGTAGTGGGTGATGTTGAGCCCGGACCCGAAGCCGACCTCGAGCACCCGGCCGGACAGGCCCGCGCACACGGCCCGGCGCTCCTTGTGCACGGGGCCGGTGGAGAGCATCTTGTCGACCATGACCGGCACGACCCGGTCGTCCCAGAACCGCATGCGACGAGGGTACGGCGGCCGCCCGGACGCGCGACCTCCCGCATTCGCCGGACAGACCGGGCGGGGGCGACCTAGGCTGCGGCGCCGTGAAGAGTCGTCGTATCGCCGCTGTCCTCGCCGCCGTCGCCCTGATGGCGCCCACCTCGCTCGCGCTCGCCTCACCGGCGGACGCGGCCGCACCGAAGACCTACCGGAACTGCACGGCGCTCAACAAGGTCTACCCGCACGGCGTCGGCAAGCCCGGCGCGGTCGACAAGACGTCGGGAACCAAGGTCACCAACTTCACGCGCAACGCCAAGCTCTACAAGGCCAACGCGAAGAGCGACCGCGACAAGGACGGCATCGCCTGCGAGAAGGCCTGAGCGCGCTCAGGCGTCCGCGGCGGCGTCCTCCTCGGTGACGTCGCCGGCCGTGCTGAGCCGGCCGCCGGTGTCCTCGAGATGGGCCCGGATGAACCAGTGGAAGAGCTCCAGCTGCTCGGTCTGGGCGATGAACATGTCCTGGGTGACCAGGTCGAGGTCGTCGAGCTCCTTGATGCCGTCGCGGTAGGTCGAGATCACTCCCTGGTAGACGACGTCGAGGGCAGCCAGGTGCTGCTGGGTCGTGGCGCGCCCGATTGCGTAGTCGTCCCAGGGCCGTCGCTCGACGAGTGCGCCGGGCGTGCCCTGGGGAGACCCGCCGAGGGTCGCGATGCGCTCGGCGAGGGCGTCGGCGAAGCCACGGACCGTGTCGACCTGGGGGTCGAGCATCTCGTGGACGGCGATGAAGTGCGGTCCGACGACGTTCCAGTGCACGTGCTTGAGCGTCAGGTGCAGGTCGGTGCAGGCGTCGAGGCGGCTCTGGAGCAGCTCGACGACGCGTCCGGCCGCCTTCTCGTCGAGTCCGGGCGTGGTGAAGTGCAGGGTCTGGTTGTGGGCCATGCTCGTTCAGTACGCCGCCGCGGCGGGTTCACACGGGTGAGCCGCGTCTGGCAACTGCCGCGCGGCGGGTGCGGTCCGCTCGGTACGATCGGACCCGGTGCGCCGACCGGTCGCGCCGCCGCCACGAACCACCCGAGGGAGCACCTCCGTGTCCGACATCAAGGTCGCCGTACTCAGTCCTGACGCACGCCAGGAGCAGACGGTCACCACGGGCACGAAGGCGTGGGAGCTCTTCCGCGACGAGGCGGACGTGATCGCTGCCCGCGTGGCCGGACAGCTCAAGGACCTCTCCTACGAGCTGGCCGACGGCGACGAGGTCGAGGGTGTCGCGATCGACAGCCCCGACGGCCTCGACATCCTGCGGCACTCCACCGCTCACGTGCTGGCCCAGGCCGTGCAGCAGGTCTTCCCGGACGCGAAGCTCGGCATCGGTCCGCCGATCCAGGACGGCTTCTACTACGACTTCGACGTCGAGACCCCGTTCGTGCCCGAGGACCTGGTCAAGCTCGAGACCGCGATGCGCAAGATCGTCAAGGAGAACCAGCGCTTCGACCGCCGGGTCACCACCGACGAGGACGCCCTGGTCGAGCTGGCCGACGAGCCCTACAAGGTCGAGCTGATCGGCCTCAAGGGCAACGTGGGCGAGGCCGCCGAGGGAGCCTCCGCCGAGGTCGGAGCGGGCGAGCTGACCATCTACGACAACATCAACCGCAACGGCGAGGTCGCCTGGAAGGACCTCTGCCGGGGCCCGCACCTGCCGACCACCAAGCGGATCCCCGCGTTCAAGCTGATGCGGAGCGCGGCGGCGTACTGGCGCGGCGACGAGAAGAACAAGCAGCTCCAGCGGATCTACGGCACCGCCTGGCCGAGCAAGGAGGCGCTCGAGGAGCACCTGCACCGGCTCGAGGAGGCCGAGCGCCGTGACCACCGCAGGCTCGGCCGCGAGCTCGACCTGTTCAGCTTCCCCGACGAGATCGGCTCCGGCCTGCCCGTCTTCCACCCCAAGGGCGGCGTGATCAAGCGTGAGATGGAGGACTACGTCCGCCGCCGGCACATCGAGGAGGGCTTCTCGTACGTCGGCACACCGCACATCACCAAGGACGGTGTCTTCCACACCTCGGGTCACCTGCCGTACTACGCCGACACGATGTTCCCGCCGATGGAGTTCGAGGGCGCGAACTACCAGCTGAAGGCGATGAACTGCCCGATGCACAACCTGATCTTCAGCGCCCGGGGGCGCTCCTACCGCGAGTTGCCGCTGCGCCTGTTCGAGTTCGGCAGCGTCTACCGCTACGAGAAGTCGGGCGTCATCCACGGCCTCACCCGGGTCCGTGGCTTCGCGCAGGACGACTCCCACTCCTACTGCACCCCCGAGCAGGCGCCCGACGAGGTCAAGCACCTGCTGAGCTTCGTGCTCAGCGTGCTGCGCGACTTCGGTCTCGACGACTTCTACCTCGAGCTGTCCACGCGCGACGACAGCAAGAAGGACAAGTTCGTCGGCAGCGACGAGGACTGGGCGGTCGCGACCGCGGTCCTCGAGCAGGTCGCCACCGAGTCCGGGCTCGACCTCGTGCCCGACCCGGGCGGGGCGGCGTTCTACGGCCCCAAGATCTCCGTTCAGGCCAAGGACGCGATCGGTCGCACCTGGCAGATGGGCACCGTCCAGTACGACTTCAACCAGCCCGCGGGCTTCGGTCTGGAGTACACCGCCTCCGACGGCACCAAGCAGCAGCCCGTGATGATCCACTCGGCCAAGTTCGGCTCGATCGAGCGCTTCCTCGGGGTCCTCGTCGAGCACTACGCCGGCGCCTTCCCCCCGTGGCTGGCCCCGGTCCAGGTGCAGGGCATCCCGGTCGCCGAGCGGCACGTCGACTACCTCTACGAGGTGGCCGCCGAGCTGCGCAGGCACGGGATCCGGGTCGAGGTCGACGACTCCGACGACCGGATGCAGAAGAAGATCCGCAACGCCCAGCTGCAGAAGGTCCCCTTCATGGTGATCGTCGGCGACCAGGACGTCGAGGCCGGGGCGGTGAGCTTCCGCTACCGCGACGGGCGCCAGGACAACGGCGTGCCGATCGCCGAGGCGGTCGCCCGGGTCGTTGCCGCGGTCGACGCACGCGAGCAGGTCTGAGCGATGGCCGGCGTCATGGGGGACGCCGTACGCCGGGCCGGCCTCGGGTGCGCCGTCCTGGCGCTGGCGACCGCCGTGCTGTCGGCGTGCGGCGGGTCCTCGCCGTCCGCCGCGCCGCCGCGCCCGCCGTCCAGTGCGCCGACGGTGACCGACTCCGCCGACGAGGGGGCGGCGGCCGGCGACGCCGGTGACCCGGGTGCCGACGCGAGCGACCTGGCCAAGCTGGCCGAGGAGGCCGCCCGCCAGGGCGGCAAGCCGACCAGCGACATCGCCCCGCGCGACGGCGAGGTCCTCGGTGGCGACGTGAGCTGGCCGCAGTGCCCACCGGGCACGGGCATCCCGGAGAAGCAGGGCCTCGGGATGCCGATGCCACTGCCCGAGGCGGAGTACGTCGTCCTGGGGCTCACGAACGGCCCCGGCTTCACGCCCAACCCGTGCCTGGCCGACCAGGTGGCGTGGGTCAAGGACAACGACGTGCTGGTCGCGGTCTACGCCGTGTCGAGCTACCCCAGCCCCGCGACGCTCGAGGAGTACGGCGCCGACGGGCCCTTCGACGCGAGTGACCGGCTCGGCCGGCTGCGCAATGTCGGCTACCAGCAGGCGCGCTACAACATCGGCACCATGGGCCAGGTCGGGCTGCTCAGCCCGATCGTGTGGATCGACATCGAGCCGGTCCCGAAGTTCGACTGGAGCAGCGACCTGCAGGCCAACGCGGCCGTGATCGAGGGCGTCGCCCGCGGCTACACAGACGCCGGATTCGCCATCGGCGTCTACTCCACGCCCGCGCTCTACCGCCGCGTGGTGGGCGACCTCAGCCTCGGTGGGGTGCCGGAATGGCGGGCCGCGGGTCAGACCTCGCGGGCCGAGGCCCTGAACCGGTGCGGCCCCGACTGGTCCATCCAGGGCGGCCCCGCCGTGATGGGACAGTGGGTCGAGCAGCAGCGCGACCAGAACCTCACGTGCCCCGGGATCGCCGCCGACCTCGGCCGCTGGTTCCACCGGTTCACGTGACCGCGGGTGTGCTCGTGACGGGACGTGAGAGGGTTTGCCAGTGACCTCGGAGGGTGTGGAGACGGAGCCGCTCGACGGCCGCCGGCGGCGCTGGCAGGAGCACAACCAGGTGCGCCGTCAGGTGATCATCGACGCGGCGATCGCCGTCCTGGAGCGCCAGACGCCCGGGGAGGAGTTCCAGGTCCAGGCGGTGGCCGACGAGGCCGGGATGAGCCGCACCGTGATCTACCGCCACTTCGAGGACCGCGCCGACCTCGACCGGGCCGTGCAGCGCCAGATCTGCGAGCACGTCGGCAACGAGCTGCTGCCCGCGCTGTCGTACGACGGCACGCCGGACCAGATCATCCACCGCATCGTCGGCAGCTTCGTCCGCTGGGCCGAGGCGCACCCCACGCTCTACTGGTTCGCCGAGCGCGACCTCGCCGGCTGGGGGCCGAGCCCCCTCGGCCAGGCGGTCGAGCAGGTCGCGGAGGGCATCGAGGGGATCATGGCGGTGGTCGTCGCGGCGATGGGCGTCGAGCTCACCGACGACGACCGGGCCGCGCTGGACCCCTGGGTCTTCGGCATGATCGGCGCGGTCTTCGCCGCCGTCCGACGGTGGCTGGAGCGGGAGGTGCGCGAGCCGGGGATCGAGGTCTGCATCAGCATCCTGTCCGAGTCGATCTGGCTGCAGATCAACGGCATGTCGCTGGCGCGAGGGCTCAACCTGCCCGACCTGCCGGTGGCCGAGCTGCTCCAGGCGCTGGGGCCCTCCGAGCGGTCCGACGCGCCCGACGTGGCCAAGGGGGAGGCATGAGCGTCCCCACACCCGGGCCCGACGGGCTCGAGCGGCTCTGGACACCGCACCGGATGGCCTACGTCCGCGGCGAGGCCGACCCGGACGACGAGCCCGCCCACGCCGACCCGCGCCCGGCCTGCCCCTTCTGTCGGATCACGCCGGACCCGGCCACGTCGAGCGACGACGAGCTGGTCGTCGTCCGCGGGCGCACGGCCTATGTCGTGCTCAACCTCTACCCCTACAACCCCGGGCACCTGATGGTGCTGCCGTACCGCCACGTCGCCGACTACCTCGACCTCGACGACGAGGAGACCGAGGAGGTCACGGCGCTGACCAAGGCGGCGCTGCGCACCATCCGTGCGGTCGCCCAGCCGCACGCGTTCAACGTGGGCCTCAACCTCGGCGGCGCCGCGGGCGGCTCGCTGTCCGGCCACCTGCACCAGCACGTCGTCCCGCGCTGGTCGGGCGACGCCAACTTCATGACCGTCATCGGCGGCACGAAGACCCTCCCGCAGCTGCTGGGGGAGACCCGCGCCCTCCTCGCGGACGCCTGGCAGATGGCGCCCGCACGATGAGCATCGAGTAGGTTCCTGCCCCGTGTTGGATCGCTTCAAGGAGTTCTGGGCCGGGACCGTGCTGCACCCCGTGGTGCGGCTGTTCATCCGGCTGGGCATCAGCCCGGACGCGGTGACGCTCGTCGGCACGCTCGGTGTCAGCGCCGGCGCGCTGATCTTCTTCCCCCAGGGCGAGCTGCTGATCGGCGTCCTGTTCATCACCGCCTTCGTGTTCAGCGACCTGATCGACGGCCGGATGGCTCGTGAGACCGGCCGGGTCTCGAAGTTCGGGGCCTTCTGGGACTCCACCCTCGACCGGATCGGCGACGGGGCGATCTTCGGCGGCCTCGCCCTCTACTTCGCTGGCACCGGCAAGGACCAGGGCGACAGCTATCTCTACCTGTGCGTCACCCTGTGGTGCCTGGTGATGGGCTCGGTCACGTCGTACGCGCGGGCCCGCGCGGAGTCCCTCGGCATGGACGCCAAGGGCGGTCTGGCCGAGCGTGCCGACCGCCTCGTCTCGATCCTCGTGATGACCGGTCTCGGAGCGATCTTCGACCTGCCGATCCTCATGTACGTCACCTTGTGGGCGCTCGCCCTCGCCAGCACCTACACCGTGGCCTTCCGGGTGCTCAAGGTACGCCGCCAGGCACTCGCGTCCGAGGGTGAGACTCCCGCGTAGCGGGCCCGCTCCTGGTCGTAGACTCGGAGCATGAGCGAGCAGCAGGAGCACGGCACCACCCGGGTCAAGCGCGGCATGGCCGAGATGCTCAAGGGTGGCGTCATCATGGACGTGGTGACCCCGGAGCAGGCCAAGATCGCCGAGGACGCCGGCGCGGTGGCCGTGATGGCGTTGGAGCGGGTCCCGGCCGACATCCGCGCGCAGGGCGGAGTGTCGCGGATGAGCGACCCGGACATGATCGACGGGATCATCGCCGCCGTGTCGATCCCGGTGATGGCGAAGGCCCGGATCGGTCACTTCGCCGAGGCGCAGGTGCTCCAGTCGCTGGGTGTGGACTACATCGACGAGTCCGAGGTGCTCACGCCGGCCGACTACGCCAACCACATCGACAAGTGGGCCTTCACGATCCCGTTCGTGTGCGGTGCGACCAACCTGGGAGAGGCACTGCGCCGGATCACCGAGGGCGCGGCGATGATCCGCTCCAAGGGCGAGGCCGGCACGGGTGACGTGTCCAACGCGGTGACCCACATGCGCACGATCCGCCGAGAGATCCGCCGCCTCGGCGCGCTGGCCGACGACGAGCTGTACGTCGCCGCGAAGGAGCTCCAGGCGCCGTACGACCTGGTGGTCGAGGTCGCCCGCACCGGCAAGCTGCCGGTCGTGCTGTTCACCGCGGGCGGCATCGCCACCCCGGCGGACGCGGCGATGATGATGCAGCTCGGCGCCGAGGGCGTGTTCGTCGGCTCGGGCATCTTCAAGTCCGGCAACCCCGCGCAGCGGGCCGAGGCCATCGTCAAGGCCACGACCTTCTACGACGACCCCGACGTGGTGGCGAAGGTGTCGCGGGGCCTGGGCGAGGCGATGGTCGGGATCAACGTCGAGGAGATCCCGCAGCCGCACCGGCTGGCCGAGCGCGGCTGGTGAGCCGGGCGGGGTCCCCCCCGCCGTACCTGACGAGCCACCCGAGGCCGTGGCGCTGTCCGAGCAGCGCCACGGCCTCGGTTAAATCTCGGGACGTTGGTCCCGATTCCGGTCACCCGCCGTGCCGGGCTGTGCTGTCCTTCGTTGTGGATCGCGAGGCGCTCCCTGCGTCGCGACCATGACAACCAGACCTGGGGACAACAGGGCATGGGGACTGGAGAACAAGTGAAGAAGACGACGAAGGGCGCGCTCGCGGCAGGCACCGCAGCGGTCCTGCTCATGGGTGGTGCGGGCACCCTGGCGTACTGGACAGACAGCGCGACGGTGGCCGGCACCGGGGTCACCACCGGTCACCTCAAGCTGATCAACGCGGACTGCGGCGACGGCTGGCTGGTCGACGCCGGTACGCCGGACGAGTTCCCGCTCGTCGGGGCGACCCGCCTGGTCCCCGGCGACACGTTCAGCCAGACCTGCACCTACGACGTCGACGCCGTGGGCGACCACATCCTGGCCGAGGTCACGATCGACGAGGGCACGGGCTTCACCGGCAACGCCGATCTGCTCGAGGAGCTCGACCTCAGCTCGTCGAGCATCGAGGTCAACAACGTGGCCTATGCCGGCGGTGCCGTCGCAGTGAGCGATGGACAGACGATCGAGGTGACCTTCGTGGCGGCCTGGCCGTTCAACGACCAGGTCGACGACCCCGCACAGGGCGCCGGCGCGATCGACAACGGCGCGAACGTCAGCGGTGGCGTGACGGCCGCTCTCGCCGCCGTCGGAGTCACGCTGACCCAGGTCGACTTCCACTGACCTCGGTCGCCGTCCGGCGCGGGCGCAGTGCCTTCGGGTGGATCGGTCAGGTCGTCGCATGGCTGGTGATCAACGGTGTGGTGGTGATCCTCGCGGCCGCGGTCGTCGTACCGCGGCTCGCGGGGGCCACTCCCTACACCGTCCTCACCGGGTCGATGCAGCCGGACTACCCGTCGGGCACCCTGGTGGTCGTCAAGCCGACAGCGGCCGATGAGATCGGTACCGGCGACGTGATCACCTACCAGCGGGAGTCGGGCAGGGCCACGGTCGTCACCCACCGGGTCGTCGCCGTGGCCACCCGGTCCGACGGCGAAGTGGTCCTCACGACCAAGGGCGACGCCAACGACGTGGTCGACCCGGTGCTGGTCAGGGAGGTCCAGGTCAAGGGGCGCCTCTGGTACGCGGTGCCCTATCTCGGACATGTGAACAGTGCGCTGAACGGTCGACAGCGGCAGGTCGCCGTCCTGGTCGTCTCAACCGGGCTCGTCGGCTATGCGGCGTTCATGTTCGTCGGAGCCCTCCGGGAGCGGCGGCGCAGGCGAACCCCGGGGGATGAGCCAGCGACCGGCGCCCGTGACCTCGGCGCCACCTCACAACTCGATACGAAGGCGCGATCCGCGCCCATGCCCATGTCGACGCCCATGTCGACGCCCATGTCGACGCCCATGTCGACGCCCATGTCGACGCCCGCGCTCGGCGGACGGGACGTTCCAGTCCTCCCGATCGCGACCGTGGTCACGATGGCGGGACTGCTCCTGGTCCTGATCCGACGGCGGAACCGCCGCCCATGAACCACCCACCCGAGGTACGAAGGAAGTCCGACCATGATCCGCCGTCTCACCCTGCTCGTGGCCGCAGCCGCGCTGGCTGTCGGCGCCGCGGCCGTGCCGGCGTACGCGAATGACGAGATGGGCCTCAGCACGGACGGCGTCACCTGGACGCCCAGCCTCACCTCGCCGCTCTACGCAGCCGGCTTCCGCTGGGTCCCCGGCGACGTCGAGGAGCGCTCCTTCCGGGTCCGCAACGACGGGCCGTCGTCCGGAGGGGTCACCGTGGACGTGGTCGCGAGCGACCCGGCCGCACTGCTCGCCTCACCCGACTTCCTGCTCGAGGCTCGGGTCGGCAACGGTCCCTGGGCCGAGCTGCTCGCCGGTACGACGCGGCTCCAGCCTGCCGTCCTCGACGTTCCCCGGGGTGTCGACACCACGGTCTCCGTGCGTGGCTCCTTCGGACCGGGGGCGACCGGGCATCTGGACGAGACCGCCTCCTTCGAGGTCCGCCTCACGATGTCCGAGGACGGAGATGTCGCGGGCGTGGACGACGACGGCGAGGTCGGGGGCCAGGCCGACGGCGTGCTGCCGGAGACCGGCAGCGCGGTCGGTACCGGCCTGCTCTGGCTCGCGGCCGGGATGATCGGCGCGGGCCTGGCGCTCGCCCGGCCTCGCCGCGACCGCGGCCGGGCGGTGGTCGCCCATGACTAGGCGCACAGCGCGGCACCGGTCGTCGCGAACCGGCTGGTTCGGTCACGGTCGGACCCGGGCGCTCCTCTCCGCAGGTCTCCTCCTCGGCACCGGCGCGGTCGCGACCTCGGCCTACTGGACGGACCGCGAGGTCGCGCAGGGCGTCAGCGTCCGCAGCGGCGAGCTCCACATCGACCTCGAGGACAACGAGCAGGCCAAGCCGGAGACCATCACGGACTGGCCGGACCTGAACCTGACCGGCATGGCCGACGGCGACACCAGGGCCGCGCTGATGACGGTCTCGAACAACAGCATCGGCGACGCGACGCTCTCGTACGGCGTCAAGGCCGCCGCGACGAATCCCCTGGGCGCGGCGTTGCGGGCCACCGTCCGCCAAGGCGGCTCGATCAACGCCGGCACGTGCGTCGGCGGGAGCCTGGTCGGGGGTGCGAGCGTCCCGCTCAACGGCTTCGACGAGGCCGTCAGCGCCCACCTCGGGCCGGGTCAGTCACACGACCTCTGCATCCAGGTACGGCTGCCGTCGCCGTCGGGCGTCCTCGCGAACGCGACCTCAGCCGTCACGTTCACCTTCCCCGCCAGGCAGGAGCAGTGATGTCCGCCGCGAAGCGGGTCGCCCGCGAGGCCCTCCTGTGGGTCGGGGGAGTGCTGGGCACGCTGTGCCTGCTCTCCCTGCTCGCCGGCTGGCTCTTCCAGGTCACGCCACTGGTCTTCTCGTCCGGGTCGATGAGCCCCGCCTACGGCGCGGGCGCCCTCGGCATCGCGCGCGAGGTTCCCGCCTCCGACCTGGCTGTCGGCGACGTCGTGAGCGTCCTCGACGCCCGTGGCCGGCGGGTGACCCATCGCATCACGGGCCTGGACGCCGACGGTGGCCTCGCCGTCCTGACGCTGCGGGGCGACGGGAACGACGTGGCCGACGCGCAGCCGTACGTGGTCCGCGAGGCGGACCGTGTCGTCCTCGGCGTCCCGTACGCCGGCTACGTGCTCAACGCCGCGGCCAGCCCGTTCGGCCTCGCGGCCGCCGCGCTGCTGGTGCTGGCGCTGCTGCTGATCGGCTTCGGCCGGGGGCACCGGCTGGTGCCCGTCGGGCTCGCGTCGACCGTGGCGCTCGGCGCCGGCCTGGGCGCGAGCGGCGTCGCGCCCTGGGCCTTCACCTCGGCGTACTGGACCGACACGGCGGCGGCCACGGTCCAGGCGACGACCCCGGCCCTGCAGAGCCACGCGCCGCCCACCTGCGCCCAGAGCGGTGTCGGAGGGATCGCGCGGCTGACCTGGACCGACGTCAACGACCTGTACGAGTACGCCTGGAGCGTGCGCGAGCTCGACGGCACCCCGGCGCCGGTCGGCACCGCCAATCCGCCGCCTCAGCTGAGCGGCGTCCTCGGCGCAAGCACGACCCAGGGCCAGCAGGTCCAGCTGGACATCCCGACGACCAGGGGCCAAGGGCAGGTCCACAAGAAGAACTTCGTCGTGTGGGTGACGACCCGCCTGATCTCGGACAACAGTGTCACCGGGCCGACGACCGTCACGCCGATCCACCGTGAGGAAGGGCAGGGCGGCAACATCTGGGTCGCGTACTGCGGTCACGTGTAGCTCGCTCCGGGAGACGGACCGCCGACCGGGGGCCGCGACCGCGCCCCTAGGATCGGTGTCCGTGCCCGCCATCGGAGTCTTCGCCCTCCAGGGCGACGTCCGCGAACATCTTCAGACCCTGACCGCGCTCGGCGCCGACGCCTTCCCGGTACGCCGCCCGGCCGAGCTCGCGCGCTGCGACGGACTGGTACTGCCGGGGGGCGAGTCGACCACGATGGCCAAGCTGGCCCGGACCTTCGAGCTGCTCGAGCCGTTGCGGGCCAGGGTCGGCGGCGGGATGCCGACCTTCGGGACCTGTGCGGGGATGATCCTGCTGGCCGACCGGATCGAGGGCGGCACCGCCGACCAGGAGACGATCGGCGGGCTCGACGTGACGGTCCGCCGCAACGCCTTCGGGCGCCAGGTCGACTCCTTCGAGGCGGACCTGCCGTTCGCCGGCCTGGCCGACCCCGTGCACGCCGTGTTCATCCGCGCTCCGTGGGTGGAGCGCACCGGTCCGGACGTCGAGGTGTTGGCCGAGGCGCAGGGCCACCCGGTCGCCGTACGGCAGGGACACCTGATGGCGACGTCCTTCCATCCCGAGGTCGACGGCGACGGACGGGTGCACCGGATCTTCCTCGACCTGGTGCGGCAGTAGACTTCCCCGCTGTTGTCGGGATGTAAGGAGTCCTCATGTCTGGCCACTCCAAGTGGGCGACCACCAAGCACAAGAAGGCCGCGATCGACGCGAAGCGCGGCAAGCTCTTCGCCAAGCTCATCAAGAACATCGAGATCGCCGCGAAGATGGGCGGTCCCGATCCCTCCGGCAACCCGACGCTGTTCGACGCCATCCAGAAGGCGAAGAAGCAGTCGGTCCCGAACAAGAACATCGACTCCGCGGTCAAGCGCGGCGGTGGCCTCGAGGGCGGCGGCGTCGACTACGAGACGATCATGTACGAGGTCTACGGCCCGCAGGGTGTCGCTCTCCTCGTCGAGTGCCTCACCGACAACCGCAACCGCGCGGCCATGGAGGTGCGCACGGCGGTGACCCGCAACGGCGGCACCATGGCCGACCCGGGCTCCGTCTCCCGCCTCTTCACCCGCAAGGGCGTCGTCGTCGTCGCCAAGGCGCAGGAGGGCAAGGAGGTCTCCGAGGACGACATCCTCGAGGCCACCCTCGACGCGGGCGCCGAGGAGGTCAACGACCTCGGTGAGGCCTTCGAGGTCCAGGCCGAGGCGACCGACGTCGTCGCCGTACGCACGGCGCTGCAGGCGGCCGGGATCGACTACGACTCGGCCGAGGTGCAGTTCGTCGCGTCGATGGACATCCCGGTCGCCGATCCGGTCGCCGCCGGCAAGGTGTTCAAGCTGGTCGACGTCGTCGACGACCTCGACGACGTCCAGAACGTCTTCTCGAACGCCGACATCCCCGACGAGGTCCTGGACCAGATCGAGGACTGAGCGCCACCGGCCGGGCGTGTCTCTCCGTGTTCGCCACGGAAAGCGCCTACCTTGGTCTCCGAACACATGTTCGGACGGAAGGTGTGATGACGTGCGCGTGCTCGGGATCGACCCGGGGCTGACCCGCTGTGGTCTGGGCGTGGTGGAGGGGTCCATCGGCCGACCGTTGACGCTGGTGGACGTCAGCGTCGTGCGGACCTCCGCCCAGCTCGGCGTGCCCGAGCGGCTGGTCACGATCGAGAAGGGCATCGACGCTCGCCTCGACGAGTACCAGCCCGACGCGGTCGCGATCGAGCGGATCTTCGCCCGCTCCGACGTGAGCACGATCATGGGCACCGCCCAGGCGGCCGGCATCGCGATGGTCTGCGCGGCGCGGCGCGGCCTCCCGGTCGCGCTGCACACCCCGAGCGAGGTGAAGGCGGCCGTGTCCGGCAACGGCCGCGCCGACAAGAACCAGGTCGGCATGATGGTCACCCGGATCCTGCGGCTCGACGCGATGCCGAAGCCCGCCGATGCCGCCGACGCGCTGGCCCTCGCGATCACCCATATCTGGCGCGGCGGCACGCAGGCGCGGCTCGATGCCGCGCTCGCCGCGTCCCGCCCGACCCGCGACCTGCGAGGAGTCCGATGATCGCGTTCGTCCGCGGCAATGTCGCCGCCTTGACCCTCACCAGCGCCGTGCTCGAGGTCGGCGGGGTCGGCCTCGAGCTGATGTGCACGCCGGGCACGCTCGCCCAGCTGCGCACCGGCTCCTCCGCGACCCTGCCGACGAGCATGATCGTGCGCGAGGACTCCCTCACCCTCTACGGCTTCGCCGACGAGGACGAGAAGACGATCTTCGAGCTCGTCCAGACCGCCTCCGGCGTCGGTCCCAAGCTCGCCCAGGCGATCGTGGCGGTCCTGTCGCCCGACGGCGTGCGCAATGCCATCGCCTCCGACGACGTCCGCACCCTCACCAAGGTGCCCGGCATCGGCCAGAAGGGCGCGCAGCGGATCATCCTCGAGCTCAAGGACCGCATCGGCGCCGCGACAGGTGGGGCGTCCGGGAGCGCCGGTGCCGGTGCCGGCGCCTGGCGCGACCAGGTCCACCAGGGCCTGGTCGGCCTCGGCTACAACGCCAAGGACGCCGACAAGGCCGTCGACGCGGTCGCCGGCGAGGCCGGTGCCGCTCCCGACGTACGCGCGCTGCTCCGGTCGGCGCTGCGCACGCTCTCGAAGGCCTGACCCGGAGAGCCGACGGAGACTGAGCCATGCCCTTCCACGAGGACGACCTGGAGACGGCCGAGGAGGTCCACCTCCGCTCGCTCACGGCTGCCGAGGCCGAAGGCGACGAGCGCGCGGTGGAGGCCGCGCTGCGGCCCCGCAGCCTCGACGAGGTGGTCGGGCAGAGTCGGGTCCGCGACCAGCTCGGCCTGGTCCTGGAGGCGGCCCGGCAGCGGGGGAGGGCCCCCGACCACGTGCTCCTCTCCGGCCCGCCCGGGCTCGGCAAGACCACGCTGGCGATGATCATCTCCCACGAGATGAACGCTCCGCTGCGGTTGACCAGCGGCCCGGCGATCACCCACGCCGGCGATCTCGCGGCGATCCTCTCCGGCCTCAACGAGGACGAGGTGCTCTTCGTCGACGAGATCCACCGGATGTCCCGCCCGGCCGAGGAGATGCTCTACCTCGCGATGGAGGACTTCCGGGTCGACGTCGTCATCGGCAAGGGCCCCGGGGCGACCGCGATCCCGCTCGAGATCCCGCCGTTCACCCTGGTCGGGGCGACCACCCGCGCCGGCCTGCTGCCCGGCCCGCTGCGCGATCGGTTCGGGTTCACCGCGCACCTCGAGTTCTACGAGCCCCACGAGCTCGACCTGATCGTGCACCGCTCCGCCGGCCTGCTCGGCGTCGACCTCACCTCCGAGGGATCGGCCGAGATCGCCGGCCGGTCCCGCGGCACCCCCCGTATCGCCAACCGGCTGTTGCGCCGCGTCCGCGACTACGCCCAGGTGCGCGCCGACGGCGTGGTCACCCGATCGGTGGCGCAGGCCGCGCTCGACCTCTACGAGGTCGACGAGCTCGGCCTCGACCGGCTCGACCGGGCGGTCCTCGACGCGCTGTGCCGACGCTTCGGCGGCGGCCCGGTCGGTGTGTCCACGCTCGCCGTCGCGGTCGGCGAGGAGCGTGAGACGGTCGAGGAGGTCGCCGAGCCGTTCCTGGTCCGCAACGGCTTCCTGGCCCGGACGCCGCGCGGCCGGATCGCCACGCCGGCGGCATGGGCGCACCTGGGGTTGACCCCGCCTGCCCTGCCGTACGACGAGACCGGGCCGAGCCTCTTCGAGGACTGACGTCCTACCCCTCGGGCGTGGCTCGGCCGGCACGGATTTCTACGTCGATCCGTGCCGGGCAAGGTTCCGTGGCTACACTTCCCAGTCGGTCCCGGGGACGATCTCGTCCTGCGGTGTCCGTCCTTGCCCCCGTGGAGAAGGTTGGTCCGTGAAAGACGCTGTGTCCCTGCTGCCGATCGTGGCGATCGCGGCCATTTTCTGGCTGCTGATCATCCGCCCCGCCTCGCGCCAGCGCAAGCAGGCAGCCGAGTTGCAGGCTGCGCTCTCGGTCGGCGACGACGTCATGCTGACCTCCGGGATCTTCGGGACGATCACCGGGTCCACCGACGAGCACGTCGAGATCGAGATCGCCCCCGGCGTCGTGGTCCGCGTCGTCCGGGCCGCGGTGGCGTCCGTGCGCCGCGAGGTGGAGCCTGCGCCGGAGACCGCCGAGTCGCGGTCCGACGACCTCCCCGACGCCGAAGAGGAGCGCTGAGCCATGGCGGCCCGCCGTCCGCGCCCCGGGCGCCACCTCGTCGTCTTCTTCCTCGGCCTCGCCATCCTCTACGGCCTCACCGCGCTCTCCCAGGCCGGCGTCGAGGAGCCGGAGAAGCCGTGGCGCCCCGCGCTCGGCCTCGACCTGCAGGGCGGCACCCGGATCACCCTCACCGCCGAGAAGCCTCCCTCCCAGGAGAACCTCGACGAGGCCCGCCGGATCATCGACCAGCGCGTCAACGGCTCCGGCGTCGCCGAGGCCGCGGTCACGACGCAGGGCGGCCGCAATATCGTGGTCGAGGTGCCCGGCAAGACCAAGAACCGCGGCCAGCTCGAGGACACGGTCAAGCGCCAGGCCCAGCTGCGGTTCCGTCTTGTCGCTTGCTCCGACGTCCGTCCCGGCGCCTGCGCCGCGGCGACCGGCGCCGAGGGCATGGGCGGCCTCGGGCGGGCCCCGCTCTCGCTGGCCGAGGACGACCCGACCGACGGTGCGAGCGACGCCCCGACGGACGCCCCCACCGATGCGCCGACCGATGCGCCGACCGATGCGCCGACCGATGCGCCGACCGACGCCCCCACGGGCGCGCCGGCCGCCGGCGATCCCGCCGGCGATGGCGAGAAATGGACCGTCGAGGACGACATCGCCTGGTCCCGCGCGCCCGACCAGGCGGCGATCACGGCGTTCAACTCCTACACCTGCGACCCGAAGGGCGTCCTCGTCGACGCCGACGGCAAGCCGGCCGACCTGCCCGACGATCCTGATCAGCCGGTCGTGGCCTGCTCCACGCCCGACGAGGACAACGGCGTCATCAAGTTCCTGCTGAGCCGCTCGGTCGTCGAGGGCACCGAGCTCGACGACGCCAGCGCGCAGACCCCGCAGAACGGTGTCGGCTGGGTCGTGGCGATCGAGATGGGCAACAGCAAGGACCGCGCCCACCCCAAGGGCTCCGCGGGCGCCTCCTCGGACTTCGAGGCCGTCTCCCGCGCCTTCGCGGGCACCGAGGAGCAGTTCGCCGTCGTCCTCGACTCCCAGGTGCTGACCTACCCGGTCATGAACAGCGTCATCACCGACGGCCGCTCCCAGATCGAGGGCGACTTCACCGAGCAGGAGGCCCTCGACCTGGCCAACAGCCTCAAGTTCGGTGCGCTGCCCATCAAGTTCAACGACGAGCAGACCTCCGTCGAGGAGATCGGGCCGTCGCTGGCCGGCAACCAGCTCTCCGCCGGTCTGACCGCGGGCGCGATCGGCCTCGCCCTGGTGATGCTCTACTGCCTCATCTACTACCGCGGCCTCGGCCTGGTGGTCGTCAGCTCGCTGTTCGTGGCGGCCATGATCACCTACGCCATGGTGCTGCTGCTGAGCAAGACCGCCGGCTTCACGCTGACTCTGCCGGGCATCGCGGGCCTGATCATCGCCGTGGGCGTCACCGCTGACTCGTTCGTCATCTTCTTCGAACGCATCCGAGACGAGATGCGCGAGGGCAAGTCGATGCGGGTCGCGGTCGAGACCGGATGGGCCCGGGCCCGCGTCACGCGGGTCGCGGCCAACACGGTCCAGATCCTCTCGGCCCTCGTGCTCTACATCTTCGCCACCGGCGCGGTGAAGGGCTTCGGCTTCGCACTCGGCCTGACCACCCTGATCGACCTCGCGGTGCTGTTCTGGTTCACCAAGCCGATGGTGTCCTGGCTCGCCCAGTTCAAGCTCTTCAACTCCGGACACAAGCTGTCCGGCCTCAGCAAGGAGACGCTGGGCATGGATGTCACGCCCTCCCGGCCCGCCGCCGTCGCGGGAGGTGACGCCTGATGGGCAAGATGTCCCGGCTGGGCAACGACCTCTACCAGGGCCGCAAGTCGATCGACTTCGTCGGCAAGGCGTGGCTGTTCTACGGCATCTCCGCGGTGCTGGTCGCCCTCGCGATCCTGGTCCTGTTCCTCAAGCCCCTCAACATGGGTGTCGAGTTCACGGGCGGCACGACCGTCGCGGTCCCCGTGGGATCGGGCAACGCGAGCCAGGCCGCCGCCGACGACCTCCTCGAGAAGGTGGCCGGCTCGGGGATCGAGAACGCCGAGAACCCGACCGTCACGACCGAGGGCGACTCGACCCTGACCATCCAGGTCGAGAACCTCAGCGAGAAGCAGCGCGGCGAGATCACCGATCTGGTCCACGAGGAGTTCCCGCAGGTCGACCAGGGTGACCTCTCGATCCAGGACATCGGACCGAGTTGGGGACAGGAGGTCGCCAAGCGGGCGCTGATCGGCGTACTGATCTTCCTGGTCCTCGTCGTCCTGTTCATCTGGGCCTACTTCCGCGAGTGGCGGATGTCGGTCGCGGCACTGGTCGCGCTGATCCACGACGTCGTGCTGACGGTCGGCGTCTACGCCCTCTCCGGTTTCCAGGTGACGCCGGCGGCGGTGACCGGTGTGCTCGCGATCCTCGGCTTCTCGCTCTACGACACGGTGGTCGTGTTCGACAAGGTCAAGGAGAACACCACTGTTCTGCGCAAGAACACCCAGTCGTACGCCGACGCGGCCAACCTCGCGGTCAACCAGACGCTGGTGCGCTCGATCAACACCTCGATCGTCGCGCTCATCCCGATCGGCGCGATCCTCTACGTCAGTGCGGTCCAGCTGGGCGCCAGCTCGCTGCAGGACCTCGCGCTCGCGCAGTTCGTCGGCATGGGCGTGGGTGTCTACTCGTCGGTCATGCTCGCGCCCCGCGTCCTGGTCCACCTGAAGATGCAGGAGACCGAGATGCAGGTCCAGGCCCGGCGGGCCAAGGCCAAGCAGCGGGCCCTGGCCGACCGGTACGCCTCGGTCCCCGTCGCCACCGACGACGCGCCCGTCGCGGGCCGTCGCGGCGAGGACCCCGACGGCGTCCCGGACGAGCTGCTCGAGGACGAGTTCGAGATCGAGGTCGACGACGGCGGCACGCCGACGCCGCGCGGCACCGTGCCCCACACGGATGCCGCCGGCAAGGGCCGCGTCGTCCCCACCGCCACCCGGCCGGTCAGCGACAGCGGCAGCTCGGGCCGCAAGCAGCCGGTGCGCCAGACGCGCTCCAAGCGCGGCAAGAAGTAGCGGTGGGCGATCGGGCCGTCCGCGACCGTGCGGTCGACGCCCTGACCCGGCTGGTCCGCGACATCGCCGACTTCCCGGAGCCGGGCATCGTCTTCAAGGACATCACGCCGGTGCTGGCCGACCCGGACGGCTTCCGTGCGGTGGTCGCCGCGATGGCCGAGGCCGGCCGGGACGAGACCGGTGAGGTCGTCGTCGACAAGGTCGTCGGGATGGAGGCGCGAGGGTTCATCCTCGCCGCGCCGGTCGCCCTGGCGCTCGGCGTGGGCTTCGCCCCGGTCCGCAAGGCCGGCAAGCTGCCGCACCGCACCCACCAGGTCGACTACGCCCTCGAGTACGGCGAGGCGGTGCTCGAGCTTCACCAGGACGCTGTCGCACCGGGGGAGCGGGTGCTGCTGGTCGACGATGTGCTCGCCACCGGCGGCACGGCCGGGGCGACCTGTGAGCTGGTCCGCCGCTGCGGCGCGGAGCCGGCAGCCTTCACGGTGCTCCTGGAGCTCGGGTTCCTCGACGGGCGCGACGCGCTGGGCGCGGTTCCGGTCAGCTCGCTGCTGACCGTCTGACGGGCGTCCGACGCTGCCCGACGATGCGTGCCTGGACGACTCCCAGCCCGCGGTTGAGCCGCGACCGGCCACTAGACTGGGGCGATGACCGAGGAGCGCACGACCCCACGCGTATCACCGCGGGGCCCAGCCGTGCCCGCCTCGACGCCGAGCGAGCCCGGAGGCGGTCGTGGCGTGCGCGCGCGACTGGCCCGGATGGGCAGCCGCAGCCAAGGAGCCAACCCGGTCCTCGAGCCGTTGTTCCGGGCGGTGCGGACCAACCATCCGAAGGCCGACCTCCCGCTGCTGGAGCGCGCCTATCTCACCGCCGAGCGGCTGCATGCCGACCAGAAGCGCAAGAGCGGCGACCCGTACATCACCCATCCGCTCGCGGTGACCACGATCCTCGCGGGCATCGGCATGACGGAGCCGACGCTCGTCGCCGCGCTTCTGCACGACACGGTCGAGGACACGCCGTACACGCTGGAGGAGTGCCGCCGCGACTTCGGTGACGAGGTCGCGTTGCTCGTCGACGGGGTGACCAAGCTCGACAAGGTCGTCTACGGCGACTCGGCCAATGCCGAGACGATCCGCAAGATGATCGTGGCGATGTCCCGTGACATCCGGGTGCTGGTCATCAAGCTCGCCGACCGACTCCACAACATGCGCACCCTGCGCTTCGTCAAGCAGTCGACGCAGGAGCGCAAGGCCCGCGAGACCCTCGACATCTACGCGCCGCTGGCCCACCGGCTGGGCATGAACACCATCAAGTGGGAGCTCGAGGACCTCGCGTTCGCGACCCTGCACCCCAAGATCTACGACGAGATCGTGCGTCTGGTCGCCGAGCGCGCGCCCTCGCGCGACTCGTTCCTGGCCGAGGTGATCAGCCAGGTCGAGAAGGACCTGCGCGAGGCCAAGATCAAGGCGACCGTGACCGGCCGGCCGAAGCACTACTACTCGATCTACCAGAAGATGATCGTCGGCGGCCGGGACTTCTCCGACATCTACGATCTGGTCGGCATCCGGATCCTCGTCGAGGAGGACCGCGACTGCTACGGCGTCCTCGGCGTGCTCCACTCGCGCTGGAACCCGGTCTTGGGCCGGTTCAAGGACTACGTCGCGATGCCGAAGTTCAACATGTACCAGTCGCTGCACACCTCGGTGATCGGCCCTCAGGGCAAGCCGGTCGAGATGCAGATCCGGACCTTCGCGATGCACCGCCGCGCCGAGTACGGCGTCGCGGCCCACTGGAAGTACAAGGAGGACGGCCGCGCCGGCAACGACACCGACAAGCCCGGCGATCTCGACGACATGAGCTGGGTGCGCCAGCTGCTCGACTGGCAGAGCGAGGTCGAGGATCCGGGCGAGTTCCTGGAGTCGCTGCGCTTCGAGATCAACCAGGCCGAGACCTACGTCTTCACGCCGCGCGGCGACGTGATCGCGCTGCCGTCGGGCTCGACGCCGGTCGACTTCGCGTACGCCGTACACACCGAGGTCGGGCACCGCACCATCGGCGCCCGCGTCAACGGTCGTCTGGTGCCCCTGGAGTCCACGCTCGAGAACGGCGATGTCGTCGAGGTCTTCACCTCGAAGGCCGAGGGCGCCGGGCCGTCGCGCGACTGGCTGAACTTCGTGAAGTCCCCGCGCGCCCGCTCCAAGATCCGTCAGTGGTTCACCAAGGAGCGGCGTGAGGAGGCGATCGAGCGCGGCAAGGACGAGATCGCCAAGCTGATGCGCAAGGAGGGCCTGCCGCTCAAGCGGCTGCTCTCCCACGACTCGCTCACGCTGGTGGCCACCGCCTTCCGGATCGCCGACGTCACCGCGCTCTACGCCGCCGTCGGCGAGGGCAACCTCGGGGCGCAGACCGTCGTCCGCAAGGTCATCGAGCTCCACGGCGGCGACCAGGGCGCCCAGGAGGACCTGGCCGAGGCCGTCACCATCACCGGCCGCCGCGGCCGTCCGACCCGGCCCACGAGCGGCGACGCCGGTGTCATCGTGACCGGCTCACCCGACGTGTGGGTCAAGCTCGCCAAGTGCTGCACCCCAGTGCCTCCCGACACCATCCTCGGCTTCGTGACCAAGGGCGGCGGCGTCTCGGTCCACCGCAAGGACTGCACGAACGCCGGCAGCCTGCTGGCCCAGCCCGAGAAGCTCGTCGACGTCGAGTGGGCCCCGACCGGTCAGTCGACCTTCCTGGTCAACATCCAGGTCGAGGCGCTGGACCGTTCGCGGCTGCTCTCGGACATCACCATGGTCCTGTCCGACGCCCACGTGAACATCCTCTCGGCCAACCTCACGACGTCGCGCGACCGTGTCGCCAAGTCCCGGTTCACCTTCGAGATGGCCGACGCCAAGCACCTCGACACGGTCCTCAAGGCGGTGCGGACCGTCCCGGGCGTGTTCGACGCCTACCGCGTCACGCAGTGACGGGGTAGGGGGTGCGCCCGGCTGCATGAATCCCCGGTCAGCCGGGGATTCATGCACTTGTCGGGGTTTGCAACCCCCGACAAGTGCATGAGATGCCTGACAAGACATCCCATTCACGCTCCCATCCACAGGCCCACGAACCGGATGTGTGGGGCCTGCCGGCCAGCGGGCAGCCCGTACTACATGTTCATGGACATCGATCACCCCTGCATGACCGACATCGCGCTCCGCAAGGAGCTGATCGCCCTCGGCCACACCGACCGCAGCCTCGCCCGGGCCATCACGGCCGGTGTGCTCGCCAAGCCGCGCCGCGGTGCGTACGTCGACGGCCAGGTCTGGCGCGAGCTGACTCGCGAACAGCGATACGCCGTACGGGCGCGGGCGGCGCTACGGCAAGCATGCGTCGACGCTGTAGCCAGCCATACCTCTGCCCTGCCCTTCCTCGATGCGCCCACATGGGGCCTGGCACTCGAGGACGTCCACCTGCTGCGGAAGGATGGACGTGCCGGCCGGCGTGAGGCAGGTATCCAGCAGCACCGAGGCGTGATCCTCGATGGAGATGTCGTGACGGTCGGAGGCATCGAGGTCAGTGCGCCCATGCGGTCGACACTCGAAGTGGCCACGTTGGGCAACACCGAAGCGAGCCTCGTGGTGGTCAACCACTTCCTGCACCGCGGCGACTTCGCCATCGAACAGATCCGGGCCCGATACGAGGCGGGCATGGACCGCTGGCCTCGCTCCCTCTCTTCAGACCTGGTCCTCCGGCTCGCCGACGGACGGATCGAGTCGGTCGGCGAAAGCCGAACGTTGTACTTCCTATGGCGCCATCATTTCCCCGCCCCGATCCCGCAGTACGAGGTGCGCGACGGTCCTCTTGTCGTCGCCTTCTTGGACTTCGCCTTCCCCGAGCTGGGCATCTGGATCGAGTTCGACGGCAAGGAGAAGTACCTCAAGTTCCGACGCCCGGGCGAGAGCGTCGTTGACGCCGTTGTTCGAGAGAAGCAACGGGAGAGCCGGGTAGCCGAGCTGACGGGGTGGCGCTGCATCCGCATCACCTGGGCGGATCTCGCCAGCCCAGCGCATCTCGCCCGGCGCATTCGGGAGGTGGTCGCATCCGTTGCGGCCGCCGCAGCGCGGCGTTGACACGTCACAGCGGCAACAGGCGTCACAGCGGACAGGCAGTTCATGCACTTGTTGACGGTTGCAACCCCCGACAAGAGCATGAATCCCCGGTCAGCCGGGGATTCATGCACCCCTGCCCGCGCCCCGCTCAGCTGAAGTCCGCGGACGCCTTCTTGGCCATCTCGAGGAAGGACCGGCGGCCCTCGAGGTTCTCCTCGAGCTCACGGACCTTCTTCTCGTCGCCCCGGGCGCGGGCGGCGTCGAGCTTGGCCTGGGCCTCGGCGATGGCGGACTCGAGCTTGGACACCATGTCGTCGGCCCGGGCGGACTTCTCGGGGTCGGTACGCCGCCACTGGTCGTCCTCGGCCCGGCGGATGACCTGCTCGACGGCACGCA
Organism: Nocardioides sp. LHD-245; assembly: GCF_030929495.1. Lineage (GTDB taxonomy): Bacteria > Actinomycetota > Actinomycetes > Propionibacteriales > Nocardioidaceae > Nocardioides. The sequence continues at coordinate 74,160 of NZ_JAVFWN010000019.1, read as the reverse complement.
TCCGGCCCTCGAGGTCCTTGATCCGGTCGCGCGGGACCTTGCCGGCCTCGTCCCACTTCTCGGCGACGCCGCGGAAGGCTGCCTTCGCAGCCCCGAGGTCCCCGGACGACTCCAGGGCGGCAGCGATGGCCTCCGCCTCCACCAACAGCGCCTCCTTGACCACGGCGTTCGCGGCGAACTCCGTGTCGAGGGCGGCGTTGGCGGCGTCACGGGCGCCGAAGAACGTGTCCTGCGCGCCGCGGAAGCGGCGCCAGAGCTCGTCGTCGACAGCCTTGGGGGCGGGCCCGGCGGCCTTCCAGTCGCGCATCAGGTCGCGGTAGCGACCCGAGGTCGGACCCCACTCGGTCGACGAGGACAGGGCCTCGGCCTCCTTGACCAGCCGCTCCTTGACGACGCGCGCGCCCTCGCGCTTCTCGTCCTGCTCGGCGAAGTGCGACTTGCGCGCCTTCGTGTACGCCGAGCGCGCCGAGGAGAACCGGCGCCAGAGCTCGTCGTCGGCGGCCTTGTCGATGCGGGGGAGCTTCTTCCACTCCTCAAGGAGCTCGCGCAGCCGGTTGGCGCCGTTGCGCCAGTCACGGCCCCCGGCAATCTTTTCGGCCTCGCCGGCGAGGCGCTCCTTCTCGGCTCGCGCGTCGGCCACGCGCTGGGCCTTGGCGGCGCGTCGGGCGTCGCGCTGGGTCGCGATCACCGGGCCGAGCTCATCGAGCTTGCGCACCAGGGCGTTGAGGTCTCCGACGGCATGCACGTCGACCAGTTGCTCGCGCACGAGCTTGACCGATGAGGCGGCCTCCTCGGGCGAGAGCACGCCGGTCAGCACCCGTTGGTGGAGCAGATCCACCTCGAGTGAGAGGTTCTCATACCGTTTGGTGTAGAAGGCCAGAGCCTCCTCGGGCGTCGCGTCGGGCATCTGCCCGACCGCCCGTTCGCCGTCGGTCGTCTTCACGTAGACGGTGCCGTCGTCGCCGACGCGGCCCCAGTCGGAGGTAGTCACAATGGCCCATGCTAATCAAAGCCGGAGCCCTCGATAGGCTGGGCCGGTGCTGATCGCCGCTTTCCCCGCCGGACCATGGGGCACCAACTGCTACGTCGCGGCCACGGCACCGGGCGCCGAGTGCATCGTCATCGACCCCGGGAAGGACGCCGCGGAGGGTGTCGCCGAGGTCGTCCGCGAGCACCGGTTGAAGCCGGTGGCCGTCTTGTTGACCCATGGCCACATCGATCACATGTGGTCGGTGACCCCTGTCGCCGGCGCCTACGACGCGACCGCCTGGATCCATCCCGGCGACCGGCATCTGCTGGCCGATCCGATGGCGGGGATCTCGCGCGAGTCGGCCGGCATGCTGCTCGGCGGCGACTACGAGTTCACCGAGCCGGACGACGTCGCGGAGCTGACCGACGGTGCCACGCTCGAGCTGGCCGGCCTGAGCCTCGTCGTCGACCACACGCCGGGGCACACCGCGGGCTCGGTCACCTTCCGCACGCCGTGGGACGCTCCCGACGGTCCGCCGATCTCCGAGGTGATGTTCTCCGGCGACCTGCTCTTCCAGGGCTCGATCGGCCGCACCGACCTGCCCGGCGGCGACCACGCCGCGATGCTCCGCTCGCTCAGCGCCAAGGTGCTGCCCCTGGCCGACGACATCGTCGTGCTGCCCGGGCACGGCGAGCAGACGTCCATCGGGCGCGAGCGTGCCACCAACCCCTTCCTGCTCGACCTCATCGAGACCGGCGGCGAGACCGCCGGACGAGTCACCCGAGGACTGTGACGACCAGCATGGCCAAGCCCACTCCGCTCAGCGGATTCCCCGAGTTCCTGCCTGCCCAGCGCTTCGTCGAGCAGGAGGTGATCGCGACCCTCGCGCGCACCTTCGAGCTGCACGGGTTCGGCAACGTCGAGACCCGAGCCGTCGAGCCGCTCGACCAGTTGCTCCGCAAGGGCGACACCTCCAAGGAGGTCTACGTCCTGCGTCGTCTCCAGGAGGACGAGAGCGGGAAGGACAAGGGGATCGGCCTCCACTTCGACCTCACCGTCCCGTTCGCGCGCTACGTGCTCGAGAACGCCGGCAAGCTGGAGTTCCCCTTCCGCCGCTACCAGATCCAGAAGGTCTGGCGTGGCGAGCGGCCCCAGGAGGGTCGCTTCCGGGAGTTCGCCCAGGCCGACATCGACATCGTCGGGCGTGACGTCCTGCCCTTCCACCACGACGTCGAGATCGCCCGGGTCATGCTCGAGGCGCTGGGTCGCCTCGACTTCTTGCCCGGCTTCCGCCTCCAGGTCAACAACCGCAAGCTGATCCAGGGCTTCTACGCCGGCCTCGGGCTCGACGCCGACGGTATCGACGACGTCATGCGCCTGGTCGACAAGCTCGACAAGCTGGACCCGGCCAAGGTCCGCGAGCTGCTGCTCACCGATGCCGGCGTCACCGAGGACCAGGCCGACCAGGCGCTCGCGCTCGCGACCATCCGCGCGACCGACGACTCGTTCGTCGCCCGCGTCCGCGACCTGGGCGTGACCCACGACCTGCTCGACGAGGGACTCGACGAGCTCGCCTCGCTCGTCCGCGCCTGCGCTCCGCTCGTCACCGAGCGCACGCGCATCGAGGCGGACCTGTCGATCGCCCGCGGTCTCGACTACTACACCGGCACCGTCTTCGAGACCCGTCTCGACGGCTTCGAGTCGCTCGGCTCGATCTGCTCCGGCGGCCGGTACGACGCCCTGGCGTCCGACGGCCGCACGACGTACCCCGGCGTCGGCATCTCGCTCGGGTTGAGCCGGCTGCTCGTCCCGCTGGTGCAGCGGGGCGTGCTGACCGCGGACCGCTCGGTGCCGAGCGTCGTGGTCGTCGCGGTCACCGCGGAGGAGACCAGGTCCGAGGCCGACGCCGTCGCCACCGCGCTGCGCGCCCGGGGCATCCCGTGCGAGGTCGCGCCGAGTGCGGCCAAGTTCGGCAAGCAGATCCGGCACGCGGAGCGCCGCGGCATCCCCTACGTCTGGTTCCCGGACCAGGGGGAGGTCAAGGACATCCGCGACGGGAACCAGGTCGCGGCCGATCCCGCGACCTGGCAGCCTCCTACCCAGGACCTGCGACCGCAGGTCGTCACCACCACCATCTCCGAAGGGGAACCCTCGTGATCCGCACCCTCCCAATGAGGACGCACAGTGCCGGCGCCCTGCGCGCCGAGCACGTCGGCCAGGTCGTCACCCTCGCGGGGTGGGTGGCCAATCGGCGCGATCACGGTGGGGTGGCCTTCATCGACCTGCGCGAGGCCAGCGGCGTCGTCCAGGTCGTCATCCGCGACGAGGCCGTCGCCCACAGCCTCCGCTCGGAGTACTGCCTCAAGGTGACCGGCGAGGTGATCGCCCGCGGTGAGGGCCGCGAGAACCCGAACCTGCCCACCGGTGCGATCGAGGTCGTCGCCAGCGACGTCGAGGTGCTCAGCGCCGCCGCGCCGCTGCCGTTCCCGATCAGCGACCACGTCGACGTGGGCGAGGAGGTGCGCCTCAAGCACCGCTACCTCGACCTGCGCCGCAGCGGCCCGGCGCAGGCGATCCGGTTGCGCAGCGAGGTCAACAGAGCCGCGCGCGACGTCCTGTCGAGTCACGACTTCGTCGAGGTCGAGACCCCGACGCTGACCCGCAGCACGCCCGAGGGCGCCCGTGACTTCCTGGTGCCCGCGCGCCTCGCGCCGGGCAGCTGGTACGCCCTGCCGCAGAGCCCTCAGCTGTTCAAGCAGCTGCTCATGGTCGGTGGCCTGGAGCGCTACTACCAGATCGCGCGCTGCTACCGCGACGAGGACTTCCGCTCCGACCGGCAGCCGGAGTTCACCCAGCTCGACGTCGAGATGAGCTTCGTGACCCAGGACGACGTGATCGCCCTCGGCGAGGAGATCGTCGCCGCGCTGTGGAAGCTCGTCGGCGTCGAGGTCGAGCTGCCGCTGCAGCGGATGACCTACGCCGACGCGATGGCCCGGTACGGCTCCGACAAGCCGGACCTGCGAATGGGTCTCGAGCTCGTCGAGTGCACCGACTACTTCAAGGAGACGCCGTTCCGCGTCTTCCAGGCGCCGTACGTCGGCGCGGTGGTCATGCCCGGGGGCGCGAGTCAGCCCCGCAAGCAGCTCGACGCGTGGCAGGAGTGGGCCAAGCAGCGTGGCGCCAAGGGCCTCGCCTACGTCCTGGTCCAGGAGGACGGCGAGCTCGGCGGCCCGGTCGCCAAGAACATCACCGACGAGGAGAAGGCCGGTCTGGCCGCCCACGTCGGGGCGCAGCCGGGTGACTGCATCTTCTTCGCCGCCGGCGCGGTGAAGTCGAGCCGCGCGCTGCTGGGCGCCGCTCGCCTGGAGATCGGCCGCCGAGCGGGTCTGCTCGACGAGGACGCGTGGAGCTTCCTGTGGGTCGTCGACGCGCCCCTCTTCGAGCCGGCCGATGAGGCGACGGCGGCCGGCGACGTCGCGGTCGGCGGGGGAGCGTGGACCGCCGTCCACCACGCCTTCACCAGCCCGCAGGACCTCGAGTCCTTCGACAGCGAGCCGGCCACCGCGCTGGCGTGGGCCTACGACATCGTCTGCAACGGCAACGAGATCGGCGGCGGCTCCATCCGTATCCACCGCGAGGACATCCAGAAGCGGGTGTTCGAGGTGATGGGCATCGACGCGGCGGAGGCCGAGGAGAAGTTCGGCTTCCTACTGGAGGCCTTCAAGTACGGCGCCCCGCCGCACGGCGGGATCGCGTTCGGTTGGGACCGCGTCGTCGCGCTGCTGGCCGGCACCGAGTCGATCCGTGACGTCATCGCCTTCCCCAAGACCGGCGGCGGCTTCGACCCGCTGACGGCGGCGCCGGCGCCGATCACGCCGGAGCAGCGGAAGGAAGCCGGTGTGGACGCCCGTCCGGCGGAGGAAACCAAGGTCTGAGGCCTGCTTGCCGGACGGTTTGCCGGGCGTCGAGACCAAACCGTTACCGCCTCGCTATCGCCTTGACGCACCAAGTACGCCTAGTGTCACGGACGGCGCGTGGCCCCCAGGGTCCGCGTCGCATCCGTGACGCACGGCGACGAGGTGAAGATGACGATCCCGGGCTCCGAACTGGAGATCCACGAGGCTGCGGTTCCGATCGAGGACGACGCCGTCGTCAAGGTCGCGGGGCGGTCTCCGACGCAGCTGGCCATCGCCAGGTTCCGGGCGGACAAGCTGTCGATGATCTCGTTCGTCCTGTCGGTGCTGATCGTGCTCTGCGCGATCGCGGCACCGATCCTGGTCGCGATGGGAGTCCTCAACCCCAACGAGCCCCACCAGAACCTCCTGTCCGACGACGGCGTCCTCCCGAAGGGCGCCTTCGGCGGCGTCAGCTGGGACCACCCGCTCGGCGTCGACCCGAGCCTGGGCCGCGACCTGCTCTCGCGGCTGATGCTGGCGATCTCCTCCTCGCTGGCCATCGCGCTGACCGGGACGGTGATCACGGTCATCATCGGCTCGATCCTCGGCATCGTGGCCGGCTTCTCAGGCGGCTTCATCGACGCGACCATCGGCCGGATCATCGACCTGACGCTCTCGTTCCCCCAGACCATGATGTTGCTGGCGATGGCGGCACCGACCGTGCTGCTGCTGCGCAACGAGGTGTCCGACGCCCCGGGCCTCGGCTTCCTCGGGAAGGCCGATCTGGCCAACGGCGTGTTCGTGATCGGCATCCTGGCGGTGTTCGGCTGGCCCCCGGTGGCCCGCGTCGTGCGCGGCCAGGTGCTGTCGATCCGTGAGCGGGAGTTCATCGAGGCCGCGCGGCTCTTCGGCGCGTCGCGCCGCCGGCTCTACTTCCGCGAGGTGCTGCCCAACGTCTGGGCGCCGGTGCTCGTCTACCTCACGCTCCTCGTCCCCGCCTACATCTCCGCGGAGGCGGCGTTCAACTTCCTCGGCGTCGGCATCAAGCCACCGACCCCGACGCTCGGCAACATCCTCGCCCACTCGAAGGACTACACCAGCGGCGACCCGACGTACTTCTTCCTCCCGGGCTTCCTGCTGGCTCTCATCGTCGTGGTGTTCAACCTCGTCGGCGACGGCGCCCGCGACGCGCTCGACCCCAAGTCGCACCGATAACAGGACCCAGTGCTCCGCCGACATTCGGGACGCGGAGCCCTGAGGCGCCGGCCCCGCCGGCGTCACTCACCGAAAAGGAGATAGTTGAATGGCCTTCACCAAGAAGCCATTGGCTGCGCTCGCGGCCACGGCGCTCGCGGCCACGCTGGCCGCGTGTGGCGGTGGCAGCGGCGACGACGACAACGGCGGCGGCAGCAGCAGCGGCAAGGCGGAGAAGGGTGGCGACGCCATCTTCTTCGTCGGTCCACGTACCGTCGAGCACTGGGACCCCCAGCGCATGTACATCGGTCGTGACCTGAACAACTCGGGTCGCCTGTTCTACCGGAGCCTGGTGGCGCTGCCCGCGTCCAACGACCCGGTGGAGGGCACGACCCCGGTTCCCGACCTCGCGACCGACACGGGCACGACCGAGGACGCCGGCAAGACGTGGTCCTTCACGGTCCGCGACGACGTCAAGTGGGAGGACGGCCAGCCGATCACGTGTGAGGACTTCAAGTACGGCGCGTCGCGCAACTTCGCGACCGACGTGATCATCGGCGGCCCGGCCAACTACCTGTTCACCTACCTCGACATCCCCACCGGGGACGACGACCTGCCGGCCTACAAGGGTCCGTACTCGAAGAAGGGCCAGGAGCTCTACGACCAGGCCGTCACCTGCGAGGGCCAGACGATCACGTACCGGTTCAAGAAGGCGTGGCCGGACTTCCCGCTGTCGATCGCGCAGCTGCGCTACCTCGACCCGTACCGGGCCGACCTCGACAAGGGTGACGCCAACAACTTCGAGATCATCTCCAACGGTCCCTACAAGCTCGACGGTGACTGGAAGGAGGGCACCGGTGGCAAGTTCGTCCGCAACGAGAACTGGGACGAGTCCACCGACCCGATCCGCAAGGCCTTCCCCGACACCTGGGACTTCCGCGAGGGTGACACCGACGAGGCGATCTACGAGCAGCTGCTCGCCGACTCCGGTGACGCGCAGTACGCCGTGACCGAGCGTCGTCTCCCGCCGGCTCTGTTCAGCCGGAAGGACGAGGCCGGGGACCGCTACACCCAGGTCGAGTCGCCGTACGTCGACTACGTGCTGCCGAACTTCAACTCCCCGGTCTTCAAGGACGCCAACTGCCGCGAGGCGCTCAAGCTGGCGACCGACCGTGCGGGCTGGATCAAGGCCGGCGGTGGCGACAACTACTTCAAGGCCACCGACTCGGTGATCAACCCCAGCGTCCCCGGCTACGAGCCGAACCCGGCCTTCGCGGACATCCCTGCCGCGGGTGACCCGGACGGCGCCGCGGCCGCGCTCGAGAAGTGCTCCGCCCCCAAGCCGGTGAAGATCAAGTTCACCTACTCGGGCGGCACGCCGACCTCCGACAACCAGGCCTCCGCCCTCAAGGCCGCCTGGGACAAGGCCGGCTTCGAGACCGAGCTCGACCCGCTGGAGGACACCTACTACGCCGTCATCCAGAAGCCGGACGCCGACTTCGACGTCACCTGGGGTGGCTGGGGCGCTGACTGGGCCTCCGCCGGAACCGTCATCCCGCCGCTGTTCGACAGCCGGATCAACATCACCCCGGACTCCAACGGCAACGACTACGGCAACTACAAGGGTGGCCCCGAGGTCAACCAGCTGATCGACGACGCCTACGCCGAGCCCGACCTCGACGCGGCGGCGGACAAGTGGGCCGCGGTCGACGCCAAGCTGGGTGAGGACATCGCCTACATCCCGCTGGAGATCACGATCTTCAACTTCGTCCACGGAGGGAAGGTCACCGGCTACGCCAACAACGTGTCGGTCAACGGCTACGCCGACCTCGCCGTGCTCGGCGTGGAGAAGTGACGCTCCGATAACCAGATGACGGTCGGGGGCCGCCCGCACGGCGGCCCCCGATCGTCGGTGCCCACCGGCCACCAACGCTTCGAGAAGGTCCTCTGTGCTCGCGTACGTCATCCGCCGTGTGTTCGCCGGCGTGATCATGCTCATCGTGATGAGCATCGTCACCTTCGCTCTCTTCTTCCTGACGCCGATCGATCAGGAGTCCTTCATCTGCGGCAAGAACTGCTCGGCCGCACAGAAGAAGGAGACCGCGGCGGCGATGGGCTACGACGACAGCTTCATCAACCAGTGGAGCGACTTCGCCAAGGGCGTGGTCGTCGGTCGCGACTTCCCGGATGACCCCAAGCTGCGCGAGACCGCTCCTCAGACGATCGTCCGCTGTGACGCGCCCTGCCTGGGCTACTCCCGGGAGCGTGGCGACACGGTCACCAACCTGATCAAGGACACCTTCCCGGTGTCGTTCTCGCTGGCCGTCGCGGCCTTCATCCTCTGGATGGCCGGCGGCATCCTCTTCGGCGTCCTGGCGGCGCTCAAGAAGGGTACGTTCATCGACCGCGGCGTGGTCGGCCTCTCGCTGATCGGCTTCGCGTTCCCGACCTTCTTCGTCGGACTCCTGCTCTACAAGTTCGTCGCGATCCAATGGGGACTGACCGAGATCCCGCGCTACACGTCGATAGCGGAGGGCGGCATCGGTGGCTGGCTGTCGGGACTGACCCTGCCCGCGATCACGTTGTGCCTGTTCTTCATGGCCGCCTACGTGCGGATGACGCGGTCCTACGTGATCGAGTCCTTCCAGGAGGACTACGTCCGCACGGCCCGCGCCAAGGGCCTGCCCGAGCGCACGGTCACCTTCAAGCACGCGCTGCGCGCCGCGCTGACGCCGATCGTGACCATGGCGGGCCTCGACTTCGCGGGCCTGATGGGCGGCGCGATCATCACCGAGTCGGTCTTCAACTACCCCGGCATGGGCAAGCTGGCCGTGCTCGCCAGCTCCGACTTCGACCTGCCCACCACGGTCGGCCTGGTCATCTTGCTGGCCGCCTTCGTGATCATGGCCAATATCGTCGTGGACCTGTTGTACGCCGTCATCGACCCGCGCGTGCGCCTGGGCTGAGAGGAACCTCGGAAATGTCCACCACCTCCCTGTCCACCGCGGGCACCGCCGCGTCCTCGTCCGGGCCGCTGCTGTCGGTGCGCGAGCTCCAGGTCCACTTCCCGACGCAGGACGGAGTGGTCAAGGCCGTCAACGGTCTGACCTTCGACCTCGAGGCCGGCAAGACGCTCGGCATCGTCGGCGAGTCCGGCTCCGGCAAGTCGGTCTCGAGCATGGCGATCATGGGCCTGCACCGCGGCACCAACGCCAAGGTCTCCGGCGAGATCGAGCTCGCCGGGGTCAACCTGCTCGACATCTCCGCCGACGAGATGCGGCGCAAGCGCGGCCGTGACGTGTCGATGATCTTCCAGGACCCGCTCTCGGCGATGCACCCCTACTACACCGTCGGCAACCAGATCGCCGAGGCGTACCGGGTGCACCACAGCGTCTCCCGCAAGATCGCGAAGCAGCGCGCCGTGGAGATGCTCGACCGGGTCGGGATCCCGACCCCGGACAAGCGGGTCAACGACTACCCGCACCAGTTCTCCGGCGGCATGCGCCAGCGCGCGATGATCGCGATGGGTCTGATCAACGACCCCGGCCTGCTCATCGCCGACGAGCCGACCACGGCTCTCGACGTGACCGTCCAGGCGCAGATCCTCGACCTGCTCCAGGACCTGCAGCGCGAGTTCAACTCGGCGGTCATCATCATCACCCACGATCTCGGCGTGGTGGCGGAGATGGCCGACGACGTGCTGGTGATGTACGCCGGCCGGGCGGTCGAGCACGGTCCGTGCAAGGAGATCCTCACGCACCCGGAGATGCCCTACACCTGGGGTCTGCTCTCCAGCGTCCCCGATCTCTCCGGCGACACGGGCGCCCGGCTGGTGCCGATCCCGGGCAACCCGCCCAGCCTGCTGAACCCGCCGTCGGGCTGCGCGTTCCACCCGCGCTGCGCCCACCGCGACAAGGTGCCCGGCGACCTGTGCCGGACCGAGCTGCCGTTGCTCGTGCCGGGCCAGCGCGGTGCCCACCACACCAAGCGGTGCCATCTGCCGAACCCCGACGCGATCTACGCGACCGAGGTGCTGCCGGAGATCGCGCCGGACCTCGTCGGCGGCGCCGGCGAGGACGGGGCCGAGGAGCTGCGATGACCAACGAGACGATCAACCAGGGGGAGCCGGACGACATGGCGATCGCGCCGAGGATCGAGGGACGCAGCGCCGCTGTCGCTCCCGCCGACGCGAAGCCGATCCTCGAGGTGGACGGCCTGCGCATGTACTTCCCGGTCAGGTCGCCTGGCCTGATCCGCCGCACCGTGGGTCACGTCCAGGCGGTCGACGGCGTCTCCTTCCAGGTCGCGGAGGCGACCTCGCTCGGCCTGGTGGGTGAGTCGGGCTGTGGCAAGTCGACCACCGGCCGGCTGATCACGCGGCTCTACGAGCCGACCGCCGGTGCCATCCGGTTCGAGGGGCAGGACATCACGCACGCGAAGGCGGGCGAGCTCAAGCCGCTGCGGCGTGAGATCCAGATGATCTTCCAGGACCCCTACACCTCGCTGAACCCGCGGCAGACGGTCGGCTCGATCGTCGGGGCGCCGCTGGCGATCCACAAGGTGCTGCCGAAGGACAAGATCCTCCCGCGGGTCCAGGAGCTGCTCGAGGTCGTCGGCCTCAACCCGGAGCACTACAACCGCTACCCGCACGAGTTCTCCGGTGGCCAGCGCCAGCGCATCGGCATCGCCCGCGCGCTGACGCTGCAGCCCAAGCTGCTCGTCGCCGACGAGCCGGTCTCCGCGCTCGACGTGTCCATCCAGGCCCAGGTCGTCAACCTGCTCCAGGACATCCAGACCGAGTTCGGTGTCGCCTTCCTCTTCATCGCCCACGACCTCGCGATCGTGCGGCACTTCTGCCCCGAGATCGCGGTGATGTACCTCGGCAAGATCGTCGAGATCGGCGACCGTGAGTCGATCTACACGAACGCGCACCACCCCTACACGCAGGCGCTGCTCTCCGCGGTGCCCGACGTGAAGCAGGCGGCCACCGGCGGACGGATGGAGCGGATCCGGCTGCAGGGCGACGTACCCAGCCCGATCAACCCGCCGTCGGGCTGCCGGTTCCGCACCCGCTGCCCGATCGCGCAGGAGATCTGCGCCCGGCACGAGCCGCCGCTGCTCCAGATCGGCCGCAAGCACAAGGTCGCGTGCCACTTCCCGGGTCGCCTCGGCGAGGCGCCGCGGGAGCCGCTGACCGCGGGCCTGCTCGGGGTCGACTCGGAGGGGCGCCCCGACCCCGGCGCCAGCCCGAGCACCGACCTCGTCGAGCAGCCCGGGTACGCCGACACCTGGTTCGACCTCGACAACAAGTCCATCGGGCGCGCGTGAGGGGTTGTCCGCGCCGCCGCGCGGCAGCGTGGCGGGAGGCGACCTCCGGCAGCTTGCTGCCTTTCGCGTCGGCGGAGAAACGCTCGCGCCATCGGCACTGACTAGGCTGCCACATCGTGGATGACGAGCCGCAGCTGTTCGACACCCCCGGGTCCCGCGCGCCGACCTCGGGCGGCTCCCTGACCGACGCGTCCCACGCCTCGGCTCCGCTCGCGGTGCGGATGCGTCCGCGCACCCTGGAAGAGCTGGTCGGGCAGGAGCAGCTGCGCGCGCCCGGCTCGCCGCTGCGACAGCTCGTCGAGGGCGACCAGTCGCTCTCCCTGCTGCTGTGGGGGCCGCCCGGCACCGGCAAGACGACGATCGCCTCGATCATCAGCCAGCAGACCGGCCGCCGGTTCGTGGAGGTCTCGGCCGTCTCCGCGGGCGTCAAGGAGGTCCGCGCGGCGATCGACACCGCCCGGCGCCAGCTCGTCGCGACGGGGGAGGAGACGGTGCTCTTCGTCGACGAGGTGCACCGGTTCAGCAAGGCCCAGCAGGACGCCCTGCTGCCGGGCGTCGAGAACCGCTGGGTCACCCTGGTGGCCGCCACGACGGAGAACCCGTCCTTCAGCGTGATCTCGCCGCTGCTCTCGCGCAGCCTGCTGCTGCGGCTGGAGTCGCTGACCGACGCCGACATCGCCGCCGTGCTCGAGCTCGCCGTCACCGACGAGCGGGGGCTCGACGGTGAGCTGGTGCTCGAGGAGGAGGCCCGCGACCACATCGTGCGGCTCGCCGGCGGCGACGCCCGCCGCTCACTGACGTACCTGGAGGCGGCCGCGGGCGCGGCACGCTCGAAGGGCAGCACCACGATCGACGTCGAGACCGCCGAGACCGCGGCCGACCAGGCGGCCGTGCGCTACGACCGCGACGGCGACCAGCACTACGACGTCGTCAGCGCGTTCATCAAGTCGGTCCGCGGCTCCGACGCGGACGCCGCGCTGCACTACCTGGCCCGGATGATCGTGGCGGGCGAGGACCCGCGCTTCATCGCCCGGCGGCTGATGATCCTCGCCAGCGAGGACATCGGGCTGGCCGACCCGACGGCCCTGACCACCGCGGTGGCGGCCGCGCAGACGGTGCAGCTGATCGGGATGCCGGAGGCCCAGCTCACCCTGGCCCATGCCACCATCGCGCTGGCCGTGGCGCCGAAGTCCAACGCCGTGACGACAGCGATCTTCGAGGCGATCGGCGACGTCCGGGCCGGCAAGATCGGTCAGGTGCCGCCCCATCTGCGCGACGCCCACTACTCCGGGGCGAAGGACCTCGGGCACGGCAAGGGCTATCTCTACAGTCACGACGCGCCCTTCGGCGTCGCCGAGCAGCAGTACGCACCCGACGTCGTCCTCGACGCCGCCTACTACCGCCCGACCGAGCTGGGTGCCGAGGCCGCCGTCAGGCAGCGCTGGGAGCGGGTACGCCGGATCATCCGCGGGCGTACGAGCAAGTAGGCTTGCTCGTCGTGACCAACGAGCTCGTCCTCCCGGCCTGGCTGGCCGTGCTGATCGCGGTCGCCGTCCTGGCGTTCGCGGTCGCCGCGTTCCGGCTCGCCCGGTCGGTGCGCCAGGCTCGCGGTCACACCGAGGCCCTGCTCACGGCCGCGGCCCAGGATGCCGAGGCGCTGCGCGAGCAGCTGGCCGGCATCGAGGCGGAGCTGCAGGAGAAGCAGGACGTCGCGGTCCGCAAGGACCGGACGCCGGTCGCCACGGTCGACGACCGCGAGTACGTCATCACCGACCTGGGCCAGGAGCACGGGCCGCGCGTCCCGGCGCGCGTCGTACCCGCCCCCATGTTCGCCGACATCCTGCTCCGCGAGAGCGTCATCAAGACGGCCGCGCTGGCTGCGGGGCTGCGTCGTGCCCTCTCGCCCGAGGTCCGCAACCGGATCCGGTTCGAGATGAAGCGCGAGGTCAAGCGCTCCCGCAAGGAGCGCAAGCTGATGCTGCGGGCCGCCCGCCGTGACCTGGAGTCGCGCCAGCGGGAGCCGCTCCGGGCGGACGCGGAGGCCTCGTCGTGAAGGCGGGTGTCTGGTTCGCCGCCGGCGCGGCCGCGGGCGTGTACGGCATGGTCCGGGCCCGGCGCCTCGCGGAGGCGCTCACGCCCGACGGCATGCGCGACCGGGTCGGTGCGGCCTTCCTCGGTGCCCGGCTGTTCGGCGAGGAGGTCGCGCGGGGACAGGCCGAGGCCGAGATCCACCTGCGGCAGCGCTTCGACGGTGCCGACGCCGGACCACCCCAGCTGACCAACCCCACCACCACATCCAGCAGAGAAGGCACCCGTTGAACGAGCGGCACCTGAGCAGCGCGGAGATCCGCAACCGGTTCCTCGCCCACTTCGAGGCACGCGGCCACACCGTCGTACCGTCGGCGTCGCTGCTGCTCGACGACCCCAACCTGCTCTTCGTCAACGCCGGCATGGTGCCCTTCAAGCCCTACTTCCTGGGCCAGGAGACGCCTCCCTTCCGGCGGGCCACCAGCGTGCAGAAGTGTGTGCGCACCCTCGACATCGAGGAGGTCGGCAAGACGACCCGCCACGGCACGTTCTTCCAGATGAACGGCAACTTCTCCTTCGGCGACTACTTCAAGGAGGGTGCTGTCCAGTTCGCCTGGGAGCTGATCACCAACTCCCAGGCCGACGGCGGCTTCGGCTTCGACCCGGACAAGATCTGGGTCACCGTGCTGCCGGACGACGACGAGGCACGCGACGCCTGGAAGCGGATCGCGGGGCTGCCCGAGGAGCGGATCCAGCCGCGCGGGCTCAAGGACAACTACTGGAACATGGGCGTCCCCGGTCCCGGCGGTCCCTGCAGCGAGATCTACATCGACCGCGGCGCCGAGTTCGGTCCTGACGGTGGTCCCGAGGCCGACGAGGACCGCTTCCTGGAGATCTGGAACCTGGTCTTCATGCAGGAGGAGCTCAGCGCCGTCCGCGCCAAGGACGACTTCGACATCGCCGGGCCGCTGCCGAGCAAGAACATCGACACCGGCATGGGTCTCGAGCGCGTCGCGTACCTGCTCCAGGACAAGCACAACATGTACGAGATCGACACGATCTTCCCGGTCATCGAGAAGGCGATGGAGCTCTCCGGCAAGAAGTACGGCGCTCCGGGGGCCGAGGCCCACGTCGACGACGTGCGCTTCCGCGTGGTCGCCGACCACGTCCGCAGCTCGCTCATGCTCATCGGCGACGGCGTCACTCCCGGCAACGAGGGCCGCGGCTACGTCCTGCGCCGGCTGCTGCGCCGCGCGGTGCGCAACATGCGCCTGCTCGGCTACCAGGACCCGTCGCTGCCCGAGCTGCTGCCGGTCTCGCGCGACAAGATGGGGGAGAGCTACCCCGAGCTGGTCTCCGGCTGGGACCGGATCGCGCAGGTCGCGTACGCCGAGGAGGAGGCGTTCCGCAAGACGCTCCAGGCCGGCACCCAGATCTTCGACCTGGCCGCCGGCGAGGTGAGGCAGTCCGGTGCGACCACGATCCCCGGTGACCGGGCGTTCGCGCTGCACGACACCTACGGCTTCCCGATCGACCTCACCCTCGAGATGGCCGCCGAGGCGGACCTGGACGTCGACGAGCAGGGCTTCCGGCAGCTGATGGCCGAGCAGCGCGAGCGGGCCAAGGCCGACGCCCGCGCGAAGAAGGGCCAGCACGCCGACACCGGCGTCTACCGAGGCATCCTCGACGCCCACGGCCCGACCGAGTGGCTGGCCTACGAGACCCTGGAGACCGAGTCGCGGCCGCTGGCGCTGCTGCGCGAGGGTGCCGCCGTCCCCGTCCTCGCCGGCGGTGAGATCGGGGAGCTGGTCCTCGACCGCACCCCGTTCTACGCCGAGTCGGGCGGCCAGGTCGCCGACGCCGGCGTGATCGAGTTCGAGGGTGGCGCCGTCGAGGTGCTCGACGTCCAGCGTCCGGTCCGTGGTCTCGTGGTCCACCAGGTCCGCGTCGTCGACGGCGAGCTGCCCGCCGACGCGAGGCTGCTGCACGCGAAGGTCGACCCCCAGTGGCGCATCGGCGCCCGCCAGGCACACTCGGGCACCCACATCGTGCACGCCGCGCTGCGCGAGGTGCTCGGACCCACCGCCCTGCAGTCCGGCTCCTACAACCGGCCGGGCTACCTGCGCCTCGACTTCGGCTGGCTGAACGCGCTCTCGCCGGACCAGGTCCGCGAGATCGAGCAGGTCTCCAACAACGCGCTGCGCGCTGACCTGCCCGTCGGCTGGCAGTACATGACCCTCGGCGAGGCCAAGGACTGGGGCGCGATCGCCCTCTTCGGCGAGACGTACGACGACCAGAAGGTCCGTGTGGTCGAGATCGGCGGTCCCTGGTCGCGTGAGCTGTGCGGTGGCACGCACGTCGACCACTCCAGCCAGGTCGGCACGGTCGTGGTCACCAGCGAGGCCTCGGTGGGCTCGGGCAACCGCCGGATCGAGGCGCTGACCGGCGTCGAGGGTTTCGCGTACCTCGCCCGCGAGCGCGACGTGGTCGGCCAGCTCTCCACGCTGCTCAAGACCCAGCCCGACGACCTCGTCGGCCGGGTCGGGGACCTCCTGGACCGCCTCAAGCAGTCCGAGAAGGAGATGGAGAAGATCCGTCTCGCCCAGCTGCTGTCCGGCGGCGCGGCGCTCGCCGAGGGCGCGACCGACGTCAACGGCGTCCGGCTCGTCGCGCAGCGGCTCGACGGCGCATCCGGGGGCGACGTCCGCACCCTCGCGACCGACGTCCGGGCCCGCCTCGCCGGCGGCGCACCGGCGGCCGTGGTCCTCGTCGGTGCGGCGGACGGCAAGGCGGCGATCGTGGCGGCTCTCAACGAGGCGGCGCAGGCCCGCGGCCTCGCGGCCGGCGACCTGGTCCGTGCGGCGGCGCCCTTCCTCGACGGCAAGGGCGGCGGCAAGGCCGACCTGGCGCAGGGCGGTGGCACCGACGTGACCCGGATCGACGAGGCGCTGGCTGCCGTGACAGCCGCGGTCGCACAAGCCTGATGCGCCGCGGCGTCCGGCTCGGCGTCGATCCCGGCGACGCCCGGATCGGCGTGGCCCGCAGCGATCCGTCCGGGATCCTCGCCACGCCCGTCGAGACGGTCCGGCGCGGCAAGGGGGACCTGCGCCGGATCCATCAGATCCTCAAGGCGGAGGAGGCCGTCGAGGTGGTCGTCGGGCTGCCCCGGTCGCTCTCCGGCGGCGAGGGGCCGGCGGCCGTGAAGACCCGCGAGTTCGCCGCCCGGCTGGCACGCCGGGTCGCACCGGTCCCCGTGCGCCTCGTCGACGAACGGCTCACCACGGTGACCGCGGAGGCTATGCTGCGCGACCAGCGCAAGGGCGCGAAGCGACGCGCTGTGGTCGACCAGGTCGCGGCCGTCGTCATCCTGCAGCAGGCGCTGGATGCCGAACGTGCCACCGACACCCCTCCGGGCGAGCTGGTGACGCCCCCCACGGACGAGGAGACGCATGACTGAGCAGCCGCCGATGGAGCCCGTCGAGCCCGGTGAGGACCTCGGCCTGCTCCCCGGTACGCCGGCGGGCGGTCGCCGGCGCGCGGCGAAGCAGCGTCGAAGCAGCTGTCTGCCGATACTGCTGGTGGTGGTGCTCTTCTGCGCCCTCGTCGCGTGGTTCGCCCGTGGCGCGATCTCCGACGTCAAGGACATGTTCGCCGGGCCCGAGGACTTCTCCGGACCCGGCAGCGGCGAGGTCACCTTCGTCATCGACCCCGGCCAGACCGTGGGGTCAATGGGAGCCGAGCTCGAGGACCTCGGCGTCGTCGCGTCCGGCGAGGCGTTCGTCGACGCCGCGGCCAAGGACGACCGGTCCACGAAGATCCAGGCCGGCACCTACCTGCTCAAGAACGAGATGAAGGCCGCCGACGTCGTGGCCATCCTCGTCGACCCGGCGAACGTGTCGACCGAGACGGTGACGGTCCCCGAGGGGCTGCGCGTCGTCGACATCGTCGACCTGCTGGCCAAGAAGACCGACTTCGGCAAGAAGGAGCTCAACGCCGCGCTGCGGAGCCCCGA
Source organism: Nocardioides sp. LHD-245 (assembly GCF_030929495.1). Lineage (GTDB taxonomy): Bacteria > Actinomycetota > Actinomycetes > Propionibacteriales > Nocardioidaceae > Nocardioides. The sequence goes on along the minus strand of NZ_JAVFWN010000019.1, from coordinate 56,732 downwards.
CCTCGGACTCCCCGAGTACGCCGACGGCAACCCCGAGGGCTACCTGTTCCCCGCGACCTACACGATCAGCCCCGACGACACCGCTGCCGGCTTCCTGAAGACGATGGTCGACCGGTGGAAGCGGGCGGCGGACGACGCGGGTCTCGACGCGGCGGCCCAGCGCCTCGGCTACACGCCGCACGAGCTGATGACGATCGCCTCGCTGGTGCAGGTGGAGGGCAAGACCGCCGACGACATGGCGAAGATCGCGCGGGTGATCCTCAACCGGGTCGAGAACCCGGGGACGGCGGGACAGATCGGTCGTCTGCAGATCGACGCGTCCGTCGACTACGCGCTCGGGCGCAAGCTCACCGTCGGCCTGACCCAGGCCGAGCGCGAGAACACCGATTCGCCGTACAACACCTTCCGGGTGGCCGGTCTGCCGCCGGGGCCGATCAGCGCCCCCGGCGACGACGCCATCACGGCGGCGATGAACCCGCCCGCGGGTGACTGGTACTACTACGTCACGGTCAACCTGCGCACCGGCGAGACGAAGTTCGCGACGAGCTACAACGAGTTCCTCAGCTACACCAGCGAGCTGCGCGACTACTGCGCGAACGAGTCCGAGGGCGCCTGCTGATGACGTGCCTGTCGATGACGCGTGATGGCTGAGTCTGCTCGCTGTGCCGTGGTCGGCGACCCGGTGGCGCACTCCCTGTCGCCCACCCTGCACCGGGCCGGGTACGCCGCGCTCGGCATCGCGGCGACCTACGACGCCGTGCGCGTGCCGGCGGGCGAGCTGGCCGGGTACGTGGCCGGGCTGGGGTCGGAGTGGCGGGGCCTGTCGGTGACGGCGCCGCTCAAGCGCGAGGCGCTGGCGCTCGCCGACGAGGTGAGCGACGTCGCCCGCCTGGCCGGGGGCGCCAACACCCTCGTCCGCACCGCCGGCGGCTGGTCCGCCGACAACACCGACGTGCCGGGCGCGATGGCAGCGATCCGCGAGCGCTTCGCGGGTGCCACGACCGCGGCCACCGTCCTCGGCGGCGGCGCCACCGCCGCCAGCGTCGGACTGGCGCTCGCGGAGCTCGGCGCCACCCGGATCACCGTCGCCGCGCGCACGCCGGACAACGCCGCCGAGGCGGTCGCCGCGATCCGTCGCCACCCGACCGCTCCCGACGTCGTCGTGCTGAGCCTCGACGAGGTCGGCGGCACCGGTGGAGTCCTGATCTCGACGATCCCGGCCGCCGCCCAGACGGCCGAGCTGGTGGCGCGGGTGCTGCCGGCCGACGTGGTGTTCGAGGTGACCTACAACGAGTGGCCGACCCCCCTGGTCGACGCGGCGCTGCGTGCGGGCGCCCCGGTGGTCTCCGGGCTCGACCTGCTGGTGCACCAGGCGGTGCTCCAGTTCGGCATGTTCACTGGTCAGGACGGACCACTCGACGCCATGCGCTCGGCGGGCGAAGCCGCCCAGGCCGCCCGGTAGCGTCGCGGCATGCACGCCGTCCCCGCGCTGGCCTGCGCCCTGATCGGGGCGCTGGGCGGGCTCCTCGTCCCGTGGCTGATCGCGCGGTGCCCGGAGCCCGAGCACGATCCGGCCGAGAACCCGGACGACTACCCCGACCACGTGCCGTTCGCACAGCTGGCCGCACGTCCCGGCCTGCGCCTGCGCTCCGTCGTGGCCTGCGCCGTCGCCGCCGGGATCCTCGGCCTGGCCCTGGGCTGGAACTGGGGCCTGCTCTGGCTGCTCGCTCTCGTGCCGGTGTGCGCCGCGCTGACGGTCATCGACTACGTCACCTGGTACCTCCCCTCCCGCCTGATCCGACCGGCCTGGCTGCTCACCGGCGCGCTGGTCGCGGCGGTGGCCGTGGCGGTCGGCGACCCGTGGGTCGCCGGGTGGGGCCTGATCGGGTTCCTGGCGCTCGGTGGCTACTACGGCGTGATGCGTCTGGTCAGCCCGCGCGCCATGGCGGGGGGCGACGTCCGCCTCGGGGCGCTGCTCGGCATCGCGATCGGGCCGTACGGCGTCGGGGTGCTGGTCGTGTCCGTGCTGGCGGCCGCCGTGCTCGGCGTCGTGGCGATGGTGCCGATGCGGCGCAGCGGCACCATGATCCGCCGCCGGGTGCCGTACGGGCCCTTCCTGGTGCTCGGCGCCCTGGTCGCGGTGGTCGTGGGACAGGTCCTCGGCAGCGCAGCGTAGGTCCTCGCCCACGGTATGCTGATGTCATACCGAGGAGGTTCTGATGGCTGTACGCAAGGTCGCGGTGACGCTGCCCGAAGAGCTCTACGACCTGGTCGAGCGTGCCCGCGCCGTGGAACACCGCTCCCGCTCGGAGATCATTCAGGAAGCCATCCGAACGCACTTCGGGGAAGCGGTCTACGTGCCGTCCGAGGACGAGCGCCGGCGGCTGGTCGAGGCACTCGACGAGGTCGACGCCCATCCCGAGCGCCTCCGTTCCTGGAGTGAGGTGCGATCGGAGCTGTGGACCGGCCGGTGAGAATCCGGCTCTCGGCGTTGGCCGTGGCCGACATCGAGGAAGCGGTCGGCCACTACGACGAGCAGACCCCGGGGCTCGGCACCGAGTTCCTGGAGGCGATCGACCGCGTCGTCGAGCGCCTGGAGATGTTCCCCGATGGTGCGCCGCCCGTCGATGGGTTCCCCGGCGTCCGACGTGCGCGGGTGAGGCGATTCCCGTACGGCATGTTCTACACAGTGGCGTCGAACGACGTTGTGGTGCTCCGGGTCCTGCACGCTCGGCGCGATGTCGTGGGACAGGTCCTCGGCGGCTGAGCCCAGCGTGGGACACTGGTGCCCATGTTGCGCTGGCTGACTGCGGGGGAGTCCCACGGCCCCTCCCTGGTCGCGATCCTCGAGGGCCTGCCGGCCCACGTCGAGGTCACGACCGACGACATCTCCGACTCGCTCGCTCGCCGTCGTCTCGGCTACGGCCGGGGCGCCCGGATGAAGTTCGAGGCCGACGAGGTGACCATCACCGGCGGCGTCCGGCACGGCCGGACCCAGGGTGGGCCGGTCGCGATCCAGGTCGGCAACACCGAGTGGCCCAAGTGGGAGACGGTGATGTCGGCCGATCCGGTCGACCCCGCGATCCTCGAGAGCCAGGCCCGCAACGCGGCGCTGACCCGCCCGCGGCCGGGCCACGCCGACCTCGCCGGCATGCAGAAGTACGACTTCGCCGACGCCCGCCCGATCCTGGAGCGGGCCTCGGCCCGCGAGACCGCCGCCCGGGTCGCCCTGGGCCGGGTCGCGAGCAACTTCGTCGAGCAGGCGACGGGTGCCCGGATCGTCAGCCACGTGCTCGAGATCGGCGGCGTCCGCACCCCGTCGGCCGACCTGCCCTCCCCGGGCGACGTCGCGCGCCTCGACGCCGACCCGGTGCGCTGCTTCGACGCCGACGGCTCCAAGCTCATGGTCGAGCGGATCGACCAGGCGCACAAGGACGGTGACACCCTCGGCGGCGTCGTCGAGGTCGTCGTCCACGGCCTCCCGCCCGGCCTCGGCTCCCACGTGCACTGGGACCGCCGCCTCGACGCGCGCCTCGCCGGCGCGCTCATGGGCATCCAGGCGATCAAGGGCGTCGAGGTGGGCGACGGCTTCGAGCTGGCCGCCACGCCTGGCTCGCTGGCCCATGACGAGATCGTCCCGACCGAGGAGGGGCTGCGCCGGGTCTCCGGCCGCTCCGGCGGCACCGAGGGCGGGATGACCACCGGCGAGATCCTCCGGGTCCGAGCGGCGATGAAGCCGATCGCCACCGTGCCACGCGCGCTGCGGACCGTCGATCTCGCCACCGGCGAGGAGGCCGTCGCCCACCACCAGCGCTCCGACGTGTGCGCGGTGCCCGCGGCCGGCATCGTCGCCGAGGCGATGGTGGCACTCGTGCTCGCCCAGGCCGTGCTGGAGAAGTTCGGCGGCGACGCCGTCCAGGAGACCCGTCGCAACGTGCAGTCGTACCTCGACACGCTCCGGTTCAGGTGAGCGATGCGGGCGGGCCGCGCGCGGTCCTGATCGGGACCATGGGCGCCGGGAAGACCACCGTGGGGCGCCGGGTCGCGGCAGCGCTCGGTGTGGGGTTCGCCGACAGCGACGAGCTGGTCGAGGAGCAGGCCGGCAAGCCGGTGCAGGACATCTTCGTCGAGGACGGCGAGTCCGCCTTCCGGGCCCTCGAGCGCGCGACGGTCGCCCGGGCCCTGGCCGACCACGACGGTGTGCTGTCGCTGGGCGGCGGCGCCGTCCTCGACCCGGCGACGCAGGAGCTGCTCGGCTCCTACCCGGTCGTCTTCCTGCGCGTCGGTCTCGCGGACGCCGTCAAGCGGGTCGGTCTCGGCACCGGGCGCCCGCTGCTGCTCGGCAACGTCCGGGCCCGGGTCAAGCAGCTCCTCGACGAGCGCACCCCCGTCTACGAGGGGCTCGCCCGGATCACCGTCGAGACCGACGGCCGCGAGCCCGACGCCATCGCCGCCGAGATTCTCACCGCCCTCCAGGGAGACCGTGCATGAACGCACCCAACGACAGCACCGTCCTGAGAGTGGCCACCGCGTCGCCGTACGACGTCGTGGTCGGTCACGACGTCCTCGACCGCCTCCGCGGCCTGCTCCCCGAGGGAGTGCAGCGGGTCGCGATCATCACACCGGAGTCGCTGGAGGACCTGCTGGAGCCGTTCGCGGACCTGCTCGAGGGCCTCGACGTCATCGTGCTCCAGGTGCCCGACGGCGAGGAGGCGAAGACCTGGGAGGTCGCGGCGGCCTGCTGGGAGTCGCTCGGTGAGGAGGGCTTCACCCGCTCCGACGCCGTCGTCACCCTGGGCGGCGGCGCGACCACGGACCTCGGCGGCTTCGTGGCCGCCACCTGGCTGCGCGGGGTCGCGGTCGTCCACGTCCCGACCACCGTGCTCGCCATGGTCGACGCGGCGGTCGGCGGCAAGACCGGCATCAACACCCCGGCCGGCAAGAACCTGGTCGGCTCCTTCCACGAGCCGGCCGGCGTGCTGTGCGACCTCGCGCTGCTCGCCACGCTGCCGCGGGCCGAGGTCGTGGCCGGGCTCGGCGAGGTCGTGAAGTGCGGCTTCATCGCCGACCCGCGGATCCTCGAGCTCGTCGAGACGACCGAGCCGGCCGAGCTGACGGCCGACTCGCCGGTGCTGCGGGAGCTGGTCGAGCGCGCGATCCAGGTCAAGGCCGACGTCGTCGCGGGCGACCTCAAGGAGACCGGGGGAGTCGATGGCCACCCCGGCCGCGAGGTCCTCAACTACGGCCACACCCTGGCCCACGCCGTCGAGAAGGCCACCGACTACGCGATCCGCCACGGGGAGGCCGTCGCCCTGGGCTGTGTGTACGTCGCCGAGCTGGCGGCCCGCGCCGGGGGGCTGTCGCCGGAGCTGGTCGCGCGCCATCGCGCGGTGTTCGGCCGGGTCGGGCTGCCCACCTCACTGCCCACCTCGCTGCTCGGAGGGGAGGGCGTCGACTTCGACACCCTGCTCGCGACGATGCGGGTCGACAAGAAGGCCCGTGGCAACCAGCTCCGCTTCGTCGTCCTGGAGGATCTCGCCCGCCCGGTCGTCCTGGCCGGCCCGTCCGAGGCCGACCTGCGCGCGGCGTACGCGGCGCTGTCGGGTCTGGCAGGATCCTGAGCCATGGGCAAGCAGGAGGTCTACGTCCTCAACGGCCCCAACCTGGGCCGGCTCGGCAAGCGCCAGCCCGAGATCTACGGGACCACCACCCACTTCGACCTGCAGGACCGGCTGATGCCGCGTTGGGGCAAGGAGCTCGGGCTCAAGATCCACTTCTCGCAGACCAACCACGAGGGCGAGCTGCTCGACTGGCTCAACAACGCGGCGGACCGCAGCTGGCCGGTCGTGCTCAACGCCGGCGCCTGGACCCACTACTCCTACGCGCTGTACGACGCCTGCGCGCAGCTGACCGCCCCACTCGTCGAGGTGCACATCAGTGCGCCGTCGAAGCGGCCCGAGGAGTTCCGGCACACCTCGGTGGTCACCCCGCACGCCGCGAAGGTGATCGAGGGCCAGGGCATCGACGGGTACCGGCAGGCGCTCGAATTCATCGCAGCCCACGGCGCGCACTAGACTCGTCCGCTGGCCCCGGTGCGCCCCGTCTGAGGTGGCGCTGCGGCCACCCCGATCTTCGACATCTCCAGAGAAGGCTGACGCATGGCAACGACGAACGACCTCAAGAACGGCATGGTTCTCAACCTGGAGGGCCAGCTCTGGCAGGTGGTGGAGTTCCAGCACGTGAAGCCGGGCAAGGGCCCCGCGTTCGTCCGCACCAAGCTCAAGCACGTCGAGTCCGGCAAGAACGTCGACAAGACCTTCAACGCCGGCACCAAGGTCGAGACGGCCACCGTCGACCGCCGTTCGTTCCAGTACCTCTACAACGACGGCACCAACTTCGTCTTCATGGACGTGCAGGACTACGACCAGGTCGAGGTCGAGCCGTCCATCGTCGGCACCGCCGCCGGCTTCCTCCTGGAGAACCAGGAGGTCATCCTGGCCACCAACGAGGGTCGGGTCCTGTTCATCGAGATGCCCGCCTCCGTCGAGCTCCTCGTCTCCTACACCGAGCCCGGTGTCGTCGGCGACTCCGCCACCGGCCGCACCAAGCCCGCCACCCTCGAGACCGGCGCCGAGATCCAGGTCCCGCTGTTCATCGAGCAGGGCGAGAAGATCAAGGTCGACACCCGCGACGGCGGCTCGTACCTCTCACGCGTGAAGGGCTGATCCACCTCGTGGGAGCCCGGACCAAGGCCCGCAAGCGCGCCCTCGACGTCCTGTACGCCGCCGACCTGCGCGGTGAGACGGGCGCCGAGGCGCTCGAGCGGGTCACCGCCGAGGGTGAGGCCCCGGCGAACCCCTACACCGCCGTCCTCGTGCGCGGTGTCAGCGAGCGGCGCGAGCGGATCGACGAGGTGCTCGAGGAGTTCTCCACCGACTGGAGCCTCGCCCGGATGCCGGCCGTCGACCGCAACGTGCTCCGGATCGGCGTCTGGGAGCTGCTCTGGGCCGACGACGTCCCCGACACCGTCGCCGTGACCGAGGCCATGGGTCTGGTTCGTGAGCTGTCGACCGACGACTCGCCGGCGTTCGTGAACGGCGTGCTCGGCGCGATCCAGCGGAAGAAGGCCACGCTGGTCTGACCGGCGGTGCCGGTACGACGCCCGCCGGGACGCTGGTCGGGGCCTGGACAGGTGTGCCAGTGTGGCGCCATGACAGGTGAGCTGGACGCCGACGTCGTCGTGATCGGGCTCGGGCCCGGCGGTGAGCACCTCGCCGCCACGCTGGCCCGGGCCGGGCTCTCCGTGGTCGGGGTCGACCGTCGCCTCGTCGGCGGTGAGTGCCCCTACTTCGGCTGCATCCCGTCGAAGATGATGATCAGGGCCGCCGACGCGCTCGCCGAGGCCCGGCGGGTGCCGGTCCTGGGCGGCGCGACCGAGGTCCACCCCGACTGGGCGACGGTGGCCGACCGGATCCGCGACGAGGCCACCGACGACTGGGACGACACCGTCGCGGTCGAGCGGCTGGAGCAGGCCGGCGCACGGTTCGTGCGCGGGCACGGCCGGCTCGCCGGACCCGGCCGGGTGGTGATCGCCACCGACGCGGGGGACCGGGAGGTCGTCGTGCGCCGGGGCGTGGTCCTCAACACCGGCACCGAGCCCGCGGTCCCGCCCATCGACGGGCTGGCAGACACGCCCTACTGGACCAACCGCGACGCCGTGCGGCTGCGCGAGCTGCCCAGCAGCCTGGTCGTGCTCGGCGGCGGCGCCATCGGCTGCGAGCTGGCCCAGGCGTTCTCCCGGTTCGGCGTCGAGGTCACGGTCGTGGAGGCGGGGGAGCGGATCCTCGGGCCCGAGGAGCCGGAGGCCAGCGCGGTCGTCGTCGCCGCGTTGGAGGCCGAGGGCATCGTCGTCCGGGCCGGGGTCGGGGTCAGCGCCGTCGCCCACGACGGCGCCTTCCACATCGGGCTCGCCGACGGCACCTCCCTCGACGCCCAGGCGCTGCTGGTGGCCGCCGGGCGGCGTACCAACCTCGGGGACGTCGGGCTCGAGACGGTCGGTCTGGACCCGGCGGCGCGGTCGGTCGACGTCGACGAGCGGATGCGGGTGGCCGGCGCCGGAGGGCTGTGGGCGATCGGCGACATCACCGGCAAGGGCGCGTTCACACACATGTCGATGTACCAGGCCGACGTCGCCGTCCGCGACCTGACCGGCGAGGACGGCCCCTGGGCCGACTACCGTGCCGTGTCCCGGGCGACGTTCACGGATCCCGAGGTCGGCTCGGTCGGCCGGAGTGAGGCCCAGGCCCGCGCCGCGGGCATCCGGGTCGGCACCGGTACGGCGCCGCTGCCTGAGTCGAGCCGCGGCTGGTTGCACAAGGTCGGCAACGACGGTCTGATCAAGGTCGTGGCCGACCTCGACCGCGGTGTCCTGGTCGGGGCGACGGCGGTCGGTCCGGCCGGCGGCGAGATCATCGGCATGCTCGTGACGGCCGTGCACGCCGAGGTCCCGCTCGCGACGCTGCGGGGGATGCACTTCGCCTACCCGACCTTCCACCGGGCGATCGAGACGGCGCTGTCGGACGTGTCCTGACCTCGCGCGGCGGGGTAGGTTGGCGGGCGACCGCTGCCTATCTCGGAGGTACACGTGAGTCACTCCTCGACCGACCCGTTGTTCGATCCGCTCAGCGATCCGATCGGTGAGCGCCCGACGTCCCCGCCACCGGCCGACGAGCACACGGCGGTCCGCGGCCTGCACGTGGGCGCCCCCGCTCCGACCGGACCGCCGCCGAGCAGCCCGCCGCCCGGTGTACGGACGGCGTCCGCGCCACCGCCGGTCGCACCGTCCCCGGCCGAGCCGCGGCGGTTCATGACCGCCACCGACTTCCTCGACCGGCGCGACCAGGAGCTGGCGCTCGGCGCGGCGACCTGGGGCTGGCGGGGCCGGGTCCGCCGCTGGACCGGTGGCCTGGTGGCACCCGCGATGGGGCCGAAGGAGCGTGCCTACGAGGCCGACCGCGCCGCGATCCAGAAGGACTTCGACGGCCCGCGCACCATCGCGTTCGTCAATCCCAAGGGCGGTGCCGCGAAGACGACGGGAGTGCTGGCGGCCGGCTACACGTTCGGCACCGTGCGCGGCGGCGGCGTGATCGGCTGGGACAACAACGAGACCCGCGGGACGCTGGGGATCCGCGGCGCGCGCAGCACCCACCGCAACACCACCCGCGAGCTGCTCGACGACCTGGGCCGCTTCGAGGACGTCCACCAGTCACGGATCGGCGACCTCGGCGCCTTCGTCCGGTCGCAGGGTGACGCGCACTTCGACGTCCTCGCCTCCGACGAGCGGCCCGATGTCACCGGCGTCATCCACGCCGCCGACTTCGCCGAGGTCCACCGGCTCCTCGAGCGCTTCTACCGGATCCTCCTCGTCGACACCGGCAACAACCTGCGCGCCGAGAACTGGCTCGCCGCCGCCGACGCGGCCGACCTGCTCGTCGTCACCAGCACGATCCGGGAGGACACCGGTTACAGCGGCCTGTGGATGCTCGACGCGCTGCAGGACGCGGGGCACGAGAACCTGAAGTACAAGACCATCACGGTGCTCTCCGACCCGAGCCCCAAGGTCGACGAGGCGCTCGCCCGTGACCTGGTCCAGGTCTACGAGCAGCGCACCCGTGGCGTCTATCGGGTCCCGTACGACCCGGCCCTGGTCTCCGGCTCGGTCGTGCCGTACGCCGAGCTGTCCGCCGGCACCCGCCGGTCCTGGCTGCGGGCGTGCGCGGCGATGACGGCGGCGCTGTAGGTCGCGCAGGGCTCAACGACCAGGCCGCAGGCGAGTTGGCGGCCCGGGGCCGGCCGGTCCGGCCGGGTCAGATCCGCTCGATGATCGTGCCTGTCGCCATCGCGCCGCCGGCGCACATCGAGACGAGCGCGGTCGAGGCGTCGCGGCGCTCGAGCTCGTGCAGCGCGGTGGTGAGCAGGCGGACGCCGGTGGCGCCGACGGGGTGGCCGAGCGCGATGGCACCGCCGTTGACGTTGACCTTGTCCAGGTCGACGTGGTGGACACCGGCCCAGGAGAGGACCACGGAGGCGAAGGCCTCGTTGACCTCGAAGAGGTCGAAGTCGCCGATCGCCATGCCGGTCTTGTCGAGCAGCCGCTGGGTGGCGTCGATCGGACCGTCGAGGTGGAAGTACGGGTCGGAGCCGACGAGGCACTGCGCGACGATGCGTGCCCGGGGCTTCAGGCCGAGGGCCTTCGCCTTGTCCTCGTCCATGATCAGGATCGCCGCGGCGCCGTCGGAGATCTGCGACGACGTGCCGGCCGTGTGCAGGCCGCCGTCGAGGACGGAGCGCAGGCCGGCGAGCCCCTCGGCGGTGGTCGCGCGCAGGCCCTGGTCGGTGTCGACGATCCGGGTCTCACCGGTCGGCTCGCCCGAGTCGGAGAGCACGGGCGCCTCGATCGCGGCGATCTCGCGCTTGAAGCGCCCCTCGTCGACGGCGACCCTGGCCTTGGCCTGCGAGGCCAGGCCGAGCGCCTCGAGGTCCGCGCGGGTGATCCCGCGGTGCTTCGCGATCCGGTCGGCTGCCTCGAACTGGTTGGGCATGTCGATGGTCCAGTCCGCGGGTCGCGGGTCACCCATGCCCGGCGGCACGTTCGCGCCGAGCGGGATGCGCGACATCATCTCGACGCCGCAGGCGATGCCGACGTCGATGCTGCCGGCGGCGACCATGTCGTTGATCAGGTGGGTGGCCTGCTGACCGGAGCCGCACTGCGCGTCGAGGGCGGTGCCGGCGGTGGCCTGGGGGAGCCCCGCGTAGAGCCACGCGCGCCGGACGGCGTCGTTGGACTGCTCGCCGGCCTGCGTCACGCAGCCGCCGATGACCTGCTCGACGACAGCGGGGTCGACACCCGCGCGACGGAGCACCTCGGCCTGGATGAAGCCGAGGGTCTGGGCCGGGTGCAGGCCGGCCAGCCAGCCCTTGCGCTTGCCCAACGGGGAGCGGACTGCTTCGACGATCACCGGGTTGCCCATGCTCGCACCGTAGCATCGACCTAGAACACGTTCTAGTGAGACCTGCGCCACGCCGAAGTCGTTTTCACGAAACCCTTTCGTATTGACGCGATGCTTTGTACGGTGGCTCTAGAACGTGTTCCATCCTCCTGGCTGTCCCGTAGCGAAAGGTTCGTGGTGTGACCGAGCTCCTCATCCCGACGGATTGGGATCCCACCGATCCCGACATCAACGAAGTGGCCGTGCCTCACGAGCAGTTCCGTGCGCTGCGCCAGAGCGAGCCGATCCGCTGGATCGAGCAGGTCCCCGAGGCCCGCGCGGGCTTCCTCGACACCGGCTACTGGGCGTGCACCCGTCATGCCGAGGTCCGCCAGGTGTCCAAGGACAACGAGAACTGGTCGGCCATGGAGAACGGCGTCATCATCCGGTTCGCGCCGGACATGACCCGCGACCAGGTCGAGGTGCAGCGCGCGATGCTGATCCACCACGACCCGCCGGACCACACCAAGATGCGCGGCATCGTCTCCCGTGGCTTCACCCCGCGCGTGATCGCCTCGCTCAAGCAGGCCCTCAAGGACCGCGCCTACGAGATCGTCGAGCAGGCGGTCGCGAAGGGCAGCGGCGACTTCGTGGAGCAGGTCGCCTCCGAGCTGCCGCTCCAGGCGATCGCCGACTTCCTCGGGGTCCCGCAGGAGGACCGCAAGAAGCTCTTCGAGTGGTCCAACCAGATGATGGGGTACGACGACCCGGACATCGGCGCCGACCCGGCGGTCGCGTCCATGGAGATCCTCGTCTACTTCGACCAGCTCGCCAACGAGCGGCGCGCCAACCCGCAGGACGACATCGTCACCAAGCTGATCAGCGTCGGCCTGGACGACGACCACGGCGCGCTCACCAACGACGAGTTCGGCTTCTTCGTCATCCTGCTGACCGTCGCGGGCAACGAGACCACCCGCAACGCGACCACCCACGGCATGCACGCCTTCTTCGAGAACCCCGACCAGTGGGAGCTGTGGAAGAAGGACCGCCCGGAGACCGCCATCGACGAGATCGTCCGCTGGGCGACCCCGGTCACCGTCTTCCAGCGCACCGCCAAGAAGGACACCGAGCTGGCCGGCCAGGCGATCAAGAAGGGCGACCGCGTCGGCATCTTCTACGCGTCGGCGAACTTCGACGAGGACGTGTTCGAGGACCCGTTCAGGTTCGACATCCTGCGCGAGAACAACCCGCACGTCGCCTTCGGCGGCCACGGCGCGCACTACTGCCTCGGCGCCAACCTGGCCCGCCTGCAGATCAACCTGATCTTCAACGCGCTCGCCGACCTGGCGCCGAACATCTCCCTCGCCGGTGAGCCGCGCAGACTGCGCTCGGGATGGCTCAACGCCATCAAGGAGATGCAGGTCAACTACGTCTGACCCGTAGGCGCTCTTCAGCGCAGGTTCAGGGTGGCTCCGCGACACTAGGGTCGGGGGAGCCACCCTGACTGCTTTCCGGAGGTCGCATGCGTGTCCTGGTCGTCGACGACGAGCGACGGCTCGCTCGCACGCTCGAGATCGGCCTCGGCGCCGAGGGATTCGCGGTCGACCTCGCCCACGACGGCACCGACGGCCTCTGGCTCGCCCGCGAGAACGAGTACGACGCGATCGTGCTCGACCTGATGCTGCCCGGCGTCAACGGCTACAAGGTGTGCGAGACGCTGCGTCGTGAGGGCAACTGGACGCCGATCCTCATGCTCACCGCCAAGGACGGCGAGTGGGACCAGGTCGAGGGTCTCGACACCGGTGCCGACGACTACCTGACCAAGCCGTTCTCGTTCCCGGTGCTGGTCGCCCGGCTGCGGGCGGTGGCACGCCGGGGTGCCCGCGAGCGGCCGACCACGCTGGAGGTGGGTGACCTCGTGATCGATCCCGCGGCCCGGCGGGTGCGCCGCGGTGACGACGAGATCGGACTCACCGCACGTGAGTTCGCGGTGCTCGCGTTCCTCGCCCGGCACCAGGGCGACGTGGTGTCCAAGCGTCAGATCCTCGACGCCGTCTGGGACGGCGACTTCGAGGGCGACCCGAATATCGTCGAGGTCTACGTCCGTCACCTGCGCAACAAGGTCGATCGCCCGTTCGGGCGGCAGGCCATCGAGACCGTCCGCGGCGCGGGCTACCGGCTCGCCAGCGACGGCGGCTGAGGTGCGCGCCCCCGGCTCGGTGCGGCTGCGCACCACCCTCGCCGCCGTTCTCGTCGTCGCCGTGGCCCTGGTCGTCGGCGTCGCCGCCCTGATCCTGACCGTACGAGCGTCGCTGCACGACGCCGCGGAGACGACCGCCGAGCAGCGGGTCGCCGACCTCGTCGCCCAGGTCGAGACGAGCGGTCCGCCGCGCGCGACGGCCGGCGTGGAGGCCGGTGAGGAGGAGGACGACGACGAGGATCCGGAGGATGTCGTCTGGCAGGTCGTGGGCCCCGGGGGGCAGCTCGTCGCCGCGGATCCCTCCCTGCGCGGCAGGATCCCCGGCGGGGACGACGACGTGGTCGAGCTGCCCGGGGCCGAGCACCGCTATGTCGTCGCCGTCGACGATGCCGACGACGGGTCGGTCGTCACCGTCGCGGTGTCGCTCGAGGACGTCGACGAGACCACCACCGCCCTCGCCGCCCCCCTGCTGCTCGGGACGCCCCTGATGCTGCTCGTCGTGGGCGCGACCACGTGGCTGGTCGTGTCGCGGGCGCTGAGACCGGTGGAGCGGATCCGCGCCGAGGTCGAGCTGATCAGCGGGTCCAGCCTGGAGCGACGAGTGCCCGAGCCGCCGGCACGCGACGAGGTCGGCCGGCTGGCCCGCACGATGAACCAGATGCTGGCCCGGCTGCAGGGCGCCCGTGACCGGCAGGAGGAGTTCGTCGCCGACGCCTCCCACGAGCTCCGCTCCCCGCTCGCGAGCATCCGGCAGGCGGCGGAGGTCGCCCACGCCCATCCGGGTGCTCTGCCGGAGGGGGAGCTGGCCGACACCGTCCTCGAGGAGGCGCTGCGGATGCAGGCCCTCGTCGACCAGCTCCTGGCGCTCGCCCGAGCGGGCGACACCCGGGCCCGGAGCCCGTGGGTCGACGTCGACCTCGACGACCTCGTCCTCGCCGACGCCCGGCGGATCGGCCGGGACGACCTGGCGGTGGACACGCGGGGTGTCGGTCCGGGGCGGGTCCGCGGCGACGCCGTCGCCCTCGCCCAGGTGGTGCGGAACCTCGTCGACAACGCCGCCCGGCACGCGGGGTCCCGGCTCGCCCTCACGCTGCGGACGACCGACGGTGCCGTCGTCCTCACCGTGGAGGACGACGGCCTCGGGGTCCCGGAGGCCGACCGGGCCCGGGTCTTCGAGCGGTTCGTCCGGCTCGACGACGCCCGGACGCGTGACGCGGGCGGCAGCGGACTCGGCCTGGCCATCGTCCGCGAGGTCGTCGCCGACCACGGGGGGTCGGTCGCGGTCGATCGCGGCGAGCTCGGCGGTGCCCGGTTCGTCGTGCGGCTGCCTTCCTGAACGCGCCTTCAGACGGCTTCAGGGAAGGTTCAGCGACCTACCGGCAGGCTCGGGCCAACAACCGATCCGAACGAGAGGCAGCTCCCATGAACATCAGCATCCTGCGCCGCAAGCGCGTCATCCTCCCCACCCTCGCGGCGGTCGCGGTGATCGGCGCCGGCGGCGTCTTCTGGGCCGCGTCGGCCGACGACGTCTCCGGTGGGGAGCGCGACCGCGTGGCCGCGGCCGCCGTGGAGGCGGCGGGCGGCGGTGAGGCCGTCGACGTCGAGAAGAGCGACGACCCGGGGGAGGCCTACGAGGTCGAGGTCAGGCTCGCCGACGGTACCGAGGTCGACGTCACCTTGGACCGCGACCTCCGGGTCGTGGCCGAGGACCGGGACGACGACCGGTACGACGACGGCGACGACGACCGGGACGACAGCACCGGCGTCGACGCCGACGACCGGATCCTCAGCGACGCCGAGCGGGCGTCGGCCGAGCAGGCGGCATTGGCGGCCGTCGGCGGCGGTACCGTGCTCGACGTCGACCCGAGCGACGACCCGGGCGTGGCCTACGAGGCCGAGGTGCGCGACACCGCGGGCGCCGAGTGGGACGTCGACCTCGATGCGGCCTTCGCCGTGGTCGCCAAGGTCGCGGACAACTGAGTCCGGGGCCGGGTCGAGGCCTCCTCCCGGGACCGCGACGTGTGCAGTAGCGTTCGTCGTGAAGGCAGGCCGACATTCAGGAGGTTGCGATGAGCGACGTCAACGCCGACCAGTTCCCCGGGTTCTCGGAGAACCACTACCAGCACGGGATGCACTCCCTCGCGTGGATCTCGCTGTGGCTGATCGTGGGCCTGGGTGTCGCCTGCGGCGCCTTCGGGTTCATCTGGGGACTCACCCACTGAGCCGTCAGGGCGCGTTGGTACGTCGCACCAGGTCGTCCACGACGGCCGGGATGCCGGCGTCACTGCGCTCGTAGGCCGCGCGCTGGCGGGTCGCCCCTCCCTCTGCCAGCACCCGGGGGATCGCGTCGCGGACCAGGCCACCGTCGTCGTAGCGGTCGAGCTGGTCGGCAACGGTCCGCAGGAGGCCCTCGACGACCTCGCGGGCGGGCATCAGGGCGCCGGTGAGCGGGTCGAGCAGCCGGTCGGTCAGCCCGTATCTCGCGGCACGCCATCGGGCCGCCCGGAGCAGCTCGGTCCGCCAGGCCGCGGCAGGTAGGCCGCCGCCGTCGAGCTCGTGGCACACCAGCGCCCGGACCAGCACCGCCACGAGCGTGGCGTCGTCGGGGTCGGTGCACACGTCGCCGATCCGCACCTCGACGGTGGGCTGGTGCGCGGAGAGACGCGCGTCGAAGTAGAGCATGCCCGGGTCCATGGCGGCGCCGGACGCGATGAGCTGGCGGCTGAGGGCGTGGTACGCCGCAGCTGAGCCGAACGCCTCGGTCGAGCCGGCGCTCGGCCACTGCGCCCACGCCTGGGAACGCCACGAGGCGTAATGGGTGTCACGACCGTGGTAGAAGGGCGAGTTGGCACTGATCGCCAGCAGCACGGGCAACCAGGGCGCGAGCGCGTCGATCGCCCGCACCCCCTCCTCGTCGTCGTCCACCCGGACGTGGACGTGCTGGCCACACGTACCGCCGGGACGGGCCACCTCGCCGTACGTGTCCACCATCCTGAGATAGCGGTCGTCGCGCGTCGTCTGCGGCGGGCCACCCGGCAGCGGCACGGCGCCGGAGGCGGCCGTCAGGACACCGGCACCCTCCGCGGCGCGGGCGGCGCGCCGCCGCAGCCGCACGAGGTGACCACGCAGCTCGCTCGCGTGGATGACGGGCGGGGTCCGCGTCTCCAGCTGGTGGGCGAAGAGCTCGTGGTCCAGCTCGTCGAGCGGGTCCAGGTCGTGCTCGGCCGCATGCCGGAGCACCTGCTCCGCGCGCGGCGCAGCGGCGCGGGTCTCGGGATCGACGAGGATCAGCTCCTCCTCGACACCCATGGTTCGCCGGTCCATCGCACCTCGCCGTCACGTCGTTCCTGACGGAGCGGTACCCCCGGCGACGCCGGTCAGCCGCGGACGGGTCGGACCGACCGGGTCAGTCGCGCGCGGTGAGGACGAGCGGGTCGCCCGAGGTGATCGCGACCGTGTGCTCGGAGTGGGCGCCGCGGGAGCCGTCGGCGCTGCGGATCGTCCAGCCGTCGGGGTCGAACACGATCTCGTCGGTCGTGTGCAGGAACCACGGCTCGATCGCGATGACCAGGCCCGGGCGCAGCTTGATGCCGCGCCCGGCGCGGCCGTCGTTGGCGACGTGCGGCTCGCCGTGCATGGTGCGGCCGACCCCGTGGCCGCCGAACTGCAGGTTGACCTGGAGCCCGGCCTCGTGGGCGACGCTGCCGATCGCGAACGAGATGTCGCCGAGGCGGTTGCCGGCCCGGGCCGCCGCGATGCCGGCGTCGAGGGCGCGCTGGGTGACGTCGATGAGCGCGAGGTCCTTCGGGTCAGGTGTGCCGACCACCACGGACAGCGCCGAGTCGGACACCCAGCCGTCGACCGATGCCGCGAAGTCCACGGAGAGGAGGTCGCCGTCGCGCAGCGTGTAGTCGTGGGGGAGACCGTGCAGCACCGCGTCGTTGACCGAGGTGCACAGGACCTTGCCGAACGGGCTGGCGCCGAAGGACGGGTGGTAGTCGATGTAGCACGACTCGGCGCCGGCGTCCTTGATCATCCGGTGTGCCAGCTCATCGAGCTCGAGCAGGTTGACCCCGACGTCGGCCTTCTCGGAGAGCGCCTGGATCACCGAGGCCACGAAGCGCCCGGCGGGGCGCATCTGCTCGATCTGGGTCGGGGTACGAAGCTCGATCACACACCCAGACTACGGCGCACCCGCCGACGCGCGTGAGTCGGCGGGCGCGCCGCGGAGGGCGGCATCAGTTGGCCGGCTTGTCCGCGCCGACGACCCACATCGCGAAGAACTGCGAACCGCCGCCGTACGCGTGGCCCAGGGCCTTGCGGGCGCCGTCGACCTGGTGCTCCCCGGCCGCGCCGCGGACCTGGAGGGCGGCCTCGCCGAAGCGGAGCATCCCCGAGGCGCCGATCGGGTTGGACGAGAGCACCCCGCCGGAGCAGTTGACCGGGATCCGGCCGGTCATCGCGGTCTCGCCGGCCTCGGTCAGCTTCCAGCCCGCGCCCTCCTCGGCGAAGCCGAGGTTCTCCAGCCACATCGGCTCGAACCACGAGAACGGGACGTAGATCTCCGCCGCGTCGATCTCGTCGATGGGCGAGGTGATGCCGGCCTGCTTCCACAGCGCGGCCGCGGCGTCGCGGCCGGCCTGCGGGTTGACCTGGTCCCGCTCGGCGGCGGTGGTGGGCTCCGAGCGCATCACGGTGCCGTGGATCCAGGCCGGGTTCGGTGACACCGCCGCGATGTCGTCGGCGGCGATGACCAGCGCGCAGGCGCCGTCGGACGAGGGGCAGGTCTCGTCGTACCGGATCGGGTCCCAGAGCATCTGTGAGGCGAGCACCGACTCGACGGTCGTGCCCTCGTTGTGCAGGTGCGCGTAGGGGTTCTTCAGCGCGTTGGTGCGGTCCTTGGCAGCGACGATAGCGCCGATGTGCCCGGGCGCGCCGGAGCGACGGATGTAGGAGCGGACGTGCGGGGCGAAGTAGCCGCCCGCACCGGCGTGGACCGGCATCACGAACGGGACCGGCACGGAGAGCGCCCACATGGCGTTGGACTCCGACTGCTTCTCGAAGGCGACCGTGAGAACCTTCTTGTGCACACCCGACTGGACGAGCGAGGCGGCGACGATGGCCGTCGAGCCACCGACGGAGCCGGCCGTGTGGACGCGCAGCAGCGGCTTGCCCACGGCACCGAGCGCCTCGGCGAGGTAGAGCTCGGGCATCATCACGCCCTCGAACAGGTCGGGCGCCTTGCCGACGACGATCGCGTCGATCTCGTCGAGGGTCATGCCGGCGTCCTCGAGCGCCCGGTCCATCGCCTCGCGGCACAGGCCCGCCATGGAGACGTCCTCGCGCTTGGCGCGGTGGTGGGTCTGGCCCACGCCGATCACGGCTGCGGGGGTCTTGCCCATCAGATCGTTCCTTCCATGACGCAGACGAGGTTCTGCTGGAGGGCCGGCCCGCTCGTCGCGTGGCCGAGCACCTTGTCGGCACTGCCGTCCCAGATCCGGCGGGCCGCCTCGCCGATCCGGATCCCGCCGCCGGTGAACATCGGATTGCCCGCCAGCGCACCCCCGCTGGGGTTGACGCGTACGTCCTCCGCCAGTCCGAGGTCGCGGCGCAGGATCAGCTCCTGGTGGCTGAAGGGCGCGTGCAGCTCGGCGACGTCGACGCCGTCGAGGCCCCCGACCGCCGCCGCGGCGCGGGACGCCGACTCCGCGCGGGTCAGGTCGCGGGTGCCGAGGTGGAGTCCGTCGGTGACGTGCGACAGGCCGGTGATCCAGGCCGGGCGCTCGCGGACCTCGCGTGCCTTGTCGCCCGCGGCGAGCACGATCGCGGCGGCGCCGTCGGTGACCGGCGCCGCGTCGTGCTTGCGGAGCGGGTCGGCGAACATCGGCCGGGCGAGCAGCTCCTCGACGGAGGAGCCGCCCGCGCGGACGGCGTACTCGTTCTTCTCGGCGTCGGTCAGCGACCGGTTCACGACCTCCGCCATCGCGGCCTCGTCCCACGCGCCGCCGTCGATGCCGAGGCGGGCCTGGAGCGCGGCGATCGACACGGTGTCGGGCCACAGCGGGGTGAGGGTGTAGGGGTCGAGCTGGAGGCTGAGGGTGCGGCGCAGCACACCGGCCGACGCCTTGCCGAAGCCGAACACGAGGGCGGTGTCGACCTCGCCGGTCTGGATCTTCAGCCACGCCTCGTAGAGCGCCCAGGCCGCGTCCATCTCGACGTGCGACTCGTTGACCGGAGGCAGCACTCCGATCGCGTCGATCGCGCTGACGAACGAGAACGACCGGCCGGCGAGGTAGTCGGAGGACCCGGAGCACCAGAAGCCGATGTCCTTCTTCGTCCACCCGGTCTGCTCGTAGCACTCGCCGAAGATCGGCACGAGCAGCTCGGCACAGGTCGGCGACCCGTCGTAGTCCTGCATCTGTCGCTGGGCGAACCCGACGACGGCAACGTCACGCATGTTGGCTCCAATCCGGGCCGACAGCGTGTCGCACGGCCGCGAAGCGGCACGGAGCACGGTGCTCGGGCCGAAGGCTCGGGCTCAAGCTCCGTATGCGACACGCTCGGCCAAGTCTCATAGGTGGTGCTTGTAGGTGTCGTAGTCCGCGTCGGCGTCACCGGTCGGCGCGAAGTGGCTGATGTTCTCGATCGTGGTGCCCCACTCCTCGCGGGGCTTCCAGACCGCCTTGACCCGCAGGCCCATCCGGATCTCCTCGACCGGGATGTCGAGGATCAGGTGCTGCAGCGCGATGTCCGCGCCGTCGAGCAGGATGTAGGCCGACACGTACGGCGGTGTGATCTTCTGCCCCAGGAACGGCACGTTGACGATGCAGAAGGTCGTGACGGTCCCGGTGTCGGACAGCTCGATCTCCTCGACCGTCGGCACGCCGTCGACCGGGCAGGCCGGCCGCGGTGGCACGTAGACCTTGCGGCACTGCGGGCACCGCTGGGCGACGAGCCGGCCCTCGGCGAGCCCGCGGAAGAAGGCCGACTCCTCGGGCGAGGCGGCGTAGGTGTAGTCGAGACTGACCGGCGTCACGATGCCGGTGACCTCGCCCTCGCCGGCGACCGGGGCGGCCGGGGCTGCCGTACCGGTGTCGGGGACGAAGACCACGTCGGTGATGGCACCGGTGCGCTCGGTGGCCCAGCGGGCGCGGACCTTCAGGCCGGTGCTGATCTCGTCGGGGCTCGCGACGTCGACGGCGTGCAGCAGCGGTGCGTCCGTGCCGTCGAGGGTCACCAGGGCGAAGGCGAACGGCCGGTCGAACGGCTGGCCGGCGACGGGCTCGCTCACCCAGGTCCACGAGGTGACGGTGCCGGTCTCGGCGACGTCGACGAAGTCGGCCGTGGCCCGGTGGGTGACCGGGTCGAACTCCGGTGGCGGTACGACGACGCGGCCGTCGCTGAGCCGGGCGCCGACGAACTGTCCGTCGCGGAGCCCGGTGAGGAAGCGGCCGAGCACCGGGCCGACCGAGCGGGTGTAGTCGAAGGACACCGTCACCGGTGCCGACAGTGTTCGATCCTGGGGGTGGCGCCTCATGACCCGAAGTGAAACATGTTCTGGCAAAAAGTGAAACACGTTCTAGAAATGGATCTGGTCGATCCGTCATGATGCGAGGCATGAAACTGGGCTTGCAGCTGGGGTACTGGTCCGCGCAGCCGCCGCAGGGGGTCGGCGAGCTCGTCGCCGCGGCGGAGGATGCGGGCTTCGACGCGATCTTCACCGCCGAGGCCTGGGGGAGCGACGCCTTCACGCCATTGGCCTGGTGGGGTCGCGAGACCTCGCGGATCCGGCTCGGCACATCGATCGTCCAGATGTCGGGCAGGACTCCTGCCTCGATCGCCATGCACGCGCTGACCCTCGACCACCTCACCGGCGGCCGGGTGATCCTCGGCATGGGCGTGAGTGGTCCCCAGGTCGTCGAGGGCTGGTACGGCGTGCCCTTCTCGAAGCCGCTCGCCCGCACCCGCGAGGTGGTCTCGATCATCCGCCAGGTGCTGGCGCGCGAGGCGCCGGTGACCAATGACGGCCCGCACCATCCGCTGCCCTACGGCGGCCCGGGGGCGGTCGGCCTCGGCAAGCCGCTCAAGCCGATCGTGCACCCGCTGCGTGCGGACCTGCCGATCTGGCTCGGCGCCGAGGGGCCGAAGAACGTGGCCCAGACCGCGGAGATCGCCGACGGCTGGATCCCGATCTTCTACACGCCCAAGAGTGCCGGCATGTACCAGCCGTGGCTGGACGAGGGCTTCGCCCGACCGGGCGCGCGGCACGGACCCGATGGATTGGGGCGGGCCTCCTTCGAGATCGCCGCGACCTGTCACCTCCAGGTGGTCGACACGCCCGCGGAGAAGCAGTTGGTCATCGACGGCATGAAGCCGTTCGTCTCGCTCTACATGGGGGGCATGGGCGCCAAGGAGCAGAACTTCCACCACCAGGTCTTCACGCGGATGGGGTACGGCGAGCTTGCCGACGAGGTGCAGGAGCTGTACCTGTCCGGTGAGAAGGACAAGGCCACCGCGCTCATCCCCGACGAGCTCGTCGACGACATGCACATCATCGGCACGCCGTCGGAGGTCAAGGAGCGGGTGGCCCAGTGGGAGGAGACCGGCGTGACCACGCTGCTCCTGTCCTGTCGCAGCGCGGCGGAGATCCGGGGGATCGCCGACCTGCTCGCCTGATGTCCACCGCTCGGACACGCGTGGCACCCTGTCGCCTGTCGGCGGCGCGGGCTACCGTCTCCGCATGAGGCGCGAGCCGCACGAGAACGTCGCCACGGTGCTGGTCGATCCCGTCCTGCTGCCGGACCTCGAGCTGGAGCTGGTCGAGCTCGACCTGTGGGTGTGGCCGGTGCGCTCGGCGCCGATCTGCGTCGACGGGCCGCGCACGGAGTTCCAGGTACGCCGCCGGCTGCTCGAGGCGCAGCGCGGCGCCTGGGACTGCGCGGTGGCCTGGGTCCCGGTGTGGATCAGTTTCGGCGAGCGCTGGGGCAGCGGCGACGACCCCCTGCCGTGGTCCGCCCACCGCGCACTGTGGCAGCTGCTCGACGCCCATGCCGACCAGGTCCGCTTCCATCGGCGGCTGGGCGGCGTGCGACCGCTGATCGCGCCGGTCGAGCGGCGCCCGGCGAGCTGAGCCGCGCCGCGGTCAGTGGGCGAGGAGCTTCAGGCCGACCACGACGACGCCGAGCAGCACCATCGCGCCCAGGGCGACCAGGCGCTGCGCGGGCGCGAGTCCGTGGGCGCGGCGTACGCCGAGCCAGGCGACCAGGCCCAGTGTGCCGACCAGGATCGCCGTCGCGACGTGGAGGGCGGTCTCCACGCGGTACAGGTCCAGTCCGGCCAGGCCGATCGCGAGCAGGGGCGGGACGGTCACGCTGAGGGCGCCGATGCTCGCGCCGCGCATCGTGCGTCCCTCGGCATCGCTCGGGAAACCGCCGCGCACGACGACATGGGACATCAGATCGGCGGCATAGGCGGCCAGGACCGTGCCCAGCGCGCTGACCACCAGGGTCAGTGCCGCCTCGCCGGCGCCCAGGCCGTCGGCATGGAGGCCCAGGGTGAGGATCACGGCGAGACTGGTGAAGGTGACGTAGATCCGTTCGTGCAGGCGGATGGCGGTGACTTCGGCGGAGTGCTCGTCCGGCCGGCGGGAGTCGGTCATGCCCGGCATTCTCCTTGCCCAGCGAATAGAACACGTTCTAGTCTGTCGGGGTGACCGACACGCTTCACACCGCTGCCCACAACGGCCACCTGATGGTCGCGGCCCTCAAGCGCCACGCGCACCGCCCGATCGTGCACCTGGGCGACGTCACCTTGACGGGCAAGGAGACGGCGGACCGGATCTCCCAGTACATCCAGGCGTTCGAGTCCCTCGGTGCGGGACGGGGCACACCGGGCGCGCTGCTCGCGCTGAACCGGCCCGAGGTCCTCTTCATCCTCGGTGCAGGCCAGACCCAGGGCTTCCAGCGCACCTCGCTGCACCCGCTCGGCTCGGCCGACGACCACGCCTACGTCATCAACGACGCCGGCATCACGACGCTGGTCATCGACCCGTACTTCGCGGGCCGGGCCGTCGAACTGCTCGGTAAGTGCCCCGGGCTCAAGCAGGTGTTGACCATCGGGCCCGTGCCGCCGGAGCTCGCGGACGTCGGCACCGACCTCGCCGAGGTGGCGGCGTCCTTCGAGCCGCAGCCGTTCCGGGCCGCCCTCCTCGAGCCCGACCACATCACCTCGATCACCTACACCGGTGGCACGACCGGCAAACCGAAGGGTGTCATCGGCACGGTGCGCGCCTTCTCCACGATGGCGCAGGTCCAGATGGCCGAGTGGGAGTGGCCCGAGGAGCCGCGCTTCCTCATGTGCACCCCGCTGTCGCACGCCGGGGCCGCGTTCTTCGTCCCAGTCGTGCTCAAGGGCGGCACGCTCTTCGTCTCCTCGCGCTTCGACCCGGCCGAGGTGCTGCGCACCATCGAGGAGAAGCGGATCAACTCGCTGATGCTGGTGCCGACCATGCTCTACGCGCTGATGGACCATCCGGACTCCCACACGCGCGACCTCTCCTCGCTCGAGACCGTCTACTACGGCGCGTCGGCGATCAACCCGGTCCGGCTGAAGGAGGCGATCGAGCGGTTCGGCCCGGTCTTCGCCCAGTACTACGGACAGTCCGAGGCGCCGATGGTGATCAGCTACTTCCCGAAGGGCGACCACGTGGATGCGGAGGGCAGGCCGGTCGAGAGCCGGCTGACGTCGTGCGGCCGCCCCTCGGCGTACCTGCGCGCCGCGCTGCTCGACGAGGCCGGCGAGCCGGTGAAGCAGGGCGAGCCGGGCGAGATCTGCGTCGCGGGCCCGCTGCTGGCCGCCGGCTACTGGCAGCGTGAGGCCGAGACCTCGGAGACCTTCCGCGACGGCTGGATGCACACCGGTGACGTGGCGCGCGAGGACGAGGACGGCTTCTGGTACATCGTCGACCGCACCAAGGACATGATCGTGACGGGCGGCTTCAACGTGTTCCCCCGTGAGGTGGAGGACGTCATCGCCGAGCACCCGGCGATCGCCCAGGTCGGCGTCATCGGCACCCCGCACGAGAAGTTCGGCGAGGCGGTGACCGCCGTCGTCGTCCTGCGCGACGGCTTCGAGCTGACCGACGAGGTCGTCGCGGAGATCAAGGAGGCCGTCAAGGAGCGGAAGGGCTCGGTGCAGGCGCCGAAGGACGTCATCGCGGCCGACGCGCTGCCGCTGACGGCGCTCGGGAAGCCGGACAAGAAGGCGCTGCGCGCCCGATTCTGGACAGGGGAGCGCTCGGTCGGCTGAACGTCGACGGGTCGGCTCGACCGTGAATGGTGCCGTAGCCCCCGTCACCCGTCGATGAGACGCAGTATGTCGTCGCGGGAGGAGTCGATATGGCGCCGCATCGCCGCCGAGGCCGCCTCGCCGTCACCTTCGGCGATCAGGTCGAGCACGAACTGGTGCTGGGAGTGGCTCGACTCCTTGATGACCTCGAAGTCGGCCAAGTCGACGGGTTGGAACATGCTGGCACGGCTGTCCTCGATCGCGGCCGCGAGATGTTGATTGCCCGCGGCGCGCGCCACGGCGAGGTGGAAGACGGTGTCCGCGCGACGGAACTCGTCCTTGTTGCCGACGGCGCGCAGGGCCTCCTGGGCGAGCCGCATCTCGGCGAGATCGTCCTCGGTGCGCCGCGTTGCGGAGAGCCGGGCGGCGACCGACTCGAGTTCGCGACGGAACTCGATGAGGCTCAGCAGCGCGGTCCGACGCTGACGCAGCTCGTGGAGCGCAACCTCCGGGGCGACGCTGTTGTCCTGGATGATCGCCCCGCCCGCATTGCCGCGCACGATCTGGATCTGACCGCTGCCCTCCAGGACCCGGAACGCCTGGCGAAGGGTCTCCCGCGCCACTCCGAGCCGCTCGGCGAGCTTGCGCTCGGCGGGCAGCTTGTCCCCCGGCAGCAGACGGCCCAGCGAGATCTCGCGACGGATCAGATCGACGACGTCGGCGTAGCCCGCGAGCGGGTGATCGGGGCGAAGGGTCGCGGGAGTGCGCACCAGCGGTGTGTCGGCCATGACGAGGTCATCCTAGGGTGTCGGGGTCGGTGACTCCGCTTGGTCTCCCTGCCCCACGGCGTCGAGAATCGGTGCCCGTCGCTGACGGGATCCGATCACGAAGCCCACGACCGCCGTCGCGAGGATCAGCACGGGCATGGCGTTGACGAGGTCGGAGTCGCTGCCGGTCACGACCGCGTAGTTGTCGAGGATCACGAAGGCGAAGTAGGCCAGTGCCAGGGCGGCGGCGACGGGGGCGATCACGTGATGCCACGGACGCACGGCTCCGCGGCGACGGAAGTAGAACGGGACCGAGAACGAGCACAGGGCCATGAGGATGATGACGGACAGCGAGCCGATCCCGGCGGCCTGTGAGCCGAGGTCGACGTAGGGGTCCGCGCCGGCGACCACGTAGACCAGAGCGGCGAGGGCGACGATGGCGGCCTGGGTGATCCCCGCGGCCTGCGGCGTCTGCCGCTCCGGGTGGGTGCGGGCGAGGTAGCGCGGGAGCACCCCCTCGCGGCCGAAGGCCATGAGGTAGCGCGACGACATGTTGTGCAGGGCCATCAGCACGGCCAGCAGACTCGTGAGCAACAGCCAGTCGATCACCGTGGTCGAGCCGTCGCCGAGCACCGAGGCCATCGCGTCGATGGTGAAGGCGCCCGGGTCGGCGGCGGCCACGCTCCCGGCGTCCGTGCCGCCGTTGGTGCCCACGAGGATCCACGCCGTCAGCACGTAGAGCGTGCCGATCACGCTGATCGCCAGATACGTCGCCTTCGGCACGGTCCGGTGGGGGTCGCGCGCCTCCTCGCCGAAGATCGCGGTCGCCTCGAAGCCGATGAAGCAGGTCACCGCGAAGAGCAGCGCCAGGCCGGGGGAGCCGGACACGACCTCGCTCGGCGAGAACGACTCCGCCGGCAGGACGTCCAGTCCGTGCCGGGCGACGGCCACGAGGTCGAAGAGCACCAGGACTCCGGTCTCGATGAGCAGGATGACTCCGAGGGCCCGGACGTTCAGCTCGACGCCGCGGACCCCGATGACCAGCGCGATCGTGAGGGCGACGGCCGAGAACAGCCACCACGGCAGGTCGAGTCCCAGTTGCGCTTCGAAGGTCTGCTGGGAGAAGTAGCCGATGAGACCCACGACGTAGATCGTGAGCACGTTGTAGGCGACGACCGCGACCAGTCCGGCGGCCATGCCGATCCGTCGTCCGAGCCCGGCGCTGATGTAGGCGTAGAACGCGCCCGCGTTGACCACGTGGGCGCTCATCGAGGTGTAGCCGACAGCGAAGAGCGCGAGGACGACCGCGACGAGCAGGAAGGTGCCGGGCGCGGCCACGCCGTTGCCGAACCCCACGACCAGGGGCAGGGCGGTGGCCATGGCGGTCAGTGGCGCCGCGGTCGCGACGACCATGAACACGATGCCCCAGGGGGTGATGCTGTCGGCCTTGAGGGAGTCTCGCCGTGGTGCCGTCATGGGTTCTCCTCGGTGGTCCATGTATTGATGGCATGGACCGTAATATAGACCAATGGCCCATGGCGAGCGTTTGCGCAAGAACTTTTCTTCCGCGCCTCCGGCGGGACAGGCAGGGGATAGTCGAGGAACGGACCGATCTTGACGTGATGCTGGACCGCGCTGGCCCATTGGTCTACCATATGTGCCAATGCAGGCGATCGTGTCGCCTCGGAACGACAGGAGGGTGGTCATGGTTGGCCGACGAGGCTCAGGACGCCGTCAGGCGGCGGGCGGCGGGGACGCCGCGGAGGAGAGGCGGTGAGGGGGCCCCGGAGCCGTCCGGTCATCGGGCTGACCGGACGGCGTATGGCGGCGCGCGTCATCGGCGTACCGGCGGGGTTCGACGACGCGCCCCTCGACATCTACATGAGCGAGTACGCGACGTCGGTCATCGACGCCGGCGGCATCCCCCTGCACCTGCCGCTGGACATGCGGCCCGAGGACGTCCTCGACCTCGTCGACGGCGTGATCTTCGTCGGCGGCGCCGACGTGGACCCGCGCCGGTACGGCGGCGTGCCCCATCCCCGCTCGGGCGGACTCGAGCCGCTGCGCGACCAGTTCGAGCTGGACCTCGCCGCGCAGGGGCTCGGCGCGGGTGTGCCGATGCTCGGCATCTGCCGCGGTGCCCAGCTGCTCAACGTGGCGCTCGGCGGCACGCTGGTGGCGGACCTGCCGATCGGCCAGGGCGAGTCCCACGCGTCCTACGCCTACCCGCGCGCCCACCGGTCGCACGGCGTCTCCTTCACCGCCGGCTCGATGCTCGAGTCGCTCTACGGGCCCGAGGCCCTCGTCAACTCCTTCCACCACCAGGCCGTCGATCGCCCCGGTCGTGACGTCGCGGTCACGGGCCGGGCGAGCGACGGGGTGGTGGAGGCCTTCGAGGTCGCCGACCGCCCGGTCGTCGGCATCCAGTGGCACCCCGAGTGCTTCGCAGCAGATCCGATCTTCAACTGGCTGGTCGACGCGAGTGTCGCCCACAAGCTTCAGGAGAGTGCAGCATGACCGCAGTCCACGGCGGCAAGATCGCCTACGTCACGGGTGCCGGGTCGGGCATCGGTCGCGAGACCGCGCTGCGGCTGGCGCGCGAGGGCGCCCGCGTGATGGTGACCGACATCGACGTGGCCCTCGCCGAGGCCACCGTGAAGGCGATCGAGGACGACGGCGGCGTCGCGCTCGCCGCCGCGGTCGACGTACGTGACCGGGACGCCGTCGCCGCGTCGGTGCGCACGGTGGAGGAGAGCTGGGGTGCCCTGCACCTGCTCGTCAACAACGCCGGCCTGGTGACGCCCCACTCGTTCCATGACCTGACCGACGACGCCTGGGATCTCGTGCTCGACGTCAACCTCAAGGGCCAGTTCGTCGTGGCCCAGGTGGCCGCGCCGCTCATCGCCCGCTCCGGTGGGGGCGCGATCGTCAACCTGTCCACGGTCGAGGCGATCGCGGTCGTCACGTCGGGCACCACGACCCAGCCGCACTACAACGCGAGCAAGGGCGGCGTGCCGATGCTGACGAAGGCCCTCGCGATCGAGCTGGCGCCCGACAACATCCGCGTCAACTGCGTCGCCCCCGGTCCGGTCGCCACCGACTTCTTCGACCTGGAGATGGTCACCTCGGACGCCGGCTTGGAGTTCATGAAGCAGCGGCTGCTGGTGCCTCGGGTCGGGCAGCCTGCCGACATCGCCGCCGCGGTCTCGTTCCTGCTCTCGGACGAGGCGTCGTTCATCGACGGCATCCAGCTGCCGGTCGACGGCGGGTGGCTGACCCGATGAGTGCGGCATGGCTGCTGGATCCCGCCGACCTGGTCGCGCACGGCATCCACACGGTCATCGTCGCCTCGCCGGACCTCCAAGGGCGCTTGGTCGGCCGGCGGGTTCCGGTCGAGTCCTTCGACCGGGTCATCGCCGACGGCGTCGAGGTCTGCACCTGCGTGTACGCCTGGGACCTGACCCAGGATCTCGGGCTCGTCGAGGCCAACGTGTTCCCGCTGTGCGGCATGCACAACGGCGTACCGGACGTCACCTTCCGGCCCGACCTGGGCACCTTGCGGCGCGCGGCCTGGCTCGACGGCATCGCCATCTGCCTCGCCGACCCGTGGGACGCGGCGAAGGGTGAGTATCTGCCCCTGTCGCCGCGGGTGATGCTGCGGCAGCAGATCGAGCGCTTCGCAGCACACGGCCTGCGGGCCCAGATGGGCACGGAGCTGGAGTTCTACCTGTTCCGCAACGAACCGCGCGAGCTGCGGCGATCGGGCTTCCGCGATCTGGAGCCGACGACCATCGTGCCGGCTGACTTCATGATCCACGAGGGCAACACCTACGAGCCGTTCTTCCGCAAGCTCCGCGCCGACCTGAAGGCCTCCGGAATCGAGATGGAGGCCGCCCAGTCGGAGTGGGGCACGGGGCAGTGGGAGATGACCTTCCGTTACGGCGATCCGCTCGAGATGGCCGACCGCCACGCGCTCTACAAGCTCGCGGTCCGCGACAGTGCCTCGGCCGCCGGCATGAGTGCGACCTTCATGGCCAAGCCGCTGAACGGCGGGCAGCCCGGGTCGTCGTGCCACGTGCACTTCTCGGTCGTCGACGACGAGAGCCGCCCGGTCTTCTGGGACGACGCGACCCCGCATCATCTGGGGGAGAGGATGCGCCAGGCGATCGGCGGCATCCTGCAAGAGGTGCCGACGTTCATGGCCTGGTATGCCCCGACCGTGAACTCCTACCGGCGGGCGAACGGCGCCGACGTCGCCGGCTGGGGGCGCACCTGGGGTCTGGACAACCGCACGACGTCGGTCCGCGTCGTGGGCAATCGGCCTCGGGACCTGCGCTTGGAGTTCCGGTTGCCGGGCGCCGACACCAATCCGTACCTGACTCTCGCGGCCCTGCTCGCCTCGGCGCGGCAGGGCATCGCGCTGGGCGTGTCGCCGCCGCCGATGACGGAAGGCAACGGATACGAGACGCCGATCGGCTCCGAGGTCCCGCTGCACCTCGGTGAGGCGGCGAGTGCCTTCGCGGCCTCACCGTTCGCCCGTGCCGAGTACGGCGACGAGGTCGTCGAGCACTTCCGGATCCTGCTGGAGCACGAGTGGCGGTCCTTCCTGGGCACCGTCAACGACTGGGACCTCGACCGCTACTTCGACAGGATCTGACATGACGATCACTCCACCCGAGCTCGCGACCTGGGTCGACGGCACGCCGGAGCTCTCGGCCGTCGAGGTCGACGACGTCCTGCACGACCCCAACACGGCTGCACCGCTGCAGCGCAACCGGGCCTCCTCGCCCGAGCAGGTCGAGCGGGCACTGGCTGCCGCGTGGTCAGCGCACACTCTCGGCACCTGGCGCGACCTGGGACTGGCCGGACGGGCCCCGGTCCTGCGCCGTCTCGCTGCCCTGATCGACGAGCAGCAGGCGGCGATCGCCGAGCTCGACTCGCTCAACAGCGGCGTCACGCTCCGCGAGACCACCCTGTTCGCGGCCAGCCTGGCGGAAACCATCCGCACGGCGATCGAGCTGGCCGAGGAACGCGGCGAGTCGTCCGAGCTCGCGGCCGCTCAGGGGCCGGTGCGGCTGCGCCGGGTGCCGTGGGGCCCGACGGCACTCATCGCCCCGTGGAACGCTCCGTCGGCAGTGGCCGTCAAGAAGATGGCATACGCACTCGTAGCCGGGGCACCGGTCGTGCTCAAACCGTCACCGGCCTCACCGTGGAGCGCCCAGCTCCTCGCGGCGGCCGCCGCGGAGGCCGGCTTGCCGGCGGGAGTCTTCTCCCTCGTCCTCGGTGCCGGCGACGTCGGTCAGCAGATCTGCGGCGACTCCCGGATCAAGGCGATCTCCATGACTGGATCGACGGCCACGGGCCGGCTCATCGCCCAGACGAGCGCGCCGAATCTCACCCGGCTGCGCCTCGAGCTGGGCTCCAACAACCCGGCCATCGTGCTGGCCGACGCCGACGTCGCAACGACGGTCGAGCATCTGGCCAAGGGCATGACCAAGCTCAACGGACAGTGGTGCGAGGCGCCACGCCGGGTGTTCGCCGATCGGAGCGTGCACGGCGATCTGGTC
Source organism: Nocardioides sp. LHD-245 (assembly GCF_030929495.1). Classification (GTDB taxonomy): domain Bacteria; phylum Actinomycetota; class Actinomycetes; order Propionibacteriales; family Nocardioidaceae; genus Nocardioides. The sequence goes on along the minus strand of NZ_JAVFWN010000019.1, from coordinate 25,924 downwards.
GAGGGCCTGGTCGAACGTCTGAGGAGCACGCGGGTCGGATCGGCGCTCGATGCCAGCACGGACGTGGGGCCGATGGCGTTCCGGCAGCGTCGCGACGACCTCGTGGCGCAGCGTGAGCTCCTGCTCGCGGCGGGCGCGACCGCCGGGCACGACATCGACCTCCCGGACGACGGCTGGTTCGTCGCTCCGACGGTCGTCTCGTCGTCGGCGCAGGTCGATCTTCCCGGCGAGGTGTTCGGCCCGATGATCGCGATCGAGCCCTTCACGACGGTCGGGGAAGCTCTCGCGAGGTCGAACGCCGGCCCGCACGGCCTGGCCGGCTACGTGTTCGCCGGCGACGTCGAGCGGGCGATCGCCGTCGGTGGCGCCGTGGAGGCCGGGGAGGTCAAGGTCAATGGCACCAGCCTGCTCGACATGTGCGCCGGCTCGGCGCAGAGCTTCTTCGGTGACAGCGGTCTGGGCGGCCACGGGGACGTCGACGTTCTGGAGTTCTACGCGGGCAAGCAGATCGTGGGCGTCGACCTCGTCGATGCCCCCATGTAGGCCGCCCGCCCCTGCGCGGGGGCGCGGCGGCCCCGGGCCCGAACGCATCGGCACTAGCATGCTGCCATGCGTCTTCTCTCTCGGGCAGTGGCAGTGGCCCTCCTGGCGATCGCCCTGCTGGTCACCTCGTCTCCCGCGCCGGTCCAGGCCGCGTCCGCGCCGAAGGGGCCGGGCGGCAGCTACGCCGGGGCCGAGACGCCGACCGAGCCCAATCCGCTCGACCGGCTCGAGATCGACTTCCAGGTCACGAAGAACGGCCGCAAGGTCAAGAACTGGCTGGTCACCATGAACGTCATCTGCGGTCTCGACGTGAAGCTGATCGCTCAGTCGATGCCGACCATGAAGGTCAAGCCCAACGGCCGCTTCCACGGGTTGTTCGAGGGGGTCCAGGACGGCACGGCCTACCGCGTCGAGGTGGGCGGCAAGCTCGTGGCCAAGAAGCGCAAGGTCACCCAGGGCACGCTCGCCTACAAGGTCGGTGTGTGCCAGCGGGGCACTGTCGCCGGCAACCCGCTCGACTGGACGGCGAAGCGCACCGGTCGCTGACCGCCCGGCCATGCCGCTCCGCAACGGCCAGCACGGCTATGGCGTCGTCACGCGCAGCCTGCATTGGCTGACGGTGCTGCTGGTCGCCGCGCAGTTCGCCGTCGGCTACACGATGGAGACCGAGCGCAGGGATCCACGGATCGACTGTGACCCGCCGGGCGAGAGCCGCGGTGGCGGCGACACGAGCGACGCGGAGGAAGATCGCCTCGACCGGATCGAGGAGCGGTGCGAGGAGCGCCGGGAGCGTCTCGAGGAGGCGGTCGACGCCCAGGAGGACCGGCCGAGTCCTCTCCATGTCGTGCTCGGCGTCCTCCTGCTGGTCGTCGCGCTCGCCCGGGTGACCTGGCGTCGGCTCACTCCGCTTCCGCCGTGGGATCCCCGCCTCGGTCCCGACGGGCGCCGGCTGCTGCACGCCACCGAGGTGACGTTGCTGGCGACCCTGGTCGCGATGCCGCTCTCCGGGCTGCTCCTGGTGGCCGGCGCCGACGACCTGGTGGCGGCCCATGTCGCCGCCCACCTGGTCTTCTTCGCGGCCCTCGCCGCCCATCTCGGGGTGGTGCTGGCTCGGGGTCTGTTGCCTCGGATGCTCCCGTTGCGCTGACTCCGGCCCGCGTCAGCGGGGCTGCTCGCCCCGTAGCCGGTCCCACACCTGCTCGGGGATCCGGTCGAGGAGGGCGTCCATCAGATGCAGCTTCGCGTCGACCTCCGCCGGTGCGTGCGCCCCGGTCCGGATCACCAGCAGGGAGTCGCCGGTGATCCGCCACGACAGGGCGGGGTGGTGGCGCATCACGTCGCGCACCTCGGAGAGCAGGACGTCGGCCGCGAACTCCGGCGCCGGGGAGTGCACGGTGTAGACCGCGTCGAAGGCCGGGTCCCCGATCCGGATGTCGCGGCCGGTCAGCGAGTCGACCCACCGGCGCAGGGTGCTGGTCGGTGCTACCGCGAGCTCGGGTGCCCGGACACCCAGGTTGAGCGCGACGACGGAGTAGGTGTGGCGGGAGGAGTCGTCGCCGGATCCGGTCGTGAAGTGATAGTCGAAGGCGGTGAACGGCCGGCCGTCGTACCGGCCGAGGAGGACGTTGTTCGCCGTTCGGCCGTGTCCCCGGCCGAACGGCGCGCCGGCGAACCGGTCGATGAGGGCGGGGTCGCTCGGGCGGTACTCCCATTCACGGCTGTGCGCGAACGCGGCGAGGCCCTGGCGGCGCTCGGCGGCGCGCTTGGTGCCCACGACGATGCCGAACACGAGGAGCGCGAACAGCGCGACGAAGACGAGTCCGAGGACGACGAAGAGCAGGAGGGCGACCATGGCGCCATCCTGCCCGGCCCGGGCCGGCTCACTCCTCGGCGGAGAGCGTTCGCCCATTGCTGCCGAGCGCGACGTCCCTGGATGGTGCCGAACACCTAGCGCGAAGCCTCGCGCACATGTGCGCGCCGCAACGGCGCGTCGGGGTACTCACGGTCGGGACCTGTCGTTATCAGTGCGCGCCGGCCGGGCTCGATACTGCAGTCGCGGGCGATGTAGCCGCCCGCGGCGTCGGGACCAAAGAGCTCCTCGGCGGTGATCACCACGTAGAACAGCGCTAGTGGTACGGGCCCCCATGCATCGCGGGCTGCGGGGTCGCTTGCCCACGAGGTAAAGGCGGCGACGATGCGCGCGGCCTTCTCATCGGGGACGTGGACGTCGACGAGGATGCGGGTCTCGCTGTCCGAGTCACCGGCCGACATCGTGAGCGGGGAGCTGAAGACGTCGCAGAGCACGCCGTCGATGGGCACCGTGCGCGGGGTGGGCCTGCGGCGGTGAAGCGGGGCCGGGGACGACTCCGCCCACTGCCACGCGCTCGCCGGGTGTCCCGGCCAGGACGTGCGCCGGCCAGCCACGACCGGTGAGCCACCCACCGTCCCGTCGCCGCGGAACGGCAGCACGCCGAGGACCGATGAGCCGTCCCGGGCTTCGAAGACGATCCGCTCGTGCTTGATGCGCAGACTGTCGAGGTGGTAGCCGTTGCGTGGAAGATCGTCGTGGGTCTCAGTGAGTAGGCACCGGCCCCGCGGCTTGCGGAACCCGTACACCTGCCAGGTCGTCCCGATCGCGAAGCGATCCAGCTCCGGCCCGCAAATCACATCGGCGAGGCACTCACGGCGAACCATCCCATCGCCGTCGGTGTACTCGACCTCGACCAACATGATGCCGCGGTCGGGCTGCGTCCCGACTACCGTGGCCGTGCGCGCTGTGCGATCCAGCGCGGGCAGCGGTTTGCGAATGGTGGCCTCCGCGCGCCGCACGATCAGGGTGAAGACGATCATCACCACGATCGCGCCGACGCCGATGAGATACTCCAGCACGTCATCTGACATGCAGCGATTCTCCGTCAAGGCTGTCCTCAACTGGTCACGCTGGTGCCGTCGACACCAAGCCCGAGCCGAACCCGGCGCTGTCGCTATGCCGCCAGAGGCGCCTGACCATCAGTGCGGCTGTAGTCCTAGGTCCTAGCGCCCCTTGAACTCCGGTGCCCGCTTCTCCAGGAACGCCCGGGGACCCTCCTTGGCGTCCTCGGAGGAGAACACCGCCGCGCCGATCTTGGCGTCGTCGGCCCAGCACTCCTCCTCGTGCTTGCCCTCGGAATCGCGCATCGTCTTGAGGATGGCCTGGACGGCGAGCGGGCCGTTGGCGGCGATCTTGTCGGCGATCTCGTGGGCCTTCGCCAGGGCCTCGCCGTCGGGGACGACGTGGCCGATCAGGCCGAGCTCCTTGGCCTCGGCTGCCCCCAGGGTGCGACCGGTCAGCAGCAACTCCGCGGCGACGGTGTAGGGGATCTGGCGGGGGAGGCGCACCGCGGAGCCGCCCAGGGGGTACAGCGACCAGCGGGCCTCGGCCACCCCGAACTTCGCCGACGCGCCGGCGACCCGGATGTCGGTGCCCTGGAGGATCTCGGTGCCGCCGGCGATCGCCGGTCCCTCGACCGCCGCGACGAGCGGCTTGGTGAGCCGGAAGCCCTTGAGCAGACCCTTGATCGTGGTCGGGTCGTAGGCACCGGACTCGAAGCTCTCGGACGGCGGCCGGTCGTCGGCGGCCTTGAGATCCATGCCCGCGCAGAAGTAGCCGCCGGCTCCGGTGAGGATGCAGACCCGGATCTCCGGGTCCTCGTTCACCCGGTCCCAGGCGGCCTCCATGATCCGCAGCATCTCGCTCGACAGCGCGTTGCGACGCTCCGGACGGTTCATGGTGACGATCAGCTTGTGGCCGTCCTGCTCGACGAGGCAGTCGGCGGAGGCGTCGGGGGCGACTTCGGTGGCGGACATGTGAACAACGCTAGCGAAAAAGTGAAACGTGTTCTACTGTCGGCCTCGTGGCCCTGAACATCGCCGACCTCTTCGAACACGCCGTCGACGCCGTCCCGGACAAGCCTGCCGTCCAGGTGGGGGACCGCGTCATCTCCTTCGCCGAGCTGGAGGCGGAGTCCAACAAGCTCGCCCACTACCTGCAGGCGCAGGGCATCGGGACCGGGGACCACGTCGGTCTCTACGCGAAGAACAGCATCGAGCACGTGATCGCGCTGATCGCGATCCTCAAGGTCCGGGCCGTCTCGATCAACGTGAACTTCCGCTACGTCGCCGGTGAGCTCGAGTACCTCTTCGACAACGCTGACCTGGTGGGCCTCGTCCACGACCGCGTCTACGCGCCGCTCGTGGCCGAGGTGCTCCCCAGGGTCGGCGCCATGAAGGCGGTCGTCGCGGTGCCGAACCCGCTGGAGCCCGACGACGCGAGCGAGCTCTCGTCGTTCGGCGGCGTCACGCTGGAGGAGGCCGTCGCCGGCCAGTCCGCCGCCCGCGACTTCGGCGAGCGCAGCCCCGACGACATCCACATCATCTACACCGGCGGCACCACGGGCTTCCCCAAGGGCGTGATGTGGCGCCATGAGGACTTCTGGCGGGTGCTCGGCGGTGGGATCGACTTCATGACGTCGGAGCCGCTCGAGGAGTACGACCAGTCCAAGAAGGCCCTCCAGGACAGCCTGGTCACGCTGCCGCTCAGTCCGCTCATGCACGGTGGCGCGCAGGCCTCGCTGCTGATGCACCTCTTCGCCGGCCAGGTCACCATCCTCGAGCCGAAGTTCGACCCGGTCCGCACCTGGGAGCTGGTCGACCAGCACGGCGTCCAGATGCTCTTCATGACCGGCGACGCGATGGCGGTCCCGCTCATCGACGCCTACGAGGCGGGCGGCTACGACGGGCAGACGCTCTTCGCGATCGCCTCCAGCGCCGCGATCTTCTCCAAGTCGGTCAAGGAGCGTTGGATGAAGGCGTTCCCCAACGCCGTGTTCACCGACTCCGTCGGCTCCTCCGAGACCGGCTTCCAGGGCACCGGACTGCAGGACGCGAGCGCCCTGTCCACCGACGGCCCGGTCATCTCGCTGCCGCCGACGACGGTCATCCTCGGCGACGACGGCCGTCCGCTCGACCCGGTGAAGGACGTCGGCAAGATCGGCCGCACCGCCCGGTCGGGCAACGTTCCGGTCGGCTACTACAAGGATCCCGAGAAGTCGGCCAAGACCTTCGTCGAGATCGACGGCGTGCGCTACTCCATCCCCGGCGACAACGCCCGGATCGAGGAGGGCAACCGGATCACGCTGCTCGGCCGCGGCTCCAACTGCATCAACACCGGTGGCGAGAAGGTCTACCCCGAGGAGGTCGAGCAGGCGATCAAGGCGCACCCCGGCGTCTACGACGTCCTGGTGGTCGGCCTCCCCGACGACAAGTACGGCCAGACGGTGGCCGCGGTCGTCGAGCCGCGACCCGGTCACGCCGTGGAGCTCGACGAGCTGCGCACCTTCCTGCGCGCGCACCTGTCCGGCTACAAGCTGCCACGCGCGCTCACCCTCGTCGAGGAGATCCCGCGCAACGCGACGGGCAAGGCGCAGTACCCGCGGGCCAAGGAGATGGCCCTCGCGGACCGGGCCGAGACGGAGGTGAGCGTCTGATGCGCACCGCGCTGTGCGATGCCTTCGGCATCGAGTACCCGATCTTCGCGTTCACGCCCTCCGAGCACGTCGCGGCCGCCGTGTCCCGCGCGGGCGGCCTGGGCGTGCTGGGCTGCGTGCGGTTCAACGACACCGACGAGCTCGACCGGGTCCTCACCTGGATGGACGAGAACACCGACGGCAGGCCCTACGGCGTCGACGTGGTCATGCCGATGAAGATCCCCACGGAGGGCACCTCGGCCGACCTGTCGTCGTACATCCCCGAGGACCACAGGAAGTTCGTCGACGAGACCCTGCTCAAGCTCGGCGTGCCGCCGCTGCCCGAGGGCGAGGGCCGTGAGGGCGTCCTCGGCTGGCTGCACTCGGTCGCCCGCTCCCACGTGGACGTCGCGCTGCAGCACCGACCGGTGCTCATCGCCAACGCCCTCGGCTCGCCGCCGGTCGATGTCATCGAGCAGTGCCACGACGCCGGTCTCAAGGTCGCCGCGCTGGCCGGCGCCCCGAAGCACGCGCTGAGCCACGTCGCGAACGGCGTCGACATCATCATCGCCCAGGGCTACGAGGCCGGCGGGCACACCGGTGAGATCGCGTCCATGGTGCTCACGCCCGACATCGTCGATGCCGTCGGCCCCGACGTCCCGGTGCTCGGCGCCGGCGGCATCGGCTCGGGCCGGCAGATCGCGGCCTCGCTCGCCCTCGGCGCGCAGGGCGTGTGGACCGGCTCGATCTGGCTGGGCACCGAGGAGTACCGCAACCTCGCCGGCAACAAGGGCTGGGAGACCGCGTTCCTGCGGGCCACCTCGTCCGACACCGTGCGGACCCGGATCTACACGGGCAAGCCGGCCCGCCTGCTCAAGACGAAGTGGACCGAGGCGTGGTCGGAGGAGGACGCTCCGGCGCCGCTGCCGATGCCGCTGCAGAACCTCCTCGTCGCCGACGCCCACAACCGGATCAACGCCTCCGGCGACCCCGATGTCATCTCCATGCCGATCGGGCAGATCGTCGGCCGGATGAACGAGGTCCGCCCGGTCGCCGAGGTGGTCGCCGACCTGGTCGCCGAGTTCGAGACGACGGTCAAGAAGCTCGACGGGATCGCCGGCCTCTGACTCGAGGACCCGGGGCGGTGCGGATCTTGCGGTGTGGATCTTTTGGGGGACCGTCGCGCACCTGTAGGCGTGACTGATCCGCACCTGCTCCCGTGGAGCTTCGACGACATCGCCGCGTTCGGCGCGCGGCCCCACCGGGCCCGGCACCTGCTGCACGAGCAGCCGATGTTCACCGACGACGCGCTGGCTGACCTGCTCGACCGGCTGCCGCGCTCGGTCGTGCACCCGTACACCATGGGCGACGACCCGCTGCGCCTGGAGGACTGGCGCCGCGGAGCGCCGACCGACCTGCCGGGCAAGGAGCTCTTGGAGATCGTGGCGCGCGGCCACCTGTGGCTCAACCTGGTCGGCATCGACGCTCACGACCGCGACGTCGCCCGCCAGGTCGAGCAGCTCTACGGCGAGATCCGCGAGCTCGTGCCCGGGTTCAGCCCGATCCGGACGTCCGCGACGCTGATCGTCTCCTCTCCCTCGGCGATGGTCTACTACCACGCCGACAACCAACCGAACCTGCTCTGGCACGTGCGCGGCCGCAAGCGTGCCTACGTCTACCCGCGCGCGGAGCGGTTCGTGAGCGACGTGAACCTGGAGCGCCTGGTCGCGGGCGAGACCGACGAGGAGCTGCCCTTCGACCTCGGGTACGACGAGCACGCGGCGGTGCTCGACCTGGAGCCCGGGGAGGTGGCCTGGTGGCCGCAGAACAGCCCGCACCGCGTCGAGAACGTCGGCGGGATGAACGTCTCGTTGTCCACCGAGCACTGGACGGCGGCCTCGGCGCGCCGGGAGCACCTGTGGGCGGCCAACTACTACCTGCGCAACCGGCTGGGGCGGGCGCCGCGGTCCACCCGCGAGCGCGGGCTGGTCCCGGCGGCGAAGGTCGCCGCCATGCGACTCGGCCGGCGCGCCGGCGTCCTGGACCCCGGCCGGCGACAGGGCCCGCGCCCGAGCTTCACGGTCGACCCCGACGTCGCCTCCGGCGTCGGGCCGCTCCGTGCGGGCTCGCTCCGCTGAGCCCTCGTACTCAACCGCGGAAGGGCGCGGGTACGGAGGATCGGACCATGATCGCCCCCACGCGCCGCGGCGCCCGCCCCACGCTCTTCCTTGCTCTCGCCCTCGGCGGTGTCTCCCTCACGGCATGTGGGAACGCCGTCACCACCGAGATCGTCGGCACGGTCGGGATCACCGTCGACGCCGAGGATCACCCGCTGGTCCTGGTCCGCGTGTGCGAAGGACGGATCGACACGATCGAGGTCCACGGCGACCGCGCCGGGCTCGCCGAGGACGAGGCCAATCCGATCCTCGGGAGCTGGCACGCGGAGACCGGCCGGGATGGCCTGGTCGAGCTGGCGCTCGGCGCCGCGAACGACGGGTGGTCCGGCCCGGACGACCTCTCCCTGGCCGACGGTCGCACCTACGTCGTGACCGCCGACGACTCGGGCGAGGACGCCGAGGCGACCCAGGTGTCCTTCACGACGGCCCAGCTCGCGGCGCTGACGCCCGACCAGGTGATCGTGGGCGAGGGCAGCACGCGGCCGCGATCTGAGTTCGGCGCCTGCGATCGCTAGCGGGGCGGCGGCGCATTACGCTGCCGGGATGACCCGCAGCGTGCTGATCGCAGGAGCCGGACCCGGGGTGAGCGGATCGCTCGCCCGCCTCTATGCCGCCGAGGGCGGCAGCGTCGGCCTGCTCGGTGCCGAGGAGGACGTGCTGAGTGTCCTGCGCGCGGACATCGAGGCGGCAGGCGCGCTGGCCGGATCGTCCGTCGTCGATCTCACCGACGACGCGGCCACGCGGTCCGCGGTCACCCGGATGGGCGAGCACGTCGGGCACTTCGACGTCGTCCACTTCAACCCGTCGGCCTACCGGGAGAAGGATCCGCTCAGCCTCACCCCGGACGAGCTGCTCGAGGACGTCCGCCTGGGCGTCGGCGCGCTGCTGTCGGTTGTCCAGGCGGCCCGCCCGTTCCTGCGGCCCGGTGGCCGGATCACCGTCACCGGCAGCATGGCCGCCGACCGGCCGTGGCACGGCGCCGCCTCGCTCGGTGTGCAGAAGGCCGGTGTCCAGAATCTGGTGCACAGCATCGACGCGACGCTCAAGGAGGACGGCATCCGGGCGGTGTCGGTGACCGTCCGTGGTCTGCTGAAGAAGGAGGGCCCGTTCGCTCCCGACAATGTCGCGCGTGCGTTGCGGGCCGCGATCGACCAGGACGAGGCGGCATGGCGCACGGAGCTGCCCTACCCGGGCTGAGCCGTCCCGACCGACGGTCGACGGAGCCTGGGTGATCGTGCGAGGGTGAGCCCACCTGGCGGCCGCGGCGCCGCCGTACCAGAGACGACATGGGGGTCGGCATAGTGCACGAGGAGACGACGGACCGCGCCCGGCGGCAGGCGGTGCGCAGACTGGCCCTGGCGGCGTCGGCGGCCGCGCTGATGCTGGCCGGGGCCGTGGTGACGGCGGGCTCGTCGCAGGCGGACCTCTCGCTGGGCGGAGTGCCGCGGGCGACCTGCGTCGCCGGCGACCCGGTGGAGACGGGGACCCAGGGCCGGGTGCCGGCCGCGGACTACACGTCCGGGCGGGCGCGGCAGGGCTACCGGTGCAACACGGTGCAGGTCGGTCATCACGGCAAGCGCTCGACCCTCGGCTCCGGCGGCTACAAGGTCCAGCGCTACACCGATGCGACCGGGCGGACCTGCGCCTACTACGACTCGGCGCTGATGGTGGGCCTCAACCTGCCCGGCCTGCTGACCGGTGGCGCCGGGCTGGGCGTCGTAGTGCTCGACATGACCGACCCGGCGAAGCCGGTGCGGACCGCGAACCTGGTCACGCCGGCCATGCTCCAGCCCCACGAGTCGCTGCTGGTCAACGAGGAGCGGGGCCTGCTTGCCGCGGTGATGGGCACCCTGGCCACGGCGCCGGGCGTCCTCGACGTCTACGACATCAGCCAGGACTGCCGCAAGCCTCGGCTGAGGTCGACGACGCTGTCGGGCGTGATGGGCCACGAGAGCGGCTTCTCTCCGGACGGCCGGACCTTCTGGACAGCGGGCGCGGCGGGGTTCACGCTGACCGCGGTCGACCTGACCGAGCCACGCCGGCCGCGGATCCTCCACACCAAGACCGGTGTGGTCTACCACGGCCTGCGTCTCTCCGACGACGGCCGCACCATGTACGTCGCCAACATCGGCAGCCCGAGCGTGCTCACGGGTGGCCTGCTCGACGGGGCCGGCCTGGACATCCTCGACGTCTCCGACATCCAGGACCGGCGCCCGAAGCCCACGATCCGCACGCTCTCCCGGCTGACCTGGGAGGAGTCGTCCATCCCCCAGGTGGCGGAGCCGTTCACCAGCGGCGGGCGGCGGTACGTCCTCGAGGTCGACGAGTTCAGCGACCTGTTCGGCGACTTCACCCGGATCAACTCGCCGAAGAGCCCGGTCGGAGCGGCGCGGATCATCGACGTCACCGACCCGCGCGCCCCTGTCGTCGTGTCCAACGTGAGGCTGGAGGTCCACGATCCGCTGGTCCGCGGGGACGTCATGACCGACCCGGGTGCGCGGATGATCGTCCGCAGCTACACCGGGCACTACTGCTCGGTGCCGACGCGGGACGACCCGAAGATCGCCGGCTGCTCGATGATCGGCTCGGGGCTGCGCCTGTTCGACATCTCCGACGTCACCCGTCCCCGGGAGGTCGGCTACTTCAACCAGCCTGGTCCGAACGGCGCCGCGGCGCTGTCCCAGCCGGCGTGGGACCTCGAGCGGGGCCAGGTCTGGTACACCGACATGGACGAGGGCTTCTTCGCCGTCGGCCTCCGGGGGGCGGCCGCGGCGCTGCTGCCCTGAGCCCTCGATCCGGGCCGATCAGGCGTACGCCGTCCCGCGTTCGGCCCGCACCCACACCGGCGCGTCGTCGGCCGGGACGACGCCGGCGGCCGTGAGCTCGCGCTTGACCACCTTGTTGGTGGCGGTGCGGGGCAAGCTGTCGACGATGCGCACATAGCGTGGCCAGGCCTGGCGGGAGAGGTCCGCCTGATCCGCGAGGAAGGCCTCGAAAGCCCCGGGGGTCAGCGCCCCGCGCAGGATGAGGGCGCAGGCGACCTGGTCGCCGACCTTCGGGTCCGGGACGGCGTACACGGCCGCCTCGCCGATCGCCGGGTGCCGCAGCAGGATCCGCTCGATGGGCGCCGCCGCGAGGTTCTCCCCGTCGACCCGCAGCCACTCGCCGGACCGGCCGGCGAAGTAGACCCAGCCGTCGGCGTCGCGGTAGGCGAGGTCGCCGGACCAGTACCTGCCGCCGCGCATCCGCTCGGCCTCGGCGGCGGCGTCGCCGTAGTAGCCGGCGAAGGCGCCGGCACCCGTGGTGTTGACCAGCTCGCCGATGGCCTCGTCGGGGTTCAGGAGGCGGCCCGCATCGTCGAAGACCGCGTCGGCGGTCACCTCGCCGGAGTCGGGGGCCAGCACGGCCACGCCCGGCAGTGGCCGGCCGAGGGCGCCGCGGGGCATGCCCGGCCGGCGCTGCACGATGACGGCGTTCTCCGTCGAGGAGTAGGAGTCGACGACCTCGCACCCGAAGCGCGTGGCGAAGGCCGCGATGTCTGCCTCGTTGGCCTCGTTGCCGAACGCGAGACGCAGCGGGTTGTCGGCGTCGTCGGGCCGTTCGGGCGTCGCGAGGACGTAGGTCAGCGGCTTTCCGACGTAGTTGGCGTAGGTCGCCCCGAAGTCGCGGACGTCGGGCAGGAATCCGCGTGCGGAGAAGGCCGCGACCGCGAACGAGGCACCGGTGGTGAGCGCCGGCGCCCAGCCCGCCATCACGGCGTTGGAGTGGAACATCGGCATCGACACGTAGTGCACGTCGTGAGCCGTGAGCCCGAGCCGGCGCACGAGGTGGGTGCCGGGACCGGTGATCTTCTCGTGGGTGACGCGCACGGCCTTCGGCGAGCCGCTGGTGCCGCTGGTGAAGATGAGCATGAACAGTGACTCGGGTGTGGGCGTCGCGCCAGGGAGCGCGGCGTCCTCGGTGGCGGCGAGGGCGCTGAGCGCGAGGTCGGGGGAGTCGATGACGAACTGGCAGTCGGCCTTGGCGACATCGGCGTCGAGGGCCTCGCCCCGGCGCGTCGTGTTCAGGCCCACCAGGACATGGCCGCCGAGGCCGGCGGCCGCCAGGTGCAGCGCGAAGGCGGGCCCGTTGGGCAGCAGCACTCCGACATGGGGTGGTACGTCGGGCGCGAGCCGACGCTCGACTCCGGCGGCCAGGCGAGCCGCCGCGGCGGCGTACTGCCGCCACGACAGCTCGCGGACCGCGCCTGCCTCCCGCCAGCGCAGCGCCGGCCGGTCGTCGTCGGCCCGGGCGAGGAGCAGGTCCCGGACCGTCACGCGAAGCTGCGGCCGATCGCCAGGGCCTGCTCGGTCGCGCCCCCGAAGAGGAACTCGAACCGCTTGCCGCTGGTGAAGTAGCGGTGCGCCTCGCCGTCGAGATCGATGCCCACGCCACCGTGGACGTGGACCGTGGTGTGGGCGATCCGGTGCCCGGCGTCGGCGGCCCACAGCTTCGCGGTCGCCACCTCGGTCGCCGCGGGCAGTCCGGCCTGGAGACGCCACACGGCCTGCCACAGGGTGAGGCGCTGGCCGAGGACGTCGATGAAGCCGTCGGCGAGACGCTGGGACACCGCCTGGAAGGTGCCGATCGGGCGTCCGAACTGCTCGCGGGTCTTGGCGTACTCGGCGGTGAGGCGCAGCGCCCCCTCCGTGACGCCCAGCTGCTCGGCCGCGGCGAGCGCGACGAGGAGCTGGCCGAGCTGCTCGGGTGCCTCGGCGCCGCCCACGGGGGTGGCGGCCGCGGCGGAGAAGGTCACCAGGGCCGCGGCGTCGCCATCGCTGGTGCGCTGCGCGACCCGATCGACGCCGGGCGCCGTCGCGTCGACGAGGTAGACGCCCGGGCCGGACGGGCCCGTGGCGGTCACGAGCAGGGCGTCGGCGGCCGTCCCGGCCCGGACGAGCGTCTTGACGCCGGTCAGCGCCTCGTCCGCGGAGGCGGTGACGACAGGTGAGGCTGGTAGGTGCGCGTGCTCCTCGGCGACCGCGGCGGCATAGAGCCGGTCGCCGACCGGCAGTCCCTGCCCGGCGAGCAGCGCGGTGCAGGCGCCGTGGACGGCGAGCGGCACGGGAGCGACCCGCTTGCCGACCTCGACCAGGATGCGGGCCAGCTCGATCAGGCCGAGCCCGGCGCCGCCCTGGTCCTCGGGAAGGTGCAGGCTCAGCAGGCCCGCCTCCTCGAGGTCGCGCCACAGCGCGCGGTCGAACCGGTCGCCGCCGGCCTCGACCTCCTTGAGCCGCTCGTTGGCGGTCTTGTCGGTGAGGATCCGCGCGGCCAGCTCGGCGGCCTCGTCCTGCTCGGGGGTGAAGAGGAAGTCCATGGTGTGCTCCTGTGCGCTCAGGCTCGCTTGGCGGCGGGCAGGCCGAGGCCGACGTACCCGATGATGTCGCGCTGGATCTCGTTGGTGCCGCCACCGAAGGTCATCACCAGCGAGGAGCGGTGGAACCTCTCGAGACGGCCCGCGAGCACGGCACCGGGCGAGTCGCCGGTGACGCCCGCGTGGGGGCCGACGATCTCCATCAGCGAGCGGTAGACCTCGGTGGCGAGCTCGGAGCCGTAGATCTTCGTGGCCGAGGCCTCGGCGGGGGAGAGCGGTACGCCGTGGTCGGCATCGGCCGCGAGCTTCCAGTTGATCAGCGAGAGCGCCTCGACCCGGGCATGGGCGCGACCGAGCGCGATCTGCACCCACTCGGTGTCGATGACGCGCGCCCCGGCGCCCCCCGAGGTCGAGGGGAGCCGGGTCTCGGCGGCCCAGTCCTTCACGAGCTGCAGCGAGTGCACGAGCGGAGCGGCCGAGGTGAGCGCCACGCGCTCGTGGTTGAGCTGGTTGGTCATCAGGGCCCAGCCACCGCCGCGCTCGCTGACCAGGTTGGCGGCGGGCACGCGCACGTCGGAGTAGTACGTCGCCGAGGTGCCGACGCCGGCGACGGTGTGGACCGGGGTGTAGGACACGCCGGGCGCGTCGGCCGGCACCAGGATCATGGAGAGACCCTTGTGGCGAGGCGCATCCGGCTCGGTGCGGCAGGCCATCCAGAGCCAGTCGGCGTACTGGATGAGGGAGGTCCACATCTTCTGGCCGTTGATCACCCACTCGTCGCCCTCGAGCGTCGCCTTCGTCTTGAGCGAGGCGAGATCGGTGCCCGAGCCGGGCTCCGAGTAGCCGATCGAGAAGTGCAGCTCGCCGGCGAGGATCCTCGGGAGGAAGTAGTCCTTCTGCTCGGTCGACCCGTAGCGCATGATCGTCGGGCCCACCGTGTTGAGCGTCAGGTACGGGATCGGCACCCCGGCGATCGCGGCGACGTCGGTGAAGATCAGCTGCTCGACCATGGAGCGGGCCTGGCCGCCGTACTCCTTGGGCCAGCCGATGCCGAGCCAGCCGTCCTTGCCGATCTGGCGGATGACGTCCTTGTAGACGCCCGCCTCGCCGAACTCGCCGGTGGCGGACGCGAGGCCGGCCCGGACCTCGGGCGTGACGAGCTGGGCGAAGTACGCGCGGAGCTCCTCGCGCAGGGCTACCTGCTGCGGCTCCAGATCGATGTTCATCGGGTCTCCTCGAAGGGCTGGGTTGTTGTCAGCCTAACGGCAAAACTGTAACGTGTTCTACATGACCGCGACCCCCGCAGCCGTTGTGCGCAGCCTCGACCAGGGAACGACGCCGATCCGCTTCGCGCGAGGATGGCACTGCCTGGGGCTGGCCGCGGACTTCGCCGACGGCAAGCCGCACGCCGTCCACGGGTTCGGCACCAAGCTGGTGGTCTGGCAAGACGGCGAGGGCGAGCTCAACGCGCTCGACGGCTTCTGTCGGCACATGGGCGGCGACCTGACCCAGGGCGAGGTCAAGGGCGACCACATCGCCTGCCCGTTCCACGACTGGCGGTGGGGTGGCGACGGCAAGTGCAAGGAGATCCCGTATGCGCGCCGGGTCCCCCTGCGGGCCCGCACCCAGCGCTACGAGACGGTCGTGCGCAACGGTCAGCTGCTCATCTGGCACGACCCCGAGGGCTCCGCGGCCGACCACGACATCCTGCCGCCCGAGCTGCCCGACGTGATGTCGGACAAGTACACGCCCTGGTCGTGGCACACCAAGGAGATCAACGGCTCGCACTGCCGCGAGCTCATCGACAACGTCGCCGACATGGCGCACTTCTACTACGTGCACTTCGCGTTCCCGACGAGCTTCCGCAACGTGTTCGACGGGCACACCGCGACCCAGTTCATGGAGTCCAAGGGCCGTCCCGACACCTCGGGCGGCAGCGGGTACGGCGACGAGAACTCGATGCTCAAGTCGGTCGCGACCTACTACGGACCGGCGTACATGATCAACTGGCTCGAGGTGGACTACAAGGGTTTCGTCACCGAGGTCATCCTGATCAACTGCCACATCCCGACCGGGCCCGAGTCGTTCACGCTGCAGTACGGCATCAGCGTGCGCAAGCCCGAGGGGCTCGACGACAAGACCTGCGCCTACATCGCCGAGCGCTACACGGAGTCCTTCGGCGACGGCTTCCTGCAGGACGTCGCGATCTGGGAGAACAAGGTCGCCGTCCAGAACCCGCTGCTCTGCGAGGAGGACGGCCCGGTCTACCAGCTGCGCCGGTGGTACGAGCAGTTCTACGTCGACGTCGCCGACGTCAAGCCCGAGATGGTCGACCGGTTCGAGTTCGAGGTCGACACCACGAAGGCCAACGAGTACTGGCACGCCGAGGTCGCCGAGAACCTGGCCAAGCGCGCCGCGGCCGACGCCGCGGCGCCTGCCGACGCCTGACGGGCCGATCCGGATGGCATCTTTCGTCCCCACCCGCGAGGAGACCCTCGCCGACCTCCGGCGCTACACCGAGGACCGCCTGGTCGAGGTGGCCTGCCTGGACTGCCTGGCCCGGGTCCGGGTCAAGAAGAACAGCGACCATCAGACGTCCGTGCAGTGGACCGGACAGTCCCGGTCGGACTGTCAAGAGTTCCAGCGACGAGGCGAGGCTCCCGGAGGGCGGGACGTGCACAAGCCGTGCCCCCGGTTGATGGCTAGCATCGACGAGGCAGTTCGGGCCGGCGATGTCCCGATCGGTGCGTACGACGGGTACTGACCCCGTCCTTCCAGCAACAGTCTCGATAGGGAGTTCCGTGGACATCGAGTCCTTCGTCCTTGACGTCGTCGGTGTGGTCGAGGAGACCGCCGACGCGAAGTCGATCAGCTTCGCCGTGCCCGACGGCGCGGAGGAGCGGTTCGACTACAAGCCCGGCCAGTTCCTGACCGTGGCGGTGCCGAGCGACCGGACCGGCATCGCGGCGCGGTGCTACTCGCTGTCCAGCAGCCCCCACGACGGCGGGCCGCTGACCGTCACCGTCAAGCGCACCGCCGACGGGTACGCCTCCAACTGGATCTGCGACCATCTCGCCGTCGGCGACACGCTGCGCGTGCTGCCGCCCTCGGGCATCTTCACGCCCTCGTCGCTCGACGCGGACCTGCTGCTGTTCGCCGGCGGGTCCGGGATCACGCCGGTCATGTCGATCACCCGCACCGCGCTGGCCGAGGGCAAGGGCCGGATCGTGCTGTTCTACGCCAACCGCGACGAGAGCTCGGTGATCTTCGCCGCCGAGCTGACCCGGCTCGCGGCCGAGCACCCCGACCGGCTCCAGGTGATCCACTGGCTCGAGTCCGTCCAGGGCATCCCGACCGACGCGCAGATGAGGGTCTTCGCCTCGGCGTACGGCGGCTTCGACTCGTTCGTCTGCGGTCCCGCGCCCTTCATGAAGATGGTGACCACCGTGCTCAAGGAGCTCGAGGTCCCGCGCAGCCTGCGGCACCAGGAGAAGTTCGTCTCGCTGGGGGGCAACCCGTTCGGCGACCTCGAGGAGCTCCAGCGGGCGGAGAGCGAGATCGCGCTCGCCGAGTCCGACGACGACGGCCCCGGCGCCGACGTCTTCGCGGACGCCCCGGCCGGCCCGGTCAAGCTCGAGGTCGAGCTCGACGGCCAGGATTACACCTTCGACGACTGGGATCCGCGCACCAAGCTCCTCGACTTCCTCGAGAGCAAGGGCGTCAAGGCGCCGTACTCCTGCCGCGAGGGCGAGTGCTCGGCCTGTGCCATCCGGCTCGTCGACGGCGACGTCAGGATGCTCTACAACGACGTGCTCGACAAGGACGATCTGGACGACGGCATCCGCCTCGGTTGCCAGTCCGTGCCGTTGACGGACACGGTCAAGGTCAGCTACTCCTAGATCGGCGCGAGCGCGTCGCTCCTTCTGTCGCTCCCTATGCCTCCTCGCCCGCCGTTCCCACCGCAGCCGGCCGAGCATGGGGAGAGACGACAACGGCCGCCGGCTGCACCCCCCTAGGATGCAGCCGGCGGCCGTCGGTCTCGGTGGCCTCCGGTGGGCCGGTCAGGCGGCCGGTGCCGGCGCGGGCGCCGGAGTCTTGGCCAGGCACTTGTCGAGCCGCTCCTGGGCGTGCGCGACGCGCTGGACCTGGAACTTCTTCGCCTTCTTGACCTGGGCCTTCTTCTCCTTGGCGCTGGCCACGGCGGCCCGGGCGGACCGCTTCTCCTGGGCCGTCTCGGACGCCTTCGCCTCGGCCTTGGCCTCGGCGATCGCCTCCTTCTTGGTGGCCAGCTTCGCGGTCAGCGACTCGAGCTTCGCCTGGGCCTTGTCGAGCTGGCCCTGCTCCTTGGCGCACGGGGTGTCCGTCGGTGGTGCGGCGACGGCGCCGGCGAGCGGCGCGACGGTGATGCCGAGGGCGAGGACGGCCGCCGCGGCGGCGGTGCGGGCGAGGGTCATGGGTGACGCTCCTTCGTGGGTCGAATCGTTCGTCACCCGGTACATGTCGCCAGCGGCGCGGCCCGTTACATCCGTCTCGCGCGGGTTCGGACCGCTCAGGTCAGCCGCGCGGCGAGTCGAGTGGCCGTCATGTGGGCGATCGACTCGATCGAGATCATCGGATTGACGCCCGAGGCGGTCGGGAAGCAGGAGCCGTCGGCGACGTACAGGCCCTCGATCTCCCAGGTCCGGCCGTCGGGGTCGAGCGCCGAGGTGGCGGCGGAGCCGCCCATCCGCGCGCTGCCCATGATGTGGAGCGCGGCGAGCGCGAGGGTGGCCGGCGCGGCCCCGGCGGAGCGCAGGTCCCGTTCGAAGCCCGCCGCGGAGCCGCGTACGCCGGGCTCGTAGCTGACCGTGCGGTGGTGGGTCGAGGCGATCCAGCGTGCCCCCGCGGCCTCCGCGATCCGGGCGCCGCCCACGAGCCCCTGGATCAGGTGCTCGGTGTCGGGCGGCGAGAGCCGGTAGCGGACGACGGGCTCGCCGTGCCGGTCGATCCGCACCGTGCCGCCGGGATCGCGGTCGCGCACGATCACCGCGACGCCGAGGGTGTGCCGCAGCTCGGTCATCCGGCGCCGGAAGTCGTCGGAGCCGCGCCAGTTGACGAAGCCGGTGCCGAAGGCGGGCGTGAGTGGAGCCGTCTCGAAGAGGACGCCGTAGCCGCGGCCGTCGAGGTCGGTGAGCGCGTCGACGTACCTGCTCTGCATGGCGCCGGTCCAGCCGTCGACGGGCTCCTCCATCCGGCCCCACACGGCCGTGGCGGGATGCAGGCGGAGATGGCGGCCGATCTGGGGATTGGTGAGGCCGCTGCGCTGGAGCAGGGCAGGTGTCTGGACCGCGCCGGCGGCGACGACCACCGCGCGCGCCCGGACCCGGACCTGGTGCCCCTCGGCGGTGACACCCTCGACGCCCGTGGCTCGCCCGAAGCTGGTGACGACGGTGCGGACGGTGACGCCGGTGCAGATCCGGGCGCCCGTGCGGGCGGCGTCCTCGAGCCAGGTCTTCGCCGTCGACTGCTTCGCGCCGAGGCGGCAGCCCATCCCGCACCGGCCGCACTCGACGTCCTGGTCACAGCCGACGACATTGCGCGGCATCGCGGCCACGTCCCAGCCGAGGGCGCGGGCGCCGCGCTCCAGGATCGCGTCGCGCGGTGCGGCCCGGTCGTGGTCGGTGTTGACGCCGAGCCGAGCGCACACGGCATCCATCGAGGCGGCGTACTCCTCGGTCGCGAACTGCGGCACACCGTGGCCGGCCCATTCCTCGCGCACGTGGTCGGGGGTGCGGAAGGAGGTCGTGTAGTTGACGACGGTGCCGCCGCCGAGCCCGCGCCCGGCGAGCAGCGCGAGCTGGCCCTCGGCCGTCGACTGGGGACTGAGCGCGTAGAGCTCCAGGAATCCGGTCTCCTCGCCGCCGTCGAAGTGGCGCTCGTCGTGCATCCCACCGGCCTCGAGGACGACCACGTCCAGCCCCGCCGCGGTGAGGACACCGGCGGCCGTGCCGCCGCCCGCGCCGGAGCCGACGACCACCACGTCGCAGCTCATCGCGGTGTCGTGGGTGATCGGCGTCGGCCGGATGACCGGTGCGGGCGGGTCGGGGCGGAGGCCGAGAGGGCCGGAGTAGCCGAGGCCGTCCCACAACGGCGGGCCGCCGGTCATGTAGTAGGGGAGCAGGGACGCGGTCTTGAGCCCCTGGAAGAGCACTCGCTTGGCGCCGACCCGGCTGTCGGAGAGCGAGAGCAGGACCCGTTCGCGCCCGGCACGGTCCAGCTCGGAGAAGCGCTGCGGCCGCCCGGTGAGGGCCAGGCCGAGCGCCCGGCTGTCCCACGCGTCGAGGAGCGCGCGCAGCTGGCGCAGCTCCTTCGTGCGGGGATTCGCCGCCGCGATCCGCAGAGCCAACTCATGCGCCCCGGTCTCCGTCGGCGACGGCACCTCGTCGCCGCCGGACGCGAACGTGTCGGCGATGAGGCCCATCGCCCGGACCTGCCTCGCGCTGAACTCCATGCCGGGACTGTAGGGCGTGTCGGCGGCCCGTGGGAGGGTCTGCGCATGAACGCTGCCGCTGCCGGGCCCGATGGTCTGCCTCGCTGTCCGTGGTCCCTGTCGCCCGTTGAGCTGCCCTACCACGATGCCGAGTGGGGCTTCCCCGTCGCCGACGACCGGCGGCTGTTCGAGAAGATCAGCCTCGAGGGATTCCAGGCGGGGCTGAGCTGGCGCACCATCCTGGTCAAGCGCCCCGCCTTCCGCGCGGCCTTCGCCGACTTCGACTTCCGGGTCGTGGCCGGCTACGACGAGAGCGACGTCGAGCGGCTGCTCGCCGACGCCGGCATCGTGCGCCACCGCGGCAAGATCGAGGCGACGGTCAACAACGCGGCGCGCGCGCTGGAGACCGTCGCCGAGCACGGATCGCTCGCCGCCTACCTGTGGGGCTTCGAGCCGGCGACCGCCGACCTGGCGGAGCCGCAGACCCTCACCACCTCGCCGGCCGCGACGGCCCTGTCCAAGGACCTCAAGAAGCGCGGCTGGAAGTTCGTGGGGCCCACCACGATGTTCGCCTTCATGCAGGCGATGGGCCTGGTCAACGACCATGTGGTCGGCTGCGTGATCCGTGACGAGGTCACGGCCGCCCGCGGGAGGTTCACGCCTCCGGCATGAGCCGGTCGCCCAGCACCGCCAGTGTGTCCGGCACGAACGGCAGCCTCGTCACCATCTCGCGCAGCCGCTCCACCCCGACCCACGCGCCCCAGGCGACCTCCTCGGGCTGCCAGGTGATCGGGCCGTCGTAGACGCAGGTGTAGGCGAACGCGTGGTACGTCGTGTGCTCGTCGGCGTAGTCGGCCTCACCGAGCGGCTCCAGCTCGACGCCGCTGACGCCCAGTTCCTCGGCCGCCTCGCGGACCGCGGCGTCGTACGGCTCCTCGCCGGCCTGGAGCACGCCGCCGGCCGCGAAGTCGTAGCGCCCCGGGAAGACGTCCTTGGTGTCCGTGCGTCGATGGACGTAGACCTCGCCCCTGCTGTTGCGCACGACGATCAGCGTCGCCGCGTGGCGGAGGTTCCGGGCCCGCATCTGCGAGCGGGGGACCACTGCGCCGGTCGGGCGGCCGTCGTCGCCGTACAGGGCGACCTGCTCCTCCAGCGAGCCGGTCACCAGCCCCGCTCGCGCCACTCGGCCAAGTGCGGACGCTCGGAACCTATGGTTCCGTCGTTGCCGTGGCCGGGGTAGAACCAGGTGTCGTCGGGCAGCGTGCCGAACAGCTTGGCCTCCACGTCGTCGACCAGGGTCGTGAACGCGTCGGCGTCGCCGAAGGTGTTGCCGACGCCGCCGGGGAAGAGGGAGTCGCCGGTGAACAGGTGGGGGTGGCCCTCGGGGTCGCGGTAGAGCAGGCAGATCGAGCCGGGGGTGTG
The DNA here is from genome assembly GCF_030929495.1 of Nocardioides sp. LHD-245. Lineage (GTDB taxonomy): Bacteria > Actinomycetota > Actinomycetes > Propionibacteriales > Nocardioidaceae > Nocardioides. The sequence continues at coordinate 4,456 of NZ_JAVFWN010000019.1, read as the reverse complement.
GCCGGTGATCCGGATCACCTCCAGCACACACGAGCCGACGGCCACCGTGTCGCCGTCGGCGACCCGGCGGTCCACGGTCACGCCGGTCTGCTGGTTGATGGCGTCGGCGTCGGGCTCGCCCGCGACAACGCTCGCGCCGGTCGCGCCGACGACCTCGGCGAGCGCGCGGTGGTGGTCCCAGTGCTGGTGGGTGGTGACCACGGCGGTGAGGCCGGCGTCGCCGACGAGGGGCAGCAGTGTCTCGGGCGCGGCGGCGGCGTCGATCAGCACCTGCTCGCCCGAGTCGTGGCAGCGCAGCAGGTAGCAGTTGTTCGACATCTTCTCGTCGACGGCGACCTTGGTGATGGTCAGGCCGGCCAGCTCGCGCACGTCGGCGGGGCCGCCGACCGTGACCTCTCCGGTGTAGCTCATCGTCCCTCCAGGCTCGGCAGCGTTCCGGTCGTGCTCGACAGTACTGCCGCGGGCTCGCGGCCCGTCGCCCACCAGGCGAGGGCGCCGAGGGGGCCGCTGACCGTCGGCGCGTTCGCGGTGGGGGAGCCGAAGGCCCAGCGGGCCGGCTCGTCGGTCGCGACCACGTGGAAGCCGGGGCCGTCGTACCGCGCGGCGTCATGGCCGAGGAACGCGATCGCGGTGGCCGGCGGCCAGTCGGCGGCGGAGTAGCCCGCGTCGAGGTCGGCGTGGTGGATCTCGACCTCCCGCAGCCTCAGTCCCGGTACGCCGTCCGCCGGCATCAGCTGGCCGCCCGGGGTCCGCTCGAAGGTGGTGCCCGGGGCCAGGCCGGCCGAGACGCCGGTGACCTCGGCCAGCGCCGCGGAGCCGGCGACGAGCCGGTCGAGCACGGCCGCCGGAGGCTCGGCGGCCAGCACGTCGATGTCACCGTCGCGGGCGCCGTCGGAGGCGTACATCGCCGTCGGCCGACCGTCCCGGATGCCGCGGAGCACGCCGGCGAGCGCCTCCGCGTTGAGCGCCAGGTGGGCGAGCACGTGGGCGCGACTCCAGCCGGTGCACAGTGAGGGGGTGGCCCAGCCGTCGGCAGGCAGGGCCCGGGCCGTGGTGAGGAGCCGCTCGGTTGCGGCGGTGAGAGAGGTCACGGCCCCATCATGCCTGGGCGGGGAGCGCGGACCGTGGGGCTGTCGGTGGTGGGTGAGAGGCTGTTCCCGTGCGTGGCGACTTGCCTGCCGACGTACGATGACGAACACTTGTTCGAAGGGTCTCGACAGGCTCGACCACCGACGCAAGAGGACTGCAGTGACCGATCAGCTGATCATCCGTGGGGCGCGCGAGCACAACCTCAAGGACGTCTCGATCGACCTTCCCCGCGACTCCCTGATCGTGTTCACCGGGCTCTCCGGCTCCGGCAAGTCGAGCCTGGCGTTCGACACGATCTTCGCCGAGGGCCAGCGGCGCTACGTCGAGTCGCTGTCGGCGTACGCCCGCCAGTTCCTCGGCCAGATGGACAAGCCCGACGTCGACTTCATCGAGGGCCTCTCGCCGGCGGTCTCGATCGACCAGAAGTCGACGTCCAAGAACCCGCGCTCGACGGTCGGCACGATCACCGAGGTCTACGACTACCTCCGGCTGCTCTACGCCCGTGCCGGTCGCGCGCACTGCCCGACCTGCGGCGCGCCGATCGAGCGACAGACGCCCCAGCAGATCGTCGACCGGATGCTCACCCTCGAGGACGGCACCCGGTTCCAGGTGCTGGCACCGGTCGTCCGGGGTCGCAAGGGCGAGTACGTCGAGCTCTTCCGCCAGCTGCAGACCCAGGGCTTCTCCCGGGTCAGAGTGGACGGCGAGACCCACAATCTCGACAGCCCGCCGACCCTGGACAAGAAGCTCAAGCACACGATCGAGGTCGTCGTCGACCGGCTCGCGGTCAAGGAGTCGGCGAAGCGCCGGCTGACCGACTCCGTCGAGACCGCGCTCGGCCTCGCCGGCGGCCTCGTCGTCTTCGACCTCGTCGACGGCGGCCAGGAGCTCAAGTTCTCCGAGAAGATGGCCTGCCCCAACGACCACCCGATCGAGACCGACGACCTGGAGCCGCGGTCGTTCTCCTTCAACTCGCCGTTCGGCGCCTGCCCGGCCTGCACCGGCCTCGGCACGCGGATGGAGGTCGACCCCGAGCTGGTCGTGCCCGACCCGACCGCGACGCTCGCCGAGGGCGCGCTGCAGCCGTGGAGCCACGCCCATGTCGCCGACTACTTCGGCCGCCTGCTGATCGCCCTGGGCGACGAGCTGGGTTTCGACGTCGACACGCCCTGGGAGCAGCTCTCGCCCAAGGCTCGCAAGGCGATCCTCGAGGGCCACGCGACCAAGGTGCACGTCGTCACCCGCAACCGCTACGGTCGCGAGCGCTCCTACTACGCCGACTTCGAGGGCGTCCGCACCTACGTCGAGCGCCGCCACCGCGAGGCCGAGAGCGACACCAGCCGGGAGCGCTTCGAGGGCTTCATGCGCGAGGTGCCGTGCCCGGTCTGCGCCGGCAGCCGGCTCAAGCCGGTCTCGATGTCGGTCACCCTCGGGCCCCGCGACCGCGGCGGCAAGAACATCGCCGAGGTGTGCGCCCTGCCGATCAACGAGGCGGCCGCCTATCTCGCCGACCTCGACCTGTCCGCGCGGGAGCGGCAGATCGGCGAGCGGGTGCTCAAGGAGATCCAGGAGCGCCTCAACTTCCTCCTCGACGTCGGTCTCGACTACCTCTCCCTCGACCGGCCCTCGGGCTCGCTCTCGGGTGGCGAGGCGCAGCGGATCCGGCTCGCGACCCAGATCGGGGCCGGCCTGGTCGGCGTCCTCTACGTCCTCGACGAGCCGTCCATCGGCCTGCACCAGCGCGACAACCAGAAGCTGATCGAGACCCTGGTCCGGCTCAAGGACCTCGGCAACACGCTCATCGTCGTCGAGCACGACGAGGACACCATCCGGGTCGCCGACTGGATCGTCGACATCGGTCCGGGCGCCGGCGAGCACGGCGGTCAGGTCGTCCACTCCGGCACGGTCAAGGACCTGCTGGAGCACCCCGACTCGATGACCGGCCAGTACCTCTCCGGACGCCGCGAGATCCCCGTGCCCGCCGTGCGTCGCCCCCGCACCAAGGGGCGCGAGCTCAAGGTCATCGGCGCCCGCGAGCACAACCTCAAGGACGTCGACGTCGCCTTTCCGCTGGGCGTCTTCACAGCGGTCACCGGCGTCTCCGGCTCCGGCAAGTCCACCCTGGTCAACGACATCCTCTACACCTCGCTGGCCAAGCAGATCTACAACGCCCGCGCGATCCCGGGCCGGCACCAGAAGATCACCGGCCTCGAGCACGTCGACAAGGTGATCCACGTCGACCAGTCGCCGATCGGCCGCACTCCGCGGTCCAACCCGGCGACGTACACCGGCGTGTTCGACCACGTCCGCAAGCTGTTCGCGCAGACGCCCGAGGCCAAGATGCGCGGCTACCAGCAGGGCCGGTTCTCGTTCAACGTCAAGGGCGGCCGCTGCGAGGCGTGCGCCGGCGACGGCACGATCAAGATCGAGATGAACTTCCTGCCGGACGTCTACGTCCCGTGCGAGGTCTGCCACGGTGCCCGCTACAACCGCGAGACCCTCGAGGTGCACTACAAGGGCAAGACCATCGCCGAGGTCCTCGACATGCCGATCGAGGAGGCCCAGGAGTTCTTCGCCGCCGTGCCGCCGATCGCGCGGCACATGAAGACGCTGACCGAGGTCGGGCTCGGGTACGTCCGGCTCGGTCAGCCGGCGACCACCCTCTCCGGTGGCGAGGCGCAGCGGGTCAAGCTCGCCGCCGAGCTGCAGAAGCGCTCCACCGGCCGCACCGTCTACGTCCTCGACGAGCCGACCACCGGCCTGCATTTCGATGACATCCGCAAGCTGCTCGGCGTCCTGTCCGGACTGGTCGACAAGGGCAACACGGTCCTGGTCATCGAGCACAACCTCGACGTGATCAAGACCGCCGACTGGCTGATCGACATGGGCCCCGAGGGCGGCTCGCGTGGGGGCACCGTGGTCGCGGAGGGCACCCCCGAGGACATCGCCGCGACGCCGGGCAGCCACACCGGTCACTTCCTGCGGCCACTGCTCGACGGCCGGGCGGCCGAGCAGCCGACCGGGCTCAAGCGACCGCCGGCGGCGGTCCTCCCGGCCAAGAAGGCGGCTGCCAAGAAGGCCCCGGCGAAGAAGGCTCCCGCCAAGAAGGCCGCCGCGACCAAGAAGGCCGCCGCGACCAAGAAGGCCACGGCCAAGAAGACCTCATCGACCGGGAAGAAGTGACCGACGAGGCTGCGCCTGAGTAGGGCCTCCTGGTCGCTGAGATCGACGACCCTCGAGCACGCCCCCTAGTGTCGCGTGTCGTTAGTTCTTGAACAGTTTGGATTCTGAAATCATGGGAGCATGGCGAATCGTCCTGCCCCTGCATTGGTGCTGCGTGATGGTGACCGGGAGAAGCTCGAAGGGT
>NZ_JAVFWN010000018.1 GCF_030929495.1 Nocardioides sp. LHD-245 | reverse complement strand
GACGGTGCCGGCCTCGATCCCGGCCCACAGTTGGGGGAGGCGCAACTGGAGGTCGACCGCGTCGGCGATCAACCTGCGTGCGCCGTAGGGGCTGGTCTGGACCCGGGCGCCGAAGACGGCCGCGGCGTGCTCGGTGACCGGCGGGGTCCCGACCCCACCAGCCCGTTTGGCCCGGGCACGGCCGCGGTGATCCGAGGCCGGGAGGCGGTCGGGGTGGTGCAGCACCGCCCACTGGTACGCCGCCCGCAGGATGTCCCGCTCGGCCTCCAGGCGGGCGGCGTGAGCAGCCTCGACGAAGTCGAGCACCCCGACCGTCGACAGGTCCTCCAGACCCGTCACCGCCTCTTCACTGACCATGTCGACACCCCATCAAAGCGGTACGACACAACCCCACTCCCGCCGGACACGCCAGCGGCGCCGGCCCCGAGGGACCGGCGCCGCTGACCGACGGATGTCGGTGCTCAGCCCATCGCCGCCTGCTGGCAGGTGGTCTGCGCGCTGGTGAACAGCTCGACGTCGGCCGGGTCGATGCCGGTGGGGTCGCCGTCGGCCAGGGCCTGCAGGGTCTTCGCCGACGCGTCGTCGTAGACCTCGTCGATGAAGCAGGAGAGGACCTTCTCGACGACACCCTCGGGCATGTCGATACCGGCCTGCTCGCTGGTCTCCTTCACGATGTCGCTGTACCCGGCGACGACGTCGTCGCGGGACGGCTTGTCGCCGTCGGCCTCGGGAGCCTCCTCGCCCTCGCTCTCGGGCGCGTCGCTGGCGTCGGTCTCCTCGGACTCGGTGGTCTGTGAGGTCTTCTCCTCGGCGTCGGGCTTGTCCGCGTCGTCACTGCCACAGGCAGTCAGCAGCCCGGAGAGCCCGACGGTCGCCGCCAGAAGCAGGCCGGGGATTCGTGTGCGCATGTCTCGTGTGTCTCCTCAGTCGGATCGAGGCTCGCCTTGGTGGGGCCTCACCGGGACAGCCCCTACCCATCGGTCGCGGAGCGAACCCATGATCTTCGGCGCACGGCGGCTATGTCGGCGCGGTGTGGGAGATTTCGTGTCGTGGCCCGCCCGACCCGTCCCGACGTCCCCGGCGCCTACGTCGCGCGCCTGCGCGCGATCTTCGCCCGGCTGCCGCAGTGCCGTGAGGAGGACGCCTGGGTCGGCGTGCGCTGGCGCGTGGCGGGCACGACCGCCACGGTCGCGCACGTCTTCGGCGGTGAGGACCAGCTGTTCCGCATCGTCTTCCGCGCCGAGCCGGAGGAGGTGATGGCGTTCCGGCACCTCGGTGCGCCGTACTTCAAGGCGGAGTGGGGCGGCAACGTCGTCGGCCTGCTGATCGACGACGACACCGACTGGGAGGAGCTCGGCGAGCTGCTCACCGACTCGTTCTGCCTGCAGGCGCCGCAGCGCCTGGTCGACCTCGTCGACCGACCCGGCGCCTAGCCCTCGGCGGAGCGCGACCAGCCCTGCTCGGTCTCGTCGAGCGGGGCCCACTTCGGGATGAGGAACAGCCCGGACGCCTCGACCGCGGCGTCCTCGCCCGGCACGCCGATCCGCGCCTCGACGGTGATCTTGCGGCCCTCCTCGCCGGCGATCCGGGCCTCCATCCGGACCGGTCCGAGGGGCAGGGGTCGGCGGTAGCGCAGGGTGAGGGTGCCGGTCATCGTGAGGCGCTTGAAGCCGCTCGCGGTCTCGCCCATGATCTGGTCGAGCATCAGCGCGGAGACGCCGCCGTGCACCATCCCGGGAGGTCCCTCGTACGCCGCCCCGAGCGTCATCTCGGCGTACGCGCTGCCGAAGGCGTCGTGCACGATGTCGACCGGCGGCGCGACCGCGTTGCCCCGGCCCACGACCGCGTTGCCCCAGTTCCAGCTGCGGCCCTCGGAGTTGAACCGGACGCCCGCGGGTCCGGGCAGCTGTGCGACGCGCAGCCGGGCGACGAGGCCGTCGACCTCGGCCCGCACGGCCGCCAGCTCCTCGTCGGCGACGGTGCTGCGGATGGTGGCGTCGACGAGGTCGCGCACCGAGTCGGCGAGGGCGGAGAGGGCCTTCTCGCGACGCTCGACCTCGTCGGTCGGGACCTCGTCGTGGATGAACATCTCCATGGGCATCCCTAGATTGTCGTGCATGACCGAGACCGCCGACGCACCGGCCAGCCCCGCCGTCCAGACCATCCGCGTCGACCGCACGCTCGTGATCGGGTTGGACCGACCGGCCAAGCGCAACGCCATCAACGGTGCCGTGACCCGGGGCCTCGACGAGGCGCTCAACCTGCTCGAGGACGACGACGACCTGTGGTGCGGCGTCCTGACCGGCGGGCCGGAGGTGTTCTCCGCGGGCGCCGACCTCGCCGAGGGGCCGGGGGAGCCGACCGAGCGCGGCGGGATCGCCGGGATCATGTCGCGCAGCCGGCCCAAGCCGCTCGTCGCCGCTGTCGAGGGCTACGCGCTGGGCGGCGGCCTGGAGCTGGTGCTGTGCTGTGACATCGTCGTCGCCTCACGCACGGCGACCTTCGGCTTCCCGGAGGTGAAGCGGGGGCTGCTGCCCGACTTCGGCGGCGTCTTCCGCGCGCCGCGGGTGCTGCCCGCCAATGTCGCCCGCGAGATGCTGCTGACCGGTGAGCCGATCGACGCCGTCCGCGCCGAGCGGCTCGGATTCGTCAACCGGCTCGTCGAGCCGGGCACGACCCTCGACATCGCCCTCGGCACGGCCGCCACGATCAGCGGCAACGCACCGCTCGCCGTACGTGCGGCGCTGGCGCTGGCGCACGACGAGATCAACGGCGACGAGACCGTGAGCTGGGCGGCCAGCCACGCCGCGCACGAGCGGCTGCTGGCCTCCGCGGATGTCGTCGAGGGGGTCGCGGCGTTCTTCGAGCGGCGGGAACCGCGCTGGACCGGCCGCTAGCCGTCGCCGTGCCGCGCCTCGACCCGAGTCAGGATCAGGTAGCGGGCGAACAGCACACTGAAGACCACGTCTCCCGCGACGACACCGGCCAGGCGGCCGTTCGCGGACCCGGCGAGGAAGTGGCCGATGACGATGGCGACGACCGCGACCTTGCCGGCGAGGCCGAGCTGGATGATGCCGCGGTGGCGCTCGGGCGCACCGGCAGCCATCCAGTAGCCGAGTCCGAACAGGCCGATCGCCGCGATCGCGATGTGTTCGAAGGCCGTGTCGGCGGGCGCGGGTCGCAGCGCGAGCCGGTCGGCGAGCCCGAGCGCCGGAAGGAAGAGCAGGACGGCCGCGAGGTTGAACAACGCGGCGGTGCGGAACAGGATCCGGGCCTGGTGTGCGGACACGGGGTCCTCCATAGGTTGATGGATCAGGGCTTGACGAGGACATGCACGGCGACCGAGGCTTCCTCGACGCCGATCAGGCCGCCGCCGTTCTCCTGGACGGCGCAGCGGGCGCCGTCGACCTGACGGGGACCGGCCTCGCCTCGCAATTGCGTGGTCAGCTCGAAGAGCTGACCGATGCCGGTGGCGCCGAGGGGATGGCCCTTCGACTCCAGGCCGCCGGAGGGGTTGATCGGGATCCGTCCGCCGATCGTGAAGTCGCCGCGTTCGGCGGCAGCGCCCCCGTCCCCGACGGGGGCCAGCCCGAGGTTCTCGGCCTGGATGATCTCGCCCATCGCGGATGCGTCGTGGACCTCAGCCACATCCATGTCGTCCGGTCCCAGCCTCGCGGCGTCGTACGCCTGCAGGGCGGCGAGCCGGCCGACGCTCTGCCCGAACTCCTCGGCCGTGCGGTGGGTGAAGCTGCGCACCACGCTGGCGGCGACGCGAACCGCGCGTGACCTGTCGGCCGCGATCCGTGCCAGGCCGTCCTCGGTGGACAGCACCACGGCGGCGGCGCCGTCCGACATCGGCGCGCACATGGGGAGGGTGAGCGGATACGTGATGGGAGGTGCGGCCAGAATCTCCTCGACGGTGTACGGCGTGCGGAACTGCGAGTACGGGTTGTGCACCGAGTGCTGGTGGTTCTTGGCCGACACCGCCGCGATCTGGCGTGGGGTGGTTCCCCAGGTCGCCATGTGGTGACGCGACAGGGCGGCGTACACCGACATGAACCGGCTGTAGGGTCGCTCGGACTCCGAGCCCTCCGGCGGAGTCACGCCCGAGCCCAGGCACATCAGCGTCTCGTAGTTGGCGTCGGCCCGCGCGACATCCCAGCCTGCCTCGAACAGCGCGAGTGCCCGCGGCCGGTCCGCGATGTTCATCTTCTCGGCGCCCAACGCCAGGGCCACGTCGGTGTTGCCCGCGCGGAGACTCTGGATCGCCAGGTGCACGGCGGTGCTCCCCGACGCGCAGGCGTTCTCGACGTTGAAGATGGGGATGCCCTCGACGCCGATCCTGCTGAGCACGACCTGGCCGGGGATTGCGAGCTGCCCCTGGAGCGGGCCGTTCGTCACGCCCGCGTAGTAGGCGGCGCCCAGGTCGTCGGACGTGCAGCCGGCGTCCGTCAGCGCTCCGCGCAGCGCCTCGCCGGCGAGGTCGTCGAGGGTCCGCTCGGGGTGCCGGCCGAAGACCGTCATGGCGATGCCGGCGATGTAGACCTCGGTCATCGTCGGTCTCAGACCAGCCGCTTCAGGACAGCGGGGTACCGGTTGGGCATCAGCCGGGCGAGCCAGAAGATCGACCGGGAGTACTTGCCGGTGAGGATCCGGCGCCGGCCGTTCTCGATCCCGTCGAGGATGTTGCCGGCGACGACCTCCGGCGGGGTGACCAGCATGCTGCTGGTCTTCGCGGCCAGGTCTGCTTCGACACGGCCGGCGTTGACGGTGTGCCGCGCGGCCCGCTCGATGTTCGTGTCGATCGCGCCGGGATGCACCAGCACGGCCTCGACGCCGGTGCCCTCGAGCTCCGACCAGAGGGCCTCGGTGAGACCACGGACGCCGAACTTGGTGATGTTGTAGGCCGACTGCCCGCCGTAGCCGACCAGCCCGAAGATGCTGGAGATGTTGACGATCCAGCCTTCGCGCTGCGCCAGCATGGTGGGCAGGAACGCCTTGGTGCCGCAGACGACACCGCGGAGATTGATGCCCAGCAGCCAGTCGATCTCCTCGATCTCGGTGTGGTCGAGCGTGCCGATGAGCGTCGCACCCGCGTTGTTGAAGACCAGATGCACGGTGCCGAAGTCCTGCATCACCTCCGCGGCGTGAGTGGCGAACTCCTCGGCGACGGAGACGTCGAGCTTGTACGTGCGGACGTCCGCGCCACCGCACCGGGTCCGGGTCTCCTCGAGCCCCGCGATGTCGATGTCGGAGATGGCGACCCGGGCGCCGCGGCGCGCGAGCTCGACGGCGAGCGCACGGCCGATCCCCGACCCGGCGCCGGTGACGACGGCGACCTTGCCTGCGAGTGATGTCATGAGAGGTCTCCTTCGGCTCAGACGGCGCGCTCGGCGCCGGCCCAGTAGGTGGCGCGCAGGTCCTTCTTCAGCACCTTGCCGGCGGCGCTGCGCGGGAGTGCGGCGACGAAGTCGACACGCTTGGGTGCCTTCACGGACCCGAGCCGGCCCTTGCAGAGCGCGATCAGCTCCTCGGGGGGCACCGACTCGCCCGGGTTGAGCTCGACGACGGCCGTGACCACCTCGCCCCACTGCTCGTCCGGCGCACCGATCACCGCGCAGTCCTGCACGGAGGGGTGCGACCAGATGACCTGCTCGACCTCGCTCGGGTAGACGTTGAAGCCGCCCGTGATGATCATGTCCTTCTTGCGATCGGTGATGTGCAGGTAGCCATCGGTGTCGAGATGCCCGATGTCGCCGGTGTGCAGCCAGCCGTCGACGATCGCCGCCGCGGTCTGCTCGGGGTCCTTGTAGTAGCCCTTCATCACCAGGTCGCCGCGCACGCAGATCTCACCGGTCTCGCCCGGCCCGAGGACCCGGCTGGTGTCATCCAGGATCTCGACCCGGCCCAGTGGGCTGGGGCGCCCGACCGAGGAGAGGCGCTCGTCGGAGGCGACCGCGCCCTCCTGGAAGTGCTCGGCGGGCGGCAGGAAGGCGATCGACGCGGGCGCCTCGGTCTGACCGTAGCCGCCCGCCAGCACCGGGCCGACGACCTCGATGGCCTTCTTCAGCTTCTGCACCGACATCGGCGCCGCGCCGTACAGGAAGTACTTCAGCGAGGAGAAGTCGACCTGATCGATGCCAGGGGCCTCGATCAGCCGGTAGATCACGGTCGGTGGCAGGAAGAGCTCGGTCACCTGCTGCTTGACGAGTTCCGCGAGCAGCAGGTCGGGCTGGGGACTGCTCACCACCACGACGGTGCCGCCGCGTGCGGTGGTGGGTAGCGAGAGCACCCCCGCGGTGTGCGTCATCGGCGCGGCCGCGAGGTTCACCGGCCGCTCCTCGGCCCCGTACGGGAAGGCCATCAGGAAGTGGGCGACGAAGGTCTGCATGCTGCGGTGGGTGTTCATCACGCCCTTCGGCGTGCCGGTGGTGCCGCCGGTCGGGGACACCGCGACCACGTCGTCGAGGTCGACGGCGAGTGCGGGGTCGGTCGCGGGCCGGCCGTCGAGCCAGACGTCGAGGGCGGTCGCGCCGTCGACGTCACCATCGAGACAGATCCAGCGGCGCACGTTCGGCAGGTCCTCGCGCAGATCGGTGAGCAGTGGCGCGAACTCGGCCTGGAAGAAGACGATCTCGCAGTCGAAGGCGTCCAGGATCCGCAGGTTCTCCGCGGCGGAACTGCGCGCGTTGACCGGGATCCAGGTCATGTTCGCCCGCCAGATCCCGAGCGTGCAGAGCCAGGCGGTCACGTCGTTGCCCGCCCAGACCGCGCCTTTGGTGCCCGGCGGGAGGCCGTCGGCCAGCAAGGCGTTGGCGATCCGGCAGGAGAGGTCCCGGGCCTCCTGGAAGGTGAGGACGCGCTCGTCCTGGACGTAGGCGATGCCGTCCGGGTGGATCCGCCAGCCGCGGTCGAAGAAGTCGATGACGGCCATGCTCAGAGCTCGCCGACCGAAGCGCGGGCCAGCCCGCGCTGCTCGAGGAAGCCGAGCAGGTAGCGATGGCCGAAGGCCTTGCAGCCGGAGGTGAAGCCGACCGCGTCGGTCTCGCCCTCGATCAGCTTCATCGCCGCGGCGGTCTGCAGCGCGCCCGTGGTGATGTACGGCGCCACGCTGGACACGCTCGCGCGGACGCCGGCGAGCTGACCGCGGCCGATCGCGATGTCGATGGACCGGTTGAGCGTGGTCCGCTCCCGCGGCGGCATCGCCGGCGTCGTCGAGGCGACGACCTGGGCGATCGCCGCGTCCTGGGCCTCGACCGGCAGGTGCTTGAGCTCGGCCTCCCACTGCTCGATGAACAGCAGCACCATCCGCATCGCGGGGTTGTCGTAGAAGCTGGTCAGCGAGCTGCAGAAGCGCACCCGGGAGTCGTCCTGGTAGAAGACGGGGAGCGAGGTGCCGCCCCACGGCAGGGCGAGCGCCGGGCGGAGCAGCTCGGGCACCGAGATCTCGAAGTGGTCGGTCATGCCCCACTCGACGAGCCGGTTGTCCCACAGGTGGTGCTGCGGGTGGCGGAAGGTCTCGAAGATCGACGCGGTCGAGCCGATGGTCACCCCGGATCCCTCGCGCGGTCCGCGACAGATGCTCGCGGTCTCCAACGAGTCGATCCCTGGCGTCTCGAGCGTGAGCTCGGCGGCGATCTGGGCGATGGTGTGCATGTAGGACAGCGAGGGGCACAGGACCAGCCCGGCGTCGGCGTACTGCTGCCCGAACTGCTCGCGGATCGCCATCACATAGCCCTGCTCGCCGGTGGTGTCGAGGTGGTGGCACCCGGCTCTGAGGGCCGCCTCGATGGCGACGGGACCGAACTTGCTGAACGGTCCGACGGTGTTGCAGACGACCGTGGCGCCGGTGAACGCGCCGACGAGAGCGTCGACGTCGTGCTCGGCCTCGATGATCTCGTAGGTCGCGGACTCGAGCCGGACGACCCGCTCGGCCATCATCTCCTTGATGCGGCCGGCGTCGCGGCCCACCGCGGTGAACGGGATGTCCTGGTCGATCAACCAGTCCATCACCAGCATGCCGGTGTAGCCGCTCGCGCCGTACACAACGACGGGGTACTTCGCCATCTCGGACTCCTGTGCTGCCGTGGACCCGCTTGTCGGATCGCGTCGAGCGTAGGAACGGAGTGGGGCCCGGGTTTTGTCACGAGGCGACAGGAAATTGTGATCTGATGACACCCGTGGCGGTGGAGCGGAGAGCCGCGGGTGAGCCGCACCTGCGCGCTTGGGTGGTCAGCGGGTTCGGCGACCTCATCGAGCAGCTGGGCGGAGATCCGGCCGCCTACGAGCGGCGGTTCCACGTGTCGCTGCGCCACGCGGACCAGGGCAAGGAGCTGATCCCGGCGATTCCACTGCTGCGGTTGATGGAGGCGGTCGCGGAGGAGCGCTCGTGCCCGGACTTCGGCATCCGGGTCGGCCTGGCCCAGGGGCAGGACGCGATCGGCCCGGTGATGGTGGCGGCGCTCAACTGCGCGAGCGTCCGCGAGGCGTACCGCTCCGGCATCCGTTATCTCAACGGCCTCTTCTCGGCCTTCGGCATCGCCCTGGTCGACACCGTCGACGGGCCACGGACCGACTACACGCTCAAGATCCCGCCCGTGGTGCCCAGCCGGCAGTTCCAGGAATGGAACCTGGCTGTCACGACGAAGATCCTGCCCCTTCTGGCCGGCCCGTCGGCCCGGCTGCGGGGCGTGTACTTCTCACATCAGCCCCTGCTCGGCCAGGAGTACTACGACGGCGTCTTCGGCTGCCCCGTCCGCTTCGAGCGGACGACGTACGGCGTCGACTACTTCGCCTCCGACATGGAGCGGGCGATCCCGCGCAACAACCCGGAGATCCGCGCCATCGTCAGCGGCTACCTCGACAGCATCGTGGCGTCGTCGGGGCTCGCGCTCGAGCACCAGATCCTGGCCCTGATCCGCGAGCTGCTCCCGACCGGGGGCTGCAACCTCCAGGTGATCGCCGAACACCACTTCGTGAGCGTGCGCACGATGCAGCGGCGGCTCGCCGCGGAGGGGCTGGTGTTCGAGCGCCTGGTCGACGACGTGCGGCGGGAGCTGGCCCTCGACCAGCTCGCCGATCCGGGTCGGTCCGTCGCGCAGATCGCGGGGCTCCTCGGGTACGTCGAGCAGAGCTCGTTCTCGCATGCGTTCCGGCGCTGGACCGGGACGTCCCCGCGAGCCTGGCGTGCGGCGCAGCGCGGGTCGTGATCGCCCGGTCTCGGGGACCGACGCGTACTGTCGGAGACCGGAGCCATCCAGGCTTCCTCTCAGAGAGATCTCGCCATGAGCGACAAGTCGCCGCGCCAGAGCATGTCCAAGAAGACCGGCAAGTCCATCAAGGAGAAGCGCGCCGACAAGCGCAGCAAGGCGACCGAGGAGACCTTCTCCGACAAGATCCACCCGGGCAAGAAGAAATGACGTTGCTGGGGCTGGGTGTCATCGGCTCCTCGGCCAAGGAGAACGAGCACCGCCTCCCGATCCATCCGGATCACATCCCTCTGCTCGACGCCGACCTGCGGGCGAGGATCACCCTCGAGCACGGGTACGGCGCGCGGTTCGGTGTCGACGACGCGTCCCTCCGTGAGCACGTGGCGGGGTTCGCATCGCGTGATGAGCTGGTGGCGGACTCGGAGATCGTGCTGCTGCCCAAGCCGCAGCTCTCGGACGTCGCCGCGATGGGCCCGGGGCAGGTGCTGTGGGGCTGGCCGCACTGCGTCCAGGACGCCGAGCTGACCCAGGTCGCGATCGACCGTCGGCTGACCCTGATCGCCTTCGAGGCGATGAACCACTGGACGCGGGACGGCGCCGTCGGGCTGCACGTGTTCCACAAGAACAACGAGCTGGCCGGCTACTGCTCGGTGCTCCACGCGCTCCAGCTGGCCGGTCTGACCGGCGACTACGGTCGTCGGCTGAGCGCGGTGGTCATCGGCTTCGGCGCCACGGCACGTGGTGCCGTGACCGCCCTCAACGCCCACGGTGTGCACGAGGTCGCCGTGCTGACCAACCGAGGGGTGGCCGCGGTGGGGTCGCCGATCCACTCGGTGCGGATCCGGCAGTTCGAGCACGACCAGGCCGGCGGGCACGGGAGCCACGTGATCACCGAGCGCGGACGGGAGCCGCTGGCGGCGTACCTGGCCGAGAACGACATCGTCGTCAACTGCACGCTCCAGGACACCGCCCACCCGCTGGTCTACCTGCGCGACGACGACCTAGCTGCGTTCCGTCCGGGCAGCCTCCTCGTCGACGTGTCGTGCGACCTGGGGATGGGCTTCGGCTTCGCCCGTCCGACGAGCTTCGACGAGCCGACGTTCGTGGTGGGGGACAACGTCCTCTACTACGGGGTCGACCACTCGCCGTCGTACCTGTGGAACTCGGCGACCTGGGAGAACAGCAACGCACTGATCCCCTTCCTGCGGCGGGTGCTCGAGGGTGGCTCCGCATGGGACGCGGACGAGACGTTGAGCCGGGCGATCGAGATCCGTGACGGCAGGGTGATCAATCCGGCGATCCTGGCGTTCCAGGGTCGTGAGGCGGAGCCGCCGTACCGCGTGGCGTGACGGCGGGCCCGCGAAGGGGCGCGCTGATCGCCAGCCGCCTGGCGTCTCAGGCGTCACCGCCGAGCAGGGCCACCTCGCTCACCAGTCCGATGTGGTCCTGCATCGCTCGCGCGGCGGCGGCAGGGTCGCCGGCCGTGATGGCGGCAGCGATCGCTCGGTGGCCGGCGAGAGAGGCTTTTGGCCGCTCGGGCTGGGAGAGCGACTCGATCCGGGTCTCGCGGATGAGGGTCGCGATCTCGGCCATGAGGCGAGACAACAGCGCGGAGTGGCTGGCCGCGGTGACCGCCGCGTGGAACCTCTCGTCGCCGTCGATCCCACGTCCTCCGGCGGCGATCTCGGCTTCCATGGCACTGAGTGCGGCCTCGATCTCGGTCAGGTCCTCCTCGGTGCGCCGCTGGGCGGCCAGCGACGCGATCTTGGTCTCGAGGGCGTCGCGGGTCTCGAGGATCTCGGGCAGCCGGTCGGCGTGCGCGCGGATCGCCTGGGCGATGGTGCCCGCCACCGTCCGGCTGATCACGGTCCCGTCGTTGCGACGCACGGACACCACGCCGATCACCTCGAGAGCCACCAGGGCCTGGCTCAGAGTGGCCCGGCTGACGCCCAACTGTTGGGCCAGTTCGCGCTCCGGCGGTAGCCGGTCGCCCACGGTGAGGCCGGTGGCGGCGATCCACGAGGTGATCTGCTCGGCGACCTGCTCGTAGAGCCGAATCCGGGTCACCTTCGGGACGAGGGTGCGGTCGACAGCCATGGCCCCATGCTATTGACAGGTCCCGAGAGGTCCTATTGGCTAGGCCACTGAGCCAACGATGCAAGGGAGACGTATGGGACCGGAGCGGGGCGAGGGAACGTTGGGCCCGTCGGCCGGCATGCTGGTGGTGGACCTCTCCCGAGCGCTGGCCAGTGCCGCGCTGCGCGCCTGGGTAGGGCAGGCGTGAGCGCCCGGCTCGGTGCCCGCGACCTGGTCGACCTGGTTCTCGACGCCAGCACCGCGGTGTCCTGGGACCGGCCGGTCGACCTGTCCGGCGTGGCGCCGGACTATCGCGCCGAGCTGGAGGCCGCGGCGGCCAAGGCCGGAACCGACGAGTCGGTGATCACGGGCCGCGGCCTGGTCCGGGGCCGGCCGGTGGCGTTCGTCGTCAACGAGTTCCGCTTCCTGGCGGGCTCGATCGGGCACGCGGCGGCGGCCCGGATCGTGGCCGCCGTCCGCCGCGCGACGGCCGATGGGCTGCCCCTGCTCGCGGCCACCGCGTCCGGCGGGACCCGGATGCAGGAGGGCACGCCCGCGTTCCTGCAGATGGTGGAGATCTCGCGGGCCCTCATGGACCACCGCGCCGCGGGCCTGCCGTACCTCGCCTACCTGCGCCACCCCACCACCGGCGGCGTGTTCGCCTCCTGGGGCTCGCTCGCCCACATCACCGTCGCTGAGCCGGGGGCGCTGGTCGGCTTCCTCGGGCCGAAGGTGTACGAGGCGCTTCACGGCTCGCCGTTCCCGCCGGGGGTCCAGGTCGCGGAGAACCTCGCCGCCCACGGGGTCATCGACGCGGTGGTCCCGGTCGACGACCTGCCGGAGCTGGTGGACCGGACGCTCGCGGTGCTGGTGGACCCGGCCGCGCTGCCGACAACTCCGCGCCGTCACGGCGACATCGCCGAGCGCGACGCCTGGGCGTGCATCACCAGCACCCGGGCCGAGGGGCGCGTCGGTGTGCGTGACCTGCTGCGGCACGGCGCCACGGGGACGGTGCGGCTCTCCGGCACGGACGAGGGGGAGCGCGACGCGACCGTGCTGGTGGCGCTGACCCGCCTGGACGGGCAGCCGTGCGTGGTCGTCGGGCAGGACCGGTCACGACAGACGCCCGAGTCGCCGATGGGGCCCTCCGCGCTCCGGCAGGCGCGACGCGGCATGGAGCTGGCCGACGAGCTGCGCCTGCCGCTGGTCACCGTCATCGACACCCCGGGCGCGGAGCTGTCGCAGGCGGCCGAGGAGGGTGCCCTGGCGGGCGAGATCGCCCGCTGCATCTCGACCCTGACCACGCTGAAGGTCCCCACGGTGTCGGTGCTGCTCGGCCAGGGCTGCGGCGGAGGAGCGCTGGCGTTGCTGCCCGCGCGGACCGTCATCGCGGCCGAGCGCGCCTGGCTCGCGCCGCTCCCCCCGGAGGGCGCCAGCGTGATCGTGCACGGCGACGTGTCCCACGCCGCCGACATGGCGCGGCGGCAGCGAGTCCGCGCGGTCGACCTGCACGCGGACGGCGCGGTCCACGTCGTCGTACCCGAGGGCGACGACGACAGCCCGGCCGCGCTGGCCGCCGCCGTGGCGGCGGCGTGCGGTACGGCGCTCGCCGCCGCTCCCGTGCTCTAGGCGGCCCCGCGGTTCAGGGCCGCTCGGCGTCGTGCTCGAGGACCAGGTAGTGCTCGCGCATCGTGGCGACGACGGCGCGGGTGTGCTCGGGGCCGCGTGTCTCCAACTGGAGGGACACATCGACCTCGCCGAGCGCGTGCCGGGTGGCGCGGTCGTGGGCGACCTCCTGCACGTTGACCTCGCAGCGCACCAACTCGGCGAGCAGGCCCGCGAGACCGCCGGTGCGGTCGGGGATGCGGACCCGCACGGACAGATAGCGACCCGACGCCGCCAGGCCGTGCCGGATCACGTTCATCATCAGCAGCGGGTCGATATTGCCGCCCGAGAGCACCGCGCACACCGGCGTCGCGAATGCCGCCGGGGTGGCGAGCAGGGCGGCGACGGCGACCGCGCCCGCCGGCTCGACCGTCAGCTTCGCCCGCTCCATCAGGTGCAGGACGGCATGCGCGATCTGGTCCTCGCTCACCGTGACGACCTCGTCCACCTCCGCCCGGACGTGGGCGAAGGGCAGGTTCCCGGGACGGGCGACCGCGATGCCGTCGGCGATGGTCGCCATCCGGTCCAGTGCGACCGGGGCGCCGGCGCGCAACGAGGCCGGATAGGCGGCCGCGGCGGCGGCCTGCACGCCGACAATGCGGACATCGGGCCGGACGGTGCGGATCGCGTGCGCGACGCCCGCGGCGAGCCCGCCGCCGCCCACGGGCACGACCACGCTCGCCAACTCCGAGCACTGCTCCAGCAGTTCCAGGCCGAGCGTGCCCTGGCCCGCGACGATGTCAGGGTGGTCGAAGGGGTGCACCAGGGTGGCGCCGGTCTCGGCGGCGTACGCCTCGGCATGGGTCAGCGCCTCGTCGATGGTGGCGCCGGCGATGCGCACCTCGGCGCCGTACCCGCGGGTGGCCGCCTCCTTGGGGATCGAGGCCCCGCGCGGCATGTAGACGACGGCCGGGATGTCGAGAAGCTGCGCTGCCAGTGCGACGCCCTGGGCGTGGTTGCCGGCGCTGGCCGCCACCACGCCGGCTGCGCGCTCGACCGGGGTGAGTCGGCTCATCCGCACGTAGGCGCCGCGGATCTTGAACGACCCCGCCCGCTGCAGGTTCTCGGCCTTGAGCAGGACCCGTCCGCCGACCACGCCGGAGAGCCATCGGGACTCCTCCAGCGGGGTGCGGACCACCACCGGCGCGATCAGGCGCTGGGCGGCGCGGATGGCGTCGAGGTCGATCACAGCGCCTCCCGCTCGCGCTCGTAGTCGGCCCAGGCGGCGGTGAGGCGGTCGACCGCCTCGACGAGGACCGCCGGTGGCGCGACGAAGGGCAGCCGGACGTGGTCGTGATGACTCTCGTCGGCACAGAAGATCGGCCCGGGGGAGAGGTCCACCCCGTGCTGGAGGGCGACCCGGGCGAACTCGTGTGCGCTGCCGTGGGGGAGCTGGGTCCACATCGACAGCCCGCCGACCGGCGGGCGCGGGCGCCAGGTGGGCAACCGCTCGGCGAGCGCCGCCATGAGCGTGGCGAGGCTCTTCTCGGCGTGCGCGCGGCGTCCGGCGGCCAGCTCGTCGAAGCGGTCGAGCAGGCCGAGGACGACGAGCTGGCTGAGGACGGGCGTGCCGTTGTCGGCGACCGCCTTGAGCCGGGCGAGCCGGTCGATGGTGGGCTCCGAGGAGCGCACCCAGCCGATCCGGAGCCCGGCCCAGACCACCTTCGAGAACGAGCCGACGGTGAGGATCCAGCGGTCCGGCGAGAACGACGCGATCGGCGGCAGCACGGGGGTGTCGCCGAGCTGGAGTCCGGCGAGGGCGATGTTCTCGACCACGGGGACCTGCAGGTCGTGGGCGAGCTCGGCCAGGCGCCGGCGTCGGCTCAGAGTCAGCTGCGCGCCGGTGGGGTTGTGGAAGTCGGGTGTGACGAGCACGAGGTCGGCCTGGGACTTCGCGATCGCGTCGGGCACCAGGTCGACCCGGGCGCCCTGGTCGTCGACCGGCAGCGAGCGGATCTTCGACCCGTGCGCCGTGATGGCGTCGAGGGTGCCCGTCCAGGTGGGGTTCTCGAGGACGACCGGCTCGCGGTTCGGCAGGAAGAGCTGGGCCAGCAGGGTGATCGCCTGGGCCACCCCGGTCGTGATGAGGATCTGGCTCGGCACCGTCGGCAGGCCCCGGGCGCTCAGGTGACTCGCGATCGCGGCGCGCAGGTCGGGGTGGCCGTAGGGGAGGTAGCCCATCCCGATCGCGGCGAGGTCGAGGTCGAGCGTGGCGAGTGCCTCCGCGACCCCGACCGGCTCCGGGAACGCGGCGCTGGCCATGTCGATCAGCGCCGGCGCTGGCTCGCGGGTCGAGCGGAGCAGGCGCTGCACGGGATAGGAGGAGTAGACGGCGCCGTCGGGAGAGACGCCGAGCGCGTCCCCGCGGGCCGCGACCCAGGTGCCGGCGCCCTGCCGCGCCTCGAGCCAGCCGTCCTGCTTGAGCCGGTCGAGGGCAGCGACCACCGTCGTGCGGCTGACTCCGAGGGAGTCCGCGATCTGACGCTCCGGAGGCAGTCGGGTGCCGGGCGCCAGGTCGTAGCGCTCGACGGCGGCACGCACGGCCGCGGCGAGCTGGACGTAGCGCGGACCGGTGCCGGAGGCCCAGGGACCGAGCACGTCTCCGAGGTTGAGGCCAGTCATGTGCCTTCCTCTGCATTTCAATGCCAATATGCGGCAGATTGGATATGTACGCGCAGAGCGTTCCTCCGCAGACTACCTGACATCTGGAATTGGTCCCGCAAAGAGATTCCAATATGCGAGGCTCGTCCAGTCCAAACCAGACCAACTGGTGATTCCAAGGAGCGAGTGCATGTCTCTCAACGGTTCGCAGGATGCGTCACGCCGGCTCGGGGAGCGTGACGAGTGGGCACAGGACGTCGCGACACGGCTCGGGTCGTCCACCCACCTGGCCCAGGCCCGCGCGATTCTCGGCGGGTGGGCGACCGCGGCCGGCTCGCGGCGCGACGTTCTGAAGTGGCTCGGTATCGGCGCCGGCGTCGCCGCGGCACCGACCCTGCTGGCTGCCTGCGGCGGCGACAGCAGTCCGGCGGCCGGTGCGTCGGCCACCGGGATCCCCGACGGCAGCGGGCGCACGCTGTCGGTCTCGGTCTGGGGCGGCGAGACCGAGCGCGCGTTCAAGGAGACCGTCGAGCCGGTCTTCCGCAAGCTCACCGGCGCCAAGGTGCAGTACGACACCGGGTCCGGCGGCGAGCGCTTCAACAAGCTGCTCGCCCAGGCCAGCGCGCCCACCGTCGACGTCTTCGTCAACTCCGGTGAGAACGTCTTCCAGGCCAACCGGCAGGGCCTCCTCGTCGACATCGACACCCGCCGGGTGCCCAACGCCGCGGACATCGCGGACTGGGCGAAGCTCTTCCCGTACGGAATCTCCTACGGCCTGGTCGCGTTCGGTCTCACCCGGGCGGCCGGCGTGCCGGCGCTGACGAGCTGGTCGGACCTGTGGCGCCCCGACTTCGCGGGCAAGCTCGGGCTGCCGGGGATCGGGCACACCCAGATGCCGATGTTCCTGATCATGGCGGCCGAGCTCAACGGCGGCTCCGAGAGCGATATCGACCCTGGCCTGAAGGCGCTGGCGAAGCTCGACCCCGCTGTCCTTCAGTACTTCTGGGGCGAGTGGGCCGACCGCGCCAAGGCGGGCGAGGTGAGCGTCGTACCGGAGTTCAACTACTCCCTGCTCGGTGCCAACGACGCCGGGGTGGGCTTCACCTTCGACTTCCCGCAGGAGAAGGCGATCGCCGCCGACAACACCATGGCGATCGTCAAGGGCCGGCCCAACGAGGACCTCGCCCACGTCTTCCTCGACGTGGCCTTCGACGCCGACGTGCAGACCGCCTTCTGCGGCGAGTGGCTGGGCTCGCCGGCCAACGTGAAGGCCACGATCGCGCCCAAGGTCGCCGGCAAGGTCCCGCTCGCCGCGGACATCCTCGATCAGGTCCGTTTCTTCGACCTGGGCAAGATCGCCACCAAGCGCGCGGAATGGACCGAGCGGCTCAACTCCGAGGTGCTGCCCTCGTGGGAGTGACTCCTCGCCGGTCCCGCGGTGCGCGGGCCTCGACGAGCCACGTCATCGGAGGCTCCGGGCTGTCGGTGCTGCCGGCGGTGATCGCTTTCGCCGTCGCGGTGCTGGTGCCGGCCGCGGTGATCTTCCACCAGAGCCTCCAGCCCAACCCGCTCGGCGATCCCAGTGCCCCGCACGACACCTGGGGGAACTACCACCGCCTGCTCACCGACCCGATCTATCGGGACGTGCTGCTGCGGACGCTGCGGGTGAGCGTGGTCGGCGGGATCGCGAGTGTCGTGATCGGGCTGGCCCTGGTGATCGGGCTGACTGCCTTCCGTCGCAGGGAGGTCAGCTCGGTGTGGCTGTTCCTCCTCGTCGCGCCGATCCTGTCCGGCCCGGTCATCACGGTGCTCGGCTGGATGGGCCTCTTCGTCGAGGGCGGCATCGGCTACCGGGTGGTCAACGCGCTGCGTCCCCTGTGGGGCGGTACGCCGGGCAGGGTGGCGGAGACGGAGATCGCGATGACGATAGGTACGGTCCACTTCGTCGTCCCGTTCATCGTGCTCACGCTCTATCCCATCGCCCGCACGGTCTCCAAGGACCTGCTCGAGGCGTCGCTGACCCTCGGCGTACCCCCGGTGCGGACCGTGTTCCGGGTGGTGCTCCCGCTGTGCCGGCCCGGGATCCTGGCGGCGTCGATCGTCGGTCTGGCGATGGCGATGAGTGCGTTCGTCAATGCCCGCTTCCTGGGTGGCGAACGCAATCTGGTGTTGACCACGCTGGTGAGCCAGCTGGTCAACACCTTCAACCCCACCCTCGCGGCCGCGAGCTCGGTCCTCCTCGTCGGCCTGGGCCTCCTCCTGGTCGCCGTCTACGGCCGGGTGCTCAGTCGCAGCGTCCGCCGTGAGGCCGCTCGATGAGCGCCCGGACGCACCACCGACGGCGGCAGCAGGGCTGGACCGGCTGGCGGGTGCTGCGGACGGCGACGGTCGTGCTGGGGTTCGCCTTCGTGCTCGGACCCGTGCTGCCCGTGGTCGTGCAGGCATTCAACGACTCGTCGGTCTTCCCCGACCGGATGCGCGGCCTCACCCTGCACTGGTTCACCGACCTGCTCACCTACGACGAGTTCGTCGCGGGCACCTGGACCAGCGCCAAGATCGGGATCGGGGCCACCGCCCTCGCGTTGGCCCTCGGTGTCTCCACGGCGTTCGCGGTGACCCGCGGTCCGCGGTGGATGTCGGGTGCGGGTGTGACGTCGGTGCTGATGGGCCCGATCGTCATCCCGCAGATCGTGGTCGGCCTGGCGATCCTCCAGGTGATCAACCAGCTCCAGCTCCGGGTCGGACTCGCCGGCCTGATCGTGGCACACGGCGTCTTCGTCGCGCCCTTCGTGATCCGCCTGGTCGCCGGCGCCCTGGAGACCCAGGGGACGTCGTACGAGGCGACGGCGATGGCGCTCGGCTCCTCGCCCGCCCGGGTGCTGACGTCGGTCACCTTCCCCATGCTGCGTCCAGCGCTCATCGCGAGCTCGGTGTTCGCGTTCACCCTGTCGTTCGTGAACGTGCCGCTCTCGCTGTTCCTGGCGCCCTCGGACCAGCGTCCGCTCCCGATCAGCATCTACCAGCAGATGGCCAGCAACCGGAGCCCCGTGCTCGCGGCGCTGTCCCTGCTGCTGGCAGTTCTCCTCCTGGCGGCGGCAGCCGCCGTGGAACGGTTCCTACGAGTGAGGTTGCTTCAATGACGGCACCATCGCAGCGTGTCGCGCTCGCCGGCGTGAGCGTCGACTACGGCAAGGGCCCGGTGGTCACCGACCTCGACCTGACGGTCGCGCCCGGCGAGATCACCGCCCTGCTGGGCCAGAGCGGCTGCGGCAAGTCGACCACCCTGCGCGCCATCGCCGGCCTGGTGACGCCGACGGCGGGCACCATCCACTTCGGAGAGGACGACGTCACGTTCACCCCGCCGTGGCGGCGCGAGCTCGGCCTGGTCTTCCAGAACCACGCGCTCTTCCCACACCTGAGCGTGGCCCGCAACATCGAGTACGGCCTGCGGCGCCGGATGGCGCGCCCCGAGCGGCGGCAGCGGGTCGCGGAGATGCTTGCCCTCGTCGGCCTCGAGGAGCTGGCGGAGTCCGAGCCGGCCCAGCTCTCCGGCGGCCAGTCGCAGCGCGCGGCCCTGGCCCGGGCGCTTGCGCCCGGACCGCGGATCCTGCTGCTCGACGAGCCGTTCTCGGCGCTGGACGCCAACCTGCGCGACCGGATGCGGGCGGAGGTCGAGTCGATCATCCGCAAGGTCGGGGTGACGACGGTGATGGTCACCCACGACCAGGACGAGGCGATGTCGATGGCCGACCGTGTGGCGATCATGGCCGAGGGCCGGATCCTCGAGGTCGCCGAGCCGGAGGACATCTTCCGTCGGCCCGCCTTGGCCTACACCGCGCGCTTCGTCGGGGCCTCCAACCTGCTGGCCGGCCAGATCGAGGGGACCGGCGGCACCGCACGGTTCCGCGTCGGTGAGACCGCCCTCGCGCTGGCGGTGCCGAAGACGTCGGTGCCGGCGGCGCACGCGCTGGCGATCAAGCCGGAGGACGTCCTCCTCGACCCGGCCGCCGGCACCGACGTGGTGCTCGACGCGCAGCTGGCCGGCAGCAAGTTCCACGGCGCGGTCCGCGACCTCACCTGGACGGTGCCCGCGCTCGGCGGCGTCGCCGTCCGCTCGCGGGTGCCGGCGGGCTCTGCGGTGCCCGAGGTCGGCGGCCGCGGCCGGATCGGCTGGCGCAGCGACCGGGCAGCGCTCGTCCACGACCCCGACCGGGGTGCCGCGTGACGGTGGTGGACCGGGACCTCCTCGACGACGTGTACGCCCGTCTCGACGACGGGCTGGACGCTGCGCTCGCGGTGCTCAGCGAGCACGTCGCCCAGCCGAGCGTGAGTTCGACCGGCGAAGGGATCCGGGCCGCGGCCGAGCGGCTGCGCGGGTTCGTGGCGGAGTGCGGCCTCGCCGGGGAGGTGGTCGAGACCGCCGGTCATCCGGTGGTCGTCGGGCACCGGCCCGGACCGCCGGGTGCGCCGCGGCTGACGTTCTACGGCCACTACGACGTGCAGCCCGCGGCCGTCGCCGACGGCTGGACGTCCGCGCCGTTCACGCCGACCCTGCGCGACGGCCGGCTGTACGGGCGCGGCAGCGCCGACAACAAGGGCCAGCACCTCTCCGTGCTGCACGGCCTGCAGGCCCTCCTGGCGGCGCGACCGGACCTGCCGGTCGACCTCAGCGTCGTCATCGACGGCGAGGAGGAGATCACCTCACCCTCGCTCGGGCCGGTGCTCGCCGCGCACCGCGTCGCCGTCGGCAGCGACCTGGTCGTCGCCACGGACGGAGCGAAGCATCGCTCGGGCGCCCCGACGGTGGTCCGCGGCTGCCGTGGCCTGGTGTACGTCGAGGTCGAGGCCACCGGCGCCGAGCGCGAGCTGCACGGCGGCACGTACGGCGGCGCCGTACCCAATGCGGCGTCGCGGCTGGTCGCGGCGCTGGCCTCCCTCCACGACACCGACGGGAGGGTGGCGGTGGCAGGATTCCCCGACAGCGGCGCCGATCCCGGACTGCCCGCACTGCGACCGCACCTCGGGATCGCCGGCCTCGGCGGGGGCTTCCAGGGGCAGGGCATGAAGACCGTCGTACCGCACCGGGCGCAGGCGAAGGTCGAGTGCCGGCTGGTGCCGGGGCAGTCCGCGCGCGAGGTCGGGGCGGCCGTGGTCGCCCACCTGGAACGGTTCGCCGGTGTCTCGGCGCGGGTGATCGGCGCGACCGATCCCTACCGGTGCGCCGCGGACGAGCCGTGGCTCGCCGAGGTCGTCGCCGCGGTGGGTCGCGCGGGCCGCGCCGAGCCGGAGGTGGTCACGTCGCTCGGCGGCACGCTGCCGCTGGCCGCGCTCGCGGACGGACTGGGCGCACCGGTCCTGCTGGTGCCGCTCGCCGGCGCCGACCAGAACAACCACGGCGTGGACGAGAACGTCCGCGTCGACGACTACCGCTACGGCATGCGGGCCGCGGCGGCGATCGCCGCGGCCGTCGCCGCCGCCGCGGCGCGGAGCGAGGAGGAACGATGAAGATCGGTGTCGGCTACCCGCAGGGGCTCGATCCGACGGCCGCGCTCGCGCTGGTCGAGGAGGTCGACCGCGCCGGGCTCGACAGCGTCTGGATCGCGGAGAACCCCTACTGGCCGGGGGCGTTCGCGACGGCCGGCGCGGTCGCGGCCCGCTCCTCGCGGGTCGAGATCGGGATCGGCGTGGTCAGCGCCTTCACCCGCTCGCCCGCGGTGCTCGCGATGGAGGCCGGGCAGGTGCAGCGGCTCTCCGGCGGACGGCTGGTGCTCGGCCTGGGCGTCGGTGGACCGCGGGTCCTGGAGGACCTCGGCGTCGGTGTCGCCCGCCCCGTGGACGCGATCGAGGAGACCCTCGTCGTGCTGCGCGCACTCTTCGGCGAGGGCGTCACGGCCCACGAGGGCACGGTGCACCGGTTGCGCGACATCCGGCTGTCCTTCCCGGTCGCGGCACCGCCCCTGGTGGTCGGCACCATCGGCCCGCGGATGCTCGCCATGAGCGCGGCAGCCGCGGACGGGATCGTGATCTCCGCGCACGTGCCGCCGGCCGAGATCGAGCGGATCGCACGCGACCACCGCGCGGCCGAGCGGACCGGCCGGCGCGGCCGGGTGACGGCGTTCGTCGCCGCCGCGCTCGACGACGACCCGGCCCTCGCCCGTGCCCGGCTCAAGGCCGACGTCGCCGAGACGATGGTGCGGCTGCTGCGCATCCCGTCGCTGCTGCCCGTGCTGACGGCCGGTGAGCTCACCCTCGCCGACCTGGAGGAGGCGGCGGCCTGTGCCCGCGACGGGCGCCCCGGCGACGTCGCCGACCGGGTCGTCGACGAGCTCTGCCTCGCCGGCGACCTCGCCGCCGTCACGACCCGGCTCGAGCGCCTCGCCGCCGCCGGCGTCGACGAGGTGGTGCTGCTCCAGGCCGCGGAGCACCCCGGATTCACCGCGCACGCGGCCGGCCTCGCCGACCGTGCGCGCGCCCTGCGATGACCCCCGAGAAGGAGAACGACATGGAGTCCCTGGACCTGCCCGAGCGCTACGCCGACCTCGACCTGCACGTGGACGGAGGCTCGGCCGACGACCTGCGCGCGCTCCTCGTGGCGTACCACACCTACATGGTCGCGAACGACCACCTCGACTTCGGGCTGCTCTCGACCGTCTGGGACGGATCGGCCGAGAACTTCTTCTTCAACACCAACGGCCACACCTACGAGGGGCTCGCCGACTGGGAGAACATCTGGAACTTCTACCGTCCGCAGTTCGCCCTGGTGTCGCCGTACCTGCCGGGGCGGCTGCGGGTGGGCATCGCCGACGGCCTGGCCTTCATCGCCTCGGACCGGGTGACCCGGTTCAAGCGCTGGGTGGGCGGCGACCTGGAGCACAACCCGGCGGCGTACCGGAGCACGCTGGTGCTGCGCCGCGGGGCCGACGGCTGGCGGGTCGTGCACGCGCACTTCTCCACCGAGGACGAGGGGCTGCGGCCGGACCGGGATCCCGCCGGGGCACCGGCATGACCTTCTCCGTCGTCGCCAGGGATCCGGGCTCCGGCAGCTTCGGGGTCGCGATCGCGACCGCCCGGCCGAGCGTCGGGGCGCGCTCCGCGTTCGTCACCGCGGGGGTGGGTGCCTGCGCGACCCAGGCGATCGTGAACCCGGCGCTGGCCGGCGCCGCGCTCGCCGGACTCGCAGGTGCCGCCGGGGGAGACGCGGACGCCGCGCTCCGGGCGGCCCTCGCGGACGATCCCGACGCCGCGCGCCGCCAGGTGCTGCTCGCCGGGCCGGACGGCACCGCCGCCCACACCGGCGACGAGGTGGCCGGCTGGAACGGCCACCTCGTCGAGCCGGACGTCGCCGTCGGCGGCAATCTGCTCGCCGATGGCGAGCCCCTGCCGGCGATGCTCGCGGCCTTCCACGTCTGCCCGGGTGACCTGGCCGACCGGCTGCTGGCCGCGCTCGCAGCCGGCGACGCCGCGGGTGGCGACAGCCGGGGACGCGAGTCGGCCGCGCTGCTGGTGGTCGACGACCGGCCCTGGCCCGCGGTCGACCTCCGGATCGACCACGACGCCGACCCGGTGGGTGCGCTGGGCCGGTTGCTGACGCGCTGGCGGACCCACTGGACGGCGTACGACGAGACGGGCGTGTTCGTCCCCGCGGATCCGCCGGGGGCCGTTCGATGAGCGGGTCTCCCGAGCTGCACGAGCTCACCGCCGAGGCCGCCGCTGCCGAGATCCGGGCTCGCCGGCTCTCGCCGGTCGAGCTGGTCGACGCGGTGCTCGCGCGCATCGAGCAGCTCGATGCGGGGTTGTCGTGCTTCGCGACCGTCGACCCGGACGGTGCCCGGGCGGCGGCCAGGGCCGCCGAGGCACAGGTGACCTCGAGTGCGGAGCTCGGCGCCCTGCACGGCGTCCCGTGCTCGGTGAAGGACCTGATCGACGTGCGCGGCCTGCCGACGATCCGCGGCGCCGTACCGTTCACGGACGCGGTGGCCCAGGCCGACGCCCCGGCGGCGACCCTGCTGCGGCAGGCGGGCGCGGTCTGCGTGGGGAAGACGACGACGCCGGAGTTCGGTTGGTCCTTCATCACCGCCAGCCCGGTCACGGGTCGCACCCTCAACCCGTGGTGCCCGGACCGGACCGCGGGCGGCTCGTCCGGCGGCGCGGGCGCCGCGCTCGCGGCGGGGATGGGGCCGCTCGCGGTGGCCACCGACGGCGGCGGCTCGATCCGGCTGCCCGCGGCGTTCACCGGCGTGGTCGGCCTCAAGCCGACCAGCGGCCGGGTGCCGACGTACCCGCCGAGCGACCTGGGCACCCTCGGCCACCTCGGGCCGATGGCCCGCAGCGTCCGCGACGTGGCCCGGCTGCTCGACGTCCTGACCGGGCACACCCAAGCCGAGCCGGGGCCGATGGCGCATGCCTGCGGCCGGCCCGTCGAGCACCTGCGGGTCGGCTACTCGCCCGCCCTCAACGGGGGACCGGTCGATCCGGAGGTCCGGGCGGTCGTCGACGGGTGGGTCGCGGACCTGGTGGCGGCCGGCGTACCGGTGACCCGGTTCGACCTTGTCCTCGACGGCGTCGAGGACACCTGGGACCGGCTCTACGCACAGTCGATCACCCGGCAGGTCGACGCGCTGACGCCGTCTGCCCGCGAGCAGCTCAGCCCGCAGCTGCGGGCGTTCGTCGACTCGACGCGGGGCCTGCCGCGCAGCGCGGGCCCCGACGCCGAGCTGGTCCGCCGTGCGGTGACGGCGCGGGCGGACGCGGTGCTGCGCGACTACGACCTGGTCATCACGCCGACGACCAGCACCGTCGCTTTCGACGCCGGGCTGGAGCACCCCGGCACGGTCGCGGGCGTGCCCGTCGGGCTCACCGACTGGGCGCGGCTCACCCAGGTCTGGAACCTCACGGGCTTCCCGGCGATCTCGCTGCCGGCGGGCACGATCGCCGGCGGGCTCCCGGTCGGCGTGCAGATCGCGGGGCCGCCGTACGGCGACGGGATGTTGCTCGCGCTGGCGGCGTACGCCGAGCGGGCTCTGGGCTCCCGACTACCGCGTCGGGTGGCGGGCTGAACGCTAGGTGGCGATGTCGAGTGTCAGGTCGCTGTCGGACCGGGCCGCGGCGCGGGCGCGGTGCTCGGCCCGGCGCTCGACGAAGCGGGCGGCCTGGGTGTCCAGCCCCTCGAGGAAGGCGGCGAGGTCGTCGCGGGCCTGCTCGCCGACGGCGCCGAGGCCGGTGCGCTCGAAGATGTCCCAGTGCCGCAGGATCGGCATGATCACGTCGTCGTGGTGCAGCCTCAGGTCGTAGATGCCCGCCTTGGCGATGATCATCGAGTTGCGGCGGAAGCCGGCCATCGTGGCGCCGGGCATCTCGAAGCCGATGACCTCGTCGGCGATGGCGCGCATGGTCTCGTCGGGCGCGATCTCCAAGGCCGCCGCCACGATGTTGCGGTAGAAGACCATGTGCAGGTTCTCGTCCTTGGAGATCCGGGCGAGCATCCGGTCGGCGATCGGGTCGTTGGTGACCTTGCCGGTGTTGCGGTGCGACACGCGGGTGGCGAGCTCCTGGAAGGACACGTAGGTCACCGCCTCGAGCGGCGTCTTGTCGCCGGAGTCGTAGCCGGACGTCATGTAGTCCATCCGGGCGCGCTCGAGCTCGACCGGGTCCACGCCCCGGGTCACCACGAGATAGTCGCGCATGGCGATGCCGTGCCGGTTCTCCTCCGCGGTCCAGCGCCCGACCCAGGTGCCCCACGCGCCGTCGCGACCGAAGCGCGTCGCGATCTCGCGGTGGTACGACGGCAGGTTGTCCTCGGTCAGCAGGTTGGTGAACATCGCCGCCTTGGCGGTCTCCGAGAGCCGGGACTGCTCAGGGTTCCAGTCCTCCCCGCCCAGGAACGCGAAGTCGCGCCCCTCGCTCCAGGGGATGTAGTCGTGCGGGTGCCACTCCTGGGCCAGGCCCAGATGGCGGTCGAGGTTCTCGGCCACGACCGGCTCCAGGGCCTCCAGCAGATGGTTCGCATTGCTCACGGACACTCCCTCTCTCGACTGCTGGCGAGCGTACGCCTCGCCCGGAAGGCCGGGCATTCGGCTCGGCTCCGCAGCCGCCAGGTCGAGGTGCTCTATCCTCGGAGCAAAGCCGGTGCGGGCACGCGCGGCGAGGAGCGGGCAACGTGGTGGAGGAGAGTCGAATGGCGGGTTCCCCTGGACAGGTCAACTCGGGTGACGGTACGGCCTACGGGCGCCTTGCGGAGTTCCTGCGCCAACAGATCGTGGCCGGGGTGTTGAAGCCGAACGACCGACTGCCGGCTGAGCCCGAGCTCTCGGACGCCTACCAGGTCAGCCGGAACACCGCCCGGGAGGCGCTTCGCGTGTTGGCGAGTCAAGGATTCGTGACCTCCAAGCGCGGCACGTCAGGGGGAACGTTCGTGGCGCATCCGTCGACCGATCAGCTGGGAGCCCAGCTCGGCGTCGGGTTGGGGCTGCTCGCTGAGTCGGAGGCGATTCCGCTGGAGAAGCTCATCGAAGCACGCGAGATGCTGGAGGTCCCTGCTGCGGAGATCGCCGCGATGAGACGAACCGACGAAGAGCTCGCCGAGCTGCAGCGATGCCTCGACGACACCAGCCCGGTGGCCCCCGATGGCACCTACGAGCACAACCGGGCATTTCACGGTGTCCTGCTTCGCGCGACCCACAATCCGGTGATCGAGGTCATCGCGGAGCCGGTCTTCGAAGTCCTCCACCGCCGCATGGATCGAGAGTCCCTGTCCTCCGAGACGCACCAGTGGGTCAACGACGAACACCGGGAGATCGCCCAGGCCATCGAGGCGCGCGACCCGCTGGCAGCACGTGAGGCCACCCGGGCGCATCTGCGCAGCCTCCGGCGGTTGTACAGCACGATCGACAAGCGCGCGACGCGCGACCCGAAGTGACCGTTGACACATCTAACCTCCGAGGTTAGATTCTCCTCCGGCTGGCGCCACCCGTAGGCGCCGACACCGAGGAGGTCCGATGAACGTAGGGATCGATCACCGCCAAAGGCGTGGGAGCGCGCGCCGGACACAGCGCCGGCTCCGCCGGCTCAGCGCTGCCGTCCTGAGTCTCGTGCTGTGCGGCACGGCCGTGGCCTGTGGCTCGGCCGATGACGCCGGCGGCAGCGAAAAGGTCCTGACCATCGGTCTTCCGAGTGGGCCGGTCAGTCTCGACCCGTCGAAGGACAGCGTGACCTTCGGCAACATCCGGCCGCTGACCAACGAGTTCCTGCTCCACCAGGCCGCTGACGGGTCGATCCAGCCGGGCCTGGCCTCGTCGTGGCGGTATGTGGACGAGACCTACAAGGTGTTCGAGCTCACTCTGCGTGAGGGCGCCACGTTCTCGGACGGGTCGCCGGTCGACGCCGAGGCGGTGAGCACGTGGTTGGAGTACTTCTCGAAGGGTGCTGGAGCGTTCACCGCGTTGATGGGGACCGTCGAGGCCGTCGATGCCGTCGATGCCGTCACGGTGCGGCTCACGCTGGCCGAGTCCAACCCTCTCATCCCCTATCTGCTGTCGGAGAGCGCCAACTGGGGAGCCGTCTCCTCGCCGAAGGCCGTCGCCAGCCCCGATGTTCTGCGGACCGAAACCGTCGGCGCAGGCCCCTACATGCTCGATCCTGACCAGTCGATCAGCGACAAGAAGTACGTCCTGGTGCCGAATCCGCACTACGACAAGCCGGATGCCGTGAAGTGGGACCGGGTCGTCGTCGACATCATCCCGGATGCGAACGCCCGGCTCCAGGCACAGAGCACCGGTCAGATCGACGTCGCCTGGGGCGACCTCACGACGGTGGCCGCGGCGGAGAAGAGCGGGCTCGAGGTGGTGGGCCTGCCTACCGGAACCGGCGGCCTCATCTTCGCCGATCGAGCCGGCGACGGACCCGTTGGAGATGTTCGGGTCCGTCAGGCCTTGAACTATGCGATCGACAGGGAAGCCATCACCGAGGGACTGGTCGGCGAGAACGGTGAGCCGACGTCGCAGCTGTTCGCCACCGACGTCGAATCCTCACTGCGCGACCACTACGACTATGACGTCGAGCGTGCGAAGAGCCTCCTCGCCGAGGCGGGATACGGAGATGGCTTCGCCGTCGACGTCCTGACGTACGGCGGATACGGCGTGAGCGGCACGCCGCTCGCCCAAGCGATCGCGTCGTACTGGTCGAAGGTGGGCATCGATGCCAAGATCACGACCGCGCCCACAGCCGCCGAGTATGCGGAGAAGCGGTCGAGCAAGCGGTATCCGATCGTCTTCTACTCGGTGCCCACCGGTCCGATGGGCGCTGGGTACAAGATGGCGCTCGCGCCCACTGGCGGGCTCAACCCGTTCGGGGCCACCGACGCCACGATGACCGCCATCTTCGAGCGCGCCTCCCGCACCAACGATGCCCAGGTGTGGAATGAGTTGAGTCAGCGCACGGTCACCGAAGCCGTCTTCGTGCCGGTCTTCAATGCGCTGAGAGTCTTCTACTACGTCTCCGACGGAGTCGCGGGTGTGGAGTTGACCGAGGGGCGGCCGGAGTACAGCTGGGCCACCGAGTGGTCGCCGAGGTGAGCACCGCAACCGACACGAAACCCGGTGCGGCGCAGGTCCCCGATGCCGCCGATCGGCCTCCCGGGAGGTCCGGCCGGCGGATCGTGGGAAGCCCGATCGGCATCATCGTCACGCGGCTGTTGGGCGCGATCCCGCTCCTGCTGGCGGTCACCGCACTGACCTTCGTGCTCATCGCGCTGGCTCCGGGCGACGTCGCCCAAGCGATCCTGGGACCCGACGCGACGCCAGCGGCCTACGACCAACTGCGAGAGCAGCTGGGGCTCAACCTCCCACTCCACGAGCAGTACTGGGGTTGGCTGACCGGAGTTCTGCACGGCGATGTCGGGACGTCCCTCTACAACGGGGAATCCGTGTCGCACGCCATCGCTCAACGGCTCCCCGTGACGCTCTCCTTGATGGTCGGGGCGCTGATCGTCAGCCTGGTCGTCGGTGTGGCTCTGGGGATGGCGAGCGCGGTGCGCCGGGGCGCCTTCGGGCGAGCGATCGACATGTTCGCTCTGATCGGGTTCGCCGTTCCCTCCTTCTGGTTGGGAGCGCAGCTGATCGTCCTCTTCGCGGTTCAGCTCGGGTGGTTTCCCGCGACGGGCTACGTGCCACTCGGCGTCGACTCGGGCGAGTGGGCGAGATCCCTGGCTCTGCCCGTAGCGGCCCTCGCTTTCGGTGGCATCGCTGCGATCGCCAAGCAGTCGAGAGACGCGTTCCTCGACGCGTTGGCCCAGCCGTTCGTCAGTGTTGCGCTCGCCAACGGCGTGAGCATCGGCTCGATCCTGTTCCGGCACGTGCTCAAGGTGGCCTCGCTCCGCATCACCACGATCCTGGGTCTTCAGGCGCTGACCCTCCTCGGCGGGACGGTGGTCGTGGAGAACGTCTTCTCCCTGCCCGGACTGGGGACGTTGGCCGCCAACGCGACCAGCCGCGGCGACGTTCCCATGATCCAAGGGATCGTCCTCTACTACGCGTTCATGGTGGTAGCGGTGAACCTTCTGGTCGACATCGTCTATGCCTGGCTCAATCCACGGGTGAGGGCAGCATGATCGCGACATTGCGCCGCCCAGCGGGTGCCCTGTGCCTGACCTACATCCTCGTGCTGACGGTCATCGCGGTGCTCGCGCCGATCCTTCTCCCCGATGTGGCCATGCAGCAGGCCGGTGACCTTCGGATCACCAACGCACCGCCCAGCTCCAGCCATCCCCTCGGAACCGACACCCTCGGACGGGACGTGCTGGACAGGCTGCTGGTGGGTACCCGCGTCACCTTGGTGGGCCTGGTCATCGCCGTCTCCTGCGCGTTGGCGATCGGCGTTCCGCTCGGCCTCCTGGCCGGCTACACCAGGGGGGTTGTGGATCGCGTGGTCGGCTGGATCGCCGACCTCGCCTTCGCCATGCCCACCATCATCATCATCTTCGTCGTCCTGACCATCTTCCCCCACAACATGGTCGCCGCCATGATCACGCTGGGCCTCCTGCTCTCGCCGACCCTCATCCGCGTCGTGCGCTCGGCAACGCTGGTCGTACGTGAGGAGCTGTACATCGACGCGGCCAAGGCCGCCGGCCTCTCGGCCCCCTACATCCTGAGCAGGCACGTCCTTCCGAGGATCCTGGGGCCGATCATCGTCCAGGCTTCGCTCGTGTGCGGCGTCGCCCTCATCGTGCAGACCGCATTGGCGTTCCTCGAGCTGGTGGTTCCCAACCCGCAGCCCAGCTGGGGCGGCATGATCGCGGACGGGCTCCGGGTCCTGCAGACCAATGCATGGCTCGTCATCCCGCCAGGCCTGACGGTCACGGTCACCATCCTCGTCTTCGGCCTGCTGGGCGACGTGATCAGGGACACCTCGTCCGCGGCGTGGTCACCCGCGCCGCAGCTGATGCCCAAGCAGCGCGGAGACCTCGGCGCGCCGGCTCAGAGCACCGAGGAGACAGCAGGCTCGGCTCTGCTGTCCGTGCGGTCGCTGGCAGTGACGCTGCCGCGCGACGGCGTACCGGTCCGAGTCCTGCACGACGTGTCGTTCTCCCTCGACGAGGGAGAGGTGGTCGCCCTTGTCGGCGAGTCCGGTTGTGGCAAGACCATGACGGCGCGGTCCATCGTCGGGCTGCTCCCGTCGGGCGGAGAGCTGACTCACGGCGCCGTCGTCTACCGTGGCCGGGACCTTGCGGCCTTGTCGCGCAAGGAGCGCCATGCGCTTCGCGGCAAGGCGATCGCCTGGGTCTCGCAGGAGCCCATGGTCAGCCTCACGCCCGTCTTCCGAGTCGGTTGGCAGATCGCCGAGGGAGTGCGGCGACACCAAGGGACCTCTCGGACTGAAGCCTGGCGTCGCGCGGTCGACCTGCTGGGCGAGGTCGGATTGCCCGATCCCGAGGCCGTCGCCCGGCGGTACCCGCACGAACTGTCCGGCGGCATGGCACAGCGCGTGTCCATCGCTCGAGCACTCGCGGGCGACCCGGACGTGCTCATCGCCGACGAGCCGACGACGGCTCTCGACGTCACGCTCCAGGCGGAGATCCTCGCGCTTCTGCGACGGCTCCAGGAGCAACGTGGGATGGCGCTCCTGCTGGTGACCCATGACTGGGGGGTGGTGGCGGACATCGCCGACCGCGTCGTCGTGATGTACGCCGGCGAGGTCGTCGAGAGGGCGGACGTCGACGACATCTTCGAATCGCCGTGCCATCCCTACACGCGCGGATTGATCGCCTCGGACCCGCACCACGACCCGGACGCCGAACGTCTCCCCTTCATCGGTGGTGTGGTGCCCCGTCCCGAGGACTGGCCGGCCGGCTGCCACTTCAGCGACCGGTGCGACTTCAGCATCGCGGCGTGCACCGACCGCGCGGTTCCGCTCCTGCACCTGACCGACCATCGCGAGGCGCGGTGCATTCGCACGGACATCTTCGAGGAGGCCCCGGCATGACGACAGACGCTCCTACCCCGCCCACCGTCGACCCCCTCCTCTCCGTCCGCGACCTCGAGGTCAACTACGGCCGTGGTCGCCAGGCAACCCCGGCGGTGCGCGGAGTGAGCTTCGACCTCCAACCCGGTGAGACCCTTGGGCTGGTGGGGGAGTCGGGCTCCGGCAAGTCCACGATCGCGCGCGCGGTCCTCGGCTTGACGCCGGTGTCCGCAGGACGGGTGAGCTTCCTGGGGCGAGATCTGACCTCGGTGCCCGCCAGGAGGCGTGGCCTTCTGACCCGCGACCTTCAAGTCGTCTTCCAGGATCCCTACAGCTCACTGAACCCCACAAGAACCATCGGGCAGTCGCTGGCGGAGATGCTGCGCGCGGGCGGCGACGGGGCGGGGACGGCCACGAGCCGGGAGCGCATCGCGGAGATGCTCGAGCGAGTGGGCCTGCCGGCGGACGCGGCGCAGCGGTATCCGGCGGCATTCAGCGGGGGGCAGCGCCAGCGGATCGCGATCGCGCGCGCGCTGATGACCCAGCCCCGGCTCGTCGTCTGTGATGAAGCGGTGAGCGCTCTCGACGTCTCGGTCCAGGCGCAGGTACTCAACCTGTTGCGTGACCTGCAGCGCGACTTCAACATGGCGTATCTCTTCATCGCTCACGACCTGCCCGTGGTGCGGAACGTGTCGCACCGGATCGCAGTCATCCACCGGGGAAGGTTCGTCGAACAGGGCCCGGCGAGGGAGGTGTACGAGCGACCCCGTGACCCGTACACCCAGAAGCTCCTCAGCTCGGTACCCATCCCCAATGCGCGGCTCCAACGGTCGCGCCGCGCAACTTCTCCAGCCGCGCGAACGAGCTCGATGCTCGAACCCGCGGCAGCCAACGGTGTCGCGTCACCCGCCGCGACCACCGACTAGTGACCACGAGCACCACCGACATGCTCATAGGAAAGGACAGTGGACCGTGCAGACAAAGGCTGGCTGGCAGGGACGATTCTTCGAGGACTTCGAGGTCGGGGACCACTATCGCCACCCCCTCGGCCGCACCATCACGCAGACCGACAACACCTGGTTCACCCTGTTGACCCAGAACACCGCGGAGATGCACTTCAACCAGGTGGTGGGGGAAGCCTCCGACTTCGGTCGATCCCTGGTCAACTCCACGCTGACGCTGGCGGTGGTGGCAGGTCAGAGCGTGATCGACACCTCCTATCAGGCGATCGCCAACCTGGGTTGGGACGGCATCAAGCTGAAGAACCCGGTGTTCGCCGGCGACACGATCTGGTCGGAGTCGATCGTGCTGGACCTGCGCGAGTCGAACAGCCGACCGCACGCCGGGATCGTCACGGTCCGTACCCGTGGGCTGAAGCAGACCGGCGCGGAGGTGCTGTCCTACGTTCGCACGTTCATGGTGAAGAAGCGCGCGGCTGCGACGGTCACCTCGTTCCCGGAGCCACTCGAGCCGTTCGCCTCGGAGCCTGCCGCTGGGGCCACCGCATGATGATGCCCTTGGCAGATGTTCGTATCCTCGCGATCGAGCAGTATGGCGCGGGGCCGTTCGGGTCGCTGCAGCTGGCAGATCTCGGAGCCGACGTCATCAAGATCGAGAATCCGAACGACGGCGGAGACGTCGGCCGCTATGTGCCGCCCTTCGCCGAAGGCGAGGACTCACTCTTCTTCGAATCCTTGAACAGAGGAAAGCGCAGCGTCAGCTTGGACATCAAGGCTGAAGCCGGGCGCGCGATCTTCGAGCGGTTGGTGGCCGACGCCGATGCCGTGTACTTCAACCTGCGTGGTGACGTTCCGAAGAAGCTGGGCATCACCTACGACCAGCTCGCCCACATCAACCCCCGGATCGTGTGCTGCTCGCTGAGCGGCTTCGGCATGACCGGGCCACGTCACGCCGAGCCCGGCTACGACTACGTCCTCCAGGGACTTGCCGGATGGATGTCGCTCACGGGTGAACCCGACGGTCCGCCGACGAAGTCGGGTCTCTCCCTGGTCGACTTGTCGGGCGGTCTGGTGGCGGCCCTCTCGCTCCTGGCGGCCGTGCACGCGGCCAGGCGGGATGGTCGCGGCATGGACTGTGACGTGAGCCTCTACGACACCTCGATGAGCATGCTCTCCTACCTTGCGACCTGGCATCTGTCAGCGGGGTACGACCCACAGCGGATGGCTCGGTCGGCGCACCCCTCCCTGGTGCCTTTCCAACTCTTCCCCACCCGCGACGGTTGGATCGTTGCGGGATGTGCGAAGGAGAAGTTCTGGCAGCGCCTCGCCATCGCGATCGGCAGACCGGAGCTTGTGGATGATCCACGCTTCGAGTCGTTCGAGAAGCGGTTCGCGCACCGGGAGGCATTGCAGGAGATCCTGGACGAGGCGTTGCGGGCCCAGACCACCGAGCACTGGATTCGGACCCTCCGTGAGGCGGGCGTCCCGAGCGGTCCGGTCCACGACGTCCCACAGGCGCTGGACGATCCGCACACGCATGCTCGCGACCTCCTCATCTCGACAAGCCATCCCCGACTCGGCGACGTTCGCCACGTGCGCTCCGCCGTGCGTGCCGGATCCGTGGCGCAGGAGTATCAGCGTGCACCTCGGCGCGGGGAGCACGGCTCGGATGTGCTCCACGATCTCGGGATGAGCGAGAGTGACATCGCAGAGGCTGTGGCAGCGGGGGCTTTCGGCGACCCGGATCGGAGTCTGACGACCGCCTCGACAGGCAAGGCAGACCGGTGAGCGCGGTCACCGCCAGGTCGATGCTCTTCGTCCCGGGCGCCCGCCCCGACCGCTTCGAGAAGGCATCCGCCAGCGGAGCCGACGAGATTGTCCTCGATCTGGAGGACGGCGTGGCGGAGAAGGACAAGGAGACCGCCCGGCAATGCGTCGCCGACTGGATCGCATCCGGGGGGCGGGGAGTGGTGCGTATCAATCCGCCGGGAACCGATGCGTACGCCGACGACATCGCGGCGTTCGCACAGGTGATCGGCGCCGGCATCATGTTGCCCAAGGCGACGGCGCAATCGACGGCAGCGGTCGCACGAATCCTTCGACCGGACAGCTTTCTGCTCCCCACCATCGAGTCGGCCCAAGGAGTGTTCGAAGCGGTAGATATCTGCTCGACTCCCGGTGTGAAGCGCGCGGCCTTCGGAAACGGTGATCTCGCGGCGGATGTCGGTCTCAGCCACGACAACTGGCCCGGCCTTCAATGGGCACGCTCCACGCTCGTCTTCGCCTCCGCGGCCGCCGGCATCGCCGCGCCCATCGACGGAGTCGTCACGAAGTTCAAGGACGAGGGCCTGTTGGCCGACGAGTGCCGCAGCGGCCGAGTCCTCGGCTTCGGTGGCAAGCTCAGCATTCATCCGACTCAGGTTCCGGCGATCAACACTCACTACTCTCCCACGGCAGTTGAGGTCGAGTGGGCTCAGCGCTTGCTTGCGGAGACAACCGATGCCGGCGCATCTGCCGTCAACGGCGAGATGGTCGACGACGCGATCCTGCGGCGTGCTCGCCATATCGCGACATTGCATGTGAGCTTGGAGCGCAGCGAATGATGGATCCTCAACCTGGTGTCTCGGATGATGCGGGCTATCCGGTGAGATTTCCGGATGTGCAGTTCTCGCCGTCCGGGTCGGCCCTCGTCATCATCGACATGCAGCGATATTTCCTCGACCCTCGTGGGCCGTTGGGTGTGCATCTGCACGATCATTTCTCGACCCTGGCCGAAGACTTCTATCGCACGGTTCGGGAGTCGTTGATCCCCAACCTCGCACAGGTGCTCGAGGCATATCGTGCCGCCCGGCACCCCGTTGTGCATGTCACAACGGGTGCCCAAGGAGACGGCAGGAGAGAGCTGCTTCCCCACATGCGCAGCAGGTTCGCAGAAGAACGGGATCCGTCGCCGAGCGTCGATGGCGGACTGGTCTGCTCATCGAAGTGGCACGAGATCGTCCCGGAGTTGAGCCCGCAGCCCGGTGAGATCGTCCTCAACAAGGTCACTCGAAGCGCCTTCACCTCGACGGGGCTCGATAGTGTCCTGCGAAACATGGGGGTCGAGCAGATCCTCGTCGGGGGTGTCGCAAGCGATGCTTGCGTCCACATCTCGGCACTCGACGCCAGCGACCACGGCTACTGGACGTTCCTCTTGGAGGATGCCACTGCGGCCTTCGACGCGCGTACGCACCGCTTGGCGGTGGAGAGCTTCCAGCGTCTCTGGGGGGTGGTGCTGACAAGCCGTGAGGCGACTGCCGCATTGCGGCGGTCGGTCTGACGGGCGAGCCGGTTCTGTTCGGGGCTGAGATCCCGATAGCGTCCTGGCGTGGCCAGTCCTCGCCGATCCGGAGCTCGTCGCCGGGGCGCGGCTCCGCGGCCGTTGCCGACTGCCGGGCCGGGGGAGCGGGTCTGGGTGCTCGACGTCCCCTACGGCACGCAGGTCGAGGGCGCCGGCTGGCACTCCGCCGTCAAGACCCACCTGTACGTCGGCCGCCGGCTCCCCGCGCACCTCCAGCCCTACGCCCCCGGCCCGCACACCCTCGGCCGGTTCATCGAGAACACTCTCAACCCCGACGACCCGACGCCGAGCCCCGAGCCGACCGACGCGCTGGAGCCCCGCAGGATCCAGTTCGAGGCGGCCGACGCGATCGCGGCCCGCGCCGCCGCGGGCGGGCGGATGTTCCTGCTGGCCGACGAGCCCGGCGTGGGCAAGACGATCTCGGCGGTCCTCGGGGCGACGGCGGTCGGTGACCTCCGCGGCGCGCGCCGGGTGCTCGTCATCGCCGACCGGCCCGCCGCGATCACGATCGGCCACTGGTGCCGCACGATCACGGCCTTGGGCGACGGCGGTCTCGAGTGGGTGGTGATCACGTGGGACCGGCTGGAGAAGGTCAAGGACCACGCGTGGGACGTGATCATCGCCGACGAAGCCCATGCGCTGCGACGTACGACGACCAAGCGGTGGAAGCTCTGGGCGCGGATCTCGGGGCACGCGAAGCCGCACGACAAGGCCCCGTTCGTCATCGCCACGACCGCGACGCCCGGCCACACGCCGCTGGAGCTGCCGTACCTCGCTCCGGCGTACGCGCAGGTGCTCGGTGAGCCGATGCGGGACTGGGCCTCCGCCACCCAACCCGGCGCCGCGTTCGCCACCGCGCTCGAGCGCCACGGCGTCGCGGTGGAGCAGGGCCGGTACGGCGCGACCTGGACCACCGATCCCGCGCGGCGGGCCGCGGACCTCAAGCTGGTGCGTGGCTGGCTCGCCGAGGAGCGGCCGGCGGCGATGCTGCACCGCCCCGCGCCCTGGGGGCCGGTGCCGATCTCCGGGATGCCGGTGGCGCTCACCCCGGCCGAGCGGACGGCGTACGAGGCCGAGTGGGGTGAGTTCTGTCGCGAGATGGACATCGCCCGGCGCGGCCGCAATGTCGCGAAGGGCCGGGCCGCGCTGCTGCGCTTCCGGCAGAAGGCCGGCCTGATCCGCGTCGACTCCACGGTCGACTGGATCGCCCAGCAGGTCCAGGCCGAGCGGCAGGTGGCGTGCTCCGTCGAGTTCGTCGCGACCGCCGCCGACCCGATCGCCGACCGGCTGCGTGACTCCGGCATCGAGGTCGCCACGATCTACGGCCGCGACCGGTTCGACCCCGAGGCCGAACGACTCCGCTTCCAGACCGGGCAGGCGAAGGTCTGCGTCTTCACCACCGTCGCCTCGATCAGCCTGCACGTCGGCGAGACCCTCGCCGACGGCCGCACGGCGAGCACCGAGCCACGCGTCGGCGTCTTCCACCAGGCCCGCTTCTCGGGCATCGCCGGGCGGCAGGTCACCGGCCGCACCCATCGCGACCATCAGGTCTCGCCGTGGCACATCGCGTACGCCGAGGGGACGGTCGAGGAGCAGGTCGGCAAGGTGATGGTCGAGCGGATCGCCGCGGCCTCCGACACCGTCGGCAGCGACACCGCCGGGCTCGCCGACCTCGCCCAGCTGCTCGGGGCCGACTGGCTGCCTCCCGCCTCGCTGACCGAAGACGGTGCCTGAGCAGGCCCGGTTGCGGCTGCCGCTGCCTGGGTCAGCCGAGGTACTCCCGCAGGTAGGACCGGAGCGGGTCGTCGACGACGTACAGGTAGGTCCCACGGATCCCGCGCGTCATCAGCACGGCATAGATGTTGAGTACGAAGTCGAGGAGCTCCTGCTGGGTGAGCTTCTGGCCGGGGTTGTTCTGCATGCCCTTCTTGTCGAAGTAGTGCTCGCGGTCGAAGCGGAGCTCGCCCGCGGCTTCGTCGTACCGGAGGTCGCGGCCGATGATCACGCCTGCGTAGTTGAGGTCGTAGCCCTGGATCGTGTGGATCGAACCGACCTCCTCGACCG
Organism: Nocardioides sp. LHD-245; assembly: GCF_030929495.1. GTDB lineage: Bacteria > Actinomycetota > Actinomycetes > Propionibacteriales > Nocardioidaceae > Nocardioides. Next base: position 125,512 of record NZ_JAVFWN010000018.1, on the reverse strand, counting down.
ACTTGGGTGAGTCGACCCAATCGACGACGCGGCTGTTCCACTTGAGTTCGATGTCTCCGATGACGAGGTCGGCGCGCGTCCTGTCCTTCTTGCTCTCCCACGGCCAGGCGTATCCGGCGACGACACGGGCGAGGCCCGTCTCGGCGTTGCGCGCGCGGACGCTGGTCAGCATCTCGCCGACGTCGTCGAAAAGTCGTACGTCGTAGTCGCTGAAGTCGATGCGCCGCGACGGCGGCTGAGGGCCGAGGATCTGACGGACGTACTCGACGTAGTCGCCCGACTGGACCCGCAACTGCGAGGTGAGGACGTGCCGGCGGGATCGAGCCTCCGCGTCGTCGGCTAGAGCCTGCAGCGTCGACACCCCGAGGTCGGCAGGCCGCACGCGCTGGCGACGATCGATGAGGAAGAGCTGCTGATGGCTCATCTCGGTGATCCAGTCGAGTTGCGTGGTCGACCGATCATCGACGCCGAAGAGCTTGACGTTGATCTCGTGGAACTCACGGTTCTTCTGCGCCGAGGTCTGGTTCGCTCGCTGGTTCAGCCGGTGGGCCTCGTCGACGATGAGCAGGTCCCAGGTGAGGTCGCTCTTGCCCACGTCGAATGGCGACAGGACCATGCCCGCGTCCAGCCCCGGCGTCCGCGAGAAGACCGCCTGGATCGACTTTCGGAGCGACTGTTGAGGAACGACCAGGCCGATTCGTAGACCGGCAAGGGTGGTCCTGTTGGCGATGGTGAACAGGCCGGTGAGGTAGGACTCCGATTCGAGTGGCTCGCCGTCCCAGGCGCCGATGTCTCGAAGCAGCTTCGTCAGGAAGATCGCCACGACGGTCTTGCCGGTGCCCGGGCCACCCTCGATGACCATCGACCCGCTCGGGCCGCCGTTGAGCGCCGAGAGCAGGCCCTCGGTGATGGACACGACCGCGTCGCCCTGGTCGTCCGTCAGCGACTTGAAGGGGGAGAGCTTGTAGAGGTCGGAGTTCTCGATCTCCTCGATCGAGGTCGTGAAGAGGCCTTCCGATCGCAGCTTCGCGAAGATCTCCTGGAACCGCTCGCGGTACGTATCGCGCTGGTAGTAGTTCCCGGTTCCGCTGCTCGCCTGCACGTTGAGGACCTGGTAGCGGCCCTCGCCGGAGAAGAGACCGATCAGGTAGGCCTCCAGATCGAGGCACGCCGACTTGTTGAACGTCGTGTCGACGATGACTCGTGCCTCGCCGAGGTGCGACTTCTTGCCGCCGTCGAGGTGCTGTCGGAGCCGGCCGGCGCCGTCGAGAGACTCGCCGACGTACACCTCCGAGGTGTCGTTGAGGGTGTACACGACCGGCCAGTCGCGGTGGAGCGGGTCAGTCTGCGAGAACCGCGCCAGCTCGCCCTTGGCCAGCCCGAACCTCTCAATCCTGAAGCTGGTCATACTTCGCGCTCGTGCCGCGAGCCTTCTCGACCGGGTACTTCGCCCGGGTGGTGTTCAGCTTCTCCAGGATGATCTGGTCGACGTCGAGATCCAGCTTCGCGGCCAGGAGGCGGCAATAGGTCAGGACGTCCGCGAGTTCGGCGGCGACCGTCTCTCGGGCGGGATCCGGCTGCCACTGGAAGCACTCCAGAAGCTCCGCGGCCTCGATGACGATGCTCTTCGCGAGGTTCTCCGGCGAGTGGAACTGGTCCCACTCTCGCTCCGTGACGAACTCGCGAAGGGCGGCGTCCACCTCGTCCACCTCGTCAACCATGGCGCCACCCTAGTGATGGCTGACTGCGTGCGCCCAGGATTCCGCCCCCGCAAGGGCCCCTGCGCACATCCGGGAAGCCCCCGCGCTGGACTGATCAGCGGACCCTGGTCCCCCTGCGCGCACCATTCCGCCCAGAAGGGGCCCTGCACAGGAGCTGTCTTCCGCCCACATCGACTCGTCGTGGTGCACTTGCGCGGCGTGGTCGTCCTGCCTCAGCGGATCCGCTGCCTCTTCGCGGCGCGCTCGCATTTCTGGCCCGTTCTGCGACTCGGCATGCTGAGATGGGATACCTGATCAACCCATCCCAGGAGCAACAGTGGAACCGATCGACGCCGGATTCGAACGGCTGACGGCACTCATCCCTGAGGTGACGGCCTATATAAGCAGCGTCCAGACCGAGGCCGACACGCGGCTCAAGATCATCGATCGCATCCTGACAGAGGTGCTGCACTGGCCACTTGCCCAAGTAATGACTGAGCAGCCGGCTGACTCTGGCTTCGCCGATTACGCCTGCAAGGTCGGCGATCGCTTTCGGCTCATTCTCGAGGCCAAGAAGGACGGGCGATCGTTGGGCATCGAGGCTCGGCCAGCGGGGTCAGCCTTCAAGTTGTCTGGCCCGGTTTTCAGTGACGCCAACGCGAAGGAAGGGATTACTCAGGCGGTCCGCTACTGCGGTGCGAAAAATACCGAACTCGCGTGTGTGACGAATGGGCGAGAGTGGATCATTTTACGAGGGGGCCGAAACGGCGATGGGTTGGACTCCTGGGACGGCCACGCCTTCGTGTTCCCCACGCTGGCGAGCATCGAGGAGAATTTTCAGCTCTTTTACGACCTCCTCTCGTATGACGCGTGCCAACGCTTCAACTTCCGCGCTCGATTCCAAGAGGCCGAGGGGCAGCCGATCCGAACCTCGGTTTTCCAGAAGGCCTATCGCGCGTCCGGATCCGCGAAATTCTTGCGGGGTGGCGACCTTTCGGCCGACATTGAACGGATCATGACGAGCTTCTTCGAACGTTTGTCAGGCGATCAAGATCCGACCATGATCGAGCATTGCTTCGTGACCTCAGCTGAGTCCGATTACGCCGACACCCATCTAGCCAAAGTCGCCGAATCGATCCTCGACCGCATCCAAGATCTCGATACGGGGAGCGGAAAGCAGCTCGTTAGCGTCATTGAGCGCGTTCATGCCACTCAGAGTCACGGGTTCGTCCTGATCGTTGGGACCAAGGGTGCCGGCAAGAGCACGTTTGTCACGCGCTTCTTCAGCAAGGTGATGTCGCGCAAATTGTCCGACAAGTGTGAGGTGATTCGGCTCGACCTAGGCATAACGGACGGCGATCAGTCAAAGCTCGCATCGTGGCTCGACCGGCGTCTAATAGAGGTCTGCGAGAAGGAGTTGTTCGAAAGCGGCGGGCCAACATTTGCCGAGCTGCAAGGGATGTTCTTCGACGAGTACACACGGCTCCGGAAAGGACCGCTCGCCGACCTTTACGACGCGGACCGCGCAGCATTTCACATCAGGTTTGGCGACCGCATCGACGACTGGCGTACAAATCGACAGCAGGACTACATCCAAGGTTTGATACGCCACATCGTCAACAGTAAACTCTGTCTGCCGGTTTTCGTGTTCGACAACTCTGACCAATTCGACATCGAGTTTCAACAACGCGTCTATCAGTATGCGCGGTCGATCTACGAACAGTCGATTTGCCTGATCATTCTTCCGATCACCGATCGGACAAGTTGGCAGCTCACCAAGCACGGCTCGCTGCAGTCGTTCGAGCATGAGGCGCTGTTTCTGCCGACTCCCAAAACTGATGCCATCATTCGTAAGCGCATCGAATTCATCGACGCCAAGATCGCGATTGAGCAACGGCGCGGCGAGGGTGAATATTTTACGTCGCGCGGCATCTCCCTCGATATCAAGAACATCGAAGCTTTCGTGCGTAGCCTGCAGCGCGTGTTTCTTCAGGAGTCGGAGACATCGCGTTGGATCGGCGAACTTGCCAACCACGACCTCCGTCGCACCTTGGGCCTAGCCAAAGCTCTGATCTCCTCGCCACACCTGCAAGTTGAGGATCTTGTGAAAGCTCACCTCGCAGGCGAAAACCAGGTGGTGCCGAGTTGGCGCGTCGTCCGCGCGCTGGTACGTGGCCACTACGACATCTATCCCGCGAAGCAGCACAGCTTGGTACAAAACATCTACGCGCTGAACAGCGACCTGCCAACGACGCCGCTTCTCGCGTTGCGCATCCTGCAACTACTGGCAGACGTACCGCATAGAGAGCATGAAGGCGCAGCAATCCAAGTGAGCGAGGTTTCCGCCTACTTCGCCGGCATGAATATTGACAGCCGCCCTGTGCTGCTCTGGCTCGACGAGATGCTGCAGACCGGTCTCATTTTGAACTACGACCCAACCGTCCGCACCGTCGACGAAGCCGGCAGCGTCGAGATTTCGCCGGCTGGTGCACGGCACCTGTCTTGGGGCACTGGTCAGATGCAGTACATCGCAGCGATGGCGGAGGTCACTCCTGTGCTGACCGAGGAAGTCTTCAAAGCCATGCGCTACGACATTCGCCAGCACGACTGGCGTGCGCGGGCAGCCCGATTCATCGACTATCTGACGGTCGAAGACGACTTGTACTGCGCCATCCCCGACAATCCGTCCTTCCAAAGCCAGACCCGCATACTGCCGATGCTCGAACGAACAGCCAAGCAACTACGACAGCCGCGGCCTGGCACGCGGTAGCGATCTGCTCCCCGCCGTGCCGTCACATGGTGGACACGGCCCAGGTTCCGCCGACCTTTGAACGTTCGGCCTCGTGGTCGCCTCTAGGTCGAGTACCTCGGCGAGCGTTGCATCGTCACCGACCCGATGGCCGATCAGCCGGATTGCGAGATGCGGCAACACGGTGATTGACGGCTGCCGCCGATCGACGGGACGTGGACCCCGACCGCGCCCGAAGGGTGAAGGCTGAAGGCTGCGTCGCCACCCGCGGATCAACCCATGGACGTGTCAGCGCGGGATCGGCAGGCGGAACCGGCCTCCGAGGTCGATGACGGCTCGGGAGGCGGTAGTCCCCGGACTAGGCTGAGTCCCATGGCGGCCGGCGCGACGATGCACACGTTCGAGGTCGAGTTGGCCGACACGGATCGCGGCGTCTACGAGGAGTTCACGCTGCGCGCGGCGCGGCATCCGTCAGAGACCGAGGCGTATCTCGTGACGCGCGTGCTCGCCTACTGCCTCGAGCACGAAGAGGGCATCGTGTTCAGCGAGGGCATCTCGGCGACCGCCGACCCGGCGGTGCTCGTGCGCGACCTGAGCGGGAAGCTGCTCGCCTGGATCGAGGTCGGCGCGCCGGATGCCGCGCGCCTTCACACGGGCAGCAAGGCTGCCGAGCGCACGACGATCTACACGCACCGCGACCCGGCCAAGGTGCTCGCGCCGTGGGCAGGGGCGAGGATCCACCGCGCCGCCGAGATCGTGCTGCACAGCTTCGATCCTGGGTTCATCGATTCCGTGGTGGATGCGGTGGAGCGCCGCAATACGTTCACGCTGACCGTGACCGAGCGGCAGCTCTACCTGGAGCTGAACGGCGTGCACCTCTCATCGGCGGTCCACGACCACCCGATCGGTTAGCGGGGCGACGTCCCGCTCACCGGCCCGGACCACGACGCCTCGGCCCGTCGTCAGCGTCAGCCGACGGAAAGTCGCGCGCGGCTGGGTCGTGCATCGGTGATGATGAGTTCGTGAGTCGCTTTCCGTGTCCGTGCTGCTCGACAGCGGTCCTGGCGACTACGAGCTCTGCCCGGTGTGCTTCTGGGAGGACGATGGTGGGCAGCTTCGATTTCCGATGAGTTCGGACGGCGCCAACGGCATCAGCCTGATGGAGGCACAGCGGGTCTACGCGAAGCGGGGTGCGATGGACGGCGACTTCGCGCGGAACGTCCGGCGGGCGCGGCGTGACGAGCCGATCGACGATGGCTGGCGGCCGTTCGATCCGGACCTGGATTGGAGCGAGCCTGCTCTGGCCGGCGACCAGTGGCCGGTGAATCTGGAGGCGCTCTACTACTGGCGGCCGACGTACTGGAACGGCGACCAGCACAAGCTCCCTCGACCGGCTGCTGAGCCGACGAACGGCGACCGTTTCCTCGAGCACCTGCGACAGGTCCCTGAGCTCGGAGCAGCGATCGCCGGCTCGGAGCGCCGGTGGGGTGCTGCGGATCCCTTCCAGGTCTGTGCGGCCGCCTCCGAGCTGGTCGCAGAGGCGTACCGGGCGGGCAACGAGGAGGTCGGTCTGCGGATCGTCACTGCGCTGCTGCCCGCGGTCGAGGAAGGGTCATCGACGTACGCGCCGAACTGCGTCGCGATCGCGTTCCTCGAGAACGAGACCTGGCACGAGCCCTGGGCGCAGGAGTACGTCGACCGCTGGCCGGCACAGATCCGAGACGATCTCCGGGCTCAGCAGGCGCATCGGCACGACGCTGCGGCCGAACAGGAGCGGAACCAGGAGGAGTGGACGGACCTCTTCCGCTCAGGGCGCGGCCAACCCGTCGAGGTCGTCCGCGACCGGCTGCGGGCACTGTCCGATCGGCAGTACGACGACGCCCACGCCGAGCTGGGGCGGGAGGTGATGGCTCGGTCCATCAGCAACCACCGGTGGCTCTACCGACACCCGATCGACTCGATCAGACTCGCTTGGCGGTACCGAGCGCTGCGGAACCCGCTGCGGACCCTCGCCCAGATCCGACGCCCCCGAATGTCGGGCTGACCGGCCCGCTTCCCGCCCGCCCGACCGCGACCTCCAGGTCGACCTTGCGGCGCTCGGAGAGCCACGCAGACGGCGCGGGGGATGATGGACGCATGAACCGTCTCGGTGCCGCGACGTCGCCGTACTTCCTCCAGCACAAGGACAACCCCGTCGACTGGTGGGAGTGGGGACCGGCGGCCTTCGCCGAGGCACGCAGGCGCAACGTGCCCATCATGCTGAGCGTCGGGTACGCCGCCTGCCACTGGTGTCACGAGGTTGAGCGGTCGACGGCTCTCGACGGAAGTCTGCGAAACCGCAGGTCAGCGGCCTAGTCACGATTCGCGTCGGATCGGTGAATGCCGCCGTTGGACACCGCTTCCGAGCCTTCGTGCATCACTCTCGTGCATCACTTCGGCCCCATCTCTGTGGCCCAGTGGCAGCCGATCTCGATGTGTTGAAGGACCTGACTCGTCTGGAAGACGTGTTAGCTTCGGGCGGGTCTTGGCGTGTTGCGTATTTGCAACAGTGTCGTAGACTGGTGGGCGTGGACCTGGCTGAGCGCATCTCGACGCTGCGCCGCGTGAACGGGCTCAGTGCTCGTCAGCTCGCGGCGCTGGTCGACGTTGCCCCGACAACGGTCACGCGGATCGAGTCCGGTGCTGTGAGTCCGTCGTTCGATCTGGCGCAGGAGATCCTGACGGTCTTGGGGGAGCCGATCGGCTTCACCGGTCTCGCGGATGTGAACGCGATCGCGACCGCACGTCTTGCGCTCGACCCGGGGCTCGACGTGTCGTCGACCCCGGGCGTCGAGTTGTGGCGCCAGCGCTGGGCTCGCATCGGACTTCTCGATGCCGATGGTCGGGTCACCGCCGGGAAGGAAGCGGACCTGCTGTTCCGTGCCGGTCGCGCCGCGCGACTGACGCGGCGCCGTGGAGCGGTGGACTTCACCGCGGGGCCGTCTGCGGATGAGGTCGCTGAGTCGCTTCGCGCAGCAGAGATCGACTACGCCCTCACCGGTGACGCCGGAGCCAACCGATACCGGTCCAGCGCGGGGGAGGCCTGGCCGGTTCTCTACGTCGAGGACGTCGCTCGTGCCGCCGAAGTCGCCGGCTTCGCGCGCAAGGAGCCCGGTTCGTTCGGCATGCGGGTGACGCTGATCCCGTTCGACGGCGTGAGCGAAGTCGGTCGTGTCGACATCGCCGGCATCGCGGTCGTCGTTCGCGACCAGGTCATCATCGACGCCTACGGTGGCATCGACCGCATGGTCGAGCAGGCCGACATCCTCTTGGGGAGGCGGGTGGCGTGACGGAATTCGAGGAGCCGCGTACCCAGATCGAGTGGAGTCGCCGCGCGATCATCAACGTTGTCGAGGTTCTCCAGGTTCACGCCGAGTCGCTGACGTTGGTCGGTGCACACGCCGTCTTGCTGCGGACAATGGACCTCGACCTGCCGCGAATGCCGACTGGAGACGGCGACCTCGGCGTAACGCCCGGCCTGGTCGGCGACCTGCCGAGCATCGAAGCTCTCCTGACCGACGCTGGCTACGAGCACCGCACGACAGCACGTCCCGGACTGTGGGGCCGGACGGCCTACGACGAGGCCGACGGCACGCGATCGTTCCGCGAGAAGATCGACCTGTTGGCGCCGCACGGGTTGTCCGGCACCGCCAGCCGCACCAAGCGCGGAGTCCCGGCTCTGCAGCCCGCACACGGCAAGCTCGCCGTCGGCAACGCATTCGGACTCGAACTCGCGGCGTTCAAGCGATCGCTCGTGAGGATTACCGACTTCGCCGACCCGCGACTGACGGCTGACCTCCATGTCGCGGAGATCCCGGCGCTCATCCTGGCCAAGGGCTCGAAGATCGGCGAACGGCTCCGGGAGCCGCGCAAGGGACCGGTTCGGGACAAGGACGTCGGCGACCTCTGGCGGCTCATGGCCGTGACTGACCCGACGGAGACCGCCCGGGTGATCGAAGAGTTCGTCGATCACGCGGAGGTTGGCGCCGACGTTCGTCAGAGCGTCGAGTGGACGACCGCTGTGCTGCGCGACCCCATCAGCGTCGAGCGGGCGAAGCTCGCCTTCGAAACCTTCGTAGATCCAGTCGAGATCGATCGTGTCTTCGCGTTGTGGAGGAAATCCCTTGTCTGACCACGTTGCTGTTTGCCGCCCCGACTTTGAAGCTCCGCCAATGGTCGGTCGTCGGAGTTAGGCGATGGGCCATCGTGACTATCGAAGTTCGGGCTTCACAAGCGCAGGTAACCAGCACAACATCATGGCCTTTGTCGGCAACGGGTTCGACATTCAAGTCATGTCCGACTACGGCTCAGCCGTTGACACGAGGTACGTCAGCTTCTACCACTTCCTGAAGCTTCGGTCGTTCGATGAGGAGAATCCCATCCTTCGGGAGATGGAGAAACTCCGCGAAGAAGGTAGAGAGGACTGGAGCGACGTCGAAGGCGTCGTTGCTGATCTGTTGGAGCGGGATCGTTGGCGTGCGACGGAACTCTCCGATGCGCTTCGCCATATGCAAGGCGAGTTCTCGGAGTTCCTGAGCCTCGCCGTTCCGAGCGACCTCCTCGCGGATCTGGGGTCGGATTCAATGGACCGAGGGTTGGCGATGGCGTCCTTGCGCGGCTTCCTCGGTGACCTCAAGCCTGAGATCTATCGCCGAACGCGATTTCCCGAGCGTGTGCAGAACTTCGACGTCTACAACTTCCTGTTCGTCAATTTCAACTACACATCGCTCCTTGATGACTTCGTCTACCTCGACCAGAAGCAGTTCGATCCGCTTCCGTACAAGACGGTCGATCGCAACTTCGTCTTCAGAGGGAACCCCTCCGACGTTGCGAGCGCCAGCGTGCGACCGGGAGACACGTTCTCCTCCTACGTCATGACTGACGTTGTCCACCCACACGGTCACCAGAGCATTCCGCGATCACTCCTGTTCGGGATCGACGAACCGGCGCGGGCAGCCGGCAATCAAGACAGTGGTTTGCGGCTCGCGAAGCCGTTCTGGGCACAGAACGAGCGCCGCTACAAGCACCTCTTCGCCGACACGGAGCTCTACATCATCTTTGGGTGCTCTCTCGGCGATTCGGATCGGTGGTGGTGGCGGCACATTGCCGATTCGCTCGGACAAGAGCGTTCGACGGGCGACGAAGAGTTCGAGTATCAACCAGAGCTCATCATCTACTGGTTCAGCGGTGGCTCCGCGGCTCTGACAGAGAGCGAAGTTCGCGAGAAGTTCTTTCGAGCGGCCGGGATGGACGACCCGTCCGACGCTGCCGAGTTCGTGCACGTCGTTGTCTACGACAGCGCGACAGACCGCTGTTGGCTGAACACTTCGCGCGCTTGACGGCGAGACGTCATACGGCTCGCCGCGGTCGCTTGGGCTGAGGGAGGAGGCCGGTGATCCCGACCTGCTGCGGTCGAGCCGGCCCAGTCGCCAGGCGAGCTTGCGCATCGCGGTGAGTTGCCTGCGGAGGTCCTCACGGCCGCGCTGGGGGAGGAGCGTCTTGCTGCCTTTCTCCATCATTACCTTGCGACTGCGCTCGACGCGCCACTTCGTCGCCGGCACGGCGCCGATGGTTGGGAGGATGTGCGCGTTCAGCCGAGAGATCCGCTGCTCAATGCTCGGAGGCTGCTTGCCGCGCTCGATCGAGTCCTTGAGGTTTTCCTCGTCGAGAATGCAGATGGTGCGCGATGCGCGGGTGGCCGCGCCGACCGGAGTCTCTGTCTCTCTGTCGAGCGCTGCCTCGGCCGGGGCGAGGATCTTGCGCGCCTCCTCCTCGGAGGCGGCTCGGCGCAGGACGGCTTCCAAAGTGGAGCAGGTGCGGCCCGCTGGCCCCTGTCGCCGGGAGCCAGTACGGGCCGAGTTCGCATCACTCTCGGGGGTGAGCTTGCATCGCGGGACCGTTCGAAGAGCCAGGCGGACGGCGCGAGGGATGATGGACGCATGAACCGTCTCGGTGCCGCGACGTCGCCGTACCTCCTCCAGCACAAAGACAACCCCGTCGACTGGTGGGAGTGGGGACCGGGGGCCTTCGCCGAGGCACGCAGGCGGAACGTCCCCATCCTCCTGTCAGTGGGATATGCCGCCTGCCACTGGTGCCATGTCATGGCCCACGAGTCCTTCGAGGACCAGGCGACGGCGGACTACGTTAACGAGCACTACGTCAGCATCAAGGTCGACCGGGAGGAGCGCCCGGACGTCGACGCGGTCTACATGCAGGCCACGACGGCGATGACCGGGCAGGGCGGGTGGCCGATGACGGTGGTGATGGACCACGAGGGGGCGCCGTTCTTCGCGGGGACCTACCTGCCGGATCAGCCGCGGCACGGGTCGCCGTCGTTCACGCAGGTGCTGCGGGCGCTGAGCGGGGCGTGGACCGACCGGGGCGACGACGTACGGAAGACCGCTGCGAATGTGGCCGAGCACCTGCGTCAGGAGGCGAGCCTGCCGTCGTACGCGCTGACGGGGGAGCGGATCGACGGGGCGGTGGCGACGCTGGCGCAGGAGTTCGACGCGATGGCGGGCGGGTTCGGGGGTGCGCCGAAGTTCCCGCCGACGATGGTGCTGGAGTTCCTGCGGCGCTACCGCGGCGAGGCGGCGCAGCAGGCGCGGCACATGCTGGCGCGCACGGTGGCGGCGATGGCCGGGAGCGGGATGTACGACCAGGTGGGCGGCGGGTTCGCGCGGTACGCCGTCGACCGCGCCTGGGTGGTGCCGCACTTCGAGAAGATGCTCTACGACAACGCCCAGCTGCTCGGGCTCTACGCCCGCCTCGGCAGCGAGCTGGGCGACCGGATCGCCACCGAGACGGCCGACTTCCTGCTCCGCGAGCTGCTGACGGAGCAGGGCGGGTTCGCCTCGGCGCTCGACGCCGACAGCCCGGCCGAGCCGGGCGGGCACGCGGAGGAGGGGCTGTTCTACGCCTGGACGCCCGACCAGCTCGAGGCCGTGCTGGGGCCGGCCGACGGGGCCTGGGCGGCCGAGCTCTTCAATGTCACCGAGGGCGGCACCTTCGAGGACGGCATGTCGACGCTGCAGCTGCGCCACTACCCGGCCGACGAGGCGGACCGCACCCGCCTGGCCGAGGTACGACGCCGCCTGCTCGCCGCCCGGGAGCAGCGTCCGCGTCCGGCGCGTGACGACAAGGTGGTCGCCGCGTGGAACGGGCTGGCGATCAGCGGACTCGTCGACGCGGGACGGCGGCTCGGCCGGCCCGACTACCTGGCGGCGGCGACCCGGGCGGGGGAGCTGCTCGCCCGGCTGCACCTGCGGGAAGGCCGCCTGCTGCGGGTCTCGCGGGACGGCATCGCCGGAGCCCACGCCGGCGTGCTGGAGGACTACGGCTGCGTGGCCACCGGCTTCCTGGCCCTCGCCCAGGCCACCGCCGACCCGCGCTGGCTGGCCCTGGCGACCGGGCTGCTCGACACCGCGCTCGCCGGTTTCGCCGCCCCGGACGGGGGGTTCTACGACACCAGCGCCGACGCGGAGGTGCTCGTCGCGCGCCCGCGCGACCCCGGCGACAACGCGTCGCCCAGCGGGCTCAGCAGCCTGGTCCATGCCCTGGTCGACGCGCACGCGCTGACCGGGGTGGGCCGCTACCGCGACGCCGCCGAGACCGCGCTCGCGACCGTCAGCGTGCTCGCCGACAAGGCCCCACGGTTCGCCGGCTGGTCGCTGGCGGCGGCGGTGACCATGCTCGACGGGCCGCTGGAGGTCGCCGTCGTCGGCCCGCCCGGTGACCGGCGCGACGCGCTGGTCGCCCGCGCCCTCGCGCTCCCCGGCGCGGTGGTGGTCGCCGCCGACCCCGCTGACCTCGCGACCGACGGCATCCCGCTGATGGCCGGTCGGACGCCGGTCGACGGCCTGCCGGCGGCGTACGTGTGCCGGGGCTTCGTCTGCGAGCGGCCGGTCACCGAGCCCGACGGCATCGGCTGATGGAGCGCTGGCGGTCGGCACTGGTGCTGGTGCTGAGCGCTGTGCTCTTCGTCGGGGTCGTCGCGATCGGGCCCGGCAGCGAGATGGCGGCCCTGCGGCGGATCATCGGCCTGGGCAAGGACCCGCTGGGCACGCCGGCGGATGTCGCGCCGGGCGGCGTGCATGCGTTCCTCGAGCACCAGCCCGGCCAGGCTGACGAGCCGGTCACCTGGGACCCCTGCCGCGAGATCCGCTACCAGATCAACCCGGACCAGGCCCCCGACGACGCCGAGGAGACGGTCGCCTTCGTCCAGGACGGGGTCGCCGAGGTCGCGGCGATCACCGGCCTGCGCTTCGCCTACGAGGGCCGCACGGACCGGCGGCCCGACCACGGCGGCCGGGGCCTGCTCACCGCCCGGCCCGACCCGGTCCTGATCGCCTGGGCCACCGACGACGAGGTCGAGGAGCTCGAGGGCGCCGTCGCCGGTGTGGGCGGCGCGACCGCCCGGTCGTACGACGGCGACGCCTGGCTCTGGTTCGTGACCGGTGGCGTCACCCTCGACGCCGACGCCTTCGACCGGATCGCGGAGGACCGCGACGGCGAGGACCAACAGCGCGCGATCCTCCTGCACGAGCTCGGCCATCTGGTCGGCCTCGACCACGTCGACTCCACAGCCGAGCTGATGTTCGCCGACAACGTGGGCCAGCTCGACTTCGGGCAGGGCGACCTCAACGGCCTCGCCCTGCTGGGCAGGGGGAAGTGCCGATGAGCCCCTGGACGTCCGTCCGGCCCGAGCCGGAGCGCTTCCACGACGAGGGCTCGGCCGACCCGCCGCGGATCGTCCTGGAGCGGGTCGAGTCCGGCGACGTCCACCGGCGTACCGAGAGCTTCCGGATGCTGCACCGGATCGCCTACCGCGACCGCGAGTACGGCGACCTGCTGGTCCCCGCCGACCTCGGCTCCTTCGAGACGGACCTGACCTCGGTCCCGACGATCTTCACCTGGCTGGTGCCGCGCACCGGCCGTCATCTCCCGCCGGCGCTGCTGCACGACGGACTGGTCCACGACCGCAGCGAGCCGCCGACCTACCTCTCGGTCGAGGGACACGTGCTCGACCGGGTGGCCGCGGACCGGGTGTTCCGGGCGGCCATGCGCGACACCGACACGGGGCCGGTGCGCAGCTGGCTGGTCTGGTCGGCGGTGACCCTGTCGACGATCTGGCACGGCTCCGCCTCGTGGTCCCCGGCCCGGCACCTGCGCTACCGGCTGGCCGCACTGGCGACCGTCGTGGTCGTCGCGGTGCTCGGCGTGCTCGCCACGCTCGACCTGTTCGACGTCATCGACGACGTGCCGTGGATGGGGGAGCGGTCCTTCGCGACGGAGCTCGCCGGCGGTCTGGCCGGCGCGGTCGTGGTCCCCCTCCTGCTCGGCCTGACCTGGGGCCGCTTCGCCATCGCGGGGGTGGTCACCGGCGTCGCCCTGGCCGTGCTCCTCCACGTCACCGTCGTGCTCGCCCTGATCACCCTCGCCTACCAGGCGGCGGAGTGGGTCGCGCGGCGTACGCCGGTCGCGGCTGTCGTGATCGCGGGCGTGGTGATCGCCGCCAGTCTGGTCCTGGTCGTTTTGCTGGTCGGCCCGTTCCGCTGAAGGTGACCGGCGAGTAGGTTCGGGTTCGTGACGACCACGGACGCTCCCGCCCAGACCTTCACCTCGCTCGACCCCGCCACCGGCGCGGTCGTCGGCACCCACCCGATCCACGACGCCGCCGCGGTGGAGGCCGCGGTCGCCACCGCCCGCAAGCAGGCTGAGTGGTGGCGCGCGCTCGGCTTCGACGGCCGCAAGCAGGCCCTGGTCCGCTGGCGCAAGGTGATCGCCCGGCGGATGGAGGAGCTCGCCGCACTCATGGCGCGCGAGACCGGCAAGCCCGACGGTGACGCGCTGCTCGAGACCGCCCTCGCGATCGACCACCTCGCCTGGGCCGCGAGCCACGCCGAGAAGGTGCTCAAGCGACGCAGCGTCTCCCCGGGCCTGCTGATGGTCAACCAGGCGGCGAGCGTGGAGTACCGCCCGCTCGGCGTCGTCGGCGTCATCGGCCCGTGGAACTACCCCGTCTTCACCCCGATGGGCTCGATCGCCTACGCCCTCGCGGCCGGCAACACGGTCGTCTTCAAGCCGTCGGAGTACACCCCCGGCGTCGGCGAGTGGCTCGCCGCGACCTTCAAGGAGGCCGTCGGCCGGCCGGTGCTCCAGGTCGTCACCGGGTACGGCGACACCGGGGCCGCGCTCACCAAGGCCGGTGTCGACAAGGTGGCGTTCACCGGCTCCACCGCCACCGGCAAGCGGGTGATGGCGGCCTGTGCTGAGACGCTGACCCCCGTCGTCATCGAGGCCGGCGGCAAGGACGCGCTGATCGTCGCCGAGGACGCCGACGTCGCCGAGGCCGCCGAGGCGGCCCTGTGGGGCGCCGCGGCGAACGCCGGCCAGACCTGTGCCGGCGTCGAGCGGGTCTATGTCCACGACCGCGTCTACGACCGGTTCCTCGACGAGCTGGTCACCCAGGCGAAGGAGCTCGAGGCCCGCCCCGGCGGCCAGGTCGGCCCGATCACCATGCCGTCCCAGGTCGACATCATCCGGCGCCACATCGACGACGCGCTGGCCCGCGGCGGCCGCGCCCTGGTCGGCGGCCCGGTGCCCGAGGGCGCCCGCTTCGTGCAGCCGACCGTCCTGGTCGACGTACCGGAGGACTCGGCGGCGGTGCAGGAGGAGACCTTCGGCCCGACCGTCACCGTGTCTCGGGTGACGACGATGGACGAGGCGATCGAGCGCGCCAACGGCACTCGCTACGCCCTCGGCTCGACGGTGTTCTCGAAGAGCCAGGGCATGGAGATCGCGGAGCGGCTCCGCGCCGGGATGACCGCGATCAACGGTGTCATCTCCTTCGCCGGCATCCCGACCCTGCCATTCGGCGGCGTCGGCGACTCGGGCTTCGGCCGGATCCACGGGCCCGACGGGTTGCGCGAGTTCACCTACCCCCACGCGATCGCCCGCCAGCGGTTCAAGCCGGCGATCGCGCTCACCACCTTCCGCCGCACGGCGAAGGAGGAGAAGCAGCTCACGAAGGTCGTGCGCGGGCTGTACGGGCGCGGGAAGAGCTAGCCCCGGCGCACCGTCGTCCTGTCGTACCGGACAAAACGGTCGTCAAATCGGTGATTTCACAGCCGTTCTGTCCGGTACGACGGGCGCCCGCCGGCGGGAGGAGCTGGCGCCCGCCGCGCAGGCCACGACGGCGAGACCGCCGAGCACCGTCAGCCAGCCGATCTGCTCGCCCAGCAGCAGGCCCGCCCAGGCGATGCTCAGCACCGGCTGGGCGAGCTGGACCTGGCTGACCTGCGCCATCGGGCCGATCGCGAGGCCGCGGTACCAGGCGAAGAAGCCGAGGAACATGCTCACGCAGGCGAGATAGGCGAAGCACAGCCACTGCGTCGCCGTCGCCGACGGCTGCTCGCGCGCGACGCTCACGGCGGTGAGTGCCGCCATCGCGGGCGCGGCGAGCACGAGCGCCCACGAGATCGCCTGCCACGAGCCGAGCTCGCGGGAGATCGCGCCGCCCTCGGCGTACCCGATCGCGCAGGCGAGCACGCCGAGCACGAGGAGCAGGTCGGCGCGCTGCAGGTGCCCGGCGCCGCCGCCCTGCAGCACCGCGAAGCCCACCGCCGCGACCGCCCCGAGCGCGGCGAAGACCCAGAACGCGCGGACCGGCCGCTCCCCGGTGCGCAGCACGATGATCACGGCGGTCGTCGCGGGCAGCATCGCGATCACCACGGCGCCGTGGCTGGCCGGGACCTCGGTCAGGGCGTACGACGTCAGCAGCGGGAACCCGGCGACCACGCCGCCGGCGACCACTGCGAGTCGGAGCCACTGCCGGCCGCGGGGGAGGGCCTGGCGGGTGAGGGTGAGGGCCCCCGCCGCCAGCAGCGCCGCGACCACGGCCCGGCCGGCGCCGATGAACAGCGGATCGAGGCCGCCGACCGCCACCCGGGTGAGCGGCACGGTGAACGAGAAGGCCACGACACCCAGCAGCCCCCAGGCCAGCCCGGCGACCGGCGCTCCTGAACGCGGTAGCGGGTGCCGAGCGGAGACGATAGCGCTACTCTGTGCTGACATGAGCAACGATAGCAGTACCCGGATCGCCGCGGGGCTGCGTGCCTGGATCCGGGACGCCCCGCCGGGCGCCCAGCTGCCGGCGTCCCGCCGCCTCGTCACCGAGTACGCCGCCAGCCCGGTCACCGTGCAGAAGGCGCTGCGCCGGCTGGTGACCGAGGGCCTGGTCGAGAGCCGCCCCGGGGTCGGGAGCTTCGTGCGCGCGGTCCGGCCGGCCCGGGGTCCGGACTTCGGCTGGCAGAGCGGCGCGCTGCGCACGCCGCGCGCCGAGCTGCCGCGGGTCGCCGGACCGCTGCAGACCCCGCCGCCCGAGGCGCAGGCGCTGCACGCGGGCTACCCGGGGCCGGACCTGCTGCCCGAGCGGTTGGTCCGTGCCGCGCTCGGCCGGGCAGCGCGCGGCGCGGCTGCCACCTCGCGCCCGCCCGCCGCGGGCCTGCCAGAGCTGCGCGCCTGGTTCGCCACCGAGCTGGCCGACGCGACGCCCGCCCACCTGGGCGCGGTGACGGCGCACGACGTGGTCGTGGCCCCCGGATCGCAGAGCGCGCTGTCCTCGATCTTCCGGGCGCTGGTGGCGCCGGGCCAGCCGCTGCTCCTCGAGTCGCCGACCTACTGGGGGGCGATCCAGGCGGCCCGCCAGGCCGGCGTCGAGCTGGTCCCCGTGCCCAGCGACGTCCACGGTCCCGACCCGGCGGAGGTCGAGCGGGCCCTGCGGGAGACCGGGGCCCGCGCCTTCTACGCCCAGCCCAGCTTCGCCAACCCGACCGGGGCCCGCTGGAGCGCCGAGCGCGCGGAGCAGATCCTGGACGTCGTCCGCGCCCACGGCGCCTTCCTCGTCGAGGACGACTGGGCGCACGACTTCGGCATCGACACGGAGGTCGCGCCGCTCGCCGCCCGCGACGATGCGGGTCACGTCGTCTACCTGCGGTCGCTGACGAAGAGCGTCTCCCCGGCGCTCCGGGTCGCGGCCGTGATCGCCCGCGGCCCGGCCCGTGACCGGATCCTCGGCGACCGCGCCGCCGAGTCGATGTACGTCAGCGGCCTGCTCCAGCAGGCCGCCCTCGAGGTCGTCAGTGACCCCGGCTGGCGCACTCACCTGCGCCGGCTCCGGGGCCAGCTGCGCGAGCGCCGCGACCTCCTCGTCGCCGCCGTGCGCGACTACGCCCCGTCCCTCCACCTCGACGTCGTCCCGGCGGGCGGACTGCACCTGTGGGCGCGGCTGCCCGACGGCGTCGACGGCGAGCGCCTGGTGCGCGACTGCATGGCCGACGGGGTGTGGGTCGCGGCCGGCGACGAGTGGTTCCCGGCCGAGCCGGCGGCGCCGTACCTGCGGCTGACCTTCATCGGGCCCGAGCCCGCCGGCTATCCGGGGGCCGCGCGGGTCGTCGAGCGGGCGATCGGCCGGCAGGCCGGGTAGCCCGTCGGGGGCTCAGCCGAGCCCGGTGGCCTCGATCGAGGCGACGAGCTGCCGCACGAACGCGTCGACGGGTGCGGGCAGGGTGCGCTGGGCCATGGTGTGGACCTGGAGACTGCGGCGGTGCAGCTCGGGGTTCGTCAGGGGCACGATGCGGAAGCCGTCCGCGACCAGGTGCCGGGAGCTCAGCAGTCCGGTCAGGGTCACCGCGCCGGTCCGCCGGGCGAGGGCGTTGAGCGCGGTGGAGGAGTTGCTGGTCAGCACGGGCTCGAGGTGCAGGCCCTCCGCGGCGCAGCAGACGTCGACCAGCTCACGCAGGGTGCTCCCGCCCGCCATCAGGGCGAGGGGATGGTGCTGCAAGTCCGCCAGCGAGACGCCGTCCAGCTCGCCCAGGGGATGGCCGGACGGCACCAGTGCGACGATCGGCTCCTGACACGAGTACGCGACCCGGACGCCGGACGCCGGGGCCAGGCTGAAGGTCAGGGCGAGGTCGGCCGTCCCGACGGCGACCGACTGGGTGGCCGCTGCCGGCTCGGTGACCGTGAGGTGCACCCGGGCCGCCGGATGATGCTCGCGGAAGCGGGCGATCTCGACGGGCAGGAAGTCCTCGGCGAAGCCCTCGGCACACGAGACGGTGATCAGCGACCGGCCCGATCGGTCGACGTCCCGGATCCGCTCGAGGAGGTCGGCCTCCTCCAGCAGGTTGCGGCGCGCGTGGTCGGCCAGCAGCCGGCCGGCCTCCGTCGGGACCATGCCCCGGGGGTGGCGGTCGAACAGCGGCGCCCCGGTGGACTGCTCGAGCCGGGCGATGTGCCGGCTGATCGACGAGGCCGCGATGCGGAGGTTCGCGGAGGCCTCCGCGATCGAGCCCGTGCGTGCCACCTCGAGGAAGTACCGGAGCGAGTCGCTGACGAGAGGCACGCGCACACAGTAGTTCTCGCCCGCGCGGCGCCCCCGGCGCGTTCCCGGATCGGCAACGCAGCCTTCCGGAAACGGCGATGGTCGCCGGCCGCCGCGTGCGCTTGGCTGGTCGGCGACGACCGGTGTACGACCCCGGTCGCGTTCGGGCCGATGGAGGTTGCTGTGACGCGTGCGCGCGCGATCGAGCTCGCGGAGGCTCACCTGGACTCGGGTGACCTGCTGCGCGAGCTGACCCGCAAGGTCGCCTACCCGACCGAGAGCGAGGCCGACGACCGGGACGAGGCGCACCGCAGCTACCTGCGCGACGAGATCGTCCCGGGCCTCCGCCGTTGCGGGTTCACGTGGCGCCTCGTCGAGAACCCGGTGGCGGGGATGCCGCCCTTCCTGCTGGCCCGCCGGGTCGAGGACCCGGCACTGCGGACGGTGCTCGTCTACGGCCACGGGGACGTGGTCCGGGGCGACGCCGCCGGCTGGAGCGAGCCGTGGTCGCCGTGGCGTCTCGTGGTGGACGGCGACCGGTGGTACGGCCGCGGCTCCTGCGACAACAAGGGGCAGCACGCCATCAACCTCGCCGCGCTCGAGCAGGTGCTGCTCGCGCGGGAGGGGCGGCTCGGGTTCAACGTCACCGTCCTCATGGACATGGGTGAGGAGATCGGATCGCCGGGACTGCGCGAGGTCTGCACGGCGCTGGCCGACGATGAGCTCGCCGCGGACGTGCTGCTGGCCTCGGACGGGACCCGGGTCTCGGAGCGGAGCCCCACCCTCGTCCTCGGCACCCGGGGCGAGGTGTCCTTCACCCTGCGGGCGACCCTGCGCCCCCGTGGGTACCACTCGGGCAACTGGGGCGGGCTGCTCGGCAACCCTGCGGTCCTGCTCGCGAACGCGCTCGCCACGATGGTCGACGCGCGCGGCCGGATCCTGGTGGAGGGACTGCGTCCCCCGGCGATCCCCGAGCCGGTCCGGACGATCCTGCGCCGGATCGAGATCGACGGCGGCCCGACGGCGCCGGCCGTCGAGGACTGGGGCGAGCCCGGCCTGAGCGCCGCCGAGAGGCTCTACGGCTGGAACACCCTGGAGGTCCTGGGCCTGGACGCCGGCACGGCGACGGGCCCCCAGAACGCGATCCCAGGTACGGCGGCCGCGCGGTGCCAGCTCCGTTTCGTCGTCGGAACCGACTGGTCCGTCCTCGAGCGGACCGTGCGCACCCACCTCGACGCGCACGGGTTCGGCTCCATCGACGTCGAGGTGGACGAGGGCACCGCCGCGACCCGGCTCGATCCCGACGACGCCTGGGTCTCCTGGGCCGCGGCGTCGGTCGAGCGGACGACGGGCAAGGCGCCGACGATCCTGCCGAACCTGGGCGGCACGTTCCCCAACGACTGCTTCGCCGAGGTCCTGGGCATCCCGACGGTGTGGGTCCCGCACTCCTACCCCGGATGCGCCCAGCACGCTCCCGACGAGCACCTGCTGGCGAGCCTCGCGCGGGAGGCCCTCGGCATCATGGCCGGGCTGCTGTGGGACCTCGGCGAGCTGCCCGCGTCAGCGGGTGGGTGAGCGTCGGGTCACCGGTCCGCGACGTGCGGGCTGGTCCCGCCGCGGTGCTCGAAGATGAGCTGCGTCTCCGTCTGGCGGACGACCCGGTGGACCGTGACGTGCTGCAGCACGAAGTCGCGCAGCGCCGCCGCGTCCGCGACCGCCACGTGGAGGTGGAAGTCGTCCTCGCCGGCCACGTGGAACGCCTGGATCACCCCCGGCGCGCGGGTGAGGGCGTCGTAGAGCTCGCGCACGCTGGTGGCGTCGTGGGTGCCCAGCCGGACCTTGACCACCGCCTGCAGGGGACGACCGAGGTGTCCGAGATCGACGGTCAGCCGGCGTCCGGTGATCGTCCCGGCGTCGCGGAGCGCCCGGATCCGGTACGCGCACGTGGACTCGGCGATCCCCAGCCGCGCGGCCAGGGCCTTGTTGGTCAGCTCCGCGTCGTGGTGGAGCAGGTCGAGGATGCTCCGGTCGATGTCGTCGAGCTGCGGCGGTTGCGTTCTCTGCAACGGAGGCTGCCTCCTGTGGCGGCAGAACGGTCCGAAATGTCAGAAAACCGCGTCTGCATTGGTGGTTCGGCAGATGCTAGGGCGACCTTCGGTGGAATCACTAGTCTCCATGCGTGACTACTGACATCTGGACCGATCTCGGAGCCGACGTCGACTCGCTGGCCGTGCGTGCCGGCCGCGAGGACCTGGTCGGGCTCGGCGTCCACGCCCTGCCGATCGACCTCTCCTCCACCAATCCGCTCCCGGACATCGCGCGAGGCGGCGACTCCTACGAGTCCCTCGCCACCGGGGGGCGGCCGCTGGCCGACGGCGGCTCGGTCTACGCGCGGCTCTGGAACCCCACCGTCGCGCGCTTCGAGTCGGCGCTCGCACAGCTGGAGTACGCCGAGGAGGCGGTCGCCTTCAGCTCGGGGATGGCCGCGATGACCGCCGCGATCTCCGCGTTCGCCTCGTCGCGGGACGCCCGGCACGTCGTGGCGGTCCGGCCGCTCTACGGCGGGACCGACCACCTGCTGGCCTCGGGAGCGGTGGCCGGGGTCGAGGTGACCTTCTGTGCCGAGTCCGAGATCCGGGCGGCGGTCCGGGCGGACACGGCCCTCGTCGTCGTCGAGACGCCGGCCAACCCCACGCTCGAGCTGGTCGACATCGCCGGCGTCGTCGACAGTGCGGGCGACGTACCCGTGCTGGTGGACAACACCTTCGCCACTCCGGTGCTCCAGAACCCGCTGCGCCACGGGGCTGCGATGTCGCTGCACAGCGCGACGAAGTACCTCGGCGGCCACGGCGACGTCGTTGCCGGGGTGATCGCGTGCGGGGAGGCCGAGGCCCGCCGGCTGCGCCAGGTCCGCGCCATCACCGGTGGGGTGCTGCATCCGCTGGCGGCCTATCTGGCGCACCGCGGGCTGGGCACCCTGCCGGTCAGGATCCGGGCCCAGCAGGCCAGCGCCGCCGCGATCGCGGCCTGGCTGGTGGAGCAGCCCGAGGTCGAGCGCGTCCACTATCCCGGCCTGGACGGCGATCCGCGCGGCCTGCTCACCTCGCAGCTGCGCGGCACCGGCGCGATGCTGGCCGTCGCGCTGACCGGTGGGTATCCGGCCGCGGAGCGGCTCACCTCCCGCGTCCGGCTGTTCACCCATGCGGTCTCGCTCGGCGGGATCGACTCGCTGATCCAGCATCCCGCGGCGTTGACCCATCGCCCCGTCAGCGCCGAGGCGCGGCCGCCGGAGAGCCTGGTGCGCCTCTCGATCGGGCTCGAGTCGGCCCGCGACCTGATCGCGGACCTGGAGCATGCCCTGCGCTAACATGTTCATCAACATGGCAAGCGACGCGGAGGGCCGGCGATGAAGGCAGTGGATCTCGGGCTCATCGAGGTGGTCGGCCCGCCGTCGCTGTCGCCGGACGGGCGCCGCGCGGTCGTCGCGGTCGAGCGCGCGGACCTGGCTGACGACCGCTACTACGCGGACCTGTGGCTGGTCCCCGTCGACGGCGACGACGGTCCGACCCGGCTCACGACCGGCGAGCACGACAGTGAGCCGTGCTGGTCACCGGATGGTCGCTGGCTCGCGTTCACACGCTCGGTGCCGGGCTCCGGCCCGCAGCTGCACCTGCTGCCGGCGGCGGGAGGGGAGCCGCGGCTGCTCACCCGTCACCCCCTGGGCGTCGGCTCACCGCGGTGGTCCCCGGACTCGGCGACCCTCGCCTACGTCGCGCGGGTCCCGGAGCCGGGTCGCTATGTCGCGCCGATCGCGCAGACCGCGGCCGCGGAGCCGCCCCGCCGGATCACCGGGCTGCGCTACCGCGCGGACGGTGTCGGCTACACGCTCGACCGGCCGAAGCAGATCTTCACCATCGACGTGGCCGACGGTGCGATCACCCAGCACACCGCCGAGAACGCCGACCACGGGTTCCCCGCCTGGAGCCCGGACGGCACCAGGCTGGCGTTCGTCGCGGCCCGCCATCCCGATCGCGACACGGTGCCGGCGAGCGACGTCTTCGTGCTGTCGAGGACCGACGGC
This sequence comes from Nocardioides sp. LHD-245, assembly GCF_030929495.1. GTDB lineage: Bacteria > Actinomycetota > Actinomycetes > Propionibacteriales > Nocardioidaceae > Nocardioides. Next base: position 102,560 of record NZ_JAVFWN010000018.1, on the reverse strand, counting down.
CGCACGACGCAGGTGACGCGGACCAGCCTCCGGGTGAGCCATCCGGTCTTCGGCGCCCACGGTGACCGGGTCTACTTCCTCGGCACGGAGATCGGCGACGAGTTCAACGAGACCTACCTGAACCCGACCTCGCTCTGGGGCGTCGATCTCGACGCCGCCGATCCGGTCCCGCCGCGGCGGCTGACCGACGCGGACACGATCGACCTGGTGCCGCCGGCCACCGGGCCCGCGCTCACGGTGACCGACGAGGGGGTCCTGGCCCTGGTCGTGCGCCGCGGCGCCGTCGATCTCGTGCGGGTGGCCGACGACGGCCCGGCCGACGACGCCGTCCGCCCCGGTGTCCCCGGTGTCCCCGTCGACCTCGTCGCCGGGCCCACCCAGGTCCTGGGGTACGCCGTGGCCGCGGGCGTGGTCGTGGCCACGGTGGCGAGCGACACCGAGGCCGGTGAGCTCTGCCGCGTCACCCCGACCGGGCCGCGGCGGCTCACGGCCTTCGGTGCGACCCTGGCCGCCGCGGTACCGCTCGCGCCGATGCACGAGGTGGCGGGCGCCGCGGCCGACGGCCACCCGGTGCACGGGTGGATCCTGCGCCCCGCGGGCACCGGCCCGTTCCCGGTGATCCTCGCCGTGCACGGCGGCCCGTTCCGCTCCTTCGGGTGGCGGCTGCTGGACCAGGCCCAGGCGTGCGTCGAGGCCGGCTATGTCGTCGTCATGGGCAATCCACGAGGCTCGGCCGGCTACGGGGCCGAGCACGGTCGCGCGGTGCGCCATGCCTTCGGCGACGTCGACGTCCAGGACCTCACGGCGCTCGTCGACATCGCGGTCGAGGACTTCGACGGGGACCCCGCGCGGGTAGGAGTCGTCGGCGCGTCGTACGGAGGATTCATGGCCGCGTGGCTGGCGGCGACCTCCGACCGGTTCGCGTCGGCGATCGTCGACCGCGCCACCGTGGAGTGGAGCGACGCGGACATCGACGACGACGTGGACTACACGCATCTCTACATCGGGACCGACCCGGAGACCCAGCGGCTCAAATCCCCGCTGACCTATGCCGAGGACGTCTCCATCCCCGTCCTGGTGGTGGTCGCCGAGCAGGACCTGCGCTGCCCGCCCAGTCAGGGACGCCGGTTCTACTCCGCGCTGCGGAGGAGGGGCCGGCACACCGAGCTGCTGTCCTTCCCCGGCGCGAGCCACATGTTCCACGACAGCGGGCTGCCCAGCCATCGCCGGCTGCGGCTCGAGGCCATCATCGACTGGTTCGACGCCACCCTGCCGGCGCGCTCCGACGACCGGAGCGAGCCCGCATGAGCCTCGCGATCGACGGTCCGGCGCACCGGTCGCTCGCGGACACGCCGTTCGATCTCCGGGTCACCGGAGCTGCTCCCCACGAGCCCGTCACCTTCACGGTCGAGCTCCCCGGCTTCCAGGGCGCCGACTGGTCCGGCACCTTCACGGCGACCGCGAACGCGCACGGGACCGTGGACCTCGCCACCACAGCGCTCGACGGGTTCGCCGAGCCCGACCCCACGGCACTCCTGTGGTCGTTGGAGCCCCGACCGGTCGCCGCCGAGCCGGTGCCGGCCGACGACGAGCTCGGCTGGACCCTCCGGGTGAGCCAGGGCGACCGCTCCGCCACCGAGCACTACGTCCGCGAGTTCCGGGGACGCGGGGTGAGCGCCCACGAGCTGTCGGCGCCCCTCGCCGGGCGGCTGTACCTCCCGCCCGGTCCCGGGCCGAGACCCGCGGTGATCACCCTGTCCGGGTCGGGGGGCGGCATCAACGACGAGGAGGCGATGCTGCTCGCCAGCCGCGGGTTCGTGTGCCTCGCCCTGGCCTGCTTCAACTACCCGGGCCGGCCCGACGACCTCCTCGAGCTGCCCGTCGAGTACGTCGCGTCGGCCGCCACGTGGCTCGCCGCCCGCGACGAGGTCCAGCCAGGGGCGATCGCCGTCAAGGGCCAGTCCCGGGGCGCCGAGCTCGCCCTGCTGGTGGGAGCCCACGTCCCGGGCGTCCGGGCGGTGGTCGCCGTCGTTCCCTCCGGCTACGTCTGGGGCTCGTTCACCTCCGACGGCAGGGAGGGAGCCGCCTGGACGCTGGGTGGCGAGCCGGTTCCCGCCGTCCTGGACGACGGCATCGTCCCCGGCCGGTCGGTCGAGACGGCGAGCGGGATCGCCGCGGCGCCCGGGTTCCGTGCCGCGATCGAGGCGACCGCGCCCGACGACCTGGACCGGGCGACGATCCCGATCGAGCGGCTCGACGGCCCACTCCTCCTGCTCTGCGGGGGTGACGACCTGATGTGGGACTCGGTGGAGCTCAGCGAGGTCCTGCTGCGCCGGCGGGCCGCGGGCACGTCGGCCCCGACGCGGCGCGAGGTGTTCCCGGGCGCCGGCCACAACCTGGGGCTGCCCTTCACGCCGGTCGTGACGGGCATGGTCCACCCGGTCAACGGCGTGGCCTACGCCTACGGCGGGACCCGGCCGGGGACGGCGCGGGCGCGGGTCGCCGCGTGGACCGCATTCGTCGACTTCCTGGAGGAGACGCTGACATGATGAGCGCGCTCGTACGTCGAAAGTGGGAGAGGGCACGATGAAGGACGCCGCGCACGGTGGCCTCGCGGCCATGGTCTACGCCGACATCAAGGCCCGGATCCTGACCGGTCAGGTACGGCCGGGCCACGTGCTGGCCGCCCACCAGATCGCGCAGGAGATGGACGTCAGCCGGACGCCCGCGCACGAGGCGCTGAAGCGCCTGGTCGCCGAGGGCTACCTCGTCGCCCAGCCGCGCGTGGGCTACACGGTCACGCCGATCAACCTCGACGAGATCCGCGACCTGTTCCAGATCCGCGTGCGGCTCGAGTGCCTGGCCGCCGAGCTGGCGGCGGCCGCCTTCACGCCGGCGCACGCGGCGGAGTTCGAGCTCGCCCACGCCAACGCGATGGCGGAGGTGCAGCGCCTGGACGGACGTTCTCCGAACGACCCGGAGGTCGTCGAGACGATGAGCGGGCTGCATCGCCAGTTCCACCAGATGGTCGCGGGCCTGTCCGGCAACCGGCGCCTGACCACGATGATCGGCACGCTCCAGGACGAGATGCAGCGCTTCTGGGCCCTGGTGCCCGGCTATCTCAGTCGCTCGTACGTCTTCTTCAACGACCCCGAGCACCAGGAGATGTACGACGCGATCGCGGCCAAGGACGCCGCCCGGGCCCGTGCCTCGGTCGTCCGGCACCTCCGCGACAACCTGCGCACCCTCTTCGACTCCCTGTTCCCCGACGAGCCGCCGTCGGACGAGTCGGTCGACCCGCTGGGCGACGTCGCCGACGATCCGCGGTGGCTCGCGGCCACGGCCACGGCCGAGAAGCAGTAGCGCGACCCGGCCCGACCCCGGCGTCCGCCCCGTCGGCTGCCGGGTGCGCGGGGTGACCAGGCAGGCTGCTCGGCTTCTCCGATGTCCCCGCCGTCGGGCCTGTTCTCTGTCGTCCGATCCGTTGACATGTTTATTAACATGCTAGTACGTTCGCACGACGTCGCCGCGGCGCGAGCCGCCCCCGTCCACGGAAGAGAGAGCGACCCATGACCCTGCGCTCCACCCTCCGATACGTCCTCGGACGTCTCGGCGGCGCGGCCATCCTGCTGGTCGTCTACTCCTTCGGGATCTACTCGCTGCTGGCCCTCGCGCCCGGCGATCCGGTGCGGCTGCTGCTGGGCAATCTCCCGGCGACCCCGGAGACGATGGACGCCATCCGCGTGCGCTACAACCTGGACGACCCCTTCTTCGTCCAGTACTGGAACTGGCTGACCGATGCCCTGCACCTCGACCTGGGCCAGTCGGTCCTGACCGGTCAGGACGTCTCGTCGGCGATCCTGGAGCGCGCCGGCGTCACCGTGCAGCTGGGCCTCCTGACCTTCCTGATCACGATGGCGCTGGGCATCCCGCTGGGGATGGTGGCCGGACTGCGGCGCGGCCGGTTCGCCGACCGGGTGGTCTCGCAGCTCGCGATGTTCTCGGTGAGCGCGCCGTCGTTCGCCGTCGGCATCCTGCTGATCATCGTGTTCGCCGGGCAGCTCAACTGGCTGCCGTCGATCGGCGCGGGGGAGGGCGGGGCCGACCGCCTGCGGCACCTGATCCTGCCGGCGGTGGCGCTGAGCACCGCGACCATCGCCCTGGTGGTCCGCTACACCAGGACCGCCGTCATCGAGGTCGCCGGGCAGGACTACATCATCGCGGCCCGGGCCCGCGGCGTGAAGCCGTCCCGGCTGCTGTTCAACTACGTCCTGCGCAACTCCCTGGTGCCGGTCATCACGGCGGCCGGCGTCGTCCTGAGCTTCGTGATGGTCGGCGCGGTCGTGGTCGAGGCCACGTTCGCCCTGCCGGGCCTGGGCAGCCTGCTGGTCAGCGCGGTCCAGCAGAAGGACCTCCCGATCGTCCAGGGCGTGACGCTGGTGATCGCGGCAGCCGTCTTCCTCATCAACCTGGTCACGGACCTCGCCTATCTCGCGGTGGATCCGCGGATCGCGGTGGACGGAGCGAGCCGATGAGCATCGAGACCACCGCCGGCGCCGAGACGCCGGCCCTGCGGACCTTCCGCGCCGCGCGGCGTCGCCGTCGCCGGCTCCCGTCGGTCGCCGTGCTGCTGAGCATCGCCTACCTCGCGTGCATCGTCGTCGCCGGCGTGTTCGGCCCCCTGCTGGTGCCGCACGCCAACGTGCAGTCGCTCACCGACAGCCTGCAGGGGATGTCCTCCCAGCACTGGCTGGGCACCGACGACCTCGGCCGCGACATCTTCGAGCGGGTGGTGCTCGGCGCGCGGACGGCCCTGTACGGACCGCTCCTCATCGCGCTCGGCGCCTTCGTGATCGGCTGCGTGCTGGGGCTCACCGCCGGCTACATCGGTGGCATCCCGGGCGGGATCATCATGCGCTGGGTCGACCTGATGTACGCGCTGCCCGGCGTCCTGGTCGCCATCGTCGCGATCGGCGTCCTCGGCGGCGGCTACTGGGTCGCCGTCGCGGTGATCATGATCCTCTCCGCGCCCTACGACACCCGGCTGGTCCGCGCGGTCACCATCGAGCAGAAGGGGCGCCCGTACGTCGAGGCGGCCCGGACGCTCGGCCTGTCGCGATCCCGCGTCATGTTCCGGCACCTGCTGCCCAACGTCCTCCCGCTGGCCGTCTCGCAGGCCTTCCTGAGCTTCGCCTTCGCCCTCATCAACCTGTCGGCGCTGTCGTTCCTGGGGCTCGGCTCGACGCCGGGCAGCCCGGACTGGGGCACGATGCTGGCCGAGAGCCAGGCGAGCCTGCTCGACAACCCGCTCCTCGCGATCGGTCCGGCGCTCGCGATCATCTTCGCCGCCGTCAGCGTCAACATCCTGGGCGACTACGTCTTCGACCGGCTGTCCACGAAGGAAGGCCGCAATGACTGAGCACGCCTCCCGGCTCCTCGACGTCGCCGGCCTCACCATCGGCGTCCGCACCGGTGGGGAGCAGCGGATCCTGGTCGACGGCGTCGACCTGCACCTCGACCTCGGCGAGACGATCGGGATCGTCGGCGAGTCCGGCAGCGGGAAGTCCCTGTCGGTGCGGTCCCTGCTGCAGTTGCTGCCGGCGGGGTTCACCGCGACGGGTGCCGCGCAGCTCAGCGGCGTGAACGTGCTGACGGCGTCCGAGCGCGACATGCGCCGGGTGCGCGGCCGGCAGGCCAGCATGATCCTGCAGGACCCGTTCACGATGCTGAACCCGCTGATGCGGGTCGGGCGGCACCTCGAGGAGGTGCTGCGCGAGAAGCCGGAGTACCGGGCGATGTCGAAGCCCGAGCGGCGGGCCGAGGTGCAGCGGCGGCTGGAGGAGGTCGGGATCACCGACCCCGGCGTGGCCCGCCGGTACCCGTTCCAGCTCTCCGGCGGCATGCGGCAGCGGGTGGGCATCGCCGCGACGCTGGCGACCGACCCGGCCCTGATCATCGCCGACGAGCCGACGACGGCGCTGGACGCCGTGACGCAGCAGGAGATCCTCGAGCTGCTGATCTCGATCCAGCGGCAGCGGCGGATGTCGATGATCATGATCACCCACGACCTGCGCGTCGCGTTCGCGGCCTGCGACCGCGTCTACGTGATGTACGCCGGCGCGATGATGGAGGCCGGTCCGTCCGACGAGCTCTCCCGCTCGCCGCGGCACCCCTACACGCTGGGCCTGCTCGCCTCGGAGCCGCCGCTCGACCGTCGGCTCGCCCGGCTCCCCGTCATCCAGGGCGAGCTGCCGAGCGTGCGCGACCAGCAGGTCGGCTGCCGGTTCGCCGAGCGCTGTGAGTGGGCGACCCCGGACTGCACCCAGGAGCGCGTCCGGCTGGCGCCGATCGGCGACGACCGGTCCTCGGCGTGCCTCCGGGTCGACGAGATCGGGCGGGAGCTGGCGGCCCGGTTCGAGACCGTCGAGCACGGTGCCGTGGAGGCCGCGCACCAGGACCTGTCGGCGCCGGTCATCGTCGCGCTCGAGGGCGTCTCCAAGACGTACGGCCACGGCAACGGCGCGGTGGCCGCGCTCGAGGACGTCTCGCTGACGATCCGGCAGGGACAGGCCGTCGCGCTGGTGGGTGAGTCGGGCTCGGGCAAGACGACGCTGGGCCGTTGCCTGGTCGGGCTCGAGTCCGTGTCCCGGGGCACCGCCGAGGTCTTCGGGATCGACATCACCCGGGGGGCGAAGCTGCCGCGCTCAGACGTGCGGACCTGGCGCTCGAAGGTGCAGTACGTCTTCCAGGACCCCTACTCCTCCCTCAACCCGCGGATGACGATCGGGCAGACGCTCGCGGAGGCCGGCCGTCAGGCGGCCCTCGTCGGCGACGCCCCCGTGCTGTCGGTCGAGGAGGTCCTCGAGCGCGTCGGGCTCCGGGCGCAGTACGCCGCGCGGCGTCCGTCCGCGCTCTCCGGCGGCGAGCGGCAACGGGTCGCGATCGGGCGGGCCCTGGCGCTCAACCCCGAGCTGCTGATCTGCGACGAGCCGGTCTCCGCCCTGGACGTGTCGGTGCAGGCGCAGGTCCTCAACCTGCTCAACGACATCCGCCGGGAGACGGGCATCGCGCTCCTCTTCATCACCCACGACCTGGCGGTCGTCCGCCAGGTCGCGGACACCGTCTACGTGCTCGAGAAGGGCCGGGTCGTCGAGACGGGTTCCGCGCAGGTCCTGGACTCACCGAGCTCGGGATACACGAAACAGCTGCTCGAGGCAGTGCCCAGAACGTCATCCGACTGGCTGGGGAAGCGCTCACAGATGGGTAAGGCATGAATAGATCCGTCCGCACGCTCCGCATGGGCATCGCTGCCCTGGGAGTCATCCTGGTCGCCGGCGCCTGTGGTTCGTCCTCGGACGACGCCGCCGGTGGTGGTGACCGTTCGAACAGCACCCTGACGATCGCGACCAGCGGGATCCGCAGCATGGACCCCGCCCGTCAGTACGATCAGCCGGCGCTCTGGGTCAACGGGCTCGCACTCGAGGGCCTGATCAAGCTCGACAGCGACGGCAAGGTGCAGCCGGCGCTCGCCACCAAGGTCGACACCCCCGACCCGCTCACCTACGTCTACACCCTGCGTGAGGGCGTGAAGTTCTGGAACGGCGCCGAGGTCACCCCCGACGACGTCGTGTACTCGCTGACCCGCTACCAGGACGAGACCGCGCAGACCGCGAGCAAGTACGCGTCGGTCGACACGATCGAGGCGACGGGACCGATGGAGGTCACCGTCACCCTCAAGCAGCCCGACTCGTCGTGGCAGTACACCCCGGCGTACGCCGGTCAGATCGTCGAGAAGAAGTTCGCCGAGGAGCACGACAAGGATCTCGGTGGTCCGGGCGTGCTGACCATGGGCACCGGTCCGTGGCAGCCGAAGGACTTCAACTCCAGCGCCGGCATGACCTTCGCCAAGAACGAGGCCTGGTGGGGTGCCGCCGAGGCCGGCGACGACTTCGAGGAGTCGTGGAAGACGGTCAAGCTGGTCTTCGCCGCGGCCGTCCCGGGTGCCGCCGCGGTCCGTGCGGGCGATGTCGACGGCGTCGTCGGCGGTGACGGCACGGCCTTCTCGTCCGGCTCGAGCGTCGAGCTCACCAAGGCGCCCACCGAGACGCTCGGCTACATCACCCTGCTGACCGACAAGGGCCCCCTGGCCGACGTGCACGTGCGCCGCGCCCTCGCCCACCTGGTCGACCGCGAGGCGATCATCAAGTCGGCGCTGAAGGGCTTCGGCGACCCGGCCACCCAGATGGTCTCCGAACGGGTCTGGACCGACCTTCCCGAGGACCAGGTCTCCGCGGCCTACGACCAGATCGAGACCCTGGACTACGACGTCGACGCCGCGAAGGCTGAGCTCGACCAGTCGGCGTACGCGCCCGGCGACAAGATCGTCGCCGAGGTCATCTCGACCTACCCGTCCTTCGTGCGGGCCACCGAGATCCTCAAGGAGGAGGCGGCCAAGATCGGGCTCGAGATCGAGATCAAGGGCCTGCCCGGTGCCGAGTGGCTGACGAACTCGAGCAACCACACGACGGAGATGACGGTGTCGACGTACTCGAGCCTGTCGCCGGACCCCAACTTCTACCCGAACACGCTGATGCGTGCGGACGGCATCCCGGTCGGCGGCTCCAACTACGCCAACCTCGACGTACCCGGTCTCGACGACGCCGTCCGGACGGCGAGCACGGTGCCGGCGCAGAGCGCCGAGCAGCTCGACGCCGTCGTCGGTGCCCTGAAGGCCAATGCGTCGGAGGCCGCCTACATCCCGATCTACACGCAGCAGGCGGTGTTCGCGCACGATCCGAAGCTCTCGTTCGACGGCTTCTCGCAGTACGCGATGGGCTCGCCGTACCCGCTCTATGTGAAGTAGCGGCGCGCAGCACCGCCGGTGTGCCGGTCCTCCCCGGGAGGATCGGCACACCGGTGTCATCCGGAACAACACGGTCACGGCTCGCGGTGAGCCGCACGGAGGAGGGCTCATGGAGACGGTCGCCAACCTCGGCGATCTCGTCGGGGTGCACGCCGGATCGACGGACCGGCTCGCGTTCGTGGACCTGCGGGTCCCCGACGCCCCGGTCGGGTACACCTACCCCGAGGTCGACCGGCTGGTCACCGCGCTCGCGGCCCGGCTGGCGGGCGGCTCGTACGCGAGCGGTGACCGGGTCGGGATCATGTCGGCCAACCGGGTCGAGTACGTCGTGGCGTACCTCGCCATCATGAAGGCCGGCCTGGTGGCCGTCCCGATCAACGTGCGCGCCGGCGGCGACGTCCTCGACCACGTGATCGAGGACGCCGGTGTGGTGCTGACGTTCGTCGACGCCGCCGGCCGCGAGGCGCTGGCCGGGCGGACGCCGTACGTCGACTTCGACGATCCGCAGGACCCGTTCCTGCCGGGTCTGGCCGCCGCCTCCTCGGAGGCGGACGCCGCGGTCGTCGCCGGGCAGGAGCCGGCGTCGGACGGGCTGGCCGAGATCCTCTACACGTCGGGGTCGAGCGGCCTGCCGAAGGGCGTCCCGCTGACGCACGAGGGCCAGCTGTGGGCGCTGCGCACCATCTCGGCCGAGCCGCCCCCGCGGATCGAGACCCAGATCATCGCGCAGCCGCTGTTCCACATGAACGGCCTGGTCACCCTGGGCCGCGGCCTGGCCCTGGGCTTCACGACGGTGCTCTGCCCGCGGTTCGACGCGGCGGCCTATGTCGACGCTATCGAGCGGTACGGCGTGACCGCCGTCGCCGCGGTGCCGACGATGTGGATCCGGGTCCTGCGGGTGGTCGGCGACGACCCGTCGCGACTCCGGTCCGTCCGATCGCTGTCGCTCGGCTCGGCGCCGATCACCGAGGAGCAGGTCGCGAGGATCGCCGCCGCGATCCCGGACGCCGTCGTCGTCGTCTCGTACGGCACGACCGAGACCGGACCCGCGATCTTCGGCGCGCACCCGGACGGGATCCCTCGGCCGCCGCTCGCGCTGGGCCACCCGTTGCCCGGGTCGGAGGTTCGGCTCGCCGGTGGTCCCGACGACGACCACGGTGTGCTGGAGATGCGCAACCCGGCCGTCACCGACGGCTACCGCGGGCTGCCGGGCCTGACCGCCGCCGCGTTCACGGACGGCTGGTACTCCAGCGGCGACGTGATGCGGCGCGACGAGCAGGGCTTCTACTACTTCGTGGGCCGCGCCGACGACATGTTCGTCTGCGGCGGCGAGAACATCTACCCCGGCGAGCTCGAGACGATCCTCGAGCGGCACCCCGCCATCGCCCACGCGGCCGTCGTCTCACTCCCTGACGACGAGCGGGGCCGGATCCCGGTCGCGTTCCTGGTCACGACCGCGGACACCGACCTGACGGCCGCCGAGGTGAAGGCGTTCGTGATCGACCAGGCGCCGGCGTACCTGTATCCGCGGCGGGTCGCGGTCGTCGACGAGCTGCCGCTGGCCGGCACCAACAAGATCGACAAGCGCGCGCTCCACGCGATCGCGGAGCGCCTGGAGACGAGCGAAGGATGGTCGGCATGACGAGCACGGAGACAGTGGACACCAGCACGGCCGGGCTGAACGCCCTGCTGCGGACCTCGCCGTACAACGAGTTCCTCGGACTCACCTGCACGCTCGCGGACGCCGACGCCGGCCGCCTCGTCCTGGAGATGCCCCTGCGCCCCGAGCTGGAGCGCATCGGCGGCGAGCCCCAGTTCCACGGCGGCCCGGTGGCGTCGCTGATCGACACCACCGCGGTCTTCGCGACGATCCTCGTGAGCGGCGTCGTGCCGCCCACGGTCAACCTCCGCGTCGACTACCTGCGCCCGTCGAGCGGCACCCGGCTGGTCGCGACCGCGACGGTACGCCGGGCCGGCCGCAGCGTCGGTGTCGCCGACGTCGACGTCACCGACGACCAGGGCCGGCTGACCGCGATCGGCCGCGCCACCCTGAGCACCGCCACCGGCTAGCGCGTGCATCACCCCGGCATCTGCACCATCCACGGAAAGGAAGCAGCGTGAGGGCTGCAGTCATCAGCGAGCACGGCACGTCGGACCTGATCACGGTCCACGACGACTGGGCCGACCCGGTCGCCGCGACCGGCCAGGTCGTCGTCCGGGTCAAGGCCTGTGCGCTGAACTACCACGATCTGTTCACCCTGCGCGGGATGCCCGGGATCACCATCCCGTTCCCGCTCATCATGGGCATCGACATCGCCGGCGAGATCGCCGAGGTCGGTGCGGACGTCGAGGGCTGGCAGGTCGGCGACCGGGTCCTCGTCGACCCCTGGGACGCGGTCGAGAACAAGCTGATCGGCGAGACCGTGGACGGCGGACTGGCCGAGCTGGTCGCCGTACCGGCGCGGACGCTGATCCGGCTGCCGGACGACGTGTCGTTCACCGATGCCGCGGCGCTGCCGGTGGCCTTCGGCACGGCGTACCGGATGATGGTCACGCGGGGCCAGGTCGGACCGGGGGAGAAGGTCCTGGTCCTCGGCGCGTCCGGCGGCGTCGGCACGGGCTGCGTGCAGCTCGCCGGTCTGGCCGGGGCCCACGTCATCGCGGCCGCGTCGACCGATGCCAAGCTCGAGCAGCTGGCCGCGCTCGGCGCCGACGAGGGCATCAACTACCGCGAGACCGACTTCATGAAGGTCGTGCACGAGCGCCACGGCAAGCCCCGGGTCTCGGGGTCGGGCGGCCTCGACGTCGTGGTCAACTTCACCGGTGGCGACACCTGGGCGCCCTCGATCCGCTCGCTGAAGAAGGGCGGCCGGCTGCTCAACTGCGGCGCGACCGCCGGCTTCGCGGTCGAGACCGACCTGCGCTACGTCTGGTCCTACGAGCTCGACATCCGCGGCTCCGACGGCTGGCTCCGCTCGGACCTGGACGCCCTGATCGAACTGGTGCGGGTCGGCAAGCTCCGCCCGCCGATCGACCGGGTCCTGCCCCTCTCCGAGGTCCGCAGCGCCTTCGACCTGCTCGAGCAGCGTCAGGTCCTCGGCAAGATCATCGTGGCGCCCGACCGGTGAGGGGCACCGATCCCGATCCCGTGGGTCGGCCGAGCAAGGTCGACCATGTCGTCGTGTCGGTGCGTGGCCTCGACGAGGCCATCAGCCGGTGGAGCCGCGCGGGCCTGGCCGCGACGCCCGGTGGAAGTCACCCGACCGGTACGGCGAACGCGCTCGTCCGCGGACCGAGGGACGCGTACCTGGAGCTGATCGACGTCGTCGAGGAGTCCGACCACGCCACGGCGCATGCGGTGCGTGCCCGGCCGGGACCGCTCACCTGGGCGATCAGCGTCCCCGACCTGGAGACCTGCCGCCGGCGACTCCTCGAGTTCGGCCTGGAGACGGGTGACCCGGTCGGGAGCAGTCGGGTCGCGCCGGACGGCGACACCTACGTCTGGGAGACGTGCGAGATCGCCGGGCACGTCCTGCACCCCTTCGTCCCGTTCCTGATCCGGTGGAAGTCGGGGATGCCCCGAGGACCGGTCGACGGGCCGGTGATCAGCTCACTGGATCTGGAGGTGCCGGACCCGCTCTGGCTGCGGGAGCTCCTCGTCCGCTGTGGTCTCTCGCCGGACGAGAGCATGGCCGGCATCGCGGCCGTGACCGACGGGGACCTCACCGTCCGGCTGCGTGAGGGGAACGCCGGTGTGGTCGCCATCGACTGGGCGGTCGCGCCGCCCGAGCCGCACGTGCTCCTCGACGGGCTCGTGTGCAACGTCCGCTGGCAGGCCGACCCCGTAGGCTCGATGCCTCATGGCTAGAGAGAGCAGCGGGCAGCGGGCCTGGATCGCCGAGGCGGTCCGGCGGCTCGACGCCGACGCGACGCGAAGCGCGGACACCCACCTGCACGTCGTCCCGCTCGGGGTGGAGGGGATCGACCTCTATCTCAAGGACGAGTCGGTCCACCCGACCGGCAGCCTGAAGCACCGGCTGGCGCGCTCGCTGTTCCTCTATGCGCTGTGCAACGGGTGGATCGGCCGCGGGAGCACGATCATCGAGGCCTCCAGCGGGTCGACCGCGGTGAGCGAGGCCTACTTCGCCCGGCTGATCGGGCTGCCCTTCGTCGCCGTGATGCCGGCGGCGACCAGCCCCGAGAAGATCTCACTGATCGAGTTCTACGGGGGTCGCTGCCACCTCGTCGACGACGCGGCCACCGTCTACGACGAGGCTCGCCGGCTCGAGTCGGAGACGGGCGGCCACTACCTCGACCAGTTCACCTACGCCGAGCGGGCCACCGACTGGCGCGGCAACAACAACATCGCCGAGTCGATCTTCGAGCAGATGCGCGCCGAGCCGCACCCGTGCCCGTCCTGGATCGTGGTCGGCGCGGGCACCGGCGGCACGTCGGCCACCATCGGCCGGTACGTCCGCTATCGCGGCTTCGACACCCAGGTCCTGGTCGCCGACCCCGAGAACTCGGCGTTCCTCGAGGGCTGGGAGCGCGACACCTCGGATGCCACCACGTCGGTGCCCTCGCGGATCGAGGGCATCGGCCGGATGCGGGTCGAGCCGTCGTTCGTCGGCGGCGTCGTCGACGACATGATCCGCGTCCCGGACGCGGCGTCGGTCGCCGCGGCCCGCTGGATCTCCGGTGTCCTGGGCCGCACCGTCGGCGGGTCCACGGGCACCAACGTGTGGGCCAGCCTGCAGCTGGTCGAGCGGATGCGCGCGGCCGGCCGGACCGGGAGCATCGTCACCCTGCTCTGCGACGGCGGCGAACGCTACGCCCACACGTACTACAACGACGCGTGGCTCCGCGACCAGGGCCTCGACCTCGAGCCCCACCGCGCGTTCCTGGAGGGCTTCGACCTCTAGCTCGCGGGTGACGACCCGCGGTGGTGGTTGAGCACGGTGATCTTCTGCCAGATCTTGCGCTCCAGCGAGACGGTCAGCGTCTCGACGGTGCTGACCGTGTCGAGGACCACCGGGTCGCGGGACGCCTCGGCGCACAGTGCGGCGGTCTTGCCGATCAGGCTCAGCAGCTCCGAGCAGTAGTCGAGATAGTGCTCGAGCTGGTCGGTGGTGAGGTCCATCGGGATGCTCGCGTCCGTGGGGGTGAACTCCGAGCGCAGGCGCTCGGGGTCCTTGGTGAGCTGGTGCATGTCGACGATATGGGCCATCGACCGCAACCGGTGCAGCAACTCGAGCAGACTCGAGCGCTGCAGCCGCTCCGGCACGGAGTAGAGGAACCAGATCGCCAGCGCCGCGAAGACCAGGTCGTTGACCGCGCTCTCCAGCAGCGGGATCCAGGTCAGGCCGTCGTCCGGCGCGTCGGTGAGGGCCGCCCGGACGGCGAGCACCATCACGGTGGCCGTGACGAGGAGGACCGCGACGATGCCGAAACGCGACAGCGGGCGCAGCCAGGACCGGCGGCCGCGTGCGGTCGCCGTCGAGGACGCCACCGTGTCCACGAGGCTCGCCAGCTCCCCGGCCACCCGGTGCAGCCCGCGGCCCGGGAAGCGCGCCTCGATCCGCTGCTCCAGCCGGCGCACGGTGGCCAGCACCGGCGCGGCCTGGACCTTCTCGAGCGGGGACGGCACGGCGGCAGCCTAGAGGAGTCGGGTGCTCACCAGCGCAGGATCGACAGACCAGGTACGGAGGCGAAGGCTGCGTCAGCCGTCACCAGAGTGAGCCCTTCGGTGAGCGCCTGCGCGGCCAGAAGCCGGTCGAACGGATCACGGTGGTCCCAGTCGAGCGTGCCGCCCCGCAGTGCGTGCGCTGTCGTGATGGGAAGAGCGATCGCGGGGAGCTGGGTCAGCGCCTCGGCCCAGCGATCGCGCAGGCCGGCGGCTCCCGGGAACTTGCCGAGTCGCACTTTGAATGCAACCTCGAAGGCCGAGATGTCCGAGACGAGGCGCCGCGGCGCCTGGTGCAGTGCCTCGATGACATGGGAGGGAATGTCAGCCCCCCGGCGGACGCACCAGTAGAAGGCGTGGGTGTCCAGCAGAAGGGTCACAGGCTCCACTCCGCGAGCTCGTCGTCGTCGAGCGGCGCGAAGAAGTCGTCCGGGATCTCGGGCAGGTCGAGGAAGCCGAGCTGGATCTCGGGTGCGGAGAAGGGCTCGAGGCGAGCGACCGGCTTCCCGCCCCGCGCGATGATGATCTCCTCTCCGGCCTCGACGCGCGCGAGGATCCGGGACAGGTTGGTCTTGGCCTCGTGGACGTTCACGACAGTGCCACTCATGGACTAAGTCTAATGGACTAAGTCGGTGCGAGCAAGGATGGTGCCGTGGCCGCCCTACGATGGGAGTCATGGGTCTCGCCGTGCTCGACTGCGCCCACTTCGCGGCGGGGGAGTGCCGGTCCTGCACCTGGCTCGGACAGCCGTACGACGACCAGCTGGTCGCGAAGCAGGCCGCGGCGCGCGCTCTCATCGATCGGCCGGGCCTCGTCTGGCTGCCGTCGGTGTCCGGGCCGCCGGCCGGGTTCCGCAACAAGGCGAAGATGGTCGTGGCCGGCACCGCGGCCGATCCGACGCTCGGGATCCTCGGGCCCGACGGCGCCGGGGTCGACCTGCGCGACTGCGCCCTGCACCTGCCGGGGATCGTGGCCGCGCTGCCGACGCTGGCCGAACTGGTCGGCCGGGCCGGGCTGACGCCGTACGACGTCGCGGGGAGCGGCCCGGTGGGCGGGCGCGGCGAGCTCAAGCACGTGCTGGTCACCGAGTCTCCGGACGGCGAGCTGATGGTGCGGCTGGTCCTGCGCTCGACGGCGACCGAGGCCCGGGTGCGCAAGCACCTGCCGTGGCTGCTCGGCGCCCTGCCCGGTCTGCGGGTGGTCACGATCAACGTGCAGCCCGAGCACAGCGCGGTGCTCGAGGGGGAGCGCGAGATCGTGCTGACCGAGGCCGACACGCTGCCGATGCGGCTGGGCGGGATCACCCTGCACCTGCGCCCGCGCAGCTTCTTCCAGACCAACACCACCGTCGCCGCTGCGCTCTACCGCGAGGCCGCGGCCTGGGTCGCCGACCTCGCGCCGCACCGGGTGGTCGACCTCTACTGCGGCGTCGGCGGGTTCGCGCTGCACCTCGCCGCGCCGGGCCGGCGGGTGAGCGGCATCGAGATCAGCGCCGACGCGATCGCGTCGGCCGAACGCTCCCGTCACGAGGCCGGACTGCCGGGCGAGATCGACTTCGCGGTCGGCGATGCCACCGCCCCGGAGCATGCCGCGCTGCTCGCGGAGGCCGACCTGGTCGTGGTGAACCCGCCCCGGCGCGGCCTCGGCCCCGCGCTCGCCCGGCGGCTCCAGGAGTCCGGTGCGGCGCACGTGCTCTACTCCAGCTGCAACCCCGAGACCCTCGCCCGCGACCTGGCCGACCTGACGTCGTACCGGCCGGTGCGGGGGCGGCTGCTCGACATGTTCCCGCAGACCCCCCATGCGGAGGTGCTGGTGCTGCTGGAGCGCGGGGATCAGCGCAGCGAGTAGGTCGCCAGCGAGACGCCGACGTAGTGCGCGACGAACGCGGCGATCGTGAAGCCGTGGAAGATCTCGTGGAACCCGAAGACCCGCGGCGAGGGGTTGGGCCACTTGAAGCCGTAGACCAGGCCGCCCATGGTGTAGAGCGCGCCGCCGACGGCGATCAGCACGAAGATGGCGATGCCGAGGCCCAGCCCCATCGCCGTCGCACCCTCGAAGAAGGCGGGGATGAAGAAGATCGCCGCCCAGCCGAGCGCGATGTAGATCGGTGCCGACAGCCAGCGCGGCGCCGTGGGCCAGAACAGCTTGAACCCGATGCCGAGCAGGGCGCCGCTCCACGCGACCGTGAGCATCACCACCCGCGACGGACCGTCGAGCAGGATCAGCGCGAACGGCGTGTAGGAGCCGGCGATGAACACGAAGATGTTCGAGTGGTCGAACCGGTTGAGGATCGTCCAGACCTTCGGTGACCAGGTGCCGCGGTGGTAGAGCGCCGAGATGCCGAAGAGGAGCAGCGCGGAGCCGGCGTACAGCGCCGAGCCGACCCTGGTGGTGGCGGTCGGCGAGAGGACGATGAGCACGATGCCGGCGGCGAGCACGATCGGCGTCGACACGAGGTGGATCCAGCCGCGGAGTCGGGGCTTGATGTCCGCGACCTTCTCGCTGATCTGATCCCCGAGGTCGTCCAGCCGGGCGCGGACCTTGTCGTTCGCGTGGTGGAGGGCCTGGTTCATGAACAGAGGGTACCGGCCGGTCCCGAATGCGAGGCCGGCCGGACGAGCGTGATCCGCCTCGCTCGTCCGGCCGTACGACGCCCCGGAGCGTCCGCTGTCAGTGCGAGTGCGGCGGCACCGAGTTGCCCTCGGACGGCTGCACGATCACGAAGCCCTGGCCCTGGAACGCGACCTGGAAGGCCTCCCCGGAACCGCGGCCGATGAGCGCGCCCGCGGACATCGTCGAGCGGATCGAGGTCTGCAGGTGCGTCGACCAGGCGACCAGCGCGTTGGCGTCGGCGAAGGTCGGCGCCTCGCCCGGGTTGAGCACGACGGGGTCGCCGTCGGTGGTGATGACCACCCAGCCGGTCCCGCGCAGCGTCGTGTTGAACAGGCCGCCGGCGGCCATGCTGCCGCCCCTGACCCGCTCGACGTTCCACTCGAGCGAGGCCGAGAAGCCGAGAACGTTCTGGCCGTTGACCGACAGACCGCTGTTGTTGAGGTGCAGGATGTGGACCTCGTGGGCGCCGTCGGCGAGGAAGACGTCGCCCTGGCCCTCGACCCGCATCAGGGACAGGCCCTCGCCCGTGAACGCCTTCTTGAGGAACTTCGCGGCACCGCCGCCCTGGTAGTTGAAGTTGACGTTGCCCTGGTAGGCGACCATCGAGCCCTGCTTGGCCATGAACGGCTCGGTGATCCGCACCCGCAGCAGGCGCTTGTTCTGCAGGACCGCGCCGGCGCCGGCCACCTCGCTGAACCGACCGTCGATCAGCTCGCCGGAGATGCCCGTGAACGCGTCGGCGGGCACCGCCTGGCCGGCGGCGTACCCGCCGACCGGCTGGCTCGTCGGCTGGGCCTCCTGGTAGGGCTGCGCCGGCTGGTACGACGGGGCCTGCTGCTGGTACGACTGGGTCACCGCCTCCGGCGCCTGCTGCTCGGTGGCCCGGGGCGCCACGGCCGTCTCGGCGTCGAACGAGAACGCCGGCTCGGCGCTGACCTCGCTCGACGGGCTCTCCGTGGCCTGCGCCGCCTCGTGGCTCCCGACCCACACGTCGCCGGTGGCGCTGTCGGAGCCGGCGCCCGCGTCGGTGCCCGCGTCGGCGCCCGCGTCGGCGGCGGGCTCGGCGCTCGGGTAGAGCGGGGAGGTCGACTGGACGCCCTGGTCGGACACGTGATCGGTCCACTGGGAGCCGTCCCAGTAGCGGAGCTCGTGGCGGCCGGTCGGGTCCGGGTGCCAAGCGGCTGCAGTCATGGTCGTCCTATCTGTCATCGGGTTCGGGGGCCGCGACCCGGGGGGCCGTGGTGTGGTGCTCATCGTGTCAGCCACGTCGGAAGGCCGGTAGCCCGGCTAACATCGGAATGTGGCGGACTGGAAGCGCGGTGTGCGCAGGGTGCTCTACCCCGCGTACGAGGCGCGCATGCTTCGCCGGATGCCCGGCAATCTGCCCAAGCACATCGGGGTGATGCTCGACGGCAACCGGCGCTGGGCCAAGGCGGTCGGGCGTGACACCGCCCACGGGCACCGCGCGGGCGCGGCCAACATCGAGCCCCTGCTGGGCTGGTGCGACGAGGTCGGCATCGAGGTGGTCACGCTCTGGCTGCTCTCGACCGACAATCTCAACCGTCCCGCCGGCGAGCTCGAGCCGCTCCTGGAGATCATCGCCGACGCGGTCGACTCGCTGGCCGACCAGCGGCGCTGGCGGTTGCACCCGGTCGGTGCCCTCGACCTGCTGCCCGCGGGGACCGCCAAGCGGCTCAAGACCGCGGCCGAGGCGACCGCCGACGTCGACGGGATGATCGTCAACGTCGCCGTGGCGTACGGCGGGCGCCGGGAGATCGCCGACGCGGTCCGCTCGCTGCTCACCGAGCATGCCGCCAAGGGCACCTCGCTCGACGAGCTGGCCCACGTGATCGACATCGAGCACATCGAGGAGCACCTCTACACCAAGGGCCAGCCCGACCCGGACCTCGTCATCCGCACGTCGGGGGAGCAGCGGCTGGGCGGCTTCCTGCTGTGGCAGAGCGCGCGCTCGGAGTTCTACTTCTGCGAGGCCTACTGGCCCGACTTCCGGCGCGTCGACTTCCTGCGGGCGATCCGCGCCTACGCCCAGCGCGAGCGCCGCTTCGGGTCCTAGGGCCGGCGAGGGCGGAGCGACCTGGCTCACACGGGTACCCTCGGGCCCTGTGAGCAAGCCCAGTGCGACCACTCCCACCCGCCTGTTCCGCACCGTCGCGATCGCCGAGGCGATCACCTGGACGGGACTGCTCCTCGGGATGTTCCTCAAGTACGTCACCGAGACCACCGAGCTGGGTGTCCGGGTCTTCGGGATGCTGCACGGTGTCGTGTTCGTCGCCTATGTCGTGACGGCCGTCGTGCTCTGGGTCGACCGGCGCTGGTCGGCAGGCCGGGGACTGCTCACGCTGCTCGCCGCGATCCCGCCGCTGGCGACCCTGCCGCTCGAGTGGTGGGCCGTGCGCAAGGGCTGGCTCGGCGACGCGTGGCGGCTGCCGGCCGGCACGACCCGCTCGCTCCCGGACCGCTGCGTCGGCTGGATGATCGCCAACCCGCTGCGCGGCCTGGCGATGGGCGCCGTCGCCGTCGGCGGCCTGACCGCCCTCGCCCTCCTGGTCGGTCCGCCCACCTCCTGACCGGCTCCCGGCGGAGGCACCTCCGCGGGGAACCGACCGGGGCGGGAGCACGTCGTACCGGGCATGACCGCCCTCGCCCGACGCAACGCCCTCCAGCTCGGCCTCGCGGCCCTCGGCACCGGCGCCCTCGCCGCCTGCACCGGCGGTGGGCACGGGCGAGGTGACGGACCGCACACGGGCTCCGGGTCCGGGGCCGACGCCATCGAGCTGGTCTCCTCGGACGTCCGCCGGGCGGCGGGCGACCCCGGCCTGGTCGCCCCGGTCGTCGCGGGGCTCGACCGCTTCGCGGGCCGGCTGTACGGCGCCCTGGCGACCACCGACGGCAACCTGGTGCTCTCGCCGTACTCGGTCCTCGTCGCGCTGGGCATGACCCTGACCGGCGCGGCGGGGGCGACCGCGGAGGAGATGCGGTCCGTGCTCGGCGTCGGCGATCTCGGCGACCGGTGGCACCGCGGGGTGAACGCCCTGACCGCGCACGTCGAGGGACTGGCGGGCCGGCAACGGCGCGCCGACGGCTCGGCGGCCGACCTGGACCTGGAGACCGCGAACCAGATCTTCGGCCAGCGGGGTGTCGGCTGGTCGGCCGACTTCCTCGACCTGCTCGCCAAGGAGTACGCCGCGCCGATCCGCGCGGTCGACTTCGAGGCGGCGACCGAGCGGGCGCGCGTCCTGATCAACAGCTGGGTCGAGGAGCGGACCCGCGAGCGGATCGTCGACCTGGTGCCCGAGGGCGCGCTCGACAACCTGACCCGGCTGGTGCTGGTCAACGCGATCTACCTCAAGGCGCCGTGGGAGCAGCCCTTCGAGAAGGAGCTGACCGCCCCCGGCGTCTTCCGGCGCGGCGACGGGAGCGAGGTCGAGGTGGACCGGATGCGCCGCCCGGACCTGACCGGCGGGCTGGTCACCGGAGACGGCTTCCGCGCGGCGGTCGTGCCGTACGCCGGGCAGCGCCTCGCGATGAGCGTCGTCCTGCCCGACGACGGGGCGTTCGGCACGGTCGAGGCCGCCGTCGCCGGCGACGGTTTCGCCCGCCTCCTGGCGGGTGCGGCGCCCGCCGCTATCGATCTCACCCTGCCGCGGTGGAGCTTCCGCACCCAGGCACCGCTGGGCGACGTCCTGAAGGAGCTCGGCATGCCCACCGCGTTCGACGACGAGCGCGCGGACTTCTCGGCGATGACCGACGAGGACCTCTTCCTCTACATCTCCGCGGTCCTCCACCAGGGCTTCATCGCGGTCGACGAGGAGGGCACCGAGGCCGCCGCGGCGACGGCGGTGGTGATGCGCACCGAGAGCGCGGTCGTCACCGAGGAGATCGTCGTCGACCGTCCCTTCCTCTTCGTCGTCCACGACGTGGAGCACCACACCCCGCTCTTCGTCGGCCGCGTGACGGATCCCACGGCCTGACGGTGGGCCGGCCCTCCCGGCCCTCTCCCGCCGGTGGATTTAAGCAAAGTCGCCAGCACCGTTCCCGCCCCGTTCACCGTCCTCACCCCGATTGGTCGCGGACCACCGCCACCGTTCCTCGTGGTTGCGCGGTTCCGCGCTGCCGCGAGCCGGCCTTCTCGGGTGGCCACGACTGAGGACGACGTGTGACCAGCCTGCCCCTTGTCGATCCGAGCGCGCCGGAAGCGCGGCCGCGCCGGATCTCCCGTCGAGCCACGGGTGCCGACGCGGTCTTCGTCAACGTCTCGCGGGCGATCGGCGCCTCGGTGCTGGTCATCACCGGCGGGGTGGGCCTGTTCCTCGGCTGGCAGGCGTTCCCGACGCTCCAGCGCTACGGCTGGCGGTTCTTCACGGAGTCCGAGTGGCTGCCCGAGGCCGACGTGCTCGGCATCGCGGCTGTGCTCGCCGGGACCCTGCAGATCGCGCTGGTCGCCATGGTGATCGCGTTCCCGCTCGCGCTGCTGACGGCCCTCTTCATCTCCGAGTACGCGCCCGCGTCGCTGCGCTCGACCCTGGTCTCGCTCGTCGACCTGATGGCCGCGATCCCGTCGATCGTCTACGGCCTGTGGGGCTTCTTCCTCGTGATGCCCCACGCCGCGGCGTTCGCGACCTTCCTCCAGCGGCACCTCGGCTGGATCCCGATCTTCGACGTGAAGGACACCGACCCGGACGCCGCGATCTGGGACGCCAGCCGCTACACCGCGAGCGCCTTCTGCGCCGGCATCGCCGTGGCGATGATGGTGCTGCCGATGGCGTGCGCCGTGATGCGCCAGGTCTTCAGCCAGACCCCGCCGGGGGAGAAGGAGGCCGCGCTCGCGCTCGGTGCGACCCGCTGGGGCATGATCCGCACCGTCGTCCTGCCGTTCGGGCGCGGCGGCATCATCGGCGGCACCATGCTCGCGCTCGGCCGGGCGCTGGGCGAGACCATCGCGGTCCTGCTCATCATCTCGCCGGCGTTCGACCTGAAGCTCCGCCCGCTCGAGATCGGCACCAACAGCGTGAGCGCGCTCATCGCGGGTCGCTTCGGCGACGCCAGCGCGAGCCAGCTCTCCGCACTCCTCGCGGCCGGGTTCGTGCTCTTCGTCATCACCCTCGGCGTCAACACCCTCGCCGCGATCGTCGTGAACCGCAGCCGCTCGGGTGCCGGGGCGGAGGCCTGACATGACCGCCTCCCCGGTCGCTTCCGCGGTCGCCTCCCCGGCGCAGGCCGCGCCGCGCGGCAGCACCGTCCTGCCGTCGTACGACGACGACGCGCCGCCCGCCCTGCCGCGTCCCGCGCTGGGCCGGCCCAGTCTCGACGAGCGGTTCGTGCGCTGGGGCTCCTGGGCCTCCGCGCTGGGGCTGACCTGGCTGGTCACCCAGCGGCTGCTCCCGCTGCCGGGGCCGGCGTGGTTCCTGGTCGTCTGGTTCGCCCTCGGCCTGGTCGTCACCGCCGTGCTGTCGGCGCTGACGGTCTCGATGGTGGAGGTGCGGGACCGGGTCGTGGCCGCCGTCGTCACCGGCGGTGCGCTCATCGTGGGCGCGGCCCTGGTGAGCACCCTGGCGTTCATCGTGCTGCGGGGCTGGCGCCCGCTGTTGCACAGCAACTTCTTCTTCGACGACATGGCCGGCGTCGGGCCGAAGGACGCGTTCGACATGGGTGGCATCGCCCACGCGACGGTCGGCTCGATGATCCAGATCGGGATCGCGCTGGTGATCGTGCTGCCGCTCGGCATCGGCACGGCCATCTTCATGACCGAGGTCGGCGGCCGTTTCGCCGTGCTGGTGCGTACCATCGTCGAGGCGATGACCGCGCTGCCGTCGGTCGTGGCCGGGCTGTTCGTCTACACGACGGTGATCGTGGTCGCCGGCTGGCCGCGCTCGGGCCTGGCCGCCGCGCTCGCGCTCGCCGTGATGATGCTGCCGATCGTCGCCCGGGCCGCGGACGTGGTGCTGCGGGTCGTACCCGGCAACCTGCGCGAGGCCGGGCTGGCCCTGGGCGCGAGCCGGTGGCGGACCGTGTGGCACGTCGTGCTCCCGACGGCCCGTCCCGGCCTCGCCACCGCTGTCATCCTCGGCGTCGCCCGGGGCGTGGGCGAGACCTCGCCGGTGCTGCTCACCTCCGGCGCGGCCGCATTCATGGTCGTGGGTCCCACCGACGGCGTCATGAACTCCCTCCCGCTCTACATCTACACAACCGTGCGCAGCGGCGAGCCGCAGGCGATCACGCGGGCCTTCGCCGCCGCGACGGTGCTGCTCGCGCTCGTGCTGTTCCTGTTCGTCCTGGCGCGGGTCGTGGCCCGCCCGAAGAAGGCGAAGAAGTCCCGACCGCCGACGACGGGTTCCCGTCCCGTGAAGGAGATCTCGTGAAGCGCCTCGTGGCGGCCCTGGTGGCACTCGTGTGTGGTGTCAGCCTGCCGCTCGCAGCCCAGGCCGCGGTGCCCTACGCCCAGATCGAGGGCACCGGGTCGACCTGGTCGGAGCTGATCGTCCAGCAGTGGATCGCCGACGTGAACGCCAACGGCATGAAGGTCGTCTACACCGGTGGCGGCTCGACCAAGGGGCGCAAGGACTTCGCCAACAACAGCGTCGACTTCGCGATCTCCGAGATCCCCTACCAGGGCACCGACGAGCAGGGGCAGGCCGACACCAGCCAAGGGCGCGACTACGCGTACCTGCCGATCGTCGCCGGCGGCACGGCGTTCACCTACCAGCTCAAGATCGGCAAGCAGCAGGTCAAGAACCTGCGGCTCTCGGGCGAGACCCTCGCCAAGATCTTCACCAACCAGATCACCAACTGGGACGACCCGGCCATCGCCAAGGACAACAACGGCCGGAAGTTCCCGTCGCTGCCGATCATCCCGGTCGTGCGCTCCGACGGCTCGGGCACCACGGCCCAGTTCACCACCTGGATGGACAAGCAGCACCCCAGCATCTGGCGCCCCTACTTCGGCCGCTCCGGCCTGACGTCGTACTACCCGAAGAAGTCGGGCAGCCGGATGGTCAGCCAGGCCGGCTCGGACCAGGTGATGAACACGATCAAGGGCTTCTCCGGCAACGGGATGATCGGCTACGTCGAGTACTCCTACGCGATCAACGCCAACTACCCGGTGGTGAAGGTCAAGAACGCGGCCGGCTACTTCGTCGAGCCGACGCAGTACAACACCGCGGTGGCGCTGACCCAGGCCAAGATCAACATGGATACGACGTCGCAGCTCTACCTGACCCAGAACCTCGACGGCGTCTACACCTACAACGACCCGCGGTCCTACCCCATCTCGTCGTACTCCTACATGCTGCTGCCCACCGGTGGAGGCGACCAGCGGATGTCGACGGCCAAGCGGCAGACCCTGGCCGACTTCATGTACTACTCGCTGTGCACCGGGCAGACCAAGGCCGGTGCCTACGGCTACTCCTCGCTGCCGCTCAACCTGGTCCAGGCCGGTTTCGAGCAGATCGCGAAGCTGAAGGCGGCCGACCCGGCCGTCGAGCTCACCAACCGCGACGTCAAAAGCTGCAACAACCCGACCTTCGACGGCAAGAACCCCACCAAGAACCTGCTCGCTCAGAGGGCGCCGAAGCCCCCGGAGTGTGACAAGGAGGGGGCGGGCCCCTGCGGCACCGAGACCGGCACCGGCGAGCCCGCCACGGACGACGCCGCACCACCACCGGCGGACGCACCGCCCGCCGGCGAGGCTCCGCCGGCCGCGGTCGACCCGGCGACGGGGCAGGACGTCCCCGTCGCGGAGAGCGGCACCGTCCCGGTCTCCGGCGGCACCCAGGACGTCTACGCCTCGCCCGACACGCTCTCGGCCGACCGGGCCGGCGACCGGCGCCCGTTCGGCTGGCTGATCGTCGTGGAGCTGCTCGCCCTCGTGTTGCTGCCCGGCCTGCTCGCGACCGCACTCCGCCGCCGGCTGACGTCGCGGGGAGCGGCCCGATGAGGCCCGCACCGCGGCTCGCCCGGGTGCTCCGGCTCGGCGTGGTCGCCCTCGTCGTCGGCGCGAGCGCGGCCACCGGCGTGACCGCACCGGCGCTCGCGGACCGGCCGCAGCCCGTGACCCCGCGCGCCGCCGTCGCCGGCGACGCCTGGAGCCAGACCAAGTCCATGGAGCGCCAGTTCGTCGCCGCCGACGGTACGTCGACGGCGATCTCGGACCCGAGCACCGGCAGTCCATGGCAGGTCAGCGTCAACGTCGACCACACCCAGAACCTGCGCGGCCGCGAGCGGGTCGGCATCACGTGGAGCGGGGCCCAGCCCAGCGCCGGCCGGGCCAACGACCCGTTCGGCCCGGGAGGCATGAGCCAGGAGTACCCGGTCGTGGTGCTGCAGTGCCGGGGCACCGGCGACGACGTGCGGCCGGAGACCTGCTGGACGTCGTCGTTCAACCAGCGCTCCCAGGTGTCGAGGTCGGAGAACGACGCCGCCTGGACCGAGGACCTCCATGCCTCCGAGGCGGCGACGGCGAGGATCAGCAGTGCACTCGGCGAGGTGCCGGGGAAGGACGTGTGCCCGGACATCGTCGAGGGCGAGGAGTTCTACACCCGTCTGGTCCCCTTCGTGAGCGCGAAGGGACAGGTCTATCCCGCCTGCGACGGCAAGACCATGCCGCCCGAGGCGGCGGCCGAGGCGGCGCTGCCGGCCAATGAGATCGCTGCCTTCACCGACGGCAACGGCAGCGGTTCGGTGCAGTTCGAGATCCGCACCGACGTCGAGAACGAGTCGCTGGGGTGCAACAAGTTGGTGGCCTGCTCGATCGTGGTCATCCCGATCGTCGGCATCAGCTGCGCCACGGCCTCGTCCCTCGTCGACCAGGAGATGTCGGTCGCCGAGAAGTCCTGCCGGCGCACCGGCCAGTTCGCGCCCGGCTCCGGCAATGCGACCAATGTGGCGGGGGACCAGGCCGTGTCGCCGTCGCTGTGGTGGGCGGAGTCCAACTGGCGCAACAGGTTCGTGATCCCGGTGACCTTCGGCGATCCGCCGGACACCTGCGACATCCTCGATCCCCGCGCGCCGACCGGCTTCTACGGCTCGGAGCTGCTCGCGCAGGCGGCGCTGCAGTGGGCACCGGCGTACTGCCTGAACAAGAAGAGGTTCAAGTTCCAGCACAACCAGATGCCCGACCAGGCCGGCTTCTCGCTGATGGCCTCCGGTGGCGGCGCCGCGGCGCTGGTCTCCTCGAAGTACGAGGCGACCGGGGACCCGGTGGGCTACGCGCCGGTCGCGCTGACCGGCTTCGGCGTCGGCTATATCGTCGACCGGCCGGGGAACGCGGGGGAGCTCGCCGACCTGCGGCTCAACGCTCGGCTGCTGGCCAAGCTGATCACCCAGTCCTACACCGGATCGAGCTTCGGCGCCGGGCACCCGGGCATGGAGCAGAATCCCTGGGCGATCACGAAGGACCCGGAGTTCGTCGCACTCAACCCGGGGCTGACCGACGAGGCCAGCGAGGCCGCCGCGACCCTCCTCTCGCTGTCGAACTCCTCGGACGTGGTGCGCCGGCTCACCGAGTACATCGCGAGCGACAAGGTGGCCATGGACTTCGTCAAGGGCAAGCCCGATCCGTGGGGCATGCGGATCAACCCGTCGTACAAGAAGATCAAGCTCCCCCGCGACGAGTGGCCGCTGCTCGACGACTTCGTGCCGCAGGGCGGCACCGAGTGCAAGGCCAAGAACCCGTCGACCTACTTCAACGACCTCGCCGCCCCCGTCTCCACGATGCGCAAGATCGCCGAGGCCCTGCTGGACGCATGGCCCAATGTGCAGACCCGCTGCGACACGGATCTCAGCGTGACGCCGCCGATCTACAAGCTCGGCCGGGTCGAGCGCCAGCACTACGGAGACCGGTTCATGCTCGGCATCGTCAGCCTCGGCGACGCCCAGCGCTACGGCCTGCGCACGGCCGCTCTGGAGACCGGGAAGGGCCGGTATGTCACGCCGACGACCGACTCTCTGACGGCGGCCGTGAAGCTGGCTCGGCCGGAGGGCCAGCGCGGCCCGTTCGAGATGGACATGGTCAAGCTCCGCAAGGCCGGCAAGGCCTATCCGGGCACCATGCTCGTCTACGCCGCGGCTCGGCTGCAGAACCTGGACAAGAAGGACGCCGCCAAGGTGGCCCAGTTCGTCCGCACCGCGACCTCGGAGGGGCAGCGGCCCGGCAGCGGCAACGGCCAGCTGCCCGGCGGCTTCGTGCCGATCCGCAAGAGCGGCGCCACCCAGGCGCTGTACGCCCGCGCCCAGGCGGTCGCCCGGGCCATCGAGCAGCAGAAGGTGCCGGCCACGACCCCGGAGGCGGGCCCCGCGACCGTGACGCCGGGAGCGCCCGAGGCCGTTCCCGCCGCTGACCCGGCCGTCGCCGCTCCCGCCGCGGGTCCGGCCCCCGCGCCCGAGGCGCTCACCATGCCGCCGACGAAGGCCGTCTCCTCGGAGTGGAGCGGCCGCCTGCTGCCGGTGCTGCTCATGCTGGGCCTGGTCTTCTCGGTCGTCAGCGCGGTCTCGCGGGTCGTCGTCCTGCGGAGCCGCCGATGACCACGCTCGACGAGGCGCCGGTCGTGACCGACGGGCAGCCGGCGCCGCGGAGTCACGGCTCCCGGTTCCGACGGCAGCTGCCCCGGCGCCGGGCACCGCGTCCGGTGCGCCCGGCACGCCCGGTCGGGCCGCCCAACCGGGTCGAGACGGCGGGCTCGGTGATCAGCACATCGACCACCATGGTCGCCCTGGTCACGCTGTGGATGGCGCTGCAGATGCTCGTGCTCGGCGGCGTGGCCCAGGAGCGCAGCCAGACGCTGCTCTACCAGGAGTTCCGGGCCCAGGTCGCCGCGGCGACCGCGCCGGTCGGTCCGGTCACGGAGCCGGGCGCACCGGTCGCGCTGCTGGAGATCCCGCGCCTCGGGATGCAGCAGGTCGTCGTCGAGGGCACCGCCTCCGGCGACCTCCTCGCCGGCCCCGGCCACCTCCGCAACACGGTCCTCCCCGGGCAGGCCGGGACCTCCGTGGTGCTCGGCCGCGCGGCGACGTACGGAAGCCCGTTCGCCGACGTCGACCGTCTCGAGCCGGGCGACCGGATCGAGGTCACCGTGGGCCAGGGCCGCGTCGTGTTCACCGTGCAGGGGCTGCGCCGCAGCGGCGACGCGCTGCCCCAGCCCCTCGCGAGCGGGCGGTCCCGGCTGACCCTGGTCACCGCCGAAGGTCAGGGCCGGCTGAGCGCGATCGCGCCCGGCGAGACCCTGTACGTCGACGCCGAGGCCTCCTCGGCGTTCCCCGCACCGGCCGGCCTGCCGCCGACGGTGCCCGAGTCGGAGAAGCCGATGGGCCTCGACACAGGGGTGCTGCCCCTGCTCGCCCTCGATCTCGCGCTGCTCCTGGCGCTGACCCTCGGGGTCATCGCCGCCCGTCAGAGATGGTCGCTGGTGCACGTGTGGGTGGTTGCGACCCCCCTCGCGCTCGCCCTGGCGTGGGTGACGACCGACGGAGTGATGCGGCTCCTGCCCAACCTGACCTGACCGCCGCGTCGCGGCGGCCTCCACACGACTGCACCGGCAGCCGTGCGTCCCTCACAGAAAGACGAACAACGCAATGTCCGTACGCAAGTCCCTCACGGCCGCGTTCGCGGCCGCGGTGGCCACGTCGGCGGTGACGCTGATCGCCTCTCCCGCTCACGCCGTCTACACGCCGCACCCCGAGGACAGCAAGGCCACGCCGGTCGCCGCTGACCTGATCGGTGGCGGCTCCGACACCACCATGCTCTCCCTCTTCCAGGCCGCCAAGGTCTGGAACGAGGGCGCCAAGGCCGACTACGGCCAGACCTTCGACGTCGCGAGCTTCGCGGCCGTCCCGCAGCCCGCGGGCGGCACCATCAAGCTGCCCACCAACGGCGACCAGAACCGCCCGAACGGCTCGAGCGACGGCAAGGACAAGATGCGCTCGGACGCCAACTTCACCGACCTCGACTTCGCACGGTCCTCCGACGCGCTCAAGGCCGCGGAAGCGGCGGACCTGTGGGCGATCCCGTTCGCCCTCGACACGGTCGCGATGGCCGTCTCCAACAGCACGGCCTCCCACGCCCCGCAGACGCTCTCGGCCGAGAACCTCAAGAAGATCTACACCTGCGAGATCACCAACTGGAGCGCGGTCGGCGGCTCCGCCGGCACGATCAAGCCCTTCGTGCCGCAGAGCGGATCCGGCACGGAGAAGTTCTTCAAGTCCAAGGTCCTCACGGGAGGCGCGGACTACGGGTCCTGCGTCAAGTCCGAGGTCGGCGGCGTGCCGATCCAGGAGCACACCGACGGTCCGGTGAAGAACGACCCCGACGCCATCGTGCCGATCTCCCAGGGCCGCGCCGGCCTGATCCCCGGCAACACCGTCCGGCTGATCGGCGGCGAGGTCGCGTTCAAGCGCGCCGTCTACAACGCGGTCCGCAAGGCCGACGTCGGCAAGACCGACATCCAGAAGTTCTTCGGCTCGGCCGGCTTCCTGTGCTCCGACGCAGCGACGCTGGCCATCGCGCAGGGCGGTCTCACCCAGCTGGCCACGCCGGCCAACGGCGGCGCCTGCGGCACGAACGTCGAGAGCACCACCAACTTCGCGACCAACGACCTGGTCGAGACCGCCACCGCGCTGACCGGCACCAGCACCGCCGCCGGCATCAACCTGTCGGCCAAGGTGTCGGGCTCCTCGCAGCCGACCGGATCGGTCTCCTTCTACGAGGGCGCGACCCTGCTGCAGGCGAACGTCCCCCTGGTCTCCGGACAGGCTCCGCTCCTGGTTCGCACGCCGAGCGCCGGCGCCCACACCTACAAGGCCGTCTTCAAGCCGACCAACACGAAGTACCTGGTGTCCGAGGGGTCCGTCACCCTGACCTGGACCGCTCCGTCGACCGGCCCGTCCCCGGCCCTCGCCGCGGCCCAGGCTCAGCTCGACAAGGCCCAGGCCAAGGTGAAGAAGCTCAAGAAGCAGGTCAAGAAGGCCACGGGCGCCAAGAAGGTCAAGCTCACGAAGAAGCTGAAGAAGGCCAAGAAGTCCGTCAAGACCGCCAAGGCCGCGGTCGCCGCCGCGTCCTGACGCGACACCCCCGCAGTTCCGCAGCACCCGCAGCACCGGTGCCGGGCGGCCCACGGGCCGCCCGGCACCTCCCGATGAGAAGAGAGCCCATGGACTCCGCAGCCGACCAGACCACCGTCCTGCCCGCCGTCGAGGCCACGATCGTCCCCGAGGCCACGACCGCGCCCGAGGCCACCGTCGCCCCCGGCGGCGTACCCGCCCCCGGCGTGCTCGCGCAGCTGGAGGCGCGGGAGATCACCGCCTGGTTCGGTGACCACAAGGTGCTCGACCGGGTCTCGCTCACCATGGACGCGGGCCGGATCACGGCCCTGATCGGGCCGTCCGGGTGCGGCAAGTCCACCTTCCTGCGCATCCTCAACCGGATGCACGAGCTGGTCCCGTCGGCGCAGCTGGCCGGTGAGGTGCTGCTCGACGGTGAGGACATCTACGACCCGGGCAGGCGGCTCATCGACGCCCGCCGGTCGATCGGCATGGTGTTCCAGAAGCCGAACCCGTTCCCCGCGATGTCGATCCAGGAGAACGTCCTCGCCGGCCTCAAGCTCACCGGCACCCGGCTGAAGCGATCGGACAAGGACGACCTCGTCGAGTCCTGCCTGGTCAAGGGCGGCCTCTGGAACGAGGTCAAGGACCGCCTGGACGCCCCCGGCGGCGGGCTCTCCGGAGGCCAGCAGCAGCGCCTGTGCATCGCGCGGTCGCTCGCGATCCGGCCGCGGGTGCTGCTGATGGACGAGCCGTGCTCCGCGCTCGACCCGACCTCGACCCGGGTGATCGAGGAGACCATGCTCGAGCTCGCGCGGGAGGTGACGATCGTGATCGTCACCCACAACATGCAGCAGGCCGCGCGGGTCTCGGACCGATGCGCCTTCTTCCTCGCCTCCCAGGGACAGCCGGGCGTGATCGTCGAGCACGGCGACACCGAGGCGATGTTCCAGAGCCCCCAGGACTCCCGCACCTACGACTACGTCAACGGCCGCTTCGGCTGAGTGTCGGCGGTACGCCGTAGGCTGGTCGCCGCACCCCCGGTCGTCCCAGATCGGGGGCGCTCGTGCTGTCCCCGACCGAAGGTGCACCTCGTGAGTCTCGCCGGCCTCGCCGACGCCGTCCTCGCCGACCCGACCCTGTCCGCCGCGCTCGCGGGCGCGGTCGACGGCACCCAGCCGACCGGTGAGCTGACCGGCCCGGAGGCCCTGCGGCCGTTCCTGGTGACCGGCCTGGTCCGGGCCGGGCGGCCCGTGCTGGTCGTCACCGCCACCACGCGCGAGGCCGAGCAGCTGGTCGCCGAGCTGGGCGACCTGGTCGACCCGGCCGGTGTCGCCTACTACCCGAGCTGGGAGACCCTGCCCCACGAGCGGCTGAGTCCTCGCAGCGACACGGTCGGCCGACGGCTGGCGGTGCTCCGCCGGCTGTGCCACCCGGGGACCGACGTCGCGACCGGACCGGTCCAGGTCGTGGTCGCCCCGGTGCGCAGCGTCCTGCAACCGCAGGTCAAGGGCCTCGGCGACCTCGCGCCGGTCGAGCTGGCCGTGGGCGCGAGCGCCGAGATCGACGACGTCGTCCGCGGCCTGGTCGGCGCGGCGTACTCCCGTGTCGACCTCGTCGAGAAGCGCGGCGAGTTCGCGGTGCGCGGCGGCATCGTCGACGTCTTCCCCCCGACCGAGGAGCATCCCCTGCGGGTGGAGTTCTTCGGCGACGAGATCGACGAGATCCGCTCGTTCGCGGTCGCCGACCAGCGCACCATCGCGAAGGTCGACCGGCTGTGGGCGCCGCCGTGTCGCGAGCTGCTGCTCACCGACCAGGTCCGGGCCCGGGCCGCGGAGCTCGGCCGGACCCACCCCCAGCTGCTGGAGATCACCGACAAGCTCAGCGAGGGCATCGCCGTCGAGGGCATGGAGGCGCTCATCCCCGCGCTCGTCGACGAGCTGGAGCTGCTCGTCGACCTGATGCCGGCGGACACCCGGGTGCTGGTGCTCGACCCCGAGCGCGCCCGGGCCCGCGCGCACGACCTGGTCGCGACCAGCGAGGAGTTCCTCGCCGCGTCCTGGGCCACCGCGGCGAGCGGCGGCCAGGCGCCCATCGACCTGCAGGCGGCGTCGTACCAGTCGCTGGCCGACGTGCGCACCCACGCCCGCGAGCGCGGGCAGGCGTGGTGGACGTTCAGCCCGTTCGGCCTCGACGCAGCGATAGTCCCGGGGCAAAAGCACGAGGAAACCCCGGAAACCGGTGCTTTTGAGCAGGGAGTATCGGCGGCGCCGTCCTACCGCGGCGACGTGGGGAAGGCCTTCGCCGACATCGCCCGGTGGCGCGCCGAGGGGCACACGGTCGCCGTCGTCCACGTCGGCCACGGCCCGGCGCAGCGCATGGTGGAGGCGCTGGGGGAGCAGGACGTGCCCGCGCGGCTGGTCGAGGACCTCCCGCCGGGTCACGAGCTCGACCCCGCCGTCGTCACGATCACCTGCGGCAACCTCGGCCACGGCCTGGTCGACGCCGAGCGTCGTCTCGCGATCCTCACCGGCGAAGACATCGTCGGCACCAAGGCCTCGACCCGCGACAAGGGCGCCATGCCGGTGCGCCGCAAGCGGCAGATCGACCCGCTCGAGCTCAAGACCGGCGACTACGTCGTGCACGAGCAGCACGGCGTCGGCCGGTTCGTGGAGATGAAGCAGCGCGAGGTGCAGGGCGCGGTGCGCGAGTACCTCGTCCTGGAGTACGGCCCGTCCAAGCGCGGCGGCCCGCCCGACCGTCTCTTCGTCCCGGCCGACACCCTCGACCAGGTCACCCGGTACGTCGGCGGCGAGCAGCCCAGCCTCGACCGGCTCGGCGGCGGCGACTGGACCAAGCGCAAGAACAAGGCCCGCAAGGCGGTCCGCGAGATCGCCGCCGAGCTGATCAAGCTGTACGCCGCCCGGCAGGCCACCCAGGGCCACTCCTTCGGCCCCGACACCCCCTGGCAGCGTGAGCTCGAGGACGCCTTCCCGTTCCACGAGACCCCCGACCAGCTGACCACGGTCGACGAGGTCAAGGCCGACATGGAGCGCACGGTCCCGATGGACCGCCTGGTCTGCGGCGACGTCGGCTACGGCAAGACCGAGATCGCCGTGCGCGCGGCGTTCAAGGCGGTCCAGGACGGCAAGCAGGTCGCCGTGCTGGTGCCGACCACGTTGCTGGTCAACCAGCACCTCGCGACCTTCTCCGAGCGGATGAGCGGCTTCCCCGTCGTCCTCAAGCCGCTGAGCCGGTTCCAGACCGACAAGGAGGCGGCCGAGACCATCGCCGGCCTCGCCGAGGGCAGCATCGACCTCGTGGTCGGCACCCACCGGCTGTTCAACGCCGACACGAAGTTCAAGGACCTCGGCCTGATCATCGTCGACGAGGAGCAGCGCTTCGGCGTCGAGCACAAGGAGGCGATGAAGCGGCTGCGCACCTCGGTCGACGTGCTCTCCATGTCCGCCACGCCGATCCCGCGCACCCTGGAGATGGCGATCACCGGCATCCGCGAGATGTCGACGATCACCACGCCACCGGAGGAGCGCCACCCCGTCCTGACCTACGTCGGCGGGTACGAGGACCGCCAGGTGGTCGCCGCCGTACGCCGTGAGCTGCTCCGCGACGGCCAGGTGTTCTACATCCACAACCGGGTGAGCTCGATCGAGAAGGCCGCGGCCAAGATCCGCGAGCTGGTCCCCGAGGCCCGGGTCGCGACCGCCCACGGCCAGATGGGGGAGCACCAGCTCGAGCAGGTGATGGTCGACTTCTGGGAGAAGGAGTTCGACGTCCTGGTCTGCACGACGATCGTCGAGTCCGGCATCGACGTCTCCAACGCCAACACGATGATCATCGAGCGCTCCGACACCCTCGGTCTCTCCCAGCTGCACCAGCTGCGCGGCCGGGTCGGCCGGTCGCGGGAGCGCGCCTACGCCTACTTCCTCTATCCGACCGAGAAGCCGCTCACCGAGACCGCGCACGAACGGCTCGCCACGCTGGCCCAGCACTCCGACCTCGGTGGCGGCATGGCGATCGCGATGAAGGACCTCGAGATCCGTGGCGCCGGCAACCTGCTCGGCGGCGAGCAGTCGGGCCACATCGCCGACGTCGGCTTCGACCTCTACGTCCGCCTGGTCGGCGAGGCGGTCCGCGACTTCCGCGACGACGGCGGTGCCCCCGACGTGCTGGAGGAGGTGCGCATCGAGCTCCCGGTCGAGGCCCACCTGCCGCACGACTACATCCCGAGTGAGCGGCTGCGGCTGGAGATCTACCGGCGGCTGGCCGAGGTCCGCACCGACGCCGACGTGGACGAGGTCGTGGCCGAGCTCGAGGACCGGTACGGCGAGCCGCCCGAGCAGGTGACCGCTCTGCTCCTGGTCGCCCGGTTCCGGGCGCGGGTGCGGCAGGCCGGGGTCAAGGAGGTCACGACGGTCGGCAAGAACGTGCGCTTCCACCCGGTGGTGCTGCCCGAGTCGCGCACGATCCGGCTCAACCGGCTCTACCCGAAGTCGATCGTCAAGCACCAGCTCGAGTCGATCCTGGTGCCGCGTCCCGGCATCCCGGGACGGACGGGCACCCCCCTGGAGGGGGTCGCCCTGCTTGAATGGGCCAGACTCGTCATCGACTCGGTCATCGACCCCAAGGAGTGAGTGTGCGCCCCTCGTTCGTGCCTGCGTTCGTGCCGAGGTTCCTGCCGGCCGTGGCAGCGCTGTCCGCGACCGCCCTGCTGGCGGCCGGCTGCGGCGTCTCCGACGACGGCGTCAAGCCGGGCGTCGCCGCCGAGGTCGAGGGGCAGCAGCTCCGGCTGGGCAAGGTCGACCAGGCCGTCCAGGACTACTGCGCACTGCGAGCGGCCAACCCGCAGGCGTCAGCCGCGCCGACCGCGCTGATCCGCGCCCAGTTCGTCGTCGGCTGGACCCAGGCGGTCGCCGTCGACGCGCTTGCGGGCGAGCACGGCGTGACGCTGCCCTCCGAGGCGATCGACCGCACCGCCGTGCAGCAGGCCTGGGAGCCGCTCGGCACGATCGACGACGACAACTACGAGACCTTCGAGTGGCTGACCTGGATCCAGCAGCGGCTCAGCGACCCCGTCGCCCAGCTCGGCGCCGACGAGGCCGGTGCCGAGGGCCAGGAGGCCGTGGCCGCCGGGATCGACCTGATCACGCAGTGGCTCGACGACAACGACGTCACCTTCAACCCGGTCTTCGGTTCCTACGACGCCGAGACGGGCGTCTTCGGCGGCGACCCGCTCTCCGTCCCGGTCAGTGCCGAGGCGACGAGTGCCGCGGACATGACCGCGCTCACCCCGGAGCAGGTCGCGGACCTGCCCGCCGAACAGCGCTGTGGGCCCGCCGCGGCCCCCGCGGCGGTCGCACCCCAGGGCTGAGCCCGTGCCCGGGCAGTCGGGAGAGCCCGCGGCCGGCGCGGTCGCCGAGTTCGTCGCGGTGATGCGGCGGCTGCGCGCCGAGTGCCCCTGGAAGCAGGAGCAGACCCACCGCTCGCTGGTGCGCTACCTGCTCGAGGAGACCTACGAGACGGTCGACGCGATCGACGAGGCCGAGGCGACCGGCGACTTCGCCCACGTGGCCGAGGAGCTGGGCGACCTGCTGCTGCAGGTCGTCTTCCATGCGGTGATCGCGGAGGAGCGCGGCGACTTCGACCTCGACGACGTCGCGCGCGGGATCACCGCGAAGATGCGGCGCCGCAACCCGCACGTCTTCGGCGACACCCCGGACGAGGACCTGACGGCCGAGCAGGTCGACGCGCGCTGGCAACGGATCAAGGCGGCGGAGCGGCCCGAGGGCGCCGGTCCGCAGGATCCGCCCTCCGCCCTCCCCGCCCTGCTGTACGCCGACAAGGTGCTCGGGCGGCGGGAGCGGGCCGGGCTGCCGCTCGACGTGGTGGCGGACTCGCCGGACCTGGGCGAGCGCCTGCTGGCGCTGGTCGCCGAGGCCCGCGCGGCCGGGACGGACCCGGAGCAGGCGCTGCGCGACGCCGCGCGGCGGCGACGGTGACCACCGACCGGCCGGGGCAGCGGGGCTGGCGGGCCGGTCGCGGCCGAGCGGACGTCACCGGCGAGCCGTGGGGCGTCGGGATGATGGGCTACGGCATGCCCGACCAGCGCACGCGCGGGATCCTGTCGCGTCAGTACGCCCGGGCGTTCGTCCTCGACGACGGGCGGCGCCGGGCCGCCTTCGTCGTGGCCGACATCGGCATGTTCTTCGAGGCGACCGTGGCCGCGATCCACGAGCGACTGGCCGCCCGGTTCGGCGACCGGTACGGCGCCGGCAATGTCGTGCTCACCGCCACCCACACCCACTGCGGGCCCGGCGGGCACGGCCACGACATCCTCTACAACATCACGACCGGCGGCTTCCGGCCGCGGACCTTCGCGCGGCTGGTCGACGGCGTGGTCGAGGCGATCGCCCGGGCCGACGCGGACCTGGCGCCGGCCACGCTGGTGCTCAGCCGTGGCGAGCTGCGCGACGCGAGCGCCAACCGCGCCCGGGCGGCGTTCGAGCGCGATCCCGCCGACGAGCGGGCCCTCTTCCCGGACGGCATCGACCCGCGGATGACGCTGCTGCGCCTGCAGCGCGACGGGCGGCTCAGCGGCGCCATCAGCTGGTTCCCCGTCCACAACACCTCGATGTCCAACCGCAACCGGCTGATCAGTGCCGACAACAAGGGCTGGGCCGCCCATCGGTGGGAGCAGGACGGCGACCTGGTCGCGGCGTTCGCCCAGACCAACGCCGGCGACCTCAGCCCCAACCTGCAGCTGCGGCCCGCGACCGGGCCCACGGAGGACGAGCGGGACAACACCCGGATCATCGGCGAGCGCCAGCTGGCCGCCGCCCGCCGGCTCGCGGCCGACCCCGGCGTCGAGGTGGAGCCGCTGGTCGACGTACGCCATCGGTGGGTGAGGCTCGCCGACCGGTCCGCCGGGTCCGGGCGGACCGGTCGCACCGGTCGCGCGATCCTCGGCGCGAGCTTCGCGGCGGGCAAGCTGACCGACGGACCGGGCTCGCCGCTCTTCGACGAGGGGCGCCGCAACCCGGTGCCGGAGCGGTTCAGCCGTTGGCTCTACCGGCATCGCCCCGCGCTCGCGGCGGCGCACGCGCCGAAGGACCTGTTCCTGCCGGTCGGCAGCCTGCGGTGGGTGCAGGAGACCTATCTGCTCCAGCTGGTCCGCTGGGGGCACCTCCATCTGGTCTGCCTGCCGTTCGAGGTGACCGTCGTCGCCGGCTGGCGGCTGCGGCGGGCCGTCGCGACGGAGCTGGGCGTCGACGTCGAGGACGTCGTCCTGCAGGGCTACGCCAACGGCTACGGGCACTACGTCACCACGCCGGAGGAGTACGACGAGCAGCTCTACGAGGCGGGTTCGACCGTCTTCGGCCGTCACCAGCTGGCCGTGCTCCAGGACGCGGTCGTCGAGCTCGCCGCCGCTCTGCGCGGCGGACGCGCGATCGATCCGGGACGCCCGCCGCGGCCACGGCGGCTGCGGTGGACCCTGCCCGTCGGGTCGCCGCTGCTGGCGCGGCCGGGCCGCCTCGGGGTGCGGCGCGCCCCGGCCACCGCCCGCACCGGTGAGGTGGTCACCGCGACCTTCGGCACCGACCATCCGAACACGGAGCTGCGGGCGACCTACCTGCGCGTCGAGCGGCGCGACGGCGACGCCTGGCTGCCGGTCGCCGACGATGCCTCGCCGTCCACGACGATCGCCTGGCATCGGGACCGGGCACTGCGCTTCGTCGCCGACGTCACCTGGGTGGCCGGCCCGCCCGGCAGCTACCGGATCACCTGCGTCGGCAGCACGGACGCGACGACGCCGCCGATCGTCGTCCACTAACGATCGGCGGCGTCGCGCGCTCGGAGGTCAGCGGGTGGGGGCCGCGATCCCCTCGATGCGGACCGTCCTGCCCGATGCGGCGACGATGCGGACGGTGCCGGTGAAGCCGGCGTCGAAGGTCGACACCGCGACGAGCTGCCGGGTGGCGGCGCCGCCCTTGAGGGACACGGTGCGGAGCAGCCGCTTGCCGACGTACACCTTGACCTTGCCGAGCGCCTTGCCCCGGCTGACGACGAGCGCGAGCCGCCGGGCGTCGGTGATGGCGTACGTCGCCACGGCGCCCTTGCGCCTGGCCGTGAGGGCCGCGCCTGCGTAGGTGCCGGTGGCGGGCTTGAGCTTCCAGCCCTTGCGTCCCTTCAACGCGGAGGCCGGCGCGGGGACGGTCCAGGTCCGGGTCGCGGCGGTGGTGTCGGTGTTGCCGGCGGCGTCGGTGGAGGTGGCTGTGAGCACGTGGGTGCCGGGCGTGAGGGCCACGAGGGAGACCGGTCCGCCCGCGCAGGGCAGGTCCGCGCCGTCGAGCGTGCAGGTCGGAGCCGCGCCGGCCTCCGTCGTACCGACCTCGAAGGAGGCGTCCGGCGAGGTGACGATGGACCCGTCGGCCGGGCCTGCCGTCAGGGTGGTGTCCGGTGCGGTCGTGTCGGGCACGGTGGTGTCGCGCGCTGTCACGGTCCAGGTCCGGGTGGCGGGGGTCGGGTCGCTGTTGCCCGCATCGTCCCGGCCGGCCGCGGTGAAGACGTGGAGGCCGGGGGCGAGCCCGTCGAGCCGGACGACGCCGCGGGCGCACGGGGTGAGCGCGCCGTCGATGGTGCAGGAGAAGTCGACCGCTCCTGGGGCGTCGAGGGTGAACGCGGCCGTCGGGTCCGTGGTCGCCGAGCCTTCGGCGGGACCGCCGGTCAGTGTCGTCTCCGGGGCGGTCGCGTCGACCCTCCAGTCCCAGCGGACCGGGACCGGGTCGACCCAGGCACCGTTGCGGGCCGCGACCGTCAGCGTGTGCTCGCCGTCGGCCAGGTCGGAGAAGAACCCCGCTCCGCTGTCGCAGGTGAACTGGTAGCCGTCGAGGGTGCAGTCGAAGGCGTTGCCGCCCACCGAGGCGAAGGCGAAGTTCGCGTTCCGGCTGTTCGTGAGCCGGGGCGGCGTCGCGGTGAACGCGGTGTCGACCGAGTGCACCTGGGTGGACCAGCTGTGGCTCAGGTTGCCCGACGCGTCCTCGGAGCGGAGGGCGAAGCTGTGCGACCCCTCCGGCAGGGTCAGGGTGCGCGGCGACGTGCACGTCTCCCATCCGCCGCTGTCCAGCTTGCACTGGCTGCGCACGGCGCCGCCGGCGGACCAGGCGAACCTGAACCGGCCCTGCTCGTTGACGACCTGCGTGGCGCTGATGCCGGAGATCGTGGGGAGCTGGACGTCGCGGAAGACGGCGGTCGGGAACTTCTCGACGCTGCCCGTGATGGCCGAGTGGACGGCACAGTCCCGGGTGCCGTTGTTGTTGGCGCGGGTCTGGTCGCAGCCCTGCCACTCCACGAACTCCCATCCCTCCGGCACCCCGAAGAACGAGGGGCGCAGCCAGACCCAGGCCTCGAAGAGCTCCTCGTTGCGGATCCGGCCGCAGCTCAGGGTGACCCGGTGATCGAGGTTGGTGGTGCGGTCGCAGGCCAGTGCGCCGCCGTCCTCGATCGATCCCTCGACGACCTCGACGCGTCCGGCGCCGGTGATGGCGATGGTCACGCCGACCTGACCGGCGTTCGCCGCCGTCGGTACGGCGACAGGAGCCAGGCCGAGCGCGACGGCGACGGTGCCGAGGGCGATCCGGGCGAGGGTGCGGGTGCTCATGAGTTCTCCTTCACGAGGTCGGGCAGGGCGAGCCACTGCTGCCAGGTCAGGTCGCGCCCGACGTACCGGGGGCGCTCGAGCGGCCAGCCCGCCGCGATCCAGGCGGGGACGAAGGCGTCCAGGGCCGCCTCGAGGGCACTGCCCACGGCGCCCTCCACCACCCACCAGGAGATGTCCGCGTCCGCGCCGACCTTGGCCGGCGGGTCGACGTACACACAGCCGAGGAGCGCGGACTCGTCGGCGTCGAAGAGGCCGTACAGGAAGGACTCGTGCGCCTCGATCTCCGCAGCGTGGTGGGCGAGGTCGTCGACGTCGGCCTCCCGGCTCAGCTCCGCGGGCGGCCAGCCCCAGGCCTGACCGTAGATCTCCCACAGGCGGTCCCGTGAGGCCCGCACCGCGGGCAGGTCGAGGTCGACGTCGGCCGGTCCCATCGGGCGCAGGTGGTGCCCGTCGGTCACGGCGACCCGCGTCGGGTGGGCCCAGGCGGTGGGCAGCCAGGGGGTGGGTGCGGTGCTCATGGAGTGAGCGTCGCCGTCCGTGCTTGTGGTGACCTTGCGGGTCGCTTGCGGTGGGGTCGGGGCCGCTAGCGGGTCAGGACGGT
This sequence comes from Nocardioides sp. LHD-245, assembly GCF_030929495.1. Classification (GTDB taxonomy): domain Bacteria; phylum Actinomycetota; class Actinomycetes; order Propionibacteriales; family Nocardioidaceae; genus Nocardioides. The sequence goes on along the minus strand of NZ_JAVFWN010000018.1, from coordinate 62,074 downwards.
GATGGCGCCTCTAGTCGTTCCATGGACGAGTGTGTCGGTGGTGGAGGTGGGGGCCCGTCGGCCGGGTGAGGGAGCGGTGGTGGTGCTGGGGGCTGTCCGTGGGCTTCGGCTGCGTTGTCGGTTGCGTTTCAAGCAGCAGCGACGAGAGCGTTGGGGAGGTGGCCGGGTTCGGTGGTCGGGTTGCGGTTCGCGGACGGGCTTTCGGGTGCTTGTGTCGCAGTCGGTGACGTTGATTCTCCACACCCCCGGATCAGAGTTTCGCCTGTCCACAGGCGGGTTTCCGACACTTTGAAGTGTCGTGGGTCGGTGGGAGAATCCAGTCATGGATCTCGCCACCGACGCCCGTTCGACAGCCTCGCTGCTGTCGCGTGTCGGCGAGCGGATCCGGTCCCGCGAGACGTTGATCGTCGAGGAGTGGGAGGACATCACCGCCTGGGCCAGCGACCACGTGATCGCCGGGCCGGAAGGGGTCGCGACGATCACCGAGGGCTACCTCGACACCGGGGTCCCGATCGCCGGGCCGGGTGCACCACTGGTCAGCGAGTTCGCGTTGATGGAGCTCGTCGCGGTGCTGGGTCGGTCTCCGGATGGCGGGAAGGCGTATGTCGGGCGGGTGATCGAGTGCGCGTGGCGGCTGCCTCAGGTGTATGAGGCGGTGGTGGCGGGGCGGTTGGCGCCGTGGCGGGCCGAGCGGATCGCCGACCTCACCCGGGCTCTCAACGCGCAGGCGGCGGGTTTCGTGGACCGGCAACTCTTCGACGCCTCCGGAGTCGGGTGGGCCCAACTCGAACGACTCGTCGCCGAAGCCATGCTGCGGTTCGACCCGGAGAAGGCGGAAGCAGAGCGCGTGAAGGCCGCCGACCAGCGGCACTTCGATGTCGGGGCTGTCGACGAGCACGGGCTGGTCCACCTCGACGGGCTGATGGATGCTGCCGACGGGCACGACCTCGACCTCGCGGTCGGACGGCGTGCCGAGGTCCTGGGTCGGCTCGGAGACGACTCGACGCTCGACGTGCGGCGGTCCAAGGCCGCCGCCGAGCTCGCCCGCCAGGACCTCGCGTTGGACCTGTTGATCCCGGACCCCGAGACCGGGGAGGTCGTGGACACGGTTCCGGGACGCAAGGTCGTGCTCAATGTCCACATCACCGACACCACCCTGGCCGGATCGACAGCCACCGGGGACAACCCGTTCGTGAACCCGGTGGGTCGGTGGGACGAGGGCCACTGCCCCATCACCTCGATCCAGATCCGAGAGTGGCTCCGGACTCACCACACGACCGTGATCGTGCGACCCGTGATCGACCTGGCCGACCATGTCCCCGTTGGGTCCTACGAGATCCCCGACCGCCACAAGACCCCCGTGATCCTGCGCGACCACACCTGTCGGTTCCCGCACTGCACCCGACCCGCGCAGCGGTGCGATGTCGACCACGCCCGTCCCCACAGCGAGGGCGGACCGACCTGTCCGTGCAACCTGGTGCCGCTGTGTCGACGCCACCATCGCGCCAAGACCCACTCGACCTGGCGCTACGACGCCCCGGCCCCGGCCACCTACGTCTGGACCAGCCCGGCAGGGTTCCGGTTCCGGGTCGACCACCGCGGCACCCACCCCTTCCACACCACGCACCCACCGGACCAGTAGCCACCCCGCCCCGCACCCCGCGAAACCACCGGTCGCGGGGACGCTGGCACGTCCTCTCCGAGCGGCACGCAGGGAGCATCCCATCGGACGGCCGAATCCACGGGCGCGCACCCCGCGGCCCGTGGAGTCAGTCGACCCGTGCAGCCCGGCCACCGCCCGTGCATCGACCGGCCTCCGCGCTAGCTGGTCGCCAGCGCCGCCATCTCGTCCACGCTCAAGGCCTGCCCCGCGGCGACGTCGGCGTCGTACGCCGCCCCGCGCGCGTCGCGGGCGACCTGACCGGCGCGGGCGATCAGGTCCTCGTCGGGGCGGTAGTAACCGTAGACGTTGCCGCCGGCACCGGCCCGGAGCTCGTTGGCGGCGCCGCGGAGGACGCCGACCCGGGCGAGGTCGCCACCGAGTGACTCGACCACACTGAGCGCGTCGAGGAGGTAGGCCAGGTTGGCGTGGTCGCCGGTGTCGCGGCTGAGCCGCACCCCTTCGGCGATCTGGCGGCGAGCCCGGTCCGGGGCGCCCTGGGCCATGGAGACCTGGATCGCGGTGAACAGCGCGATGTAGACGGCGAGCGGGTCGTTGCGGCGGCGCGCGGCAGCGAGGGCCTGGTCGACCAGCGCGCCGGCGCCGTCGGCGTCACCGCGGAGCAGCTCGACCGTGCCGAGCCAGACGTGCGACAGCGTCCACAGCCACTCGCCGCCGAGCCCGGCGCCCTCGCACAGCTCGATGGTCTCGCCGATGACCGACGCAGCCAGGTCGAGGTCGTCGCGGGCCAGGGCGATCAGCCCGACGCCACCGTAGGCGTAGGGCAGTCCCTCGGTGTCTCCGATCCGCCGGGCCAGGGCGGCGCTCTCCTCCCAGACCGCGGCCCCGTCGAGATCGCCCTGCGCGAAGGCGAGCGCGCCGACGACCGACCCGGCACGCACCCGCACCCGGTCGTCGACCTCCGCGTCGAGGACCCCCTGCATCAGCCGGCGGCCCTCCCGCAGCGCCCCGCGGATCCACCAGTACAGCCACAGGTGCCAGCCCAGCCAGCCGCCGAGGTCGGCCTGCCCGGAGACCAGTGACCACTCGACGGCGGCGACCAGGTTGGCGTGCTCCTGCTCGATCCGGACCAGCGTGTCGGCGGTGCCCTCGCCGCGAAGCGAGGGCTCGTAGTGGGCGACGAGGGCGCCGAAGTGCTGCAGGTGGGCGTCCCGCGCCACCCGTTCGGAGCCGGGATCGAGCCGGCTCACGGCGTACTGCGCCACCGGCTCCAGCAGCCGGAACCGGGGCCCGGGCACCACCACCACGAGCGACTGGTCGACGAGCGACTCGAGGAGCGCGAGGACGTCGGCCGGCGCCACCAGGTCCGCCAGTACGGCGGCCGCCGCGTCGAGTCCGAAGCCGCCGCTGAACACGGCGAGGCGGGGGAACGCCGCCTGCTCGCCGGGGGAGAGGAGCGCGAAGCTCCAGTCGATCGCCGAGCGCATGGTGCGCTGTCGCGGGGGCAGGTCGCGGGCGCCCTCTGCGGCCATCACGTCGCGGAGCCGGGTCAGGATCTCGGCCGGTGGCATCAGCCGGATCCGGGCGGCAGCCAGCTCAATGGCGAGCGGGATGCCCGCCAGTCGCTGGCACAGCTGGCCGACCACGGGGTCGTCCGCGGACAGCGCTCCGGCGGCCCCCGTCGCGGTCGCGCGGGCCACGAACAGCTCGGTGGCGGCGGGCAGGTCGAGCGGCGTGAGCGGGAACAGCACCTCGCCGCGCACCCGCAGCGAGATCCGGCTCGTCACCAGGATCCGCAGCGCGGGGCACGCGGCGGCCAGGGTGGCGACCTCGGGCCACGCGTCGAGGAGGTGCTCGGCATTGTCGAGCAGGAGCAGTCGGGCGGTGTCGCCGCGGAGCAGGTCGAGCAGGGCGGCGAACGGGTCACCGCCCTCGGCGACCCCGACGGCGTGGGCGATCGCGGGGATCACCGCGGAGGGGTCGTGCAGGGGAGCGAGCGGCACCAGGGCGACGCCGTCGATGAAGGAGGGCTCGGCGGCCGCGGCGACTGCCAACGCGAGCCGGGTCTTGCCGCAGCCGCCCACACCGGTGATCGTGACCAGCCGCGACGCCGGTGAGCGGAGTACGTCGACCAGGTGGGTCACGTCGCGCTCGCGGCCGAGCAGCGGCCCGAGCAGGTCGGTCGGCGGGATCGAACTGGGCCGGATCGTCCGCACCGGGGTCGCCGCGGCCGCTGGCCTGTCGACGGTCGCCGGACGCAGGGCCGGGTCCTGCTCCAGGATCTGCTGGTACAGCCGCTGGACGGCAGGCCCCGGGTCGACCCCGAGCTCCTCGACGAGCTGGCCCCGGAGCGCGGCGTACTCCGCGAGAGCGTCGGCCTGGCGGCCCGCGAGGTAGAGCGCCCGCATCAACTGTCCACGGACGGACTCGCGCAGGGGATGCTGTCGCGCGAGCCCGGTCAGTCGGGCGACCGCCGCCCCGGCATCGCCGAGGGCGATGTCGACTCCGGCCGCCAGCTCCTCGCCCGTGAGGCGCAGACCGTCGAGCCGCAGGGCCTCGGTCCGCGCGAAGGGCTGGGAGATGTCGGCCAACGGTTCGCCGCGCCACCAGTCCAGGGCGTCGTCCAGGTGTTCCTGCGCGGAGAGCGGGTCCGCGGCGGCGAGGGCGACGCGGGCCGCCTCGATGCCGGCGGCCAGCCGGTCCGTGTCGAGTGCGCCGGGAGGGAGGTCTAGGCGGTAGCCCGGCGGCGCGGTAGCGATGTCGGCAGGGACGCCGGCCCCACGCAGCCGCGAGCGCAGCCGGGAGATGACGGCCTGCAGGTTGGCCAGGGTGCCGCCGCGCGCGCTCTCGCCCCAGACGCGGTCCAGCAGAGTGTCGGTGGACACGACCCGACCGGCGTCGACGGCGAGGGCCGCGAGCGTCTCACGGTGCCGCGGTGAGCCGATGTCGACCGGTGCGCCGCGCTGGTCGAACACCTCGAGGGGACCCAGCAGACGCAGCGGCACGGTATCCCCACGATCTGGCACGCGGCCAAGGGTAGGACGCCGATGCTCCGGGCGTGGTCGATTTTCCCGCCGTCGAGAAGACCCGCACGGACTGGAAGGATGGCGACCATGGAGCGACGAGCACCCGCGGCGGCCCAGGCCCTCGACGTGCTGCGGGTGATCTCGGGGAGCGTCGAGCCGGTGTCGGCCAGCCACATCGCGCGCGAGCTGGGACTGGCCCGGTCGACGACCTACTACCTGCTCGACGTGCTCGTCGAGCACGGCTACGTGCGCCACCACGCCGAGCGGCGGCGCTACGGACTGGGCATCGCGGCGCACGAGCTCGGGTCGGCGTACCAGCGCCAGGCGCCGCTGCGCCGGATCGCCCAGCCGATCATCAACCGCCTGGTCGACGAGGCCGGCCACAACGGGCACTTCACGATCCTGCACGGCAGCGACGTCGTCTACCTGATCGAGGAGCGGGCGCCGGGACGCCCGGTGCTGATCAGCGAGGTGGGCGTGCGGCTGCCCGCCCACCTCACCGCCAGCGGTCTCGCCCTGCTCGCCCGGCTCCCGGTGCCGCAGGTGCGGGCGCTGTTCCCGTCGAAGGAGGCGTTCTTCACCCGCCGCGGCCTCGGGCCGCAGTCGCCGACCGAGCTGCGCCGCGCCCTGACGACCGTACGACGCGACGGCTACGCCTTCGAGCAGGGCTGGATCATGCCCGACCTGGCCTCGGTCTCGGCTGCCGCGGTCGACGACAACGGCCTGCCGCTCGGCTCGTTCACGCTGACCTTCCCCGAGGAGCACCTCGACACGCTGCCCGCACTGGCCGCACTCGTCGTCCAGGCCGCGGCGCGGCTCAGCGAGCGAGTGCGGCACTGACGCGATCGGCCGCTCAGGGCTGCCGGTAGAGCTTGCGCGCGAGCACCACGCCGATGACCGACAGCGGCGCGATCATCATGAAGTAGTACGCCGGCGCGCGCAGCGTCACGTCGCTCCACGCGGTCAGCAGCAGCGGCCCGAGACTGCCCATGAAGATCATGCCGACGTTGTAGGACAGCGCGATGCCGGTGGTGCGGACCTCGGTGTCGAACAGCTCGACCAGCAGCCCGGTCAGGGTGCCGAAGTAGGCGGCGATGATCACGCCGATGAACGCCTCGACCAGGATCAGCGCCCCGGTGGTGCGGTGGCTGAGCAGGAACGACAACAGCGGGTAGATGCTGACGAAGCCGACGACGGCCGCGGTCAGCAGGATAGGTACGGCGCCGATCCGGTCGGCGAGCCGGCCGAAGCAGGGCGCCAGCACGGCGATCACGGTGCCCGCGGTCGCCGCGGCGGCGTACCCGGACCACTGCGCGAGGTCGAGCCGCAGGGCGTAGGCGGCGAGGAAGGTGATCAGGTAGACGCCCATGCCCGCCATGCCGACGCAGAGGGTGCCGACGAGCACGCGTCCCCAGTGGTCGCGCAACGTGGTGCGCAGCGGGTTCGCGATCGGCTCGGTCGCGCGGAACTCCTCGGTGTCGGGGATCCGGTTGCGGATCCACAGGCCGATCGGGCCGATCAGGATGCCGAACACGAACGGGAGCCGCCACGCCCACGAGTGCAGCGTCTCGGTGTCGACGGTCGTGAACAGCAGCCAGCCGGAGACGCCGGCGAGGATCATCGCCATGCCCTGCGTGGCGGCCTGCCAGCTCGCCAGGAACCGGCGCCCGACCTGCGCGCTCTCGGCCATGAACGTCGTCGCGGCGCCGAACTCGCCGCCCGCGGAGAACCCCTGGATCAGCCGCGACACCATGAGGATCGCCGGGGCGGCCACACCGATGGTCGCGTACGTCGGCGTGACGGCGATGATCGCGACGCCGATCGTCATCAGTCCGATGGTCAGGGTGAGGGCGGCCTTGCGCCCGTGCTTGTCGGCCAGGTTGCCGATCACCATCGCCCCCACGGGGCGGATGAGGTAGCTGATGAGCAGCCCGGCGTACGTGCTGATCAGGCCGGCGGTCTGGTCGGACTTGGGGAAGAAGAGGACGGCCAGCACCGGCGCCATGTAGGCGTAGATGATGACGTCGTACCACTCCATGACGTTGCCGAGGCCGGCAGCGACGACGGAGCGCCAGGACGAGCGCGGCGCCGTGCGGCGCAGCCCGGCGGACGGGACGGGTGCTGTGGTCATGACGGTTGGACCTCACTGGTGAAGGGGTGCGCTGCGGGTCGGAGCGCGGGGATGACCTCCGCGCCCAGGAGCGCGGCGCTGTCCAGCAGGTCCTGCCGGCGTGCGTCGCGAGAATGACCGGCCACGATCACGAAGTCCAGCCCGAGGTCGATGAGGGGCTGGATCCGCGCGACGCAGTGGTCGGGGTCGCCGACGATGGCGAACCGCTCCCGCAGGATCCGGTCCTCCTCGCTCGGCGTCGTGCGGAGGTTCGCATGGGTGTCGATCCGGTAGTCGCCGTGGAGCTTCGAGCGCTGGTCGCGATCCGCGAACCTGGCGAGGACGCTGAGGCTGCCCGAGACGAGCTGGTTGGCGACGTCGAGGTCGCGGTGGGTGGCGACGTTGAGGTACGCGCCGTACCGGATGCCGTCGGGGTCGAGACCCGCGTCGGCGCGGGCCTTGCGGGCCGTCTCGAGGCCCTGCGCGATCGGCTCCGGCTCGACGCCGACGGTGAGCACGAGCCGGTCGGCGAGGCACGCGCCGAGCTTGATCACCCGCGGCCCGGACGCCGCGACCTCGATCGGGACGGGCGGCAGGCCGGTCTCGGCGACCCAGTCCATCCGGCTCTCGAAGTCGTCGATCTGCGTGCGGCCCTCGTTGAGGTAGCCGCGGAGCCGGGTCAGCACCTGCTCGAAGTCGCGCACCGGCGCAGGTCCCCGGCCGATGTGGGACAGCGAGGAGTCCCCGCGGCCGATGCCGAGCACCATCCGCCCGCCGGAGAAGGCGTGCGCCGTCGCGGCCGCGGACGCGAGCGCGGCGACGTGCCGGGTGACCGGGTTGGTGACGCCGGTGCCCAGCCGGATCCGCTCGGTGCGGGTCGCCGCGACCGAGATCGCGGCGAACGGGTCACCGGTGAGGTTCTGGCTGTCGGCGGCGAGGAGGCCGTGCCAGCCGGACTTCTCGTAGTGGACGGCGAGGTCGGGGAACTCGGTGGCCGGCACGAAGCTCAGCGCGAACACCTCCACGGCACGCGCGCTCATCGGGCGTCTCCCATCGGGATCTCGAGCCCGGTGCGCTCGGCGCACTCCCGGGCGATCGGGTAGCCCGCGTCGGCGTGGCGCAGCACGGCCGTCGCGGAGTCGTTGCGGAACACCCGGGCCAGGCGGGCGGCGGCCCGGTCGGTGCCGTCGGCCACGCAGACCTGGCCGGAGTGGATCGACTTGCCCATGCCGACGCCGCCGCCGTGGTGGATCGAGACCCACGAGGCGCCGGAGGCGACGTTGACCAGGGCGTTGAGGAGCGGCCAGTCGGCGATCGCGTCGGAGCCGTCGAGCATCCCCTCCGTCTCCCGGTACGGCGAGGCGACCGATCCGCCGTCGAAGTGGTCGCGGCCGACCACGATGGGCGCGGCGACCTCGCCCCGTCGTACGAGGTCGTTGAAGGCGAGCGCCGCCTGGTCGCGCTGTCCGTGGCCGAGCCAGCAGATCCGGGCCGGCAGGCCCTGCTGCGGCACCCGGTCGCCGGCCAGGCGCAGCCAGCGCTGCAGGCCGTCGTCGTCGGGGAAGAGCTCGGCGACCGCCCGGTCGGTGCGGGCGATGTCGGCCCGGTCGCCGGACAGGGCGACCCAGCGGAACGGGCCGCGGCCCTCGCTGAAGAGCGGGCGGACGTACTCCTGCACGAACCCGGGGATCTCGAAGGCGTCGGAGCAGCCGCCCTGCGCGGCGAACGCGCGCAGCGAGTTGCCGTAGTCGAAGACCACCGCGCCGCCGCGCTTGAAGCCGAGCATCGCCTCGACGTGCGCGGCCATCGAGGCCAGCGCCTGCGTATGGCAGCCGGCCGGGTCGCGGCGTACCTTCTCGGCCCAGCCGTCGAGGTCCTCGCCGGCCGGCAGGTAGGTGAGCGGCTCGTGGGCCGAGGTCTGGTCGGTGACGATGTCGATCGGCGCCCCGCTGCGCAGGTACGCCGGCAGCACCTCGGCTGCGTTGGCACAGACTCCGATCGACAGCGGACGCCGGGCCGCGGCGGCCTCCTCGGCCATCCGCAGCGCGGCCTCCGGACTGTCGGCGACGGTGTCGAGGTAGCCCAGCTCGACCCGGCGGGCGACCTTGGCCGGGTCGACGTCGAGGCAGATCGCGACGCCACCGTTCATGGTCACGGCGAGCGGTTGGGCGCCGCCCATGCCGCCGAGTCCTGCGGTGACGGTGATCGTGCCGGCGAGGTCGCCGCCGAAGCGCTGCCGGGCGACGGCAGAGAACGTCTCGTAGGTGCCCTGCACGATGCCCTGGCTGCCGATGTAGAGCCAGGAGCCGGCGGTCATCTGGCCGAACATGATCAGCCCGAGCTCGTCGAGCCGGCGGAACTCGTCCCAGTTGGCCCAGTCGCCGACCAGGTTGCCGTTGGCGATCAGCACCCGCGGCGCCTCGGGGGTGGTGTCCAGGACGCCGACCGGCTTGCCCGACTGCACGAGCAGGGTCTGGTCGGAGCGCAGGGTGGTGAGCCGTCGCGCGATCGCGTCGAACGACGTCCAGTCGCGGGCGGCCTTGCCCGAGCCGCCGTACACGACGAGGTCGGCGGGGTTCTCCGCGACGTCGGGGTCGAGGTTGTTGTGGAGCATCCGGTAGACCGCCTCCTGCTCCCACCCGAGGGTGGAGAGCCCGCTGCCATGCGGGGATCGGAGGGTGCGGACGGGGGACACGGCTGTCATGCGGAACTCCTGCTCTCGACGCTTCGTGCCAGTCATCCTGGGCGCGCGGAGCAGGTGTGCGGGAGGTCACTTCCGGCATTTGTGTCCCGCTGGCGGGACAAATGGGCGGGTCCGTCAGCCGGCGGGAAGGGCGGCGACGGGCACGGTCACCCGGTCCATCTCCTGGCCGCCGTCGCAGGTCAGCAGCGCCACGGTGGCCGTGCCGTCACGCTCGCCGACCACCTCCCAGTGGCCGCCGGAGATGATCCAGCGGTCGAGCGCGGCGCGGCCGTCAGACGACACCGGAGGCCGCCCAAGCCGTGCCGACGACCGTGAACGGTCCGGGGCCGAGCTCGCGGAGCAGGTCGGACTCCAAGCGCTCGCGCGTCGGGTCGTCGAGGCCGGCGACGTAGGCGCCGGCCGGACCGACGCCGAGGGTGTAGGGCTCCCACCAGTCGGCGAAGCGGGCGAACCTCACGGCCACGGTCAGCTCGACCTCGGTGACCTCGCGCAGCCCGGCGGCACCGAGCAGGGCCGTCAGGTCGCCACCGTGGGCGCCCGGCAACGCGCCCTCGCCGCCGACGGCAGGGTCGAGCGCCCGGGCGGCGCCCCAGAGGGGGGACAGCGGTCCGCGCCCACCCGCGTGGTCCCAGACGCAGGCGCTCACCCGGCCCCCGGGCCGGGTCACCCGGCGCATCTCGCTCGTGCCGGCCGCCGGGTCGGTCATGAAGTTCACGGCGAGTTGGGCGAGGGTGGCCCCGAAGGCGGCGTCGGCGAAGGGGAGGGCCTCTGCCGACGCCGCACGCACGTCGGCCTCGGGGTGGGCGGCGGCCGTGGCCGCGACGAAGGAGGCGACGGGGTCGACCGCCGCGACGTCCGGTGCGCCGCGGCGCCGTACCAGCTCGGCGGTGAGCATGCCGGGACCGCAGCCCACGTCGAGGACGGGCGCAGTCGGGTCGACGCCGGCCAGGCCCACGTCGGCGAACAGCCCCGCGAGGGGACCGGAGAAGGTCCCCATGAAGCGGACGTAGGCGTCGGCGGCGACCTCGAACATGGCCACGCCGCCGATCATTCTCCGCCCGGCGGCGCTTGTCCATGGCCGCGCGGGACGTCGCGCCGTACGGCGACGCAGCAGCGACCCGCGGCCGGCTCCAGGTGCGCCGTCGTCGCGGTGCAGCCCAGTCCGTCGGCGACACCCTGGACGAACGAGCGGTTGAGGCCGCACACGACCTCGGTGTGCTTCTCCGCGAGCGCGTCGAAGGGGCAGTTCGACAGCAGCACGGCGTCCGGCTCGACGGCAGGCTCGTAGCCCTGGCCGGCCAGCACCGCGGCGAGCTCGGGGAGTCCGGCGGGGGCGGGGACGCCGCCGGCCGCGTCGGCCACCGCGCGCCCCTCCGCGTGGGCGGACGCGGCGAGTGCGGCGTCGAGGTCCTGCGCCGACCGGGCCCTGCCGACGGCGGCGGCGAGGATGTCGCCGACGAGGTCGTAGCGTCGCGGTGGGAGGGTGATCGCGAACTCGCGGTCGGCGCGGCGGTAGAGCTTGCTGGGCCGGCCCGCGCCGGGGCCCGAGCGCCCGCTGAGCCGCCGGAACTCGACCTCCAGCAGGCCCTCCTCGGCCAGCCGGTCGAGGTGGAAGCTCACCGTGTGCTTGGCCAGGCTCAGGGCGCCGGCGGCCTCGTCGCGCCCGACCGGTTCGGGTCGGCCGGCGACATAGGCGTAGAGCGTGCGCCGGGTGTCGTCGGCGAGCGCGCCGATCGCGCTGGCGCCGGAGTCGAGGTCCACGAACAGATTCTAAAACAGAACTCTCTTCCCACAAGAGGAAGCGCGGTCGTCTCGGCCTATCGGGCCGGGGCGGCGCCCACCAGGCGCAGCGCGAGGTCGGCGTAGTAGTCGCCGATCTGGGCGGGTGACCACTCGCCGTCCTCGCGGTACCAGCGGGCGATGTCGACGCCCATCGAGGCCAGCGCGGTGGCCGCCAGGGCCGGGTCGGGGGTGTCGAAGACGCCGGCGGCGACGCCGTCGAGGACGAGGGCGCGCAGCTCGCGGTCGATGCCGGTGCGCAGGACGTCGATCTCGGTGCGGTGCTCCTCGCTCAGTGCGGCGAGCTCGTAGTTGAGGATCCGGGCGACCGTGTGGTGGTGCGCGTGGAACTCCGCGAACGCCCGTCCCGCCGCCGCCGCCTGCTCGACCGGGTCGGCCGAGGACGCCCGGGCGGTGCGCACCACGTCGAGCGCCTGCTGGTGGCCCTCGCGGGAGATCAGGAAGAGCAGCTCCTCCTTGGACCGGTGGTGCACGTAGACCGCGGCCGGGCTCATCCCGGCGGCCCCGGCGATGTCGCGGGTGGTCGTCCCGTGGAAGCCCTTCTCCGCGAACGCCGTCACGGCGGCCTCGAGCAGCCGGGCGCGGGTGGCCTCGGCGCGGGACGGGGTGCTCATCGTCGGGCCTCCGGTGCTGGGGTGCCGCGCCCTTGACGGCACGGGCGGTGCGCGTGCAAGGTAGGCTACACGCTAAGCAAGCGCTTAGTAACCTGATGGAGCGAGGCAGACACGTGAGCACGAGGTTCGACGGCAAGACCGCGATCGTCACCGGGGCGAGCCGGGGCATCGGCTTCGCGATCGCCGAGCGGCTGGTCGCGGAGGGCGCCCGGGTCGTCCTCACCGGACGCGGCAAGGACGCGCTCGACGAGGCGGTCGCCGCGCTGGGCGGCCCGGACCGGGCGCTCGGCGTCGCGGGCAAGGCTGACGACGAGGAGCACCAGGCCGACGTCGTACGCCGGGCGATCGCGACCTTCGGCAGCGCCGACCTGCTGGTCAACAACGCCGGCATCAATCCGGCCTACGGTCCGATGATCGACCTCGACCTCGCCGTCGCCCGCAAGGTCGTCGACGTCAACGTGCTCGCCGCGCTCGGCTGGACCCAGCGCGTGCATGCAGCGTGGATGAAGGAGCACGGCGGCGCGGTCGTCAACGTCTCCTCGGTCTCCGGCGTGAAGCCCGCCCCCGGCATCGGCATGTACGGCGCCAGCAAGGCGATGCTCATCTCGATGACCGAGCTGCTGGCGGTCGAGCTCGGCCCGGACATCCGGGTCAACGCCGTGGCCCCCGCGGTGGTGAAGACGAAGTTCGCGACCGCGCTCTACGAGGGCCGCGAGGCCGAGGTCGCCGCGCAGTACCCGCTCAAGCGGCTCGGCGTGCCCGACGACATCGGCGGCGTCGTCGCCTTCCTGCTGTCCGAGGACGCCGCATGGCTCACCGGCCAGACCGTCGTCGTCGACGGCGGCGTCACGCTGACCGGAGGGGTCGAGTGAACCCGCCTGGCCTCGACCTCGACGCGCTCGGCACCTGGCTGGCCGCCGCGGTGCCCGGCGCCGGGACCACCCTGACCGCCGACCTGGTCGCCGGCGGCAAGTCCAACCTGACCTTCGCCGTCTCCGACGGCACCTCGGAGTGGATCGTGCGCCGCCCGCCGCTGGGGCACGTGCTCGCCACCGCCCACGACATGGGCCGCGAGTACCGCGTCATGACGGCGCTCCAGGACACCGCGGTCCCGGTCCCGCGCACCTACGCCTTCTGCTCCGACACCTCGGTCGTGGGTGCTGAGTTCTACGTGATGGAGAGGTGCGTCGGCACGCCGTACCGCCGGGCCGGTGAGCTGGCCCCGCTCGGCGCCGAGCGGACCCGGGCGATCTCCGAGCGCCTGGTCGACATCCTCGCCGTGCTGCACGCGGTCCGCCCGGCCGAGGTGGGGCTGGCGGACTTCGGCCGGCCCGAGGGCTTCCTCGGTCGGCAGGTCGCGCGCTGGCGCAAGCAGCTCGACGCGTCGCACACCCGGGACCTCCCGGCGGCCGACGAGCTGCACCGCAGGCTGGCCTCCTCGGTGCCCGCCGAGTCGACGACCGGGATCGTGCACGGCGACTTCCGCCTCGACAACGTGCTGGTCGACAGTGCGGACGGGGCCGAGGGGGCCACCGAGCCCGACCGGGCGACCGCCGTACTGGACTGGGAGATGGCGACCCTCGGCGACCCGCTCACCGATCTCGCGCTCATGCTCACCTACCACCGGCTCGCGGAGACCATCGGCGACGCCGTCGCGGACGCCTCGACCGCGCCCGGCTTCCTGGCCGAGGACGAGATCGTGGCCCGATACGCCGCGGCCAGCGACCGCGACCTGTCCGGCTTCGGCTGGTACCTCGGGCTGGCGGCCTTCAAGCTCGCCGCGATCCTCGAGGGCATCCACTACCGCTTCCTCGCCGGCCAGACGGTCGGGGAGGGCTTCGAGGACATCGGCGCGGCGATCGACCCGCTGCTCGACGCCGGCCTCACCGCACTGAACGCACACTCCTGGAGGAAGAACTGATGGACTTCGGATTCGACGCCCGCACCGAGGAGCTGCGGGCCACGATGCTCGCCTTCATGGACGAGTTCGTGCACCCCGCCGAGACGGTCTTCGAGGAGCAGCTCGCCGAGCTGGACGACCCGTGGGCCTGGGACTCGACCCCGGTCCTCCGGGAGCTGCGGGCCGAGGCCCGCAAGCGCGGCCTGTGGAACCTCTTCCTCCCCGGCGAGCACCCCGGGGTCGAGGGTGCCGGCCTGACCAACGTCCAGTACGCCGCCCTCGCCGAGATCTCCGGTCGCAGCGGCCATCTGGCCCCGGCCGCCATGAACTGCGCGGCCCCCGACACCGGCAACATGGAGGTGCTGCACCTCTTCGGCACGGACGCCCAGAAGAAGCAGTGGCTGGAGCCGCTGCTCAACGGCGACATCCGCTCGGCGTTCGCGATGACCGAGCCCGACGTCGCGTCCTCCGACGCCACCAACATCGAGCTCTCCATCGTGCGCGATGGCGACGAGTACGTCCTCAACGGCCGCAAGTGGTGGATCACCGGCGCGATGAACCCCAACTGCGCGATCTTCATCGTCATGGGCAAGACCGACCCCACCGCGGACCGGCACCGCCAGCAGTCGATGATCCTCGTCCCGCGCGACACCCCCGGCCTCGAGGTCGTGCGCGCCATGCACGTCATGGGCTACGACGACCACGAGCACGGCGGGCACGCCGAGCTGCTCTTCACCGACGTCCGGGTGCCGGCCGCGAACCTGATCGGCGAGGAGGGCGGCGGCTTCGGCGTCGCCCAGGCCCGTCTCGGTCCCGGCCGGATCCACCACTGCATGCGCTCGATCGGCATCGCCGAGCGCGCGATCGAGATGATGTGCGAGCGCGCCGAGTCCCGGGTCGCCTTCGGCCGCCCGATCGCCGACCAGGGCACCGTCCGCACCTGGATCGCCGAGTCGCGGGTCAAGCTCGAGCAGCTGCGCCTGCTCGTCCTCAAGACCGCCTGGCTGATGGACACCGTCGGCAACAAGGGCGCTCACACCGAGATCCAGGCCATCAAGATCGCCACCCCCGAGACGGTCCAGTGGATCCTCGACAAGGCCATCCAGGTCCACGGCGCCGGCGGTCTCTCGCAGGACTTCCCCCTGGCCAACATGTACGCCGGCATCCGCACCCTGCGCTTCGCCGACGGCCCCGACGAGGTCCACAAGAACGCCCTCGCCAAGACGGAGCTGCGGCGCCAGGCCGCCCGCCGCGAGGCCCGCTGACCTCCGGCGACGCAGACTGGAGGACATGAGCACCACCAGCGCTCCGACCTCGGGCCCGGCCCGCGACGTGCTCGCCCTGCTGCCGTTCGTGGCGGCGGTGGCGGCCGTCGCGGTGCTGGGCGGACTCGCCGCCGGCTCCTCCGCGCAGACCTACCGCGCTCTCGACCTGCCGCCGTTCGCGCCACCCTCGTGGCTCTTCGGCCCGGTCTGGACGGTCCTCTACGTCATGATCGCCGTCGCGGGCTGGCTGGCCTGGCGGGCCGGGGCAGGCGTGCCCGGGCTGGCCGCGTGGGTGGCGCAGCTGCTGCTCAACCTGGCCTGGACGCCGCTGTTCTTCGCGGCCGACCGCTACGGCTGGGCACTCGTCGACATCGCAGCGCTCCTGGTCGCGATCGTCGCGGTGATCGCGCTGTTCGCGCGGGTCTCGCGAGCGGCGGCATGGCTGTTGGCGCCGTACCTGCTCTGGGTGGGCTTCGCGACGGCCCTCAACGCCGCGATCGTGATCCTCAACTGACTGGTCGGCCCGCTGTCGGCCGGTCGTCGGTCGTGGTTCACCGGCCGTTCTCCCGGTGCCGCGACGTTGGGTCTTGTCGACCCATCTCCGTTCACCCGAGGACACACCTGTCGTGACATCACCCTCTCGCGCCGCCGCAGTCGTTGCCGCCGGTGCTCTCGGCCTCTCCGGCCTCTCGTTCTTCGCCGTCGCTGCTCCCGCCAGCGCCGCTGACCCCGCCGGCGCACTCGGAGCCGTCGTGATCAACGAGTTCAGCACGAACGGCTGGAACGACAACACCGACTTCATCGAGCTCTACAACAAGAGCGCCGCGAACGTCGACCTGACCGGCTACCACCTGACCGACGACAAGGGCATCGCCGGCGGCGACGACATCGTCCTCGACGGCGTGCTCCCGGCGGGCGGCTACGCGGTGATCTTCAACGACGACCCGTCGTACCCGAACGGCTTCGGCCTCGGCAAGTCCGACGAGGTGCACCTGCTGAGCCCGGACCAGGCCACGGTCATCGACGCGTACGTCGACCTGCCGGCCGACACGCACGCCGCGCCGAGCTATGCGCGTACGACCGACGGCACGGGCGCCTTCGCGCAGGCCTCGGCAGCGACGCCCGGCGGCTCCAACGCCCTCTCGGCGGCGGATGCCGGTGTGTCGATCAACGAGTACTTCTCCGACGGCACCGACTTCGTCGAGATCCGCAACCTCGGCCTGGCCACCGTCGACCTGACCGGCTGGACCCTCGCCGACGGCGAGGGCACCAAGGCCGTCGGCGACGAGATCGTCCTCGGTGGTGCCGGCGCGGTGATCCCGGCCGGTGACTACGTCGTGGTCGAGACCGAGCCCGCGGTGCCGGTCGACGGCTTCACCTACGCCGGCGGCGGCTACGGCCTGAACAAGAACGACCACCTCTACCTCAGCAACGACGAGGGCGCCCTGGTCGACACCACGTGGGTCGGCTACGAGGCCGACGGCGTGACGACCCGCCACGCGTCGCCGTCGTGGGCGCGCACCGCCCCGGGCGCCGGGCTCTGGAAGCTGTCGTCCGCCGCGACGCCGGGCGCCGCCAACTCCTTCGGCGGTGGCGCGGAGGTCCCCGACCTCGACCCGAACTGGGACGACGTCGAGATCAACGAGATCGCCTCGCTCAACGCCGACGACCCGGGCAACCCGGGCTTCGGCGACGCCGTCGAACTGCACAACACCGGCAGCAGCCCGGTCGGTATCGAGGGCTGGTACCAGGTCGACAGCGGCGCCGCGTCCGGCGCCGCCCCGCTGACCCTCGCCGACCTCAAGGTCTGGAACGGCACCGCCTTCGAGGCCGCCGCCGAGATGACCATCCCGGCCGGCGGCTACGTCGCGTTCTCCTCGAAGAAGGGCCTGTCCGGCGAGGGCGACGCGGTCAAGGTCTACGGCCCGGGCGCCGACCCGGCCGGCCGCCAGCTCGTCGACGAGCAGGCGTACGGCGACGGACAGGCCGGTGTCTCCGACAGCTTCGAGTCCGCCGCGCGGTCGTATGCCGCCTGCCCCGACGGCTCGGACGCCTTCGTCTCGGTCGCGGTCAACAGCTTCGGCCGCGCCAACACGACCTCCTGCGAGACCGAGGTCGCGCCGCCCCTGGCCACCACCGTCGTCCTCAACGAGGTCTCCAACGTCTCCGGCAAGGCCGAGCTGCTCAACATCGGCACCGCGCCGGTCGACATCTCCGGCTGGGAGCTGCTCGACGCCGGCGACGCCGTGGTGCACACGGTCCCGGCCGGCACCAGCCTCGCCGTGGGCGGGTTCTACGTCGCCGAGGGCATCGTGGGGCTGGACAGCGCCGACTCGCTGACGCTGCGCCGGCCCAGCGACGGTGCGCGCGCGATCGGGCACACCTGGAACGAGGACGGCATCGCGTCGTACAGCCGTTGCGAGCTCTTCGGCACCGTGTCCTATGTCGAGACGCCGACGGCGACCTGGGGTGCGGCCAACGCGTGCCCGGGCGTCGTCACGGAGGCCTGGCCCGGCCCGGCGGAGATCACCACGGTCGACGATGTGAACGGCTTCGGCGACGGTGACGGCAACGGCGAGGGCGACGTCTCCGGCGCGGCCTTCGACCCGACCGACCCGAGCATCCTGTGGGTCGTGCAGAACAAGAACACCCTGCACAAGCTGCGCAAGGTCGGCGCCACCTACGTCGCCGTCGACGGCTGGGACGGCGGCAAGAAGCTGCACTTCGCCACCGGCGCCGGCGCCGTCGACTCCGAGGGCGTGACGGTCGGCCCGGACGGCTCGATCTACGTCACCTCCGAGCGCGACAACGACAACAAGGACGTCTCCGCCAACAAGATCGAGCGGTACGACGTCTCCGCCGTCACCGCGGCCACGACCGACCTGACGGCGACCGACGAGTGGGACGTCAACTCCTTCGTCACCACCGGCACCAACCTCGGCCTCGAGGGCATCACCTATGTCCCCGACAGCTTCCTGGTCGCCGCCGGCTGGCGGGCCGACGGCAAGGCCTACGCCGCCGCCGACCACCCGACCCCCGGCCTGTTCGTCACCGCCGTCGAGGCCACCGGCGACCTGCACTTCTTCTCGCTCGCCGCCGGCGCGGCACCGGTCGAGGTGAAGGTGGAGTCCTCCGGCTTCCCGTTCGCCATGGACACCGCCTTCGACCCCGACCGTCAGGCGCTCTGGGCCCTGTGCGACGACAGCTGCGGCGGCGTCGCGAACCTGCTGAAGGTCGAGGGCGGCGACTTCGTGGTCAAGCACTCCCTGGCCCGCCCGGCCGGGATGCCGAACCTCAACAACGAGGGCATGGCGATCAAGCCGCTGCGCACCGCCGTCGACGACAAGGTCGAGGTCGTGTGGACCGACGACGGCGACACCGACGGCTTCTCGCTGCGTCAGGGTCACCTGCGCGCCGACTTCGCCGTACCGGTCGTCGTCACGCCCCCGGCGGTCACCCCGCCCACCGTGACCCCGCCGACGGCCGCCGAGCAGGCCCTCGCCCAGGCGGCGGCCAAGGTGGCGTCCACGAAGGAGAAGGTCGCCTCGGCCAAGGCCAAGGCCAAGGCCGCGAAGAAGGCGAAGCAGCCCGCCAAGGCGAAGCGACTGGCCACGAAGCTGAAGAAGCTCAAGAAGAAGCTGAAGAAGCAGAAGGCCGCGCTCGCGCAGGCGGTCGCCGCCGCGAAGAGCTAGCGCCTACGTCGATGACCGGGCCCGACGCCGTACGGCGTCGGGCCCGGCGTCGTCTCCCCGGGCTACGAGCGGGAGATGATCTCGACCGGTCCGTTGACCAGACCCGAACTGTCTGGTTTAGTCTGCGCATCGTCTTCTAAATCAGACAACTTGTGACTCCACCCCTCCCGGGCCCGGTCCGGGCAGTGAGCGGGCTCGTCGGGATCTCGGCCCGGTCGGGGCCTGCGCAGTAGACGACCCGTCCATCGAGCCCAGGGGGCCCACGTGTCGCAGAAGTCTCAGACCCCGCAGCAGCGCCTGGCGGCGCTCGGCCTCGAGCTGCCGGACATCGCCGCGCCGGCCGCGAACTACATCGCGTGGCGTCGCGTCGGCGACGTTCTCTATGTCGCCGGGCAGGTGCCTTTCGTCGACGGAAGGCTCCCGGTCACCGGCAAGCTCGGAGGTGTGGTCGGCATGGAGGAGGGCAGGCGTCAGGCCGGGGTCGCGGCGCTCAACGCCCTCGCTGCCGGCGCCCGGGCCGCCGGCTCGCTCGAGAGGCTGGTGGTGGCGCACGTCCAGGTGTTCGTCGCGAGCACGCCCGAGTTCACCGACCAGCATCTGGTGGCGAATGGCGCCAGCGACCTGCTGGCAGAGGTTCTCGGTGAGGCGGGCAGGCACCCGCGGACGGCGATCGCGGTGCCGGTGCTCCCGCTCGACGCGCCGGTCGAGATCCAGGTGACGTTCACGATCGCGGACGCTCTTTGATGTCCGTCGCCGTCGGGGCGGGCGACACGGCGACCGTTCTCGGCGGCGGCATCATCGGTGCGACCACGGCCTGGCGGCTCGCCGATGACGGGTGGGACGTGGAGCTGTGGTCGGACCGGGACTGCGACGCCACGGTCTCGGCCGTGGCTGCCGCGCTGTGGCGTCCGTATCGCGCGGAGCCCCAGGCGGACGTGGTCAGATGGAGTGCGCGCACCCTAGAGGTGTACCTGGCGCAGGTCGAGATGCCCGGCTCCGGCATCACGATGGTCCCGGGCCTCGAGTTGGGTAGAGAGCCGCTGGTCGACCCGGCCTGGGGGAGCGTGCTCGCCGACTTCGGACATGCCGATGTCGCTGACCTGCCGCCGGGCTATGTCGACGCACTGGCATACCGAGCGCCGGTGGCGGTCATGACGACCTATCTGCCCTGGTTGCTGAAGCGACTCGCCGAACGCGGCGTCCGTCTCGTGCGGCGACGGGTGGAGAGCCTGGCCGCGGTGACGGCGAGCCGACCGTGGGTGGTCAACGCGACCGGGTTGGCCGCACGGGAGCTGGTGCCTGATGGCGAGGTGCACCCGGTGCGCGGTCAGGTCCTGCGACTGACCAACCCGGGGATCACGCACTTCCGTCTCGACTACCACCATCCGGACGGACTGACCTATGTGATCCCGCGCGGAGCCGATGTGATCGTGGGCGGCACCGACCAGGAGTGCAGCTGGGACACCGTGGTGGACGCTGCTCAGTCGGAGCAGATCCTGCTGCGGGGCCGTGCGCTCCATCCCGATCTCGAGCGCGCGGAGGTGCTCGAGGCGAAGGTGGGGCTGAGGCCTGCTCGGTCCCGCGTGCGGGTCGAGCGGGAGAGGTCCGAAGCCGGATGGCTGGTGCACAACTACGGGCACGGCGGCGCGGGAATGACCACGGCATGGGGCTGTGCGGACGACGTGGCGGACCTTCTCGACCGGTCACGAAACTCGTAACACGACTGCTATTGACTGGTAACGGCGCGCTCACTAGCGTCTGACTTACTAGACATGTCTGTTCAGTAAACAATACACAAGGGGATCACCATGAGCGGGAGACTGGATCTGGACCTGCTGCGCGGCGGTATCGACATCCACGTCCACCAGGCGCCTTCCCTGTTTCACCGCCACAGCTTCGTGGAGTGCGTGCGCGACGCCAAGGAGAAGGGCATGCGCGCGGTGGTGCTGAAGAGCCACCACATGATGACCACCGATCGCGCGGCTGACGCCATGAGGCAGTTCGACGGCATCGACGTGTTCGGCAGCATCACGCTCAATCTGGTGCACGGCGGCCTCAACCCGTTCGCCGTCGACCATGCGCTCCGGATGGGAGCCAAGGTGGTCTGGATGCCGACGATCGACACCGTGCAGCAGGAGAAGCACTTCGGCGGCATCGGGGGATACGGGAAGGCGCAGTCCTTCGAGCTGCCTGAGTTCTACCGCGAGGCCGAGCCCATCGTGCTGACCGACTCGAACGGTGAGATCGTTCCCGGCTTGAACCACTGCTTGAAGCTGATCAAGCAATACGACGCCGTACTCGCCGTCGGTCATGTCAGCCCCGCCGAGACGCTGGCTCTGGTCAAGGCCGCCTCAGCGGCCGGGATCACCAAGGTCGTGGTGGATCACCCCTACCTCCCGTTCACCGAGCTCTCCGACCTGGAGAAGCAGCGGGAGCTGGTGGAGCACGGAGCCATCTTGAACTACGCCTTCAGCATGATCACGCCGAAGTGGTTCTCGGTCGCCGTTCCTCAGTTGGTCGAGAACCTCAAGATCATCGGCGCGGAGAACATCGTCATCTCCTCCGACCTGGGCCAGATCCACAACCCGCTGCCGGCAGAGGGCCTGCGCAGCTACGTGCAGCTCCTGCTCGAGGAGGGCGTGACCGGTGACGAGATCGACCTCATGCTCTCGGGCAAGACGGCGACACTCCTGTACGGCGAGAGCTGAGGTCGGCCTCCGATGTCTGGAGCGACGCGAGGCGGTGTCTCGGTCGCGAAGCTCGCGGAGGACGTCCCCGCGATCGAGGCGGCCCCCGGGGTGGTCATCCGGCATCTCGTCGGACAGGCCGTGATGGTGCGGCTCGCCGAGCTCGACGCCGGTGCGTGCGTCACCATCGGTGAGCCGCAACAGGAGCACATGGTCGTCGTGCACACCGGCGCCGTTCGCATCGATCAGGGGGAGCGCTCCTGGGGCGTCGGTGTCGACGAGGCGGCGATGATCAGGCCCGGCGGCGACGTCACGCTGACGGCGGTGGGTGAGGGGCCGGCGCGGTGCCAGTTGGCGAGCTCTCCTCCCGATATCGCCCTGGTGCGACACCTTCTCCATCTCGAGCACGCCGATCACGGCTTCGACTGAGTGTCGCTCGACAGCACGTCGTCCACGTTCAACGAAGGGTTTTCTCTTGCCTGACTTGCGAAATAGACCGGGGCTCGGTGTCGCCCCCCTCGTCCTGGGCGGGACCACTGCTCTCCTGATGCTGGGGTGGGCGGTGGGTGCCAACGCCCCCGAGACCTCGGTGCTCAGTGAGTTCCCGCAGGCCCTCGTGGATGGGATCAAGTTCGGCCTGATCGTCGCGACCGGCGCCATCGGCCTCTCCCTGATCTTCGGCACCACCAAGATGATCAACTTCGCCCACGGCGAGCTGATCACTCTCGGCGCCATCGTCGCCTGGTACTTCCAGTCCATCGGCCTCCCGCTGTGGCTGGCGGCCCTCGTCGCCGTCGTGGCCGGGGCCGGATTCGGCGGCGCGCTCGAGCTCGGCCTGTGGCGGCCGCTGCGCAAGCGGCGCACCGGGCTGTTCCAGCTCCTGATAATCTCGCTCGGTCTCTCACTCGCGGTGCGGCACATCTACCTCATCGTCTTCGGCGGCGCGAGCAAGGCCTACTCGGCCTTCCGCGTCCAGGACTCCTGGAACTTCTGGGGTGTCTCGATGACACCGCGCGATCTCGGCATCATGGTGACCGCCGTGCTGGTCGTGTCAGGGACCGCCTGGATGATCCACAGCACACCGATCGGTCAGGCCATGCGCGCCGTCGCCGACAACCGCGACCTCGCGGAGGCGTCCGGCATCAGCGTCAAGCGGGTCATTCTGGTGGTGTGGATGATGGGCTCCGGCCTCGCCGCCGTCGGCGGCGTGCTGCTCGGACTTGACGGCTCCGTCAGCTGGGACATGGGCTTCGCCATCTTGATGGTCGTCTTCGCGGCCGTCATCCTCGGAGGCCTGGGCAAGTCCAATGGCGCCCTGGTCGGCGCTCTGGCCATCGGTCTGGTCAGCCAGCTGAGCACACTCTTCTCTCCCCCCGAACTCCGGATCTTCTGGGCTCTCCTCGCCCTGATGGTGGTGCTGCTGGTGCGGCCCCAAGGGATTCTCGGATCTCGCAACGCGACGCGGATCGGATAAGCGATGGACGTACTGATCGATGCCCTGCGCACGGCCTTGGGCCCCCAAGCCGCGCTGTACGCTCTGGCCGCCGTTGGCCTCAACCTCCACTACGGATACACCGGGATGCTCAACTTCGGCCAGGTCGGGTTCATGCTCGTCGGCGCCTACGGGATAGCGATCGGCGTCAGCACCTTCGGCTGGCCGTTGTGGGCCGCGCTCATCCTGACGATCGTCGCGGCCGTGGGCTACGCCCTCCTGCTCGGCCTGCCGACGGTGCGGCTCCGTGCCGACTATCTGGCGATCACGACGCTGGCTGCCGGCGAGGCGATGAGACTCCTTTTCCGGTCGCACTCCACCGAGGAGGTCACCGGCGGCGTCTTCGGGTTGACCCGCTTCGCCAACGAGTTCTACGAGCTCAACCCGATCCCACGGGGTCGCTACGGCTTCGGCAACCTCGTCTTCTCCCACCAGACGTTGTGGGTCATGATCGTCGGCTGGGTGTTGGCGGTTGCGGCCGCGCTTCTCGTCTGGCGCCTGGCCAAGAGCCCGTGGGGTCGTGTGGCGCTCTCGATCCGCGAGGATGAGGAGGTCGTGCGCAGCGCGGGCAAGAGCGTGGTCTCGATCAAGATCCAGAGCCTGGTGCTCGGCGGAGTCATGGGTGCCGGCGCGGGAGCGGTGCTGGCCATCAGCCAGCAGGCCGTCGCCCCCGACGCCTTCATCCCCGAGGTCACGTTCTTCGCCTACGCCGCCGTGATCCTCGGCGGAGTCGGCCGCGCGTGGGGCCCGCTTGTCGGCGCGGTGATGTTCTGGTTCCTGATCTCCGTCTTCGACAGCGGAATCCGCGCCCTCGCCGACACCGGCGCGATGCCGGACCAGCTGTTCAGCGCCGACGCGCTGGGCGCGTACCGCTTCGTGCTCGTCGGCTTCGGCCTGATGGCGCTCATGATCTTCCGGCCCCAGGGCATCTTCGGCGACCGAAACGAGATGGTGCTAGGTGACCACTGAGATGACGACACTCGAGGAGACCCCCGGCTCGTCCAAAGCCGACCCCGTCCTGGTCGCCCACGACGTGCAGCGCTGGTTCGGCGGACTCCAGTCGGTCGGCGTCGACCACCTGGAGATCGAAACCGGCCTGGTGACGAGTCTGATCGGCCCCAACGGGGCCGGGAAGACCACCCTGTTCAACCTGTTGAGCGGCTTCGACATCCCGAACTCCGGCTCCGTCGTCTTCGGCGGCTCGGACATCAGCCGAGCCAAGCCCCACCAGCGCGCCCGCGCCGGCATGGTCCGTACCTTCCAGTTGACCCGGTCGATGACACGGTTGACCGTCTTGGAGAACGCCAAGCTGGCAGCGCAGCACCAGGTCGGAGAGCGGCTGTGGTGCGCGCCCATCTCGGCGTTGTGGAAACGGCAGGAGCGCGAGATCGAGGAGCGGGCCAGGGCGGTGCTGGCGACGTTCGGGTTGGGCCGGATGGTCGACGAGTACGCCGGCACTCTCTCCGGTGGTCAGCGACGGCTGTTGGAGCTGGCCAGGGCGCTGATGCTGGAGCCGCGTCTGCTGATGCTGGACGAGCCGATGGGCGGGGTCAACCCCGCCCTGCGGGAGACGATCATGGATCAGCTTCGCAGTCTCGCGGCCCAGGGAACCACGGTCTTGATCGTCGAGCACGACATGGACATGGTGATGGGCGTCAGCGACTGGGTGGTCTGCATGGCACAGGGAAAGGTCATCGCGGAGGGACGCCCGGCCACCGTGGCCAACGACGGCGCGGTCGTGGAGGCCTACCTCGGCTCCGGCTACGGCGATCCGCTCGAACCGTCGGATGTGGAAGGCGCGCAGTGATGACGAAGAAGGAGACGGCGATGACCGAGCCGCGGCCCGACGTTCTCGTCGTGGATGAGCTCGTGGCCGGCTACGTGAGCGGCGTCGACATCATTCGCGGGGCCTCCCTCTCCGTGGCCCCCGGCGAGCTGGTCGGTGTGATCGGGCCCAATGGTGCGGGCAAGTCGACGTTCATGAAGGCCATGTTCGGGTTGGCGCCCGTGCGCGGCGGCTCGATCCGTCTCGACGGCGAGGACATCGTCGGGCGCGCCCCGAGTGACCTCGTCGCCAGGGGAGTGGCCTATGTGCCGCAGACCAACAACGTCTTCCCGAGCATGACGATCGAGGAGAACCTGCGGATGGGCCTCTACCAGCAGCGCCACCGCTGGGCCGAGCGCTTCGACGCGGTCACCGCGATGCTGCCCTTCCTGGCGGCACGCCGGCGAACCCGCGCTGGTCTGCTCTCCGGTGGCGAGAGGCAGATGGTCGCACTGGGCCGGGCGTTGATGACCGAGCCGAAGGTGCTCCTGCTCGACGAGCCGTCCGCGGGTCTCTCGCCGATCAACCAGGGCGACTCCTTCGAGCGGGTCATGCAGATCAACGCGCAGGGCGTGACCATCGTGATGGTGGAGCAGAACGCCCAGCGCTGCCTGGAGATCGTCCACCGGGGCTATGTGCTCGACCAGGGGTGCAACGCCTACGCGGGAACCGGTCGCGAGCTGCTGGGCGACCCGAAGGTGGTCGAGCTCTATCTCGGCAGCCTGAGCCGTTCGTCCCGCACGTAGCGAGGCCGCGACGTCACCCGGGTCGGGGGACTGGCGCACCCTGCGATGTCCGCCAAAGAAGACAACTAGTTTAGTATAACGGTCACATCTGAAAGGGTCAGGCCATGAGAAGTTCGAAGAGGTTGCCGGTGGCGTGCTCGTTGCTCTCCATCGCGGCGCTGGCGCTGAGCGCCTGCGCGCAGTCCGATGATGCGGGTGGGGACTCCGACGCCCTCCGTATCGGCTATGTGCTCCCGGAGACCGGTGGCATCGCGTTCCTCGGGCCCGGGATGATCGGTGCAGTCAAGCTTGCGACGGCCGAGATCAATGACGCCGGCGGCGTCCTCGGCTCCGATGTCGTTCTCACGGGCGGCGACGAGGGCGAGGGGGACGGCTCGGTCGCGACCCAGACCGTCGATCGGCTGCTGAACACCGACACCGTGTCGGCGGTGATCGGCGCGGCCGGCTCCGGGATCTCGTTGAAGATCATCGACAAGATCGTCACCGCCGGCGTCGTCCAGTGCGCCCCCTCCAACACCAGTCCGACCTTCACCGACTACGACGACGACGGCTACTACTTCCGCGCGGCCGCGAGTGACGAGCTGCTGGCGCCGGTGTTCGCTCAGCTCATCGTGGACGACGGCGGGAAGCGGGTCGCGGTCGTGGGCCGCGCGGACGACTACGCCCAGCGACTCGGCGACCTGACCGTGCAGGAGGTCGAGAAGGCTGGTGCCGATGCGTCCGACCCGATCCTCTACGATCCCACCGCGCAGGACTTCGACGCCGAGATCCGCAAGATCGTCTCGTACAAGCCCGACGCCATGGTGCTGATCGCCTTCGACGAGACGTCCACGATCCTGCGCGGCCTCATCGAGGCCGGCTATGGGCCGCAGGACATCCCGATCTACGTCGGCACCGGTTCGAAGAAGACCGATCTCGCCGAGCAGGTCGAGCCGGGCAACAAGGCCGCCGTCGAGGGCCTGCGCGGGGTCAATCCGGCCGCGACCTCACAGGCGGCGTTCCTCGACAAGCTCCGCGGCGAGGTGCCCGACCTCTCCGCCACCCAGTTCACCGGTGAGGCCTACGACTGCGTGACGACCGTCGCGCTGGCCGCGCAGCAGGCGGAGAGCACCGACCCCCAGAAGATCCGAGACAACATGGTCTCGGTGACCGAGGGCGGCACGAAGTGCACCACGTTCGCCGACTGCAAGAAGCTCATCGACGAGGGCGAGGACATCGACTACGACGGTGTCAGCGGCCCGATCGACCTTGCCGACAACGGTGACCCGACGAAGGCGACCTACGAGCAGTGGGAGTTCCAGAGCGACGGGAGCATCAAGACCCTCAATACCGTCAATGCCGGTTGAGGGCGAGCGGGGCGCCGGCGTGACGCAGCGGCTCGCCGTGGTCCGCGAGCGCGTCCAGGAGCTGGGCGACCAGGTCCTGGACGCGCGCACGAAAGGGCTGTTCCTGAACCCGGGCGAGTCGCTGCGCGCGGCCGAGGTGGCCGAGCGGAAGTGGAACGTGCTCAAGGGGGACCTCGACCTCCCGCTGATGCTGCTCAAGGAACGGGAGCTGGAGCACAACATCAAGGTGATGGCGGACTACTGCCGTGAGCACGGGGTCGACCTGGCGCCGCACGGCAAGACGACCATGGCGCCTCAACTCTTCGCCCGCCAGCTCGAGGCGGGAGCCTGGGGCATCACGGCGGCCACCGCATGGCAGGTCCGCCTGATGCGCTCCTTCGGAGTGCCGGCGATCCTGATGGCCAACGAGCTCGTCGACCCGGTCGCGATCGCGTGGATCCTCGATGAGCTGGATGCCGCGCGCGGCGGTGAGGGAGCGCCGTTCGAGTTCCTCTGCTACGTCGACAGCCTCGCCGGCATCGAGATCATCGAGGGCGTGGTGAGCGAGCGTGCCTCCCGCACGCCGCTTCCGGTTCTCGTCGAACTGGGATACGACAATGGCCGCAGCGGCGTCAGGTCGGTGCCCGACGCGCTGACCGTCGCGCGGCGAGCGGCGCAGTCACCGGCGGTCTCGCTGCGCGGTGTCTCGGCATTCGAAGGACTGGTGCCCGCCGACAGCCTCGAGGAGCGTCTGGCGGCAGTGCAGGTCTATATGGACGACCTGCACCGGCTGGTGCGGGAGGTCGCTGAGGCCGGACTGTGCGAGGGCGAACGGATCATCGTCACCTCCGGCGGCAGCTCCTACTTCGACATCGTCACCGACACGGTCGGCCCGGCTGCCTTCGACGTCCCGGTGCAGACCATCCTTCGCAGCGGCTGCTATGTGACCCACGACGTCGAGATGTACGAGGAGACCTCCTTCCTCGGCGGCCGGCCGGGCGTGGGCAAGGGGCTGCTCGCGCAGTCGCTGGAGGTCTGGGCCACCGTGTGGTCGCGCCCGCGACCCGACTTGGCGATCGTCGGCATCGGCAAGCGCGATGTCCCCTACGACTACCGGCTCCCGGTGCCGCTGCGGACCTCGCGCCCCGGCGTCGACGGGTGGCAGGAGGTGGAGGGCGCGTTCGAGGTGTTGGCGCTCAACGACCAGCACGCGTTCGTGCGGCTGCCGCCTGAGTCCGACCTCGCGGTCGGTGACTGGTTGGTGAGCGGCATCAGCCACCCGTGCGGCGCCTTCGACAAGTGGGCGTACCTCCCGGTCGTCGACGACAGTTACACCGTGGTCGACGGTGTCTTCACGTTCTTCTGAGTCCTTGGGGAAGAATGACCAACTCGAAGACGGATCAGTGACGAGGCAACGGGCAGGGAGGGCGACGGGTGACGGGTGACGACGCGGGGCAGGGGGCGAGGGCGCCTTCGGGCATCGACGACGTCCTGGCCAGGAACCTCAAGCGGGTCCGCAACGCCCGCGGCATCTCGCTGTCCTCCCTGGCCCGGACCTCCGGGCTGGCCCGAGCCACGCTCTACCAGATGGAGGCCGGCAGCGGTAACCCGACGATCGACACCATCTGGTCGGTCAGCAACGCGCTCAAGGTGCCCCTGAGCGAGCTCCTCACCGAGGCCGAGCCCCCGGCGGTACAGGTCATCCGGGCGGAGTCGGGCCCCAATGTCGTGGGAGAGACGTTGGTCGCGCGCCTGTTGAGGCGCTTTCGCCTCAACCACAACGTGCTGGAGCTCTTGCACCTGACGGTGGAGCCCGGCATCGCGACGCCGGGGCACACCCACCCCTCCGGCGTGCACGAGCACGTGCTCGTCATCCAGGGCGAGCTCAGCACGGGGCCGGTCGGCCAGGCGGTGACCCTGGGGCCGGGAGACTACGCGAGCTTCCCGGCGGACGTCCCCCACAGCTACCAGGCGCTGTCCGCGGCCCCCGTGCTGGCCGCGCTGATCATGGAGTACCCCGCGACGATGGATCTCCATCACAGCGCCGTTCAGCACTAGCGGCGCCCAGTCGCGCTCTTCGGCGCGGTACGACCCGAGCACTTCTCCGGAGGCCTTGACCGGGGCCGAGGGTTTCCCTATTTTGTCCGTTATGGCAGACAACTTGATCGACACATCAGACGATCTGGGCCTGAGCCGCGTCGATGCCGCTCGACTGGACGCAGGCGCGCTGCGCCAGGTCATCCGCGAGGAGCGCTGGACGGACACGACGATCGGCCTCGGGCTGGGGCAGCTCCAGGCCAACCTCGCGATCGTCCCGAAGGAGGACGCCTACGACTTCCTCCTCTTCTGCCAGCGCAATCCCAAGCCGGTCCCGCTGCTCGAGGTGCTCGACGTCGGCTCGCCGATCGTGCGGGAGATCGCCGCTGACGCGGACGTGCGAACAGACCTTCCCCGCTACCGCGTCTTCCGCAACGGTGAGCTGGAGTCGGAGCCGCTCAACCTGGTGGACGTGTGGGAGGACGACGCCGTCGGCTTCCTGCTCGGCTGCAGCCTCACCTTCGAGCAGGCCATGCTCGCAGCCGGTCTGCCGCTGCGGCATATCGAGGCCGACACTCCGGCGCCGGTCTACATCACGGATCGGCAGTGTGCGCCGGCCGGCAAGTTCTCGGGCCCGATGGTCGTCAGCATGCGGCCGATCCCGGCCGACCAGGTCGCCCGGGCCGTCCAGGTGACGTCGCGCTACCCCTGGGGCCATGGGGCTCCCGTGCACGTGGGCGATCCCGCGGCGCTGGGCATCGCCGACCTGTCGGCCGTCGACTTCGGTCATGCCCCGAACATGAAGGACGGCGATATCCCCGTCTTCTGGGGCTGCGGTATCACCCCCCAGCTTGCGGTGGAGTCGGCGCGACCGCGCTACACCTTCACGCACTACGCCCAGCACATGTTCGTCTCCGATCGGTCGTCGGAAGCCGATGCCGCGCTCTGACCGCGGTGGTGGTGCACGTGGGTGCGTCGCACTGCCCGCCCCCTCTGCCGATGAGGTCGCGGCCAGGGCATCTGTGATGTCGAAGGTTCGGAGAGCACCGGAAGCGCGGTCCCGCTGGGTCGGTCCGGCGTCGGCGCGTCCGTGCTCCGCTATTGAGGCCCGAGGCGCGGCGCGGTGAACCGTCAGCAGGTCGAGGCGGTCGTCCGCCGGTACTACGAGACCGTCGACTCGCCCACTCCGGCCGACGTTGTGGACCTGTTCGCGAACGATGCCGTCTACCGCCGTCCCGGCTATGAGCCGATGGTCGGGCGCGAGGCGCTCCTGGGGTTCTACGACAGGAGGAGAGTCATCGCGGAGGGGACGCATGAGCTCCTGGGTGTTCTCGTCGGCGCTCCGGATCGAGCCGCCGTCGAAGGCCGCTTCAGCGGCCGCCTCCGGGACGGTTCGAGTGTGACTCTCGGCTTCGCCGACTTCTTCACGGTCAAGGAGGACCTGATCATCGAACGCAGCACGTACTTCGAGACACCGACGGTATGACCCGACGCTGACAGCTCACTGGCACTGGTGGCGAAGGAGTCGCTGCGGGCTCACGACCGCTCGGAGTGCTCGGCGGAGGCTCTGGCGTCTCCCGCGTCGGTACATCGACGAACCGGAGCGACCCACCCCGGGTCTGACGGTGAGCACCCCCGCCGCTGGTTCGCCGCTCTTCCTGGTTCTCCACAGGTCGCGAAGTCACCCTTCCCGATTCGTCGACCGTGGCCTACGGTGCTGGCAGCCAGTGCCGTCCTATCTCGGGGAGTCGTCATGGCCCTGCTGCAGCCACCGGTCGTGGTCGCGCCGGCGTCCGACGACGTCGTGATGCGCCTCGACGAGGACCTGCGTGCCGTCGTACGCCGGGAGGGGATCGATCCGCAGCGTGACGTCCCCGTCGTGCGGCGTCTGGCGACGACGCTGGTGCGCGAGCACGACGAGCGCAGCCTGACGGGTGTGGTGGCGCCGGTCGCGGACCCCGACGGGCTGGTCGCGGAGCTGGTGGCGCGCGTGGCGGGCTTCGGACCGCTGCAGCCGTTCCTCGACGACCCGACCGTCGAGGAGGTGTGGATCAACAGTCCGGACCGGGTGTTCGTGGCGCGGCACGGGCGGCACGAGCTGACCAACCTGGTGCTCAGCGAGGCGCAGGTGGCCGAGCTGGTGGAGCGGATGTTGAAGTCCACGGGTCGGCGCATCGACCTGAGCCGGCCGTTCGTCGATGCCATGTTGCCGGCGGGCCACCGGCTCCACGTCGTCCTGCAAGGGGTGGCGCGCGGATTCTCGGCGGTCAACATCAGGAAGTTCGTGGTGCGTGCGTCGCGGCTCGAGGAGCTGGTCGAGCTCGGCACGCTCACGGCGCCGGCGGCGCGCTTCTTGGACGCCTCGGTGCGGGCCGGGCTCAACATCTTGGTGACCGGGGGGACCCACGTCGGGAAGACGACCCTGCTCAACTGCCTGGCCGCCTCGATCCCCGGCGGGGAGCGGGTGATCTCGGCCGAGGAGGTCTTCGAGGTCCGCTTCCCGCATCCTGACTGGGTCGCCCTGCAGACCCGGCAGGCGGGGCTCGAGGGCACCGGCGAGATCCGGCTGCGCGACCTGGTCAAGGAGTCGCTGCGGATGCGGCCGTCGCGGCTCATCGTCGGGGAGGTGCGGGCGGAGGAGTGCCTCGATCTGCTGCTGGCGCTCAACGCCGGGTTGCCGGGGATGTGCACGCTGCACGCCAACAGTGCCCGGGAGGCGCTGACGAAGGTCTGCACGCTGCCGCTGCTGGCGGGGGAGAACATCTCGGCGCGCTTCGTCGTCCCCACCGTCGCGGCCTCGGTCGACCTCGTCGTCCAGCTGGCCCTCGACCCGCGCGGTGCGCGCCGGGTGACCGAGATCGTCGCGGTGCCGGGGCGGATGGAGGGCGACGTCATCGAGACGGAGCCGGTGTTCGAGTGGCGCGACGGCGCGCTGCGGCGGGGGATCGGGCTGCCGCCGCGGCTCGAGCGGTTCGAGCGGCTCGGCGTCGACGTCGTCGGGCTGCTCGCCGAGGCGGGCTGAGCGTTGGGCGCCCTGGTCGGGCTGGGGTTCGGGATCGGCAGCCTGCTCGTGTGGGCGGCCCTCCGATGGCCGCGCGCCGACCGGCCGGCGGCTGCGGCCGGCCCCACGCAGCGGCTCCTCGCGGAGGCCGGGCTGCGGGACGTCGCCCCCCGCTCGCTGGCGCTCCTGTCGCTCGGCGCGGGCGCGGCCGGCTTCGTGGTCGTCCTCGGCGTCACCCGCACGGTGCCCATCGCGGCGGTGCTGGCGGTCGGTGCGGGCTACCTGCCCTGGGCGGTCGTCGCGGGTCGGGCACGCCGGCGCCGCCGTGAGTTCGCGCAGGTCTGGCCCGAGGCGGTGGACGATCTCGCGTCGGCGGTCCGGGCGGGGATGTCGCTGCCGGACGCGGTGGCCGCGCTCGGCGTCCGCGGTCCCGACGCGCTGCGCCCGGCCTTCGACGCGTTCGCGCTCGACTACCAGGTCTCGGGCCGGTTCGGCGACTGCCTCGACCGGCTCAAGGACCGGCTCGCCGATCCGGTGGGTGACCGTGTCGTGGAGGGTCTGCGGATCGCGCGCGAGGTCGGCGGAGGCGAGCTCGGCCGGCTGCTGCGCCACCTGTCGGGCTACCTGCGCGACGACCTGCGCACCCGCGCCGAGCTCGAGGCGCGCCAGTCCTGGGCGGTCAACGGCGCCCGTGTCGCCGTCGCCGCGCCGTGGATCGTACTGGTCGTGATGTCGAGCCAGCCGACGGTCATCGAGCGCTACCAGTCCGCGGCCGGCCTGGTCGTCCTGGTGGTCGGCGCGGGGACCTGCGCGGTCGCCTACCGACTGATGATGCGGCTCGGCCGGCTCCCCGCCGAGCGAAGGATCCTTCAGTGAGCGCGGTGGCCACGGGTGCCCTGCTCGGTCTCACCGCGGCCCTGGGCCTCGGGCTGGTCGCGACGCGGGTGGTGGCGATCCGCCGCCCGCGGCTGGAGGACCGGGTGCTGCCCTACGTCCGGGACCTCGCCCCGGCCCGGCGTACGACGCCCGCGGCCGGCGCCCGCAGCTCGGCCGCCGTCGTGCTCGCCCCGGTCCTGCGCCAGGCGGCCGACGGGGTCGAGCGGGTGGTCGGCGGAGCCACGTCGGTACGACGCCGGCTGGCGCGCGCGGGCAGCCCGCTCACGCTCCACGAGTTCCGCGTGCACCAGGTGCAGTGGGGGCTGGTGGGGTTCGCGATCGCCGCCGCCTACGGCGTCCTCCGCACCTGGACCAGCCCCGGCAGCCCGCTGCCGCTGGCGCTGGCGTGCTTGGGCGCCTTCGCCTGCGGCGTCCTGCTGCGCGACAACCGGCTCAGCGCCCAGGTGCGCCGGCGCGAGGCGGCGATGCTCGCCGAGTTCCCGACCGTGGCGGAGCTGCTCGCGCTGAGCGTCGCGGCGGGGGAGTCGCCGGTGGGCGCGCTGGACCGGGTGGTGCGGCGCAGCGGCGGCGAGCTGTCCCGTGAGCTCGGCGACCTGCTGGCGCGGATCCGCACCGGCCAGCCGGTCGCCGACGCCTTCGACGACCTCGCCGCGACCACCGGGCTGACCGTCGTGGCCCGCTTCGCCCACGGGGTGGCGGTGGCGGTGGAGCGCGGCACCCCGCTGGCCGACGTCCTGCACGCCCAGGCCGCCGACGTCCGCGAGGCCGGCCGCCGGGAGCTGATCGAGCAGGCCTCGCGCAAGGAGATCGCCATGATGCTGCCGGTGGTCTTCCTCATCCTGCCCACGACGGTGCTCTTCGCCTTCTGGCCAGGCCTGATCGGCCTCTCCCTCAGCTACTGACCCGCCACGGAATCTCGGAAGGAACCACCGTGCACCGACCGCCTCGAACCAGAAGAAGGCCCGACCAGCGCGGGGACGTGCCCGGCTGGGTGCTGATCACGCTGATGACGATCTCGATCGGCGTGGCGCTGTGGGGGATCGCCCAGCCCCAGCTCGTCGGCATCCTCCAGTCGGCGCTCGACTCCGTGCGGTGAGCCGGGGCGAGCGCGGTTCGGCGCTGGTCGACTTCACCCTGGCCACCCTCGTGCTCGTGCCGCTGGTGCTCGGTCTGCTCCAGGTCGCGCTCGTCCTGCACGTGCGCGCGACCCTCGCGGCCGCGGCCTCCGAGGGTGCCCGGCTGGCGGCCACCGCGGATCGCGGTCCGGGGGACGGAGTGGCCCGGGCCCGGGCGCAGATCGCCGACGCGCTGGCGGGGCGCTACGCCGAGGACGTCGAGGTGCGGCAGGTCCTCGTCGAGGGGGCGCCCGGCGTCGAGATCGTCGTGCGCGCGGAGGTCCCCGCCCTCGGGCTCGGCGGGCCCGCGATCGGCCTGACGGTCACCGGTCGGGCCGTCGAGGAGCGCCCGCGATGACGCCGCGCCGACGGATGGGCGAGCGGGGGAGCGGCCTGGTTGAGGTGGTGTGGCTCGGACTCCTGCTCCTGCTGCCCCTGCTGTGGATCGTCCTGTCGGTGTTCGAGGTGCAGCGCGGCTCGTTCGGCGTCAGTGGCGCCGCCCGGGCGGCGGCCCGGGCCTACGCGCTCGCGCCGAACGACGCGGCCGGCGAGCAGCGGGCCCGGGAGGTCGCGCGGCAGGCACTCGCCGACCAGGGGCTGGTCGACGTCCCGGTCGACGTCACGGTCACCTGCTCGCCGTACCCGCGCAGCTGTCACGCCGGCACCTCGGTCGTCACCGTCCGGGTGACGTCCTCGGTCGCCCTGCCCCTGCTGCCCGACCTGTTCGGCCTCGGGCGGCCGACCTTCGCGCTCGACGCGCGGGCGACGGTCCCGATCGGTCGTTACCAGGAGGCAGGTGAGGCTCGATGAGCCGCGAGCGTGGCAGCTCCGCGCCGCTCGTCATCGCCTTCACCGCGCTCGTCCTGCTGCTCGTCGCCGTCGTCGTCGACGCCAGCGCCGCCTACCTCGCCCGACAGCGGCTCGACGCGCTGGCGGACGGCGCCGCTCTCCAGGGGGCCGATGTCGGCGCCCAGGGCGCCGACGTGTACGACGGGGGGCTCGCGACCGGCGGCCTCGCGATCTCGCGCGCGGAGGCCGAGGCGGCCGTCCGTGCCTACCTCCGCGACAGTCGCGCGGCGATCGACCATCCCGGGATCCGCGCCACGGTGCGGGTCGACGGCGATCGGCTCGTCGTCGAGCTCACCGCGCCTGTGGACCTGCCTCTGCGCCTGCCGGGCGCCCCGGACGAGCCGCTGGTCCGGGCGGTCGGCTCCGCGGTGGTCGACCCCGAGGCCGGGTGACCTGTCGGCTTGATCAGTCCAGGACGCCGGGCGCGGCGCCCTCGTCGTCGACCCAGTCCTGCCCGTCGTCGAACAGGTCCCGGTCCTCGCCCTCGCGCTGGTCGCGCCGCCGGCCGCGGCCTCCGGCACCGCCCGCGGCGCCACCGCGGCCGCCGGCGCCACCGCGGCCGCCGGCTCCGCGGCCGCCCGCCCGGCTGACCGGGCTGCCGGCCGCACCAACGCTGCCCCGGCCGAGCGAGCCGGGCCCGCCGGCGCGCGAGCTGGCGCCGATCGAGCCGACGCTGCTGCCGCCGAGCCCCCGGCCGCCGACGAGGCCCTTGATGCCGCGGATCAGACCGGGGGCACCGAAGGCACCGGCCGCGAGGCCGCCGCCGAGCACGGCCGGCCCCATCTGCCCGAGCTCGGGACCGCCGCCGGTGCCGAGGTCGGGGTCGTAGTCGAGCGGCGGGAGGTCGGGGTTCAGGGTGTGCACGATCGGGGGGCTCCCCGCGGGATGTACGCCGCCGACGCCGCCCGGGCTTCCCACGCCGGTCGTCGGGTCCGGGAAGTCGGGCCCGTGCACATCGGGCAGCGGGTCGGAGCCGACCCAGTGGCCGGGCATGGTGCCGTTGGGCCCCGGGATTAGCGGGACGTGGGGGATACCCGGTCCGCCGGGCTCCTTGCCGCCGTTCTCCCCGGGCTTCTTCGGCTGGCCCTCGATCTTCTCCAGAGCGGTGAACGCCTCGTCGTAGCGGGTGAGGAGGGCCTTGATCTTCTCGCGGGCCTTCTCGTCGGCGTTGCCGTAGGTGGTGACCTCGGTGTTGTAGTCGGTCACGTCGTCGGCGTACTTCGCGATGGCCTTGGCGTCCTTGTCCAGGTCGCCGGTGAGCTCGGGCGCGGTCGGGCTCGAGCTCGGGGGAGCGTCGGGTGCTCCCTTCGCGGCCAGCTCCGCCTCGGACATGGCGGTCGCGGCGGCACTGAGCGCGGTCGACACGCCGCTCATCTGGTCGCGCCGCTTGCCGATCTTGGCGGCCGCCTGGGTGAACGCGGTCTTCGCCGCGTCGCGGGTCTCGGGGCCGCCGATGCCGGCCGGGATCGCTGTGCTCGCCGTGTCGAGCGCCTCGTAGATCGTCCCCAGCGCGGTGGTCGTGGCCGCCCAGGACGTCTGGGCGGTGGTCACGTCGTCGCTGGACATGCCCGTCGTGCGGCGGAGCAGGTCCTTCAGGTGCTCGCCGGCCATCAGAGCTCACCGTCCTCGTCGTTGTCGGTGCCGAGGTCGAGACCCACGGTGCGGTTCAGGGCCAGCCGGAGGTCCGCCTCGGCCTGCTCGTCCGCCTCGGTGATGACGCCCTTGGCGGCCAGGATCGCGGCCTGGAAGACCCCGAGGTCCTCGCGCATCTCCACGAGGGAGTCGACGATCACGCCGTGAGCGCGGGTGTGCTCGTTGGCCAGCCGGGTCGACTCGACACCCTGGCCGAACGAGCCGGCGGGGATCGCGCCCTCGCCGGTGAATTTCAGGCCCTTGATGGCCTCGATCTGCTCGTCGAGCGTCTTGTAGACGGACGCGACCTGGGCCTCGATGATCCGCAGCTCGAGGTCCTTCAGCCCCGCCAGGAACGCCGGGTTGAAGAGCGACGGGAAGATCGGTGCGATCGGCGGTAGGGGGAGCGGTCCGATGGTCATGCGCGTTCCTTTGAGGTTCCCGAGGGACAGGCGACATCAGGGGGCTACCCATCGGGTCGCCCGGCCAAACGGCCCCGTTCCGGGTTGCTACTGTCGGGGCGTCCGCCGGGCTGTGGGAGAGGATGGTCGGATGATCTCTCGGGTGGTGCGTCGGGCCCTCGGACCGACGGCGGCCGGGCTGCTGGTGCTCGCGCTGGCCGCCTGCTCCGACGACGAGCGACCGGGACCCGAGGCCGGCTCCACCGCGACGTCCACGACGTCCACGGCGCCGACGGACCCGGTCACCCCGGTCACGCCGTCGGTGGCGCCCGCGACGGGGAAGGAGATCGGCGTCGAGTCCGTGCGCATGCGACTCACGGCTTCCCCGGACTGGAAGGTCAGCCGGTTCGGGACGACGGTCGCCGGAGGTCTCTACGTCGAGGGGGCGGGCATCGTCAACGCGACCGTGACCGACATCCTGGCCGGGCCGGGACTGGACACGGAGGACAAGGCGGTCTCCTACGAGCGCTCGCTGGCGGGCACGCCGCTGCCGCCGTCCCGGGTGGCGGATCGGGTCGTCGACGGCACCACCTGCTTCGTCCTCGAGGCGCGCAACGACGAGGGACACCGCTATATCGTCGGCGGCGTCACCGGCGGGCGCTTCTTCAGCGTCGAGTTCGTCGTGCCGGCCGGGGTGCCCGACGGCGACCAGCTGATCGAGCAGATGCTCGCGACCGTCGAGATCACCGGCCGGGGCTGAGTCTGGGCGAGGCGCCCGGGCCGCCACGAGGGGCGGACCCGATCGGGCCCGCCCCTCGTGACTGTCGCTCCTGCTCGGCTACCGGCCGCCGTGGTCGGACGTCGGCAGGTGGGTGGTGCTGCCCGCGAAGAAGACGTCGAACCCGCTCGACGTCACCATCGACCGCCACCGCGAGTCGACGGAGCAGTGGCCGACGCCGTTCTGGTCGGTGACCGTCTCGCAGATCAGCCGCTGACCGTCACCGCCCGGCAGCGACGCCGCCGTGCGGAAGACCAGCTGCTGGCCGGCGAGCGGACGGCCCTGCGCGTCGTTCAGGGTGGCGTAGACGTCCCGGACGTAGCCGAGGACGAGCGCCGTGCGCAGGTCGTCGAGCCGTGCGACGGCCCGGTCGACCACCTGGGTCAGCTCCGGCGAGGTGCTGGCGGCCCGCGACGCGCTCCCCGAGTACGTCGCCGTCAGCACGTGGCTGCCGGTGGCCAGGCCGTCGACGTCGAGCGTCGCCTGCTGGCTCCCGTCGACCGTGGCCAGCGGCGCCGTGCCGAGCACGTCGTCGCCGGACCGGAAGGTCACCGTGCCGGTGGGACTGCCCGAGGTCGGGGTCGCGTCGGTCACGGTCGCGGTCAGCGTCACCCGGTCGCCGTACGACGACGGGTTGGCGCTGGACGCGAGGCCGGTCACGGTCACGCCGGCCCCCACGACCTGCGACGTCGTCTCGGTCGAGCCCTCGAAGGTCACGTTGCCGCCGTAGATCGCCCGGATCTCGTGCGTGCCGGCCGCCAGCGTCGCCGTCGTGTACGACGCGGTGCTGGTGTTGGCCGCCGACGCCGGCGTCAGGCCGACCGCGCCGAGCAGCGTGTCGCCCGTCCAGAACTGGACGACGCCCGTGGGCTTGCCGGTGGCCGGGGCGACCGCGCGGACCGTGGCCGTGAAGGTCACCGCCTGGCCCTGGTCGGCCTCGGCGTCGTCGGAGGCGAGCTCGGTCGAGGTGCCGGCCTTGCCGACGGTCTGGCCGTTGCCCTGGTCGAGCAGGCCGGTGCTGCCCACGAACCGCGGCTCGCCGCTGTAGACCGCCGAGATCCGGTAGGTGCCGGGGGCCAGGTTGGCGAAGTCGGGGCTGGTCGCCGTGCCGCCGGCGATCGGCACCGGGGCGCCGAGGGCGGCTCCGTTGACCTTGAACTGGACCGTGCCGCCGGGGTCGCCGGCGCCGGGCGCCACCGGGCTGACGGTCGCGGTGAAGCGGACCGCCGCGCCCGGCTGGGACGGGTTGGCCGTCGAGGTGACCAGGGTCGCGGTCTGCGCCCGCTGCACCTTCTGGGAGACCGAGCCGTTGCTGCCGGTGAAGCTGTCGTCGCCGTCGTAGGTGGCGACGACGGCGTGCTGGCCGACGCCCAACGAGTCGACCGTGATCGCGGCGACCCCTCCGGTGGCGGAGCTGACCGGCGCCGTGTCGAGCACGGTGTCGCCGTCGGTGAAGGTGACGGTGCCCGACGCCGACCCGGCACCGGGCGCCAGGACGGCGACCGTGGCGGTGAAGGTGACCGGCTGGCCGATGACCGCGACCGGCGCGTTGCTGGTGAGGGTGGTCTTCGTCGCGGCCTTGTTCACCGTGTGGCTCACGGTGGCGGAGGTGCTGGTGACGAAGTTCGGGTCGGCGCTGAAGTAGCGGGCCCGGATCTGGTGGCCGCCGCGGGTCAGCGTGCTGGTGGACAGCTCGGCGACCCCGTCGACCAGGTCGACGAAGGTGCCGGGCTGGCCGTCGATCTCGAACTGGACTGCGCCCTCCGGGTCGCCGGTGGCGGGCGCGACCGGTGTGACCGTCGCGCGGACGGTGACCTGCTGTCCGACGACCGACGGGCTCGGGGAGACGTCCACCGCGGTCTTCGTCGCGGCGGCGGCGACCTCCTGGTCGAGTGCGTCGGTGGCGCCGGCGAACCGGTCGTCACCCTCGTAGTCGACGGTGATCACGTGGTCGCCGGCGTCCAGCTTGACCGATGCGGACACCGCGCTGCCGCCGTTGAGCGGCACCGGTCCGCCGATCGCCTCGCCGTCGGCGAAGAAGCGCACCGAGCCGCCGGGCTCGCCGGCGCCTGGGCCGACCACGTCGACGTCGGCGGTGAAGGTGAGCGGCTCGCCCGCGACGGCGTCCGGGTTGGAGGTGCTCAGCACGACTGTCGTGGCGGCGCGGTTGACGCCGTGGGTGACATTGCCCGACGAGCTGCCGGCGAAGTCGGTGTTGCCGTTGTACGTCGCCTGCACGGTGTGGTTGCCGGGCGGCAGGTTGCTGATGGTCAGCTCGGCGGCGTCGCCGTCGAGCGGCACCGCGGTGCCGTAGGGCTCGCCGTCCACGTTGAACTGGACGCCGCCCGCGGGCTCGCCGACACCGGGGGAGACGACGCCGACGGTGGCGGTGAAGGTGACCGCCTCGCCGGAGACCGTCGGCGAGCCGGTGCTGGTCAGCTGGGTGCTGGTGGGCGCCTTGCCGACGCTCAGCTGCCTGGTCGACGCGCTGCTGTCGACCAGGTTCGCGTCGCCGCTGTAGCGGGCACCGATGGTGTGGTCGCCCGTGCTGAGGGTCGAGGTCGACGCGGAGGTCGCCGTGCCGGCGGCCACCGGCACCGGGGCCCCGAAGTCGTCACCGTCGACGGTGAACTGGACGGTGCCGGTCGCCGTGCTCGTGCCGTTGACCGGCGCGACCTGCGCGGTGAAGGACACCGCCTGGCCGTGGACGACAGGAGCGGGCTGCTCCAGCGTGGTCGTCGTCGGGTTCTTCTGCACCACGAACTGCGTCGGGACCGACGACGCCCGATAGTAGGGCGTCTCCGCGAACGACGCCGTGACCGTCGCCGTCCGGGGCGGCCCGGAGATGGGCAGGGAGGCCGTCGCGACGCCGCTGGCGTTGGTGATCGCGTTGACCGACGTGCCACCGGACAGCGAGAAGGTCACCGTCCGGTTGGGCAGGACCGACGAGGAGAGGTGCGGGTCGGTCAGCGTGGCCTTGACGGTCGCCGACGTG
Organism: Nocardioides sp. LHD-245; assembly: GCF_030929495.1. GTDB lineage: Bacteria > Actinomycetota > Actinomycetes > Propionibacteriales > Nocardioidaceae > Nocardioides. The sequence goes on along the minus strand of NZ_JAVFWN010000018.1, from coordinate 21,562 downwards.
TTCTGCGGCGCCTCGGTGGCACCGGAGTAGGCCAGCTGGGTGATGTTGTCGATCGTCACCGACCGGTTGGTCGTCTTCGTCTCGTTGGTGCACGAGACGACGTTCTTGGACTTCCGGTTCCGTTCGAGCGCCCGCGCTGTGTAGCTGCCGTTCGGGTAGGCGTGGGTGTCGACCGCGACGCTCTTGGCGCCGGTGCCCCCCTGGACATTGCTGAAGACGACGGTCCCGGCACCGTTGATCAGCTGCAGCGTGGTCTGCGGATCGTCCGCGATCCCGGTCAGGTTGCAGTAGCTCGTGTCGGAGGCACCGCTCGCCGAGAGCGTGGCATTGCCCCGGAGCGCCGCCCCGTTGGCCGGAGCCGTGATGTCGGCTGCGGCCGAGGAGGCCAGGACGACGGGGATCCCGAGTCCCAAGGTGGTGGCCGCGAGGGCCGCGATCATGCGCCGCACAGAGGTTCCTTTCATCGGAGCGGGCCTCACTTCAGGAGGGCGCCGCGCGCCGTGGAGGAGAGGTGGTTGGCGTCACCGTTGAAGGTGGCCGTGTAGCCGAGGGCGAGGGTGAGCGCGAGGATCTGCGAGCCCGCGTTGCACACGGCGATGCCGGACTCGTTCGTCGGCGCGACGCAGAGCAGCTTCGCGCCCGCCCGGAACTCGACCGGGACGCCCGCCACCGGACCGCTGCCGGTGCCGGTCACCGTCGCCCGGAGCTGACCGAGCGGCAGCATCAGCGGGAGCAGCTTCACCGCCGCCGGTGCCGCCACGATCGAGGTCGCCCGCTTCTCCACGGTGAGACCGGCGTTCGCCGAGCTGCTGCCCTGGAAATGCGCGCTCCCGGCGTACACCGCCTTCACCACGTGGGTGCCCGCCGGCAGCGCCACCGTCAGCCGCGCGACACTGGAGACGCCGTCGCCGGGGCCGTCGACCGGCGTGGTCGAGACCGTGCCGATCGGAGCGCCGCCGGCGAGGAAGGTGACCGGACCGGTCGGCTGCGGGAGCCCGCCCGGCGCCGGCTTCACGATCGCCGACAGGAGCACCGGGTCGCCGTACGTCGACGCGCTCGGCGAGACGAACAGCTCGGTCGTGGTCGCGGTCTGGACCACGGTCTGGATCAGCTGCGCGGTGCCCGCGCCGTAGCGCAGGTCGCCGGAGTAGAGGACCGACACGGTGTGCTCGCCGGCCGTCAGGCCGCTGACCTGGGGACTGGTCGCGGCGCCGTCGACGAGGGCGACGGCAGCACCGAGGGGCTGGCCGTCGACCGCGAACTGGACGAAGCCGGACGGGCCGATCCCCGCGTCCGAGGTCACCTCGACGGTGAACCGGACACCCTCACCGGGCCCGGACGAGGGTGCCGAGGACGTGAGGGACACGTCCGCGGTGCCGGTCGTCACCGTCTGGGTGAGGATGTCGCCCGAGCCGGAGAAGCCCGGTGCGGCCTCGAAGCTCGCGATGACCGTGTGGTCGCCCGGCTCGGCGGTGTCGACCGGCGGGCTGACCGCGAGGCCGTCCTCGACGGCCACCGGCGCACCCAGGTCCTGGCCGTCGACCGAGAACTGGACCGAGCCGACGGGGCTGTCGCCGTCGGTCGCGACCGTGGCGCGGAACCTCACCTGCTGTCCGTACGACGACGGGTTGGTGCTCGAGGTCAGCGTGGTCGTGGTCGCCACGACCGCGGCGCCGGGGATCACCGTGTGCGCGACGGCCGCCGCCTCACTGGTGCGGTAGTCGGTGTCGCCGGCGTAGCGTGCGGTGATCTGGTGGGTGCCCGGCGCCAGGTCGTCGACGTCGAGGGTGGCGACGCTGCCCGACGGGGCGGCGACGAGCGGCACGGCGCCCAGCGACTCGGAGCCGGCGTAGAAGGTCACCGTGCCGGTCGGGGAGCCCGAGCCGGGGCTGACGGCGGCGACGACCGCGGTCAGCTGGACGTTCTGGTCCTGAACGGACGGCGACGGGGTGGCCTGCACCACGGTGGTGGTGTCGGCCTGGTCGACGACCTGCTCGACCTGGTCCGAGCCGCCCTGGTACTGGCCGTTGCCGGCGTACTGGGCCTCCACGGTGTGGGTGCCCGCACCGAGGGAGGTGAGCGGCGGGAACACGGCGACGCCGTTGTCGAGGGCCACCGGTCCGCCGACGGCGCCGCCGTCGACCAGCAGCTGGACCGAGCCGGCCGGCGTGCCGCCGCCCGGAGCCTGGACCGCCACGGTCGCGGTGTAGCCGATCGCCTCGCCGCTCACCGTGGTGCCGGCGGGGGAGTCGAGCGACACCGCCACCGATGCCTTGGCGACGGTCACGGTCCGCGGGGAGGCGGCGCTGCCGGCGTACACGTCGTCGCCGGTGTAGGTCGCGACCACCGGGTTGCTGCCCACGGCCAGGTCGTCGACGACGACCGCGGCCTGGCCGGTGGCGTCGACGCCGGCCCGGCCGACCTCCGTCCCGCCGACGGTGAAGACGACGTCGCCGGTCGGGGTCCCGGCGCCCGTGGAGACGGTCGCCGACAGCGTCACCGACTGGCCGTGGACGGCCTGGGCGGGCGAGACCGAGGAGGCGGTGCTGGTGGCCAGCAGCGGCTCGCGGACCCGGAAGGTGACGGCGCTCGAGGAGCTGCCGGTGTTGTCCGCCGAGCCGCTGTAGACCGCGGTGACGGTGTGGTTGCCGAGGCCGAGCGTCGACAGCGCCGAGCTGGTGGCCTGAGCGCCGCTCAGCGCGACCGGGGCACCGAAGTCGGAGCCGTCGACGACGAAGCGGACGGTGCCCGCCGGGGTGGCGCCGTGCTGCGGCGCGACCGTCGCGGTGAACCGGACCGGGTCGCCGATGGTGACGACGCCCGGGTCGGCGACCACGGTGGTCGTCGTCGCGATCGTGCCGACGGTGAACGGCGTCGAGGCCGAGGCCGGCTCGAGCCCGCCGTCACCGGCGTACGACGCGGTGAGGGTCGCCGTGCGGGGCGGACCCGCGACGGCGATCTGGGTCTCGGCGACACCGGCCGCGTTCGTGGTGGCGTTCACCGTGGTGCTGCCGAGGGTGAAGGTGACCGTGCGGCCGCCGACGCCACCGCCGGCGAGGTCGGCGAGGACCGCCCGGACGGTCGCCGTGCTGCCCTGGGGGGCGGATGCGTCGCCCTGGTAGGTCAGGGTGCTGCAGTTCTTCGGGGTGACGACGAGCGTGGCGGCCGTGGTGACGCCGCCGGCGGTCACCAGGACGCCCCAGCTCCCGCGGGCACCGTTCTTCTGCAGACCGTCGGCCTGTGCCGGAGCAGCCAGGGTGGCGGCGTAGTTGCCGCCGGAGGTGGTCGTGGCGTTGACCGTGACGCCCTGGCCCGGTGCGATCGGGGACTTGTCGAGGGTGACGGTCACCGGGACGCCGGCCGCGCCGCTGCTGAGGCGACCGGCGACGGTGACGTCACCGCCGGCACAGCTCAGCGACGGGGTGATGGTGCCGGTCAGGGTGGTGGCCGCGGCCGGCGTCGAGGCCGACGTCAGCTTCCGGTCCAGGCTCAGCGCGGCTCCGTCGAGCGGCAGCTTGAGGTACTGCTGCGCGTCGTTGCGGTGGGTCGGCGACCACCAGTCGGTGCTCACCAGCTCGCCGTCCGCGCTCTGCGAGTGGACCCGCCGGGTCGCGACGTTGCCGCCCGCGGCGTTGATCGTCGCGTTCGTGACGTTGACGGGCGCGTCGAGGGAGAAGACGCCCTCGAAGGTGTCGGCCCCCGAGCCGTAGCTGCCGGCGTCGTAGGTGAAGCCGCCGGTGTAGTCGACGTCGACGTCGTTCTGCCAGGTCTGTCCTGCCTCCACCGGAAAGTCGATGACGCGCCAGCCGCCCCGCGGGGTCATCTCGAGGTCGACCGCCGCGGTGATGCCCACGGTGATGATCGAGACGGACGCCTTCGCGTTGAGGTTCTGGTGCTGCTTCTCCTGGAGGAGGGCCAGGTCGGAGCGGCGTACGTAGCGGGTCCCGCTCACCGACCCGGAGAAGTCCTTGAGGGTCGCGTTGCCGACACCGTCGACCTTGGCGCTGCCCCCGCCACCGGTGATGTTGCCGGTGATGTTGAGCTTGTAGGCGCTCTGCCCCTGGAAGGTCTCCACCCCCGCCACCGTGTAGGTCACGTTCTCGTTGATCGTGACGTCCGCGGCCTCGCCCGTGTAGCGGAAGGCCGTCTGGTAGGTCCACGACCAGCCGGGGCTCCAGGCGGCGACGTCGTCTCCGCTGGCCTGGGCGGCCTGCGCGGGCGGCGCGGCGGCGACCAGGCTCGCGACGATGGTCGCGAGGACGCTGAGCCAGGCCAGTCGTCGTCGGAAGGCGTGGGCCGCGCGGCGGCGGCCCCCGGGCAGGAGTGTGCTGTCGATCGGCGCAGGGAGCATGCGTCACCGTCCCGTGAGGAGGGGTGCCACCCGAGAAGGACGGCCACGGGGACCGTGTGGCGGAGGGAGTGTCCGGGATTCAAGCAGGTTGTGACGGGGCGCATACAGGTTTTGTGAGAAGGATTCACGTTTTCTTTACCCGCGCTCCCGCCGCGCGGGTCCTCTCGCCGGCCTCCGGAGCGCCCCGGCTCGGTGATTCGCGCCGCGCGCCGTAACCTTGCTCCTTGTGGCGGGCCCCGACTTCGACTCCGAGATCAAGCAGCTGACTGCGACGATGCACACCATCGAGCAGGTCCTCGACCTGCCGAAGATGGAGCGGGAGATCGCCGATCTCGGGGTCCAGGTCGCCGCCCCGGACCTGTGGGACGACCAGGCCAACGCGACCCGGGTCACCGGCCGCCTCTCCGGGCTGCAGGGCCAGGTCGACCGGTTCCGTGCCCTCCAGCAGCGCATCGAGGACCTCGGGGTCCTGGCCGAGCTGGCCGCCGACGAGAGCGACGAGGACACCCTGGCCGAGGCCGAGGCCGAGCTCGGGAAGGTCAAGCAGGCCGTCGAGGGCCTCGAGGTCCGCACCCTCCTGTCCGGCGAGTACGACGAGCGCGAGGCCATCGTCAGCATCCGCTCCGGCGCCGGCGGCGTCGACGCGGCGGACTTCGCCGAGATGCTGATGCGGATGTACACCCGCTGGGCCGAGCGCAACAAGTACCCCGTCGAGGTCTACGACATCTCCTACGCGGAGGAGGCAGGCATCAAGTCGGCCGAGTTCGCGATCCACGCGCCCTACGCCTACGGCACCCTCTCCGTCGACGCCGGCACCCACCGCCTGGTGCGGATCAGCCCGTTCGACAACCAGGGCCGGCGCCAGACGTCGTTCGCCGCCGTCGAGGTGGTGCCCCAGCTCGAGCAGACCGACGAGATCGAGGTCGACGAGAACGACATCCGCACCGACGTCTTCCGCTCCGGCGGACCCGGCGGACAGTCGGTCAACACCACCGACTCCGCGGTGCGCCTGACGCACATCCCCACCGGCATCGTGGTGTCGTGCCAGAACGAGAAGTCGCAGCTGCAGAACAAGGCGGCCGCGATGATCGTCCTCAAGGCCAAGCTCCTCGCGAAGAAGAAGGCCGAGGAGGCCGCGCTCAAGAAGGACCTCAAGGGCGATGTCGCCGCCAGCTGGGGCGACCAGATGCGCAACTACGTCCTCAACCCGTACCAGATCGTCAAGGACCTGCGCACCGGCTACGAGACCGGCAACCCGCAGGCGGTGTTCGACGGCGAGATCGACGGCTTCCTCGAGGCCGGCATCCGCTGGCGCCGCGGCGCGGAGAACGCCGACGCGAGCTGACCCGCGGATCGTCGCTCAGGGAGTTCCGTCCTCGCCCGCGCTTGGCGACCCTTGCGGCATCGCGGTCCGGCGCGCCCGTCCGTAACACGCTGTTACAAATGCCGTAACAGCGTGTTACAGTCCTGGCGCGCCCGAAACCCGCGAAGAGATGTCGACATGGTCCTGACCGCCGGTATGTGGCTTGGCCGGTGGTGAGGCGTCCTCAGTTCGCCTCGGGTCCTGCCTGCCGTTCGACCAGGTGAGGTGGCCGGCGTCAAGCCACAGCGCCACCCACCCACCCACGAAAGAAGAGAACGATGATGCGAACCCTACGAACACTCGCCGTCGGAGTGCTCCTGGCGTCGATCGGCGCCGTCTTTCCCTTGGCGCAGCCAGCGTCGGCGGCCTCGTGTGCCGGGACCTACACAATCGTCGTCGGCGGTGCCGGCGACAACAACTCGATGGTCTTCCACGGCAACGTCAGCCAGCGCGTCGGCTACCCCGCCGAACCGACCGGATGGGGTGCTCGGCAGGGCACCAACGAGCTCAACCGCCTGGTCCGCAACCAGCGGAACCAGTGTCCGGGGCAGCACGTGAAGATGATGGGGTACTCGCTGGGCGCGGCGGTCGTCCACACCTGGGTCACCGAGAACTGGACGACCTTCGGCAACGTCAACGCGGTGCTGATCGCCGACCCGAAGCGCCAGGGCGGCCCGCGCGGCAACGGGGTCTCGGGTGAGTGGTTCACCTACTTCGTGGGAGCACCGCTCTCGGGTGTCGATCGCTTCTTCGGCAACATCCCGGTCGTGTCGATCTGCACCAACGACTATGTCTGCGACACCCAGGCGCCCTCCGGCGTGCCGGGATACATCTGGGGTGGCAACCACGGCGCCTACTCGTTCAACGTGGACGACTACTCGAACACCGGCCACGGACAGTGGTTCGACGGAGTGTTCATGCCCTGGTGAGGCCAACCGGTCGCCGGTCGCCGAGCCGGCGACCGGCGACCGGCGATGCTCCGCGAGATGTCGTGGTCAGCGCGCCTTCGCTGCTGACGACCGGGGGCTGAACCGTCCCCAGCCGAGGTCGTTGCGTGCCTTGATCCGCACCGACCAGCGCCCCTTGCGCGGCACGACCAGCTCGGTGCCGGTCAGGGTGCCGGGCAGCACGGCGGACGTGCGACGGGCCACCACCCGGCCCCGGGCGTCGACCCGGAAGGCCTTGACGACATAGCCCGTGATGGCGCCGCCGCCCGCCGTCGGCGGAGTCCAGGCGACCCCAATGCTCGGCCGGCCGCCGCGCACGCCCTTGCGTACGGCGGGGGCGTGCGGCGTCCCCGGACGCGAGGTCGGCTGCCCGGCGCTTCCGGACCCCGGGCCCGGCACCGCGGGGCCGGACGGGTCCAGCGGGATCTCGGTGGGCGGCGGCACGGGCACGCCGCTGCCGCCCGCGCAGCCCGCCATGAGGAGCTGGTAGGACCCGACACTGCCGTAGCCGTCGTACCCGCCGCTGCCCCAGCCGCTGCTCCCGCCCGGGCCGGAGCCCCCGCCCGACACAGCGAGATAGTAGGGACCGTCGGTGAGCGGGACGGTGAGCGAGGCGCCCATCCCGTTGATCGTGCCCGTGGACGTGCGCACCGTGGCCGGGGCGTCGGACGCCATCCGGCCGCCGCCGGCGTCGCGCAGCTCGAGGACGACATCGAGGTTCGGCCCGAGTGTCGTGGGTGTCGCAGTGGCGGTGAGCGTGCCCGTGCAGTCGGTCAGCGCGTACCAGTCGCTGTCGGTGGGGCTGGAGATCACGCCCCGGCTGCCGGGCAGCGTCGTGAGGGCGGCGGCGGTCGCGGGGGTGCTGCCGGCCTCGTCGGTGCGGTCCGGCAGGCCGTGCGACCGGATCACCGCCAGGTCGTCCTGGCGGTTGTTGGCGCCGGCGTAGTCGCCCCTCGACCACTGGGTGATCGCCGAGGAGTAGGGACTGCCCATCAGCGGTCCCCACAGGGTCGTGCCGGCGTAGTAGCCGCTGCTCCCGACGCCGTCGTGCGACAGGCCGAGGGTGTGCCCGGCCTCGTGCGACGCGGCCTCGGCCATGTGCTTGGCCCGCTGGCCCAGCGAGTTCGGGAACACCCAGGCCGGGCTGCGCGTCTCGCCTGCTGTCACCGCGTCGAAGGTGCCGATCCAGGCGATGCCTCCGCACCCGCCGCTGCACAGCTGCGCCTGGACCGCGCTGTCGTTGGTGAAGGCCACCCGGGCGCCGTACGTCGGGTCGCTGACCGCGCCGCGCCACAGGGCTCCCGCGGGCGGCTCCTGGGTGGTGACGTCGACGTCCCAGGGCGAGTAGTCCTCGGCCACCCGGGCCCAGACCTCCCGGATGATGGCCTGCTCGCCGTCGGAGAAGAACGGGGAGCCGTCCAGCGACCAGCCCCCGAAGAGCAGGTTGGTCAGCCCCTGCAGCAGCCAGGAGTTGGAGCCGAGCAGCCCGCCGCCGTCGAAGTCGAGGTAGATCGTGCGGGCGGCGCCGGGGCGGCTGTGCAGGGCGAAGGTGTCGGCGAGCGCGACGTCCGCGAGCGCCTCCGCGACGGCCGGCCCGGCGGCGTCCTCGGCCGCGCCGGCAGCGGTGGTCCCCTCGGCCGGGGGCTCCCAGGCGTCGACCGCGAACAACGTGCCGTCGTCGGCGACGTCGACGGAGTCGTCGGTGGCGAGCAGGTGCTGCTCCGCCGCGGTCAGCCCGGGGATGCCCGGGTCGGACTCGGCGGCGGCCGGGGGGAGCGTCAGCGCCCCGGCCGCGAGGGCCAAGCCGGCGAGGCCGGTCCCCGCGCGCAGGAGGTGCTGCATGGGGAGCCGATCGGCCTCCGCGACGCCTCCCTGAGCCGCGGCCGGCCAGGTCGGGACGATGGTCCCGGGAGAGCGGTCCGATCGGCGGGCTCGGCCCCGTCAGGTGAGTGGAACCGAGGCCGCCTGCGCGACCGCCACGCACCAGCGCCCGGCGCGGTCCACCAGGTCGTCCTGGGGTACGTCGGCGGGCAGGGTCAGGCTGCACGCGAGCCAGGCGTCGCCGAACAGTCCCTGGAAGGTCACCGTCTGCGCGCCGTCGCCGGGGCACAGCACTCCGGCCGAGGGGGTGCCGTAGGCGGGGGCGGCCGGCAGCGCCGTGCAGGTCTCGGCGAGCGGTGTCTCGACCAGCTGCTGCGCCGTCTCCTGGGGCACGGGCGGGGCGAACACCCAGCCACGGGCCTCGCCGGGTCCGGTGCTGTCGGTGCTGTCGGTGCTGTCGGTGCTGCCGGTGCTGCCGGTGCTGCCGGTGCTGCCGGTGCTGCCGGTGCTGCCGGTGCTGTCGGTGCTGTCGGTGCTGTCGGTGGCCGCGGGGGAGTAGCGGCAGCCGTACTCGTGGGCGACGTCACCGCTGGGGAAGGCGTCGGACGTCTCGCCGTTGCCGTAGGCGGTCAGCTCCGCCTCCTGCCCGAGCGCCTCCTCGACCGCCGCCGCGGGGACCAGGTCGCAGAACGGCACCCGTTGCACGACCGCCTTGGCGGTGTCGAACTCGGCCAGTGGCGTGCCCTGGTAGGCGGCGGGATCGCGCGACAGCGTCTCGTCCCCCGAACGGGCCACCCCGACGGCGACGGGCACGAGCGTGAGCAGCGCTGAGAGGAGCAGCGCACGCAGGACCGTCGGCACGGTCGTCACCCTACCGACGCCGTGTCTGGACCCGGCGACGTGACGTGCCTGACGCCGCCGCGACCCACCGAGGACGGGTGCGCCGGTCGCCATCGGCCGTCGCGTACCGTCAGGTCAGTGATTCGCTTCGAGAAGGTCACCAAGCGCTACCCCGGCCCCGGCCGGCCGGCGCTCGACCAGGTCACCCTCGACATCGACAAGGGCGAGTTCGTCTATCTCGTCGGCACGTCGGGCTCCGGCAAGTCGACCGCGCTGCGCCTGGTCCTGCGCGAGCTGCGGCCGACCACGGGCCGCGTCCACGTCGCCGGCAAGGAGATCAACCGGATGGCCGGCTGGAAGGTGCCGCGGCTGCGGCGCCAGATCGGCACCGTGTTCCAGGACTTCCGATTGCTGCCCAACAAGACCGTCACCGAGAACGTCGCGTTCGCCCAGCAGGTGATCGGGAAGTCCCGCCGCGAGATCGGCAAGGTGGTCCCCGAGACGCTCGAGCTGGTCGGCCTCAAGGACAAGGGCGACCGGATGCCCGACGAGCTGTCCGGCGGCGAGCAGCAGCGCGTCGCCATCGCGCGTGCGTTCGTCAACCGGCCGATGATCCTCATCGCCGACGAGCCGACCGGCAACCTCGACCCGGCCACGTCCGCCGGGATCATGAACCTCCTGGGTGACATCAACCAGACCGGTACGACGGTCGTGATGGCCACCCACGACCACGGCATCGTCGACCAGTTCACCAAGCGGGTGATCGAGCTCGACCACGGCAAGGTCGTGCGCGACGAGGCGTCCGGCAGCTACGGCTTCCAGCACTGACCCCGGCATCGACTCAGCCCGACCCAGAGAGCCCTTCCTCATGCAGCTGCGCTACGTCTTCACCGAGCTCCGCACCGGCCTGCGTCGCAACCTGTCGATGCACCTCGCGGTGATCCTCACCCTCTTCGTCTCCCTGTCCCTGGCCGGCATCGGCATCCTCGTCCAGCGCGAGGCCACCGTCGCCCGCGACAGCCTGGGCGACGAGCTCAAGATCCTCGTCAACCTCTGCACGGACGACGACCCCTCCCACAGCCCGAACTGCGCGAGCGGCGAGGTCACCGCCGACCAGCAGCAGCGGATCGAGAAGGAGATCGCCGACAGCGACGAGGTCGCCTCCTCCGCCTTCCAGTCGAAGCAGGAGGGCTACGACCGGGCCTACGAGCAGGCCCAGCGCAACAACACCCAAGCCGCCTTCGAGGGCCCCGACCCGGTCGTGACCGTCGAACGGTGGCCGGCGGCGTACTGGGTGACGCTCAAGACGCCCGAGCGTGCGGACGGCATCATCAGCGCGCTCGAGGGCCTCGACGGCGTCTCGGTCATCAAGGACCAGCGCAAGGCGCTGGGCCAGATCTTCGGCATCATGACCGTGCTCAAGTACGGCTCGTGGATCGGCGCCGGCTTCCTGCTGTTCGCGGCGCTGCTCCAGGTCACCAACACGATCCGGCTGGCGGCGCTGGCCCGGCGGCGCGAGATCGCGATCATGCGCCTGGTCGGCGCCTCGACCCTCTACATCGCCCTGCCCTTCCTCCTGGAGGCCCTCGTCGCCGCCGTCGTCGGCGTCGCGCTGGCAGCCGGTGTCCTGGCCGCCTTCCAGTACTGGGGGGTGGAGAAGGCGCTCTCCGACCACGTCCAGTTCCTGCCGTGGGTCGACTGGGGCGACTACACCCAGGCGCTGATCGGGCTCTTCCCGCCCGGCATCGTGATCCTCGGCCCTGCGCTCACGCTGATCCCGACACTCCTGCTGACCCGCAAATACGTCAAAGTCTGATCGTCGGCCGATACGGTCGAGGGGTTCGGTGAGCGAGCGTCAGCGAGCAAGCCGAGCAACTCTTCCCCGAACACCGATTGGTCTTACCGTGCGCTTCTTCCCCAGCGCCCCGTGGCTGCGCCGTGCCCTGCCCGATCTGCGCGACAGACTGCCTGTGTGGGCCCACCCCCAGTGGCTGGTGACTGCCGTCGCCGTCGTCATCGCCGTGGCCGGGCTGGCCGTCCCGTTGGCCCATGCCGACGACGGCGACGACCTCAAGGACAAGCAGAACGCCGTCAAGGGCGAGATCGCCAGCGTCAAGGGCGACATCCACGAGGCCAGCCAGCAGGTCGCCAAGATCGCCAAGCGGCTCGAGAAGGCCAAGGCCCGTCTCGGCGACGCGCGGACCCGGCTCGCGTCCGTTCGTGCCGACCTCGCGACCGCACAGGCCGCGGCGGCCACGCTCGCCACGCAGCTCACCGAGGCCCAGGGCCGCCTGGCCGAGGCCAAGGTGGCGCTGGCGCAGGCCCGCGCCGACGTCGCCGTCCAGCGCGCCGCCAGCCGCGACACGCTCATCGGCATCGCCCAGCTGGGGGATGCCCGCCTGGCCCTGCTGTCGGCGTACGCCGAGGCCGGCACCATCGAGGACGTGCTGATGGGGGAGACGGCCAACGAGCTGGTCGTCGGGCGTCAGAACGACGCCCTGGTCCGGCTGAAGGCGGCCGAGGACGCGATGACCCAGCAGCGGACCGAGGTGCGCGTCGCCCGCGACCAGGTCGCGGACGCCAAGCAGGCCGCCGACGACAACGTCGCCACCGTCTCCGGGCTGGTCGACGAGGCCGCCGCCACCGAGTCCGAGGTCGCGGGCCTGGTCACCCAGACCGAGGGCGTGCGCGCCGAGGTCGTCGCCGCCCGCGAGGCCGACCGCGCCGCGCTGCGCCGCCTGGAGAAGCGCGAGGCCCGGATCCGGCAGAAGATCATCGAGCTGGCCCAGAAGCAGGGCGGCAGCTACGACGGCGACACCGCCGGCCTTCTCGCCCGCCCCGGCCCCGGGCCCGTCACCTCGCCCTTCGGCTACCGGATCCACCCGATCTACGGCTACTGGGGCCTGCACAACGGCACCGACTTCGGCACCGGCTGCGGCGCCGCGCTGCGCGCCGGCGAGGCCGGCACCGTGATCGACGCCTACTACGACGAGGTCTACGGCAACCGGCTCTACCTGGCGATCGGCAAGGTCAACGGCGCCGACATCGTCCTCGTCTACAACCACATGAGCAAGTACGCCGTCAGCAAGGGCGCGACGGTGACCCGCGGCCAGGTCGTGGGCTACTCCGGCGCCACCGGCTGGTCCACCGGCTGCCACCTGCACTTCATCGTGATGCGCAACGGGGACCCGGTGGACCCGATGCCGTACCTCTGAGGCGCACCTGCGCGGAAACGCGTTGCGCGCTCCTGAGAGACTGGGCCGGAAAGGGGGGCGGCATGGCCAAGTCGTCGGGGAAGTCCGGTGCGAAGCAGGAGGACGCGAACGGGCGCAAGCTCGTCGCGTCCAACAAGAAGGCGCGCCACGACTACCACATCGAGGACACCTTCGAGGCCGGACTGGTGCTCCAGGGCACCGAGGTGAAGTCGCTGCGGCTCGGCCGGGCCAGCCTGGTCGACGGCTTCGTCGACATCGAGCGCGGCGAGGCCTGGCTGCACGGCGTGCACATTCCCGAGTACGCCCAGGGCACCTGGACCAACCACGCCGCGCGCCGCAAGCGCAAGCTGCTCCTCAACCGGGCCGAGATCGACAAGATCGAGCGCAAGGTCAGCGAGAAGGGGCACACCGTGATCCCGCTCGCGCTGTACTTCGTCAAGGGCCGCGCCAAGATCGAGATCGGGCTCGCCAAGGGCAAGAAGTCGTGGGACAAGCGCCAGGCGATCGCCGAGCGCACCGCCGACAGGGAGAAGCAGGAGGCCATCGGCCGCCGCCTCAAGGGCATGCGTGACTGACCTGGTCCACGAGGCTCCCGAGGTCCGCGCGTTCTGGGAGCGGCTCGACCTGCCCGGACTCCTCGACCTCCACACCCACTTCCTGCCGCCCAACATCGAGCGCGCGGTCTGGGCGGTGTTCGACGCCGCTGGCCCGAAGATCGGACGGCCGTGGCCGATCCGCTACCGCGGCCCGTTGGAGGAGCGGATCGCCCAGCTGCGCGCCTTCGGCGTCCGCCGCTTCCCCACCCATCCCTACGCCCACAAGCCGGGGGTGGCGACCTACCTCAACGACTGGTCGCGCGAGTTCGCCGCCACCGTGCCCGAGGTGCTGTGGTCGGCCACGTTCTACCCCGAGCCCGAGGCGGAGCGGTACGTCGCCGGCCTGGTCGCGGACGGCGTCCGGATCTTCAAGATCCACCTGCAGGTGGGGGAGTTCGTCGCCGACGACCCGGTCCTCGACCCGGTCTGGGGCGTCCTGGAGGAGGCCGGGACGCCGGTGACCGTGCACGCCGGCTCGGGACCGGTCGGCAACGAGTTCACCGGCCCGGACTCCGTGGCCCGTCTCCTGCGCCGCCACCCGCGTCTGTGCCTGCTCGTCGCGCACATGGGGGCGCCGGAGTACGAGGACTTCCTGGAGCTCGCCGAGCGCTACGAGAACGTCCACCTCGACACCACGATGGTGTTCACCGACTTCTTCGACCAGGCCGCCGCCTACCCGGCCTCGCTGCTGCCCCGCTTGAGGGACCTGCAGCCCAAGGTGCTGCTCGGCTCGGACTTCCCGACGATCCCGTACCCGTACGTCACGCAGCTCGAGGGCCTGGCCCGCCTCGGTCTCGGCGACGACTGGCTGCGGGACGTGTGCTGGCACAACGCCGTCCGGCTGCTCGGCGAGGACCCCGGAGGTTCGTGACCCGGACGCCTTCCCCCGAGGCCCGTGCAGTGCTGGACTGAGGTCGAGCTCACACCGGTGAGCTCATCCAAGGGGGAAGAAAATGCACACTCGGCTCCTCACCCTGGCTGTCGCCGCCCTGGCCGGCCTCGGTCTCGTCGCACCTGCCTCGCCCGCCGGCGCCAGTACCGGTGGCACCGTCGACGGCGACACCCATCCGAACGTCGGCCTGATCGCGTTCTACGACGCCGACGGCCGGTTCCGCTGCTCGGCCACGCTGGTCAGCCCGACGGTGCTGGTCACCGCGGCCCACTGCACGGCGGGCACGCTCGGCAAGACGCTGGTGACCTTCGACAGCGTGGTCGCGGAGGCGCCGCCGTCGCCGCTGCCGGTGGCCGCGGATCCGGCGGCCGGCTACACCTCCGCCGAGCTGGCCGCGGCCGGCTACCTGTCGGGCACCGCCCACACCCACCCGGACTACAGCGACTTCACGGATCTGAGGAACTGGAACGACGTCGGTGTCGTGGTGCTCGACGCGCCGGTCACCGACATCGCGCCCGCACCTCTCGCCGAGGTGGGCACCGCCGACGCGATCCGGCAGCCGCGCCAGACGCTCTTCCGCGCCGTGGGCTACGGCACCGAGGTGCGCCAGGCCGACACGGGGCCGCAGAAGCCCACGCCGATGAGCTATCCGATCATCCGCCGCTACGTCGACATGCCCGGCCAGAAGATCACCCCGCAGATCATCCAGACCAACGGCAACGAGAAGGACCCGTTCGGCACCGGCGGCACCTGCTTCGGCGACTCGGGTGGCTCACTGTGGCTCGGCGAGGCCGTCGTCGGCGTGACGTCGTACGGCTACACGGAGAACTGCCGCTACCTCGACGGCTATCAGCGCCTCGACATCCCCGTGGTCGCGGACTGGTTGGCAGGCTTCCTGGACTGACAGGTCCGGGGCGGGCCCGGACATGACGAGACCGACGTGGTCCGCGCGATGCGCGGGCCACGTCGGTCCGTCCGTGCGTGGAGCTGCGGGGAATCGAACCCCGGTCCTCGAGCGCCGAGCCAGGTCTTCTCCGGGTGCAGTCCGTGGTGGCGTCTTCTCGGCCCCGATGCTCGCACGAACACGTCATCGACAGGCCCAGCCGGGTTTGAGTCCCGCGTCACCCTCCCGACTGGAGCGACGCAGCAAGTCTCCTAGATGACGTCTGGATCCGGGACGGAGACGGATGCCCGGTCAGACGCTTCGATCACTGCTCAGGCAGCGAGAGCGAAGGAACTGCGATTGGTGTTGGCAGTTATAGGTTTCCAGCGATCGTTTACGAGATGACGCTGGCTTCTCGACCCGCTTCCCCTGGAACAAACGTCCCAAGTCGAAACCGATCAGCCCCTCTTGAGTTGTGTCGACCAGTCTACCGGGCCACAACCAGGACCGCCCACCGGATAATCCCGTGGGCCGGTTCCCGCTCAGGAGCCGAGCGCCGCCGCGACCGCCTCGGCGACCGGTACGTCGCCGCCGACCAGGTTCCACTGGTGCCGGGCGGACTCGGGGCGGTCCAGCACCGCGGCCACGACGGCGGCGACGTCGGCCCGGGTCACGTCGCCGCGCGCGACGTCCGGGCCCAGCGCGACCTGACCGGTCGCGGGGGCGTCGGTGAGCCGGCCGGGGCGCAGGATCGTCCAGTCCAGGGGGCCGGCGCGCAGGGCGGCGTCGGCGTCGCGCTTGGCGGCGACGTACGCCGCCCACACCTCGCCGGTGTCGGGGGCGACGGGGCGGTCGACGTCGATCGCCGAGATCTGGACGAACCGGTCGATGCCGGCGAGGGCGGCGGCCGCGGCCGACTTCAGCGAGCCCTCGAGGTCGACCGTCCGCTTGCGCGCGGCGTTGCCGTCGGGGCCGCCGCCGGCGCTGAACACGACGGCGTCACAGCCGGCGAAGGCGCGGGCGAAGGCGTCGACGTCGTCGTTCTCGATGTCGAGCAGCCGGACCTCGGCGCCCAGCGCCTCGAGCGCGGACCGCTGGTCCTCGCGGCGCACCAACGCGACCGGCTGGTGCCCGGCCGCGACCAGCAGTGGATGCAGCAGGCGGGCGATCTGTCCGTGACCTCCGACGACGGCGACGCGCATGTGACCAATCTACGGGCGCACGGTGAGGGTCTGCGCGATCGTGCCGAGCGGCCCGTTCTCGTCGTGCATCTTCGAGCTGGTCACGCCGATGCCGCCGGCGCCGTACGACTGGGTCGTGTCGAGCCCGAGCCACCCCTCGGCGGGGGCGTGCAGGAAGTGGGCGGTCAGGTCGAGGTTCGGGAAGGCGACCTCGGCGGGGTCGGTGCGCACGGCGATCCCGTTGGTGACGTCGACCAGGCCCGCGACGGAGGCGAGACGGCTGACCGGCTCGTCGGCGACGAGTGGGTGCGGGGTGCGGACCCAGACCATCGACCGGCCGGGCCCGAGCGCCGTGCGACGGACCTCGAGGGAGGCGATGAACCCGCCGGCCCACAGGCCCGCCATGTCCCACGGCTCCATCTCGTCGGGGCCCGGGATCGAGGGGAGGTCGGTGCCGGCGAGGGGAGTGGTGTCATAGGGCTCGGCCAGCCAGGCGCGCAGCAGCACGACGGGACGTCCGGCGAACGACGCGGTCGCCTGCACCAGCTCGATCGTGCGGCCCGGGCGCAGCACCTCAACCACGACGTCGATCGGCTCGATCGGCACCGTCCCGAGGATGTCGTAGGAGAGCCGGCTCACGACGAGCCCGTCGGAGCGCCGCGCGTCGCGGTGGCGCTCGACCTCGTGCGCGAGGACCCCGAGGGCGGGTGCGATGTGCTGGGTCGCGCGGTCCCAGGCGCCGCCCACGTGCTCGGTGGGGGCGAAGGTGTGCGGTGCAGTCCGGTGCCAGTACGCCACCGGCCCATTGTCCCGGTCGCCCGCCCCGCGGCCCTACCCCCGAACGGAGGCAGGCTCTTGTGGGCATGGCCACAGTCGCCCGGCGGGATCCTCCTGCTCGCCGACCGACGTTCACCCCGCTCTCTCCACGGGGCCACCTGCGGCTGGTCGGCTGGCGGCCATGACCTCTCGGAAGACCCCCGCGCTGCGGCGCGCACTGCTGACCGTCACGTCCACCGCCGTCGCCGCCCTCGGCGTGGCGGCCGTCCCCGCCCACGCGGCTCCGGACGCGGACCGCGACCACCGACCCGGCCCCGATCGCCACGCCGCCGGAGAGCCGAGCGTGATCGCCCACCGCGGCGCCTCCGGCTACCGGCCCGAGCACACCCTGGCGGCGTACCGCCTCGCGATCCGGATGGGTGCCGACTACGTCGAGCCCGACCTGGTCTCGACCAAGGACGGCGTCCTGGTCGCCCGCCACGAGAACGAGATCGGCGGCACGACCGACGTCGCCCAACGGCCCGAGTTCGCCGGGCGACGCACCACCAAGACCATCGACGGCGTCACGGTCACCGGCTGGTTCACCGAGGACTTCACGCTCGCAGAGCTCAAGACGCTGCGCGCCCAGGAGCGGCTGCCGCAGGTCCGGCCCGGAAACACCCGCTACGACGGCCAGTTCGAGGTGCCCACCCTCGACGAGGTCATCGAGCTGGTCAAGCGCGAGTCCGGCCGCAGCGGACGCACCATCGGCATCGCACCGGAGACCAAGCATCCGACGTACTTCGACTCGATCGGGCTCGCGCTCGAGGAGCCGCTCGTCCGCACCCTGCGGCGCAACGGCCTCGACCGGAGGAACGCGAAGGTCGTCATCCAGTCCTTCGAGACCGGCAACCTCCGCCGCCTCGACACGATGACCCGGGTCCCGCTCGCGCAGCTCGTCGACGGCAGCGGCGCGCCGTACGACCTGCGAGCCGCCGGCTCCGCCACCACCTACGCCGACCTCGTCACGCCCGCGGGCCTGGCCGACATCGCGTCGTACGCCGAGTGGGTGGCGCCGACCAAGAACCTGGTCGTCCCGCGCGACGCGTCCGGCGCCCTGGCCGCGCCGAGCGCCCTCGTGTCGGACGCGCACGCGGCCGGGCTCAGCGTCGTCACCTGGACGATGCGCCTGGAGAACCAGTTCCTGCCGGCCGACCACCGCATCGGCACCGACCCGAACGCACCCGGTGACCTCCCCGGCGAGATCGACGCGTTCCTCGACGCGGGCGTCGACGCGCTGTTCTCCGACCACCCCGACATCGCCGTCGCCACCCGCGACGCGTGGGCCGAGGAGCAGGGCGCGGCCTGATCTCCGGCCTGCGCCCTACGCCGGCTCGGCGGCGGCGATCCGCAGCGCGGCCACCAGCTCGGCGTACAGGGTGTCGCTCTGCAGCAGCGCGGCGTGGCTGCCGACCGAGCGCACCCGGCCGGCCTCGAGGACCACGATCTGGTCGGCGTCCAGCACGGTCGAGAGCCGGTGCGCGATGGTGACCACCGCGCCGCGCCCCGCCTGGCGCCGGATGCCCTCGGCCACCGCCGCCTCGGTGATCCCGTCCAGCTGCGCGGTCACCTCGTCGAGCAGCAGCAGCTCGGGGTCGGCGACCAGGGCGCGAGCCACGGCCACCCGCTGGCGCTCGCCGCCGGAGAGGGTGGTCGGGCCGATCTCGGTGTCCAGCCCCGCGGGCAGGGACCGCGCGCGGCCGGCCATCCGCACCACCTCCAGGGCGCGCCACAGCTCCGGCTCCGGCGCCTCGGGCGCCGCGTAGCAGAGGTTCTCGCGCAGCGTGCCCGGCACGAGCGGGGTGTCCTGCTCGACGTACGCGATCCGGCGGCGCAGGTCGCGCAGCGGCCACCGGTCGTAGGGGACGCCGTCGAGCAGCACCTCCCCGGCGTCGGGGTCGAGGAAGCGGAGCAGCACGGACAGGACGGTGGTCTTGCCGGCGCCGGACGGGCCGACGATCGCGGTGTGGCCGCGGCGCGGGATGACGATGTCGACGCCGTCGAGCGCCCACGGCGCCTCGGGCGCATACCGGACCCGGACCCCACGCAGCTCCAGGGAGCCGGCGGCGTCCGGCGTGGGGAGCTCGGCGTCGGGTCGCGCGTGGTGCACCTCCAGCTCCATGCCGGTGACCTCGGCGATCCGGGCCGCCGCCGCCAGGCCCGACTGCAGCGCGGTGAGCGCCATCGTCAGCATCATCACCGGCCAGGTCAGCCCGAAGAGGTAGAGCAGGAACGCGATGAGGGCGCTCACCTCCAGCGCGTCCGCGCCGACCCGGTAGGCGCCGAAGCCCAGGACCAGCATCACGGCGAGGTTGATGCCGGCCCCCGTGATGGTCCACGCCACCGTCTCCAGCCGCACCGCGCGCACCGCCGACACCGCCGAGCGGTGGGCGAACTCGCTGATCCGCTCGGCCTCCCGCTCCTCGGCCCGGCTGGCCTTCACCGTGCGCAGGGCGCGGAGCACACCGGACAGGCGGCCGCCCATCTCGCCGATCTCGGCCTGGGACTCCTGGTAGGCCCGGGCCAGGCTGGGCATGAGCAGCAGCGCGGCCACCGCGACCGTGACGACGACGGCGAGGGTGACCAGGAGCAGGCTCCAGTCGAGATAGGCCATCAGCACGAGCGAGCCGACGACGCTGATCAGCCCGTTGACGCCGTACACGACGCTGGTCGTCGCGGCCTCACGGATGAGCAGGGTGTCGGAGGTGACCCGAGCGACCATCTCGCCCTCGGAGCGGTTGTCGAGCTCGCGGACCCGGACGCCCAGGAGGTGGCGCACCATCCCGGTGCGGGTGGCGAGGATGATCCGCTCTGCCAGCGTGCCGAGCATGATGCCCTGGACCAGCCCGACGAAGGTGCCCGCCACCAGCAGCACGCCGAGGATCACGACCGGGGTGCGCAGGGACGCCTCGACGGACAGCCCGTCCAGCACCCACTTGGTGACCATCGGCGTGGCGAGCTCGGCCGCGGTGCCGAGGAGGCCGAGCAGCACGCCGACGGCCAGCAGGCGGCGGTGCGGGCCGATGTAGCCACCCAGCAGCGTGAGCTTGTCGCGCACGCTCATCTCGGGGGTGGCGCCGGGATCGGGCTTGACGGTCGGGACGGCGTAGGCCACGGCTGCTCCTCGGGCGGGCGACGACGGTCCACCACTATGAGACACAGATGTACTATTTTGCAACAACTAAGTCTCATGATGGGGCATCTTGGTAGCGTTCGCGATCGTGACGAGCGGGATCGGGCAGGCTGCGGCGACGGGGTCGCTCTCGGGGGTCCGCGAGCGCACCCGCCGCGCGATCGTCGACACGGCCGTGGCGCTCTGGAGCCGGGACTGGAACGCCTCCCTGGGCGAGGTGGCGACCGGTGCCCAGGTCAGCCGCAGCACCCTGCACCGCTACTTCCCGGACCGGCAGAGCCTGGTGCTGGCGGCCCGCGACCATGCCCTCCTGGTGCTCGGCGAGGCCGCGGGCGCGGCGGTCCAGGGCTGTGCCAGCGCGGCGGAGGAGCTCGCGGCGCTGCTGCGGGCCATCGTCGACGTCGGCGACGCGGTCATCTACCTCTACGCCGACCCCGCCCGCTTCGGCGGCTCCGGTGCGGACGACCAGGACGACAGCGCGGAGCTGCGCGAGGTCGTCGTCCGCGCGGCCGAGGAGGGGGCGATCGACGCCTCGGCCGGCCCGGACTGGGTGATCGCCGCGCTCTACTCGATCGGCTACGCGGCGGCCGAGGCCATCAACCACGGCACCCTCCCGCGAAGCCGGGCCGGCGACGTCGCGGTGCGCACCTTCCTGCGCGGTGTGGGGCGGGACGACGGATGACGGACGACTGCGTGTTCTGCACGATCGTGGCCGGCGACGCCGAGGCCGACGTCGTCCTGGACGAGCCCGGCCTGCTCGCCTTCCTCGACCGCCGCCCGGTGTTCAAGGGCCACGTCCTGCTCGTGCCCCGCACCCACGTCGTCACGCTGCCCGACCTGCCGGCCGACCAGCGCGACGGCTTCCTGGCCGCCGCGCAGCGGCTGGCGACCGCCGTGGTCGAGGGACTGGGCGCCCAGGGCAGCTTCGTGGCGATGAACAACGTGGTCAGCCAGTCGGTGCCGCACCTGCACCTGCACGTCGTCCCGCGCACCAAGGGCGACGGTCTGCGCGGCTTCTTCTGGCCGCGCACGAAGTACGCCGCGGGAGAGTCGGCGGAGTACGCCGCCAGTCTGCGCGCCGCGCTGGCGTCGTAGGCTGCGGCCGAATCGGACGCGCGCCTGGGTCCAGACCCGGGCAGAGAGAGCTGAGGTAAGCAGATGGGTCGTTTCGACGGGCGAGTCGCCGTCATCACCGGAGCCGCGCGCGGGATCGGGTTCGGCACCGCCACCCGCTACGCCGAGGAGGGCGCGTCGGTCGCGATCGTCGACCTCGACGAGGCCGCCGCGGCCGAGGCCGCAGCGAAGCTGCCGCTGGTCGCGGGCGCGAAGGCCGTCGGCGTGGGCGCCGACGTCTCCGGCGGCGCGTCGGTCGAGGCCGCGATCGAGCGGGTCGTGACCGAGCTGGGCGGCATCCACATCCTGGTCAACAACGCGGGCATCACCCGCGACAACCTGCTGTTCAAGATGACCGAGGACGACTGGGACCTGGTCATGGGCGTGCACCTCAAGGGCGCGTTCTTGATG
>NZ_JAVFWN010000017.1 GCF_030929495.1 Nocardioides sp. LHD-245 | reverse complement strand
AACTGTCATCAGAATCATCATTGCCGAAAACACACACCCAAACCATCAAGATCCGAGTGCACACAAACGTCACAACAATCTATGCATGACACACTGTTGAGTTCTCAAACATCACACGCACTCGCGCCTCCGACCCTGTTGGGCCTTCGGTCGCGGGGCAACCTGTGAAACGTTACTGGTTCGGATCCCGCTCGTCAACTCCGGTCTTCTGGAGTCTCAGAGCCGGGTCTGAACCGTGTTGCAGACACCGTCGAGACGGTGTGCGGACGTAGCGAAGCCCTCTTGTTTGAGGCCTTGCCCCGGAGGTCTTGCTGCGTTCCCCGCAACGAGATGAACATTAACAGCACCTGTCCCCCTCGTTGCAAATCGGGGTGGCCCTCAGCGGCCGGCGCGGGTCTCCTGGACGCGTTTGCGCAGGTCAGCGAGCTGTTCGGCGACGCGCGCCGGTGCGGTGCCGCCCCGGCCGTCACGCGACGCGACCGATCCCTCGACCGTCAGGACGGAGCGGACATCGGGCGTGAGGTGGGGCGAGATGGCCGCGAACTGGTCGTCGGTGAGCTCGTCGAGCTCGATGCCGCGACCCTCGCACGCGCGCACGCAGGCGCCGGCGAGCTCGTGGGCGACGCGGAACGGGACTCCCTGCTTCACGAGCCACTCCGCGATGTCGGTGGCGAGCGAGAAACCCTGGGGCGCGAGCTCGCCCATCCGGTCCGTGTCGAACACCAGGGTCGCCACCTGGCCGGTGAACGCTGGCAGGAGCACCTCGAGGGTGTCGACGGAGTCGAAGACCGGCTCCTTGTCCTCCTGCAGATCGCGGTTGTAGGCGAGCGGGAGGGCCTTGAGGGTCGTGAGCAGCCCGGTCAGGTTGCCGACCAGGCGGCCCGCCTTGCCGCGGGCGAGCTCGGAGATGTCCGGGTTCTTCTTCTGCGGCATGATGCTCGAGCCCGTCGACCACGAGTCGTGGAGCGTCGCGAAGCCGAACTCCTTGGTCGCCCAGAGGATGATCTCCTCGGCTATCCGGCTGATGTCGACGCCGATCTGGGCGGCGACGAATGCGAACTCGGCGACGAAGTCGCGCGACGCCGTC
This sequence comes from Nocardioides sp. LHD-245, assembly GCF_030929495.1. GTDB lineage: Bacteria > Actinomycetota > Actinomycetes > Propionibacteriales > Nocardioidaceae > Nocardioides. The sequence continues at coordinate 164,973 of NZ_JAVFWN010000017.1, read as the reverse complement.
CCGTCGATCGAGTTGGCCGTCGAGCCGGTGAACCCGAGTTCCCGGGCGACCAGCTCCGGGTCGAGCCCGAGGCTCTGGCCGGCCAGGGCCCCGGAGCCGTACGGCGAGTCGCCGGCCACCCGGCGTCGCCAGTCGGCGAGCCGGTCGACGTCACGGAGCAGGGCCCACGCGTGCGCGAGCAGGTGGTGGGACAGCAGGACGGGCTGGGCGTGCTGCAGGTGGGTGCGGCCCGGCATGATCGCGGGTCCCCCGCCCACCGAGGTCAGGTGCTGCTCGGCCTGACCGGCGAGCGCGTCGACCAGGTCGAGGACCAGTTCGGCGACGGCGACCGAGTGGTCGAGCAGGTAGCACCGGAACAGCGTCGCGATCTGGTCGTTGCGCGAGCGTCCGGCCCGCAGCTTGCCGCCCACCTCGGTGCCGACCTCCTCGATGAGGAGCCGCTCGAGCGCGCCGTGGACGTCCTCGTCGGAGGGGTCCGGCCGCAGCGAGCCGTCGGCGAACCGGCGGGCCAAGGCGTCGAGCCCGCGGTGGAGCTCGGTCTCCTCGTCGGCGGTGAGCAGGCCGGCCGCGCCGAGCGCCTTGGCGTGCGCGTGCGACCCGGCGATGTCGTACAGCCCCAGGCGCCAGTCGAAGTGGGTCGAGCGGGACAGCGCCTCGAGCTCCGGCGACGGACCGCCCGCGAAGCGGCCGCCCCACAGCTTGCCGCCCTGCGTCTGCCCAGCGGTGCTCGCGTCGTTCATGAAGTTCCTCCCCGGACGTGCGCGATGGCCGCCCGCATCTGGTCGATCAGCCGCGGGTCGACCGCGCGGCCGTCGTCGTCGAGATCCTCAGGGGTCCACCAGGCGGCGTCGAAGATCGACTGCGACTCCAGCCGGTCGAGACCGTCGAAGCTGATGGGCGTCTCGTCGAGGGCGAGCGCGAACAGCGTCGAGTCGTTGACGTAGGCGCGCCCGTCCCAGGAGAACTCCACCTCGAACGTGCCGAACGGCGCACCGAGCTCGGCGGGGTCGACGACGATGCCCGTCTCCTCCCGCAGCTCGCGGGCGGCGGCCCGGGCGAGGGTCTCCCCCTCGTCGGCGGCTCCCCCGACGGTGAACCAGTAGCGCACCTCCGGCACCGCCGGGTCGCAGCCGAGCAGCAGGAGGACCTTGCCCTCGCTGCTGACCGGCAGCACCCGCGCCACCGTGCGCCGGGTCGGCTCGTGGTGCACCTCAGTCGGTCCCGAGCTCCATGGCGGCCTCCTCGAGGATCGCCTCGCCCTCGTCGCCGCCGTCGGGGTTGGCGGTGATCTGATCGTAGCCGCCTGCCGGCAGCTCGCCGAACAAGGTGCCGTGCTCGACCAGGACCGTGCCCTGGTCGAGGGGCTGGGCGGCGTACGCCTCGAGCTTCGCGCGCGAGTCGGCGATGTCGAGGTTGCGCATGGTGAGCTGGCCGATGCGGTCGGTCGGGCCGAAGGCGGCGTTCTCGACGCGCTCCATCGAGAGCTTCTCCGGGTGGTAGGAGAAGTTCTCGCCCTCGGTGCGCAGGATCGTGTAGTCGTCGCCACGACGCAGCCGCAGCGTCACCGTGCCGGTGACGAGCGAGGCGATCCAGCGCTGGATCGACTCCCGCAGCATCAGCGCCTGCGGGTCGAGCCAGCGGCCCTCGTAGAGCAGGCGGCCGAGCTTGCGGCCCTCCAGGTGGTAGTTGGCGAGGGTGTCCTCGTTGTGGATCGCGTTGAGCAGCCGCTCGTACGCCGCGAACAGCAGCGCCATGCCGGGCGCCTCGTAGATGCCGCGGGACTTCGCCTCGATGATCCGGTTCTCGATCTGGTCGGACATGCCCAGGCCGTGGCGACCCCCGATCGCGTTGGCCTCGACGACCAGGGCGACCGGGTCGTCGTACCGACGGCCGTTGACGGCGACCGGCCGGCCGGCCTCGAACGTGATCGACACGTCCTCGGTCTCGATCGCGACGGACGGGTCCCAGAACTTCACGCCCATGATCGGCTCGACGATCTCGAGCGAGACGTCGAGGTGCTCGAGGGTCTTGGCCTCGTGCGTCGCACCCCAGATGTTGGCGTCGGTGGAGTAGGCCTTCTCGGTGGAGTCCCGGTAGGGCAGGCCGTGCGCGACGAGCCACTCGCTCATCTCGTGGCGGCCGCCGAGCTCGGCGACGAAGTCGGCGTCGAGCCACGGCTTGTAGATGCGCAGCTCGGGGTTGGCCATCAGGCCGTAGCGGTAGAACCGCTCGATGTCATTGCCCTTGTAGGTCGAGCCGTCGCCCCAGATGTTGACGTCGTCGGCCTGCATGGCGCGCACGAGCATGGTGCCGGTGACGGCGCGGCCGAGCGGGGTCGTGTTGAAGTAGGCCTTGGCGCCCGAGCGGATGTGGAAGGCGCCGCACGCCAGGGCGGCGAGGCCCTCCTCGACCAGCTGGGGCTTGATGTCGACAGCGCGGGCGATCTCGGCGCCGTACTCGCGGGCCCGGACGGGGACGCCGGCGATGTCGGGCTCGTCGGGCTGACCGATGTCGGCCGTGTAGGTGCACGGGATCGCACCCTTGTCGCGCATCCACGCCACGGCCACGGAGGTGTCGAGGCCGCCGGAGAAGGCGATGCCGACGCGCTCCCCCTGGGGAAGGGAGGTCAGGACCTTGCTCAACTCATGGTTCCTTTCGGGTGTCGCCCTCGGCGAGTGCGGTGAACTTGTGGGCCAGGGCGTCTCCCCCGGCAGGATCGCGCCCGATCACGAGCACAGTGTCGTCGCCCGCGATGGTCCCGAGCACATCGGAGAGCTCCACCTTGTCGATCGCGCTGGCCAGGAACTGCGCCGCACCCGGCGGAGTGCGCAGGACGACCAGGTTGGCGCTGGCCTCGGCGCTGACCAGCAGCTCGGAGGCCAGCCGGGACAGCCGGTGCTGGGAGGCGGCGCTCTCCCCCGTGACAGGTGAGCGGTCGCCGCCCTCGGCGGGGACCGCGTAGACGAGGGCGCCGCTCGCCGAGCGGACCCGGACCGCGTCGAGCTCGACGAGGTCGCGGCTGAGCGTGGCCTGGGTGACGTGCACGCCCCGGCCGCCGAGGAGGTCGGCGAGCTCGGGCTGGGAGCGCACCTCGCGGGTCTCCAGGAGCTCGACGACGAGCGCCAGTCGGGCACTCTTCGTCATCGGGGTCAGGGCGTGCTCGTTCATGTCAGGACCGCCGGCCCTCGAGCCAGGTCAGGATCGCCTTCTGCGCGTGACGACGGTTCTCGGCCTCGTCCCACACGACGCTGCGCGGGCCGTCGAGGACCTCGGCGGCGATCTCCATCCCGCGGTACGCCGGCAGGCAGTGCAACACCATGGCGTCGGACTTCGCGGCGGCGACCAGGTCGGGCGTCACCGACCAGGGGCCGAAGACCGCGCGCCGCTCGGACGCCTCGTCCTCCTTGCCCATCGACACCCAGGTGTCGGTGATCACGATGTCGGCGCCGGCGACCGCGTCGCGCGGGTCGGCGACAGCCGTGCCGGATCCGCCGGTGGCGGCTCCGATCTCGCCGGCCCGATCGAACATCGCGGGCGCGGGGACGTAGCCGCTGGGGCCACTGATCCGCACGTGCATCCCGGCGGTGGCGCCGGCGAGCAGCCACGAGTTGCCCATGTTGCAGGCGCCGTCGCCGAGGAAGGTCGCGGTCAGGCCCGCCAGCTCGCCCTTGCGCTCCCGGATCGTGAGCAGGTCGGCGAGCAGCTGGCACGGGTGGAAGTCGTCGGTCAGCGCGTTGACGACCGGGACACCGGCGTACGCGGCCATCTCGTCGAGGCTGGCCTGCGCGTAGGTGCGCCACACGATCTGCGCGGCCTGGCGGCCGAGCACCCGGGCGACGTCGGCGACCGACTCGCGCTTGCCGATGCCGGCCAGGGTGCCGTCGACGAGCATCGGGTGGCCGCCGAGCTCGGCGATGCCGGCGGCGAAGGACGCCTGGGTCCGCAGCGTCGGCTTGTCGAAGATCATCGCGACGGTGCGGGGCCCGGCGAGCGGCTTGCTGTCGTAGGGGTGCGCCTTGAGGTCCGCGGCCAGGTCGAGCACCTCGGCCTGCTCGGCCGGGGTCAGGTCGTCGTCGCGGAGGAACGAGCGGGTCACGGTGTCACTCCCGTCTGGTCGAGCCCTGCGTGGTCGAGGATGCGGGGCCACGCGGCGAGGAACGCTTCGGCGTCCGCGTCGGTGAGAACGAGAGGGGGCGCGATCCGGATCCGCTCGGGGGTGGCGGCATTGACGATGAAGCCGGCGTCCTGCGCGGCGGCGACGACCTCGGCCGCCTTCGGCTCGACCAGGGTGAGCCCGACGAGCAGGCCCGCTCCCCTGGTCTCCCGCACGCGGGCATCGGTGCCGACGCCCGCACGGAGCCGAGCACCGATCGCGGTTGCGCGCGCCAGCAGGTCGTCCTCGGTGAGCACGTCGAGGACAGCGAGCGCGGCCGCCGCCGCGACCGGGTTGCCGCCGAAGGTGGTGCCGTGGTTGCCCGGGTCGAACAGCTTGCCGGAGCCGTGGGTCGCCAGGCAGGCGCCGATGGGGATACCGCCGGCGAGGCCCTTGGCGACCGTGACGATGTCGGGCGTGACCGGCGCGTCGACGAGCGCCGGGTTCTGGTGGGCGAACCAGGCGCCGGTCCGGCCGACGCCGGTCTGGATCTCGTCGAGCCAGAGCAGCGCGCCGTGCTCGTGGGCGATCCGCTGGGCGGCGGGCAGGTAGCCGCGCGCCGGCACGATCACCCCGGCCTCCCCCTGGATCGGCTCGACGAGCACCGCGGCGGTATCGACGTCGACGGCGGCGGCGAGAGCGGCCTCGTCGCCGTAGGGCACGAACACGACGTCGCCGGGCAGCGGCTCGAAGGGTGCCCGGTAGGCCTCCTTGGAGGTCAGCGCGAGCGCCCCCAGAGTGCGGCCGTGGAAGGAGCCCTCGGTGGCGACGATCTTGGTCCGTCCGGTGCGCCGGGTCAGCTTGAACGCCGTCTCGTTGGCCTCGGAGCCCGAGTTGGTGAAGAACACCCGAGCGTCGGCCCCGAGCAGCCCGACCAGGCGCTCGGCGAGGGTGATCTGCGGTGCGCTGGCGAAGAAGTTCGAGATGTGACCGAGGGTCTGCAGCTGCTCGGTCACGGCGGCCACGAGACGCGGGTGGGCGTGACCGAGCGCGTTGACGGCGATGCCGCCGAGCAGGTCGACGTACTCACGGCCGTCGGCGTCCCACACGTGGGCGCCCTCACCCTTGACCAGGACCGTCTTGGGCGGGCCGAAGGTGTTCATGAGCGCGCCGGCGTAGCGCTCGGTCCACTCGGTCGTGCTCGGGGTCGGGGTCGTCGTCACTTCAGGGCCTCCCGGGCCTTGCGGGTCTTGGTGGTGACGCCGGGCAGCACCTGGGTGCCGACGCCCTCGTCGGTGAACAGCTCGAGCAGGACGGCGTGGGCCTGGCGCCCGTCGACGACCGTCGCGCGCTTCACGCCGTCGCGCACCGCCTGGAGGCAGGCGCTCATCTTGGGGATCATGCCGCTGGCGAGCGACGGGAGGATCTCCTCCAGCGCCTCCGGGCTGATCTCGCCGATGACCTCCTCGGGATCGGGCCAGTCGAGGTAGAGGCCCTCGACGTCGGTGAGGACGAGGAGCTTCTCGGCACCGAGGGCGGCGGCGAGCGAGGCGGCCGCGGAGTCGGCGTTGACGTTGTGGACGACACCGTCGATGTCGGGTGCGACGCTGGAGACGACCGGGATCCGGCCGGCCTCGATCAGGTCGAGGACCGCCTCGGGACGGACCTGGGCGACCTCGCCGACCAGGCCGAGGTCGACCTCCTCGCCGTCGACCACCGTGCCGGTCTGCTCGGCGGTGAACAGCCCGGCGTCCTCGCCGGACAGCCCGACCGCGAGCGGGCCGTGCTCGTTGATCAGGCCGACCAGCTCGCGCTGGACCTGACCGACGAGCACCATCCGCACGACGTCCATCGCCTCGGGCGTGGTGACCCGCAGGCCGCCACGGAACTCCGACTCGATGCCGAGCCGGTCGAGCATGGTGGAGATCTGCGGACCGCCGCCGTGGACGACGACCGGGCGGAACCCCGCGAAGCGCAGGAACGCGATGTCCTCGGCGAAGGCCCGCTTGAGGGTGTCGTCGGTCATGGCATTGCCGCCGTACTTAATCACGACGACCTTGCCGTGGTAGGCCTTCAGCCAGGGCAGCGCCCCGGCGAGGGTGTGGGCCTTGAACTGGTCGGGCTTGCCGGGCTCGTGGGTCTCGATGTCGCTCATGAGGAGTACGCGCTGTTCTCGTGGACGTAGGCATGGGTCAGGTCGTTGGTCCACACGGTCGCCTCGGCGTCGCCGGCCTTGAGGTCGATGGTGACGGTGACCTTGCGGGCGGACAGGTCGACCAGCGACGGGTCCTCCGCGGGGGCGCTGTTGCGGCAGACCCACACGCCGTTCATCGCGACGTCGAGGTCGGCCGGGTCGAACTCGGCCCGCGTCGTGCCGACGGAGGCGAGGACGCGGCCCCAGTTGGGGTCCTTACCGAACACGGCGGCCTTGAACAGGTTGCTCCGCGCGACACTGCGGCCGACCTCGACGGCCTCGTCCTCGCTGGCCGCGTTGATCGTCGTGATGGCGATCTCGTGGTCGGCGCCCTCCGCGTCGGCGAGCAGCTTGACCGCCAGCGACGTGCAGACCTCGGTGAGCGCGGCGGTGAAGTCGGCCAGGCCGGGGGCCACGCCGGAGGCACCGCTGGCCATCAGGGTGACCGTGTCGTTGGTGGACTGGCAGCCGTCGGAGTCGAGCCGGTCGAAGCTGACCCGGGTGGCGGCGCGGAGCGCGGCGTCCAGATCGGCGGCGGGTACGACGGCGTCGGTCGTGATGACCACGAGCATCGTCGCGAGGGCCGGTGCGAGCATGCCGGCGCCCTTGGCCATGCCGCCGATCGACCAGGCGGCCCCGTCCGGACCGGTGACGACGACCTGCTTGCTGACCGTGTCGGTCGTCATGATCGCCTCGGCCGCGTCGTCACCGCCGTCGGCGGAGAGCCGGGCGTGGAGGGTGCCGACGCCGTCGAGGAGGAGCTGTCGGTCGTTGACCAGCCCGATCAGGCCGGTGGAGCAGACGACGACGTCACCGGCGGCGACACCGACGAGCTCGCCGACCTTCTCGGCGACCTGGTGGGTGGTCTGGAAGCCCTCGGGGCCGGTGTAGCAGTTGGCCCCTCCGGAGTTGAGGACGACGGCGCGCACGACGCCGTCCTTGACGACCTGCTCGCTCCACAGCACGGGGTTGGCCTTGCAGCGGTTGCTGGTGAAGACCGAGGCGGAGTCGAACGTGGGGCCCTGGTTGACGACCAGGGCGAAGTCCTTCTTCCCGGTCGACTTCAGGCCGATCGCGGCGCCGGCGGCGACGAATCCGGCGGGATGGGTGACGCTCATGGGTGGTGGTGTTCCTTCGGTGCGGAGGGTCAGGCGGGGACGGCGGGGGCGACGGTGTGCCCCGATCGTCGCCAGACATCCTCAGCGCGGTCGGCCATGCCGGTCGGCACCAGGATCCAGTCCGTGGTGAAGGTGGAGAGCGTGAAGACCGGGATCTCGGCCTCGGCGAGCGGTGTCAACAAGCCGGCCAGGACGCCGACGGCACCCAGGTCGAGCTCGCCGTCGACGCAGAACGCGGTGAACGGCTTCTGGTGGCGGGCCTTCTTCGGCACGCTCCGGCCGGCACACACCAGCGAGGTCTCGGCTGCCGTCGCGGTGATCGAGAAGACCGACGACGACTCCGCCCACAGCGGAATCTCGGCCCCGGCCGGCAGCCGGACGACGGCCAGCGTCTCGGGATAGCGGGAGAGGGAGTACGTCTGCTCGGTCATGGCGCCAGTCCCACCGTCGTGAGGCCCGTGGTCTCGTCGAGACCGAGGGCGAGGTTCATGCACTGCACGGCGGCGCCGGCGGTGCCCTTGGCCAGGTTGTCGACCGCGCCGACGGCCACCAGCCGGCCGGCCGCCTCGTCGACGGTCACCTGCAGGTGCACGGCGTTGGAGCCGAGCACCGCCTGGGTCTGCGGCCACTGGCCCGCCGGCAGCATGTGGACGAACGGCTCGTCGGCGTACGCCTTGGCGTAGACCGCGTGGGCCTCCTCGGCGCTCGCCGGGCCGGCGAGAGGAGCCGAGCAGGTGGCGAGGATGCCTCGTGGCATCGGGACCAGCAGCGGAGTGAAGCTGACCTTGACGCTCTCCGGACCCCCGGCCACGAGCCTGCCGAGGTTCTGGACGATCTCGGGCGTGTGCCGGTGGACCCCGCCCACGCCGTAGGCGCTCGCGTTGCCCATCACCTCGCTGCCGAGCAGGTGCGCCTTCGCGGCCTTGCCAGCTCCACTCGTGCCGGAGGCGGCCACGACCACGACGTCGGGGACGACGAGTCCGGCGGCCACGGCCGGGGCGAGGGTGAGCGAGGAGATCGTCGGGTAGCAACCGGGGACCGCCACCCGCTTCGCGCCGCGCAGCGCGTCCCGGCCGCCGGGCAGCTCGGGCAGGCCGTAGGGCCAGGTCCCGGCATGGGGGCTGCCGTAGAAGCGCTCCCACGCCACGGCGTCCTCCAGCCGGAAGTCGGCGCCGCAGTCGATGACGACGACGTCCGGGTCGTGGGCGGCGAGCTTCTCGGCGAGCGCGCCGGACTGTCCGTGCGGCAGTCCGAGGAAGACGACGTCGTGACCGGCGAGGACGTCGACGGTGGTCGCCTCGAGCACCCGCTCCGCCAGCGGCAACAGGTGGGGCTGCAGCGCTCCGAGCCGCTCCCCCGCGTTGCTGCCCGCGGTGATGGCGCCGACCTCGACGCCGGGGTGACCCAGCAGCAGGCGCAGCACCTCGCCTCCGGCGTACCCACTGGCGCCGGCGACGGCGACCTTCACCTTGCTCATATGCATAAACATACAGGGTCCTGCATGAAACCGCTATTGGGGGCGACTGAAACCGCGGGCCGGTCCGGTGAAGCCGAACTGAAACCCGATCCTCCCAGGCTGGGGTCCATGAACGACACCCTCCCCTCTCCGACGCCCCGCGACGACCTCGCCGTCGACGCGACGGGCCTGGTCAAGACCTTCGGTCGCCCAGGGTCCAGTGTTTTCCGCGCCGTCGACGGCGTCGACCTCCAGGTCGTCCGCGGCGAGGTCTTCGGCGTGCTCGGCCCCAACGGCGCCGGCAAGACCACCATGCTCTCCATGCTCGCGACCCTGCTGCCCATCGACGGTGGGCGCGCCTCCATCTTCGGTGTCGACGTCGTGGACCAGCCGCACCGGGTCCGGCAGCTGCTCGGTGTCACCGGCCAGTACGCCTCGGTCGACGAGAACCTCACGGCGACCGAGAACCTCGTGCTCTTCGCCCGGCTGCTGGGCCACCGATGGCCGGCCGCGCGCACGATCGCGGCCGACCTGCTCGAGCGCTTCGGCCTCACCGAGGCGGCGACCCGGCAGATCAAGAACTTCTCCGGCGGCATGCGGCGCCGGCTCGACCTCGCCGCGTCGCTGATCTCGCGTCCGCCGCTGATCTTCCTCGACGAGCCGACCACCGGCCTCGACCCGCGCACCCGTGGCCAGATGTGGGACACCATCCGGGAGCTGGTCGCGCAGGGCTCGACGATCCTGCTGACCACGCAGTACCTCGACGAGGCCGACCAGCTGGCCGACCGGATCGCGGTCATCGACGCCGGTCGCAAGGTCGCCGAAGGGACGCCCGAGGAGCTCAAGGCCGGCGTCGGCTCCTCGACCCTGCACCTGCGGCTCACCGACCGGACCCAGACCGCTGCGGCGGCCGCCGTGGTCGAGCGCGCACTCGGCGAGGCGCCGGTGCTCACCCCGGAGGCCGGCGGGCTCAACGTCCCGCTCGCCAACGCCGACGGCGCCGGCGACGTGCTCATCGCGCTGCGCCAGGCCGAGCTGTCCATCACGACGGCGACCGTGCGCCAGCCGACGCTGGACGAGGTCTTCCTCGCCCTGACCGGGCACCACAGCGAACCCACCGAGAACGACCACCAGAACGACCACGAGACCGAGGAGGTCGCCTGATGACCGCAGTCACCGAGAGCCCGCAGGCTCCCCCGGCGGTCCGCGCGGCCGTCGTACCGGAGGACCTGGCGAGCCGGCCGTCCCTGCGCGAGACCGTCGACCAGACCCTGGCGATGGCCTGGCGCGCGACGAAGAAGATGCGCCGCAACCCGGAGCAGTTCTTCGACGTGACCATCCAGCCGCTGCTGTTCACCGCGATGTTCGCCTACATCTTCGGCGGCGCGATCTCTGGCAGCGTCAAGGACTACCTGCCGCTGATCATCCCCGGCATCCTGGCTCAGACCGCGCTCACGACCTGCATGGCGATGGGTACCCAGCTGCGCGAGGACATGGACAAGGGCGTCTTCGACCGCTTCCGCTCGCTGCCGATCGCCCGGATCGCTCCACTGGCCGGGCCCGCGCTGGCCGACGTCATCCGCTACACGATCGCGGCGACCCTGACCATCCTGGTCGGCATCGCGATGGGTTACCGGCCCGGCGGCGGCGTCCTCGGCACACTGGGCGGCTGGCTGCTGACCATCGTCGCGGCCTGGTCGCTGGCCTGGATCTTCACCTGGCTCGGCACCGTGGCCCGCTCCGCGCAGGCGGTGCAGGGCATCTCCATGATGATCATGTTCCCGTTGACGTTCCTGTCCAACGCCTTCGTCCCGGCCGAGTCGCTGCCGGGCTGGCTCGAGGCGTTCGTGAAGGTCAACCCGGTCTCGCACGTGGTCACCGCGTGCCGCGACCTGATCAACGAGGGCCAGGTCACCGCGGAGGTCGGCTGGGCGCTGCTCGGCTGCGCCGCCGTGGTCGCGATCTTCGCGCCGCTGGCCGTGCGGTCGTACTCGCGGAAGCTCTGACCGAACTAGCCCAGCAGCCGTGCGACGACGTCGCGGGTCTCGTCCATCAGGGCGTGCCCGCGGCGTTCGCCGTACTCGGCGGCGAGAAGGGCCAGCTCGCCCGGCGCCGCCTCCTCGCAACGGGCCACGGCCCGGTCCCACGAGAGGGACGGCACGAAGCGCGGGTACGACAGCCGCTCGGCCAGTGCCAGCAGCCGGATCGCCTCGGCGGGCCGCAGCGTGCCGTAGCGCAGGGCCCAGGTACCGAGCGCGAAGAGCATCAGGCCGACGACCGGCACGTCGACGAAGATGCGCTCGCGGTCGATGACGCGCGGCAGCGCCCCGACGAGCCAGCGGTAGAGCTCGCGCCCCTGGGCCGGCCGATCGTGGAGGGCGAACGCCAGGATCGCGACGGTGTTGCCATAGATCCGCCACGGCGCGATGTCGGCGTCGGCACCCAGGCCCGGAAAGCGGACCTCCGCCATCGCCTCGGCGGCCTGCTGGACGATCCGGCAGCCCTTGTCCACGTCGCCGCGGGCGAAAGCGATCTCGGCCTGGGTGACCAGGAGCGTGCCGCGGGCGCTGTAGCCACCGCCGCCGGAGGCCAGGTCGGTGCGGGCGACCACCTCGTCGAGAGCCCGCTCGGCGGCGTCGGGATCGCCGCGCTCGATCCAGGCGACCGCCGAGACCGTCATCGCCTGGAGCGCGTCCTCGTGGGCGCCGAGCCGGACCAGGATCGGTACGGCGGCCCGCGCGTGGGGCTCGGCGTCACCGAGGCGCCCGACCTGGCTGTAGAGCCCGGCCAGCTGGGCGTGGAGCACCGCGCGCGTCCAGGGCCCGCCGTCGTCGGTGGCGAGCACCAGCGCGGCCTCGGCGGCCGCGATCGCCGCGTCGGGGTCGCCGATGTTCTCGCGCTCGTGGCTGCGCCACTGGAGTGCGACCGCGCGGACCATCGGGTCCGGGTCGTGGACCAGCGCGTCGGAGGGCGAGAGCAGGGGGCTGGCCGCCGGGGCGTTCGCGCCGAGGACCACGGTGGTCATCGCGGCGACGCGCGGGCTCGTCGTACCGGGGCCGAGGCGGGCGAGCTCGCCGAGCAGGTCGTCGAGGACGTCGAGCTGGGCGATCCACGAGTTGACCAGGGTCAGGCACAGCGCCGCCCGGGTCTGGTCGGCCCGCTCCGGCGCGGCCGGCGCGTCGACCAGGACGCCGGCGACCGGCTCGCAGAGCATGATCACGCGGGCGTGCTCGCCTCGGATGCTCCAGAAGCCGCCGAGGGTCGCCATCAGCGCGGCGACCGCGTCGGGGTCCGGCGCGGCCAGGGCCCGGCGCAGGGCGTCGGCGAGGTTGTTCTCCTCGATCGCGACCGCGTCGACGGCGGCGACCTGGTCGCGGGTGAACAGCTGCGCCCCGAGCCGGTCGGCGAGAGTGATCGCCCAGTCGCGGTGATCGCGCTGGGCGACGCTCTCCTCGCCCGCATCGACCAGCCGCATCCGGCCGAACTCGCGCACGGTCTCGAGCATCCGGTAGCGCAGCGTCGCCCCGGCCCCGCCGTCGATCAGGGTCAGCAACGACTGGGCGACGAGCTCCTCGACGCTGACGAGCGCGTCCTCACCCAGCATCGCCTCGGCGGCGGCGAGGGTGAAGCCGTCGTGGAAGACCGAGAGCCGCCGCAGCGCGCGGCGATCGCGGTCGGCGAGCAGGTTCCAGGACCAGTCGATGACGGCCAGCAGGGTCTGGTGCCGGTCGGGCGCGCTGCGGTCGCCGCCGCGCAGCAGCGCGAACCGGTTCTCGAGCCGGAGCGCGATGTCGTCGACCGACATGGCGCGGACCTTGACCGCGGCCAGCTCGATGGCGAGGGGCAGGCCGTCGAGGCGCTCAGCGATCTCGGCGACCGCGGCGTCGGGCAGCGCGACGCCCGGCCGCGCGGCGAGCGCACGCTGCCGGAACAGGTCGCTCGCGTCGGCCGCACCGAGGCGACTCAGCTCGAAGACGTGCTCGGCGGTGATCGCCAGTGGCGCGCGGGTCGTGGTGAGCACGCGCAGCGACGGCGTCACCGCGACCAGGAAGGCGACCAGGTCGGCGACCGCCTCGACCAGGTGCTCGCAGTTGTCGAGCACCAGCAGAGCCGGCGCCTGGTCGAGCTGCTGGGCGATCCGGGACCGGACGTCCCGCTGCTGCGCGGAGGTCAGCACCTTGCGGCCGTGCACGGAGTCGCGGACGCCGAGAACCGAGCCCACCTCGGCGACGACGTCAGCCGGGTCGACGATGCCGACGAGCTCGACCACGTGGACCACCGGTTGCTCGGCCTCGGCAGCGACGAGCTGGGCGAGCCGGGTCTTGCCCAGGCCGCCGGGTCCGACGATCGAGACGACCCGGTGGGTCCGGACGAGCGCACGCAGCCGGGCCAGGTCGTCATCGCGGCCGACCAGGCTGCTGGCGTAGTGGCTCAAGCCGGAGCGGACCGGCCGGTCACGCTGCAGCAGCTCGCCGTGCAGGGCCTGGAGCTCCGGGGCGGGATCGACACCGAGCCGGTCGGCCAGACTCTCGCGGTAGGTCTCGTAGCGGGCGAGCGCGGCGGGCACGCCGCGGACGGCTGCCTCGCTGCGCAGCAGCGCCGCGAGGCAGGCGTCGTCGCGCTCGGCACCGATCGCCTCCAGCAGCGGGAGCGCCTCGTCGTGGCGGCCCAGCGCCGAGAGGATCCGGCCGGCCAAGGCCGGCTCGCCGTCGAGGTGGTCCAGCTGCGCGACCGCCTCGCTCCACGTGCCGGCCGCGGCGGCCCGGCGGGCCGCGTCGACCGCATGGTCGCGGATCCAGACGTCGACGTCCGCCGTGCCGAGAGTGAGTCGGTAGCCGTGACCGGCGCGCTCGACGACCCCCGGCGCGGTCGCGGACCGAGCTCGGGAGACGACCACCTGCAAGGCCTTGGTCGGGTTGGCCGGCGGCTCGTCGCCCCAGATCTCCTCGATCAGGCGCTCCTCGCCCACTGTCTTCCCGCGGGCGTCGGCGAGCACCGCGAGCAGAGCGCGGGTGCGCTCACCTGGGACGGCCGCACCGGCCCAGGTGACCTCGCCGGCCAGCCGCAGTCGCGGCCCCGGCCTCACCACCGCCCCGGACTCAGCGTTGGACCGCTCCGGTCAGCTCGGCGGCGCGGGCCACGGCCGCGGCACGTGCGGCGCCGGTCTCGGCCTCGGTGAGGGTCCGGTCCGGTGCCCGGAAGCGCAGCGCGAAGGCCAGCGACTTCTGGCCCTCCTCGATCTGCGCGCCGGTGTAGACGTCGAACAGTCGGATCGACTCCAGCAGGTCGCCGGCACCCTCGCGCAGAGCCGCCTCGACCGCCGCGACCGTGACGCCGGCGTCGACGACGAGAGCGACGTCCTCCTTGGCGACGGGCATGGTCGAGAAGTCCGGGCCCAGGGTGACGTCGGCGGCCGCCGCCATCAGCGCGTCGAGGTCCAGCTCGACCGCAGCGCTGCGGGCCGGGAGGCCGTAGGCCGTGCACACGCTCGGATGCAGCTCGCCCGCGTGGCCGAGCTGGACGCCGTCGACACTGATCAGCGCGCACCGGCCGGGATGCCAGGGCATCCGGGAGGACGAGGCGACATCGACCCGCACACCGAGATCGGCCGCGAGGCGTCGTACGACGGCCAGCGCGTCGCTCCAGCCGGCGTCGGTGCCGGGGCCCCACCAGCCGGCCCGGCGGCGCTCGCCCGCGAGGACGACGGCGACGTGCTGCGGCTGCACGGGCAGCGCCTCGACCAGCTTGTCGAGCTCGGCCGCGGACGGCCGGGTGTGCACGCCGTAGATCGGCGCAGGGCCGTTGTCGGCGGGGAAGGCGACGGTGCCGGTCTCGAACAGGGCGACGCCCGGCGCTCCGCGGCCGACGTTGCGGGAGGCGGCCTCGAGCAGTCCGGGCAGCAACGTCGTGGTGTAGGCCGGCTCCTCGCTGGACAGCGGGTTCGCCAGTCCCACGGTCACCCGAAGCGGGTCGTCCGCGGGGAGGCCGAGCTTGTCGAAGGTCGCCTCGCCGACGAACGGGAAGCTGACGACCTCGACCAGACCGGCGCCGGCGAGGGTGCGGCCGATCCGGCGGCGCAGCCGCTGGGTGCGGGTCAGGCCACGCCCGGTCGCGCGGCGCGGCAGCACGCTCGGCACCTGGTCGTAGCCCACGATGCGGACGACCTCCTCGACCAGGTCGTAGGGGTCGTTGATGTCGGGACGCCAGGTCGGCGGGGTGACCTCGATGGTGTCGGCATCCTGCTCGACGACGGTGGCGCCGATGGCCCGCAGGCTCTCGACGGTGGTCATCGCGGTGATGTCGATGCCGCTCAGCCGAGCGGGGAGGTCGGTCGCGATGGTGACGACGGGACGTCGTGGGGCGACACCGACGAGGGTGAATCCCGGCTCCGCCGTCGCGCCGCCGTACTCGACGAGCAGCTCGACCACGCGGTCGGCGGCGGCGCCCGGCAGCAGCGGGTCGACGCCGCGCTCGTTGCGCTTGCCGGCCTCGGAGGTCAGCTTGTGACGCTTGCCGGTGCGGAACATGGAGACGGCGTCCCAGTGGGCCGCCTCGATCAGGATCCGGGTGGTGGTCTCCGACATCTCGGTCGTCGCGCCGCCCATCACGCCGGCGAGGCCGATCGGGCCGGAGTCGTCGGTGATGACGAGGTCCTCGATCGACAGCTCGCGGACCGTGTCGTCGAGCGTGGTGAGCCGCTCGCCCTCCCGGGCCCGGCGGACCCCGAGGGCTCCCGCCACCTTGTCGGCGTCGTAGCCGTGGATCGGCTGGCCGAGCTCGAGCATGACGTAGTTGGTCACGTCGACGGCCAGCGAGATGGAGCGCATGCCGGCCTGCTCGACGCGGCGCTTGACGAACTCCGGCGTCGGGGCGGCCGGGTCGAAGCCGCTGACGAGGCGGGCGGCGAAGACCGGGCAGCCGATCGCGTCGTCGACGACGACCTCCCAGGCCTTGCCGTCGGACTCGGGGAGCTCGCGCTCAGCCGGGTCGGCGAAGGGCACGCCGAACCCCAGCGCCGCCTCGCGGGCGACGCCGCGCAGGGAGAGGGCGTAGGCGCGGTCGGGGTTGATCTCGAACTCGATGACCTCGTCGTCGAGCCCGAGCAGACCGAAGGCGTCGTCGCCGGGGGCTCCGGCGTCGGGCGGCAGCACCAGGATGCCGTCGTGGTCATCGCCGATGCCGAGCTCGCGGACCGAGCAGATCATGCCGGCCGAGACGTGGCCGTAGGTCTTGCGGGCGGAGATCTCAACGGCACCGGATCCTTGGTCACCCGGCAGCACGCCGCCCGGGAGGATGACCACCACGAGGTCGCCGGGCGCGAAGTTATGGGCGCCGCACACGATGCCCTGGGGTTCGCCCGTGCCGTTGGCGTCACCGACGTCGACGGTGCACCAGTTGATCGTCTTGCCGTTCTTCTGCGGCTCGGGCTCCATCGTGAGCACCTCGCCGATCACCAGCGGGCCACGGATCTCCGCGCCGGCGGCGTGGATGCCCTCGA
The DNA here is from genome assembly GCF_030929495.1 of Nocardioides sp. LHD-245. GTDB lineage: Bacteria > Actinomycetota > Actinomycetes > Propionibacteriales > Nocardioidaceae > Nocardioides. Next base: position 148,614 of record NZ_JAVFWN010000017.1, on the reverse strand, counting down.
GCTTGAGGCCGAGCGCGGTCAACCGGTCGGTGAGCACCTCGGTGGTGACCTCGGCGGGCAGGTCGACGAGCTCCCGGATCCAGGAGACAGGGGCCTTCACAGTTCACTCCCGAATGCCGTCGTGAAGCGCACGTCGCCCTCGAAGAGGGTGCGCAGGTCCTCCAGACCGTGCCGGAACATCAGGGTCCGGTCGATGCCCATGCCGAACGCGAAGCCCGAGTAGCGCTCGGAGTCGATGCCGCAGGCCTGGAGCACCCGTGGGTTGACGATGCCGCAACCGCCCCACTCGATCCAGCCCTCGCCACGGCACGTGCGGCAGGTGTCGGGGCCGTCGCCCTTGAGACCGGTCCCACGGCACACGAAGCAGGTGAGGTCGACCTCGGCCGACGGCTCGGTGAAGGGGAAGTACGACGGCCGGAAGCGGGTCGTGATGCCCTCGCCGAACATCTGGCCGGCGAAGTGGTCGAGGGTGCCCTTGAGGTGGGCCATCGAGATGCCCTCGTCGATCGCCAGCCCCTCGACCTGGTGGAACATCGGCGAGTGGGTGGCGTCGTACTCGTCGGTGCGGAAGACGCGGCCCGGACACACGACGTAGATCGGGGCGTCCTCGGTGACACCGCGGGTCAGCATGGTGCGCGCCTGGACCGGGCTGGTGTGCGTGCGCAGCACGACGTGGTGCTCGGCGGGCTCGGTCCAGAAGGTGTCCTGCATGGTCCGCGCCGGGTGGTCCGGGCCGAGGTTGAGCGCGTCGAAGTTGAGCCACTCGGCCTCGATGACGGGGCCTTCGGCGACCTCCCAGCCCATCGCGACGAAGATGTCGGCGATCAGCTCGGCACCGGTGGTCAGCGGGTGCCGGGCGCCGAGCGGGACCTCGTCGGTGGGCAGCGTCACGTCGACGGCCTCCTCGACGAGGATCCGCGCCTCGTGCTCGGCCGCGAGCACCTCCTCGCGCGCGGCGAGCGCCTTGCTGACCGCTCCGCGGGCCTGGCCGACCCGCTGGCCGGCCTCCTTGCGGGCCTGGGGCGGCAGCGCGCCGATCTCGCGGTTGGCGAGGGCGAGCGGCGAGCGGTCACCGGCGTGGTCGCTGCGCACCGCCTTGAGCTGCTCCAGGTCGGTGGCGGCGGCGATCGCGGCCAGGGCGGCGTCGCGCGCCGCCTCGAGCTCGGCAGGGCTCACGGCGGCGACCTCCACGGGGTCGTAGTCACTGTTCGGGCCAGACATATCGGCGCCAGTCTAGGAACCCGGGCCGCTCCCCCGCGAACCGGTATTCGCCCGTGGGCACTACACCGGGAACTGCTGGGCGATCGAGGTCAGCCGGGCGACGTACGACGGCCAGTCGACGCCGTCAGGGACGTTGGTCACCGAGGGGCGCAGCCCGGCGGCCCCGTCGAGCTGCTCGCGGAGGATGTCGAGCTGGCCGGCGTGCCGGTGGAGGTCGCACAGGACGTGGACGGCGATGTAGTGCAACGTGGTCTCCGCGCCCTCGCCGGGCCACCACGGCACCCGGCCGGGAGCGTCGAGCGGAAGCTCGGCCAGGGCAGCATCGGCGAAGGCGCCGACCCGGCCGTAGAACGCGATCAGCTCGGCGGCCGGGATCTCCGCGGGCACCGTCCAGTCCGCCTGCGGATCGGAGTCGTAGGCGTCCAGCGGGATCACCGCGGGATGGTCGGGCTCGGGCCAGACCCGGCCGAAGGTCGGACCGAAGTAGCCGATCTCGACGTTGGCGCAGTGCAGCACCGTGCCCAGGAAGGAGGTACCGGTGGGGGTGCGCGGCAGCCGCAGCTGCCGCTCCCCCAGGCCCTCGAGCTTCCAGAGCAGTGCCTCGCGGGCAGCCCTGAGGTAGTGGCGGAGCACGTCGACGGGCTGGTCGGCCTCGGTCATGGGGTCATGCTGCCACGGTCCGCGCGACCGGCCAGGTCGTGACGATGCGCGCGCCGCCCCCGGGGCGGTCATCGACCACGATGGCGCCTCCGTGGGCACGGACCAGACCGCGGACGATGTAGAGGCCGAGGCCGGAGCCACCGCCGGTGCCCTCGGTCCAGAACTTCGTGAAGATGCGCTGCCGCAGCTCCGGGGCGATGCCGTTGCCCTCGTCGCTGACCGTGACCGCCAAGTGGTCGTCGTCCTCGCGCCAGCGCCCGACGTGGACGCGCACGGTGCCGCTGCCGTGCCGCACTGCGTTCTCGACGACATTGGTGAGCACCTGCATCACCTTGTCGGGATCGGCGTCGACCGGCGGCAGGTCGGGCTCGACCTCGAGCTCGATCGGGGTCGAGGTGACCACGGTGATCGACCGATGGACCAGCTCGGTCTTGCGCCCCAGGTCCGTGGGGCGGCGATGCAGCTGGAGCCGGCCGGTGTCGATCCGGGCGACGTCGAGCAGCTCGGCGATCAGGCGGCTGAGCCGCTCGGCGTCGGCACTCGCCGTCGTGAGCATCAGCCGCTTCTGCTCGTCGCTGAGCTTGTCCCAGCGGTTGAGGAGCGCCTGGACGAAGCCCTTCACGCCGGTCAGCGGTGAGCGCAGCTCGTGGGCCAGGGTGGCGACGAGGTCGGAGCGGTCCCGGTCGAGGCGGGCCCGGCCCCGGCCCGAGCGGAGGTCGACGGCGACGGCGCTCACCGCCCCGTTGCGCTCGACGCGGTGCAGGCGCGCGGTGACCAGCACCTCGGTGCCGTCGGGAAGCAGCCAGGACTGCTCGGGGACGCCGGTGCGGGTGGACAGCCCGGCGTACGGCGCGTTCGCGTCGGTCCAGGTCCGCGCGTCGTGGTCGGTGAGGGCCAGCACCTCGCCGAGCGGACGGCCGACCAGCGCGGGGGCGGGACCGAGGCCCAGCATCGCCGCCGCCACCGCGTTGACGGCACTCACCCTGCCGTCGGCGCCCGCGACGACGACACCGTCGGGCAGGAGGTCGAGGGTGTCGGTCACGCGGGGTCCTTGCGGCGTTGCTCGTGGGAGCGAAGCAGAGGAGAAGAACGCCGTGGGGTGCTCATGCCCTCATCATGGCGCGAGCGCTGGCGTAGAGACAGACCGCCGCCGCGGTGGCGAGGTTGAGCGACTCGGCCGCGCCGAGGATCGGGATCCGGACCCGATGGTCGGCGAGTGCCGCCAGCTCGTCGGGCAGACCCCATGCCTCGTTGCCGAACAGCCAGGCCGTGGGCCGGGTGAGCAGCTCGTCGGCGGCGAAGAGGTCGACCTCTCCCGCGCCGTCGGCGGCGAGGACGGTGAGGCCGGAGCGCTGGGCCCGGCGCACGGCCGCGGCCGGGTCCCGCTCGAGGACGACCGGGAGGTGGAACAGGCTGCCCACGCTGGCCCGGACCGTCTTGGGGTTGTAGGCGTCGACCGCGTCGCCCGCCAGGACGACGCCCTCGGCGCCGGCGGCGTCGCTGGTGCGGATGACGGTGCCGGCGTTGCCGGGGTCGCGCACGTCGGCGCAGATCGTGAGCAGCCGGGGGGCGGGGGGCAGCCCGCCGTCCAGGAACCGGCACACGGCGACCAGGCCGGCCGGGTTGACGCTGTCGCTCAGGCCGCTCATCGCCCGGTCGTCGACCAGCGTGACGGGCGCGGCGCCGAGCAGGTCGGCGTACTCCGTCGCGGCCGCGGGCGTCGCGAAGACCTCGACGACGCAGTCCTGCCCCGAACCGAGCACCGTCGCGAGGGCGCCCTCGACTGCCTTCGGGCCGTCGGCAAGGAAACACCGCCGCTCGGAACGCTCCGAGCGGCGGTGCAGTTTCCGTGCTTCCTTGACCCTGGTGTTGCCAGCAGTCAGCGGAACCATGGGATCAGTCCTGGATCAGGCAGAGACCTTGGGCGCGTTGACGTCCTCGGGCAGCGCGGCCTTGGCCTGCGCCACGATCGCGGAGAACGCGGCCGGGTCGTTGACCGCGAGGTCGGCGAGGATCTTGCGGTCGACCTCGATACCGGCCAGGTTGAGCCCCTGGATGAACCGGTTGTAGGTCAGGCCCTCGGCGCGGGCGGCCGCGTTGATCCGCTGGATCCACAGGCGGCGGAAGTTGCCCTTGTTCTTCTTGCGGTCGTTGTAGCTGTAGACCAGGGAGTGGGTGACCTGCTCCTTGGCCTTGCGGTACAGCCGCGAGCGCTGGCCGCGGTAGCCGCTGGCCCGCTCGAGGGTGGTACGACGCTTCTTCGCCGCGTTCACTGCGCGCTTGACGCGTGCCATCTTCTAACTCCTTGTTGCTAGCTCAGGTGCGGACGACGGCCGGTCAGAGACCGAGCATCTTCTTCGCGCGCGGGACGTCGTTCTTGGCGACCTCGACCGTGCCGGTCAGGCGACGGGTGACCTTGGAGGCCTTCTTCTCGAGGTTGTGGCGCTTGCCGGCCTTCTCGCGAAGGATCTTGCCGCTGCCCGTGACCTTGAACCGCTTGCTGGCACCGGAGTGCGTCTTGTTCTTCGGCATCTCGTCTCTTCCTATTCCTTCGCGTCGGTCTCAGGCGTCGATCTCGGGATCGAGGTTCTCCGAGCGACCCCGCTCCTTCTTCTGTGCGGCCGGCTTCTGGGCGACCCGCTCGGCCTGGGCGGCGGCGTCGAGGGCGGCCTCGGCCTCACGCTCGGCGCGACGCTCCTCCTTGGCCGCCTTCACCTCGGCCTTGGCCTCGGCCTTCTTCTTGTGCGGGCCGATGACCATGGTCATGTTGCGGCCGTCCTGCTTGGGATTGGACTCCACGAAGCCCAGCTCCTGCACGTCCTCGGCCAGCTTCTGCAGCAGGCGGTAGCCCAGCTCGGGGCGGTGCTGCTCCCGACCACGGAACATGATCGTGATCTTGACCTTGTCGCCGGCCTTGAGGAAGCGAACGACGTGACCCTTCTTGGTCTCGTAGTCGTGCGCGTCGATCTTGGGCCGGAGCTTCATCTCCTTGATGATGACGTTGGTCTGGTTCCGTCGCGCCTCACGGGCCTTCTGGGCGTTCTCGTACTTGAACTTCCCGTAGTCCATGAGCTTGCAGACAGGGGGCTTCCCCATCGGCGCGATCTCCACCAGGTCCAGGTCGGCCTCCTGCGCGAGCTTGAGTGCCTGGTCGGTGGGGACGATGCCGACGGTCTCTCCGTTGGGTCCCACGAGCCGGACCTCGGGAACCCGGATCCGGTCGTTGATGCGCAGCTCGGTGCTGATATGTCCTCCAAACTCGGTCGGTCGGGAGGCCTTCGAACCTGCAAAATGAGAAGAGGCTCCCGCTAGTCCAAGCGGAAGCCAGTCACGAGTCCCGAACCCCGGTGTCGTCGTACGACGGCCCCGGCGGGACTCTCCATGGACCGGACCCGACGGCCTGGCGGCCGCTGCGGGTGGGAGACGATGGTGCTGGTCCCCGCTTGTGGATCTGTCATGCAGGCATGACGGATCGGTCAACGCAGGATGCTACCCGGATTGTTCCCGGACGTCCTAATCCGCGGCTCCGTCCTCGGTGCCGAGCCAGCCCCAGCCGCCGTCCTCGATCCGGACGGGCGTCCACCGGGCGGCGACCCGGTGCAGGTCGTCGTCGGCGAGGACGAAGGTGTGCGGTCCGGCGACGTCGACGACGAGCGCGTGGGCTCCCTCCTGGACGGCGGTCGCGGCGGCGAGATGGGCGGCGACCGGCACCGGTCGCGCCTGTGGGTCCCAGGCGGCCAGCGCGGCGAGGTCGGTGAAGGCGAGCAACGCCATCCTGCCGTCGGCGCCGGTGAGCAGGACGGCCGCCATGTCGCTGGACTTGTCGCGGGCGAGGCCGTCGTCACCGACCTCGACCTCTCCGAGGATCGCGACCACCGGCACCAGCAGTCGGGCCGGGCCCAGCGCGGCCAGCACCTCCGGGTACGACGCCGCGCCGGTGGCGTGGGCCTGCAGCGCGCGCGCCAGTGCGGTGTCGGCGGCGCCGCTGTCGTCGACGTACTTCGAGCCCTGGAGACGGCGGGCGTCGGGACGCTCGTTCGGCGATGCGGTCACGGATCGATCATCCCATCCGTGGAACGATGGCGCGGTGCAGCACCAGTCGTCCATCGCGCGCAACCGCCTCGCGGCGCGCCTGCGGGAGGCCGTCGCGGCCTGGCCGGAGCCCCTGTCCACGCCGGTGTTCGTCGTCGATCTCGACGCCTTCGACGCCAACGCGGCCGACCTGGCCCGTCGGGCGGGAGGCACGCCGATCCGGGTCGCGTCCAAGTCGATCCGGGTCCCGTCCCTGGTCGGGCGGGCGCTGGCCGCGGACGGGTTCGCCGGCGTCCTGGCCTACACCCTCGCCGAGGCCCTGTGGCTGGCCGACCACGACGTCTGCGACGACATCGTGGTCGCCTACCCGAGCGTCGACCGCGGCGCGCTGTCCGCCCTCGTCGCCTCGCCGCGCGCCGCGTCGCGGGTGACGATCATGGTCGACGACATCGCCCACCTCGATCTCGTCGACAGCCTGCGCGCGTCGACCGCCGTGCCGGTCCGGGTCGCGATCGACGTCGACGCCGGCCTGCGCTGGGGCGGCCAGGCCGTCGGCCCGAAGCGCTCACCGCTGTACGACGTCGGCGCGGTCTCGTCGCTGGCGCGCGCGGTCGTCGAGCGGGCCGGGTTCCAGCTGGTCGGCGTGATGACCTACGAGGGTCAGGTCGCCGGCGTCCCGGACGCCGTCCCGCACCAGCGCGCGAAGTCGGCGATCGTGCGCAAGCTCAAGCAGCTCTCCGTGACCCAGCTCCACGTCCGCCGTACCGCCATCGGCGAGGCGCTGGGCGCGCTCGAGGAGCGAGGCGACTTCACGGGCCTGGAGTTCTGGAACGCCGGTGGGTCCGGCTCGATCGAGTCCTCGGCGAGCGACCCGGTCGTCACCGAGGTGACCGCCGGCTCCGGCCTGCTCGCGCCGACCCTGTTCGACCACTATGAGGTCTTCTCCCCCACGCCGGCCGCGTTCTTCGGCCTGCCGGTGACCCGGCGGCCGTCGGCGACCGTGGCGACGGTGCACGGCGGCGGACTGATCGCCTCCGGGCCGACCGGCGCCGACCGGGCGCCGACGCCGTGGGCTCCGGCCGGGCTCGGCCTGACCGGACTGGAGGGAGCGGGCGAGGTGCAGACCCCGCTCGTCGGCACCGCCGCCAGAGGCCTCAGAGTCGGCGATCTGGTGTGGTTCCGGCACGCCAAGTCCGGTGAGCCCTTCGAGCACGGTCGGAGCGTGCTGCTCCTCCAGGGCGACCGGTTCGTCGAGGAGGTCCCGACCTATCGTGGTCACGGTCTCGCCTTCTGAGGTCCTGGCCGCCGCACTGTCGCGACCGCCGACGCTGGGCACGGGCCGGCTGATCTGCGTCGACGGGCTCGCGGGGTCCGGCAAGACCACCCTCGCCCGCGCGTTGGCCGCGCTGGCTCCGGAGGCGGTCGTGCTCGGCACCGACGAGATGCTCGAGGGCTGGCGCGGCCTGCCGGGGCTGGGCGGCTCCATCGAGGCGTTGCTGCGCCCGCTCGCCGCCGCCCGGCCGGGGCACTGGCGGCGCTGGGACTGGTACGCGGACCGGTGGGACGGGACCCAGACGGTCACGCCCGGACCGCTGCTCGTGCTCGAGGGCGTGGGCAGCGCCGCGTCGGCGTACGACGATCTGGTGACGCTGCTGGTCTGGGTCGAGGCGGACCTCGACGTCCGCCTGGCCCGGTGGCTTGAGCGCGACGGTGAGGACATGCGGCCACACTGGGCCGCGTGGCTGGCCGACGAGGAGGCACTGCATCGGCGCGAGAACACCCGGGCCCGGGCGGATCTGGTCGTGCGGACCTGACATCTAGGCTCGGCGACGTGAGTGCACCCACCGGCGAGCAGCACGTCCTCACCTCCCACGGCTACCGCGCCGTCGTGACCCAGGGCTGCGGGGCGCTGCGCTCCCTGACGTACGACGACCGCGAGCTCGTCGACGGCTTCGCGGAGCACGCGATGCCGACCGGCGGCCGGGGCCAGCTGCTGGTGCCGTGGCCGAACCGGATCCGGGACGGGCGCTACGCCTTCGAGGGCACCACGCAGCAGCTCGCGCTGACCGAGCCGAAGCGGGGCAGCGCCTCGCACGGCCTGGTGCGGTGGGTGTCCTGGACGCTCACGTCGGCCGCCGAGGATCGGGTGGAGCTGTCCTACTTCCTGCCGGCGCAGACGGGCTACCCGTGGGCGCTGGCGCTGACGACGACCTACCGACTGGGGGGCGAGGGGCTGACGGTGACGCAGGCGGCGACGAACCTGGCCACCACGGCGGCGCCGTACGCGTCGGGGGCCCACCCGTACCTGCTCGCCGGGCCCGGGCCGTGCGACGACTGGGAGGTCGAGCTGGACGCGGCGACGGTTCTGGAGGTGGACCCCGAGCGGCTGCTGCCGACCGGACGGACCTCGGCGGCCGGGCTGATCGCCTCGCCGCTCGGCGGCACCGTCCTCAACCACGCGGTCACCGACCTCGCTCGCGACGCGGACGGCCGGGCGACGGTGACGCTGCGCTCGGGCGGGTCCGGCGTGGCCCTGTGGGTCGACGAGCGGCACCGCTGGCTGCAGGTCTACACCGGCGACGACACAGGGACGCCGCGGGTGAGCGTGGCGGTCGAGCCGATGACGGCGCCGCCCGACGCGTTCAACTCCGGCGACGACCTGGTCGTGCTGGCGCCCGGGGCGACCTACGCCGCCTCGTGGGGGATCCGCGCACTCTGAGTTCCGCGGCCCGCACCACCAGTTCCCCCGAACGGCCACGGCGGAGGGTAAAGGCCCCTAGGTTGCGAGGCAGGCGTGCTCCCCACACCTTTCCTGCTCCCCCCAAAGGTCGCCCATGCGCAGCTCTCGCGGTTCTCGACGTGCCCTCCCCTCCCTCCTGGTCGGCGCGCTCGCGCTGGCGGGCCTGACCGGGCTCACCGTCACTCAGGCACCGCCGGCTGCCGCCGACGACAACACGCTCTACGTGGCCCAGGGAGGTACCAACGCCGGCAACAACTGCCAGACGAAGGCGACGCCGTGCGCGACGATCACGTACGCCCTGACGGTGGCCGGATCGAATCCGACCGTCCACCTCTCCGGCACCATCTTCGACAACATCGAGCCCGGCGTGCCGCTCACCATCACCGGCCTGGGCGCCGCCAGCCCGGCGGTGATCGATGGCGGCTACCTCGATCGGGTGATCTACAGCAGCTTTGCGCTGACCTTGCGCGGACTCACCATCACCCACGGCCACGCCCCTGATCTCGGCGGCGGCGGCGGGTTGATGGTCGACGGCCCCACGGTCCTGCTCGACCGGGTCGCGGTGAGCGCCAACCGGTCCGTGTCCCGAGGCGGCGGCATCTCGAGCAACAGCAATCTCACCCTCATCGACAGCACGATCAGCAACAATGTCGCCGCCTATCCGTGCCTCGACGGCTCCTGCATCAACAGCCAGGGCGGCGGGATCTATGTCAACTTCGGCACGCTGGCGGTCGCGAGGAGCACCTTCACCGGCAACACCGCCCTCGGCAGTGGCGGCGGCGGGGCCATCTCGGTCCGCGGCGGGGGCCTGGTGACCGACTACACCATCTCGGGCAGCACGTTCACCGGGAACACCGCCAGCGCGTTCGGTGGGGGTGCCATCGAGGTCCCGGGCACGGCGAACGGCGTCGTCCGGAACTCGACGTTCACGGGCAACAGCTCGGCGATCCAGACCACCGGCACCGGCACCTCGACCTTGACGGGCACGACGATCACCGGCAACGCAGGCATCGGCCTCGGGGCCTTCAACGCCGGCGGCTGGCAGGTGGCCGGGTCGATCATCTCGGGCAACGGCGACGACTGCAACGCCGCCCCCGGGAGATACGTCTCGGGCGGCTACAACGTCGTGGGCGGCAGTTGCGCGTCGGCCGGGACGGACACCGTCACCGCCGCACCGAGCCTTGCCGCACTGGCCGGAAACGGAGGCCCGACGCAGACCCGGCTGCCCACCGCCGGCAGCCCAGCACTCGCCAAGGTCCCGGTCGGCACGACGGTCTTCGGGACCGCTCTGTGCGCACGCAAGGACCAGCGTGGCATGCCCGGTCCGGCGGCCGGCCAGACCCTGTGCGCCGCCGGTGCGGCCGAGCCCGGCGCCGGCACGGCGCCGGCGTTCACCAGTCCGGCCGGCGCGACACGAGCGACCCTGACCACCCTGAACATCGCGGTCACCACCAGCGGAGCCACGCCCACCCTCGCGGTCTCGGCCGGCACTCCCCTGCCTGCCGGCGTGACCTTCACCGACAACCGCGACGGCGCCGGCACGATCGGCGGGCCGGCACCGGGCCCCGGCACCTATCACTTCACGATCACCGCCACCAACAGCATCGGCGGCACCGTCAGCCAACCCTTCACGCTGACGGTCGCCAAGGCCGGCCAGGCGGCCCTGGCCCTGACCTCACTCAACGGAACGGCCGGAACCCCGCTGACCTTGACCAGCAGCGGCGGGTCCGGCACGGGAGCCGTCACCTACTCCGCGACGAACGGCACCGCAACCGGTTGCACCGTCACCTCCGGCCAGCTCACGACCACCAGCACCACAGCGGGCACCTGCACCGTGACCGTCACCAAGGCCACGGATCCGACCTACCTGGCCATCTCGTCCCCACCCACGACGGTGACCCTCCGCCAGACGCAGGCGCCGCTCGTCGTCACCTCACTCAACGGCACCGTCGGCACGCCGATGCCGCTGACGGTCACCGGCGGCTCCGGCACCGGCGCCGTCACCTACACCGTCGCGAACGGAACCGCGACCGGCTGCGCCATCGCCGCCCTCGCACTGTCCACCACGAGCCCCGGCACCTGCATCGTCACGGCCACCAAGGGCCAGGACGCGACCTGGAAGGCCCGCTCGTCGGCGCCGACCGCGGTCACGATGCGACTCAACCAGGCCACGCTCACCATCACCTCGCTCACCGGCGTCGTCGGCACGCCGCTCCCGCTCACCAGCAGTGGAGGCACCGGCACGGGCCTCGTCGCCTACGGCGTCACCAACGGCAGCGCCACCGGCTGCGTCATCAACTCGGGGAGCCTGAACGCCAGCACGGGCGGCACCTGCATCGTCACGGCCACCAAGGCACAGGACTCGACATACAACGCGCGGTCCTCCTCACCGACGGCCGTCACGTTCCGGTTGCCCCAGACACCGTTGACGATCACCTCGTCGAGCGCGCCCACCGGCAGCCTCCTACCTCTGACCACCGCGGGCGGCTCGGGCACCGGGGCGCTGAGCTACACCGTCACGGACGGCACTGCGACCGACTGCGCCCTGGTCGGCACGAACGTCGCGGCGTCGTCGGCCGGCACGTGCATCGTGACCGCGACCAAGGCAGGTGACGCGACCTATGCGCCGAGGTCGTCGTCCCCCACCGCGGTCACCTTCAGCTCGCCCCAGGCGACCCTCACCGTGACCTCGACCAGCGGCACCTTCGCGACACCCCTGACCTTGACCATCGCGGGGGGCAGCGGCACCGGCCCGGTCACCTACACCGCCGCCAACGGCACCGCGAGCGGCTGCAACGTCGCCGGCGGCAAGCTCAGCAGCACCGGCGCCGGCACCTGCTTCGTGACCGCCCACAAAGCCGGCGACACGACGTACCTGGCCGCCGAATCGGCCCCCACGACGGTGACGCTCGCGAAGGCGGTCCAGGCCGCGCTCGCCGTCACGTCCGTCAGCGGCACGACCGGGTCACCACGGACGCTCACCACGTCGGGTGGCTCGGGCACCGGTGCGGTGACCTTCGTCGCCGTGAACGGCACGGCGACCGGCTGCACGGTGAGCCCGAGCTCGCCGTACACCCTGAACGTCACGGGTTCGGGCACCTGCTTCGTCACCGCGACCAAGGCGAGCGATGCCAACTACCTCGCGAAGTCGTCGGCGCAGACGACCGTGACCTTCGCGTCGAACCCGCAGGTACCGCTGAACGTCACGTCGACGAGCGGCACCGTGCTGACGCCGCTGACGCTGACCACCACGGGTGGCTCGGGCACCGGTTCGCTCACCTTCGCCACCACCAACGGCACGGCGACGGGCTGCGCCGTCGCCTCCGGCGTGCTCAACGCCACGACCGCCGGCACCTGCGTGGTCACCGCGACGAAGGCCGGTGACGGCACCTACTCGCCGATCTCCTCGACGCCGACCACCGTGACCTTGGCGAAGGCGTTCCAGGTGGTGCTCACGGTGACGTCGACCAACGGCACCGTCGGCACGCCCCTGATCCTCACCGCCTCGGGTGGCTCCGGCACCGGATCTGTCACCTACACGGTCGCCGACGGTACCGCCACCGGATGCGTCATCACCTCCGGCGCCCTCGGCGCCACCGCCGCCGGCACGTGCACCGTCACCGCGGTCAAGGCCGGCGACGGCACCTACGCTCCGGCAGCCTCAGGGCCGACGACCGTGACGCTGGCCGCACTCGACCAGCAGGTCCCCATCACGTCGGTGGTGGCGACGACGACGCACCTCACCATCAAGCGGGTCAAGGTCCGCGGTGCCTGGAAGCGGCGCTTCACAGTCCTGGTCCTGCCGGCGACGCTCGGGACGGTGGCGCCGACCGGCACGGTCACCATCAAGATCGGCGCCCGCACGCGCTGCACCATCAGCCTGGCCCAGGGCGTCGGCCGGTGCCAGCTCGCCGAGCGGACCCTCCCGGCGCGCCGAGCCCGGGTGCAGGCGAGCTACCTCGGCGGCCCGACCTTCCAGGCGTCGTCGGTCACGGTGCGCAAGCGGTTGCGCTGAGCATCCGCGGGTCCAGGCTCAGGGCTGATGGGCCGCGACGAGAGCGCGCAGCTCGCGGATCGCCGTCGCGGCACGGGGGCCATCGGAGGCATGGATGCCGAGCAGCGAGATCCGGTCGTCCTCGCCCCGCTGCAGGTGCGGCCACGGCGCGCCCTGAGGGAACCGGACGGTGCCCACCTCGGACCAGGCGAGCCGGCGGGTGCGGTAGCCGTTGACGACCGTCAGCCCGTCGGCACGCGCCACCACCCGGGAGCGGGCCAGGCCGTTGAGCAGGAGCAGGCCGAGCAGGACGATGAGGATCACCGTCACCTTCTCCAGGTTGTTGACCTTGGCGCGGGTCTCGTCGTCGAACTGCAGCCACAACCACGCGAAGGCCCCGATGAGGACCACCCCGAAGGTGGCCGCGGCGATCCTCGGGCCGAGGGGGCGCCAGGTTCGCGGCAACGGGGGCAGCCCGCCGTCGTCGGTGGTCACGTCAGAGCCGGCAGGCGTGGATGTCGGTGGTGAGGATCGCGCGTGCGCCCAGCGCGAACAGCTCGTCCATCACCCGCTGGGCGGTGGCCCGCGGCACCATCGAGCGCACGGCGACCCAGCCCTCGCGGTGGAGCGGGCTGACCGTCGGGCTCTCGATGCCGGGGGTCAGCGCGATCGCCTGCTCGACCTTCTCGGCACGGATGTCGTAGTCCATCATCACGTACGCGCGGGCCACGAGCACGCCCTGCAGCCGGCGGGTGAAGACCTCCAGCGCGCCGGGGTCGGCGCCGTCGCGGGTGATCATCACGCCCTCGGACTCGAGGATGACGTCGCCGAAGACCTCGAGGCCGGCGTTGCGCAGCGTGCTGCCGGTCTCGACGACGTCGGCGATCACGTCGGCGACGCCCAACTGGATGCTGGTCTCGACGGCGCCGTCGAGGCGGACGACGGAGGCGTCGATGCCGCGCTCGACGAGATAGCGCTTGACCACCCCGTCGTACGACGTCGCGATCCGCTTGCCGGCCAGGTCCTCGACCTTCTCGGCCGTGCCCGGGCGCGCGGCGAACCGGAACTTGGAGCGACCGAAGCCCAGTTGGAGCGCCTCGTTGGCGGTCGCGTGGGAGTCGAGGAGCAGGTCACGACCGGTGATGCCGGCGTCGAGCGTGCCCTCGCCGACGTACAGCGCGATGTCGCGCGGGCGCAGGTAGAAGAACTCGACCTCGTTGTCGGGGTCGATCTTGGTGAGCTGCTTGGAGTCGGAGCGCTGGGCGTAGCCGGCTTCGCGCAGCATGCCCGACGCAGACTCGGACAGGGCCCCCTTGTTGGGGACGGCGATCTTGAGCATGGTGCCTTCCTACGTGAGGACGTGCCTCAGAGGTGTGCGTAGACGTCGTCGAGCGAGAGTCCGCTCGCGATCATGAGGACCTGGGCGTGGTACAGCAGCTGGCTGATCTCCAGCGCCGTGGCGTCCTTGCCCTCGTGCTCGGCGGCCATCCAGGACTCGGCGGCCTCCTCGATCAGCTTCTTGCCGATCGCATGGACGCCCGCGTCGAGCGCCCGGACGGTGCCGGATCCCTCCGGTCGCGTGGCTGCCTTGTCGCTGAGCTCTGCGAACAGCTCGTCGAACGTCTTCACGGGAGGTCAGCCTACGGCGTCGCCGGGTGCCGACCTCCGCCGGTCTCAGCCCGTGTAGCCGCGGCTGCGGATCCGCTTGAGCGTCGCCGCCGTCTGCAGGGCGGCCGAGGCCGCCTCGTAGCCCTTGTCCTCGCGGGAGCCGTCGAGGCCGGCCCGGTCCAGCGCCTGCTCCTCGGTGTCGCAGGTGAGCACGCCGAAGCCGATCGGGGTGTGGTGGTCGAGGGACACCCGGGTGAGGCCGTCGGTCGCGGCGTTGCAGACGTACTCGAAGTGCGGGGTGCCGCCCCGGATCACCACGCCGAGCGCGATCACCGCGTCGTACGACGGCGCGAGCACGGCTGCCGTGACGGGCAGCTCGAAGGTGCCGGGCACCCGGACCACGACCGGTGCCTCCACCTGGTGGTCCGCGAAGGCCCGCTGCGCGCCGGCGATCAGACCGTCCATGACCTGGGTGTGCCAGCTCGCCGCGACGACCACGACGCGGAGGTCGTGGCAGTCGACGGGAGCGATGTCGGGGGCGCCGTGTCCGGCCATGTCAGTTGACTCCTTCGAGGTCCAGGTCGGGTAGGTCGTGACCCATCCGGTCCCGCTTGGTCAGCAGGTAGGCGAGGTTGTGGCCGTTGGGGTGCGGGGTCAGCGGCACCCGCTCGGTGACAGCGACGCCGTAGTCCTCGAGCGAGGAGACCTTGTCGGGGTTGTTGGTCAGCAGCCGCACCTCGGCGACACCGAGGTCCTTGAGGATCTGGGTCGCCGCGCCGTAGTGGCGCGCGTCGGCGGGCAGACCCAGGTCGAGGTTGGCGTCGACGGTGTCGCGGCCGCCGTCCTGGAGCTGGTAGGCCTGCAGCTTCGCCACCAAGCCGATCCCCCGGCCCTCGTGGCCGCGCAGGTAGACCACCACGCCGCGGCCCTCCTGCACGATGCGGTCCATCGCCTCGTTGAGCTGCGGGCCGCAGTCGCAGCGGCTGGAGCCGAAGACGTCGCCGGTCAGGCACTCGGAGTGGACCCGGGTGAGCACCGGGCCGTCGTCGCCGAGCGTGGCCGGGTCGCCGTACACGAGCGCGACGTGCTCGCTGCCGTCGACGGTGATCGTGTAGCCGATCGCGGTGAAGTCGCCGTGGCTGGTGGGCAGCCGGGTCTCGGCCTCACGCACGACGTGGCGTTCGACCCGGCGACGGTGGCGCACCAGATCCTCGATCGAGATCATCGCCAGGCCGTGCTCGTCCGCGAAGGCGCGCAGCTCCGGGGCGCGCTTCATCGTGCCGTCGTCGTTCACGACCTCCACCAGCACGCCGGCGGGCGTGAGTCCGGCCAGGCGGCACAGGTCGACCGCAGCCTCCGTGTGGCCCCGGCGGACCAGGACGCCGCCCTCCCGGTAGCGCAGCGGGAACACGTGGCCGGGCCGGGTGAGCTCCCAGGGCTCGGTCGCGGAGTCGGCGAGGACCCGCACCGTGTGGGCGCGGTCGGCGGCGGAGATGCCGGTGCTGACGCCGTCGCGCGCGTCGACCGAGATCGTGTACGCCGTGCGGTAGGCGTCCTTGTTGTGGGGTGTCATCAGCGGGATCTCCAGCCGGTCCAGCATCGCGCCGGGCATCGGGGCGCAGATGACGCCACTGGAGTGGCGGATGGTGAACGCCATCAGCTCGGGCGTCGCCTTGCTGGCGGCGAAGATGATGTCGCCCTCGTTCTCGCGATCCTCGTCGTCGACGACCACGACGGCCTTGCCCGCCGCGATGTCGGCGATCGCGCGCTCGGCGGAGTCCAGCCGGACCTTCTCGCTCATGCGCTCGTCTCCTTGGTGTAGGCGCCGAGGAGCTTCTCGACGTGCTTGGCGATGACGTCGACCTCGAGGTTGACCTTGTCGCCGACGGCACGGAAGCCGAGGGTCGTGCGGGCCAGGGTCTCGGGGATCAGGCTGAGCGTGAAGCTCGCTTCCTTGGCCTCGACGACGGTCAGCGAGATGCCGTCGACGGTGATGGAGCCCTTGTCGACGAGGTAGCGGCCGAGCTGTGCGGGCATCGCGATCTCGACGATCTCCCAGTGCTTGTCGGGGCCGGCCTCGCTGGGGGTCCGGGCGATCACCTCGCCCACCGCGTCGACGTGGCCCTGCACGATGTGGCCACCGAGTCGCTTCTCGGCGGTGACCGCGCGCTCCAGGTTGACCCGGTCGCCGACGGCGAGGCCGCCGATGCTGGTCTTGGCGAGCGTCTCGGCCATCACGTCGGCGGTCCACGTGGTGTCGGTGCGCTCGGCGACGGTCAGGCAGCAGCCGTTGACGGCGATCGAGTCCCCGAGGCCGGCGTCGGACAGCGTCAGGTCGGAGGCGACGGTGAGCCGGACGGCGTCCCCCTGGTCCTCGACGGCGGTGACGGTGCCGAGCTCCTCGACGATGCCGGTGAACATCAGGACGTTCCTCCCATGGTCGTTCCTTCACTGGTGGGTCTCATGATCATCCGCACGTTCGCCTCGGCGCCCTGGCCGACGACCGTGCTGTCGACGAGCTCGAGGTGCAACGCGTCCGCGATGGTGCGGATTCCGAGCTTCCCGACGGCCGAACGGCCGGCACCGAGGAGCATCGGGGCGACGTAGGTGACGACCTCGTCGACCACGCCGGCCTTGACGAAGGCCGCGGCCAGGGTCGGCCCGCCCTCCAGGAAGACGTGGTGCCGGTCGTGCTCGGCGTAGAGCGCGCGGAGCGCGGCCTCGGGGTCGCGCGTGCGCAGCTGGACCGTCGGGGCCGCGTCGTCGAAGACCCGGCGGTCCGCGGGCAGATCGCGCTCCCCCAGGACCACGCGCAGGGGCTGGGCCTCGCGGGGCAGCGGCCGGTCGTCGTCGTCGCGGACCGTGAGCTGCGGGTCGTCGACCTCGACGGTGTTGGTGCCGACGAGCATCGTGTCGCACAGCGCGCGCAGCAGGTGGGTGTCGCGGCGGGCGGGCGGCGACGAGACCCAGCGCGACGTACCGTCGCTGGCGGCGCTGCGTCCGTCGAGGGTGGTCGCGAACTTCCAGGTGACGTACGGGCGGCCGGTGCGGTGGGCGAACGTCCACGCCCGGTTCACCTCTGCCGCCTCCTCGGCGAGCAGGCCGGCGTCCACCTCGACGCCCGCCTCGCGCAGGGTCTCCAGGCCGCCCGCGGCCCGGGGGTTGGGATCGCGCTGGGCGACCACGACCCGGGCGACGCCCGCCGCGACCAATGCCTGGGCGCAGGGACCCGTGCGCCCGGTGTGGTTGCACGGCTCCAGGGTCACCACGGCGGTCGCGCCTCGTGCCCGGTCACCGGCCACCCGGAGTGCCTCGACCTCGGCGTGCGGCGTGCCCGCGCCGTGGTGGTAGCCCTCACCGGCGACCGTCCCGTCCGGCGCGAGCAGCACGCAGCCGACCCGCGGGTTGGGGTGCAGCGGCACACCCGGGGTCGCCGCCAGGGCGAGCGCACGACGCATCGCGTCGTACTCGCGGGTGAAGGTCTCCGCCATCGGCCACCGCCTCTCGTCGTCCTCGACGCGGACTCCGGGGCTTGCCTGGCGTGCGACGGGGCCTGCGGCGGCCGTCCGTCGGACACTCGTGCGTGCACTTCCCATCCGGACTTTGACCGTCGGTCCAGGAGTTCCACCTGGTCAACCGACCACTGGCTGTGGTCGGGTCGCGGACTGTTACCGCCGGTTCGGATTTTCACCGACCCCAGAGCACGCGAGCTCTTGGAGACCATGGTGGCACACCGGGGCCCGGCCGCGCCGTGTGGGTCCGGTCACTGGGAGCCGGGCGCCGTGTCCTGCTCGGCGAGCTGGGCCGGCGAGGCGTACACCGACCACCCGTCGACGACGACCTCCCGCAGTTCCTCGGCCTCGACCTGCCCGAGCTCGACCAGCACCGCGGCGAACCCGTCGAAGTGCTCCATCGTGAAGACGGCCGGCGAACTGCTCGCCAGCAGTGCCTCCTTCTCCACCAACCCGGCCGTGCGTACGGCGACCAGCGGCTCCTGCGGGTACGGCTCGACGCCGAACCGCTTGATGTCGGCCTTCGTGTAGGGCCGCTCCCACGCGAACACCTTGCCGTTGACCGACCAGGCCAGGGCACCGCGCCGCTCGCCCTCCTCGGCACCCGGCAGGGAGCGGGCGAGAGCGGCCGCCTGGTCGAGGTCCATCCCCGCAGGCTACGCCGCGCCGCCATAGGGTGGCCGCATGTCGTATCCCCCTCCTCTCTACGACGGCGACGGCGAGGTGTCCGCTTGGGTGCGACCGGGCAGCGACGGCCCCGACCTCGTCTACCCCAACGGCAACCGCGTGCACTATCTCGCGCGTGGCGAGGCCACCGGCGGGCTGTTCGGGCTCTACCGCTGGGAGTTCTCGGAGGCGGTCAGCGGCCCGAGCCCGCACTTCCACCGCACCATCGCCGAGTCCTTCTACATCCTCGAGGGCGAGGTGCGGATCCATACCGGCGACGACTGGACGACGGCACGGCCCGGCGACTTCCTCCACGTCCCACCCGGCGGCCTGCACGGCTTCCGCAACGAGTCGGGCGCCCCGGCGTCGATGTTGCTGCACTTCGCTCCCGGCGCTCCCCGCGAGCCGTACTTCGAGGGCCTCGACCGGCTCGCGCGGGGCGAGGAGTGGACGCCGGAGGAGTACGACGCGTTCATGCGGGAGCACGACAACGTGTGGGTCGAGGAGTAGTCGCCGGCTCGGGGCGGCGCGGAGCTCGCGCAGCGGCCCCGGCGGGCGAGGGGGCGCGCAGCGCCCGTCACGAGACCCCGGTGGTGCTGCCGGAATTGTCCGTGGGCTTCGGCCGCGTAGTCGGTTGCGTTTCAAGCGGCAGCGACGAGAGGGGTGGGGAGGGGGCTGGGTTCGGCGGTCGGGTTGCGGTTCGCATGTCGGCATTTCGGGCGCTTGTGTCGCTGAACGTGACGTCGATTGTCCACACCCCGCCGTTCGGGTTTCCCTAGTCCACAAGCGGGTTTCCGACGCGTTGAAGTGTCGTGGGCGGGTGGGAGAATCCAGTCATGGATCTCGCCACCGACGCCCGTTCGACAGCAGTGTTGCTGTCGCGTGTCGGCGACCGGATCCGCTCCCGCGACGCTCTCGTGGTCGAGGAGTGGGAGGACATCGCGACCTGGGCCAGCGACCACGTGATCGCCGGTCCTGAGGGTGCAGCGACGATCACCGAGGGCCACCTCGACACCGGGGTCCCGATCGCCGGGCCGGGTGCGCCGTTGGTCTCAGAGTTCGCGTTGATGGAGCTCGTCGCCGTGCTGGGCCGCACCCCGGATGGTGGGAAGGCGTATGTCGGGCGGGTGATCGAGTGCGCGTGGCGACTCCCCCACGTCTACGCCGCCGTCACCACTGGTCGGTTGGCGCCGTGGCGAGCCGAGCGGATCGCCGACCTCACCCACCCCCTGTCGGCCGAGGCGGCGGGGTTCGTGGACCGACAACTCTTCGACGCCTCCGGAGTCGGGTGGGCCCAACTCGAACGACTCGTGGCCGAGGCGGTGCTCCGGTTCGACCCCGAACGCGCCGAGGTCGAGCGACAGAAGGCTGCGGATGGTCGGCGCTTCGACGTCGGGGAGGTCGACGAGCACGGGCTGGTCCACCTCGACGGGCTCCTGGACGCCGCCGACGGACACGACCTCGACCAAGCCGTCGCCCGCCGAGCCGAGGTCCTCGGCCGACTCGGCGACGACTCGACGCTGGACGTGCGTCGGTCCAAGGCCGCAGCCGAACTCGCCCGCCAGGACCTCGCCCTGGACCTGCTGATCCCGACCCCGACACCGGAGAGGTCGTGGACACGGTCCCGGGACGCAAGGTCGTGCTGAACGTGCACATCACCGACACCACCATTCACCGGCACCACGATCACCGGGGACAACCCGTTCGGGAACCCCGTCGGCCGGTGGGAGGAGGGCCGTTGCCCGATCACCTCGGCGCAGATCCGCGAGTGGCTGCGGACCAAGGACACCACGATCATCGTGCGGCCGGTGATCGACCTGGCCGACCATCTCCCGGTCGGCTCCTACGAGATCCCCGACCGCCACCGCACCCGGGTGATCCTGCGGGACCACACCTGCCGGTTCCCGCACTGCACCCGCCCCGCCACCCGTTGCGACCTCGACCACACCCGCCCCCACGGCGAGGGCGGACCGACCTGTCCGTGCAACGAGGTCGCGCTCTGCCGACGACACCATCGCGCGAAGACCCACTCCACCTGGCGCTACGACATCGTGATGCCGGGGTCGTATGTGTGGACCAGCCCGACCGGCCACCGGTTCCGGGTCGACCACCGCGGCACCCACCCCATCCGGACCACCCACCCACCCGACGAGTAGCCACCCCGCCCCACACCCCGCCTCCGGGCGGGGTCCGAGGCGTGTTCGCGGTCGGACCGGCTCAGGCGGAGAGGATCAACCCGCTCGTCGGCACGCCGGTGCCGGCGGTGACCAGCACATGGTGGGCGTCGGCGACCGGGTTGACCGACGTGCCGCGTATCTGGCGCACGCCCTCGGCGATGCCGTTCATGCCGTGGATGTAGGCCTCGCCGAGCTGGCCGCCGTGGGTGTTGACGGGCAGTCGCCCGCCGACCTCGATGGCGCCGTCCTTGACGAAGTCCTTGGCCTCGCCCCGGCCGCAGAAGCCGAGCTCCTCCAGCTGCATGAGGACATACGGCGTGAAGTGGTCGTAGAGGACCGCCATCGGGATGTCGGCGGGGGTGAGCCCGGACTGCTTCCACAGGTCACGCCCCACGACGCCGATCTCCGGGATGCCGATGTCGTCGCGGTAGTAGGAGGTCATCACGAACTGGTCGCGGCCCGAGCCCTGGGCGGCCGCCGCGACGTACGCAGGCGTCTGGGCCAGGTCACGCGCTCGCTCCGCCGAGACCACGACGAGCGCGACGGCTCCGTCGGACTCCTGACAGCAGTCGAGCAGGTGCAGCGGGTCGGCGATCATCCGGGAGGCCTGGTGGTCCTCGAGCGTGATCGGCTTGCCGTAGAAGAAGGCGGCCGGGTTGGTGGCGGCGTGCCGGCGGTCAGCGACCGCGACCCGGCCGAAGTCCTCCGACGTCGCGCCGTACTCGTGCATGTAGCGGCGGGCCTGCATGGCGACCGTGGCGGCCGGGGTGGACAGGCCGAGCGGGTAGGTCCAGGCGTTGTCGAGGCCGTTGGTGTTGACCTGTTGCGCCGCCCACGCCGACACCTGGCCGAAGCGGTCGCCGGAGCGCTCGTTGAAGCCCCGGTAGGCGACGACGACGTCGGCGACTCCCGTGGCGACGGCCATGGCGGCCTGCTGGACGGTGGCACAGGCCGCGCCGCCGCCGTAGTTGATCCGGCTGAAGAAGCGCAGCTCGGGGATGCCGAGCTCGCGCGCCACGGCGATCTCGGACGACGTGTCCATCGTGAAGGTGACCAGGCCGTCGACGTCGGCGGGGGTGAGCCCGCAGTCGGCGAGGGCGTGCCGGACGGCCTCGACGGACAGCTGGAGCTCGGAGCGGCCGGACTCCTTGGAGAACTCTGTCGCGCCGATGCCGGCGATGGCGGCCTTGCCGGAGAGGGTGCGGTCGCTCATGCGGCAGCCACCTTCACGGTGCCGATGACGTGGTCGCCGAGCGAGACCGCACCGACCACCTTGATGGTGGCGATGCCGTCGTCGACCTCGGTCACCTCGCCGGAGAAGGTGAACGTGTCGTAGGGGTACGCCGGCGCGCCGAGCCGGATCGCGATCCCCCGGATCTGCACGTCCGGGCCCGCCCAGTCGGTGACATAGCGCTCGCACAGGGCGGTCGAGGTGAGGATGTTGACGAAGATGTCCTTCGAGCCGGCCGCCTGCGCGATGTCGCGGTCGTGGTGGACGTCCTGGAAGTCGCGGGTCGCGATCGCCGTCGACACCACGAGGGTCGGCGTGATCGGGAGCTTCCACTCGGGCAGCTTGTCCCCTGCCGTGATCGGGCTGGTCATCGGCCCACCTTCGTCCAGATCGGGAGAGTCAGGTCGTCGTCGACCACGTTCCAGCCGACGCTTGCGCGGTCGCCGATCTCGACGGGACCTGTCATCTCGGCCACCATCCGCACCCCCTCGTCGAGGTCGAGCAGGGCGACGACCAGCGGCAGCTCCTTGCCGGGCACCTGCGGGGCGTGGTGGACGAGGTACGAGAACACGGTGCCGGTGCCGGCGGCGACGACGTAGCCGCGGTCGAAGGCGCCGCAGTCCGGGCAGGCCGGGCCAGGCGGGTGGCGCAGCACGCCGCAGGCGTTGCACTTCTGGATCCGCAGCTCGCGGACGCGAGTGCCCTCGAAGAAGTAGGCGTTGTCCCGGTTGACGACCGGGCGTACCGGGCCGCTCATGCCTGCTCCTCGCTGGCCTTCGGGATGAACTTCAGGACCCGGAACAGCATGGTCGCGACCCGCTCACTGCGTCCGTCCGGGTGGTCGACGTACCAGGTGTTGCGCGACGTGACGAAGTAGCCGACGCCCATGCCGGTGGCCTTCGGGCCGACGACGGAGTCGAGCGCGGTGGTGACCCGGACTCGCTCACCCACCGCGAGGTAGCGGTCGTAGGACTGCTCGCAGTTGGTGCCGAGGACGGCGGTGAAGCCGGCGTCGGTCAGCACCCGCATCATCGCGTGCAGCGGGTCGTCCTCGGACGGTTTTCCTCCCAGGCCGTACATGGTCCAGACCTGGGCCATCGACGGCGGCGCCTCGCCGGCCGTGAAGCGCGGGTTGTCGAGCCCCATCGCCTCGAGCCAGTTGTTGATCGTCGGCTGGTTGACCTCGTCGCGCGCGACCCGCTCGGCGGCCTCGCCCCAGCCCTTGATCCGCTCGGCCTCCGCGAGCACGTGCTCGTGGACGTCGGAGGGGACCAGCCCCTGGGTCTCGACGGGGGCGCTCATCGCGGCACCCGCGGCAGGCCGAGGCCGAACATCGAGATCAGCTCGCGCTGGACCTCCTGGACCCCGCCACCGAAGGTGAGCACGAGGTTCCGCTTGGCCTGCGCGTCGAGGTAGTCGAGCAACTTCTTCGTCTCCTGTTCCCCCGCGTCACCGTGGCGGTGCACGAGCGAGATCAGGTCGGCGAGCAGGTGCTGCACCTGGTCGGAGGCGAACACCTTCGAGGAGGACGCGTCGGCGACCTTGATCTCGCCGGCGGCCGCGGCGCGCGCGACCTCCCAGTTGAGGAGCTCGTTGATGCGGAAGACCGCCGTCGCCCTGCCGAGCGCGTCCCGCACGTCGGAACGGTCGAGTACGCCGGCCGCCCCTGCCCAACGGACGACACGGTCGCGCAGGCCCTCGATCCGGCCGGCGGGGCCGAGCATGACCCGCTCGTGGTTGAGCTGGGTGGTGATCAGCCTCCAGCCCTGGTTCTCCTCGCCGACCAGCATGTCGACGGGGACCCGGACGTCGTTGAAGTACGTCGCGTTGACGTGGTGGGAGCCGTCGGCGGTGATGATCGGGGTCCAGCTGTAGCCGGGGTCCTTCGTGTCCACGATGAGGATCGAGATGCCCTTGTGCTTGGGGGCGTCCGGGTCGGTGCGCACCGCGAGCCACAGGTAATCGGCCTGGTGGCCGCCGGTGGTCCACATCTTCTGTCCGTTGACCAGGTAGTACGGGTCGCCGTCGCTTTCGACCAGCCGCGCGGTGGTGCGCAGCGACGCGAGATCGGTGCCCGCGTCGGGCTCGCTGTAGCCGATCGCGAAGTGCACGTCGCCCCTGAGGATGCGCTCGAGGAAGAGGTCCTTCTGCTTCTGCGTGCCGTAGCGGATCAGGGTGGGGCCGACGGTCTGCAGGGTGACCGACGGCAGGTGCACGTCGGCGTACTGGGCCTCGTTGGCGAAGATCGTCTGCTCGATCTCGCCGAGCCCGTGGCCGCCGTACTCCTCCGGCCAGCCGACGCCCATCCAGCCGTCGGTCCCGAGACGGCGGATCAGCCGCTCGTAGGTCGGACCGTGGCGGTCCCACGCTCCCTCGACGGGATCGGGGTCGTGCAGTCCGTCGAACTCGGCCGCGATGCCGCCGAAGTACGCGCGCAGCCGCGCCTTGAGGGCGCGCTGGTCGTCGGTGAGCTCGCGGTTCTTGGCCGCCGCGCTCTCGACCGGCACGTCGGCGGCCGTCGTGTCGAGCGCGTGGGCGAGGTCGGTGCCCCAGGTCGTGAGCGCGACGAGCGGGTAGGTGATGTCGACGCCCATGCCGCCGTGGAGGTGGTGGCAGGTGCGGAGGGCGTACGGCGCCACCTGGCTGGCCCAGTAGCCAGCGACGGCGAGGTCGTCATCGGCCGGGAGTCCCCCGGCGACCCGCCACACGACGTTGTCCGCAGCCAGGTCGAGCGTGCGCGAGGCGACGTAGACGTCGGCCATCTGCAGCGAGACGGCCTGGAACTCGGCGAGCGCGCGGCCGAACTGCCGGCGGCCCTTGACGTAGTCGGCGGTCAGGTCGCGGGCACCGGCGAGCACCCCCGCCGCGGTGACCGCGAGACCGGCGCGGGCCAGGTCATGCAGACGTGCCGCCGCCCCGTCCGCGAGGGGCTCGGCGGGCGCTGCGTCAAGGACGACCGTGTGCTGTGGAGAGGCGCCGGACGCGCTGGCGGACAGCAGGGTGACACCGGGCCCGGCGGGGTCGACCAGGACGACGACCTCGCGGTCCCCGTCGCGCGCGGTGACCAGGAGCCGAGCGGCCCGGTCCGCGAAGGTCACGGCGAGCTTGCGCCCGGAGACCGCGCCGTCGGCGTACGCCGCCTCGCCGCGCAGGGCGGGCGTCACGACCAGCTCGCCCGCGGCGATGCCGGGCAGCAGCTCCTTGCGCTGGGCGTCGGTGCCGTGGTCGGCCAGGGTGAGCGCGCCGCAGCACAGCGTCTCCCACACGGGGACCCGGACGGCGGCCCGCCCGGTCTCGCGCAGCAGCACGGAGACCTCGGCGAGGCCGAGTTCCTCGCCGCCGTGCTCCTCGGGGACGGGAAGCGAGGTCAGCCCGGCGGCGGCCCAGGCGGACCACTCGCTGGCGTCGGACTCGCGCTCCAGGACCTCGCCGACGACGGCGCGGACTGCGTTGATCGCCTCTGCATCCACAGTGAAACTGTAACGTGTTCTAGTGTTGTCCGCATGGGGGCCGTCTCACTCGTCGACGTCGCACGCCACCGCGTCCGGCTGCCGCCGACCTCGATCCCTCCGGGACGGATGGTGGAGCTGCCGGGCCGGGGCGGCGCGACCTTCGTGACCGACACGCCCGGACCCCACCTCACCTCCCCCACGATCGTGCTGCTGCACGCACTGGGCACGACGGGGCTGCTCACCTGGTTCCCGGCGATCGCGCCACTGTCCGAGCGCTTCCGGGTGGTCACGCTCGACCAGCGCTGGCACGGTCGCGGCATCCAGAGCGCCGAGTTCCGCCTCGTCGACTGCGCCGACGACGTGGCCGCGCTGATCGAGGTCCTCGATCTGCCGGACGTGATCGTCGGCGGCTACTCGATGGGCTCGATCGTCGCCCAGCGGGTCTGGCGCCAGCACCCCGAGAAGGTGCGCGGCCTGGTGCTGGGCGCCACGACCGACCGGTTCCAGCTCACCCCGGCCGAGCGCGGCTTCTTCCTCGGGATGGGCACCACGATGCTCGCGCTGCGCGGCGTGTCGCGGTCCCGCACCGCGCTCCGGGCCGCCCGGGCCGCGGCCCGCGGAGTCGACCTCGAGCCCTCGGACCTGCACGCGTGGGCACTGCGGGAGTTCCGCTCGACCAGCCCCTGGGCGGTCGGGCAGGCACTGGCCGCCCTGGGACAGCACCACTCGCGGCCCTGGCTCGGCCGGATCGACGTACCGACCGCGGTGGTCGCGATGATGCGCGACCGGGTGATCCCGACCTCGCGGCAGCTCGCGCTGGCCCGGGCGATCCCCGGCGCGACCGTGCACGAGGTCGACGACGGGCACGCGGGGTGCGTCCTCGGCGCCGAGAGGTTCGTGCCGCGCTTCGTCGAGGCCGCCGCGACCGTCAACGCGCGGCGCCGGGACTTCCGCCGAGATGCTCCACCGCCGCGCTGAGCCGCTCGAGCTCGGCCGGGAAGTGGCGGACCAGCGCGTCGGTGTCGGGCATCGACTCGCGGCACGCGATCGCGCCGACGTGCATCTGCCCCGCGTTGGACATCACGGTGACGTTGAGCCCGGCGCCGTGGAAGACCGGCCCCAGCGGGCAGAGGGCGTCGATCCGGGCGCCCATGAAGTAGAGCGGGATCGGCGGTCCGGGCACGTTGGAGATCACCAGGTTGTGCACGACCGGGTGTCGCTCGGCCAGGCGCAGGTTGGCATAGGCGCGCACCGCGAGACCGAAGGTCCGCGGCGCGGCGAACTCCGCCCAGTCCTGCAGGGCGTCGGCGCTGATCGCGTTGTGGTGCTCCTTGGCGTGCTGGTTGCGCTCGGCGAGCATCCGCAGCCGCTCCAGTGGGTCCTCGATGTCGGTGCCCAACTTGGTGAACAGCGCGGAGACCTTGTTGGCGCCCGTCGCGCGCCGCGAGCTGTCGCGCACGCTCACGGGGACCGTGGCCAGCAGCGAGGACTCGGGCAGCTCGTCACGTTCGGCGAGGTAGGCCCGCAGCGCGCCCCCGGAGACGGCGAGCACGACGTCGTTGACCGTCGTGCCGGTGACCTTCTTGATCCGGCGGATCTCCTCGAGGTCGAGGTCGACCACCGCGATCGACCGGTGCGAGGTGATGGTGCCGTTGAAGGAGGTGCGCGGCGCGGAGAACGGCGCGGCCATGGCGGTGCCCTGCCGGGCGCGGCCGATGCTGCGGGTGACCAGCTGCGCGGAGGGCTTGAGCACCTTGACCAGGGTCACCGGGCGGGTGGCGGTGCCGATGACGGCCCGGCCCAGCAGCTCGCCACGCCCCGGGTCCCGTGGGTGCGGCGCGTTCTCGGGGACCAGCGGCGGCGCGTCGGGCTCGAGGGAGCACAGGTGCGAGATCAGGTTCGAGCCGGAGACGCCGTCCACGGTCGCGTGGTGCATCTTCGCGAACACGACGACCTTCTCGTCGTCGCTCCCCTCCGGCCGATAGCCCTCGATCACCCACATCTCCCACAGCGGGCGCGAGCGGTCGAGCGGCAGCGACGCGAGATGGGCGCACAGGTCCATCAGCTCGGCGTACCCGCCGGGCGTGGGCAGCGCCAGACGGTGCACGTGACGCTCGATGTCGAAGTCCTTGTCGCGCACCCACACCGGGTGGTCGAGACCGAGCGGCACGCCGCGGACCTTGCGCGTGAAGCCCGGCACGTCACGCACCCGGAGGTCGATCTCACGCTGCATCGCGGCGAAGGAGTACGGCGCGGTCATCGTGGCCGGGTCGAGCACCATGACCGCGCACACGTGCATCAGCTGGGCGGGCGTCTCCAGGTAGAGGAAGCTCGCGTCCAGTCCCGACAGCCGATCCATCCGCCAACCCCCATGGAAAACTAGAACGAGTACCAGTTTCTCACAACGATCCGGATACTCTCGCGTCATGGGATTCGTACGCCGCCAGCTCGTCACGGCGGCGCTGACCGCCAACGCCATCCGCCCGCTCCCCGGGTTCCGGGCCGGGATCCCCGCCTTCTTCGCCGGCTGGATCACCGGCGAGCTGGCGCCCCACCTCCTGGGACTCACGGCGGCCGACGCCGCGGCCCACGCCACCGGCTCGCGGCGCGACTGGCGCGGACTCGCACTGGCCGGCCTGACCAGCGCTGGGCTGGTCCACCTGATCCGGCAGAGTCGGCAGGCCGTCACCGATGCCGAGGACGCCCTGGTGGAGGGACTGGGCGTGGACTACGTCGAGCAGCTCGACGCGAAGCCCACCCCGGCCGAGCTGGCCACACCGTGGCGCCGGGTCGCCAACCCGTTCGCCTTCCGCGCCGCGGCCCGCAGGGCCGGGGTCGAGGTGCACCGGAACATCCCGTTCGCGCCGTACGGGCGCCGGGGCCTGCTCGACGTCTACACCTCCGAGGTCACTCCCGCCGGCGGCGCGCCCGTGCTGCTCCAGGTGCACGGCGGCGGCTGGACGATCGGCAACAAGGACCAGCAGGGCCTGCCCCTCATGCAGCACCTGGCCGCCAAGGGCTGGGTCTGCGTCGCGATCAACTACCGGCTCGCGCCCCGCGACCCGTGGCCGGCGCAGATCATCGACGTCAAGGCCGCGATCGCGTGGATCAAGGCGCACATCGCCGAGTACGGCGGCGACCCCGACTACATCGCGATCACCGGCGGCTCGGCCGGCGGGCACCTCACCGCGCTCGCGGCCGTGACGCCGAACGCCCCGGAGTTCCAGCCCGGCTTCGAGTCCGCCGACACCAGCGTGCAGGCGGCCGTCCCCTACTACGGCGTCTACGACCTCGCCGGCGCGAGCGGACTGCGCAGCGCCGAGCTGATGCGGGACCGGTTCCTCGCTCCGATCGTGTTCAAGCGGTCCCCGCGCGCGGAGCGCGCCGTCTTCGAGGAGGCCAGCCCGCTGCTGCGGGTCACCCCCGAGGCGCCCGACTTCTTCGTCGTCCACGGGTCGCAGGACACGCTGGTCGACCCGGGACAGGCGCGGGCCTTCGTCGCGGCACTGCGTGCGACCTCGACGCGCACGGTGACCTACGCCGAGCTGCCGGGCGCCCAGCACGCCTTCGACGTCTTCCCGTCGATCCGGTCCCAGCACCTGGTCCGGGCCACCGACCGGTTCCTGCACTGGCACTGGAACGGCTGGCGGCGC
This sequence comes from Nocardioides sp. LHD-245, assembly GCF_030929495.1. Classification (GTDB taxonomy): domain Bacteria; phylum Actinomycetota; class Actinomycetes; order Propionibacteriales; family Nocardioidaceae; genus Nocardioides. Next base: position 119,668 of record NZ_JAVFWN010000017.1, on the reverse strand, counting down.
GCGCGGTTGTCCACAGGCGCCGCCGGCTCGCTGGATCGGGGTGGCGAGTCGTCGTAGGGTCACAGCACCCCGTACCCCTCGGAGGAACGATGCCCGCACCCAACCCCGACCTCGAGCTCAGCGTCGAGCGCAACACCAATGACGTCGTCGCGCTCTACGGCCTGCTGACCGATCAGAACCGCAGGATCGCCGTAATCGAAGACAAGGTCACGACGATCGAGAACAAGGTCACCACGATCGAGAACAAGGTCACCACGATCGAGAACAAGGTCACCACGATCGAGAACAAGGTCACCACGATCGAGAACAAGGTCACCACGATCGATGAGACCCTCATCGAGCATGGCCGACAGCTCGCCGAGATCCTGAAGCGTCTGCCGCCGGCGGTCTGACGATGGATGCCGACGAGGTCGAGGCGCTCTACGACGAGCGACGGGCAGCCTTTCTCGATCGCAGCAAGATCCAGCTCGAGCACAGCAGCCTCCTCGACGATCGTTCCCGAGCATTGTCGGCCGTTCTCGAGAGCGAGCGCCGCCTCGCCGAGTACTACCGACGACTCGACCAGGCCGATCAGCGGGTCGAGCGAATCCAGGCCACCCTCCGCGCGCTCGACGGCAGGCCGAGGTACCCGACCTCGGACCGCACCTAGCGCGGCAGGCCGAGGATCCGCTCGGCGACGACATTGCGCAGGATCTGCGTGGTCCCCCCGGCGATGGAGAGGCAGCGGGTGTTGAGCTGCTCCCAGACGTCGGCGGCCAGCGGATCGCCGGACTCCTTGCCGATCGCGCCGAGCAGCGCGAGGTCGTCGCCCTGGAGCCGCACCACGAGCTCGGAGGAGTCCTGGCGACTGCGGACGCCGAGGAGCTTCGCCACGCTCGACTCGGCGCCGGGGCCGTGGCCGCCGAGGGCTCGCAGGGTGGTGCGGACCCCGAGCAGGGCGCACACCGTGGCGAGGGCGACCTGGTGCCCCACCGCGACCCGCTCGACCGGCCCGAGCTCCCGGGTGACGGCGAGCTCGACGGCCCGCTCGACACTCTTGGTCAGCCGGGCGCTCGCCATCGCGACGCGCTCGTTGGCGAGGGTGGTGCGGGCCAGTCGCCAGCCGTCGCCGGGCTCGGCGACGACGCACTCGTCGGGGACGAAGACGTCGTCGAGGAACACCTCGTTGAACAGCGCCTCACCGGTGATCTCGCGCAGCGGGCGCACCTCGATGCCCGCCGCGCGCATGTCGACGAGGAAGTAGGTGATGCCCTTGTGCTGCGGGACGTCGGCGTCGGTGCGCGCCAGGCAGATCCCCCAGTCGGCCCGCTCGGCCACCGAGGTCCAGACCTTCTGCCCGGTCAGCGACCAGCCGCCCTCGACCCGGGTGGCGCGGGTGCGCAGCGAGGCGAGGTCGGACCCGGAGCCGGGCTCGGAGAAAAGCTGGCACCAGGTGAGCTCGCCCAGCAGCGACGGGCGCACGTAGCGCTCGCGCTGCGCGTCGGTGCCGTGGGCGAGGATCGTGGGGACCGCCCAGCCCGCGATCACCAGGTCGGGGCGAGAGACCCCGGCGCGGGCGAACTCCTGGTCGATGACGATCTGCAGGGTCGGGTCGGCGCCCAGGCCGTAGGGCGCCGGCCAGTGTGGAGTCAGGTAGCCGGCATCGACCAGCGCCGCGCGCTGCTCGGTGGCCGGCAGCGCTCCGATCCGCTCGGCGGTGGCGCGGGCCTCGGGCCGGACCGCGGCGTCGCGGCCCTCGAGGTCGACGTCGACCCGGCGGCGTACGCCGGACACGGCCGCGGCGGTGATCCGCTCGGCCGCCGCTTCGGAGGGGCCTACGAGCGCGCGCAGGGTCAGCGCGCGGCGGAGGTAGAGGTGGGCGTCGTGCTCGTGGGTGAACCCGATCCCGCCGAGCACCTGGATGCACGCCTTCGCGACCTCGACGGCGCCATCGAAGCAGATCGCCTGCGCGACGTCGACGGCGAAGGCCCACTGGGCCTCGTCCCCCGTCCCCGCGTCCGGCACCGGCGCCGCCGCCGCGGCATCCCATGCGGCCGCGGTCACCGCCTCGGCCGTCTCGAGCATCCGGGCGCACAGGTGCTTGATGGCCTGGAAGGCCCCGATCCGCTGGCCGAACTGCTCGCGGACCTTGGCATAGTCGACCGCGGTCTCCAGGCACCAGCGGGTGACGCCCGCGGCCTCGGAGGCGGCGAGGGTGACCGCGAGACGGCGCCGCAGGTCGTCGGGCGCGCCCGCGGTCGCCGCGGTGACGCGGGCGTGCCTCGCGCTGAGATCGATGCCCCGCTGCGGGTCGACGCCGGCGCCATCCCCGGCGTCGAGCAGGAGCAGCTCATCGGCCGCACCGCCGTCCCACACGGCACCGGCGGGATGCACCTGCACGCCGTACCGGCCCGGGCGGCCGGTCAGCAGGGCCCCGATCGTGGCGCCGAGGAGCCCTCCGGGCACCAGCTCGTGGGCGCACGCCTCGAGCGCGACCGCCTGGTCGAGCAGGGTGCCGCCCCCGCCGCCCGCGGACTCGGGGACCGCGATCGCCGCGACGCCCATCTCCTCGGCGGCCGACCAGGCCGCGGCGAAGTCCGCGTCCGCCTCGCCCTCGGCGGCCCGCACCGCCGCCAGCGGGGACAGGCTCGCGGCCCACTTGCGCAGGCTGTCGGCGAGCTCGACCTGCTCGTCGGTGATGCCGATCGACATTTGATGCTCTCCTGCCGTACGAAACTAGAACGCGTTCTAACTCTACTAGAGTGGCGGGGTGCCTGACACCGTCCCGGCCCCGATGCCGTCCGACCTGCTGGACCTCGCCCGCGCGGCGCAGGGCTTCATGCCCGCCGACGAGGGTGACCTGCTCTTCCGGATCGCGCTCGAACGGCTCCCCCACGGACCGGGCCTGGAGGTCGGCACCTACTGCGGCAAGTCGGGGATCTATCTCGGCGCGGCCGCGCAGCGGGTGTCCGGCGCGACCGGGACGACCGCCGTCGTGTTCACCGTCGACCACCACCGCGGCTCCGAGGAGAACCAGGCCGGATGGGAGCACCACGACGCCAGCGTCGTCGACCCCGAGTTCGGCCTGATGGACACACTGGGCCGGTTCCGCAAGAACATCGCCCGGGCCCGCCTCGAAGAGCACGTGATCGCGGTCGTCGGCCAGTCCACGACCGTCGCCGCCCACTGGCGCACGCCGCTCTCCCTGCTGTTCATCGACGGCGGCCACGGCGAGGAGCCGGCACGCGCCGACTTCCGGGGGTGGGCCCACTGGGTGCAGGCCGGCGGCTACCTCGCCATCCACGACGTCTTCCCGGACCCCGCGGACGGCGGGCGGCCGCCCTACGAGCTGATCTACCTGCCCGCTCTCGCGTCCGGCTCCTTCAGCGAGGTGGCCCACACGGGCTCGCTCCGGGTCCTGCGGCGGACGCGAGGCTCAGCGGGCGACCCGCTGTGAGGCGCACTCGCACTCGAGCGCGATCTCCTCGAAGTGCGGTGCCACCGACGTGCCGCGCATGATCCCCGAGCCCGGGGTCGCGTGCCCGAAGGACTCACCGAGCGCGTCGACCGCGAGGACGACCGCGGCGGCGGTGTACGTCGTGTGCTCGTGGGGCCAGTGCACGTCGCGCGGCTCGCCCTCGGGCGCCGGGCGGTTCGGGTCGGCGTAGACCCAGCCCGTCCAGTAGCGACCGTCGGACTCGCGCAGGTGCTGCATGTCGGCGACGAGCCGCAGCGCCCGGTGGCTCGACTCCGGGTCGCCGATGACGTCGAGGGCCATCGCGAGCTCGCAGGTCTCCGCACCGGTCACCCACGGGTTCGTGTCGACGCAGTGGATGCCGAGGCCGGGCACGACGAAGTCGTCCCACCGGCGCGCCAGGAGCGCCCGCGCGGCATCGCCGCGGACCGGGCCGCCGAGCACCGGGTAGTACCAGTCCATCGAGTAGGTGGACTTGTCCGCGAACCGGTCGGCGTGGGTGCGCACCGCATGACCGAGCCGGCCGCCGGCGAGCTCCCACTCGGGCTGCGGGTCGTCCATCAGGTCCGCGAGCGCGACGCCGGCACGCAGCGAGTGATAGATCGAGGAGTTGCCGGTGAGCAGGCAGAAGTCGTCCTCGGGCGTCCAGCGGATGCCGCCGAACGGGTCCTGCAGGGACACGACGAAGTCGAGGCCGGCACGCACCGAGGGCCAGTAGCGCTCGACGAAGCGGATGTCGCGGCGCACCAGCCAGTGGTGCCACAGGCCCACCGCGAAGTACGCCGACATGTTGACCTCGCCGCGCTCGTCCGCGGGCCTGCCGCCGACGATCTTCATCGGCCAGGAGCCGTCGGCCCGCTGCATCGTGGGCACCCAGGCGTAGGCGCGCTCGGCCGCCTCGACCTGGCCGCCGACGAGCATCGCCATGGCGGCCTCGACGTGGTTCCAGATGTCGACGTGCTCGCCGGTGGTCCACGGTACGGCGCCCCACGGCTCCTGCATCGCCGCGATGGCTGCTGCGGTGTCGGCGACCTGCTGGGCCGTGAGGACGCCGTCGAGGTACGGCAGCCGCGCGAGCGCGACCTCGGGGACCGCCGTCATGCGTGGTCCGGCTTGCGGAAGTAGAGGACCATCGACTTGCCGATCATCGGGTCGAGGACCTTGCCGGCGAGTTGGAGCGCCTTGGGCTGCTTCATGATCTCCCAGACCAGGAGCTTGTGGTACGCCTTCGCGAGTGGGTGGGTGTCGTTCTCGACCCCGACGGCGCACTTGATCCACCAGTACGGCGCGTGCAGCCCGTGGGTGTAGCTCTTGCCCTCGAAGAGCATCGCCTCACCCGGCGTACCGTCGTTGGGCCGGCCGCCCTTGGTGACCTTGTCGATCAGCTCGTGATCGGTGTAGATCCTGATGTGGCCGCCCTCGGCGTTGTGGTAGTCGGCCGAGAGGCTCCAGTTGACGACCTCCGGCAGCCAACGGGGCACGGTCACCGCGAGGGTGCCGCCCGGACGCAGCACCCGGATCAGCTCACGGATCGCGGCGACGTCGTCGTGGATGTGCTCGAGCACCTCGGAGCACACGATCCGGTCGAACTCGCCGTCGGCGAAGGGCAGGGCGAGCGCGTCGCCCTGCTTGACGTCGGCCTCCGCGCCCGCGGGCACCTCACCGGCCTCCTTCATCGCGACGAACAGGTCGCGGACCCCCTCGAGCTCCTCGGCGTCGAGGTCGAAGGCGATCACGTCCGCGCCGCGGCGGTACATCTCGAAGCTGTGCCGCCCGGCACCGGCGCCCATGTCGAGGACGCGGTCGCCGGCACGCAGGCCGAGACGGTCGAAGTCAACGGTCAGCATCCTCAGTTCCCCTTCTCCGCGGTCTCGGCGGCGTAGTCCGCGATGACCTTGTCGTACGCTGCGGCGACCTTGACGGCCACGGCCTTCCAGCTGAACTGCTCCTCGACCCGCCGACGGCCCGCCGCACCCATCCGCGCGCGGCGCTCGGGGTCGTCGAGCATCCGCTCCAACGCGTGCAGCAGCTCGCCGACATCGCCGGGGGCGACCAGGTCGGCGCACTCGCCGTCCGCACCGACGACCTCGGGGATGGCGCCGGCCCGCGAGACGACGAGCGGCGTCGCGCAGGCCATCATCTCCGCGGTCGGCAGCGAGAAGCCCTCGTAGAGGGACGGGACGCACGCGACCTCGGCCGAGCCCATCAGCTCGACCAGCTCGTCGTCGCTCAGCCCGTGGGCGAACCGGACGGCGTCGCCGATGCCGAGCTTCTCGATCAGCTTCTCGGTGCGGCCACCGGGAGCGGGGCGGGTCACCAGGACCAGCTCCACGGCGCGCTCGGTGCGCAGCTTGGCGAACGCCTCGAGCAGCGTCGCGACCCCCTTCATCGGGGCGTCCGCACTCGCCATCGCCATGATCCGGCCCGGCACACGAGGCTCACTGGGGGGCACGAAGTTGTCGTCGACGCCGAGCAGGATGACCTGCATCTTGGCCGGGTCGACCGCGAAGTCGCGGGCGATGTCGCGCTTGGACGCCTCCGAGGGCGTGAGGATCCAGCGGGCCCGGCGCGCGATGTGGGCCTGCATGCGCAGGAAGCCGTACCAGCGCCGCAGGGTGAGCTTGCGCCACGGGTTGCGGGTCTGCGCGAGGTCGATGCGCCGGTCGAAGGTGATCGGGTGGTGGATCGTGGTCAGCATCGGGGCGCCCACGGCGTCCTCGACGTCGAGCATGCCGTGTCCGAGGACCTGGTTGTCGTGCACGACATCGAAGTCGCCCCGGCGCTCCGCGAGCACCTTCACGATCCGGCGCGAGAACGTGCGCGGCTCGGGGAAGCCGGCCAGGCACATGATCGCGAACTCCTGGACGTCGATCAGGTCGCGGAACTCGCGCAGCCTGGGCACCCGGAACGGGTCGGGCTCGCGGTAGAGATCGAGACTGGGGACCTTCGTCAGCGCGACGCCCTCGTCGAGTGTCGGATAGGGCTGACCCGAGAACACCTCGACGGTGTGTCCCAGCCGGGTGAGCTCACGGCTCAGGTGACGCAGGTAGACGCCCTGCCCACCGACGTGGGTCTTGCTGCGATAGGACAGCATCGCGATCCGCACAGGTAACTCTCCCCAAGGCCTTGCTCCCGGGGAGCAGTCCGAAACGAAAACGTAGTGGAACGTGTTCCAAATTATGCGCTACTTGCCGGTAGCCTATCCACTGGGTCCATATCGACCCGACTCTTCACAGCACCGCAGGGGGACCTCTCGTGACCATCGCGAACCCGTCCACGTCCGACGATCTCGGATCGGCCGCACAGCGGGAGCGCCGCAAGCGAATCCTCGACGCGACCTACGACCTGGCCAAGTCGGGCGGCTTCGACGCCGTCCAGATGCGCGCGGTAGCCGAGCGGGCCGACGTGGCCCTCGGCACGCTCTACCGGTACTTCCCCTCGAAGATCCACCTGCTCGTCTCCGCCCTCGGCCGCCAGTTCGACGAGGCCTCGGCCCGTCTCGGTGAGCGCGAGATCCCGGGCGACACGCAGGCCGAGCGGGTGCTGTACGTCCTCAAGCGGATGGCCCGCGGCATGCAGGGCGACCCGAAGCTCACCGAGGCACTCACCCGCGCCTTCATGTTCGCCGACAGCAGCGTGACTAACGAGATCCACGTCGTCGGCATGGCGATGACCTCGATCGTCACCCACGCGATGCACGGCGGCGTCCCCGACGAGGGCGCGCTGACCGACGAGGACGTCGCCATCGCGCGCGTCATCGGCGACGTGTGGCTCTCCGCGCTGGTGGCGTGGGTGACCGGGCGCTCCACCGCCGCGGAGACCGCGGCGCACATGGAGACCGCGGTCGGCCTGATCCTGAGGGATTGACAAGACTCAGGCCCCGAAGGCGTGCGTGCTGGTCACGCCGCCGTCCACGGCGATCTCGGCACCGTTGATGTACGACGACTCGTCGCTGGCCAGGAAGACGTAGACCGGCGCGATGTCGCCGGGCGTGCCCACCCGGCGCAGCGGCACCTTGCTGGCGCCGTACTCCATCGCGGCGTCGCCGCCGTGGACCCGCGTCATCGGGGTGTCGATCATCCCGGGGTGCACCGAGTTGACCCGGATGCCCTTGGGACCGAGCTCCATGGCCGCACACTTGGTCATGCCGCGGATCGCCCACTTGGTGGCGGCGTACGCCGTGCACGACGGCATGCCGGCCAGGCCCTCGACCGACGAGGCGTTGATGATCGAGCCGCCGCCGTTCTTGCGCATCGTGCGGGTGACCGCCTGCATCCCGAGGAAGCAGCCGAGCTGGTTGACCCGCCACAGCAGCTCGACCTCCTCGGCGGGCATCCGCTCGATGTCGCCGAAGCGCAGGATGCCGGCGTTGTTGGCGAGCACGTCGACCGGTCCGAAGCGGGCGTTCGCGTCGTCGACGACGCTCGCCCAGGAGCCGGCGTCGCTCACGTCGTGGTGCGCGAAGTGTGCGGCGCCGCCGAGCTCGTCGGCCAGCGACTGGCCCTGCTCCTTGGCGACGTCGGCGATCACGACCCTCGCCCCCTCGGCGACATAGGCCCGGGCGATCTCCGCGCCCTGGCCCATCGCGCCGCCGGTGACGATCGCGGTCTTGTTGTCGAGTCGTCCCATCACACACTCAGCCTCATGATCGAGTCGGCGGCGAAGCCGACGTTCGGGTCGCGGTCGGCGAAGAAGCCGCCGAGCTGCTTGTCGAGGTCGTCGCCGGTCCACAGGTCGCCGGCGGCGTCGAAGCGCTGCTCCACGACCGGCGCGGCGACGAGGGCCACCATCCCGCCGTACACGACGAAGACCTGGCCGGTGATCCGCGCCGCGGCGGGCGAGGCCAGGTAGACGACGAGCGGCGCGACATGGTCGGCCGAATAGGGGTCGACCGCCTTGCCGGAGGCGTCCTCGCCGAACACCTCGGCGGTCATCGCCGTCCGGGCACGGGGGCAGATCGCGTTGGCCCGCACGCCGATGCGCGACAGCCCGCGGGCCGTCGACAGCGTGAGCGCGGCGATGCCGGCCTTGGCGGCGGCGTAGTTGGCCTGCCCCGGCGATCCGCCGAGGAACGCCTCGGACGCGGTGTTGACGATGCTGCCGTAGACGGTGCCCGACTCGCTCTCCTTGGCCTTGCCGCGCCAGTAGGCCGCGGCATTGCGGGAGAGCAGGAAGTGGCCGCGCAGGTGGACCGCGATGACCGCGTCCCACTCGTCGTCGCCGAGGTTGAAGAGCATCCGGTCGCGGGTCATGCCGGCGTTGTTGACCACGATGTCGAGACCACCGAGCTCGATCGCGGCCGCGACCATGGCGTCGGCGGTGGCGCGCTCGCTCACGTCACCGGGTACGACGACCGCCTCTCCCCCGAAGGAGCGGATCTCCTCGGCCGCCTCGTCCCCGGCACCCGGCAGGTCGTTGAGGACGACCCGGGCACCGGCACGCGCCAGAGCGACCGCCTCTGCGCGCCCCAGACCCGCACCGGCGCCGGTGACGATCGCGACCTTGCCGTCCAGCGACGTCGTCGCCTCCATGCTCACTCCTCCACCAGCGTGATGGCGGCGCGCGGGCAGGCCGCGACGGCACGCTTGACGTTCTCGATGTTCTCGTCGGTCGTGTGCTCGGTGTGCAGCTGGAGGAAGTCGTCGTCGTCCAGCTCGAACACCTCGGGGGCCATCGCCTCGCACAGGCCGTTGGACTCGCACAGGTCGAAGTCGACCTTGATCTTCATGGACATGCTGCCTTTCACGTCATCTTCCGGTGGTCCCAGGACGCCACGCGATCGGGGTGGACGATCACGCCGACCCGCTTGGTCGCCTGCTTCTCGACCGTCTGAGCGCCGATCTCGCCGAGCGCCTCGAACGAGTCGACGCCGAACATCCGCACGGACACGGCCTTGCCGATCTCGAGGATCCGGTCGTGCTCGCGCACGATCTCGGCCCGGCCCTCGATGGAGACGCCGCGCAACTCGAAGTAGTCGGTGCCGTCCTCGACGAGCGCGCTCACCCGCGGGTCCCGCTCGAGGTTGAGGATCTTCTGGCTGCGGCCGTAGGTCCAGAACGCGATCCGGCCGTCCAGCACGTCGTAGAAGAGGGTGGTCAGATGCGGGAACCCGTCGCGGCCGTTGGCCGCCACCTGGACCTTGAGGTTCTCCTGGAGCAGACCCTGGACCTCCTCCTCGGTCAGCTTGACCTGATCGCGGCCAGCGCTCATGCTCAGCTCCCTTCCGAGGAGTGTCCGGGGAACACGTGGGCGGTCGGGTCGATCACCACGGCCGCGTTGTTGACGGCCGTCGCCGCCTCGCCGAAACCGACCGCGATCAGCCGGACCTTGCCGGTGTACTCGGTGATGTCGCCCGCGGCGAACACGCGCGGGAGGGTGGTCCGCATCGACGGGTCGACGACGATGTGGCGGCGGTGGGTCTCCAGTCCCCACTGCTGCAGCGGACCGAGGTCGGCGATGAAGCCGAGCGCGGCGACCACGGCCTGGGCCGGCAGCCGGTGCGACTCGCCGTCGACCGTCAGCTCGACCTCGGCGAGCGGGCCGGCGCTCCCGCCATCGGCATCGCGGAGTGCGGCGACCTCGGCCCTGGTGACGATCCTGACCGAGGACGCCTGGACCTGCTCGACGGTGCGCTGGTGGGCCCGGAACGCGTCGCGCCGGTGCACGAGCGTCACCGAGCGGGCGACCGGCTCCAGGTGCACGGCCCAGTCGAACGCGCTGTCGCCGCCGCCGACGATGACCACGTCCTGGTCGCGGTAGGCCTCGAACCCGGGGACGAAGAACTCCACGCCGCGGCCGACCCAGCCCTGCGCCGCGGGCAGCGGGCGCGGACTGAACTTCCCGATGCCGGCGGTGATGACCAGCGCCTTGGCCCGGACGTCGGTGCCGTCGTCGAGCCGGAGCGTGAGACCGTCGTCGTCGACCGCGAGATCGGTGGCGGTGCGGCCGAGCAGCTGCTCGGGCTTGGCACTGAGCGCCTGAGCGGCCAGACCCTCGACCAGGTCACGGCCTTTGACGCTCGGGAACCCGGCGACGTCGAGGATCGCCTTCTCGGGGTACATGGCGGTGATCTGGCCGCCGAGCTCGGGCAGCGAGTCGATCAGTGCTACCCGCATCCCGCGGAATCCGGCATAGTAGGTGGCGAACAGACCGGTCGGGCCCGCGCCCACCACGGCCAGATCACAGTCGACGATGCTCTCTCCTGGGGTGGCCACGACGGAACTGTAACGTGTTCTAGCTAGTCGTGTCTCGCACGTCGCCGTCGTAGCGAGCGGCGTTTCCGGCCGATCTGGCAAGGCGGCGGAGCGACGGCGTGCTGGATCGCACGTCGAGCGACGCCAACGCAGCCAGATCGAGTCGGAAACGTCGCGTAGCAGGCGGGGGCGTGGGAGACACGACTATTCGGTCTTGTCTTGCTCTGTCGGCCCCGGGCTCGGCGCCTCCGGGCTCGGCGTGGCCGACGGGTCGTCGGTGTCGAGCCGGTCGACCAGCCAGCCGTGGTCGGTGTTCACCATCGTGACCAGCACCCGGTAGGGCGTCACGACGGTCTCCTTCTCGCCGTCGCGCTTGCGCTCCACGACCTGGTTGAGGAAGACCAGCGCCTCGAGCCGGGTCCGGTTGGCGCGGACGACACCCTGGGCGACGACGCTGGCCTGGACCTTGAGCTCCTGGGCGATGCCCTGCTCCTTCACGTCGCCGATCGTCTTGAGATAGTCCTGCTCGTAGCGGTCGGTCGTGAGCTCGACGGCGCGGGCGACCTCCTCGTCGTACTTGCTGTAGTCGACCGAGACCAGCTCCTGGGCCGCCTTCGCCGCGGCCTCGACGCCGTCGCGCCACTGGAGCGCGGGGATCACCACCGGTCGTCCCTTCGGGACGCTCAGGCCGCCGGCGTCGCTGACCCGCGTGGACGGCTCGTCGTCGCCGAAGCGGTCGACCAGGAGCAGGGCGAACTCGGCGACCAGCGCGAGCGTGACCAGGGCGAGCACCGTGATCAGCACCCGGGTCGTGCGCGGGCGGGCCAACAGGCCGGGGCCACGGCCTCCGGGGGCCGCCGAGCCTTCGGCCTGCTCGTCGATCTCGTCGAGGTGCTCGTCGGCCTGCTCGTCGATCTCGTCGTCGAGGTGCTCGTCGACCTTCTCGTCGGGCGAGGCCGGCCGGGCGGTGCCCGGCCGGCCGGCGAGCCGGCGCGGACGGGGCGTCTGGCCGCGGGAGCTGGCGGGCTTGCGGGGGGTGGGGCGATTCATCTCTTCCTCATCCTGCGCAGCATCAACCCAGGGCGACGTACTGGAGGTCCTTGGTCAGCCAGCGACCGTCCTCCAGCACCAGATCGACCTGGATGCGGTAGTTGCGGGCCTCGGGCTGGAACTCGGTCGTCTTGTTCCGGACCGTGCCACTGGTCGCCACGATGGCCGTCGCGGTGTCGTCGTCGCCGGCGACCAGCCCGGCCCACACCACCTCGGCGACCATGTCGGACTGGGCCTCGGCGGCCAGCTTCTCGAGGTCCTTCGCCCCCTGGGAGTACTGCGAGAGGAAGGTGCCGGTGGCCATCGACTTGACCGCCTCGATGGTGCTCTGCGGCTCCTCGTAGTCGAAGTTCACGAACGCGGTGACCATCTTGGTCGCGGCGTCGAGCTGGGCGGCGATGCGCTCCTGCTCGGTGTCGTTGGCGAGCCGGACCGCCTCGACGGTGCCACGGCCGACGTCCTGGCCGGCGCCCGGCACGACATCGGTGCCGTTGACCTCGTTGTCGGAGGTGCTCACGTGGAGGTAGAGGAGCAGCAGCGCGACGCAGCCGCAGACCACCACGGCGACGTACAGGGCGACGTTGAGGCGGACCCGGCTCCGCTCGTCCGTCACCTGCTCGCCACCGGACCCACCAACAGCCACTTCCACGCATCCCCTCCCAGGACGGACAGGTCCTCCGGCTGCCGCAGCTCGACCGGGTTCCCCGTGGTGTCGACCAGTCCGGGCACCTGGCCGGTGGACGGATCGTAGGTGCCACTGTAGACGCGACCGGGCGAGGCCCGGTTCTTCCGGTTTCCCGGCGCGTACTTGCTCCCACGCATGACGTACGGCGGCCCCGCCGTGCAGTTGACGTCGGCCGGTTTGGCATCGGTCAGGTCCTGCGTGGAGCGCCACTCCGCCGGGGGCACGTAGCCCTGGGTGCAGGGCGGCACGCTGTAGTCGAACTGCAGATTGACGTGACCCCAGCCGTCGGCGGTGCTGCCGGTCGGCCCGCCGGCGATGAGCGCCGGGTAGGTGACGAGGAGCTGCTCGATGCCGTCGAGCTCGCTGAGCAGGACCTGGTCGACGGTGATCAGGTCGCCGAGGAGCACGGGGATCGTCGGTTCCAGCTCCTCGAGCAGCTTGGTCAGCGCCCGGGCCGCGCCCGGAGTCGAGCCGAGGACCGTGCGGAGGTCGCCGTCGCTGCCGCGCAGGGCGGTGGTGATGGTGTCGAGGTCCGTCGCGAAGCGGCGGATGTTCTCCTTCTGGCCCTGCTGCGTCTTCAGCACCGCGAGGCCACTGTCGAGCAGCTGGATCGTCTCCTCGGTGTGGGCGCTCGCCTCGGCGATGAACGCCGAGCCGCCGTCGAGGAGCCGTTGCAGGTCGGCGCCGGTGTCGGTGAACATCAGGCCGAGCTCCTCGACGACCTTCGCGAGGCTCTCCTTGTCGACCGAGCCCACGAATCGGTTGAGGTCGACGAGCAGGTCGCCCTCGTCGACGGGAAGCGAGCGCTCGTCGCCGGCGAAGGTCGAGCCGTCCTTCGCGTAGGGGCCCTTCACGTCGGCGGGCTGGAAGTCGAGGTACTGCTCGCCCACCGCCGAGAGGTTGTGGACGTAGAGCCGCGCGTCCAGCGGCAGTCGGGTCTCCTCCTCGAGGTCGAGGGTCAGGTCGACGCCGTCGTCGGTCGTGTCCATCCTCGAGACCCGGCCGATCTTGACCCCGCGGTAGGTCACCTCGCTGCCCTCGAAGAGACCACCCGAGCCGGGCAGGCTCGCCGTGACGGTGATGCCGCGGCCGGTGATCCGGTCGATGACGCCGAGGTAGGTGGCACCGATGTAGGTGATGCCGATGGCACTGAGCGCCACGAAGGCCATCAGCCGGATCCGGACTCCCCTGCTCACGACGCGACACCTCCGCCCAGCAGGTCCTCGGTCGAGGTGTGGTGGGCGGACGGTCGCGCTCCGGTCAGGCCCTTGAGCAGGCCGCCGAGCGGGCTGTTCGGGCCGAGCAGTCCGTTGGAACCGCCGAGGAGACCGCCCAGATCGAGGTTCGGCAGGGAGGTGAGCAGCTTGCAGACCGGGCTGTTCTTGATCGCCGGGTCCTGGCATTTGGTCTGCAGGTCCGCGAGCAGGTTGACGTCGCTGAGCACCTTCAGGCAGGCCGCGCTGGTCAAGCTGCCGCTCTTGAGGCACTTGCCGACCTGGTCGAGGACCTCACCGAGGTCGGGCAGCTGGATCTCCGGCAGGCCCAGGGTCTTGTACAGGTTGGCGAAGTCGAGGTCGGCCCGGATGATCGTGTCGGCGTAGTCGCCCTGGACGATGTTGTTGGCCGCCTGGGGGAAGGGGAAGCTGACCAGCAGGTTGAGCCCGGGCGCGAGCTGCTCGTCGGCCTCGGTCAGGCGGCGCAGGACCGGGCTGAGGTCCTTGAGGATCCGGAGCACGTCCTCCTTGCTGGCGTTGATGACCCGGGTGCCGACCTTGCCGAGCTGGTCGAGCGAGCCGAGCATCTCGATCAGCTCCTCGTGCTGGGCGGCGAGCACCTCGACCGCGGGTCCCACCGCGTCGAGCGCGTCGCCGATCGTCTTCTTCTCCGCATTGAGCGTCGTGGTCAGGTTGTTGAGCGACTCCAGCGCCTGGATGATGTCCAGCTTCTGCTGGTCGATGGTCCCCACCACCGAGTCCAGCGAGGAGAGCAGGTTGCGCAGCCGGTCCTCACGTCCGGACATGACCAGGTTCGCCTCGCGGGTGATGGTGCCGAGCTGGGCGACGCCGCCGCCACTGAGCAGGAAGGACAGCGCACCGAGGACCTCCTCGACCTCGGGGTTGCGGCCCGTCTTGGCGAGCGCGATCTCGTCGCCCTCCCCCAGCCGTCCGGTCGCCGCCTCCTCCTGGGGCGCCTCCAGGGCGACGTACTTCTCGCCGAGCAGGGAGACCTGACGGATGTCCGCGATCGTGTTGTCGGGCAGCTTGACGTCGTCGCGCAGCCGCAGGACGACCTTCGCGTTCCACCCCGCCCGCTCGACCTCGGTGACCTCTCCGATGACGACGTCGTCGACCATGACGGGCGACCGAGGCACCACGTTGAGGACGTCGCGGAAGTACGCGGTCACCTCGAACGCCTCGTCGGCGTCGACCGGGTGACCGGGCAACGGCAGGTCGTAGGCGCCGTCGAAGCTGCTGCAGCCGGTGAGGAGGGCGGTGCCGAGCAGCATCGCCACCAGGGCGCGCCATCGGCGGAGCGGGGCGGTCATGACGCACCTCCGAGCAGGGTCATGACCGTGGCGTCGTCGCCGGTCGAGTAGGACACGTCCGCCACGTCGGGCACCTGGACGCCGTCCTTGGCGGCGGCCTGCCGGGGCAGATAGCTCTTGAACTCGGGCGGGAGCCAGGGCAGCTTGGTGAGGATCGGCTCGATCAGCTTCTCGATCAGGTCGCAGGCGGTGTCCTTGAGCGCCGCCGGCATCGCGGGGTGCTGCTGGATGAAGGCGCAGACCACGCCGTCGACGTCCCACACCAGCCCACCGATGGCCATCCGGGAGTTCTGGCTGCCGCTGACGTGGTCGAAGCCCATGGCGAGGTTGCCCATCGCCACCGGCGCGACCTTCACCGCGGTCTCGATGTTCTCCTTCTCCGAGGCGATGGTGCTCATCACCTCGGTGAGCTTGCGGACGTCGGCGACGAACGCGTCGCGGTTGTCGCGGACGAAGCCCTTCACGCTCCCGACGGCCCTGGCGACCGCGGCGACCGCCTTCTGGAGCTCGTCGCTCTCCTCGGCGAGCATGGCCGAGACGCCGGTGAGGTCCTGCATGAAGGCCCGCACCAGCGTGTCGTTCTCGGCGAGGGTCGTCGTGAACCGCGCCAGCTGGGTGACGGACTCGAAGAGCGGGCCGGCGCCGTCGCCGAAGGTCTGCGCCGCGTCGGCGAGGTCGCGGATCATCTGGTTGCCCTTGGCACCCTGGCCCGCGAAGGCCTTGGTGCCGGCCTCGAGCAGGTGGTCGAGGGTGCCGTCCGCGTTCACGCCGTTGGGGCCCAGGGCGCGGGTGAGCGCCTGGAGGCTGCCGTAGATGCGATCCAGCTCGACCGGCACCGCCGTCTTGGGCAGCGCGATATCGGCGCCGCTCGCCATCACGTCACCGCCTCGGAAGACGGGCGTCAGCTGGACATAGCGGTCCGCGACCAGGGTCGGGGTCACGATCACGGCCTGGGCCTCGGCGGGCACGCGGTACGACGCGTCGTACTCCATCTCGACCCGCACCGAGTTGCCCTCGGGAGTCACCGCGGTCACCTTGCCGACGTTGACGCCGAGGATCCGCACGTCGGTGCCCTCGTAGACGCTGACGGCGCGCGGGAAGTGCGCCGTGACGGTCTTCATCTCCGTCGGCGAGCGGACCAGGTTGACCGCGACGGCGACCAGCAGGGCCGCGCCGACGAGGGCGAGGACGCGGCGGTCGAGACGCTTGAGCACGGAGGTCACCATCGCGATCACCCGTCGAACCCGGGGACGAACTCACCGGTGGGCAGGGCCAGCAGGTTCGCCGCATAGGCGTCGAACCAGGGACCGGTGCCGATGATGTTGCTGAGGATGGACACGTAGGGGCCGAGCGCGGCGAGCGTCGCCTTGAGCTTGTCCTTCTTGGACACCAGGAAGGAGACGAGTCCGTCGACCTCCTGGAGCGCGGGCCCGATCTGCTCCTGGTTGTCCTCGACCACGCCACGCAGCTCTCGGGCGAGTGCGCGGGCGTTGACCAGCAGGGCGTGGACCGCGTCCTTGCGCTTCGTCAGCTCCTGGAAGACCAGGTCGCTGTTCTTCATCAGCTCGACGATGTCCTCGCTGCGGTCGGCGAGCACCCGAGTGACCTCCTTCGAGCTCTCGAAGAGGGTCTGGATCTCGGCGTCGCGCGACGCGATGCTCTGCGAGAGCCGCGAGATGCCGTCGAAGGACGCCTGGATCTCGGGCGCCGACTCGTCGAGCGTGTCGGCCACGGTGTCGAGCGCCTGCGCCAGCTGGTCGGTGTCGATCTCCTCGGTCGTGGTGGTGAGATCGCCGAACACGCCGACGAT
The DNA here is from genome assembly GCF_030929495.1 of Nocardioides sp. LHD-245. GTDB lineage: Bacteria > Actinomycetota > Actinomycetes > Propionibacteriales > Nocardioidaceae > Nocardioides. The sequence goes on along the minus strand of NZ_JAVFWN010000017.1, from coordinate 102,931 downwards.
GTCGTACGCCGCCTGGGTGCGCTCGACGGGGATCGTGCCTCCCTCGGCGAGCTGGCCCTTGCCGGCCGGCTGGAGGTCGAGGAACTTCTCGCCGAGCAGGTTGAGCACCTCGATCGAGGCGCTGCTGTCCTTGCCGAACTCGACGTCGCCGTCGACCTCGAACTTCACGTCGACCCGGTCGCCGGCGAGCGAGATGGCGGTGACCCGGCCGACGCGGATGCCGCCGACCTGGACGATATTGCCCTTGCGGATGCCGCTGGCGTCGCTGAACTCGGCGTGGTAGGTCGTGCCGCGGAAGCCGGGGAACTTGCCGAGGTTGAAGGTGGCGGCCGAGACCAGGACCATCACCACGAGGGTGATCACACCGAGGCGGAGTACGCGTGCGTCGCGGGCCTTCGTAGCGGGATGGGTCATCGGTCCTGACACCTCGGGGCCGTGGACTTGAAGGAGAAGTCGGTGATGAACTTCTGGATCTCCTTGATGATCGGCAGGTCGCCGATCAGCGGGAGCCGGATGCTCGCCGAGACGCCGCAGACGTAGTACTGGTACCAGGAGCCGTAGGTGCCGGTGCGGGTCTGGTCGGTCATCGTCTCGGGCATCCGGTCGAGCAGCTCGGCGAGGTTGGCCCGGTTCTCCTTCTGGTTGAGCAGCTTGGACAGCTCACGCAGCGCGGCGATGTCCTCCTTGAGCAGCGGCCGGCCGCGGCGGAGCAGGTCGGCGACGGCCACCGTGAGCTCGGAGATGTTGTCGAGCGACGAGCCGATCGTGTCCCGGTCCTTCGCGAGGTCGGTCATCCAGTCCTTGAGCTCCACGATGAGCGTGCTCAGCTGCTCGTGACGGTCGTCGACGGTCTTGAGGGTCTGGGTGAGGTTGGTGACGACGTCGCCGATCAGCTGGTCGCGGTCGGCCAGGGTCGTGGTGAGCGATGCCGTGTGGTCGAGGAGGCTGCGCACCGTGCCGCCCTCGCCCTGGAGCACCTGGACCAGGTTCATGCTCAGCTCGTTGACCTGGTCGGGCGTGAGCGCGGCGAACAGCGGCTTGAAGCCGTCGAAGAGGACGGTCAGGTCGAGCGCGGGCTCGGTGTTGCCGACCGGGATCGTGGCACCGTCGGCCAGCGCCTCGGCCTCGGCGGCACCGGTCCCTTGCTCGAGGCTCATGTAGCGGTCGCCGACCAGGTTGAGGAAGCGGATGTTGGCCCGCGACGCGGTCGTCAGGCCGACGCCGGAGTCGACCTTGAACGTCACCTTGGCCATCGAGCGCCGGTAGTGCTCGACCTTCTTCACCTCGCCCACGCTGACGCCCGCCACCCGGACGTCGTCGCCCTTCTCCAGCATGGTCGCGTTGGTGAAGATCGCCTGGTACTCGTTGCGCTCGCCGAAGCCGATGTTGCCCATGATCACGGCGAGCAGGCCGGTCACGAACACGGACACCAGCGTGAACACGCCGAGCTTGATCGCCGCGGCGGCGGTGACCGCGTTGCGCTGGTTGCGGACGCTCATCCGGCGGCCTTCCCCTCGCGGACGACAGGTCCGTAGAGGAGCGAGCCGAGGGCGCCGTACGCCGACGGATCGTCGGTGCCGCTCTCACCGGCCAGCATCGCGTTGACGACCCGCTGCTCGGCCACGCTGCCGGCGTACCCGCTGTCGATCGAGGCCGGCCGGCCGAGCAGGCCCTGCAGCGGCAGCGGCGAGAAGCCGCCCTTCTCGTCGATGTCGGAGCCCTGGTCGAGCGGGTTCGGGGTCCCCGGGACGGTGAAGTTCGGCAGTCCCGCGCACCAGGGGCCGTGGCCGACCTCGCCGTACTGGGGCAGGTCGCGCTCGTCATAGGGGCGGAACTGCGGCTGGAAGAACTCGATGTACTGCTTGACCACATTGCCCTCGAACGTCTTGGACAGGATCGGCGCATAGTTGGCCGCACCGCGGATCAGGCACGGGAACTCCGGGGAGTACTCGGCGAGCAGGTCGATCACCGGGGCGGTGACCTGACCCATCCGGATCAGGTTCTGCTCGTTGTCGCCCAGGAAGCGGGTGGCGGTGTCGGACAGGCCGGTGAGATCGGAGAAGAAGACGTCGAGCTCCTGGGCCTTCTCCGTCACCGTCTTGCTGGTGACCGTGACGTTGTCGAGCACGTCGAGCAGATCGGGCGCGGCGAGGTCGTAGGCGTCGGCGACGTCGGCGAGGGCGATCAGGTCCTCACGCAGCGTCGGCAGGTGGTCGCTGATCGCGCCGATGTAGTCGCCGAGCTGCTCCATCGTCGCGCCGAGCTGCTCGCCCCGCCCCTCCAGCGCCGTCGCCAGGGCGTGCAGCGTGGCGTTGAGGTCGGCGGGCCGGACCGCGCGCAGCAACGGGAACAGGTCGGCGAGCACCTGACTCAGCTCCACGTTCGTCTCGACCCGGTCCGACGGGATCACGTCGCCGTCGCGCAGCTGTCCGGAGGCGGTCTCGGGACGGACCAGGGCGACGAACTTCTGGCCGAAAAGCGTGGTCGGCAGGATCCGGACGCCGACGTTGGCGGGGATCCGCTCGGCCGCGTCCGGCTCGAGGGCGAGGGTGATCTCGGCCTGCTCGCCGTCCTGGTCGATCTTGTCGACCCGTCCGACGAGCACGCCATGGATCCGGACGTCGCCGAACTTGGCCAGCTGGAGGCCGGCCCGGTCGGCCTTGACGGTCACCGTCGTGACGTTGTCGAAGGTCTTGTTGTAGATGGCGATCGAGAGCCAGATGAGCACCGCGATCACGGTGAGGAAGACGACGCCGGCCAGGAGGAGCCGGTTGTGCTCCTTGGCGCTGTCGTGATGGATGTTCACCAGCATCGGCGGCTCACCCCGTGATCCTGACCGTGGTGGTGGATCCCCAGATCGCGAAACTCAGGAAGAAGTTGGCCACCACGATGGTCACGATGCTCGTCCGGATGGCCCTGCCGACCGCCCTGCCCACGCCGGCCGGGCCGCCCGAGGCGGTGTAGCCGTAGTAACAGTGGATGAGGATCACCGCGACGGCGAGGAAGAGCAGCTTGAAGAACGACCACAGGATGTCGATCGGCGGCAGGAACTGGAAGAAGGCGTGGTCGTAGGTCCCCGGCGCCTGCCCGTAGATGTAGACCACGATCAGGCGTGGCGAGAGGAAGGACGCCAACAGGGCCACGAGGTAGAGCGGGATCACCGCGATGAACGCGGCGACCATCCGGGTCGTGACGAGGAACGGCAGCGACGGGATGCCCATCACCTCGAGGGCGTCGATCTCCTCGGAGATCCGCATCGCGCCCAGGCGGGCGGTGTAGCCGCAGCCCACCGTGGCGGCCAAGGCGATCGCGGAGACCAGCGGGGCGACCTCGCGGGTGTTGAAGTAGGCCGAGATGAAGGCACTGAACTTCGCCACCCCGATCTGGCTCAGCGAGGCGTAGCCCTGGATGCCCACCTCCGTCCCGGCGAAGAACGCCATGAACGCGATCACGCCGGCCGAGCCCGCGATCAGGCTGAGGCCGCCCGCGCCGAAGGTGACCTCGGCCAGGGTGTTGGCGATCTCGCGCGGGTAGCGCCGGATCGCACGCGGCGCCCAGGTGAGCGCCTTGACGTAGAAGAGCAGCTGGTCGCCGTACCCCTCGAGGGAGGCCCGTCCGCTCTTGTAGGCGTCGCCGAGGAACTCGCCTGCCGCCGCCATCACAGACCCGCCGGGGGTGCGACCTGGAAGTAGATGGCGGTGATCACGGCGTTGAGGAAGAACAGCGCCATGAACGCGATGATCACCGTCTCGTTCACGGCGCGGCCGACCCCGCTGGGTCCGCCGCCCGCGTTGAGCCCCTTGTAGGCGCCGATGATCGCGGCCAGCCAGCCGAAGATGAGCGCCTTGATCATCGCGACGTAGAGGTCGGGGAGCGAGGCGAGTCCGGCGAAGGTCGACAGGAAGGCGCCGGCGGACCCGCCCTGGACGATGACGGTGAAGAAGTAGCCGCCGCCGATGCCCGCGGCGATCACGATGCCGTTGACCATCACCGCGACGAACGTCGTCGCGACCACACGGGGCGCGACGAGGCGCTCGAGCGGATCGATGCCGAGCACCTCCATGGCGTCGATCTCCTCGCGGATCTTGCGCGCGCCCAGGTCGGAGCAGATCGCCGACCCGGCCGCGCCGGCGATGATCATCGCGGCGGCCATCGGCGCCGCCTCGCGCACGGTGGCGAGGACGGCTGTCGCTCCGGCGAAGGACTGGGCGCCCAGCTGCCCGGTCAGGTTGCCGACCTGCAGCGAGATGACCGCGCCGAAGGGGATCGAGACCATGATCGTCGGCACCAGCGTCACGCTGGTGACGAACCAGGCCTGCTCGAGGAACTCGCGGAACTGGAACGGACGGGTGAAGATCCGCACGGTGACCTCGACGACCATCAGCGCGATCTCGCCGGGGCCACGCACGACCGCCATGGCATTGAACGCCACGCGCCGACTCCTCTCCCCACGGTTGTCGCCGGTCCTGCTCCGGCAACGGGGCGATACTAGAACACGTTCTCGTTGTGACCAAGGCGACAGGGCCGGCCGTGGACGTTTCTCACCCGACTTCTCACGTCCAACGGGGTCGCCCCGACCCGAGTCACGCCGTGCTCGGTCGGCGCTTCCTCCTCACTTGGTCGCCGGCGCTCGCTGGCGCTCCCGCGCTCCTGCGCTCGTCGGAAGCACTTCGACCTCGTTCCTCGGTCGGCGCTTCCTCCTCACTTGGTCGCCTCGAGCATCTGGCGGAGCTCCTTCTTGAGCTCGCCGATCTCGTCGCGCAACCGGGCGGCCAGCTCGAACTGCAGCTCGGCGGCTGCCGCCTTCATCTGGTCGGTGAGGTCCTGGATCAGCTGGGCGAGGTCGGAGCTCGGCAGGCCGGCCAGCTCGGCGGCGTGCCCGCCGATGTCGGTGCTGCGCAGCTGCGGGGTCGGCGACTTCTTGGGCTTGACTCCCCCGGCCCGGCCCTTCTGGCCGACGTCGGCCCAGGTCTGCAGCAGCTCCTGGGTGGTCTCGTCCTCACGAGCGAGCATCTCGGTGATGTCGGCGATCTTCTTGCGCAGCGGCTGCGGGTCGATCCCGTGGGCCTCGTTGTAGGCGACCTGCTTGGCCCGGCGACGGGTGGTCTCGTCGATGGCCGACTCCATGGACGGGGTGATCCGGTCGGCGTACATGTGGACCTCGCCGGACACGTTGCGCGCCGCGCGGCCGATCGTCTGGATGAGCGACTTGTCGGAGCGCAGGAAGCCCTCCTTGTCGGCGTCGAGGATCGAGACCAGGGAGACCTCCGGCAGGTCGAGTCCCTCGCGGAGCAGGTTGATGCCGACGAGCACGTCGTAGAGGCCGAGTCGCAGGTCGCGCAACAGCTCGATCCGCTTGAGGGTGTCGACCTCGGAGTGCAGGTAACGGGTGCGGATGCCGGCGTCGAGGAGGTAGTCGGTGAGGTCCTCGGACATCTTCTTGGTCAGCGTGGTGACCAGGACCCGCTCCTCCTTCTCCGCGCGCAGCCGGATCTCGTGGATCAGGTCGTCGATCTGGCCCTTGGTCGGCTTGACCACGACCTGCGGGTCGACCAGGCCCGTCGGGCGGATGATCTGCTCGACGACGTCGCCCTGCACCTTGTCGAGCTCGTAGTTGCCCGGCGTCGCGGAGAGATAGACGGTCTGCCCGATCCGCTCGAGGAACTCCTCCCAGCGCAGCGGCCGGTTGTCCATCGCGCTCGGCAGCCGGAAGCCGTGCTCGACCAGGTTGCGCTTGCGTGACATGTCGCCCTCGTACATGCCGCCGATCTGCGGGACGGCGACGTGGGACTCGTCGACGACCAGGACGAAGTCCTCGGGGAAGTAGTCGAGCAGCGTGTTCGGTGCGCTCCCCCGGCTGCGGCCGTCCATGTGCATCGAGTAGTTCTCGATGCCCGAGCACGAGCCGACCTGGCGCATCATCTCGATGTCGTACGTCGTCCGCATCCGCAGCCGCTGCGCCTCGAGCATCTTGCCCTGCCGCTCGAAGGTCGACAGCTGCTCGGCGAGCTCGGCCTCGATGCCGTTGATCGCCCGCTCCATCCGCTCGGGACCGGCGATGTAGTGGCTGGCGGGGAAGACGTAGAGCTCCTGGTCCTCGGTGATGACCTCGCCGGTGACCGGGTGCAGCGTCATCAGCCGCTCGATCTCGTCGCCGAAGAACTCGATCCGGACCGCCAGCTCCTCGTAGACCGGGAAGATCTCGAGCGTGTCGCCCCGGACCCGGAAGGTGCCACGGGTGAAGGCGAGGTCGTTGCGGGTGTACTGGATCTCGACCAGCCTGCGCAGCACGGAGTCGCGGTCGTGCTCCTCCCCCACCCGGAGCCGGACCATGCGGTCGACGTACTCCTGCGGGGTGCCGAGGCCGTAGATGCACGACACGGTCGACACCACGATCACGTCGCGGCGGGTGAGCAAGCTGTTGGTCGCCGAGTGGCGCAGGCGCTCCACCTCCTCGTTGATCGAGGAGTCCTTCTCGATGTAGGTGTCGGTCTGCGGGACGTAGGCCTCGGGCTGGTAGTAGTCGTAGTAGGAGACGAAGTACTCGACCGCATTGTCGGGGAAGAGCTGGCGCAGCTCGTTGGCGAACTGCGCGGCCAGCGTCTTGTTGGGCTGGAGCACCAGCAGCGGACGCTGGACCTGCTCGGCCACCCACGCCACCGTGGCGGTCTTGCCGGTGCCGGTCGCGCCGAGCAGGACCACGTCCGGGACACCGTCGTTGATGCGCTTGGTGATCTCGGCGATGGCGGCCGGCTGGTCCCCGGAGGGCTGGTAGTCGGACTGCACGTGGAAGGGCGCGACACGACGCTCGAGATCGGTGACCGGACGCATGGTTCCAGCGTACGAGGGCGCGCCGACAGCGCCCGACCCGCCGGGTTCAGCGCGAGCGGTCGGGCTGCACCCGCAGGGCGTGCAGGGCCGTGGCGAGCATGGCGTAGTGGCCCACGAGCATCAGGATCTCGATCCGCTCGCGATCCTCGAAGTGCACCCCGAGCTCGGCCCACAGCGGGTCGGAGAGGTCCTGGTCGGCGAGCAGCTCGTCGGTGGCCCGCAGGAGCAGCCGCTCGCGGGCGCTCAGGCCCTCGCCGGTCTCCCCCGCCTCGATCGCGGCCACCTCGTCGCGGGACAGCCCGGCCCGCCGCGCCAGGCGTCGGTGCTGCTCCAGCTCGTACGCCGACCCGCGGCGCGCCGCGACCCGGACGATGACCAGCTCCGACTCCCGCCGCGACAGCCGTCCGCCCGGCATCAGCCGGCCCGCGAAGTGCAGCCAGCCCCAGAACAGCCGGCGGTGACGGCCCAGGGTGAGGAAGACCGCCGGCGGCTCGGTGCCCTGGACCCGGCCGGCGATCCGGGCGAAGGCGGCCACGAACGGGCCGACCTCGCGCCAGCCGCCGGGCGGGATCCGCGGCTCGTCGGCTCCGGTCATGCGGCCCGCCGCGCCTGCTCGACCGCGGGCAGCACCTTGTTGGCGCCGTAGTTGAACACCCGCATCGCGACGGCGTACCCGGGCGGGAAGTAGCGCTGGAGCCAGTGCGCCAGCCGGATGTCGGGCGAGGTGTAGACCCAGTACCTGTTGCGCAGAGCGCCCTTCCAGATCGCCGCGGCGGCCTGCTCCGGTGAGACCGCGCGCTTCTGGAAGTGCCCGCGGGCGCGGACGAACGCCTTGCTCTGCTGGTCGATGCCCGCGATCTTGAGGGTCTCGACCAGGCCGGTGTCGACTCCGCCGGGGCAGACCAGGCTGACGCCGATCCGGTGCTTGCGCAGGTCGTAGCGCAGCACCTCGGACACACCGCGCAGACCGAACTTGGTCGCGCTGTAGGCGGCATGCCAGGGCATCGCGATGATGCCGGCGGCCGAGGAGACGTTGACCAGCTGGCCGCCGCGGCCCGCGTCGATCATCGGCGGGACGAACTCCTCGATGACGTGGATCGGTCCCATCAGGTTGACGTCGACCAACCGCTGCCAGTGCTCGGGCTCGAGGCTGCGGACCGTGCCCCAGACCGAGATGCCCGCGACGTTGAGCACGACGTCCATGGCCCCGGCGCGCTCGGTCACGTGGGCGGCGAGACGCCGCACCTGGGCGTGGTCGGAGACGTCAGCGACCTCGGCGGTGCCGACCTGCCCGCCGCGGGCGCGGATGGCGGCGGCCACCTCCGCCAGGCGCTCGGACTGGACGTCGGTCAGGTGCAGCACCGCGCCTCGCTCGGCCGCCTGCTCGGCCACCGCACGACCGATGCCGCTGGCGGCGCCGGTGACCAGGACCTGCTTTCCGGTCAGGTCGCGGACGGGTGCGCGGAACCACATGGGCTTCTCCTCGGTTCGGAACGGCGAAGGGCCGAGCGACGAGTCGGACCGGCGGAGCCGGCCCCACGTTGTTGCAACCCCGAGTGCAACACACTGTTACAACAGCACGCAGCCTAGCAGGCCGACGCCGGCGTCCGCCTCACAACAGCGGGCGCAGCGGGGCGAGCACCAGCTCGGTGAACTTGCGGTGCACGTCGCGCGCCTCCCACTCACCGCTGGTGAGCTCCAGGCAGTGGGACTGGTCGACCTCGAAGATCTGCTCGAGCTCGCGGGCGAAGCCCTCGTCGATGATCTCGACGTTGATCTCGAAGTTGCCCGTGAGGCTGAGCCGGTCGATGTTGGCGGTGCCGACGGTCGCCCAGGTGCCGTCGACCGTTGCGGTCTTGGCGTGCACCATGGCGTCGCGATAGCGCAGGATCCGCACACCGGCGTCGAGCAGCTGCGTGAAGTGGCCGCGGGAGATCCAGTCGGCCACGATGTGGTTGGACTTGAGCGGCAGCAGCAGGCGGACGTCGACGCCGCGCCGCGCGGCCGCCTTGACCGCGTCGATGAAGTCCTCGTCGGGCAGGAAGTAGGCCTGGGTCATCCACACGTTGCGGCTGGCCCGATTGATCGCCTCGATGTACATAGCGCGGATCGGGAACATCCACAGCCGTGGCACATTGCGCTGCACCCGCACCCGGGGCTCCCAGGTCGACGCGGTCTCCAGCAGCAGCGGTCGCTCGGAGCCGCGCAGGCGGCGGCGCCGGTTGAGGTTCCAGAAGTCCGCGAACGCCCGCTTGAGGTCCCAGACGGCGGGCCCGGTGATCTGGACGTGGGTGTCGCGCCACTCCGACTCGTACGCCGAGCCGATGTTGTAGCCGCCGACGAACCCGACGTTGTCGTCGACCACGAGGATCTTGCGGTGGTCGCGGCCGTAGCGGCGCAGGTCGAAGAAGCGCCAGCCGGCCGAGTAGACGGGGTAGCGCAGCACCTTCACGCTCGGGGGGAAGTGCTGGAACGCCGGCGAGACCACCAGGTTCGCGAACCCGTCGTAGATGCAGTAGACGTCGACGCCGCGCTCGGCGGCGGCGATCAGCGCGCGCTTGAACCGCTCCCCGGTCGCGTCGCCCTTCCAGATGTAGGTCTCGAAGAGGATCTGACGCTGGGCGCCGTCGATCGCGGCCAGCATGTCGTCGTAGAGATCGCGCCCGAAGGTGTAGGTCGTGACGTTCCCGTCGCCGACCGCGACCGTGCGCGGCGGTGTCGTCGGGAACGGCTTGGGCCGCTTGCCGCGGCGCCGGTAGGAATCGACGAGCGACATCGCGATCGCCACCAGGAAGGGCACGCCGATCAGGGTCAGCAGGACGCGGCGCAGCACGGTCCTGAGGCCGGCCAGCGGGTCGTTGTCGTCGTGCGCCACGCGCGTCAATCTAGCGAGGTGGGTGGTCTCGCGCGCTACGGGGCGGCCTCGCCGTTGTTGGTGCCGCTGAGCAGCTCGAGCCGGTCGACCAGCCAGCTGCCGTCGACGAGCCTCATCGTCATGCTGACGCGCTGCTCCTCGATCTTCACGTCGGCGTTGGTCTCGTCGGTGATGGCCTGGTCCACGAACGCGAGCACCTCGACCTGGCTGTCGTCGATCGCACGTCCCACCGCGTCGACGACCTGCCCCTTCGCGGTGGCCCTGCCGTCGACGATCGCCTTCTGGAGGTCGCCGACATTGGGCGCGAGCTTGTCCTTCAGCTCGGTGTTGGCGATCTTGTCGAGCCAGGCGAAGTCGTGCTCGCCGTCCTTCCACGAGTACGTCGTGATCTGGACCAGCACCTCCTTCGCCGCCTCGAGCGCCGCCTTCTCCGCGTCGTCCTGCGCCGTGAGCGCCTGCGCCCGCGACCGGGCGTCGGCGAGGTCGTCGCCGGCTCCCCGCTCCTGGGCGACCAGCCAGCCGATGACCGCGAGGCTGGCGACCAGGGCCGCGACCAGCGCGACGAGCAGCGTGCCGGACCGGGACTCCCGGGTCACCGCACCGGCCCCGGGGCGTGCGCGGCACCGCGCTGGAGCGTGGCGAAGGAGGCATCGCAGCGGCCGTCCTTCTGCAGCGCCCGGCGCTCGGTCCGCTTGGGGTCGAGGCGCGTGGTGCCGTAGCTGCACCGCGGGTCCATGTCGGGGATCAGCTCGATCCGCAGCTCACCGTCGCGGACCTTCGACAGCAGGGACCTGAGCCCTGGCGAGTAGTTCTGCAGCAGACTCCGCAGGTGGGGCTCGTAGGAACGGAACACGTCGGTGAAACTTACCCCTGTCGACAAGAACCCGGGCAGCACCTGGTTGGCGTCCTCGACCAGCTTGACCAGGTCGTCGAGCTGGCCGGGGCCCCGCTTCAGCAGGTCACGCAGCTCCGGATCGTAGTCGCGCAGGAACCTGGCGAACTGCCGGGCGGAGGTCGCGAGCCGGCGCAGCGAGTCGGCGTTGTCGGTCGCGATGGACAGCACGCTGCCGGCGTTTCCGATGACCCGGTCGGTCTCGGGCCACACCTCGTCGAGGGTCTGGAGGATGGCGCTGCCCTGGTCGAGGATCTGGCCGAGGTCGTCTCCCGTGCCCTTCAGGCCGGTGCTCAGCTCGCCGAGGACGATCCGCAGCTTCTTGTCGTCGATCTGGCGCAGCACGTTGTTGACCGCGACCACCGTCGAGCTGAGGCTCTTGGGCAGGTCGGTCGACTCGGCGGGTACGACGTCGCCGGTCGCGAGATAGGGACCCGTCGCCTGCTTGGGCTGGAAGTCGAGGTACTGCTCGCCGACCGGCGAGAGGCTGCGCACCCGGGCCAGTGAGTCCTTCGGGATCTCGGTCCCCGTGGTGATCGCGATCGTGGCCTCGACCCCCTCGGCCGACGGCACGATCGAGCGGACCTTGCCGACCTTGATGCCACGGTAGGTCACCACCGAGCCCTCGAACAGGCCGCCGGTCTGCGCGAGCTGCACCTTCACCTCGACCGGCCGTGAGGTCAGCGGCTGGTCGAGGACCGCCGCGAAGATGTAGGCCGTCGTCACGACCAGCACCACGAGGATGCCGGCGAGGCTCAGGTAGAGCCGGTCGCCCAGGATCTTCCTCACCATCTCAGGCCCCCCGTCCGAACAGTGCGCCGAGCAGGCCGTTGAGCCCGAGCGGGTCGGACGCCGTGCCCGCGCCGCCCGGGGCGGGCACGGCGGGCGGGGTACCCGCGCCGTTCGTGGCCTTGCCACCCGCCTTGCCACCGCCCAGCAGTCCGGGCAGCAGGTCGCCGAGGCCGATCAGGTCGAGCAGGTCGGTGACCAGGCCGTTGACGGCACCGGTGAGCAGCCCGTCGATGTTGAGGTTGTCGACGTGCAGCTCGAGCGCGATGTTGAGGTAGTCGGTGCCGATGACCGCGTCCGCCGAGCCGGACGCCTGGGTCACCGCCTGCAGCGACTTCTCGAAGGTGCCGTTGTTGGCGGCGAACTCCGCCAGCACCGGCTCCAGCTCGCTGAGCATGCTGAGCAGCTGGGTGCGGGTCTTGGCCACGGTGTCGTTGGCGGCCCCGCTGAACTTCTCCACCTCCGCGAGCAGCTCGGTGAACGCGGGGGTCTTCTCCCGCAGCACCTTGGCTGCCGGCCGGATCTCCTTGAGCGCCCGGTTGATGGTCTTCTTGCGGCCGTTCAAGGTCGTCGACAGCGAGTTCATCGAGGACAGGACCCCGTCGATCGCCTGGGTGGTCGCGTTGGCCTGGGTGAGGAAGACGGACGCCTTGTCGAGCAGGGCCCGGTAGTCCGCCTCGTTGCCGCTCAGCGCGGTGTTCAGCTCCTCGGTGACGGTCTGCAGCTGGTCCAGGCCACCGCCGTTGACGAGCAGCGAGGCCTGGGCCAGGGCGTCCTCGACGGACGGCGCGGTCCGAGTGCTCTCGCGGCCCAGCACGGCCTTGTCGGCGAGCTCCGGGCCGGTGGCCGGGTTGGTGACGTCGACGAAGAGCTCGCCGAGCGGAGTCGTGTAACGCAGCCGCGCCTGGGCGCCCTCCCGCACCGTCGCGTCCTTCTTCACGGTCAGCGTCGCGCGGGCGGTGAAGTCGTCGGGCTCGATCGACTTGACCTTGCCCATGTCGACGCCGTTGACCTTCACCGGCGCACCCACCGCGAGGTTGAGGGCGTCGTCGAACTGCGCCTCGATCTCGATCGTGTCGCCCGCGACCCCCGTGCCCGGGACGGGCAGGTCGCGCATCGTCGTGCTGCAGGCCGACAGCACGCCCAGCACGAGGGCGAGCAGGGTCGCGACGCCGGCCCGCGTGCTCATCGCAGTCATCGCAGTCACCGTTGCCTCACGATCCCGGCTGCGTGCCGTTGATGATGTTGCACAGCGGCCCCAGCAGGCCCTGGCAGACCTGCTGCAGGAGTCCACCCAGCGGGTCGAGGATCAGCGGGTCGATCCGGACCGGGAGACGATCGCCCTGCACCAGCTGCAGGTTCTGCAGCGCCAGCGGCATCACGCGGAGGATCTCGGCGAGCTGGTCCTGCTTGCTCAGCAGGGTGTTCATCAGCGTGGTCGAGCCGTCGAGGCTGGCGACGATCGACTCGCGGTTGTCGACCGCGAACCTCGCGACGGTCGTGACCGCCTTGTCGAGCGACCGCAGGGCCTTCTGGAAGTTGCCCCGCTCGTCCGCGAGCAGCTGGGACGCCTGGGACACCTGCTGGATGAAGGTGCGGGCGGTGTCCTCGTTGGCGGAGATCGTGGTCAGCAGGACGTCGAGAGAGCGCAGGGTCGCCGCGATGTCCTCGCGGTGGCTGGCGATCCCGTCGACGCCGTCGGCGAGCGCGTGGATCGTCTGGTTGAGCAGCGGGCCACGGCCCTGCAGAGCCTCGGCACCGGCATCGATGAACTGCTGGACGGCCTTGGTCGTCTCGGCGTTGCCGCCGATGCCCGTGGCGAAGTCGTTGAGCGACTCCAGCACCTGGTCGAAGTCGACCGGCGTCCGGGTGCGGTCCAGCGCGATGGTCGCATCGTCCCGCAGCTTCGCGCCCTCGCGGTAGACGGGTGTCAGCTCGACGTACCGGTCGGTGGCGACCGACCGGGCCACCACGACGGCCCCGGCATCGGCCGGCACCGGCTGGTCCGCGTCGATCTCCATGGTCACCAGGACCTTGTCGCCCGCGGGCTCGATCGCGGAGATGGACCCGATGGTGACGCCGAGGACGCCGACGTCATTGCCGACGAAGAGGCCGGCGGCGTCGGCGAAGTAGGCCTTCACGGTCATCTTGTCCGCCCCGCCGACCAGACCGCACCCGGTGGTGCCGAGGACCGCGACGGTGGCGACGACCGCGGCAGCGGCGCGCAGGGCACGCCTGTGGAGAGCACGGCTCATCGCTGGCACGTCCCTTCCAGCTTGCAGGTGGTGTCGTCGGCCGGAATCGCCGGCGGCTTGACGTAGAGCGGCAGGTAGGGCCCGCTGCCGGTCGCGTTGGCGACGTAGCGCAGCGCGGGAGCCATCTGCTCCAGCAGCTTGGTCAGCTGCTTGTCCTGGCTGTTGAGCGTGTCGAGCACTGCCCGCACGTCCGTCAGGGCCGGCTCGAGCTTGCCGTCGGTCGACTTCACGATCGCGGTGAGGGCCTTGGAGAGGTCCGTGGTCTCCACCAGCAGCCGGTGGATGGCCTCCCGGCGGGCCGTGATCTCGCTGACGACCAGGTTGGTCTGCTTCATCAGGCCGACGATGTCCTGGCTGCTGGCCGAGAGCTGGTCGGTGACCTTCCGGGTGGACTCCAGCAGGTCGCCGACCTGGTCGGACCGCTTCGAGACGACCTCGGAGAGCCGGGCCACGCCCTCGAGCGCCGGGCCGATCTCCTCCTTGCTCGCGCCGAGCGTGCCGGCCATGGCGGTCAGTGCCTGGGCGAGCAGCTCCGGGTCGAGCTCGCCGAGCGCCTCGGAGCCCTCCTCGATGACGTCCTGCAGGTTGTAGGGCACCGACGTCCGCTCGAGCGGGATCTGGCCGCCGGCGAGGCTGCCGGACCCGTTCGGGTCGACCTCCAGGTAGTGCGTGCCGAGCAGGGTCGCGACCTTGACCGTCGCCGACGACCGCTCGCCCAGGCTGATCCCGGAGTCGAGGGCGAAGGTGACCAGGACGTGGTCCTTCTGGAGCTCGATGCCGGTCACCTCGCCGGAGATCACGCCGTGCACCTGGACGTCCTCGCCCTGGCGCAGGCCCGCGGTGTGCTCGAGGACCGCGGTGTACGTCTTCGTGCCGAAGGTGCTGACGCTGAGCACGATCACGGCCACACCCACCAGGCCGAGGATCACGAGGGTGACGATGCCGACACGCAGCGGGTTCCGCTCGTTCATGGGCTTCATCGGCACGCCGCCGACCAGGGCCCGTTGTTGCCGACCGGGTTGATGCCGGAGCCGTTCTCGGTCAGCGCGATCGAGAGCGAGCACACGTACACGTTGAGCGCGTTCTCGTACGACGTCGCGCGTCCCAGCGAGTCGAACACGGTCGTGAACGCCGGGATCGCTTCCACCAGGCTCTTGCGGGACCGCTCGAACATGTCCGCGACCGTGACCAGCCGGTCCGTGGTCTTCGTGAGGGGCACCTTGACCTCCTTGAGCAGCGAGCTGGTCGCGCCGACGAGGCGGCTCACCCCGTCGATCGAGGCGCCGATGGACCTGCGGTCCTCGGCGAGCCCGGTCATCAGGCCGCGCAGCTCGGCGACGGTCTGGGAGAGCTCGTCGCCCTTCCCGGCGATGTTGTCGAGCACCGGCTTGAGGTTGGTCATCACCTCGCCGATCACCGCGTCGCGGTCCGCGAGGAAGTTGCTGAGCTGGCCGGTCTGCTGGAGCAGCTGCTCGACGGTGCCGCCCTCGCCCTGGAGGACCTTGATCAGCGAGGTCGCCAGCTGGTTGACGTCACCGGGCTGGAGCACCTTGAACAGGGGCCGGAAGCCGTTGAGCAGGCCGGTCAGGTCGAAGCCCGGGTCGGTGCGGGCGACCGGGATCGTGGCGCCGTCCTTCAGCTCGCCACCCCGCTGGGCGCCCTGGACCAGCGAGATGTACCGCTGGCCGAGCAGGTTCTGGTAGCGCATGACCAGCTTGGTGGAGTCGAGCAACGGCTGGTCGTCGACCACCTCGACCTTGATCTCGGCGCCGTCGGCGGTCGCCTCGATGCCCTTGACCTGGCCGACCCGGACTCCGGCCGCCTTGACGTCGTCGCCGACGCGCAGCCCGCTGACGTCGGCGAACTCGGCCGTGAACTCGTGGGTGCCGCCGCTGACGCCGTTCTGCATGGTGTTGACCAGCAGGAGCAGCATCAGGCCGCTGACCACCGCGAAGGCGGCGAACTTGATCGCGATCGAGCGCAGTCCGGTCATCGGCCCTCCCCCCACAGCCGGCCGACGCCGGCCGGGTCGGTGCTGCCGGTGCGGTACGCCGGCCGCTGGCCGCTGGTGTAGTACGGCGGGGGCGAGAGGCGGAGCGTGCCGTCGGTCCTGACGAAGCCGCCCCGCACGGCCTGCGGCAGGGTCGTGCCGAGCAGGATGTTGACGGCCAGCGCGTCGGTGATGCCGGCCTTGCGGTTGTCGTAGACCGCGTCCAGCAGGACGGCCGAGCCGTTGATGAAGTCCACCAGCTTCTGCTGGTTCTTCTCCAGGAAGCCCCGTGACGTGCGGGCCAGGTTGGTGCCTCCGCTGATCAGCGCCGTGATGGCCGCCTCCTGGGTGACGATCGTGTGCAGCGTGACGAGGACGTCGTCGGTCGCGTCGAGGAGGGCCGGCGCGATCTCGTCGACGAGGCGGGTCGTCGAGGCGAGCGCCTCCAGGTCCTCGCGGACCTGCGGCATCCGCGGGTTGATCCGGTCGAGGTAGCCGTTGAGGGTACGGACGGTGGCCCCGATCCGGCCGCCGCGGCCGTCGAGTGCCTCGGCGGCCGAGCCGATCGCGGAGGCGAGCTCGGCCGGGCCGAGCGCCTTGACCAGGCGGTCGATGTCGTCGAGGGCCTGCTGCAGCTCCAGCGTCTCCTGGGTGCTGTCGGCCGGGACCTCGGCGCCGGCCTTCAGCTCGCCCGACGCGGCTCCGTGCACCACCAGATCGACGAAGGTGGTGCCGAAGACGGTCGCCGGCAGGATGCGCGCCACGACGTTGCCGGGTACGACGTCCAGGTCCTGCTTCGACATCTCCATGTCGACGGTGACGCCGCCGGAGGCGGCCCGGCTGATCCGGGACACCTTGCCGACGATGACGCCGTTCATCTTGACGTCGGAGCCGGTGCGGAGCGCGCCGCCGGCGTTGGCGACCTCGGCGGTGACCTGCGGCCGGGAGCCGAACGTGCCGTTGCTGCGCAGCGTGATGAACGCACCGATGACGGCGAGCGCGACGAGCGCGATCAGGCCGCGGCGGGCCAGTTCGTTGCGGGAGACCTCGCGTGCCATGTCCTCACCTCACCCCGAGATCCGGAAGCCCGGGTCGCCGCCCCAGAACACCAGGGTGAGGACCATGTCGAGCACGACGATGGACACGATGCTGGCCCGGATGCCGGTGCCGGTGGCCTCGCCGACCGCCTGCGGGCCGCCGGCGACCCGCATGCCGTACCAGCAGTGGATCAGTGCGACGGTCAGGGAGAAGATCAGGATCTTGACGATCGAGAAGACGATGTCCCTGGGCTGGATGAAGGTCGAGAAGTAGTGGTCGTACTGACCGGGCGACTGCCCGAACAGGACCACGACCGAGAGCTGGGAGGCGACATAGCTGCCGATCAGGCCGATCAGGTAGAGCGGCAGGATCGCGACCATGCAGGCGATCACGCGCGTGGTGCAGACGTAGCGCACCGCGCTGACCGCCATCACCTCGAGGGCGTCGATCTCCTCGTGGATCTTCATCGAGCCGATCTGGGCGGTGAACCGGCAGCCGACCTGGGCACCGAGGGCCAGCGCCGCGATCAGCGGCGCGAGCTCGCGGGTGTTGACGCTCGCGGAGATGAAGCCGGTCAGCGGGGCGAGGCCGACGATCTCGAGACCGTTGAAGCCCTCGATGCCGATCGACGTGCCGGCGGCGACGGACAGCAGGATCATCACGCCGACGGTGCCGCCGCCGACCAGGAGGGCGCCGCTGCCCCAGGCGATGTCCTTGATCTGGCGCAGCACCTCCTTGGGATAGAGGGCGAGGGTCGCCGGGATCTCGCGGAAGACCTTGCCGGCGAAGCTCACGAAGGAGCCGAACATCGCGAGCGTGCTCATCACGGCATCGACGAGGCCGACGACGGCGTCGGAGACCCGCGCCCCGAGTCCGCGACCGAGCTGGACCTCGGACATCAGGCACCTCCGGGGAAGAGCATGACGTAGGCCTGGGTCAGGCCGACGTTGATCACGGCGAGCAGGATCACGCTGAGGACGACGGCCTGGTTGACGGCGTCGGCGACGGCCTTGGGACCGCCGCGCGCACTCAACCCCTTGTGGGCGCAGACGATGATCGCGACGAAGCCGAAGATGAGGCCCTTGAGCTCCGCGAGCACCAGGTCGCCCGGCTGGGCCAGGCCGACGAACGAGTCGAGATAGGTGCCGGACGAGATCTGGCCCCCGCCGACCACGATGACGAAGGCCGTCATCATCGCCGTCATCGCGACGATCACGGTGAGCAGCAGCGATACGACGAGCGCGGCGAGGATCCGGGGTGCGACCAGTCGCTGGATCGGCGAGATGCCCATGACCTTGAGCGCGTCGATCTCCTCGCGCACGGTGCGGGCGCCCAGGTCCGCGCAGACCGCGGAGCCGACGGCGCCGGCGATCATCAGGGACGTCACGAGCGGCGCGCCCTGCCGGAGCACACCGATGCCGTTGACCGCGCCGATGAAGGACTGGGCGCCGATCTGGTTGGCCGCCGCTCCGATCTGGACGGAGGTGATGACGCCGAAGGGGATGGCCACCAGGATGGTCGGCAGCAGCGAGACCCGGGTCATGAACCAGCACTGCAGGAGAAACTCGGACCACGAGAAGCGCCGCGCGACGATGTCGGAGAAGCCCCACTGGATGGACTCCACCGCGAGCTTCACGAGCTCTCCGGTCGTGACCACGCCCGCGCGGAACCGGCCGGTCATGTTGTCGAGGAGGGAACGTCCTCCGGCGGCCACCGCGCTCATCCGCGCGCCCGCCTCACGTCGTCCATGCCCCCGACAACGGGCGTGACCCGCCCGACGTCATGGCCCACGACGGCAAACACCGCTCCCGGCCCTCCCATACGTACCCCTGCCTGCCACACCGGGGCTCCGAACCCGACCGCCCCCGCGACTGCCTGTTGCTCGGTGTAACACTTATCACGCCATTTGGTCACGGTGCCCGAGGTGACGACGGGGCGCCATCCGCGGGCCGCGCCGCGGTCGGTGCAGCCGCGCCGCCGCCACGAGGAACGGCACCCGACCCCGCTGGCCCGCCCACGGGCGCAGGTAGCGGGCCAGCTCCGCGTCGTCGAACAGGCGGCCCTCCAGCGCCCAGCCGACGTCCTTGGCGACGTGGTAGTCGCCGAAGGACACGGCGTCCGGGTCGCCGAGCGTCCGCTGCCGCACCTCCGCCGCGGTCCACACCCCGATCCCCGGCAGGGTCCGCAGCCTCCGCTCCAGCTCCTCCCCCGTCAGCTCCCCGGTCGGTGCGTCCTCTCGCTCCAGCGCATCGGCACGCTGGGCGGCCAGGACCACCGTCCGGCTGCGCGCCGGGTCGATGTGGAGGCGCAGCCACTCCCACGACGGGATCCGTCGCAGGGTCGCCGCGTCGGGCGGGACCATCAGGCCGTGGGCGGCCCCGGGGCCCGGCGCCGGCGTACCGTGCCGCCGGACGAGGGCCCGGAAGGAGGAGAAGGCCTCCTGACCGGTCACCTTCTGCTCGATGATCGCGGGCACCAGCGACTCCAGGACGAGTCCGGTGCGGCCCTGTCGCAGATGCGGGTGCTGTCGCCGCGCCTCGGCCAGCACCGGGTGCCGGGGCTCGAAGCCGGACCAGTCGTCGAGGTCGCCGAGCAGCGCGGGCAGCTGGTCGAGCGCCCAACCGGCGCCCGGACCCCACGCGGACGCGGCGACCAGGCCGTCGCGGTCCTGCTCGGAGACGGCGAGCGCGGCCACCCCCTGAGGGGTCCGCGTCGCCCGCCAGTGCCGCCCCGCGACCGCCAGCCGGTGGGTCGGGTCGCCGGCCCCGCGGCGCTGCTGACGCAGCAGCGCGCCGACCGGGACGGGACGCCCCGGCTGCCAGGCCCGGGTCGCGTCGGGCGTGGCCTCGGCGGCCGGGGAGGTCATCGCAGCACTGTACGGCGACGCGCGGCGCGCTGCGCTTCGGCTCGCGACGGACTAGGCTCTCTCGCGCAAGGACGAATCCCTTTCGTTCGGAACGCACATCCTCAGGCTCCGGAGGGCAGTTGAGCATCGACACCACCCGCGGTCGCCGGACCCGCCTCGACCAGGAGGCGGTGCTCCAGGCGGCGGACCGGCTCGTCGACCGCGACGGGTACGACGCACTCACGATGACCTCGCTCGCGGCCGAGCTCGAGGCCCGGGTGTCCTCGCTCTACAACCACGTCGCGAACCTCGAGGACCTGCGGGCGCTGATCCAGGTCCGCGCGATGCGCCTGCTCGGCGAGCACGTCCGCGCCGCAGCCATGGGCCACGCCGGCATCGACGGCCTGCGCGCCCTCAGCCACGCCCTGCGCGCCTTCGCCCGCAGCCACCCGCAGCGCTACGCCGCCCTCACCCGGCCGCCGATCGACCGCGAGGCGTTCTTCACGGCGGCGCTCGACGCGATCGAGGCGCTGGCCGTCATGGTCCGCTCCGCGGGCCTCTCGGACGACCGACTGCTGCAGAGCGCGATGGCGCTCTTCGCCTCGCTGCACGGCTTCGTGTCGCTGGAGGTCGCCGGCTACTTCGGCGACCTGTCCGGCACCAGCGCCGAGGCTCTCGACCTCGACCTGATCTACGAGCAGGTCATCGACGGCGCCGTGACCGCGGCGTCGCTGGAAGCCTCCCGCTGAGCCGATGCTGCTCCGCGACCTCGTCGACGTCTCCCGCCGGGTCGCCGCGACGCGCTCGCGCAAGGAGAAGACCCGGCTGATCAGCGAGCTGCTGCTCGCCGCCGACCCCGGCGAGCGCGCCCTCGTCGCCCACTACCTCGGCGGGCGACTCCGCCAGCGCCGTACCGGGCTCGGCTGGCGGGGCCTCCAGTCCCTGCCCTCCCCCGCGCCCGCGTCCACGCTGGAGGTCGGCGAGGTCGACGCCGCGTTCGCGGCGATGTCGCTGCTGGCCGGGCCCGGCTCCGCCGGGTTGCGCGGTGCCGCGGTCGCCGACCTGTTCGGCCGCGCGACCGCGCCCGAGCAGGAGTGGCTGCGCGCCGTCGCCGTCGGCGAGGTCCGCCAGGGCGCCCTCGAGGCGGTCGTGACCGAGGCCCTCGCGGCTGCCGCCGAGGTGCCCCTGTCCGCGGTCCGGCGGGCGGCGATGCTGGCCGGCGGCTCGACGTACGTCGTCGACGCCGCGTTCGCCGGCACCGACGCCCTCGCCGGGGTCGGCCTGACCGTCGGCCGCCCGGTCCTGCCGATGCTCGCCTCCTCCGCGCCGGACGTCGACGCCGCCGTCGCGAAGGCCGCCGGCGCCGGCTCCGGCCTGGTCGGCGTCGACGCCAAGCTCGACGGCATCCGGATCCAGGTGCACCGCTCGGGCGACGACGTCGTCGTGGCCACCCGCAGCCTCGACGACATCACCCACCGGCTGCCCGAGGTCGTCGCGATCGCCCGCGCCCTGCCCGCCACCCGGGTGGTGCTCGACGGCGAGGCGCTGTCGCTGGCCGCCGACGGCCGCCCCCGCCCCTTCCAGGAGACGGCATCCCGCGCCGCCACCGAGGTCGTGGCGGGCGGCGCCGCCGTGACGCCGTACTTCTTCGACGTCCTGCACCTCGACGGCACCGACCTCATCGACCGGCCCGCCCACGAGCGCTGGCGGATCCTCGAGGACCTGGTCCCGGCCGAGCACCGGGTGCAGCGCTGGATCGGCACCGACGTCGCCGAGGCCACGGCGTTCACCTCGGCCGTCCTGGCGTCGGGCCACGAGGGCGTCGTGGTGAAGTCCGCCGACGCCGGGTACGACGCCGGCCGCCGCGGCGCGGCCTGGGTCAAGGTCAAGCCGGTGCACACCCTCGACCTGGTCGTCCTCGCCGTCGAGCACGGCTCCGGCCGCCGCCGCGGCTGGCTCTCCAACATCCACCTCGGCGCCCGCGACCCGTCCTCGCCCACCGGGTTCGTGATGCTCGGCAAGACCTTCAAGGGCATGACCGACCAGATGCTCGCCTGGCAGACCGAGCGCTTCCGCGAGCTCCAGGTGGACGACGACGGCTGGGTCGTCACCGTGCGGCCCGAACAGGTCGTCGAGATCGCCTTCGACGGCCTGCAACGCTCCACCCGCTATCCCGGCGGCCTGGCCCTGCGCTTCGCCCGGGTGGTGCGCTACCGCGACGACAAGTCCGCCGACGAGGCGGACACGATCGAGACGGTACGGTCCCTGCTCTGAAGCGTCTCGATCTCGTCACAGCTGTTGCAACACCGAGTTGCACATCTCGTACACTCATCCCATGGCGACGAACGCACCAGCCACCGATGGGCGCCGCAGAGCGGCGGCCGCGCGCCGCAAGGCACGCCAGGCGGAGATCATCACCGCGACCCGCCAGATCTTCGACTCCAAGGGCGTGCGCGACGTCCAGATCGAGGAGATCGCCAGCGCCGTCGGGATCAACCGGGCGATCGTCTACCGGCACTTCACCGGCAAGGAGGAGCTGTTCGCGCTCACCCTGGTCGGCTACCTCGAGGAGCTGCACGACGCGATGGCCCGGGCCGCCGCGAGCGAGGGCTCGCCGGGCGAGCGGCTGGAGCGGATCGTGGGCTCGTTCGTCGACTACGGCGTCGCGCACCCGGCGTTCGTCGACTGCGCCCAGGCACTCATGGTCCGGCCGGGCGACGAGCTGCTCGACGAGATCGCGGAGGGCCCGCTGTTCCGGCTCGGCCGCGGCATCACGTCGTGCCTGACCGTGCTGTCCGACACCCTCACGCAGGGGGTCAAGGAGGGTGCCTTCGACCTCAGCGACGACCCCGTGCTGCTGGCCAACGCGCTCTACGCCAGCGGCCTCGGCGCACTGCAGCTGGCCCGGCTCGGCATCCTGGTCAGCGAGGCGGCACCCGGCATCCCGACGGTCGGGCAGATCTCGGCGGAGCAGGTCCGCTCCTACCTGGTGCGCTCGGCGCTCGCGCTCGTCACCCCCTGAGCTCATACGCCGAACGGCCCGTCCCTCGCGCGCAGGGACGGGCCGTTCGGCGTACGGAAGGTCAGCGCTCCATGATGGCGACGACGCCCTGGCCGCCGGCCGCGCAGACCGAGATCAGCGCCCGGCCGCCGCCGTTGGCCTGGAGGAGCTTGGCCGTGTTGGCCACGATCCGGCCGCCGGTCGCGGCGAACGGGTGGCCCGCGGCGAGCGAGGAGCCCTTGACGTTGAGCTTGGCGCGGTCGATCGAGCCGAGCGGCGCGTCGAGGCCGAGACGCTCCTTGCAGAAGACCGGGCTCTCCCACGCGGCGAGCGTCGAGAGGACCTGCGAGGCGAAGGCCTCGTGGATCTCGTAGAAGTCGAAGTCCTGCAGGGTGAGGCCGTTGCGCGCGAGCATCCGCGGCACGGCGTACGCCGGCGCCATCAGCAGGCCCTCGGCGCCGTTGACGAAGTCGACGGCGGCGACCTCGGAGTCGACGAAGTAGGCGAGCACCTCGAGACCGTGCGCGGCCGCCCACTCCTCGGAGCCGAGCAGGACGGCGGAGGCGCCGTCGGTCAGCGGCGTCGAGTTGGCCGCGGTCATGGTGGCCGCCTCCCCCTTTCCGAAGACGGGCTTGAGCTTGGCGAGCTTCTCCAGGGACGAGTCGGCCCGCAGGTTGTTGTCGCGCTCCAGGCCGCGGAACGGCGAGATCAGGTCGTCCTGCCAGCCCTCGTCGTACGACGCCGCGAGGTGGTGGTGCGAGGCGACGGCCAGCTCGTCCTGGGCCTCGCGGGTGATCTGCCATTCCAGGGCGGTCAGCGCCTGGTGCTCGCCCATGGAGAGCTTGGTGCGCGGCTCGCCGTTGGACGGGATCGCGAGGCCGATGTCGCCGGGGCGGAGGCTCGCCAGGATCGCGAGGCGGTCCTTGGCGGAGCGCGCGTTGTTGAGCTGGATCAGCTTCTTGCGCAGCTTCTCGGAGATCGCGACAGGTGCGTCCGAGGTGGTGTCCACGCCGCCCCCGACGCCGGAGTCGATCTGGCCCAGCTTGATCTTGTTGGCGATGTAGTTGATCGCCTGGAGACCGGTGCCGCAGGCCTGCTGCAGGTCGACGGCCGGGGTCTCGGGGGCCAGGCGGGTGCTGAGCACGGACTCGCGGACCAGGTTGAAGTCCCGGCTGTGCTTGAGCACGGCACCGCCGGCGACCTCGCCCAGACGCTCACCCTCCAGCCCGAAACGGGCCACGAGGCCGTCGAGCGCGGCGGTCAGCATCTCCTGGTTGGAGGCGGTGGCGTACGCGCCGTTGGAGCGGGCGAACGGAATGCGGTTACCGCCGAGTACGGCGGCGCGACGAACGGTCTCGGTCATGGATCAATCCTCACTCAGCCGCCCCCTCCGGAGAACCCTTTGAGGGCGAGATCACGAAATGTGGACTCAGAGTTACACATCTAGTTACATAGTGCACATGACTGACAAGTACCAGGGCTTCGTGAGCTCCCCGATCGGCAGGCTCCTCGTCAAGAACCTCGGACTGCCGAACCCGACCAAGCTGGACCGCTACACGGCCGGCGCCCCGCTGGTGGACGGCACCGTTCTCGTCGGCGGCCGCGGTCGGCTGGCCGAGTCGCTGCCCGGTCTGCTCGACGTCCTCGGCATCGACTCGGTGAGCGGCCAGGCCGAGGGCGCGACGTACAAGGGCCTGGTCTTCGACGCCACCGGCATCAGCACGGTCGAGGAGCTGGTCGAGCTCCAGGCCTTCTTCACTCCCGTGCTGCGCAGTCTGAAGAGCTGTGCCCGCATCGTCGTGCTCGGCACGCCGCCCGGCCTGGTCGAGGGCAGCGAGCGGATCGCCCAGCGTGCGCTCGAGGGCTTCACCCGCAGCCTCGGCAAGGAGGTCGGCAAGGGTGGCACCGTCCAGCTGGTCTACGTCGCCGAGGGCTACGAGGACTCGGTCCTCTCGACGCTCGGCTTCCTGCTGAGCCCCAAGTCGGCGTACGTCTCGGGCCAGGTCGTCCGGATCGGTGCCCACGCCGAGACCCACGGCTCCGCACTCACCGACTGGACCCGGCCACTCGAGGGCAAGGTCGCCTTCGTGACCGGCGCCAGCCGCGGCATCGGCGAGGAGATCGCTCGGGTGCTGCACCGCGACGGCGCGACGATCGTGGGCCTCGACGTCCCCCAGGCCGCCGACGGCCTGGTGCAGGTGATGAAGGAGCTCGACGGCGACTGGCTCACCCTCGACATCACCGCGGCCGACGCCCCGCAGCGGATGGCCCATCACCTGAAGGAGAAGCACGGCGGCGTCGACATCGTCGTGCACAACGCGGGCGTGACGATGGACAAGAAGCTCGCCAACCAGACCCCGGAGCGCTTCGGCAAGGTGCTGCAGATCAATCTGGAGGCGCCGGAGCGGATCACCACCGAGCTGCTCGCCCAGGACGTCATCAACGACAACGGCCGGATCATCGGCGTCGCGTCGATCGCGGGCATCGCCGGCAACCTGGGCCAGACCAGCTACGCCGCCTCCAAGGCCGGCGTCATCGGCTTCGTCGACTCGCTCAGCGAGAAGCTGAAGGACGGGATCACGATCAACGCCGTCGCGCCGGGCTTCATCATCACCCAGATGACCGCGGCCGTGCCGTTCGCGACCCGCGAGGTCGGCCAGCGCCTCAACGCGATGTCCCAGGGCGGCCTGCCGGTCGATGTCGCCGAGACCATCGCCTGGTACGCCTCCCCCGCCTCGACCGCCGTCAACGGCAACGTCGTGCGGGTCTGCGGCCAGATGATGCTGGGGGCCTGATCATGGGTGGCATGGCCCTCCCCGTGATGCTCAAGGCCGCGCTGCCCGCGGTCCCCGGCGTGAACCAGCTCCCCGGCATCAAGAAGACCGGCGGCGCGCTCCCGGACCTGACGCTGTCGCGCGACGACGTCCTCGTGGAACGCTCGGAGGTCGAGCGGTACGCCGCCGTGTGCGGCTTCCCGAACCGCGACGTCGCGCCGGTGCCCTACCTGCACATGCTGGCCTTCCCGCTGCACCTGCAGCTGATGACCGACCCGAGGTTCCCCTTCCCGGCCATCGGCTCGGTGCACCTGGAGAACACCATCGTCCAGCATCGTCCGGTGGCGGTCGGCGAGACCGTGTCGCTGTCACTGACGGCCGACAACCTGCGGGCCAGCACCAAGGGCCGCGCCTGGGACATGAACGTCACCGGCACCGTGGACGGCGAGGTCGTGTGGGAGTCTGTGTCGACGTACCTGCGGGTCGGGAAGGGCGACAAGGAGGGCGGTGACCCCGGGATCGCGCTCGCCGCGATCGACGCCAAGGGTCCGGTGTGGAGCCTGCCCGGCGACCTCGGCCGCCGCTACGGCGCGGTGTCCGGGGACCGGAACCCGATCCACCTCTACCCGCTGACGGCCAAGGCGCTCGGCTTCCCGCGCCACATCGCCCACGGCATGTGGAGCAAGGCCCGCTGCATCGCGGCGCTGGAGAACCGGCTGCCCGACGCGGTCCGGGTCGAGGTCGCGTTCAAGAAGCCGATCTTCCTGCCCGGCAAGGCGCGGTTCGGCGCCGAGGCCAACTCCACCGGCTGGGACTTCACGCTGGTGAACCCGAAGACCGGTGCCCCCCACCTGCTGGGCCGCACGACCGCGCTCTAGCGACGCGGCCGGATCAGTCCCTCCTGGGCGACCGTGGCGACGAGGGTCCCGTCCTGGGTGAAGATCCGGCCCAGCGCGAGGCCCCGTCCGCCGCTGGCCGACGGGGACCACTGGTCGTAGAGCCACCACTCGTCGGCCCGGAACGGCCGGTGGAACCAGATGGTGTGGTCGAGCGAGGCCATCTGCACCTTGTGGGGGCCGTGCTCCGGGTGCGCGGCGAGCGTCGCGCCGAGCAGCGACACGTCGCTGGCGTAGGTGAACGTGGCGAGATGCTCGGTGGGGTCGTCGCTCAGCCGGCCGTCGACCCGGATCCACACCTGCGTCTGCGCCGGGTGCATCGGGTCCGGCTCCATGCCGTGGGCCGAGCTGCCGAGCCAGCGCACGTCGAGGGCCGCCCACTCCTTGCTCAGCCCGTCGTCGGCGCCGCGGTCGGCCATCAGCGCCATCAGGTCCAGGCCCTCCTCGGGCGCCTTGACCTGGGGCATCGCGTCCTGGTGCTCGAGCCCCTCCTCGGCACGCTGGAAGTTGAGCGACTGGTAGTAGATCGGCCGGCCGTGCTGGCGCGCGAGCACCCGCCGGGTGGCGAAGGACCTGCCGTCGCGGATCCGCTCGACGTCGTAGATGATCGGCACGGTGTAGTCGCCGGGCAGCAGGAAGTAGGAGTGCAGCGAGTGCACGTGCATGCCCTCGTCGACCGTCCGGGTCCCGGCGATCAGGGCCTGGGCGGCGACCTGGCCGCCGTAGACCCGCTGCCGGATGGTCTCGGGCTGCTGGCCGCGGAAGAGGTCGGTGTCGAGTTGCTCGAGGTCGAGCAGCGAGACCAGCTTGCGGGTCGCCTCCCCCATCCCCCGGGCGCTCACGATGCGCCTCCCGTCTCGTCGGGTCCCTCGAGGCCGGCCAGGAACTGCTCGAACTGCCGGCCGATCTCCTCGCCGGTCGGCAACGGCTCGTCCTCGGCGAGCAGGCTGCTGCCCTCCTCCTCGGCGCGCGCGAAGGTGTCGTACTGCTGCTCCAACGCGGTCACGACGTCCTGCACCTCGCTGTTGGCGGACAGGTAGCGCCCGATCTCCTCCTCGCGCTCGTCGGCTGCGGCGCGCAGCTCGTCGAGGTCGACGGTGAGCCGGGCGGCCAGCTCGACCTGCTCGAGCAGGAACACCGAGGCGCGCGGGTAGTCGAGCTGGGCGAGGTAGTGCGGCACGTGCGCGACGAAGCCCTGCGCGTCGTGGCCCCACTCGCCGAGGCGGACCTCGAGCAGGGCCTGGGCGCTGCTCGGCACCCGCAGCTCGCCGCGCCACGGGCTGGTCCCGGTGAGCAGGTCGGGATTGTTGGCGTGGTGGGTGATCGCGATCGGCCGGGTGTGCGGCACCGCCATCGGCACCGAGCCCATCGACACGACCAGCGCGACGTCGAGGCGCTCGATGACCTCGCGCACACCGCGGCAGAACGCCTCCCAGCGGATGTCGGGCTCCGGCCCGTGCAGGAGGAGGTACGGCGTCCCGCCGGCGTCGCGCAGCATCCGGACCACCAGCCGCGGGGCCTCGTAGGCCTCGTAGTGGTCGCGGGCGAAGGTCAGCGGCGGACGGCGGGCACGGTAGTCGTGCAGCTGGTCGACGTCGAAGGTCGCGACCACGACCCCGCCGCCGTCGGCCGAGAAGGCGCCCGCGCGGACCAGATGCTGGCAGGCCAGCGCGCCGGCGCTGCCGGCGTCGAGGAAACCCTCGAGCGCCACCACCAGTGCGAGGTTCTCCACCCCGTCGAGCTCGGGCACCTCGTCGACGATGTGGACGAGCCGGGGCGAAGGGATCACACGGGAGAGCCTATTCCCCCGGCCGCGGCGGCTGCAGGCGGCTGTGGCTGCGGCCGTAGACCGCGTAGACGACGATGCCGATCGCCATCCAGGCCAGGAACCGGATCCAGGTGTCACCGGTCAGGTTGAGCATGAGGTAGAAGCACATCAGGGTCGACACCGCGGCGACGACCGGCGCGAGCGGGGTGCGGAAGCCGCGCGGCAGGTCGGGACGGGTCCGCCGCAGCACCACGACCCCGATGCTGACGAGCATGAACGCGAACAACGTGCCGATGTTGACCAGGTGGGCCAGCGTGCTCAGGTCGACGAGGCCGGCGAGCGCGGCCACCGCCACGCCCGTCACGATCGTGATCCGGTACGGCGTCCCCCAGGTGGGGTGCACCTTGGCCAGGGCGCGTGGGAGCAGGCCATCGCGGGCCATCGCGAAGCCGACCCGGGACTGGCCGAGCATCAGGATCATCGCGACCACGACCAGGCCGACGCAGGCGCCGATCGAGATCAGGTCGGGCATCCAGTCGACGCCGGAGGCCTGGAAGGCGTCGGCGAGCGGGGCGGCGCTGTCGGGGTCGATGTCCTGGTAGCTGCGCAGCCCGGTGACGACCAGGCTGACCGCGGCGTAGAGCACGGTCACGATCGCCAGCGAGGCGAGGATGCCGATCGGGACGTCGCGTTGGGGGTTCTTCGTCTCCTCGGCGGTCGTGGCCACGATGTCGAAGCCGATGAAGGCGAAGAACACGATCGCCGCGCCGGAGATCACGCCGGCGACGCCGAAGACCGCGGGCTCGAGGCCGAGCAGGCTGGTGATCAGCGGGACGTCGGCGAAGCCGCCGCCGGACTCGGGAGCCGGCTGGGCGTCCGGGATGAACGGGGTCCAGTTGCTCACGTCGATGTGTGCGATGCCGACCACGATCACCGCCGCGACGACGACCAGCTTGAGCGCGACGACGAACTGGTTGAACCGACTGGAGAACTTCGTGCCCCGGATGAGCAGGAAGGTGACCAGCAGCGCGATCACCACCGCCGGGAGGTCGACGACGCCCGTGGCCGCGGAGCTGATCTGCGCCGGCAGGGTGACGCCGACGATGTCGAGGACCTCCTGCAGGTAGGCGGAGAATCCGGTCGAGAGGGCCGCCGCGCCGACGGTGAACTCGAGCACGAGGTCCCAGCCGATGATCCAGGCCACGAGCTCGCCGAGCGTCGCGTAGCTGAAGGTGTAGGCGCTGCCGGCCACCGGGACCGTCGAGGCGAGCTCGGCGTAGCAGAGCGCCGCGAGCCCGCACGCGACGGCCGCGATCACGAAGCTGAGGGCGAGCGCCGGGCCCGCGTTGCTGGCCGCGACCGTGCCGGTGAGCACGAAGATGCCCGCTCCGATGATGACGCCGACGCCGAACACGGTGAGGTCGAGCGCCGACAGGTCCTTGCGCAGGCGGTGGTCGGGCTCGTCGGTGTCGGCGATCGACTGCTCGACCGACTTGATCCGGAACAGACTCATGGCACTCCTAACCCGAGTAGGTGCGTTCCATCAGTCCTACACCTCGTTGGGCCAGCTGGGCAGGAGTCACGCCGAGAACGTCCGGGACGACCTGGGCCTGATCGGCGCCGTCGGCGAGCCGGTCGAGCAGCAGGAGGAGCACCGGGGCGCCGTAGGTGCCGGCGATGTACTCGCACACCCACCACGACACGGCGTACCAGCCCTCGGCGTCCCCGCCCCCGAACTCGGCCGCGCCGGGCAGCGCGGTCGCCGTCGCGGCGATGTCGAGCGCCCGCGCCGGGAGCCGGCGTCGGGTGGGCGCCATCGGCCGCACCGAGACGTACTCCGCGATGCCCTCGCTCAGCCAGAGCGGCGCGCCGTGTCCCCGGGCGCCGAGCGTCGCGTGGGTGAGCTCGTGACGCACCAGCCGGCCCAGCACGCCGGCCTGCTGGTCGAGGACCCGCGGGTTGAGGAAGATCCGATAGGACGCGACGCCCTTGCGGGCGTCGGTTCCGTCGACGGGCACGGCGATGGTCAGCCCGTCCGCGCGGTCGGGGTCGCCCACGGTCTGGTCCGCGAGTCCGCGCAGGAAGGCGGGGTCGCGCAACGCGTAGACCACCACGCCGGTGGTGACGCCGTCGCCGGTGCTGCCGAGGACGCTCCGGACGTCGTAGCGGCCGTTCCCGGCGGCGTCGAGCACCGCGCCGGCGTGCCGCACGGTGGTGTCGTCGAAGATGCCCAGGACGCCGACGGACTGCTCGACGCGGACCGGCCCGAGGTCCCAGGGCTGGGCATTGCCGGGGTGGGCGGTCTCCCAGGCATGGTCGGTGGTCGAGGTGATCACCAGACGCCCGCCGCCGGGCGAGGGCGTGAACAGGAACCGGTCGCGGGTGCGGGCCGGCGCGGCGTCGTACCCGTCGAGGCCGAGCACGAGCACCACCTCGACCCAGTAGTCCTCGCTCCCCTCGACCGGGGTGATCGTGTCCGCGGCGACCTCGTAGCGCAGCTCGCCGACCGGCAGCTGGGCGAGGTTGTCGAAGTACGTCTGCTGCTCGGCGACCAGCCCGTGGTCGGCGGCATCCAGGCTGCGCCGGAAGCGGGCGACGTCGCGGGTGCGCAGGCCGCGCGCCCGCTTGTCGAGCGCGCGCTGCATCAGGACGCTGACGGCGTCGTACCCGGTGTCCGAAGACGTCGGCGGCGGCGGGTCGTCGGAGCAGGCGGTGAGCGGCAGCAGGAGCAGCGCCAGCGCGGGGACGAGCGTCCTAGCGCGGGCCGTCGACATCGAGGAGCGCCCGTCCTTCCGGGACGGTCTCCGCGGCGATGTCGTGGACGATCTCCAAGGCGATCACCGCGGGCGTGAGCCCGATCCGGTCGAGGATCGCGGCCCGCTTCGCGTGGTCGAGGAACTCCTGCGGGATGCCGTGGATCCGCACCGGCGTGCGCACGTCGGCGGCTGCCAGGGTCTGCAGCAGCACCGCTCCGACACCGCCCACCACCCCGTTGTCCTCGATGGTGACCACCCGGCGGTGGGTGCGAGCGAGATCGACGAGGGCCGGGTCGACCGGCTTGACCCAGCGCGGGTCGACGACGGTGACGCCGATGCCCTGGGCGACCAGGCGCTGGGCGACGTCGACGGCGACCGGGGCCATCGAGCCCACCGACACCACGAGCACGTCGCGGGCGCCCTCACGGACCAGGACGTCGCAGCCGCCGGCCCGGTCGACGGCCGGGACGTCCTCGGGCGGCGGTCCCTTCGGGAACCGGACGACGGTGGGCGCGTCGGCGACCTCCACGGCCTCGTCGAGGAGCTCGCGCATCCGGGTCACGTCGCGTGGCGCAGCCAGCCGCAGGCCGGGGACGACCTGCAGCAGCGACATGTCCCACATGCCGTTGTGGCTGGCGCCGTCGTCGCCGGTCACCCCGGAGCGGTCGAGCACGAAGGTCACGCCGCAGCGGTGCAGGGCGACGTCCATCAGGACCTGGTCGAAGGCCCGGTTGAGGAAGGTGGCGTAGACGGCGAACACCGGGTGCAGGCCGCCCATCGCGAGACCGGCCGCGGAGGTCGCGGCGTGCTGCTCGGCGATGCCGACGTCGAAGGTCCGCTCGGGGAACCGGTCCTGGAACTTGTCGAGGCCGACCGGGTGCATCATCGCGGCGGTGATCGCCACGACGTCGGGGCGGCGCTCACCGATCCGCACCACGTGGTCGGCGAAGTGGTCGGTCCAGATCGGGCCCTTGGGCTTCTCGGCGCCGGTCTGCACGTCGAAGGGGCCGGGAGCGTGGAACTGGTCGGCCTCGTGCCGCTCGGCCGGGTCGTAGCCGAAGCCCTTGCGGGTGATGGCGTGCACGATCACCGGCCCGCCGAAGCGCTTGGCCTGCCCGAGCGCCTGCTCCACGGCGGCGCGGTCGTGACCGTCCACCGGGCCGACGTACTTGAGCCCGAGGTCCTCGAAGAGGCCCTGCGGCGCGAGCGCGTCCTTGAGGCCCTTCTTCATCGCGTGCAGCGCGTCGTAGGCCGCCGCGCCGACACCCGGCACCGCGTTGAGCCGGCGCTTGACGATGTCGAGCACGGTCTCGTAGCGCGGGTTGGTGCGCAGGCTGGTCAGCGCGGTCGCGAGCCCGCCGATGGTGGGCGTGTAGGAGCGGCCGTTGTCGTTGACGACGATCACGAGCCGCGAGTCGTGCTGGATCGCGATGTTGTTGAGCGCCTCCCAGGCCATACCGCCGGTGAGCGCACCGTCGCCGATGACGGCCACGGTGTGCCGGTCCTCGCCGCGGATCCGGAACGCCTTGGCGATGCCGTCGGCGTAGCTGAGCGCGGTCGAGGCGTGGGAGTTCTCGACCAGATCGTGCTCGGACTCCGCCTGGCTGGGGTAGCCGCTGAGCCCGCCCTCGCGCCGCAGGGTGCCGAAGTCGGCGGCGCGACCGGTGACGAGCTTGTGGACGTAGGACTGGTGCCCGGTGTCGAAGACGATCTTGTCCCGCGGCGAGTCGAACACGCGGTGGATCCCGAGGGTCAGCTCGACCACGCCGAGGTTGGGCCCGAGATGACCGGTGTTGGTCGCGACGGTGCGGATCAGGAGGTCCCGGATCTCGGCCGCCAGCTGGGTGAGCTCGTCCTCGGACAGGGCCCGCAGGTCACGCGGTCCGGTGATGGTCTCGAGCACAGACATGAGGGCGAGTCTACGGCGTCAGCGGTCGTAGACGGCGATTGCCGACTCGTGCAGGCTGCCCAGCCAGACCCGGCCTTCGTGCTCCCGCACCCCGGTCACCATGTGGTACGCCGCACCGTGCTCGCCCGGACTGACGTCGAGGTCGTGGACCAGTGCGCCGCGCTCGTCGTAGGCGACGACACGCACGGTCTGCCGGGGCTGCGGCTGCAGCGCGTCGGGCAGCTTGGTGGCCAGCTTGCGCAGCGCCATCGGGCCGCGCTGCAGGCGCTCGACGAGCGGGTCGGTAGGGCTGGCGATGGTGATCCAGACCAGCCCGTCGGACCCGCGCGCGATGTTGTCGGGGTAGCCCGGCAGGTCGCTGCACAGCCGGTCGCGCATGCCCTTGCTCGGTCCGCTGATCCAGTGCCGCACGACAGTGCGCGCTCCGGTCTCGGCCACGCACACGAAGTCGCCGCCGGCCGACAGGGCGACGCCGTTGGCGAACGCCAGGCCGTCGAGCACCACGGCGACGGTGCCGTCGGGGTCGCGGCGCAGCAGCCGCCCGGTGCGGGTGTTGCGGACGAAGTCGTCCTTCCAGCGGTCGATCTCGAACCGGGTCGAGGAGTCCGACCACCAGATCGTGCCGTCCTCGGCGATCGCCGCGTTGTTGCAGAAGACCATCGGCCGGCCGTCGACCTCGGCCGTGATCACCTCGACACCGCCCGTCGCCGGATCGACCCACAGCAGCCCGCGCCGGGCGTCGCAGACCAGCAGCCGGCCGTCGGCCGCGAACTCGATCCCGAGTGGGCGACCACCGGTGTGGGCGACCCGCTCGACGCGCTGCCCGTCGGGACCGACCCGGAAGATCGCGCCGTCGTCGGTGCCGGTGTAGACGCAGCCCTCGTCGGGCCCGGAGGTCGCCACGACGACGTCCTCCGCGCCGTGGCCGGGAACGGGGATGACGGTGAGAGAGGTCACGATCCGACCCTAGTCCTCGCCGGCACTCGGGATCAGGCGTTGGTGCCCGTCGACGGCAGGTCGCCCGGGGCCACGCCGCCGTGACAGGACGCGAACGGCTCGGGCGCGGTGTCGCCGGCGCCGTACGCGGCGACGAACAGGGCGATCCGCGGGTCGTCCGGACCGGTCAGCGCCAGCTGGCGGCCCCAGACCGTGATCACGACCGGCGCCTCCTGATCGGGGTAGGGCGACAGGATCCCGTTGACCGGCAGCTGGTCGGCGAGCCGCTGGACGCCCGCGGCGTCGACCTCGTCATCGCGGTAGGTCAACCAGACCGTGCCGTGCTCGAGGTCGTGCACGACGTTGACCTCCGGCACCGGCTCGTCGTAGACACCGCACTCGAGCCAGTACTGCGCGTGGTCGCCGCCCACCGGCGGGGACTGCGGGTAGTCGTGCTCCGCCCCGACCGGGAGGTGCTGCATGGTCAGACCGTCGTACTCCTCGACGGCGTCGAGGTTGCTCGTGTCGGCCGTCGCACCGCTGGACGCCGAGCGGCCGGAATCGTCGGCGCCGGCGTCCTCGTCATCGTCGGACAGCAGGACCGGCACCAGGACCGCGGCGCCGATCACCACGACCGCGGCGAGGATCGCGAGCACGATCGGCAGCGGCGAGCGCGACCGCCGGGGCGGGGGTGGCGCGAACCCGGGCGGAGGGAAGGCGGGCGGCGGCCGGTACGGCGGCGGAGGCGCGCCCTGCGGCGGCCCGTAGGGCGGAGGCGGCGGATACGGCGGATACGGCGGCTGGCTCACTGCTCGAGCGCCCGCTCGACCCGCTCGACCTTGGCGGTGAGCTCGCCGGTGAACCCGGGCCGGATGTCGGCCTTGAGCACCAGCCCGACCCGGGGCGAGGTCGCGGCGACGACGTCGACCGCCTGCTTCACGACCGCCATCACCTCGTCCCACTCCCCCTCGATCGTCGTGAACATCGACGTCGTCTCGTGGGGCAGCCCGGACGCGCGGACCACCCGGACCGCGGCGGCCACCGCCTCGGAGACGCCCCCGGTGTCGTCGGAGCTGGAGGGGCTGATGCTGAACGCGACGAGCATGGACCCACCGTAGTCAGCGGTCCCCGACGGACGCCGACGGCCCACCCCCGTCCGGGAGTGGGCCGTCGGATCGAGCAGGAGCGGTCGGCGTCAGCCGCGCAGCAGGTTGCGCAGGACATACTGCATGATGCCGCCGTTGCGGTAGTAGTTCGCCTCACCGGGGGTGTCGATGCGGACGACCGCGTCGAACTCCACGCCCGTGTCGGTGGTGACCTTCACGGTCGAGGGCGTGGTGCCCTCGTTGAGCTCGGTGATGCCGGAGAAGGAGAAGGTCTCCTCGCCGGTCAGGCCGAGCGACTCGGCGTCCTGGCCCTCGGGGAACTGCAGCGGGATGACGCCCATGCCGATCAGGTTCGAGCGGTGGATGCGCTCGTAGGACTCGGCGATGACGGCCTTGACGCCCAGGAGCGAGGTGCCCTTGGCGGCCCAGTCGCGCGAGGAGCCCGAGCCGTACTCCTTGCCGGCCAGGACGACGAGCGGGATGTCCGCGGCCTGGTAGTTGACCGAGGCGTCGTAGACGGTGGTGACGGGGCCGTCCGCGACGGTGAAGTCGCGGGTGAACCCGCCCTCGGTGCCGGGCGCGATCTGGTTGCGCAGGCGGATGTTCGCGAACGTGCCCCGGATCATGACCTCGTGGTTGCCGCGGCGCGAGCCGTAGGAGTTGAAGTCGCGCGGACCGACGCCGTTCTCGGTGAGGTACCTGCCCGCGGGCGAGTCGGCCTTGATCGAGCCGGCCGGCGAGATGTGGTCGGTGGTGACCGAGTCGCCGAGCTTGAGCAGGACGCGGGCACCGGAGATGTCGGTGACCGGGGCCGGCTCGTCGGGCATGCCGTCGAAGTAGGGCGCCTTGCGGACGTACGTGGACGACTCGTCCCAGGTGAAGGTGTTGCCCTCCGGCGTGGGGAGCGAGCGCCAGCGCTCGTCGCCCTTGAAGACGTCGGCGTAGGAGTCGGCGAACATCTGCGAGTTGATCGCACCGGCGATCGTCTCCTCGACCTCGGCCGGCGAGGGCCAGATGTCGTTGAGGAAGACGTCGTTGCCGTCGGTGTCCTTGCCCAGCGGGTCGTTGAACAGGTCGACGTCCATCGAGCCGGCGAGCGCGTACGCGACGACCAGCGGCGGGGAGGCCAGGTAGTTCATCTTGATGTCGGGGCTGATCCGGCCCTCGAAGTTCCGGTTGCCCGAGAGCACCGAGACGACGGCGAGGTCGTGCTCGTTGACCGCGGCGGAGACCTCGGGGATGAGCGGGCCCGAGTTGCCGATGCAGGTGACGCAGCCGTAGCCGACCAGGTTGAACCCCAGCTTGTCGAGGTACGGCGTGAGGCCGGCCTTGTCGTAGTAGTCGCTGACGACCTGCGAGCCGGGCGCGAGGGTGGTCTTGACCCACGGCTTGCGGGTCAGGCCCTTCTCGACGGCCTTCTTGGCGAGCAGCGCCGCGCCGATCATGACCGACGGGTTCGACGTGTTGGTGCAGGAGGTGATCGAGGCGATCGTCACGGCACCGTGGTCGAGCGTGAAGGTGGTGCCGTCCTCGAGCGTGACCTCGACGGGGTCCGAGGCCCGGCCGCCGTCGGTCGCCGCCGCGGAGAGATGCGCGTTGGGGGCGGCCTCACCGTTGGACTGGGCCGGGTCGTGCGAGGGGGCGTCCGAGCCCGGGAAGGACTCGTCGACCGCCTCGTCGTAGCCCTTGGTGTCCTGCACCTCGCCGGCGTAGTCGACGAGCGCGGTGCGGAAGGACTCCTTGGCCTCGGAGACGAGGACCCGGTCCTGCGGGCGCTTCGGGCCGGCGATCGAGGGGACGACGGTCGCCAGGTCGAGCTCGAGCTTCTCGGAGTAGCGCGGCTCGGCGGCCGGGTCGAGCCAGAGGCCCTGCTCCTTGGCGTACTTCTCGACGAGCGCGATCTGCTCCTCGGAGCGACCGGTCAGGCGCAGGTAGCTGGTGGTCTCGTCGTCGATCGGGAAGACCGCGATGGTCGAGCCGAACTCGGGCGACATGTTGCCGATGGTGGCGCGGTTGGCCAGCGGCAGCGCCGCGACACCGGGACCGTAGAACTCGACGAATTTGCCGACGACGCCGTGCTTGCGGACCATCTCGGTGATGGTGAGCACCAGGTCGGTCGCGGTCGAGCCGGCGGGCAGCTCGCCCGAGAGCTTGAAGCCGACCACGCGCGGGATCAGCATGGAGACCGGCTGGCCGAGCATCGCGGCCTCGGCCTCGATGCCGCCGACGCCCCAGCCGACGACGCCGATGCCGTTGACCATGGTGGTGTGCGAGTCGGTGCCGACGCAGGTGTCGGGGTAGGCCAGCAGCTCGCCGTCGACCTCACGGGTGAAGACGGTGCGCGCGAGGTGCTCGATGTTGACCTGGTGGACGATGCCGGTGCCCGGGGGGACGACCTTGAAGTCGTCGAAGGCGCCCTGGCCCCAGCGCAGGAACTGGTAGCGCTCGCGGTTGCGCTCGTACTCGATCTCGACGTTGCGCTGGAACGCCTCGGGGGTGCCGAAGACGTCGGCCATCACCGAGTGGTCGATGACCATCTCAGCGGGCGCGAGCGGGTTGATCTTGGTGGCGTCGCCGCCGAGGTCGGCCATCGCCTCGCGCATGGTGGCGAGGTCGACGACGCAGGGGACGCCGGTGAAATCCTGCATGATCACGCGGGCCGGCGTGAACTGGATCTCCTTGTCGGGCTGGGCGTTCTCGTCCCAGCCGGCGAGGGCCTTGATGTCCTCGGCGGTGATGTTCGCGCCGTCCTCGGTGCGGAGCAGGTTCTCGAGCAGCACCTTCAGCGAGAAGGGCAGGCTCTCGACGGCACCCTCGGGCAGCCCGTCGCCCTTGACCGCGTCGAGGCGGAACATCTCGTAGGACTTGCCGTCCACCTCCAGGGTGCTCTTGGCGCCGAAGCTGTTCTTGCTGGCCATCGCGTCTCCGTCCTCATCGACTGCCATCGACTGATCGTTGGTAGGTCTCCTGTCATCCTGCCGCCGCGAACGGCGGGCCGGATAGTGAGGCTGACCTAAGTTCTCAGGGATATCGGAAGCCCGATATCTCTTGACATCAAGATACACGACCCGAAGGCAGATCTCCACGCGACCCGGCCTCCGGCGCGTCCGCGACCACGGCGTCCTCGGCAAACTGGGTGCGGTACAGCTCCTCGTACCTGCCCCGCGCCGCCAGCAGCGCCGCGTGGGTGCCACGCTCGACGATCCGTCCCTCCTCGACCACCGCGATCAGGTCGGCCGCGCGGATCGTGGAGAGCCGGTGCGCGATGACCAGCGCGGTCCGTCCGGCCAGAGCCTCGCCCAACGCGGCCTGCACCGCGGCCTCGGAGGTCGAGTCCAGCGACGCCGTCGCCTCGTCGAGGATCACGACGCGCGGCTGCTTGAGCAGCAGCCGGGCGATCGTGAGCCGTTGCCGCTCCCCGCCCGAGAGCCGGTAGCCCCGCTCCCCCACCACCGTGTCCAGCCCGTCGGGCAGCGCGCCGACCAGGTCGGCCAGCCGGGCCCGGGTCAGGGCGTCCCACAACTCCTGCTCCGCGGCCTCGGGACGGGCCAGCAGCAGGTTGCCGCGGATGGTGTCGTGGAAGAGGTGTCCGTCCTGGGTCACCATCCCGACCGCGCTGCGGATCGACGCGGCGGTGAGGTCTCGTACGTCGACACCGGCGAGCCGGACGGCGCCCGCGTCGACGTCGTACAGCCGCGACACCAGTTGCGCGATGGTCGACTTCCCCGCGCCGGAGGACCCGACGAGGGCCACGACCTGACCGGGCTCGGCGCGCAGCGAGATGCCGTGGAGCACCTCCTCGCCGCCGCGGGTGTCGAGCGTGGCGACCGCCTCCAGCGAGGCCAGCGAGACCTTGTCGGCCGACGGGTAGGCGAAGCGCACGTCGTCGAGCTCCACCGCGACCGGCCCGTCGGGCACCCGGCCCGCACCAGGACGGTCCGTGATCAGCGGCTCCAGGTCCAGGACCTCGAAGACCCGCTCGAAGCTCACCAGCGCGCTCATCACCTCGACCCGTGCGCTGGCCAGGGCGGTCAGTGGCGCGTAGAGACGGGTCAGCAGCAACGACAGCGCAACGACGTCGCCGGCGTCGAGGCTCCCCTCCAGGGCGAGCGCGCCACCGAGCCCGTAGACGACGGCGACGGCCAGCGCGGACACGAGCGTCAGCGCGGTCACGAAGGTGGTCTGCACCATCGCCGTGCGTACGCCGATCTCCGCAACCCGCCGTGCCCGCGCCGCGAACTCCGCGGACTCCTGCTCCGGGCGGCCGAAGAGCTTGACCAGGGTGGCGCCGGGCGCCGAGAACCGCTCGGTCATCTGGTTGCCCATCGCCGCATTGTGATCGGCGGCCTCGCGCTGGATGTCGGCCAGCCGCCGGCCCATCCGCCGCGCCGGGACCACGAACACCGGCAGCAGCACCAGGGCGAGCAGCGTGACCTGCCAGGAGATCCCGAGCATCACGACGAGGGTCAGCACCAGCGTCACCAGGTTGCCGACCACGCCGGACAGGGTCTGGCTGAACGCGCGTTGCGCCCCGATGACGTCGTTGTTGAGCCGGCTGACGAGGGCGCCGGTCCGCGTCCGGCTGAAGAAGGCGACCGGCATCCGCTGGACGTGGTCGAAGACCGCGGTGCGCAGGTCGAGGATCAGTCCCTCGCCGATCTTGGACGACAGCCAGCGCGCGACCAGGCCCAGCGCCGCGTCGAGCACCGCCAGGACGGCGATGGCCAGGGCCAGCCGGACCACGACCCCCCGGCCGTCGACGGCGATGATCGCGTTGACGACATCGCCGGCCAGCACCGGTGTCGCGACCGCGAGACCGGACGTGAGGACGCTCAGCACCACGAACCCGACCAGCTTGCGGCGGTGCGGCCGCGCGAAGCGGAAGATCCGCTTCGCCGTCGCGGCGCTGAACGCCCGCTGCTCGTCCGGCCCGTGCATCCCCCGGTACACCTGGTTCCAGGCGATCGACTCCATGCTCATACCGGTGACCGTAGAACCTCAAGCCGACATGAGGACAAGCCGGAGATCGGAGAACCCCGGAAAGGTCGCGGCCCTGGCGTCGTATCCCTTCGCTCCTGCGCCTTCCTCGACGACGTCGTGCGCTGACCGGCGGCGGCCCGACTACAGGACGACGGTCGGCTTCACCCGGCTCGGCGTCCACACCCGCTGTCGCCGCGCGACGAGGGAGGTGAGCAGCAGGGCCCCGACGAGATAGGCCGCCAGCACCAGTGCGGCGGTCAGCGCGCGGGCGGGGTCGCCGCCGTACATGAGCTGACGCAGTCCGTCGACGGCGTAGCTCATCGGCAGCACCTGGTGCAGCCAGTGCAGGGGCTCGGGGATCGTCTGCCACGGGAAGGTGCCCCCGGCGGTCACCAGCTGGACGACCATCAGGACGAGCGCCAGGAACTGGCCTGGGGTGCCGAGCAGTGCGTTCATGAGATGGACGACCGCGACGAAGGTGGCCGAGATC
This sequence comes from Nocardioides sp. LHD-245, assembly GCF_030929495.1. Lineage (GTDB taxonomy): Bacteria > Actinomycetota > Actinomycetes > Propionibacteriales > Nocardioidaceae > Nocardioides. The sequence continues at coordinate 62,800 of NZ_JAVFWN010000017.1, read as the reverse complement.
AGGATCATGAACAGCCACGTGCGCAGGCTCTCGACGATGCCGACGTCGAGCGCGATCGCGACCACCAAGAACGCCAGGGTCATCTGCGCGGCGCCGATCAGCGCCGGCGGCAGCCAGCCGCCGAGGGCCACCCGCAGCGGGTGCTGGTTGGCGGCCAGGGCCCGGCTCGAGAGCGGGCGGACCAGCAGGAAGAGGACGTACCCGCCGATCCAGGCCGCGAGTGCGAGGAAGAAGGGAGCCAGGCCGGCGCCGTAGTTGCGCGCCGCCGCATCGCTGCGGGCCCGGACGTCGATCGGGTTCGCGATGGTCTCGGCGATCCGCTGGCGCGACTCGTCGGTGGTGTCGGGGACCTGGTCGACACCGGAGGCGAGGCCGTCGCGGAGGGTGCCCGCACCGCTGGTCAGCTCGCGCAGCCCCGAGCGCAGCTCGACGGTGCCGTCGTTCAGGGTCCCCGCGCCGCGGGTCAGCCGGGCGGCGCCCGACGTCAGGTCGTCGGCTCCGTCGCGCGCCTGCGCGATGCCGTCGACCAGGGCCGGCGCCGACCGGGCGAGCTGGTCGGAACCGGCCGCCACCTGGCCGGCGCCGGCGGCGAGCTGGTTCAGCTGCTTGCGGACGCCGTCGGCCTTGCTGTCGCCGGCGTGGACCTTGGCGCCCACCCGGTCGTAGACGGCCAGCAGCCGGTCCTGGCCGGCCGGGTCGATCCCGAGCTGGTTCATCTGGGCGACGAGGTCGGCGCGCCCGCCGTCGTACGCGACCCGGGCGGCGTGGACCGCGTCGGCGACCTTGGTGCCCGCGTCGGCGACCTTCTGGTCGCCGTCGGCGACCTGGCGGGCGCCGTTGGCGAGCTGCCGCGCCTGGCCGGGCAGGGCCGCGGTGCGGGTCGCCAGCGTCGACAGCCCGTCGTGCAGCTGCCCGGCGCCGTCGCGCAGGTCGCCCGCGCCGTCGGCGAGACGGGCACTCCCCTCGACGAGCTTGCGGGAGCCGCGCTTCGCCTCGCGCAGCCCGTCCTGGAGCTGCCCCGCCCCGTCGGCTCCCTGTTGCAGGCCCTGGCGGACGTCGGCGATGCCCAGGAGGAAGGTGCCGACCGCCTCCTGGGAGACCTTCTCGCCGATCGCGTCGCGCACCTTGGTGGCGACGGTGTTGGCGATGGTCGTGGAGAGATAGGAGTTCGCGTCGTTGGTGATCATCGTGATCCGGGCCTGCTCCGGCTCGGCGCCGGCACTGCTGGACAGCGCCGCCGAGAAGCCGCGCGGGATCACCAGAGCGAAGTCGTAGGTGCCGTCGTCGACGCCGGCCTTCGCGGTCGCACGGTCGACCTCGTGCCAGCCGAAGTCCCGGGCGTCGAGCAGCTGGTCGGCCACCTCACGCCCGGCCTCGAGCCGGGCGCCGTCGAGTCCTGTGGCCCCGGCGTCCTCGACGACCAGGGCCGTCGGCACCCGGTCCAGTGCCGAGTACGGGTCGTGGTTGGCGTACAGATAGAGGCCGGCATAGATCGTCGGCACGGTCACCAGCGCGAGCACGGTGATCCGGCCCATCCGGATGCTCAGCAGCCGGGACAGCTCGCTCCAGGCGATGCGCAGGGCGTTCACGCGGCACCCCCGATCGCTGCCACGTTGGCGACGTCACCGAGGTCGACCGCCTCGCTGACCGTGACCAGGACGCCGAGGCCGCGGTCCGCAGCCGCGTGGGCGACCGGCCACCAGTCGCGCCGATGCAGTCCGTGCCGGTCCGGGGAGAGCAGGACGAGGAAACGGGCGTCGGGTCGCGACGACCCGAGCTCGGTCAGCGACCGGATCCGGTCGAGGGGAGCCACGTCCTCGGTGCGCAGCCGCGGACTGGTGCCGAGCCGATGCTCCCGCAGCCACGCCGAGGTCGCGTGCGGACCGGACGACAGCCGGGCCAGGGCCAGCTCCTCGGCGACGACGACCCGGAACGGGACACTGTCGTCCGGCTCCGTCACCCCGGGGACGTCGACCAGCACCACCGCCCGCTGCAGGGGCTCGGGGGCCGGATCGCCCCCGAGCTCGACGCCGCCGCCGCTCAGCCGCAGCCGCCCGGCGAGGGCCAGGGCGAGGGCGACGTTGCCGTGGCCTGGTCTCCCCACCGCCACGACCACCTCGCCCGGCACCAGCGCCACCGAGGTGGGTTCCAGCAGTCCCGCGACCGCCCCGTCCGTCATGACCAGGTTCGCCATGACGGCCAGTCTGCCGTGACTGCTCCGCGACGCGGACCAGCCGCGCGCCCCGTGACCTGACCGTGTCGGTCAGGTCACGCCGTTGACCTGGTGGGCGATCGCCGAGAAGACCGCCAGACCGACGGCCAAGGCGCCCTCGTCAGGGTCGAAGGTGGCCGTGTGCAAGCCGCCGCCCGTGGCGCCGGATCGCTCGCAGCCGAGCATGAACATCGCGCCGGGCACCACCTGCTGGTAGTAGGCGAAGTCCTCCGAGCCCAGGTGGGGGCGATCCAGCTCGACGATCTGCGCCTCCGGATCCAGTACCTCGCGAGCGGCCACGCGGATCGTGGCGGTCAGGTCCGGATCGTTGACCACCGGCGGGAAGCCCTCGACGATCCGCACCGTGGCCTGCGCGCCCATCGACGCGGCGACGGCGTCGGCCGTCGTGCTCAGCCGCTCACGCAGCAGGATCTTGTCGGCCGACTCGACACACCTGAGCATGCCCCGCACCTGGGCGTCGCCGGGGATCACGTTGACCGCCTCGCCGCCCTGGACCGAGGCGACGTTCAACGTGGCCACGCTGAACGGGCTGAGCGTGGCGCACAGACCGTCGAGCGCCGTGACGATCCGGGCGGCCACCGACACGGCGTTGACGCCCAGCTCGGGCTGCGAGCTGTGCGCCTCCCGTCCGGCCACGGAGATCTCGAACTCGTCGTCGGTCGCCGTCAGGGCACCGTCACGCAGCGCGATCGAGCCTGTCGGCAGCTCGGGCACGACATGCAGCGCGAAGATCCGCTCGACCCCGGCGTCGCTGAGCCCACCGGCGTCGATGACCCGCTGCGCGCCGCCGTTGGCCTCCTCGCCCGGCTGGAAGACGAAGACGAAGGTGCCGGTCAGCGCACCGGCCTCGGCAGCCAGCTGCTCGGCCAGCCCGAGCAGGATCCCGGTGTGCATGTCATGTCCGCAGGCGTGCATCACGCCCGCCACCGTGGACCGGAACGGCTGCTCGGTCTCCTCCGCGATCGGCAAGGCATCCAGATCCGCGCGGAAGGCGGTGACCGGGCCGGGGCGACCGGTGTCGAGGGTGGCGACCACACCGGTGCCGGCGACGCCGGCACGATAGGGCAGGCCGATCCGGTCTAAGTGCTCGCGGATCAGTCGCGCGGTCCGGTGCTCCTCGAAGCTCAGCTCGGGATGCTGGTGGATCGACCGTCGTACCGCGACAGCCGTCGCCAGCGCGGCCGATCCGGCGTCCGTGGGCGCCACTAGCGCGCGGGAAGCTCGGCAAGCCGGCCCAGCAGCGTCGCCGTGGTCTCGGAGTTCGCGTAGATCTTCCGGATGCTCTGCAACGCATACTCGTGCCGCTGCGGGCTGAGCGCACCCACGGCGTCCTCGATCAGGTCGACCTGGTAGCCCAGGTCGGACAGGTCGCGCACCGACGCGCTGATGCACTGGTCGGTGTAGAAGCCCACGACCAGGACCTTCCGGGCGCCGAGGTTGCGCAGCACCTGGTCGATGTGGGTGCCGACATGGATGCCGGAGCAGGTCTTGTTGAGGACGATCTCGTCCTCGCGCGGCATCGCCTCGGGGAGGAACTCGGAGTCCTTCGAGCCCGGCGGATAGAACATGCCCGCCGAGGTGTGCAGAGCGCCGGTGTCCGCGGCGTCGGGGAGATGGGACTGGATGCGCACATGGATCGGGCGGATCCCGGTCTCGCGGCACCGCTCCAGCACGGCGGAGATGTTGGCCGCCGTGGCGCGCATGTCGGCCTCGATGCGGTCGAGGATCGGCAGCATCGGCTCGGAGTCGACGCCGAGCGCGGCGAACGTCTTGAGGAACGCCTCCTTGGTGATGCACTCCTGGATGTCGATCAGGACCAGCACCGTGTCCGCCGGGTCGAGCGGCACGGGCGTCGCGTAGATGCTGGAGCTGAGCCCGCCGTAGTAGGTGTCGGCGAAGGCGTTGACCATCTCGTCGGTGACGGCGGATGGGGTGGAGGTCATGAGGGGGTTCCTGTTCGTGAGGGGTCGGCACCGGCACCGACATGTGTTGCGCCTCACTCTAGGGACGTACCTGGTGATCCCTCACCGGAGGGACCGGGAATCCGTCCTCATGGCCGGCCCCGGGTTCAGTCGCCGAGGGCGAGGATGGCTCTCGAGCTGGCGACGACGACCTCGGGCAGCGACGCGGGCACCGAGTTCCACAGATAGGGCCTGACGAGCCCGTAGGGACTCTCGGCCGCGGCGAGACGCACGAGAAACCGGTGGCGCTCGGTCGTGTGCTCGTAACGCCGCTCGGCCAGCACCGCGAGGCGGTCGTGTATGCCGACGTTGATGTTCTCGACATCCTCGCGACAGGACTCGGGGGCCGTCAGCACCAGACGTGAGTGCCGGTACAACGTCATGGCGACCGCGTCCAGCTGATGGTCACGGCTGAACGCGACGACGCACTCGGCCATGGCCAACAGCGCACGCTCCGGGTCGTCCTGATCCCCGGCGGCCAGATAGTCCACGTGGAAGCGCCCGACGCTGCGCAGCCACAGTCGGACGAGAAGCTCCTGGCGCGATCCGAACCGGTGATAGATCGACCCCGTGGGGGCACCCAGCCGGCTGGCTATGTCGGCGATCCGCACGTCGCCGCCGTTTGCGAGCACCTCCTCCGCACACGCGTCGAGGATCCCGTCGGGGGTGAACTTGGCGAGGGCCACCGGCGCAGACTACCGGCTCACCAGACGTCAGGTTCTAGAATCAATATTCTAGTATGCCCCTGCTAGAACCACTCCCTCGGAAGGACTCGTCATGGCACCCACCCCCGGGCACACCCGGCCAGGCGTCGCGCCGCCGCCCCCGTTCGTCACAGCCGTAGGCGCGTCGGTCGCGGTGTGGTGCGGAGTCTTCGCGGCGATCAGCATCTGGTTCGAGGCCACCGACAAGTTCGCCTCCGGGCCGCATGCCGCTGACGCCGACGCCCTCTCGGTCGTCAACTGGTACGTCGCCGCCGTCAAGCTCGTCGGCGTGGGCACCGCGGTCCTCGCCGTCGTCGAGCCGCCCAGCTTCCTGCGGCCGAGCGTCGTGGGCGTTCTCCTGTGGGCCGCCTTCGCGACCGTGACCACCTACGTCGCGGGCAGTCTGGCCCAAGCGGTGGCCATGCTCACCGGCATGGCGGGCGACGCGGAGCGGCTCGATCTCGCGTCAGCTGGCTACGTGCTCGCCTTCCTCCTGGCTGCCGCGGGCTTCGGACTCCTCGCGTTCTCCTACGCCGGACGCGCCGGGCTGGGGAAGCGAGAGGCCCTCCTCGGCATCTGCGGCGCCCCGCTCGTCCTGGGCAGCATCCTCGTCGTCCTCCCGATGCTGCTCCGGGCGACCGGGCTGCTGTCCACCTGACCGCCCACCGGCACGTCACCGGACGGCGTCACCGCAGGTCGGAGCCGGCTCTCGTCAACAACGCCACGCACTCGACGTGGTGCGTCATCGGGAACGCGCCGGTGGCATCCGCGATCGCCTGCTCTGCCTGAGGCCGCTCCTCCCGGGCGACGGCGCCTCACCCTGCTCATTGAGAGGAGGCTCGTCCACGTCAGTCGACGGCACACGGCCCGGTTGACCGGACGCGAGCCTCGGCAGCCCCACTCCCTGATCCCGCCGAGGTCGAAGCCTCCCTAGTGTGCGCCTGTCAAGATCGTGTCGTTCAGAGCACGCCTTGCGATCAACTCGACCATGGCCAGGCGGTACTGCGCCGAGGCCCTCGTGTCGTCGATCGGGCGACTGGCATCGCGGCAGTCAACGGCCGCCTGAGCGATCGCTCTCTCGACGGCTCTCGAATCGTCGACCTCGACCCCGGTCAACGTGGCCTCTGCCGCTGGAACTCGCATGGCCACTGCATTCACGGCCCCGACCGCGACACGCGCGGTGGCGATGCGACCCTCGACCACCCGAACCCAGCTCGAAGCACTCACGACTGCGATGTCGACGGATCGTCGCAGCTCCAGACGCCGATAGGCAGAACGCTCATCACCGGTCGGCGGTGGCAGGTGAAGGCCTACGAGAAGCTCGCCCGCATCGACCACCGTCTTGCCCGGTCCGGTGAAGAAGGCAGTGAGCGGCACCTCCCGACGTCCTCCTCGACTCTCGATGACTGCTTGCGCGGCATAGACGAGCAGAGGAGTCGCGGTCTCCGCAGCGGGCGACGCGTTGCACACGTTCCCCCCGAACGTGGCAACAGCCTGAATCTGACGGCCGCCGAGGAGATTGGCGGCCTGCGCCAAGGCGGGATAGCTCCCGGTCAGCTCCGCGTCGCCGAGGAAACGACGCAACGTCACCGCCGCCCCGATGACAGTGGGGTCGCCCTGCCTGAGGAGATGAAGCTCCTCAATGGCTCTGGTGTCGACGACGACGTCCGGGCGTCGGTGGCCGAGCCTCATCTGCACCATGAGATCAGTGCCACCGGCGATCGGCCGGGCTGCAGTACTGCGTGCCAGCGTCTCCACGGCCTCCTGCACGGACCGAGGAATGGCGTAACCGGGCTGGCTCATATCAGGGCCTCCTCTGCATCGTGGGCGGGGCTCTGGGCGCGAGCGCCCGTGAGGAGCTCCCAGATTCGCTCAGGTGCCAACGGCAGGTCGTGGCAGCGAATCCCCGTGGCATCGTGGAAGGCGTTGGCGATCGCGGCCGTGACCGGATTGATCGCCGCCTCGGCCAGGCTCTTCGCTCCATGCGGACCGTTGGGCTCGTAGGCGTCGACGAACTCCACATACGTCTCCGGCATGTCGCCGGAGCCAGGGATGCGGTAGTCGAGGAAGTTCGGGTTCCTGACCCGCCCCAGGTCCACCTTGACGTCCTCCATGAGCGCCCAACCGACGCCTTGGGCAATCGCTCCGACCACCTGACCACGGGCCGTCGACGGGTTGAGGATCGTCCCGCTGTCGTGCACCGCCCAGTATCGGGTCACCCGAATCTGCCCGCTGTCGCAGTCGACCTCCACCTCGGCCACGTGGGCGGCAAAGGGGTAGGCGGCCGAGGGATTGCCGTACTTGTCCTTGTCGGGCATCTGGGTCGCCGGCCGATGTACCCCTTCGCCGAGCAGCGGGAGACCGCAGTTGCTCGCGGCGTAAAGGGCCATGGACTCACGGAAGGTGAGTGACTGTTCACCGAAGTGAACGACCTCCCCTTCCCTGTGCAGCCGGTCCGGCGTGGTCCGCCAGTGGTCGGCGAGAAGGGCATCGAGCTTCTGCCGGGCCGACCTGGCGGCCGCGACCACGGCGTTGCCGGCCATCGTGGTCGCGCGGGACGCGAGCGTGCCGACCGCGTCGGGTGACAACGCCGAGTCCACGCCTTGAAGATTGACGTCGTCGGGGCTGCATCCGAGTTCGTCGCAGGCCAGTTGCGACAGCACGGTCGCCTGCCCCTGCCCGATGTCAGGCTCCCCGACGAACAGCGTCACTCGCCCGCCGCTCGTGGCGTGGACGATGGCCGAGGAGCCATCGTAGTCCGCGAGAATGGGCCGATAGCCCGAGACGTGGTGAGCGATGGCTACGCCGATCCCCCGCCGCACGCCGGTCAGACCCCTTTGCTTCCTCGTCTCCCGGCGCTGGTTGTCGAGGTCGGAGACCTCCTTGACACGCTCCAGGCACTCAGGCAGCTTCGACGAGCTGATGTGCCAACCGTGCAGGGTCGTCTCGCCCTCTCGGACGGCGTTGCGCTGACGCAGCTCTACTGGATCGATGCCGAGCTTCTCACCGATCTCATCGATCATCTGCTCGATGCCGAACAGAGACTCCGCGTTCCCGAACCCGCGCATGCAGGTCGTCGGCGCCTCGTTGGTGTAGGCGAGAGCACCGGTGCCCGCCATGTTGTGGAAGTTGTAGAGCGAGTCGACGCGGTGAATGGCGGTCGCGAGCACCGCAGGGGACCAGAAGACTCTCGAGCCCGCCGTTCCGACGACCTCGGTCTCACGGGCGATGAACATCCCCTCGGCCGTCACACCGATGCGGTGGTGGAACCAGAACGGAGGCCGCGAACGCGCGATCAGTGCGTCCTCCTCCCGGTCGTAAACCAGGCGGACAGGTCGACCGGTGTCGCGCGCCAGAACGGCCGCGATGAGCGGCTCGATCATCTCGTACTTGGCTCCGAAGCTGCCGCCGATGGGCGGCACGACGATGCGGATCTGGTCGGGCCGCACCCCCAGGGCGCCCGCGTAGGTGAGCCGAGCCTTGTAGGGGATGTGGCTGGGCACGGTGAGCGTGTAGGAACCGGACGGGTGGTACTCGGCCATCACCCCGATGGGCTCGAGGTACGCGTGATAGATCTGGTTCGTCGAGTAGCGGTCCGTGACGACCAGGTCTGCCTTCGCGAATGCCTCCTCTACGTTGCCTCGCGAGATCTGGAAGCTGTTCGCCACGTTGCCCGGTCGGTCCTCCCAGACCGTCGGGGCCCCGTCCCGCAGGGCCTCACGAGCATCGAAGACCGCAGGCAGCTCTTCAACGGTTGCGGTGACGAGGGCCGCGGCCTCCCTGGCGGCGTCGAGCGTCGTGGCCGCGATCGCGGCGATCTCGTCACCGAAGGAGCGCACCTTCTCGCTGGCGAGGATCTCCCAGTCGTTCGCGTGCGGGCCAAAGAACCGGTGTGGAGTGTCTGCCGAGGTCAGCACTGCGCGCACACCTGGGACCTTCTTGGCACGGTCCACGTCCACCGCGTGCAGCCGCCCGTGTGCGACCGGGCTGCGCACTATCACCGCGTGCAGCATCCCAGATACAGAGATGTCCGCGATGTACTTCGTCGAACCGCGCAACTTGTCAAGCATGTCGACCTGCGGGATTCCCTGGCCGACCCATGCAGGCCCGGACATCATGCCTCCCTGTTCAATGTGTGAGCCTCCACGATCGCGCTCACGATCGATTCGTAGCCGGTGCAGCGACACAGGTTGCCGGACAGCCCGTCCACGACCTCCGCCCTGCTCGGCGGTTCGGCTCGGTCCAGAAACGCCGTCGCCGCCATCAAGATGCCCGGGATGCAGAAGCCGCACTGGCTGGCGTTGTTGTTCCGGAACGCCTCTTGCAGCGGGTGGAGGTCCCCTTCTCCGCCAAGTCCTTCAACGGTCGCGACGGCCCGTTCACCGACCTGCGCGACGGGCATGAGGCACGAAGCGACGGGCACAGAATCGACGAGCACCGTGCACGAGCCGCAGTCTCCCGCACGGCAACCGAGCTTGGTCCCGGTCAACCCGAGCTTCTCGCGCAGAAAGTCGCCCAAGGGCGTCAACCCCGGCACTTCCGCCTTCTCGGTCCTGCCATTGACGGTGATGGTCACGGGCATGCTGCCTTCGTGTATGGCCGCGGTGGTCATGGGGATCTCCGTTAGATGCGAAATTCGACGAGTGTGGAAGGGCTGAAGAGGTCTTCGGGGTTCGGCGGCCGCTCGCACAGCCCCTGCTGGCGTAGGTAGGACATGAAGGTCTCGAGCGTGTTCCGGTTCTGCTCGAGCCCGTAGGGCCATGGATCCGCGCCGAACACCTCCTCCTGCTCCTCGAGCGCGGCCAGCAGGAACGGCATCGTGTACGGGAGGGCGGGTAGATCGGCCAATCCGGCGGTGCTGATGCTCTTCGCCTCGCAGAATGCCTTGTAGAGGCTCCGCGGGACCCAGGGGTGCTTCTCGACGATCTCGCGACGAACCACCACCAGGTGCATGATCGGGAAGATGCTCGTGCGCTCGTAATAGTCCAGCTCGCGCGCGCGGTAGTCGGGGAACAGACGTCGGATCCCGTCCGTCTGACGGAAGACGCGCGGCACCCGAGGAGCCATCAACGCATCGATGTCCCCCTCGACCAGAGCGTCCGACAGGGTCGAGTCGTGTGCCAGCGGCTCCACGTGGACCGAGTCCGGCAGGCGCAGCGGCTGGCGTTCGACTCGACCGGGCTGTTCAAGCCCGCCGGTGCACCAGGTGACGTCCGTCAAGTCGACGTCGAAGTCGTCGACGAGCAGTCCCCGAGTCCATACCGAGGCCGTCATCTGGTACTCGGGTACCCCGATGCGCTTGCCCGCCAGGTCAGCGGGCGCCCGGATGTCGCCATCCTCACGGACGTACATCGAGGAGTGCCGAAAGCTCCGGGACAGGAACGCCGGAATGCCGACGAACCGCTCGTCGCCGTTGGCAGTCGCGATCGAGTACGAGGCCAAGGACATCTCCGCCACGTCGAACTCGGAGTTTTGGAGCATGCGCCAGAAGCACTCTTCAGGCCCGATGGAGATGGTGTTGAGTTCGATGCCCTCCGGCCGGACTCGCCCGTCGAGCAGCGGCTGCACCCGGTCGTAGCGTCCGCAGGCCAAGGTGAGATCCAGCATCACCTGGCCTCCATCCACGGCAGTTGCTCCGGAGTCGCGACATCCAGCATCGTGTCGAGATTCACGGCCCGGACGACCTCCCGGGGCACCTGGGCCCGAACAGGGAAGACCACCGGCGGAGCCGGCTTGGTGGCATCGATGATCACACCGGAGGACATCTTCTTGGTGCGCGTGCCCTGCTCGTCATATTCCCAGTTGGTCGGAAGGAGCCCGCCCGGCCCATTCCACTCGGGGATTATCTGGAGGTCCTTGGTCGCGTCGAATCGCGTGCCGATCGCCCACGAGACCTCCTCCTCGTCGAACACGTCGATGTCGTCGTCGACGACGATCACCATCCGGAGGTTCTCCGGCTCAGTGTTGAACGCAGCGAAGGCGGCCCGCGTCGGATCGCTGTCCAGTGCCTTCTTGATCGAGAGATAGCAGTGCATGCGGGTGTGAACCGGAACGTTGACAGCCTGCAGGCCGGGGACGACCTGCTTCACGCGGGTGTGGATGCTCGAGATGCGCGGAAGGGCGCCCATCAAGCGGTGCTCACGCCCCGAGGCCTGGATGTCCTGGAAGATGGCGTCCGCGCGCATGGTCACGCAGTCGATGCGGATGACGGGCTTCGGCCCACCGCCGACGTAGTGGCCCGGCCATTCGGCGAACGGACCCTCCTCCACCATCTCGCCCGGAATGATGACGCCCTCCAGCACGATCTCCGCCCGCGCGGGGACCATGATGTCGGAGTTCTCAGCCTTGACGACCTCGACCGACTCTCCGAGGAAGGCCCCCGCCGCGTCGTACTCACCGCCGATGCCGGCAACGCGCGAGACGGCTCCCATCAGGAATCCCGGGTGATGGCCGATGGCGATCGCGATGGGGGTGGGTTCGCCCCGCTCCTCGTAGCGCCGGTGAATGGTGCCGCCGTCGTGAGAGCCGAAGAACCACACACCCATGCGTCGTGAATCGTAGACGTGGTGCCGGTAGATTCCCGCGTTGATCGCCCCTGAATCAGGATCCTTCATGAGGGACACCGCGGCGGTGAGGAACGGCCCGCCGTCGAGCTGGTTGTGCACCGGGATCGGGAGCTTGCCGAGATCGACCTCGTCGTCTCGCCAGATGACCTCCTTGACCGGAGCCTGCGCCGCGTCGACAGTGACAGGCGGGTGGGGCTGCATGCCCTGGGTGCGATCGGAGGCATTGGTCAGGTCCTCGACCTCGAGTCCCAGGGCCAGCGCCATTCGGTCATGGGTCGCGAGCAGGTTCGTCAGGCAGGGGATGGTGGCGCCCTCGACGTTGTCGAAGAGGAGGGCCGGGTACTTTCGATCCTTGTCGAGCTTGGCGCCGTAGGCCGTGATCCCGAAGGATCGGTCAACGGGAACGTCGACCCGCTTGAGGGCATCGGGTTGTGTCGCGACCAGGTCCGAGAGAAAGGTGCGAAGGTCGGAAGTCATGCTCGAACTCTCCTTGATGTGCTCGACGAAGGGATTCCCGAGAGTGGCGGGACGGTAGGGCCTTGGGCGGGGAGACGATGGAGAGTGACGGGTTGGCCGTCACGTCGGCGATCCGGGTTGTTGTCCCTCCCAGCGCGGCATGCCGACGTCGATGTCGAAGAGGTCGAGCACACGAGCGACGGTGTGGTCGATCAGGTCGTCGACGCTCTGGGGGCGTATGTAGAACGCGGGCAGCGGCGGGACGATGGTCGCGCCACTTTCGGCTGCGCTGACCAACAGGCGGAGGTGTCCCAGATGCAGGGGCGTCTCCCTGACCAGCAGAGCCAGCCTCCGCTGCTCCTTCAGCGTCACGTCCGCGGCGCGTTGAAGCAGGTTGTCGCCGTAGCAGTGTGCGATACCCGAGAGCGTCTTGATGGAGCAGGGCGCGACGATCATGCCTCTGGTCTTGAAGGAGCCGCTGGCGATCGTCGCCCCGATATTCCTGATCGGGTGCACGGTCGTCGCCAGTGCCTTCAAGTCATCGGCTGTGTAATCAGTCTCGTAGCGGAGTGTCGCAAGTCCCGGCTGGGTGATGACGAGATGGCTCTCGACGTCGAACTCCCGCAGTCTCTCCAAGATGCGCACCCCATAGATCGCGCCGCTTCCGCCGCTGATCCCGACCACGATGGGGCCGCGGTCCTGGTCAGGCACTGGAGGCACCGTTCGAGCCTTCCCGCTGTCCCCATGGGCCCGTTGGGACTTCCGGCCTCCGGGTGGAGCTCTTCCTCAGGTGCACGAGCATCCTGTCCTCCGCCCTAGACCGGCCCCACGAAGATCTCGTGGTGCGAGGGGGACGTCCGATCGGCGTCGATGGCATGCCACTGTGTCCCATGCCACTGCGGACCTCCTCGGGCACGAGTTCGAGCCCGTACCCTGAGCGAGGGACATCGTTGGCGCTCATCCAGCCTCCGTTGCTGTCAGACGTCTGACGTTGTCGGTTTTATAGCATCGTGGATGTGACGAAGGCAATAGCGGTCGACGGCTCGCCGTCCGATCTGCGAACCATGTCTTGCGCGTGATCAATATCACGGGCATCATCAAGGCGAATCGCAGTTGTCAGACGTCCGACTACCTCCTGGAGGGGCAGTGCAGAAAAGCGAAGTTCCGATCACAACCGGGGTTGTCCCCGGAGCTTCGATCGCGGCCGAGGTCACGCCGAGCCCCGTGGGGACGACCACACCCGCTCACAAGGACACTCGCGCCGACACGGTTGCAGACGCGGTCGATCGCCGCGCAGACAGACGCGAGCGCCTCGTCATCGTCGCCGGACAAGTCGGAATCGGCGTGGGCTTTCTGGCCGTGTGGCAGTTGGTCAGCGGTCTGTGGATCGACCGCTTCTTCATCAGTGAGCCTTCACTCATCGCGGAGCGGATCGTTGATCTTGCGGCGAGTGGCGAGCTGTGGATGCACCTGCGGGTCACGGTCATCGAGACCGGCATCGGCCTGGCGATTGGGCTGCCCGCTGGGGTGATCCTCGGGATCGCAGTGGCAACGTCGCGAATCGCGGGGCGCTGGGTCTATCCGTACATCATCGCTCTCTACAGCCTGCCGCGTGTGGCCCTGGCTCCGCTCTTCATCGTCTGGTTCGGCATCGGGCTCTTCTCCAAGGTCATGATGGTCGTGACCATGGTCTTGTTCGTTGCCTTCTACAACGTCTACCAAGGCGTGAAGAGCATCGACAGGGATCTCCTGGACATGACAAAGAGCTACCGCGCCTCGCGCTGGATCACGCTGCGCTGGGTGATGCTGCCAGCGATCGGAGCCTGGATGCTCACCGCTCTGCGGCTAGCCATCGGCCTCGGCCTCATCGGCGCGATCATCGCCGAGCTCATCGGATCAAGCGTGGGCATCGGCTACTACATCAAGCTCTCGTCCAACCTCTTCGACACCACCGGCGTGATGACCGGCCTCCTGGTCATCACGGTCCTGGCCATGCTGCTCGAGCAGGTCGTGGCATTCATCGAGAAGAGAGTCCTCCGTTACCGCTAGGTCGTGTCCCTCAAGTACCGCCCGCTGACGCGACGTCCCTGACTTGGGAGACACGCGTCAGGTGCACCCATCTCGGGACCAGCCCCCTGAACCAGTAGGAGAAGCATGAGAATCCACAAGAACAACCTGTCACGGGCAGGGCACGGCACTGCTGTCGTCGCGCTGGCGCTCGCGCTGGCTGCATGCGGGAGCGGCTCCTCGTCGGGCGACACTGCCGACGGGAAGGCCGGCACGGTCCGTGTCGCCATGGTCTGCGGTGGCATGACGCCGATGGCAGCCCAGATCGCCATCAACGCCAACACCTTCCCCGATGGTCTCGAGGTCAAGAAAGTCTGTTTCGACAGCGGGTCGGACGCCATGCAGGCACTCATCGGCGGCAGCCTCGACATCTTCATGGGCTCGACCGAGCACGTTCTCTCCACCCGCGCCCAAGGCCTCGACACTCGGGGGTTCGCGGGCGTCAACGTGCGTGCACCGTACGCGCTCCTGACGAGTGCTGACTCGAACATCGAGTCCGTCGCGGACATCGAAGGCGAGACCGTCGGCGTCACGTCACCCGGCAGCCTGGCGGATACCGAGTTGAAGATCGCAGCGAGCGAGGAAGACATCGACTACGCGAGCCTCAAGGTGATCGGTGCTGGCAGCGGCGCGACGATGGCCTCAGCGATCAAGCAGGGCCAGGTTGCCGCCGGAATGGTCAGCGAGCCACAGCGATCCGAGCTGCTCTCCTCGGGTGACTATCGTCAGGTCTGGGAGCCCGAGTTCGAGTACGCGGCCATCATCGCGGTGGCGAAGGACGATTGGGTGAGCAAGAACGAGAAGTCCATGCGAGCCTTCCTCGAAGGCCTCAACGAGGCTGCAACGAAGGCCGAGGGCGACCCGAGCTGGGGCGTCGAGGCCATGAAGAAGGAGAAGTTCCCGGTCAGTGATGAGGTCCTGGCCGATGCGGTCCAGCGTGGGCTCACCACCATTCCCGACGGTCTCGCCGTCTCTGAATCGGTCTACGAGAGTACGACCCAGAACCTCGTGGCCGTCGGCGCGCTCGACGAGGCCGATGTCCTCCCGTTCGACGAGGTGTTCGACCTCGCCTACATCCCGAAGGCACCGTGATGACGGCGTCCGTGACCGCTGATCTGGCGGCCCCGACCTCGACGAAGCTCAGCGTTCGCAACCTGTCGCTGTCCTACCGAACGAACAAGGTCAGGCATCTGGCCCTCGACGGCATCAACCTCGACCTTGCTGAGCGAGAGTTCGTCGCGATCGTCGGACCGAGCGGGTGCGGCAAGTCGACACTGCTGAAGATCATCGCCGGCCTCGCGGACCACACCGCCGGGGAGATCTACCTCGATGGACAGAACCTGGGCGATGCCAGCGTTCCGCCCGGCGTCGGCATGGTGTTCCAAAACGATGCTCTGCTCCCCTGGCGCTCCGTCAAGGAGAACGTGCGGCTGCCCTTGGTGATCAACGGCGTGCCGGCCAGCGAGCAGCGAGACCGCGTCGCAGAGCTTCTCACCATGGTCAACCTCGATGGCTACGCCGACTATTACCCACGCCAACTGTCAGGCGGCATGCGAAAGCGCGTAGCTCTGGCCCGCACCTTGGCCTACGACCCGTCGCTGTACCTCATGGACGAGCCGTTCGGGCCACTCGACGCGCAAACCCGAGTCCGCATCGGTGGTGAGTTCCTGAAGATCTGGGAGCGTGTCGGCAAGAGCGTTCTCTTCGTCACCCACGACGTCGAGGAGGCGATCGCCTTGGCCGACCGCGTCGTCGTGATGACAGCCGGGCCAGGCAAGATCAAGGCCGAGCACCGGGTGCCGATCCCCCGCCCCCGGGACTACGAGGAAGTTCGCTTCACTGATGAGTTCCACGAGATCCGTCAGCAGATATGGCACGAGCTGCAGTCGGAGCCACTCCCCGACACGGTCAAGAAGTGAGGACGCGGGCCACTGCGCGAGCCGCCTAGGGCCAAGGGTGCGGTGACGGGCTGGGGTCGCGACAGCGACCCCAGCCCGTCACGCTTCCAGCGACGCTCGTGAGACGTCAGACGTATGAGGAGTAGGGTGCGGGGCCGGGCCCTGCTCACTGACCCCGGCCCGCGTACGGTCGCGGTCCCCTGGCCGTTCGAAGAAGAGGAGATCCGGTCGTGTTCGTTGCCCAGAACCTCGGTGAGGCCGTCGCGAGCGACGCTGTTGCCGAACTGGTTGACCTGTCCGGCACCGAGCCGCTGACCATCACCTTCGCCGAGTTCGACCTCGCCGCCTCGGCACTCGCCCGACGACTCGCGACCGCGCATGCCCCCGGCGAGCGAATC
The DNA here is from genome assembly GCF_030929495.1 of Nocardioides sp. LHD-245. Lineage (GTDB taxonomy): Bacteria > Actinomycetota > Actinomycetes > Propionibacteriales > Nocardioidaceae > Nocardioides. Next base: position 46,517 of record NZ_JAVFWN010000017.1, on the reverse strand, counting down.
GGGCTGCTGGGCGAGAACTCCGCTCGTTGGGCAGTGACCCTGTACGCGATCATGCGCGCCGGACTGACCGCGGTGCCGATCAGCTACCGACAGCCCGCGCCGGCCGTGGAGTTCGTGGTCCTCGACGCCGGGCTCGCCGCAGTCTTCGCCGAGTCCGCCTACACGTCCTTGCTACCCGACGTCGCGGTGGTCCACCCGATCGAGGACGTCGAGCTCCATCCCGAGACCAAGGCTCAGAACGGCGCTGCAGGTACGAGCGGGACGGTGGATGTCGACATCGAGGATCCGGCGATGATCCTCTACACCTCGGGCTCGACTGGCCGGCCCAAGGGCGTCGTCCTCTCCCACCGCAGCCACCTATGGGTCGTGAGCCTGGGCATCGAGAGCGACTCCATCAGCTCGCGGCTCCTGTTGTCGGCCCCGCTCTACCACATGGGCGCTCTCAGCCCCCTCCAGAGGGCACTGGCCACCGGGCAGAGCGTCGTGTTGCTGCCTCGCTTCAGGAGTCGGGACGTTCTCGATGCGATCGCGTCTCAGCGGATCACCGATCTCAACATGGTCCCGCCCATGGCCGCGATGCTGCTCCAGGACCAAGAACAGCTGCGTCGAACGGATCTCACCAGTGTCCGAGCCGTCATCCTGAACTCCGCTCCCGCGGGCAAGGACCTGCTCCAGGAACTCGACCGAGTGTTCCACCAGCCCAGCTTCGTCTTCACCTACGGCACGACCGAATCCAGCCCCATCGCATTCACCGCGCCCAAGGACGGCCGCGAGGTGCCGTTCGGGTCCGTCGGAGTGCCACACGATGCCGTCGAGATGCGCCTCGTGGACAGCCACGGCACCGTCAGCCACGACCAGGGCGTACTCGAGATCCGCTCCAGGGGCCTGATGACCGGCTATCACCGACGTCCCGAGATCCCCTCGCCCATCAGCGAGGACGGCTTCTACCACACCAAGGACTTGTTCCGGCGCGATGCCGAGGGCTTCTACTACTGCCTCGGGCGGGAGGACGACATGTTCATCTGCGGTGGCGAGAACCTCTACCCGCGCGCGATCGAGTTGGTGCTCGAGAGCCACGTCGCAGTGTCGCAAGCGGCAGTCGTGGCCGTCGACGACGCCGTGAAGGGCAAGAAGCCGGTGGCATTCGTCGCGCTCGTACCCGGCCAGACGGTGGACGAGGCCGCCTTGCGGGCCTACAGCCTCACCCAGCTCGAGCCAGCAGCCCATCCACGGCGCATCTGGTTCGTCGATGAGCTCCCACTGTCGTCGACGAACAAGGTGGACAAGGCGCCACTCGCGCGCCTCGCTGCCGAGCACATCCACGGTCTCGACGAGGTCTCCTGACGACGTCGCGGCTGGGACCTCGGACGCCCCCCCGAGTGCGTTCAGGTGAGCGTGACGACCAGGCCCAGCGAGACCCCTCCGGCGACGAGCGTGGAGAAGCTCGCCAACACGAACGCGTTGAGCGGCAACGGCCAGATCTCGCTCGCCCTGATGCCCAGCCCAAGACCGAACATCCCGGCGGCGAGGAGGAAGGTGGTCACAGCGTCGGTGATCGTGAGCACGCCGGACGGCAGCACCGCCATGGAGCGGACCGCCACCGCCACGGCGAAGCCCGCGACGAACCACGGCACCAGCGGCCCACGCTGGTCGTCGGCACGTTCGCCTCGACGGGACGCCGCGGCGTACAGCGGCGCCAACAGGACCACCCGCCCCAGCTTGACCGTCGTCGCCACCGCGATGGCGGCCCCGCCGATGAGCGACGCCGCCGCCACGACCTGGGCGACTTCATGGATGCTGGCGCCCGCCCACAACGCGGCCTGCCGTTGGGACAGCCCGAAAACGGCGGCGAGCCACGGCACGAGCACGATCATCGCGCTGCCGAAGATCGTCACCAGCGCGAGCGCGAGCGCGACGTAGCGCTGCTTGGCCTTGACCGCGTCGTCAACCGCCGCGATCGCCGCCGCCCCGCAGATCGAGAACCCGGCCGCCAGCAGGGTGACGAAGCCTCGGTCGAGCTTCAGCCTGTCGCCCACCAGCAGGGTCGCAGAGTAGGTCGCCGCAACCGTCACGACGATGACGGCCACTCCACTCCACCCGATCGAGAACACACCTTGCACAGGCAGCTTCAGGCCCAGCATCACGACACCGACGCGCAGGAGGGTCTTGGTCACGCGCGCCTGGCCACTCATGGCAGGCAACGCGGCCAGCCCCGTGTTCGCGACAACAGCGCCGAGGACCAGCGCGATGAGCAATGGTCCTGCCAGCGGGAAGAACGTACTGATCACCACCGCCAACGACGCCGCCGACGCTGGCGGCAGGAGCGCCATGAGGCGCGTGACCAAGCCCTGTGTTCCGGACTTCGAGAGCTGCGTCGTCGACATGTTTCCAGCGTGGGTTCGGCGCCGCCATCACGGTAGACGCCAGCTCGACGGCACGTTATAGTGAATGGTTATGACTCCGGAGCTCGACCTCGAGACCCTGCGTCTCCTGATCGCGATCGACGAGCACGGCAGTCTCAACGCGGCAGCGCGAGAGTGCGGGCTCAGCCAGCCTGCGGCGACCGTGAGGGTTCGCGCTTTCGAGGCTCGCTGGCGGCTGTCAGCCATCCAGCGTTCGCCGCGCGGATCGACCCTGACCACCGATGGTCGTGCGATCATCTCCTGGGCGCGGGGCGTGCTGCATGCGGTGGACCAGATGCGAACGAGCCTGCGCGCTCTGAGTGCTGACAGCGCGGACGAGCTCAAAGTCGCAGCGAGCCTCACCATCGCAGAGTTCATCCTGCCGAGGTGGCTGGGCGAACTTCACGTACGGACCCCTGACCTCAAGCCGCGGCTCCAGGTCGTCAACAGTGACACTGTCGTGGCGCTGGTGAGGAGCGGGGCAGCGGACGTGGGCTTCATCGAGGCCGCCGGGCGACCGCTGGGCGTCTCGAGGAGGGTCATCGGCTCTGATCGGCTGGTCGTCGTGGTGAACCCGACTCACACGTGGGCGCGCTATCAGATGCCCGTGTCGACGGAGAGCCTCAGGCAGGCGCGCTGGATCGTGCGCGAGGTGGGCAGCGGGACGCGAAGCACGTTCGAGTCCGCTCTCCGGATGCAGCCCCGCGTCGCCTTGGAGGCGGCGTCCACGACCGCACTGGTCGGGGCCGCGCTCGCCGGGGTAGGACCGGCTGTCGTGTCCGCCCGGGCGGTGGAATCCGAACTCGAGAGTGGGCGACTCGTGGCAGTGGCCACACAACTGGACCTGCTGCGGCCCCTGACCGCGATCTGGCCGGACCAAAGAATGTCCGAGGCGACGAGGGACCTGCTGCGGATCGCCGCAGCATCGACTGCTCCCCCACACGATTGAGGGGGACCCCTCTTCGCTCACGAAAGACATGATCGGCCTCGAGCGTCTTCCGTGACCACCTCACGTCACCCAGGACGATCCACCGTTTGCTGTCGCTACTGGTGGAACCGGGTCACCACTCTGGCGGCCAGGTCGACCTCGTCGAGGGTGTTGTAGGCGACCAGCCCGACCCGCACCCCGCCGTCGGCTCCCAGCCCCAGGGCGCGAGACGCTTCCATCGCATGGAAGCGTCCGACCGAGACGGCGATCTCGTCGGCGGCGAAACGCAGGAACAGGTCTTCGGGCGAAACCCCCTCCATCACGACGAGCTCGGTCGGGGTCCGCTGCTTCGCCAGGGACATGCGACGAAGCCCCACCACCGCGCTGAACCGCTCCTCCATGCGCGCGATCAGGGTCCGCTCGTGTCGCTCGATCAGATCCATGGCGCGGCAGATCTGCTGGCGGCGCTGGCCGCTCGAGCGCACCGACCCACGAATGGTCTCGACCGACTGAGCCGCAGCAGAGGCGGCGCCCACCGTGTAATCGGCAAGCTCGGCCAGATAGTCGACGGTCGCGGCGACACCAGCGAGCACCTCGTAGGGAGGGGTGCCGACATCGAACCGGTCAGGCACCTCGTGCGGACCGCTCGGCAAGCGGTCAGGGGTCAGGGCTTCCAGGAGCGCGGGCGCCGCGACGAGGGCAGCACAGTGTGGCCCGAACAGCTTGTGGGTCCCGGCGACGAAGAAGTCGGCGCCCAGGTCTTCGATGTCGACGAGAGCGTGGGGCGTCAGGTGCACGCCGTCGACGTACAGCAGAGCGCCCACGTCGTGCACCATCGTCGAGATGTCGCGGACCGGCACACGGGTGCCGGTCAGGTTCGAGGCCGCCGTCAGCGCCACCAGTCGAGTCCTCTCCGACAGCACGCCGGCCACGTCGTCTGCACGAAGCTCGGTGCTGCCAGGGTCGAAGTCGACCCAGCGCACGAGGCACCCGGCACGTTCGGCCTCGATGACCCACGGGGCGACGTTGGCGCCGTGGTCGAGTCGCGACACGACGATCTCGTCGCCTTCCTTCCAGGTCTTGGCGATGGTGCGTGCCATCCGGAACGTCAACTCGGTCATGTTGCGGCCGAAGATCACGCCGGCGGGGTCTCCACCAACCAGATCGGCGATGCCTGCCCTGGCCGCGCTCATGGCGTCCAGTGCCGTGCGCTCAGGGGGCGTACGACTGCCGTGGTGGGACGTCGAGGTCACCAGTGCGCGTCCGATGGCCTCGGCTACCTTCCGAGGCACCTGGGTCCCGCCCGTACCGTCGAGGTGGGTGAAGGCGCCCAGCGCGGGAAAGTCCGCGCGCATCCGAGCGACGTCGAGGACGGGACCCTCGACGTCGCTCGATCGGTCGACGTGGGCCGGCGAGGACGACATCAACCCGCGAGCCCCTGCGCCGCTTCGCGGTACTCCGCGTAGGTCGACAGCGCGTTCATCGCCCGCGCGGCGGTTCGCACAGAGTCATGGACCACGATGCCGAGGCCTTCGAGTCGAGCGGCCCACGCGCCGCGCAGCGCGCCGTCGAGGGTGACGTGAATCGGCACCTCGGGACGACGGTGCCGCAGGTCCTCAAACACCTCCCGCATGCCATCGTGATCGACATTGGGCAAGGCCAGGAGGACGAACAGCATCTGGTCGACGTTGGGGTCCTCCAGCACGGCGTGATAGAGCCGTTGCGCCGCCTTCGCGGGGTCGGCCTCGGCGGCGGACCACAGGTCTGCTGGATTTCCGATCGCCTGCCAGTCGGGCGCCAACTCGTCGAGAGCGTCAAGCGTCGACTGGGCGAAGTCCGCAATCTCCATCCCCGCGTCCACGAGGGCATCGGTCGCCATGATGCCCAGCGCACCGCTGAAGGTGACGACGCCGACCCGGCGGCCGGCTGGCACCGGGCAGTAGGCGAAGGTGGTGAGGAAGGAGACGAACTCGGCGTTGTCCTCCGCGCGAACCAGCCCGTGCTCCCGCAGCATCCGGTCGTTGGCTTCCTCGTCACCGGTCCGCGAGCCGGTGTGAGCCATGGACGCCCGCGCCCCCTGGCCGGTGCGGCCGGACTTGAGCACGATGATCGGCTTGTCCTGCTTCGCCTGGGCCGCCTTCGCCAGGAACGTGTCGCCCTCGTCGAACTCCTCGATGTAGAAGCCCAGCACCTTGATGTCATCATCGGAGACGAGAGGCTCGATGAGGTCATGGTCCGACAGCGCGATGCGATTGCCAACGTCGACGCTGACCTTGATCCCGAGCTTCTGGAACGGGCGAGCCATCAGCTCGTGGACGACCGCGCCAGCGTAGATTCCGGTCTGGGCAACCAGTGCGACCGAGCCGTTGCGCCACTCGGGGAAACGAACGAAGCTGGCAAAGAGCCTGGCCTCAGCGTTGACGTACCCGATGGTGTTCGGCCCGATGGCGACCATGCCGGCTCCCTGCGCGAGCTCGCGCAGCCGCTGCTGGGTCTCCCGTCCCATCTCGTCGCCCTCGCCGAAACCGGCCGTCACGACCACGGCGCTGCGAACGCCGGCGCCGACGCACTGGTGCATCGCCTTCTCGACGTGAGCTCGCGCCACCACGATGACAGCCATGTCGACCTCGGCGGGAATCTCCTCGACGGTGCCGTACGTCTGGAGTCCCTCGATCTCACCGCCTGCCGGATTGACCGGGTAGACGTCGCCTGCGAAACCGCCTTCAACGATATTGCGCAGGATCAGATTGCCCGGTTTCTTGCGGTCCCTGGACGCGCCGATCACAGCGATCGACCTGGGAGAAAGGAAGCTTTCGAGATTGCTCATGTCGTGCTCCTCGTCTTCGACCGCATACGTGCGGCGTAGTTCTCCATCACTGCTCGACGCTCAGGACGACCTTGCCGAAGCCGCTGCGCTCATCGAGGTAGGCATGGGCTTTGGCGGCCTCGTGCAACGGGAAGACTCGGTCGACGATCGGATCGAATCGACCTTCGCGCAGCAGGTTGATGATCTGCTCGAACTCCCAGCGCGTGGCGCTGTTCGACCCGATGATCGAGACCTGCTTGTGGAACACGTGAGCAATGTTCATCGACACGTCATAGCTGGCCGTGCCACCGCACGTGACCAGGCGCCCGTTGCGCGCGACCGATCGGACAGCGTCGCCGAAGATCTCACCACCGAGGTGCTCGAACACGACGTCGACACCGCGCTTGCCGGTGATCCGCATGACCGCCTCGTGCAGATTCTCGCTCGTGTAGTTGATGAGGCGGTCCGGATCCACGCCCAGCTCCACGGCACGGTCGAGCTTCCACTGCGCTCCGGCGGACCCGATGACCCGGGCACCGATCAGGTTGGCGATCTGGATGGCCGCGACCCCGATGCCACTGCCCACGGCCTGCACCAGGACGGACTCGCCGGGCTGGAGCGCGGCCCGCGTGACGAGCATGTGCCACGACGTACCGAAGGCCATCGGGAACGCCGCGGCCTTGTGCAGGTCGGAGTAGTCGCCGAGCGCGGCGACGTTGCGCTCGGGCACCGCCACATACTCGGCGTAGCCGCCCGGATACTTCGCCCCGAGATAGCCGTAGCGCAGGCAGGTCGTCTCGAATCCGCGCAGGCACTGTTCGCAGCTGCCGCAACTGCGAACCCAGTGCAACGCCACGTTCGCACCCTCGGCGACCCGCTCCTCGCATTCGGGACCATAGCCGACAACCGTGCCGACGACGTCGCCGCCCAGAACGTGTGGCTTGGCCTGCCCGGTGTGGTAGCGCCCGTTGCGCGCGAGCAGGTCGAACCCGTTGATCCCACATGCGCGCACCCGGATCAGGACCTCCCCTCGCTGAGGTTCAGGGCGGTCAATCTCCCGGTACTCCAGCGTCTCGGGTCCACCAGGCTCGGTGAACACTGCCGCCATCATCTTCTCGGCCATCGTTGTTGCCTTTCTTCGGGTCGTACGCCGTCCACCCCTTGTGGGGCGACGCGCGTCAGCAGGGTGGGGGCGTCGGTTCGAGGGAGCTGCGCGCCCGCCGCCAGGAGCGTGCTGTCAGTGATCGCCACGCCACGACAGCGGCGCCGAGCCCCCGGCTGCGCTGGCAACGAGCGGCTCAGTGAAGATCTCGTTGATGCTGGTGCCGAGCTCCGCGATGTTCGCGCCGTAGATGTGCATGGAGATCGTGAGGGTCTCGGCGTCGTCGCTGTCGTTGGCGACCTTGTGGATGTCCTCGTCCGGTGGGACGAGGGCGCAGACCTGGCCCGGCGAGTAGTGCACGTTGTGCGCCTCGACGAGCACCCGCCGGTCACCCTCGGTGTGCAACTCGTACCGGGTCTCGAGTTCCCTGCCCTGCAGCACCCCCACGACGCACCAGCAGCGGTGGTCGTGGATCGGCGTCTCCTGTCCGGGCTTCCAGACCAAGGACACGATCGAGTACAGGCCCTCCTCGTGAACGTGTACGACGTGCTGGCGGTACCTCTCCGGGTCGGGCTGGCGGTAGCGCTCGTCGAGGAACTCGGGGTGCCTGAGGAGTTCGCTGAGGTACTCGGCCGTTTCAGTAGCGATGTGGGCTGGGTCTTGACTGTTCTCCACGAGGCCGTTCATCTGCGAGATGAAGTTCGCGAGGTGGGGGTCCATCGGTAGTCGTCCTCCTTCGCACCGTCCGGTGCCCGTGCTTGCTGATCGGTTGTTCGACGTATGACGTCATGCAGGTGTACAAACCGCTGCACGACCGAGCGAGAGACCTGCGCTCGTCCAGCCCACGACCCAGACGGGCAGCGGCCGTTCGTCAGCCATGCGTGGCGCTTGATCAGCCGCCCGACGGCTGAGAACCCTGCGCGTTCAGTTCGTGGCGCGACGCTTCTCGGCCGCCTCCCCCGGGCCGTGGCCTCCGATGGGCCCGTCGTAGCCACGCATCCACGTCACGAGGTCGCACAGGCGGGCGACGATGTGGTCGTGATACGCCTTGCCCTTGGCATCGGTGGTCCCCAGGGAGGAACTGAAACTGCCGGTCGGCGTGAACGCGCGCTGCTCGGCTCCGCTCCACATGATGTCGACGCCGTCGGGCGCGGGCCCGAACAGGTCATTCCCGACAAACCCACCGAAAACCTCGTCGAAGTCCACGCTCGCGTTGGTGAGGCGATCGACCCGGATGAGACCGGGGTAGCGATGCAGGATGTGCGAGAGCTCCAGTTCGCCAGCGTGGTGCTCATTGGTCTCCTTGATGCTCGGCGCGGCCGACTTGGCGAGGTGGAGCGGATCGGCCACGGCGAACATCACCCCGGGGTACTCCTCCTCGTGGACGCCGCGGACCGCGCTGATGAGGCTGGGCAGGTTGGAGCCCTTGTGCCCGTTGAGGAGGACGATGCGGGTGAAGCCCTGCTTCGCCAGGCTCCGACAGACGTCGCCGACGAAGTGCGTCATCGTCTCGGTGCGTACCGAGATCGTGCCGGGGAAACCCGCGTGGTGAGACGAGTCGCCGAACCAGATCGGCGGCGTGCACAAGATGCCGGTGCGCTGGGCGACGTCCTCAGCGAGCGTGATGGCGACGTAGCTGTCCACACCCAGACACCCGGCCGGGCCGTGCTGCTCCGTGGCGCCGATCGGGACGATCACGATGCGCTCGTGCTCCAGGTAGCTGGCCACCTCCTCCCACGTGCAGTCCTGCATCCACACGGACGGTGTGAGTGGCGTGCTGGCGGTCATGGGGTTCTCCTCGCGTTGTCTGTTCATTGGCTCCCCCGTCGTGTGTCGTCGCGTTGTCGTCGGGCGGCATCGGCTCTGCCGTCGCCCGGCGATGCCGCCTGGAGCACGTCGCATCGTCGACGTGGGTGATCCCTCGACCGTGGCCACGTCCTCGGGCGAGGCGGCATTCGTCTCGGGCTGGCGCGCTTCCGATATCTAGTTGCTGCGGCTCGGTACCTCCGGCCTCCGGATCGAAGGACGGAGCCGAGGTCGGACCGTCCTGGTACATGCTGCGTGACACTTTTACACAGACGACAGACGTCTGACAACAGCCTTGGATGTCACCTGTGCCCACGTCGCCGTCACCCGGCCGTCATGGAGGGCGGGTACTTGTTGGTGGGGAGGCATGCTGATACCTTCCGCTGGTGGTCTGACGTCAGGCCTCAGTGACTCCCCGACCAATCGGCCGTCGTAGTCCCTCAAGCCGCGAGGAGATCGGCCGCACTCGAGGTACCGGACCAGCAGCTAGGAGCCTGAAGAATGGTGGCCAGATCCCTCACAACAGGGCGCCTGCAACGCGACGCCCACCGGGTCGCCAAGAACGAGCTCGCGGCGCTCATCGAGCGACTGGTCTTGTCCGGTCAGGACCGACTCCCCTCCGAGGACGAGTTGTCCGCATTGCTCGAGGTCAGCCGGGCCACCGTGCGGTCGGCGCTGTTGTCTTTGCAAAAGGACGGAGTCGTTCAGCGCCTGCACGGGCGCGGCACGTACATCAACAGGCACGCCCTGCGAGCCCAGGCGAACATCAGTCAGGACCGCGCATTCGCCGAGATCCTGGCTGAGATGGGCCACGAGGTCGTCACCGACAGCACGGACGTCCGCGTCGAGGAGCGGACTACGTCCATCAGTCGGATCTTCGACTGGGAGGACGTCACCCACTTGTGCGTCATCCGGCGGGTGTTCTACGCCGACGGGCAGCCGGCCGTGTTCACGATCGACCACGTGCCCATGCGGGTGCTACCCGAGAACGAGCTCCCCGACAACGGCGACGAGTCGATCTTCGACTTCCTGCGGGTGCGAGCCGGTCGGCAGGTGCGGTACTCGGTCGCGGAGATCGTGCCGACGATGCCGCACCAGGAGGTTGTCGACGCGCTCAACCTGGCAGACGGAGTGCCGGTGCTTCTACTCGAGCACACTCACGTCGACGAGTCGGACGTCCCGGTCGCGTTCACCCAGGCCTACGTCAACGACAAGTCACTGCGCTTCTCGGTCGTCCGGACGTACACGAACTCCTGACTCCGCGCAGCGAGGGCTCATGCCCGCTCCGGGGCCGCGTCGGGAGCTGATGCCGGCCTCGGTGCGCCATCACGTCACGTGGCAAGGCAGGTTCACCGGCGGGTCGACTACCGCAAGACGGACGCGGCCGCCCATCGCGCTGCCCGACAGGGCGGCCGCGCTCCTGCGGCGGCGAAAGGTCGCCCGGGCCCGGATGACCTCGACGCGGCGTTCGCGCGCTGCGTCGGCAGCCGAGCGCCAGAATCCGCGGCTCGGCGATTTCAAGACGAGCCCAAAGTGAGCCTTGGGCCCATTCCGGGTTCGGCGACAACGACCGAATCGCATCACTGCAGGTCAGACCTGGTTTTCGTCAGCAGAGCGACGCACTCCACGTGGTGCGTCATCGGGAACAGGTCGAAGGCGCGCAGCGACGCGAGCCGGTAGCCGTGCTCGGCGAAGCTCGCGACATCGCGCGCGAGCGCCGACGGGTCGCAGGCGACATAGGCGACGCTTCGGGGAGCACGCGCGACGACCTGCTCGACCACGGCGCGCTTCGCGCCCGCTCTGGGCGGGTCGAGGACGACCAGGTCGGCACGGGCCCACTCCTCCGGGAGACCGTCCGTGAGGACGGCGCCGACGTCGCCCGCGCGGGCCAGGACGCCGGGACAGTTGCGCTCGGAGAGACCCGACGCCGTGCGGTCACCCTCGACGGCGGCGACCCGACCGGTCGGCCCGACCGCCTCGGAGAGGAACCGGCTGAACAGGCCCACGCCGGCGTACAGGTCGAGCGCGCTCTCCCCCGGCTGGGGATCGAGGGCCTCGAGCACGGCGCCGACCAGCGTCTCCGGGGCGCCCGGGTGGACCTGCCAGAAGCTCGCCTGCTGATCCGGCACCGCGGCGACCTCGAACACCCTCCCCCGGACCTCGTACGACGGCCCGGACCTCGCCTCCAGGAGACAGGCGTCGACGGCGACCGTGTCGTGCGAGCGGTGCTTGCGCATGCCACGTCCGCCGCCGGGCAGGTCGACATAGCGCTGACGGGTCCGCCAGCGCAGACCGGCGTCGTCGCCGGGGACCGCCTCGACCTCGACGTCGACCTCGAGCCGGGCCAGCCGGCGCAGCTGCTCACGCACGACCTCGGCCTTGAGCTCGCGCTGGGCGGGCAGCGCGACGTGCTGGAGGTCGCAGCCGCCGCACCGGCCGGGGCCGGCGTACGAACAGGGTGCGGGCACCCGGTCGGGCGACGGGGTCAGCACCTCGACGGCGTCGCCGCGCCAGAACCGGTCCCCCTCGGTGCCCTCGGTGATCTCCAGTACCACCCGCTCGCCGGGCAAGGTGTGGCGGACGAAGACCACCCGGTCCTCGACCCGGGCGACGCAGTGCCCGCCGTGCGCGACCGGGCCGACCTCGACCTCGAAGCGGCGACCCACCATCGAGCTGCCCCGGGCGGTCCGCGTCCGCGGTCTCCGGGCCTGCGGCCGGCTCACCGTGGGAGGTTCCGGTCGTCGCGGGCCTCGACCCGGCCCCGCCGCAGGTCGCCGGGGCGCACGCGGTGCTCCTCGCGCTCCTCGCGCTCCAGGGCGATCTCGGAGGACCGCAGCTGGTAGGGCACCGAGATGACCATGACGCCGGGGGTGAAGAGCAGCCGGCCCTTGAGCCGCAGGGCCGTCTGGTTGTGCAGGAACTGCTCCCACCAGCGTCCCACGACGTACTCGGGGATGTAGACCGCGACCACGCCGCGCGGGTTGGCCCGCCGGATGGCCGAGGCGTACTCGATGATCGGCTTGACGACCTCGCGGTACGGCGAGTGCAGCACTTTGAGCGGGACGCCGGTGTTGCGCTCGTCCCACTCGTCGAGGAGTCGCGCGGTGTCCTTCTCGTCGACCGAGACGTAGACGCCCTCGAGCGCGTTGGGCCGGGTCGCCTTCGCGAAGGCCAGCGCGCGCAGGGTCGGCTTGTGCAGCTTGGAGACGAGCACGATGGCGTGCACCCGGGTGGGCAGCGCCTTGTCGGTCTCGTCGGCGGCGAGCTCGCGCTCGACGTTGTCGTAGTGCTTCTTGATCGACTTCATCACGGCGAAGAAGAAGCCCATCGCGAGGATCGTGATCCACGCCCCGGCCAGGAACTTCGTGAGCAGCACCACGACCAGGACCACGGCGGTGAAGGACAGGCCCACCGCATTGATGGCGCGTGAGCGGTAGATCCGCCGCCGCGCGGCGGGGTCGCGCTCGGTCGTCAGCGCCCGGGTCCAGTGCCGGATCATGCCGAGCTGGCTGAGGTTGAAGGAGACGAAGACGCCGACGATGTAGAGCTGGATCAGCTTCGTGGTCTCGGCGTCGAAGGCCACGATGAGCACGATCGCCATCGCGGCGAGGAAGACGATGCCGTTGCTGTAGGCGAGCCGGTCGCCGCGGGCCCCGAAGGCGCGGGGCGCGAGCCCGTCCTTGGCGAGGATCGAGCCGAGCACCGGGAAGCCGTTGAAGGCGGTGTTGGCCGCCAGCACCAGGATGATGCCGGTGACGGTCACGACGAAGTAGAAGCCGGGGCTGAAGTCGGAGAAGACGGCTCGCGCGATCTGGGCGATGACGGCGTGCTGGTCGAAGTCGTCGGGCACCGGCTGGCCGTCACGCGTGAGCCGGCCGAACTCGTGCGGGTCGACGAACCGGATCCCCATCTGCTTGGCCAGCACGATGACGCTGACCATCATGGTGATCGCGATCAGGCCGAGCAGCAGCAGCGTGGTCGCCGCGTTCTGGCTCTTGGGCCGTTTGAAGGCCGGGACGCCGTTGGAGATGGCCTCGACACCGGTCAGCGCGGCGCATCCGGACGAGAAGGCCCGGGCCAGCAGGATGACCAGCCCGAAGGTGGTGATCGGGTCCTCCCAGCCCTCCTTCGGCGTGATGTCGAGGTCAGCGCTCTCGGCCATCGGGAGGGTCCCCGCGACCATCTCGAAGAAGCCGAAGGCGCACATGCCGAGGATGGCGAACATGAACAGGTACGTCGGGACCGCGAAGAAGGTGCCCGACTCGCGGATGCCCCGCAGGTTCATCGCCATCAGCAGGAGCACCATGACGACCGCGACGGTCGCCTCGTGGTGCTGGAACGCCGGCAGTGCCGACGCGGCGTAGTTGGCCCCCGACGAGATCGACACCGCGACGGTGAGGACGTAGTCGACCAGCAGCGCGCTGCCGACCGTCATGCCCGCCGTACGCCCGAGGTTGACGGTCGCCACCTCGTAGTCGCCGCCGCCCGACGGGTACGCGTGCACGGTCTGTCGGTACGACGCGATGACGGCGGCCATCACGAGGGCGACCGCGATCGCCACCTTCCAGGACCAGACGTACTGCGCGGTGCCGGCGATCGCGAGCATGATGAAGACCTCGTCCGGCGCGTAGGCGACCGACGAGAGAGCGTCGCTGGCGAACACCGGCAGCGCGACCCGCTTGGGCAGCAGCGTCTCCCCCAGTTGGGCGCTGCGAAGCTTGCGTCCGAGCAGGATGCGCTTCGATACGTCTCCGACACCCACGAGCGACAACGGTAGGGCATCGGACGTGGGATAGCGTGCTCACCGTGCACGTCGTGATCATGGGCTGTGGCCGGGTCGGCTCGACCCTGGCGCGCAGTCTCGAGGACCGCAACCACACCGTGTCGATCATCGACAGCGAGCCCGACGCCTTCCGACGGCTCGGACCGGGCTTCAACGGCGACAAGATCCCCGGCATCGGCTTCGACCAGGAGGTCCTGGAGAAGGCGGGCATCCGCCGCGCGGACGCCTTCGCCGCCGTGTCGAGCGGTGACAACTCCAACATCATCGCGGCCCGGGTCGCGCGGGAGACCTTCGGGATCCAGCAGGTCGTGGCCCGGATCTACGACCCCGGTCGCGCCGAGGTCTACCAGCGGCTCGGGATCACGACCGTCGCGACGGTCAAGTGGACCGCCGACCAGGTGCTGCGCCGGATCCTGCCGGCCGGTGCCGAGCCGGACTTCCGCGACCCGTCCGGCACCATCCGCGTCGACCACCTCCCGACCCCCGAGGTCTGGGTGGGAGCCCGGGTGGGCCAGCTCCAGGAGCAGGCCCGCTGCCGGGTCGCCTGGATCGACCGGCTCGGCGAGGGCCTGCTGCCGGACCGCGACAGCGTCATCCAGGAGGGCGACATGCTCCACCTGGTCACCCGCGAGGAGTCCGCGGACCATGCCTACGAGGTGCTCGGCCGCGGGCCCGAGCTCGGTGATTGATCGGTGACTGATCGGTGATTGAACAGTCTGAGAGGGCCAGGAAGACATGAGAGTCGCCATCGCCGGAGCGGGCGCCGTGGGCCGCTCGATCGCCCGCGAGCTGATCGAGAACGGCCACGAGGTGCTGCTCATCGACAAGTCCCCGTCCTCGATCCGTCCCGAGCGGGTCCCCGATGCCGAATGGCTGCTGGCCGACTCCTGCGAGCTGTCCTCGCTGGAGGAGGCGCGTCTCGACAAGTGCGACGTGGTGATCGCCGCGACGGGAGACGACAAGGCCAATCTGGTGACCGCGCTGCTCGCGAAGACGGAGTTCGGCGTACCGCGCACCGTGGGGCGGGTCAACCACCCCAACAACGAGTGGCTGTTCACGGAGGCGTGGGGCGTCGACGTCAACGTCTCGACCCCGCGGATCATGTCCGCGCTGGTCGAGGAGGCCGTGAGCGTCGGGGACCTGGTGCGCCTGTTCACCTTCCGCAAGGGCAACGCGAACCTGGTCGAGATGGTGCTGCCGGCGGACTCGCCGTACGTCGGCAAGGAGTCCGGCCTGATCCCGTTGCCGGAGAACTGCGCCCTGGTCTCGATCCTGCGCGACGGGCAGGTCTACGTGCCGACCCCGGAGCAGCCGGTCGAGTCGGGCGACGAGCTGCTCTTCGTCGTGCCGGCCGAGGCCGAGGACGAGCTGGAGCGGCTGCTCGCCCCGGGCTCGCACCCGGCCAAGTAGCTACGCCGGGTCGGGCTCGGCGCCAGGAGACCCCAAGGGGGTCGCGTTGCGGGCCAACAGCCAGATCATCACCGACCACGACCCGATCCGCAGCGCCCAGCCGAGACCGGTGCGCAGGATCAGGATGAGCACGACCGCCTGGTCGGGATCGAGACGGCCGCTGTGGCCCAGCAGCCACACGGGCCCCTGGAGCAGCACCCCGATCGCGCCCGGCAGGAGCATCACCCAGGTCAGCCGGCTGCAGAGCCGCACGACCAGCGGGTCGTCGTGCCAGGCCGTCGCGTCACCGGTGACGCCGCCGAGCATGAAGCCGAGCATCGGCCAGCCGATCAGGCAGGTGAACCCGAGCACGATGGTGTAGCCGAGGCTCATCAGGATGCCGGGCAGGAAGAACGCCAGCGCCTGGTCGGACTCCGAGCCGCCCGAGCTCTCCGCCCAGCGGACGAAGACCCAGCCGATGCCGATGCCGAACACGGCGTTGAGGACGTACTGGGTGCTGGAGCGCTGCGCCACCCGGGCCAGCAGGGCGAGGCCGGCGACCACGAGGCTGCCGACCAGCGCCCACTGGAGCTCCTTCGTGGTCAACCAGACGACGGTGAACACGACGCCGGGGACGGCGGCCTCGATCATGCCGCGCCGGCCTCCGAGTGCGGTCGCCAGCTGACGGCGGACGAGGGCCTCGACCGTGTCGACGCCGATCGCGGGGTGCGGGGCGCTCACAGCAGCTCGTACCTCGGGTTGTAGAGCATCCGGTGGCCGTCCTGGGTGCCGACCCGGCCCTGCACCTCGAGCGCGCGCCCCGGCCCGATCCCGGCGATCCGGCGACGACCCAGCCAGATCACGGTGATCGTGCCGGTGCCGTCGTACAGCTCGGCCTCGAGGGCGGGCACGCCGCCACGCGGGCGCAGGGTGACCGTGCGCAGGGTGCCACGGAGCCGCACCGGCTCCCGGTCCGGGGCGTCGCCGATGCACATCACGCCGTCGCCGCTGAACGTCTTGCGGAGATCGCGGGCCTCGGCCTCGTCGGGGTTGGCCCATCTGCTGATGGTGCGCCTCAGGCGGCTCTTGGTGCGCATGCGCTGGCCTCGTCCGTCCTCGGGTCAGGTGGCCGGGACGGCCCGGGGCTCCGCGCCCTCGGGCAGGGAGAGCGGAAGCTGCTCGCCGACCGGCATGGCGTGGTTGCCGCGGCGCACGGCGACCTGCTCGATGGCGGCCTCCCACGCACCGGCCGCCTCGGGATCGCGGGCCGGCTCGCCCAGCAGCGTGGCGCGCAGCAGCCAGCGGGGTCCGTTGATGCCGATGACCCGCGAGGTCTGGGTGCCGACCTGCCCGTCGGGACGGGTCAGACTGACCTCGCACACCAGCTCGGTGCCGAACCGGCCCTCCCGCTCGGTGGCGGTGCCGCCGCGGCGGGCTGCGTCGGCCGCGATCTGCGGCCGGATCTCGCTCCACAGGTCGCCGTTGCGTGGTGCGGCGAAGGCGCGCAACTCGAGCGCGCCGGCGTCGGTGGCCAGCAGCACGGCCCGCACCGTGCCGGATGCCTCGTCGACCTGGACCCGCAGCTCGCGGCCGTCGCTGGGAGCCACCAGGAGCGAACCCAGGTCGAGCCGGGCCACACCGTCCTCGGGGAGGTCGTCGGCGTCGAACGGGCCGGCGGCGGCCAGGTCCCGGGGCCGACCGGACTCGTCGGGCTCGGCGGGCTCCCCCGCCACGCCCTCGACCGCCGGGTCGGCAGCCTTGCGCCGCAGCCTCACTGTTTCCTCCTCGTCACGCCCATCGGCCTGTCACCGCTGGAATCCTCCGGTTGAACCGTAGCCGCCGCTGCCACGCACGCTGTCCGGAAGGGCGGCGACCGGCTCGAACCGGGCCCGCTCGACCCGCTGGACGACCAGCTGGGCGATGCGGTCTCCCCGGCGCAGCGTGATCGCCTCGACCGGGTCGTGGTTGATCAGCAGCACCTTGATCTCTCCACGGTAGCCCGCGTCCACGGTTCCCGGGGTGTTGACGATGGACAGGCCGTGCCGGGCGGCCAGCCCGGAGCGCGGATGGATCAGCGCGACGTATCCCTCGGGCAGCGCCACGGCGACGCCGGTGGGCACCAGGGCCCGCTCGCCGGGCGCCAGATCGACGTCGACGCTGGTGACCAGGTCGGCTCCCGCGTCGCCCGGATGGGCGTAGGCGGGCAGCGGCAGGTCGGGGTCGAGCTGCTGGACGGAGATCACGAGATCCGAGATGGCGTCGTCGGGCACGGGGAGACCCTAGCGACTGCCCCTCACCGGGTGGATGGGATCATCCTCAGCGTGAGCGAGACTGCGAGCTACCAGGAGCGCCTGAGGGTCCCGCTGCGGTGGTGGGCGCAGGGCACGATGCTCGTCGCGACGCTCTGGCTCACGCTCATCGTCGCCCTCATCGGCCACGCGGCCTGGCTGGCATGGACGGTGACGGGCGTCGTCATGGCCGGAATGGTCGCGGCGCTGCGGGCCTACGGCGGCGCGCGGATCGCCGTCTCGGACGGCTGGTTCCGAGCCGGACGCGCCCAGATCGAGATGACGTACGTCGGCGCGGCCGAGGCGCTCGACGCCGAGCGCACCCGGAGCGTCTCGGGCCCGGAGGCCGACGCCCGCGCGTACCTCCTGCTGCGTCCCTACCTGCGCCGGTCGGTCAAGGTGGAGATCACCGACCCGGCCGATCCGGCGCCGTACTGGCTGGTCAGCTCCCGCCACCCGCGGGCCCTCGCCGATGCGCTCAACACCGTACGGACGGGCAACGCCGCCGACCAGTAGGGCCCAGTAGGCTCGGCCCATGGCAAAGGACAGCTCCAAGGTCTGGTCGACGTTCTCCCTCGTCGCCGCGCTCGGTGCCGCGGCGGTCGCGAAGAAGGGCCTCGACACCAGCTGGAGGGCCGCGACGGGCAAGAAGCCCCCGGTCAACCCGGCCGATCCGGACGTCGACGTCTGGGAGGCCGTCGCCTGGGCAGCGGCGAGCGGCACGTTCGTCGCGCTGGCCAAGATGCTGGCGCAGCGGCGGGCCGCCAACTACTACCTGAGGTCGACCGGCCACCTGCCCCCCGGCCTGCGTCAGGGCGACGCCTGACCCAGGCCGCGGGCAGGTCGTGACGCAAGGACTAGATGCAGTCCTTGCAGATCATCTTCTTGGGATCCGCCAACTGGCTGCGGTGGTGGACCAGGAAACAGCTCATGCAGGTGAACTCGTCGTCCTGCTTCGGCTTCACCTCGACGGCGAGCTCCTCGTGGGACAGGTCGGCGCCGGGCAGCTCGAATGACTCAGCCGCCTCGGTCTCGTCCTCGTCGACCTTGCCGGAGTTCTTGTCGTGGCGGCGCGCCTTGAGCTCTTCGATGCTCTCTTCGGACTGCTCGTCCTCGTTCTTGCGCGGTGCGTCGTAGTCAGTCGCCATGACGTATGTACTCTCTCCCCTCAGCTGGCCGCCAGCCACACTGGTCGTGCGGGTGGCGCGGCAGATTGTGCACCATCGGGTCCGGTTCGCGATACCCGGGTCGATGCGAGTCCCCAGAACAGTCGACGGCGCCCGGCTATTCCCGGAGGAAGCCCGCGGCCCGGACCGCCTCCAGAAGCTCGTCGAAGCCGTGATCGGGGCCACACACGACGGCCTCCGTCCCAGCGGCACCGACACCCACCAGGAGCCTCGCTCCGGCGAGGCGGGCGATCAGCCCGCCGGCCGCGTGGTCCCACAGATGGACCCCCTCCTCGACGTACCCGTCGAGGGCGCCCTCCGCCACCCGGCACAGGTCCAGCGCGCAGGATCCGGTGCGGCGGATGTCACGGATGGACGGCAGCAGCCGGGCCGCGGCGGCGGCCTGGACCTCACGGACCGGGCGGGTGTAGTTGAAGCCGGTGGCGACCAGGCGATGCGCGAGCGGAGCCGGCCCCCGGACGGCGAGCGGCACGCCGTCGCGGGTGGGTACGCCGCCGCGATGGCCGGCGTACAGCACGTCCTTGGCGACGTCCATGACGACGCCGGCGACCACCTCGCCGTCGACCTCGGCCGCGATCGACACGGCGTACTCGGGGATGCCGTAGAGGAAGTTCACGGTGCCGTCGATCGGATCGACGATCCAGCGCACACCGGAGGTGCCGGCGGCGTCATCGGCGGCGCCGCCCTCCTCGCCCAGGAAGGCGTCGTCGGGCCGGGCGTCGAGGACCAGCCGCCGGATCAGCTCCTCGGCGGCCCGGTCGGCGGCGGTGACGACATCGATGTCGCTCGACTTGGTGGCCGCGACGGTGACGCCGCGCGCGGCGTGCTCGCGCACGAGCACGGCGGCCGCGCGGGCGACCTCCTCGGCCAGGGCGCACAGCGCGGCCGGGGTGTTCACGCGCGGGTGCCGGCGCAGCAGCCGAGCGGGCAACGGTCCTGCGACGGTCCGCGGACTCCCAGCGCCGGCCGCGCGGGCTCCTCGCCCCGCTCGGCCGCGGCCCGCTCGAGGACGAGCTCGCGCACGGCGCTCACGAACGCGGGATGGGTGCCGGCCGACGACGCCCGCCGGGCCGGCAGGCCCAGCCGCTCCGCGGTCGCGAGGGCCTCGGTGTCGAGGTCGTAGACGACCTCCATGTGGTCGGAGACGAAGCCGACCGGGATCAGCACGACGGCCGCGGCCCCCTCCGCGGCGAGCTCCTCCAGCCGGTCGTTGACGTCCGGCTCCAGCCAGGGCACGTGCGGGGCGCCCGAGCGCGAGCAGTAGGCGAGCTCGTGCGGTCGGTCCACGCCGGTGGCCGCGGCCACCTGGGTCGCCACGGCGCCGGCGACGTCGAGGTGCTGGGCGACATAGGCCCCACCCTCGGGACCGCTGGCGTCGCTCATCGTGATCGGGATGGAGTGGGTCACGAACACCAGCCGGGCCCGGTCCCGGACCTCCGCCGGCAGGCCGGCCAGTGCGGCGAGCACCCCGTCGACGTTGGCGGCGACGAAGCCCGGGTGGTCGTAGTAGGCGCGGATCTTGTCGAGTCGCGGCGCCGCGAGACCCTCGGGCACCGCGGCCCTGGCCTGCTCGAGGTTGTCGAGGTACTGCCGACAGCTCGACCACGACGAGTACGCCGACGTCACCAGGCACAGCGCACGTCGTACGCCGTCGGCGGCCATCTGCGCGACCGTGTCGGCGAGATAGGGCGTCCAGTTGCGGTTGCCCCAGTAGACCGGCAGGTCGAGGCCGTGCTCGGTCAGGTCCTTCTCGACGGCCGCGATCAGGGCCTTGTTCTGGTCGTTGATCGGCGAGCGTCCGCCGAACAGGAAGTAGTGCTCCCCCACCGCCTCGAGCCGCTCGCGCGGAATCCCCCGGCCGCGCGTGACGTTCTCGAGGAACGGCACGACGTCCTCGGGCTGCTCCGGTCCGCCGAAGGACACCAGCAGCAGGGCGTCGTAGGGGGCGGTCGGGGAAGCGTCGTCGCGCGGAGTGGGACCCGGCCGGGCCTGCTGAGAATTGGGCACCCGCCCATCGTAGGGAGGACGATAGCGGCGCAATGTTGCAGACCTATCGCCAGATCTTCACGCCCGCCACGGCGCTCTTCAGCCTGACCGGACTGGTCGCCCGGCTGCCGATCTCCATGGTCGGCCTCGGCCTCGTGCTGCTGGCCGAGCACGAGACCGGCTCGTACGGATTCGCCGGCTCGGTGTCGGCGGTCGCGCTGGTCGCGACCGCCTGCTTCGCTGTCGTCCAGGGCCGGCTCATCGATCGGCACGGCCAGAGCCGGGTGCTGCCCGTCGTGATCACGGTCTGGGGCGTCGGCCTCGCCCTCACCATGGGCAGTCTCCAGTGGGGCTGGCCGCACGGCGCGACGTACGCCTTCGCGGCGCTGACCGGCGCCTCGATCCCCTCGGTCGGCAGCTGCGTGCGGGCGCGCTGGTCGTACCACCTCGCCGATCGTCCCGGGCGGCTGCACACCGCGTTCTCGTTCGAGGCCGTCGGCGACGAGACCGTCTTCCTGCTCGGACCGATCGCGGTCACCATGCTGGCGACCGGCGTCCATCCCGCCGCCGGCCTGCTGACGGCGCTGGTCTGCGGCCTCGCCGGCACCTACGTGTTCGCCGCACAGCGAAGCACCGAGCCGCCCGCGCACCCCCGGACCGCGACGACCACGGCCCGGCCGCCGATGCCCTGGCGCGCGATCGCGCCGCTGACCCTGGTCGCGGCGGCGCTGGGTGTCGTCTTCGGTGCCGCCGAGGTGGTCACGGTCGCGTTCGCCGACGAGCGGGGACACCAGTCACTCGCCGGCATCCTGCTGGGGATCTGGGCCTTCGGCAGTCTGCTCGCGGGCGTCGTGTCCGGCGCGATCACCTGGCGCCGCGGCCCCCTCGCCCGGCTGCGGATCGGCGCGTTCGGCATGCTCCTCGCCGCCGCTCCGCTCGCCCTGGTCCCGAGCATCCCGCTGATGGCGCTCGTGCTGTTGCTCGGCGGTATCGCGGTGTCCCCCACCCTGATCGCCACCATGTCCCTGGCCGAGCAGGTGCTGCCGACCTCCCGGCTGACCGAGGGCATGGCGTTCATCCAGACCGGCATCGCGGTGGGCCTGGCGCCCGGCGCGGCCATCGCCGGGGTGGTGATCGACCATGCGGGCGCCTCCCCGGCGTACCTGGTCTGCCTGGTGGGCGGCGCCGTGGCACTGATCGGCGCACTGCTGATCCGCGCGGCCGGGGTCCCGGATAGCGTGCGTCCTCATGAGCACCCCGCTGCCGAGCGCCTGGCGTAACTGGTCGGGCCTGGAGTCCGCCAGCGGACTCGACGTGCTCGCGCCGGCCGATGCCGCCGAGGTCGCCGCGGCGGTGTCCCTGGCCCGCGCCGCCGGGCGGACCGTCAAGGCGGCCGGCACGGGCCACAGCTTCACCGGCATCGCGACCCCACGGGACGTGCACCTGCGCCCCGAGGGGATGCGCGGCATCGTCGCCGTCGACCGCGACGCCCTGACCGTCACCGCGCTCGCGGGCACCCAGCTGAAGGTGCTCAACACCGACCTCGCCCGGCTCGGCCTGAGCCTGCACAACATGGGCGACATCGCCGAGCAGACCCTCGCCGGCGCGATCTCCACGGGCACCCACGGCACCGGGGGCCGGGCAGCCGGCCTTGCCGCCCAGGTCGTCGGTCTCGAGCTGGTCACCGGCACCGGTGAGGTGCTGCGGGCGAGCGCCACCGAGAACCCCGACGTGCTCGACCTGGCCCGGGTCGGCCTCGGCGCCCTCGGCGTGCTGACCACGATCACCTTCGCCGTCGAGCCGCTGTTCCTGCTCCGCGCCGAGGAGCAGCCGATGTCCTGGAACGACGCGATGGCGTCCTTCGACGACCTCACCGCCGCCCACGACCACGTCGACATGTACTGGTTCCCGCACTCCGACCGGATGCTCACCAAGCGCAACACCCGCGTCGGCACCGACCTCACGGCCGCCGAGCCGCTCCCCCGCTGGCGCTCCTGGCTCGACGACGATCTCCTGTCCAACACCGTGTTCGGCGCGCAGACCGCCGCCCTCAACCTGGTCCCCCGCGCGATCCCGGCCGCCAACCGGTTCGCCTCGCGTCTGCTGGGGCCGCGGACCTACACCGACATCGCCCACCACGTCTTCACGACCGAGCGCCGGGTCGTCTTCCGCGAGATGGAGTACGCCGTCCCGCGCGAGGTCGGCCTCGGCGTGCTGCGGGAGTGTCGCGCCGCGTTCGAGCGCTCCGGGCTCGCCGTCTCGTTCCCGGTCGAGATCCGGGTCGCACCGAGCGACGACGTACCGCTGTCGACGTCGTACGGGCGGGACTCGTTCTACCTCGCCTTCCACACCCACCGGCGCGCCGACCACACGGCATACTTCGCGGCGATGGAGCCGATCCTGCGCGCCCACGGCGGCCGCCCGCACTGGGGCAAGCTGCACACGCTCGCGCTCGCCGACATCGTCGAGCTCTACCCGCGACTCACCGACTTCCGCGCGCTGCGCGACCGGCTCGACCCCGACCGGGTGTTCACCAACGCCTACCTCGACCGGGTGCTCGGTGACTGAGCGGCGGCCGGAAGCCATCCGACCCGCCTGCCCGTGCGACTCCGGGCGCACGTACGACGACTGCTGCCGTCCCTACCACCGCGCCCCCGGCTCGGCGCCGACCGCGGAGGCGCTGATGCGCTCGCGCTACTCGGCGTTCGGCAAGGGGCTGGCGTCCTACCTGCTGCACACCTGGCATCCCGCCACCCGACCGCCGTCGCTGCAGCTCGACGAGCGGATCACCTGGACCGGCCTCGAGGTGCTGGCGGCCCGTGACGGCGGCCCCACGGACCGGCGGGGCATGGTCGAGTTCGCGGCGCGCTACACCCGTGACGGCGAACCCGGGTCGCTGCACGAGATCAGCCGGTTCCGGCGACAGGGCGACACCTGGCTCTACGTCCGAGGGCGGGCCCGGTGGGGGGCGTAGGCTCGGCCCGACAGACCAGCAGCAGGCAGACGACGGACACACGACCCGAGGACGGCATGACGGACACGGCGGACCAGGGTGGCACCGATCGCCCCGTGCGCCTGAGCCTCGGCGCCGACCGCTCGGCCGGATCCGACCGGCGTCGCCTGCTGCTCGTGGACGATCAGGGTGGCGAGTTCACGCTCGACATCACGCCCGACCTGCGCGCGGCGGTGCGCGGTGAGTCACCGCGTCGATTGGAGACCTCGATGAGCAGCAGCATCCGGCCCCGCGAGATCCAGACCCGGATCCGCTCCGGCGAGTCCGCGGAAGCGGTCGCCGAGGCGGCCGGCACGTCCGTGGATGCGATCATGCCGTACGTCGCGCCCGTGCTCGCCGAGCGCGAGCACATCGCCGAGCGGGCGCAGAAGGCGTCGGTGCGCCGCACCCCGGGCGAGGGGCAGGCCGCGTCCGCCGGTGGCGCCCACCAGAGCCGGGTGCTCGGCGACGCCGTCACCGGCCACCTGCGCGGGCGTGGCGGCGACCCGGCAACCGTCACCTGGGACGCCTACCGGCGCGACACCGGCCGCTGGGTGCTGACCGGGACGTTCGAGACCGCCGAGCGCGGTGGCGTCGCCCGGTTCACCTACGACGCCCCGGGCAACTACGTCCTCTCCGACAACGACGACGCCCGTTGGTTGATCGGCGACGCGCTGCCGCCCGCCGAGCCGACCCGCGACGATCTCCAGCAGGTGCGCGAGCGCCGGCTGGCCGCCGTTCCCGAGGAGCTCCCGCTGGGCGACCTCGGCGAGCCGACCGTCGGCGACGCTGTCGGCGACGCCGTCGACCAGGCCCTGGACCTCGCGGCCGGCGAGGCCGCCGAGCCGCTCGCCGCCCCGGTTGACGAGCCGATCCGCGCCACCGGGGAGCCCGCCGCCGAATCCGCTGGTCCCGAGGCCGACGCTGCCGCGGAGGAGTCGGCCGAGGCCGAGCGTGCGCGGCATCGTCGCCCGGTGCAGAAGAAGCGTGGCCGCGCCTCGGTGCCGAGCTGGGACGAGATCATGTTCGGCGGCGGAGACCAATAGGACTTGGTCGAGCGCGTCTCCGGCGACGAGAAAGCAAAGCAAGTTCCCGGAGGTCGCCTCCCGCCGCGCTGCCGACCAATAGGACTTGGTCGAGCGCGTCTCCGGCGACGAGAAAGCAAAGCAAGTTCCCGGAGGTCGCCTCCCGCCGCGCTGCCGACGGTGAGCACTGCTCGAGCCCGTCCCCGGCGACAGGAAAAGCGCGTAGCGTGCGCGCATGGCCTACTTCGTGACCGGCGCCACCGGATTCATCGGTCGCCACCTCGTCGCCGAGCTCGTCGACCACCGAGAGGGTCCGGTCTTCGTGCTCGTGCGGACATCCTCGCTCCCGCGCATGGAGGCGCTGATCCGGCAGTGGGGCTCGGACCGGGTGCGGCCCGTCGTCGGTGACCTCACCCAGCCCGGTCTCGGCGTCGACCCCGGGTGGGTCGCCGAGCACGCGGGTGGGATCGACCACTTCTTCCACCTGGCCGCGATCTACGACATCACCGCCGACGACGCGACGAACGACGCGATGAACATCGACGGCACCCGCAACGCGCTGGCCCTGGCCGAGGAGCTGCGGGCCGGCGTGTTCCACCAGGTGTCCTCGGTGGCCGCGGCGGGCGACTACCACGGCCGGTTCGACGAGACGATGTTCGAGGAGGGCCAACCACTGCCCTCGCCGTACCACCGCACGAAGTACGAGTCGGAGAAGATCGTCCGCGAGGAGGCCGGCATCCCGTGGCGGGTCTACCGGCCGGCGATCGTGGTGGGCCACTCCGAGACCGGCGCTATGGACAAGATCGACGGCCCCTACTACTTCTTCCCGGTGATCAAGCGGCTGCGTGACTCCCTGCCCGCCTGGCTCCCGCTCGTCGGGCTCGATCTCGGCGACACCAACCTGGTTCCGGTCGACTATGTCGCCAAGGCGATGGACCATCTCGCTCACGTCCCCGGCCACGACGGCGAGGCCTTCCACCTGGTCAATCCGGAGCCGCAGTCGGTGATCGAGATGATCAACGCCTTCTGCTCCGCGGCCGGTGCCCCGCGCTTCGCGACCCCGGTCGACCGTGCGATCACCACGGCCGGGCCGCTCGGGCTGATCCCCCGCGCGCTGCGCCCGATGAACGTGATGAACGCCGTGGTCCGCTCCGCACCAGCCCAGCGGCTCCTCGACCAGACCGTCGGCCGGCTCGGCATCCCGGCCGAGGTGCTGGCGCACACGTCGTTCCCCTCGGTGTTCGACTCCCGGATCACCGAGCGGGCACTCGCCGGCTCGGGCATCAGCGTCCCGCCGCTGGAGACCTACGTCCGGGCGCTGTGGGGCTACTGGGAGGAGAACCTCGACGACGCCACCGGCCGCGACGCCAAGGCGGTGGCGGCGCTCAAGGACAGGTACGTCGTGATCACCGGCGCCTCGTCCGGCATCGGCCAGGTCGTGGCGCTCAAGGTCGCCCAGGCCGGCGGCATCCCCGTCCTCGTCGCCCGGGGGAAGGAGAAGCTCGAGGCCACCAAGGCAATCATCGAGCTGCGCGGCGGTCGGGCCGAGGTGTTCCCCTGCGACCTCTCCGACCTCGAGGCGATCGACCGGCTCTGCGAGCAGCTCGTCGAGGGCCTGCCGAGCGTCGACTACGTCGTCAACAACGCCGGGCGCTCGATCCGTCGCTCGCTCAAGCTGTCGCAGGACCGGTTCCACGACTTCGAGCGCACCATGCAGCTCAACTACTTCGGCGCGATCCGGCTCGTGATGGGCCTGATGCCGCAGCTGCACACCCAGCGGTCGGGCCACATCGTCAACATCTCCTCGATCGGCGTGCAGACCAACCCGCCGCGGTTCTCGGCGTACGTCGCCTCGAAGGCCGCTCTCGACGCATGGAGCAATGTCGTCTCGTCCGAGGTCGTCGGCCACGGCATCACCTTCACCAACGTCCACATGCCGCTGGTGCGGACGCCGATGATCGCGCCGACGAAGATCTACGACAAGTTCCCCACCATCTCACCGGCCCAGGCCGCCGACGTGGTGATCAGGGCGATGGTCGACAAGCCCCACGAGATCAACACGGCGCTCGGCACGGCCGGCGAGCTGGCCCACACGATCGCGCCGCGGACCGCCTTCCGTGTCCTCAACCTGGCCTACCAGGTGTTCCCGGACTCGGCCGCGGCGAAGGGCCAGAAGCCCGCCTCTCAGGCCGCCGCCGCGGCCGAGGAGGCACCCGGCGCCCACCACCGCGAGACCGAGCAGATCCTGATGGCCCAGCTGTTCCGGGGCGTGCACTGGTAGGTCAGCCGGTGGCGACCGGGCGGGACGGGTCGGCCACCCACTCGCTCCAGCTGCCCGGGTAGAGCGCCGCGGTGACTCCGGCGAGCTCCAGCGCGAGCACGTCGTGGGCCGCGGTCACGCCCGATCCGCAGTAGACAGCGACGTCCGCGCCGGGCACGGCGCCCACCTCGGCGTAGACGGCCGCGAGCGCCGCCGGGTCGCGGAATCGTCCGCTCTCGTCGAGGTTGCGGCTGGTCGGCACGTTGACCGCGCCCGGCACCCGGCCCGCGACCGGGTCGACCGGCTCCGCGTCGCCGCGGTACCGCTCCGGGGCGCGGGCGTCGACCAGCACCGAGACGTCGAGCACCGCGGCGACGTCGACCGCGGGGAGGCTGCCCGGCACGGCGGTGAAATCACCCGGGCCGGGCCCCGCACCCCGGCCGATCTCGGCCTCGCCGCCCGCCGCGCGCCACGAGGACCAACCGCCGTCGAGCACCCGGACATCGGTGTGCCCATGGTGGCGCAGCAGCCACCAGCAGCGCGCCGCCGCGTGCCCGGCCCAGTCGTCGTAGGCCACGACCGGACGCGCGCGGCTCACGCCGGCCCGGCGCATCGCCGTCTCGAAGACGGCGACGTCCGGCAACGGATGTCGTCCGCGCTCCCCCGGCTCGGCCGCGAGATCGCGGTCCAGGTCGACGTACGACGCCCCGGGGACATGGCCCGCGGCGTACTCCTCGGGACCGCCCGGCCCGCCCATCCGGTAGCGCACGTCGAGCACCGTCACCTCTCCGAGGACGGTGCGGAGCTCGTCGACGCTGATCAGTCCGGACCTCATGGGCCGAGCCTAGGGCGCGTCTCCCTGTGGAGGAGGATCCCGTGGCCGCCGCGGATCGGGCAGGCTCCCGCCCATGATCCAGGAGCCGGTCCCGACGCTGCTCGAACGGGTGCTGCGGCGCGCCGTGCGCGACCATGCGGCCGCCGAGGGCCGCTGCCAGCTGCCGCCCGCCCTGCACGTCGGCATCCCCGGCGGGCGAGTGCGCTCCTTCGAGCTGTCCGGCGACGGCCCGCTCGACCTCGCGCTGCGCGTCGAGGCTCTGGAGGCGATGTGCCGCGACCACCTCGCCGCCGACGTCGTCCCCCTCATCTGGCTGACCCGTACGCCCGAGGGCCACGACGTCGAGGACCTCGCGTGGGCGGCCGCCGTCGGTTGTGCCGGCGGCGAGCTCGGGGTCCGCCTCGACCTGGTGGTCGTCACCCGCCGCTCCTGGTGCGACCCGCGCTCGGGCGTGGGTCGGCGGTGGACCCGGCTGCGCCGGTCCTGAGCCCTCTCAGTCCCAGGTGTGGACCGGCTGGTTGTCGTGCATCCGCTGCCGGTAGTCGGCGAGCACCGCCCGCAGTGCGTCGTACCTATCGGCGTCATCGCGCTCCTGCACCCGGCGGGCGAACCAGTCGGCGGCGTTGGTGCCGCTCAGGCAGCGCTGCTCGATGATGTCGAGGTAGCGATGGGCCTCCGCCGGATCCACTCCCCAGGCCGCCAGCCCCTCGTGGGCCAGGGGCAGCAGCCGGCGCACCACCAGCTCGGTCGCCCGCACCTTGCCCAGCTGGGGCCAGTAGACGTCGGCGTCGATGCCGAACCGGGCCGCGCTGTGGAAGTTCTCCTCGGCCGCGCTGAAGGACATCTGGGACCACAGGGGGCGGTCGTTCTCGGCGAGGGCCCGGACCAGGCCGAAGTAGAACGCGGCATTGGCGACCGTGTCGACCACCGTGGGACCGGCGGCCAGGATCCGGTTCTCGACGCGCAGATGGGGCAGGCCGCCGGTGATGTCGTAGACCGGCCGGTTCCATCGGTAGATCGTGCCGTTGTGCAGCCGCAGCTCGGACAGGTTGGGCGTGCCGCCCGCCTCCAGGACGGTGAGTGGGTCCTCCTCGTCGAGCACCGGGAGCAGCGGCGGGAAGTAGCGGACGTTCTCCTCGAACAGGTCGAACACCGAGGTGATCCAGCGCTCGCCGAACCACACCCGCGGACGCACCCCCTGGGCCTTGAGCTCCTCGCCACGGGTGTCGGTGGCCTGCTCGAACAGCGGGATCCGGGTCTCGGACCACAGCTGCTTGCCGAGCAGGTAGGGCGAGTTGGCCGCGACGGCGAGCTGGATGCCGGCGATGGCCTGGGACGCGTTCCAGTACGCCGCGAACTGGTCGGGGCTCACCTGCACGTGGAACTGGGTGCTGGTGCAGGCCGCCTCCGGCATGATCGTGTCGACCGTCGCGTTCAGCCGCTCGACGCCCCGGATGTCGATGAAGATGTCCTCGCCGCGGGCGCGCAGGATCTGCTCGCTGAGCAGTCGATAGCGAGGGTTGGCACTGATCACCTCCGCGCGCAGGTGCTCCGGCGCGAGGGTGGGCAGGATCCCGATCATGACCAGGTGGGCCCCGAGCGCCGCCGCCCGTTGCTCCGCGTGGTTGAGGCTGTCGCGCAGCTGGGTCTCGTAGCCCTCCAGGCCCCCGGCGCGCAGCGGACCCGGCGGCAGGTTGAGCTCGATGTTGAACTGCCCGAGCTCGGTCTGGAAGTCGGGATCCTCGATCGCCTCGAGCACCTCGGCGTTGCGCAGTGCCGGGTCGCCCGTGCCGTCGACCAGGTTGAGCTCCACCTCCACGCCGGTCCACGGATCGTCGGTGTCGAAGGCCGACTCCCGCAGCATCCGCTCGAACACGTCGAGACAGCGACGGACCTTCTCCCGGTAACGGGTCCGGTCGGCGGGCGTGAACTCCTGGGCCGCGACATCGTCTCCCATGCACCGACCTTAGCCACGATCCGTGGACGGTTCGCCTGCTACGCGACACCAGAACGAGGCTCAGGAGGTCGACGATGCCTGCGGGAGTCCCCTGTCCCACGCGAACCCCCCTTTCCACAGCGTCGGCGGCACGGCGCCTTGGAGGAGGGAGGCCAGGTGCTCGGCCATCCGGTGGCCCGGGCTGGCGCCGAGGCAGCGGTCGACGGCGGCCCAGGCGAGTGCGCCGTCGCCGGCCTGCCAGGCGGACCAGCCCAGGAGCGCGGCCGGAGCCGCCACGAGGGCGTCCGGCGCACGGCGCACGGCGTCGGACCAGAGCCGGAGGTGCGCCTCGGCGTTGTGGCCCCGGAGATCGGACCAGGCCGCGTCGCGGACCCGGGCGGCCTGCATCACCCACAGCAGCCGCGCCAGCACCGCGTCATCGGGCACGGCCTGGTCGGCGAGCAGGCCGCGCACGGTACGCAGGGTCCAGTCGCCGGCGTCGCGGAGCGACCTCCCGCCGGTCGGCACCCCGGCGTCGGCCAGCCGGCCGGCGACCAGGGCACTGCTCACGGCCGCGGCTGCGGCCGGGTCCTGCTCGAGCGAGGCGACCAGCTCGGCGCGGGAGCCGTGCAACCGCCGCCCCGCGACCGCCGCGGCCAGCACGAAGGGGTGGGCACGGACGTCGTAGGGGTGGCGTCGACGCCGGACGGTGGGGTCGGGATGGCCGAGCTCGCGGTAGTGGGTGCCGTCGGCGAGCAGGGCGGTCACGAGCACCGGCCCGGTACGCCGGCAGGCGCGCCGCAGCTCGCGGTGCACCGCCTCGGCCGCCGGCGTGTCGTCGGTGTAGTAGAGCAGGACGGCGTGCGTGGCGTCATGGCGCAGCGCCGGCCCGAGGAGCTCCGCCGCGACCAGCCGGCGCACGTCCCGGGACCGCGCGGCCGCGGACGGCAGGTCGGTGCGGGCGTGGAACGGGTGGTGCGCGCCGAAGGTCATCAGCACGACGGACTGCTCGGGCCAGAACCCGAGCAGGACCGGCGCCGCGGCGAGCAGGTCCTCGGGAGCGTGGACGGTCAGGGAGGTGCGCGGACGGGGTGCCTCGGAGGTCGTGGTCATGACGAGCACGGTGTCGCGGACGGCCGCCAGTCGCCCGGATCACCGGGGGTGCCTGGGGAGGA
Source organism: Nocardioides sp. LHD-245 (assembly GCF_030929495.1). Lineage (GTDB taxonomy): Bacteria > Actinomycetota > Actinomycetes > Propionibacteriales > Nocardioidaceae > Nocardioides. Next base: position 15,617 of record NZ_JAVFWN010000017.1, on the reverse strand, counting down.
CCCGGGCGGGAGATCGCCCTGGGGACAGGTGAGGGCCCGGGTTGTCACCGGTGAGCACTAACGTGACGCTCGTGCGCGCCCACGCCTCGGTCCTCCACCTGGACCTCGACGCGTTCTTCGCGGCGGTCGAGCAACGCGACAAGCCGTCCCTGCGGGGGAAGCCGGTCATCGTCGGCGGCACCGGCGGACGCGGCGTGGTGTCGACCGCTTCCTACGAGGCCCGGGTCTTCGGCGTCCGCTCGGCCATGTCGACGCGGGAGGCGCGCGCCCGGTGCCCGCACGCGGCGTACCTCTCCGGCCGGTTCGAGGCCTACCGCTCGACCAGCGCCGCGGTGATGGCGGTGCTGCGCGCCTGCTCGCCGCTGGTCGAGCCGCTGTCCCTCGACGAGGCCTTCGTCGATCTCGCCCAGGCCGACCTCCCCGACCTGGAGGTGGCCACGGTGACGGCGCTCGCCGAGGAGCTGCGCGCCCGGGTCCGTGAGGCCACCGGCGGGCTGACGGCGTCGGTCGGGATCGCCTCCTCGAAGTTCCTCGCCAAGATCGCCAGCGACCTGCGCAAGCCCGACGGACTCGTGGTGATCCAGCCCGGTACCGAGCTCGACCTGCTCCGGCCGCTGCACGTGTCGGTGATCCCCGGTGTCGGCCCGGCGACCGTCGAGCGGCTGCGCCGGGCCGGCGTGCACACGGTCGCGGAGCTGGAGCGGGTCAGCCAGGACGAGCTGGTGCGACTGGTCGGCAAGGCACAGGGCGGCGCCCTCTTCCACCTCGCGCGGGCCGAGGACGACCGGCCGGTCGTCGCCGACCGCGAGACCAAGTCCGTGAGCGTCGAGGGCACCTACGAGAACGACCTGACCGACCGGTCTCAGATGGCCGCGATCATCACGCGGCAGGCCGGTGAGGTCGCCAAGCGCCTGCGGAGCAGCGGTCTGTCGGGACGGACGGTCACGATCAAGGTCCGCCTCTACGACTTCACGACCCTCAACCGCTCCTCGACCCTGCCCGCGCCCACCGACGACCCCGGCACGGTCGCCCGGCTCGCCCGCACCCTGCTGGAGGACCTCGACACGTCCGGCGGCGTCCGGCTGCTCGGCGTCGGCGTCTCCGGCCTGGCGGACTGGATCCAGGAGGACCTGTTCGCCGCGGAGGGGCCGGAGCCCGGTGCGGAAACCCCGGCGGAGCCCGAGGAGCCGGAGGAGGCGAGGGAGCCCGACCAGGCCGGCGCCCGCTGGCGCAGCGCGACCTGGGCTCCGGGCATGGACGTGGTGCACGCCGAGCACGGCCGCGGCTGGGTCTGGGGCTCGGGCAGAGGGGTGGTGACGGTGCGCTTCGAGACCGCCGACACCCCGCCGGGTCCGGTCCGCTCGTTCCGCGCCGACGATCCCGACCTCGAGCGCTGGCGACCGCCCGCGGAGCCACCCTCGGATCAGCAACCGGATGAGCAGTAGCGTTCCGGGCATGTCCGTCCCGCCGAGCGCTCCGCGCCACCCCGTCACCACGACGAACCACGGCCACACCCGCACCGACGAGTACGAGTGGCTGCGCGTCAAGGAGGACCCGGCGGTCATCGCGCATCTGGAGGCCGAGAACGCCTACACCCAGGAGCGCACCGCCCACCTCGCCGACCTGCGCGGCCGGATCTACGACGAGATCAAGGCCCGCACCCTGGAGACCGACCTCTCGGTGCCGACCCGGGTCCGCGGGTTCTGGTACTACGGCCGCTCCTTCGAGGGCCGCCAGTACGGCGCGAGCTGCCGCGTCCCCGTCACCGACGCCGACGACTGGACTCCCCCGCAGCCCGCGGCCGACGCCACCCCGGACCAGCCCGCGCTGCCCGGCGAGGAGGTGCTGCTCGACCTCGACGCGCTCGCCGAGGGGCACGAGTTCTTCAGCCTCGGCGGGTCGTCGGTCAGCCCCGACGACCGGCTGCTCGCGTACGCCGTCGACGTGGTCGGCGACGAGCGCTACACCGTCCGCGTCCTCGACCTGGCGACCCGGGAGCTGCACGAGGACGTGCTCACCGACGTCCTCGGCGGCGTGACCTGGGGCGCTGAGTCCGACACTGGCCGGGCCGACCATTTCTACTACACGACCGTCGACGAGGCCTGGCGTCCCGACAAGGTCTGGCGGCACCGCCTCGGCACCGCGCAGGCCGACGACGAGCTGGTCTTCCACGAGCCCGACGGCCGCTACTTCGTCGGCGTCGGCCGCACCCGCAGCCGTCGCTACGTGATGATCGCGGCCAGCTCGAAGACGACCTCCGAGTTCCACGTCCTCGACGCGGCCGACCCGCAGGCCCGGCCGGTCTGCTTCGCCACGCGCACCGATGGCGTGGAGTACTCCCTCGAGCACGCGGTCGTCGGCGGCGAGGACCGGTTCCTGGTGCTGCACAACGCCACCGGCCCGGAGTTCGAGCTGGGCCACGCGCCCGCCGTACCCACGGCGCCGGCCGACTGGAGGCCGCTGCTGCCCCACGACCTCGCGGTCCGGCTGGAGGACGTCGACGCCTTCGCCGGCCACCTGGTCGTCCAGCAGCGCAGCGGCGGCAGCAGTCAGGTGCGGATCCTCGACCTCGGCGACGACCCGGAGAACCCGGTCACGGACGACCGCCTCGTGGAGTTCCCCGGCGAGCTCGCCACGGTGGGCGCCGGCAGCAACCCGGCCTTCGAGCAGCCGATCATCCGGGTGGGCATGACCAGCCTCGCCCGGCCCTCCGCGGTCTACGACCACGACCTGCGCACCGGCGAGCTGGTGCTGCGCAAGCAGGCGCCGGTCCTCGGCGGCTACGACCCCGACGCCTACGAGGAGCACCGGCTCTGGGCGCCCTCGGTCGACGGCGTCGAGGTGCCCATCTCCCTCGTCGTCCGCAAGGGCGTCCGCGGCGAGAGCGGCACCGGCCCGGTGCCGGTGCACCTCTACGGGTACGGCGCCTACGAGGCCTCCATCGACCCCTACTTCGCGGTCGCCCGGCTCTCCCTGCTCGACCGCGGCGGCGCGTTCGCGATCGCCCACGTGCGGGGCGGCGGCGAGATGGGCCGGCACTGGTACGACGACGGGAAGCTGGAGCACAAGCAGCACACGTTCGACGACTTCATCGCGGCGGCCCGGCACCTCGTCGCGACCGGCTGGACGACACCCGAGCGGATCGTCGCCGAGGGCGCGAGTGCCGGCGGCCTGCTCATCGGCGCGGTGGCCAACCAGGCGCCCGAGGCGTTCGGCGGCTTCGTGGCCGGCGTGCCGTTCGTCGACACCCTCACCACGATGCTGGACGCGACGCTCCCCCTGACCGTCCCCGAGTACGACGAGTGGGGCAACCCGAGCGACGACCCGGTCGCCTACGAGCGGATCGCCGGCTACGCGCCGTACGAGAACGTCGCCGACCTGCCGTACCCGCCGATCCTGGCCGAGACGTCGCTCAACGACACCCGGGTGCTCTACGTGGAGCCCGCGAAGTGGGTCGCGCGGCTGCGCGAGCGGGCTCCACGGGCCGACGTGCTGCTGCGCACGGAGATGGCCGCCGGTCACGGTGGCGTCTCGGGCCGCTACCGCGCCTGGGAGGACCGGGCGTTCTCCCTCGCGTGGATCCTGGACCGGCTCGGCCTGGCCGAGGAGGAGCCGGCAAGTTGAGAACTCCCTGAGATTCGCCGCGCGGCGCAACTTCTGGTGGTTGCCGGACGTCAAAGCCGGTGAGAGCAACACCGAAGGTCCTGGGGAATCCCGGGTACCTCCCTGGTGTTGGAACCACAGGTGCGGAGGGCTTCCACCGCACGGGCGAAGGAGGGACCGCGATGGCGACCACGATGACGAGGCCGGCGAGCTCGAAGCGGAACACCGGGCGGGAGATCGAGGGCCGCGACAGCGTCGGGCTGTACCTCGACGAGATCGCTCGGACTCCCCTGCTCGACGCGGCCCGGGAGGTCGAGCTCGCGAAGGCGATCGAGGCCGGCCTGTACGCCGAGCACCTCCTCGCCCAGGGGCGGGTCGGACGCCGCAAGGGCGGCGCCCCCAAGCAGGCCAGCGAGGCGGAGCTCGAGTGGATCGCCGAGGAGGGCCGCAAGGCCGTCACGGAGTTCATCAACGCCAACCTGCGCCTCGTGGTGTCCATCGCCCGCAAGTACGGCCGGGCCCAGATGCCGATGCTCGACCTGATCCAGGAGGGCAACACCGGCCTGATCCGCGCCGTCGAGAAGTTCGACTACGCGAAGGGCTACAAGTTCTCCACGTACGCGACCTGGTGGGTCCGCCAGGCCATCACCCGCGGCATCGCCCAGCAGGCCCGCGTGGTCCGGCTGCCGGTCCACGTGGTCGAGGAGCTCAACCAGGTCGGCGGCGCCCGCCGTACCCTCGAGCGCCAGCTGGGCCGCGACCCGGAGCCGGCCGAGATCGCCGCCGAGCTCGGCCTGGAGGTCGACCGGGTCCTCGACCTGATGGCGTGGGGCCGCGAGCACGTCAGTCTGGACACCCCCGTCGACGAGGACGGTGACACCTCGCTCGGCGACCTGATGGCCCAGGAGACGGCTCCCGGTCCCGATCTGACCGTCCTCGACGTCGAGGCCCGCGACCGCCTCAACGACCTGGTCGACCAGCTCGACCCGCGGGCGGCCGACATCATCCGCTCCCGCTACGGCCTCACCGACGGCCGGCAGCACAAGCTCGCCGACATCGGCGTCAAGCACGGCATCTCGGCGGAGCGAGTCCGCCAGCTCGAGCGGGAGGCGCTGCAGAAGCTGCGCCGGCTCGGCGACCCCGACATGGCTGCCTGAGCGGCCGCCTGGCCGAGCACGAAGGATCCGGGGCCGGCCACGGGCGCCGCACGGCGCCCGTGGCCCTCCAGGACGACCAGCTGGAAGGTCACCAGGCAGGCCAGCACGGCCACGTAGAGCACGACGAAGCACCGATGCCTCGATCCGGCCATGACGACGGTCTCCCTCACCCTGCGGTCGGCGCGCCGGAGCAGCCCGCCGCGCGACGCTCACCCCTGAGGCGATCGCACGACGGGCCACTCGGCATGCCCGCCGGTGGTGACTCCCGATGGCGCGGTGTCGAGTCCGCGCCACCGCCGACGAGCCCTCGGAGTAGACCACGCCGTCCGGGGGCGTGGAGACGATCCGGGCGTCGTTTGTGCCGTGCTTGACAACTATTGGTCGAGAACGGGGCCGGAACGGGCGACGAGCCCGGCGAAGACCTCCGTCACCCGCCGGCGCAGGTCGTCGCGGGACCCCGTGTTCTCGATCAGGTACGTCGCCACGGCGCGCCGCTGCTCGCGGGTCGCCTGGGCGGCGATCCGAGCGCGGGCGTCCTCCTCGGTCCAGCCGCGGTCCCGGACCATCCGCTCGATCTGCAGCTCCTCGGGCGCGTCGACCACGATCACCGCGTCGAACTCCCCCGCCCGGCCCGACTCGACCAGCAGCGGGATGTCGTGGACGACGATCCCGTCGGCGGGCGCGGCGGCCTCCAGCTCGGCGTACCGCTCGAAGACCAGGGGGTGCACGATGCCCTCCAGCACCCGGCGCTGGGCCTCGTCGCCGAAGACGAGGGCGCCCATCCGCGGCCGGTCCAGCTCGCCCTCGGGCGTCAGCATCTCGGGCCCGAAGGCCGCGACCACGGCCGCGAGACCGGGCGTGCCCCTGGCCACGACCTCGCGTGCGATCAGGTCGGCGTCGATCACGACCGCCCCCAGCTCGCGCAGGATCGACGACACGGTGCTCTTCCCCGAGGCGATCCCCCCGGTCAGTCCGACGCGCACACGCGGACCCTACTGTGACCCCGTGGAGAACGAACGGGTCGCCCTGCTCCTCCCGGGCTCCCACGGGTACGTCGACGCGGTGCTCCGGATGCTCACCGCGGGGATCTTCCCCATCCCGCTGGACCCGCGGCTGACGTCCGGCGAGCAGGAGCGGATCCTCGCCGGCCTGGCGCCGTCGGCCGTGGTGCGCACCGAGGAGGAGCTGGCGGCGGTGGTCGCCAACCTCCCGCCGGCCGGGCTGCCCCGGGGCCGGCCGATGCACTGCACGAGCGGGACGACCGGCGTACCGAAGGGGGTCTTCTCGGGGCTGCTGTCCCCGGAGGACGCAGCGGCGCTGGTCGCCGAGGAGCGCGACCTGTGGGATCTCGGCCCCGCGGACGTCAACCTCGTGCTGAGCCCGCTCTACCACTCGGCCCCGCTGCGCTTCGCGCTCGGCACGCTCCTCGCGGGCGGCCGGATCGTGATCCCGGGCCCGTTCGACCCGGCCGCGGTGACGGCGGCGATCGAGGCGGAGCGGCCGACCACGATGTTCTGCGTGCCGACCCACCTGCAGCGCCTGTTCGCGCACTGGGACGAGCACGGCAGGCCCGACCTGTCCTGCTTCCGGCTCGTCGCACATGCCGGGGCGCCCTGCCCGACCGACCTCAAGCACCGCCTCGTCGAGGCGTTCCCGGACGGCTCGACCTGGGAGTTCTACGGTTCGACCGAGGGACAGTTCACCGCGTGCCGCAGCGAGGAGTGGCTGGCCCGGCCCGGCACCGTCGGGCGCGCCCGGCCCGGCCGCACGCTGAGCACCGATCCGGACGGCACGATCTGGTGCACGGTGCCGCCGTTCGCCCGGTTCACGTACTTCGGGGCGCCGGAGAAGACCGCGGCCGCGTGGCGGGAGACGCCCGACGGGCCCGCGTTCACCGTCGGCGATCTCGGCCGCCTGGACGCGGACGGCTACCTCTACCTCGACGGGCGCCGCGAGGACCTGATCATCAGCGGCGGCGTCAACGTCTACCCGACCGAGGTGGAGCAGGTCCTCGGCACCTGTCCCGGCGTCACCGACGTCGCCGTGTACGGCGTCGACGACCCCGACTGGGGCCAGCGGGTCTGCGCGGCCGTCGTGGTCGGCGCCGGCGGTCCCACCGACGCGGACCTCCAAACCTTCGCCCGCGAGCGGCTGGCGCCGCCGAAGCGGCCCAAGGCGTACACCTTCCTCGACGTGCTCCCCCGGACGCTGACCGGAAAGGTCCGGCGGAGCGAGCTCCGCTAGAGCCCGTCGGTCGGCTGGTCCGCGGCCAGCTCCAGCGCGAGCCACGCACCGACCCGGGCGGCCGGGTCGTCGAGGTCGAGGCCGGCCAGCCGCTCGATCTCGGCCAGCCGGTTGCGCACGGTGTTGCGGTGCACCCCGAGGTCGTCGGCGACGGCGCCGCGGGAGCCGTGGTGACGCAGGAAGGCGGCCAGGGTAGCCCGGTGCTCGGCGTCGAGCGGCGCGAGCAGGGTGGCGGCGTACTCCCGGCCGAGCGCCTCGGGCACCAGCGCGAGCGGTCCGGCGTCGGCGACGTCCTCCCAGCGGCGTACCGGGCTGGCGCCGGTCGTGCGGTCGAGGGCGTGCCCGGCGGACTCGGCGCTGCGACGGGCGTCGCTCGCCGCCGTGGCCCGGCCGACGCCGGCGCGCAGGCCGGAGCCGGTGACGACGGCGAGCACGGCCGGGACCCGCGCAGGCGCGACGACGGCGACCAGCTCGGCGTCGACCAGTCCGGCCAGGACGCTCTCACCGGCGAGCTCGTCGTCCAACCGGTCGAGGGCGTCGCGTAAGGCATCCTCGGCGCCACTCATCCGCAGCACCCGCAGCCGGTCGGGCACTGCCCGGCCGCCCTCGGCGGCGGCGAGCAGGACCTCGGCCGAGCGCAGGTCGCCGGCGAGGAGCAGCTCGAGCGCCCGGCTCAGCAACCGCCGCTCGGCGGACCGGCGCTCGGCCCGCCGCTCGACGGCGAGGCTGAGCAGGACGGCGGCGGTGCTGACGGCGGAGCGCTGCGGGTCGCCGAGCGGGCCGGGCACGCGCACCGCGACGTAGAGCTCGGGGCGCCCGGCGATGCCGATCGGTCGGACCACCGTGGTCTCGCCGCCGCGGGCGGTGGTGGACACCGCGCCGAGGCCCTGACCCTTGATCCGGACCACCTCGGCGGTGACCAGGGCGAGGTCCAGGGTCTCCGGGTGGGCGCCGAACGGCCCCTCCTCGGGCTCGCCGTCGCGATGGACCAGGGCCACCGCACCGTCGAGCAGCTGGGCCAGGCGCTCCAGGAGCGGACGCAGGTCGAGGCCGAGCGCGGCCTGGGTCAGCCGACGCTGCAGGTCGAGTGCGAGCCGGGTCGCCGCGGCCTCCTGGTCCTGGAGCAGCTCGGCCGCGGCGCGCGACACCGCGACGAAGTGGGTCTCGCGCGGCACCTCCAGCAGGGTCAGGCCCCGGGCGCGGCAGGCGGCGACCAGCCGGTCGGGCAGCCGGTCGTGGGTCAGGCCCACGCCCACGGCGAGGGCGGCGGCGCCCGCGGTGACCAGCCGGTCGACGTACGGCTCCCACTCGTCGCTCCAGCCGCGCGTGCCCAGCCCCGTGGTGAGCAGCAGCTCCCCGCCCTCGAGGTACGGCGTCGGGTCGGCCAGCTCGCTCGTCGCGACCCAGCGCAGCGACGGGCCCGCGGCATCGTGCACCGGGCGCAGCCCGAGACCGCGCACCGCGACCAGGTCAGCCACCGTCACCATGGTGCGAGTGTTTCACAACAAAGAAGTCCAGATTGTGCATACAGCTCATGGCGGACAGAGCCCCGCGGCCCTACCTTCGGGACAGACGGTCCGGCCACCCCGGGCATCCCTTCCACGGAGGACATCTGATGAGCCAGCAGCCCACCGGCGGCCCCAGCATCACGCAGGAGCGACGCATCGTCACCGCCATCCCCGGCCCGCGCTCGCTGGAGCTCGCCGCGCGCAAGGCCAAGGCCGTCGCCTCGGGCGTCGCGGTCGGCCTGCCGGTCCAGATCGTCGCCGCCGGTGGCGGCATCCTCGTCGACGCCGACGGCAACCAGCTCATCGACCTCGGCTCCGGCATCGCCGTCACCACCGTCGGCAACAGCGCCCCGCGCGTGGTCGAGGCCGTGACCCGTCAGGTCGCCGAGTTCACGCACACCTGCTTCATGGTCACCCCCTACGAGGGCTACGTCGCCGTCGCCGAGAAGCTCAACGAGCTCACCCCCGGCACCCACGAGAAGCGGTCGGCGCTCTTCAACTCCGGTGCCGAGGCGGTCGAGAACGCGGTCAAGATCGCCCGCTCCGCGACCGGCCGGCAGGCGGTCGTCGTCTTCGACCACGCCTACCACGGCCGTACGAACCTCACCATGGCGATGACGGCGAAGAACATGCCGTACAAGAAGGGCTTCGGCCCGTTCGCCTCCGAGGTCTACCGCGCCCCGCTCTCCTACCCCTTCCGCGACGGTGGCCGGGACGGCGCCGAGGCCGCGCGCGAGGCCATCGACGTGATCGAGAAGCAGGTCGGCGCCGAGAGTCTCGCCGCCATCGTGATCGAGCCGATCCAGGGCGAGGGCGGCTTCATCGTTCCCGCGGACGGCTTCCTGCCCGCTCTGGCGACGTGGTGCCGTGACAACGGCGTCGTCTTCGTCGCCGACGAGGTGCAGACCGGCTTCGCCCGCACCGGCGAGCTGTTCGCGTGCGACCACGAGGGCGTCGTCCCCGACCTGATCGTGACCGCCAAGGGCATCGCCGGCGGCCTCCCGCTGGCCGCGGTCACCGGCCGCGCCGAGCTGATGGACGCCGCCCACGCCGGCGGCCTCGGCGGGACGTACGGCGGCAACCCGCTCGCCTGCGCCGCCGCGCTCGCCGTCTTCGAGACCATCGAGGCCGAGGGCCTGGTCGACCGCGCCCGCACGATCGGCAAGACCATGACCGAGCGGCTGGCCGCGCTGCAGGAGAACGACCCGCGCATCGGCGAGGTCCGCGGCCGCGGCGCGATGATCGCCGTCGAGCTGGTCAAGCCCGGGCCCCGGAATTCAACACCGCCCGAGCCCGACGCCGACCTCACCAAGCGGATCGCCGCGGCCGCCAACGCCCGGGGCATGGTCGTGCTGACCTGTGGCACCTACGGCAACGTGCTGCGCTTCCTGCCGCCGCTCTCGATGCCCGACCACCTGCTCGCCGAGGCCCTCGACCTCCTCGTCGAGATCTTCCAGGAGAGCTGAATGACCGCGCTCCAGGAGCCCGTCGCCCTCCACCCAGCCCCGGGGGCGACCGGGCCGCTGAACGACGCCCGCACGCAGCTGCGGGAGGCCACCACGCTGCTCGGGTACGACGAGGGTCTCTACTCGATGCTCGCCACCCCGCGCCGGGAGGTGACCGTGAGCATCCCACTACGCCGCGACGACGGCAGCACCGAGCTTCTCGTCGGGCACCGGGTGCAGCACAACTTCTCGCGCGGGCCGGCCAAGGGCGGCCTGCGCTACTCCCCCGACGTGGACCTCGACGAGGTCCGTGCGCTGGCGATGTGGATGACCTGGAAGTGCGCCCTGCTCGACGTGCCCTACGGCGGCGCGAAGGGCGGCGTCCGGATCGACCCGCGGCACTATTCGCAGGCCGAGCTGGAGCGCGTCACCCGCCGCTACACCAGCGAGATCAGCCCGCTCATCGGACCCGAGCGCGACATCCCGGCTCCCGACATCGGCACCGACGAGAAGACGATGGCCTGGATCATGGACACCTACTCCGTGCAGCAGGGACACACCGTCCTCGGCGTCACCACCGGCAAGCCGATCAGCCTCGGCGGCTCGCGCGGTCGCGCCACCGCCACCTCACGCGGCGTGGTCCACGTCGCCCTGGCGGCGCTGCGCTCGCGCGGCATCGACCCGGCGGGCGCGACCGCGTCGGTGCAGGGCTTCGGCAAGGTCGGCAGGTACGCCGCGCGCTTCCTCGCCGAGGCCGGCACCCGCGTCCTCGCCGTGTCCGACCAGTACGGCGCGGTGTTCGCCTCCGGCGGCCTCGACGTGCCGGCGCTGGAGAAGCACGTCGACGCGACCGGCTCGGTCGTCGGCTTCGCGGACGGCGACGAGGTCCCTGCGGAGGCCGTGCTCGAGGCGGACGTCGACCTGCTCGTCCCCGCTGCCGTCGAGGGCGTGCTCCGCGCCGACAACGCCAGCCGGGTGCGGGCGCGCATCATCGTCGAGGGCGCGAACGGACCCACCACCCCGGAGGCCGACCGGATCCTGCAGGAGGCCGGCCGGCTCGTCGTACCGGACATCCTCGCGAACGCCGGCGGCGTGATCGTGTCCTACTTCGAGTGGGTCCAGGCCAACCAGGCCTACTGGTGGAGCGAGAACGAGGTCGAGGACCGGCTGGCCGAGCGAATGCTCGCCGCGTGGGGCTCCGTCAACGAGGCTGCCGCCCGGCTCGGCATCCCGCTGCGTACGGCAGCGACGGTACTCGCCGTCGAGCGCGTCGCCCAGGCACACCAACTGCGCGGGCTCTACCCGTGACCCCACCCACCGACTGGAGACGACCATGAGTGGCACGACCTTCGAGGTCCACGACCCGGCGACCGGCCTGGTCATCGAGAATGTCGCCGACGGCACCGTCGAGGACGCGACCCGCGCCGTCGACGCGGCCGCCGCCGCCTTCCCTGCCTGGGCCGCGACGCCGACCCGGGCACGTGCGGAGATCCTGCGCCGCTGCTACGACCTGATGATCCGCGACGCGGACCTGCTCACCGGCCTGATCGCGGCCGAGAACGGCAAGTCCGTCACCGACGCCCGGGCCGAGGTGACCTACGCGGCCGAGTTCTTCCGCTGGTTCTCGGAGGAGGCCGTCCGCGGCGAGGGCACGTACGGCGACGCACCGGCCGGCAACGCCAAGACCCTGGTCACCTACGCGCCCGTCGGCGTGGCCGCGTTGATCACGCCGTGGAACTTCCCGGCGGCGATGGCCACCCGCAAGATCGCGCCGGCCCTGGCCGCCGGGTGCACGGTCGTCCTCAAGCCGGCCGCCGAGACGCCGCTGACCGCCCTGGCCGTGGCCCGCATCCTCCTCGAGGCCGGCGTGCCCTCCGGCGTGGTCAACGTGGTGCCCACGACGGCAGCCGCCGCGGTCGTGACGGCCTGGCTCGAGGACCCGCGGGTCCGCAAGGTCAGCTTCACCGGCTCCACCGGCGTCGGCCGCGCCCTGCTGCGCCAGGCCGCCGACCGGGTCCTCAACTCCAGCATGGAGCTCGGCGGCAACGCGCCGTTCGTGATCACCGCCGACGCCGACGTCGACGCGGCGGTCACCGGCGCGATGATCGCGAAGTTCCGCGGCGGCGGCCAGGCCTGTACCGCCGCCAACCGGTTCTACGTGCACGCCGACGTGGCCGACGAGTTCGTCACGAAGCTGTCGGCCGCCGTCTCCGCTCTGAAGGTCGGCCCGTCCGCGGACGAGGCCAACCAGATCGGCCCGGTCATCAGCGAGAAGGCCCTGACCGGCATCACCAAACTGGTCGACGCCGCGGTGGCCGACGGCGCGAAGGTGGCCGTGCAGGGCAGCGTCCCCGCCGAGGGCTGGTTCTTCCCGCCGACCGTCCTGGTCGACGTACCGGTCGGCGCGCCGATCCTGTCGGAGGAGATCTTCGGGCCGGTGGCGCCGATCGTCACCTGGACCGACGAGGCCGAGATGCTGGCCTCGGTCAACGACACCGAGTTCGGCCTGGCCGCCTACGTCTACGCCGGGCGGCTCCAGGACGCGCTGCGGCTCGGCGAGCGGATCGACGCCGGCATGGTCGGCATCAACCGCGGCATCGTCTCGGACCCCGCCGCGCCGTTCGGTGGGGTCAAGCAGAGCGGCATCGGCCGCGAGGGCGCCAACGAGGGCATCCGCGAGTACCAGGAGACGCGCTACTACAGCGTCGACTGGAGCTGAGTCGGTCACGCGATCAGCTCACCCGGGCCCCGTGCTCGCCACCTGGGCCGGACGCGCTCCCACCATCAGCTCCCCGTAAGGTTCTGCCGTGAAGGCTCTGCTGCTCGAGAACATCCATCCGGCCGCCGTCGAGACCCTGGAGGGCCGCGGCTACGAGGTGGAGCTGCGTCCGGGCTCCCTGTCCGAGGACGAGCTGATCGCCGCGCTGCCCGGTGTCCACCTGCTCGGCGTCCGCTCCAACACGAACGTGACGACCCGGGTGCTCGACGAGGCGACCGACCTGGTCGCCGTCGGCTGCTTCTGCATCGGCACCAACCAGGTCGACCTCAAGACGGCCGCCGCGAAGGGCGTCGGCGTCTTCAACGCGCCGTACTCCAACACCCGCAGCGTCGTCGAGCTGGTCATCGCCGAGATCATCGCCCTCGCGCGCCGTCTCCCCGAGAAGACCCAGCGCATGCACGAGGGCGTGTGGGACAAGTCGGCCAAGGGCAGCCACGAGGTGCGCGGGCGGACGCTCGGCATCGTCGGCTACGGCAACATCGGCACCCAGCTCTCGACCGTGGCGGAGGCGCTCGGGTTCAACGTCGTCTTCTACGACACCGCCGACCGGCCCGCCCATGGCACGGCCCGGCGAGTGCGCACCCTCAAGGAGCTGCTGGCGGTCTCCGACGTCGTCAGCCTGCACGTCGACGGACGGGCGGGCAACGCCGGCTTCTTCGGTGCCGCGGAGTTCGCTGCTATGAAGCCGCGGGCGATGCTCATCAACGCCTCGCGCGGCATGGTCGTCGACTACGAGGCGCTGCGCGACCACCTGATCTCCGGCCACATCGCCGGCGCCGCCGTCGACGTCTTCCCGTCCGAGCCGAAGGCACAGGGCGACCCGTTCGACTCGGTGCTGCGCGGCCTCGACAACGTCATCCTGACCCCGCACATCGGCGGGTCGACCCAGGAGGCGCAGGAGGAGATCGGCTGGTTCGTCGCCGAGAAGCTCGCCCGCTTCGCCCTGGAGGGCAGCACCGCGCTCTCCGTCAACCTGCCTGCCGTCCTCCCGCCCGAGCTGCCGGCAGGCCGCCGTCTCGGGCTGCTGCACCGCAACGTGCCGGGCGTCCTCGCCGACCTCAACGCCACCTTCGCGGAGGCCGGTGACAATGTCGTCGACCAGTTGCTCTCGACCAAGGACGGCCTCGGGTACGTCGTCATCGATGCCGCCGCCCCGCTCTCCACGGAGGCGCTGGAGCGGCTGCGCGCCGCCGACTACTGCGTCTGGGCGCGCACCTGGTGATGCGCCCGGTGAGCCGCTGAGCGCTGCCGGCTCCTCCACAGCCCGCCGCTGCCTCGGTGGCGGGCACCGCCCGGATCGGGATAGCGTCGCGAACGCGTCCCCGGTCCGGGCGCTGCACATCTCGGGAGGACCCATGCGCACACACCGCACCGCCGGCGGCCCGCCGGCGCTCGGCCTGTTCGCCGCCGCACTGGTCCTGCTGCTCTCCGCGGCCGCCTGCACCGACGACGATCCGGACCCCCGCGACCCGACGTCGACGTGGAGCCCGACCGGGACCATGGACACGCCGTCGCCGACGGCGACGCCACCGGCGGAGCCGGTGCTTCCGGAGGCGGCCAAGCAGGCGAGCGAGGAAGGCGCCCGGGCGTTCATCACGTACTACTGGGACCTGATCAACTACGCGCAGGTCACCGGCGATGTGAAGGCGCTCAAGGCTGCATCCGCAACGACCTGCAAGGGCTGTCAGGCGGGCATTCGAGGTATCAGAAGACACTATCGGTCAGGCGGATCGATCGCCGGTGGTGTCCATCGAGTCGATCGCACGAGGTTGGCGGAGGTGACTTCAAAGTCAGACATATACGCCTTCCGCAGCGAAACTCGGGTCTCACACGACGCACAGACAATCATCTCGAACGACGGCAATAAAGAGGCCCGAGCCCCCGGGGCCGACGACTGGAACCTCTACGTCCTGTGGGTGGGCGACACACACTGGCGCCTCGACGTCATGGAACTCAATTGAAGGCCCGCGTTCTGACGATGGCCGTCATGCTGTCGTTGGTCAGTCCGTCGGCGCATGCGGATGATGGTGATTCGTCCGGCACCTCAGATGAAACGTTCTGGGTTGAGCAGGTGGACGAGTCTCAGCAGTCCGGTTCGGACCACGGCGCTCCACAACAGGTCGATGACGGAGCGGCCGGGCCGCACATCGTTATCGGTGAGCAGGCTTGCCCCGGAGCTGAAGCTGTAGTTGGCACGCAGTCCGGCGAATCAGACAACGCAATGGTGTGTGGAGCCGATGAGCCCCCAGCTCTCACAGCCGAGGACGTGCGGCGCGCGTTCGCCGAGCTCAAGCTGCCCGCCGGCACCCTGACGATCCAGCCACCCGACGGGCTGACCCTGGTCAACTTCAGGACGAACTTCTACACGACGAGCACCGATCCGATCAGCACGACCGTGACCCTCCTCGGGCAGCCCGTCACCCTGGAGGCCACGCCGGCGACCTTCGTGTGGCATTTCGGCGACGGGGAGTCGAGGAGCACGACCGAGCCGGGGGCGCCGTATCCCGATCTCACGATCACCCACAACTACCTGCGCAAGGGCGAGTACCTGCCCAGCCTGTCGACGACCTACACCGGCCGCTATCGGATCGCGGACGGCGGGTGGCAGGCCATTCCCGGGACCGTCACCATCGACGGGCAGGGGCAATCGCTGCGGGCGATCGAGGCCGAGCCCAAGCTGGTCGGCTACTGATCGATCGAGCGGTCAGGCGGCGTGGTCGAGGACGAAGTTGGTGACCATGATGTCGACGTGAGTGGGTGTGTCGTCACCGCTCGCGGCGGTGATGCGTCTCGTGCCGGTCGGGTCGACCAGGTAGTGGGCCCCGTGGGGATCGCGCCAGATCACGATCCCGGGGAACGGATGTCGGGCCTGCCAACCGGC